>NZ_UAQP01000005.1:0-1200000 GCF_900445985.1 Brevundimonas vesicularis
CGGATTGGGCGTTTCGCGCCCTGCCCGACGAGAACATCGTCACAGATCCGACGCGGATGGCGCACGGCGTGCTCACGGGGATCGGGTTCTTGTGCGCAGGCGTGATCTTCCGCACCGGGTTTTCGATCCACGGGCTGACCACGGCGGCGTCGCTGTGGATCACATCGGCGATCGGCATTCTGTTCGGGTCAGGGCTCTATGCGCTGGGGACGGCGGCGACGGTGGTCACGGCGCTGATCCTGATCGGGTTGAGGCTGATCAGCGGGCGTTTGCCGGCGCGCACGGTGGTGGACGCCGAAGTGTGCTGGGAACGGCGCGAGGCGTCGCCGGAGCCGGCGATCGAGGCGGCGCTGAAAGCTATCGACGCGGGCGCGCGACACGACCGGTTCGAGCTGATCGATGGAAAGACCGTTCGACGGACCTGGCGATTGAAGGCTGCCGAGGAAAGCCAGCTGAAGCGGCTGGCGGAACAGCTGTGCGCCATACCGGGCGTGGTCGCCTACAGCCTGGACCCGCGCGACGACTGAAACCGTTCATTGCCCGATAACCCTCTTTGCGGCATGAGGGGAACGGATGGCGAACGAACCTGTCAGAATCATCGGCCTGGACCCCGGTCTGCGACGCACCGGCTGGGGGGTCGTCGTGTCCGACGGCGCGCGCCTGAGGTGGGTGGCGCACGGGGTGGTGGCCCCGCCCGAGACCGCGCCGTTCAGCGAGCGGCTGCTGCATCTGTTCGAGGCGCTGGGGACGATCTGCGCCGACCACGGCTGCGAGGAGGCGGCGGTGGAAGAGGTGTTCGTCAATGTGAACCCGTCCTCGACGCTGAAGCTGGGTCATGCGCGGGCGGCGGTGATGCTGGCGCCGGCCAAGGCGGGCCTGACGGTGGCGGAATATTCGCCGAACCTGATCAAGAAGGCGGTGGTGGGCGCAGGCCATGCGGACAAGAGCCAGATCGCCTTCATGGTCAAACGGCTGCTGCCGACCGCGGGCGATGTGAAGGCGGATGCGGCGGACGCCCTGGCGGTTGCGATCACCCATGCGCAACTCAGGAAGCATCGGATCCTCACCCGCATGGCGGGGGAGGGGGACCGCGAAGCGGTGGAGGGGGCGAACCCACGCACCGTGTCTGAGGTCGCCCCCTCCACC
This sequence comes from Brevundimonas vesicularis, assembly GCF_900445985.1. Classification (GTDB taxonomy): domain Bacteria; phylum Pseudomonadota; class Alphaproteobacteria; order Caulobacterales; family Caulobacteraceae; genus Brevundimonas; species Brevundimonas vesicularis_D. The sequence goes on from NZ_UAQP01000005.1 coordinate 1,147, forward strand.
ACGACGCAAGGGCGTCGCGGTCCCCCTCCCCCGTATCGCTTCGCTTCACGGGGGAGGATCGCGTGATCGGGCGGTTGAGAGGCGTGCTGGCCGAGGTCGGCGAGGCGGAATGCCTGATCGACTGCGCGGGCGTGGGCTATGTCGTGTCGTGCGGGGCGCGGACGCTGGGGCGACTGCCGGCGCCGGGCGACGAGGCGACGGTGCACGTCCATTCGCAGTGGAGCGAGGATGCGGGGCCGCGCCTGTATGGATTTCTGACGCGCGATGAGCGGCGGGCGTTCACGACCCTGCTGGCCATTCAGGGCGTGGGGCCCAAGGCGGCGCTGGCGGTGCTGGACGTTCTGCCGCCCGGCGAACTGGCGTCGGCGGTGGCGCGCGAGGACAAGGCGGCGGTGGCGCGGGCCAACGGCGTGGGGCCGAAGCTGGCGCTGCGGATCGTGACCGAGCTGAAGGGCAAGCCCTTGGGCGACGTCAGTTTTGCGCCTGTCGCACCCGGCATGCACGTCGAGATCGCACCGCCCGTTCCGTCCATCACCGGCGAGGCCGTGTCGGCCCTGCTTGGACTGGGCGTCGCCGAGGTCAATGCGCGCCGGGCCGTGGATCAGGCGTTGATCCGTTTGGGCGAAGAGGCGGAGCTGTCGGCGGTGATCCGCGCGGCGCTGCAGGAGTTGGGCCGGTGAGAAGGGAGTGGCGAGTGGCGAGTGGCGAGTGGCGAGTGAAGAGTGAGCCAGGAAGTGAGCGCAGGGGTGAGCGAGTCCGGAAGACCGCAGGCGCGCCGCAGCTCACCTCTTGCTCACGAGCACTTCTCACTTCTCGCCGCTCGCCACCCGCCACTCGTCACTCGGGTCAGTCATGACCCGCGTCATCTCCCCCGAGGCCGAGACCGGCGAATCCTTCGATCGCGCGCTGCGGCCGCAGACGTTGTCGGAGTTCGTTGGCCAGTCGCAGGCCAAGGGTAATCTGAAGGTCTTCATCGATGCGGCGCGCGGGCGGGCCGAGGCGCTGGACCATGTGCTGCTGTTCGGCCCGCCGGGACTGGGCAAGACGACGCTGGCGCAGATCGTGTCGCGCGAGCTGGGCGTGGGGTTCCGGGCGACCTCCGGGCCGATCCTGGCCAAGGCGGGCGATCTGGCGGCGATCCTGACCAACCTTGAGCCGCGCGACGTCCTGTTCATCGACGAGATCCATCGCTTAAGCCCCCAGGTCGAGGAGATCCTGTATCCGGCCATGGAGGATCATGTGCTGGACCTGATCATCGGCGAGGGGCCGTCGGCGCGCTCGGTGCGGATCGATCTGGCGCCGTTCACGCTGGTGGGGGCGACGACGCGGGCGGGCCTGTTGGCCACGCCGCTCAGGGACCGGTTCGGCATCCCGCTGCGGCTGGAGTTCTACACCCCCGACGAACTGACGGCGGTGGTGCGCGGCACGGCGCGCAAAATGGGCGCAGCCATCGACGAGGCCGGCGCGCGCGAGATCGCGTCGCGGGCGCGGGGCACGCCCCGGATCGCTGGGCGCCTGCTGCGCCGGGTGCGGGATTTCGCCTCGGCGGAAGGGGCCGAGACGATCTCGAAACTGGTGGCGGCGCGGGCGCTGGCGCGGCTGGAGGTGGACGAGGCCGGGCTGGACAGCCTGGACCGGCGCTTCCTGAAGGCGTTGATCGAGAACTATGGCGGCGGGCCGGTCGGCATGGACACCCTGGCGGCCGCCATCGCCGAGGCGCGCGATGCGGTCGAGGACGTGATCGAACCCTATCTGCTGCAACAGGGCTTCATCATGCGCACGCCGCGCGGCCGCATGGCCTGCGCCAAGGCCTATGCGCATCTGGGACTCAGCGCGCCGGCGCAACCCGCCGCCGGACCCGTGCCGGGCGACCTGTTTGAATGAAGGTCGCCTTCGATCCAGGCAAGGATGCGAGCAATCGCGAGAAGCACGGGCTGTCGCTTGAGCGGGCGACCGAGATCGATCTTCGCGCCGCCCACATCCTCGCCGATGATCGCCAAGATTACGGTGAGCAACGATGGCGAGCCTATGGTATGCTGGATGGGCGACTGCATATGCTGGCTTTCACCTTTCGAGACGGGACGTTGAGAGCCATCAATCTGCGGCGCGCAAACGCCAAGGAGAGCAAACGCTATGGCTGATCCCAAACTCAGCCTTGATCCAAGCGATTACGGGGATGTCGAGATCGACGATCCGGACAATCCGGAATGGACCGATGAGGACTTCGCCAAGGCGCAGCCTCTACGAGACGTGCTGCCCGACCTGTATGCCCAATTCGACGCCGAGCGAGAGGTGGAGTTAAGACTACCCGCCGCCACCATCCGCGCCTTTGCTGACGAAGGGGAAGACTGGCGCGAGCGGATGGCGGATGCGCTGACGGAAGCGGCGCGCAAGAAGCACGCGGCGTAAACTGCAATAGGCGTTGCCAAGCGGGGCGGGCGGGGGTTTGCTGGGGGCGAACCGGAGCTGTCGTCCCATGATCCTGCGCACCCTGGCCGTGATGGCGTTTGCGGCCGGCCTGACTGGTCTGACGCCGCCTGCGAGGGCGGCGGCCCCCGTCTTCACCGATAAGGCCTGCCCCAGTGATTGGCCGACGGGTCTGCGCGAGGTGCGGTGCGGGACCCTGACGGTGGACGAGGCGCGCGACGGCTCGGTCAGCGACCGGCGCATCGACATCGCCGTCGTCATCTTCAAGGCCAGCGCGCCCTACAAGGACGCCTCGGGCCAGGCGCTGCCGCCGATGGTGATGTTCCACGGCGGCCCGGGCGGGGCCCTGACGCCGGGGGCGGGGCGGATGCTGGGGGCGCTGCGCCGCAATCCGGAAGCCTTTGCGGTGGATCAGGACGTGATCCTGTTCGATCAGCGGGGCGGCGGGGCGAGCCAACCGTCGATGGACTGCCCGGGCGTCGAACTGACCGATGCGGGGCCGCCGTCCGACAAGGACCGCGACGGGCTGATCGCCTGTCTGAAGGGCTATCATGCGCAAGGGATCGACCTGAACCAGTACAACGCCGCCGCCATCGCCGACGATGTGAAGGACATGGCTCAGGCCCTGGGTCTGGCCAAGATCGACCTGTGGGGCGGATCGTACGGGCCGCGCATCGAGGCGGCGGTGATCACGCACCAGCCCCAGATCGTGCGCGCCGCCGTGATGGACAGCCCCTGGCCGCCCGAGGGCAACTGGGCCGTCGGCACGCCCGAACAGGTGTCGGCGGCGGTGAAGATCATCCTGGCCAAATGCGCGGCCCAGGCGGCCTGCGCGGCGCAGCATCCGGACCTTCAGGCGCGGTTCGAGGCCGAGGCGCGCAAATGGCTGGCCGGTCCGGTGACGGGCAAGGACGGGCGCACCTTCACCGTCGACGACCTGTCGGCGTTCTTGATGGACACGACTTATAGCGCGACGGGCGTGCGCAGCCTGCCGGTCGATCTGGACAAGATCATCGCCGGCGACCTGACGCCGGTCGCGGAGATCGCCGAGGACCGCACCTATTATTTCGAGGGTCAGCACATGGCCCATCTGTGCAAGGAAGAACTGCCGTTCGAGTCCAAGGCGCGGCTGGCGGCCGGGGCGGCCGGTGATCCGGTCGCCGAGGTGCTGGTCCCGTCGCTGTCGCGGCTGTTCGACGTCTGCGCGGTGGTGGGCGAACGGCCGGCGCTGCCGATCGAGAACCTGCCGGTCCAGACCGACATCCCGACCCTGTTCGTCGCCGCCGAGATCGATCCCGGATGCCCGCCGCCCCTGACCGAGGCGGCCGCCAAGGGCTATGCGAACAGCCAGGTGGTGATCGTGACCAATGCGACCCACGGCGTCATCAACGCCAGCCCCTGCACGCGCAAGATGGCGCGCGATTTCCTGCGTGATCCGTCCAAGCCGGTGGATCGCAGTTGCCTGCCCGCAGCCGACACGCCGCTGGACTTTACCCTGGATGCGCCCGCCGCATGAGGGTGATGCGCCATCGCAGCCCGCTTCAGCAGCGGCTGATGATCGCGGCCGCGCTGGTTCTCGCCCTATGCGCGGTCGGCGTATGGGTGCTGATGCAGCCGTCGCACACCCCGTCGCCCGAGCCGGCCGAGGCGCGGGTGATGCGCCAGATCCGCACGCAGGCGGGGCGCGGCGCCGAGCTGCGCTACGCCGAGAACGGCCAGAGGCGATCGGTGTGCGGCTATGTCGGACGTGCCGCGGGCGGGCCGGCGGTGGGCTTCGTCTCCATCCCCAATCGCATCCTGTTCAGCGACGACCCCCTGCCGACCGAGTTTCGCGAAATGCGCCAAAGCTACTGCCCCGGCTTCATGGCCGCGCCGAACCGCCGGCCGTGATCCGTCGTCGGTTGAATGGGCCAGCACTGGCCCTGATCGCACAGATCACGGCGACAGCGGCGATCAGCCTGCTGGCGATCCGGGCGGCCGGGGCGGGGACAGCGTCGGTCGCGGTCCAGGGCGCGGCGTTTCTGATCGGGGCCGTGGCGCTGTGGGCGGCGTCGCGGACGGCGCGGCCGGGTCGGGGCCCGAGGCTGATCTCGGCGGCGGCGATCCTGGTCGTCGCCGTCCTGATGCTGACGACGGGCGTGGAGATGCAGGGCGCGCATCGCTGGCTGGCGCTGGGGCCGGTTCTGATCCACCCCGCCTCGCTGCTGGGCGCGCCGCTGCTCTGGCTCGTGGCGCAGGATGCAGACGATGGGTGGACGGCGGGCGTCGCGGCCCTGACAATCCTGACGTTCGGCCTCGGCTTCGACGGGGCCGCCAGCCTGGCTTTCGCAGTGGGAACGACCGGGCTGCTGACGGCGGCGAGAGGGTCGTGGAAGACGCTGGCGCCGCTGGCAGCCCTGTCCTGGATTTTGGCGCTCTGGAGCCTGACGCGTTCGCAGGCCCTGCCGCGCGTTCCCTATGTCGAGGATGTCGTGCCGACGGTCTGGGCCGTGTCGCCGATCCTCGGCGTGGCGGCGGGCCTGGCGTTGGTCGTGCTGTCGGCCCCGCTGCTTTGGATGGGATGGCGCGCGCGGGGCGTCGGAGCCGCCGCCGGTTTGGCCATGGCCGGGTTCTGGATCGGTCTGTCGGCGGCCAATCTGTTGGGCGCCTATCCGGCGCCGGTGGTGGGATATGGCGCTTCGCCCGTGATCGGATGGCTTGTCGCGATCGGACTGGCTATGGCGTCTGCACGACGCACGAGGTTTCAGTGACCGCAATCTCCGACCAACCCACCGCCGGCCGTTTCGAGGGGCGCGATCACCTGTTGCCGGTGCGCGTCTATTACGAAGACACCGATTTCACCGGACTGGTCTATCACGCCAACTATGTGCGCTATTTCGAGCGAGGGCGGTCCGATTTCCTGCGCGCCATCGGGGTGGGGCACGCCGATCTGCTGGAGGAGGCCGAGCCGCTGGCCTTCGTGGTGTCCGAGCTGAACATCAAATATTTGAAGCCGGCACGGATCGATGACGCCCTGGTGGTGCGCACCGTCTATGAGCAGGTGAAGGGCGTGCGGCTGATCATCCGCCAGAGCGTGGAGCGGGCCGGCGAGGTGTTGTGCCGGGCCGAAGTGACGGCGGTGTGCATCCATCTGGACGGGCGGCCGCGACGCCCCTCGAAGGGGCTGGTCGAGAAGGTCACGCCGTGGCTGGCGGCCGGCGGGGCCGCCGACTAGGATCGCGCCAACGAGGGGGAAAACGTCATGGCCGCAGAAACCTACAAGATGTCCGCCAGCGCGGTGATCGTCACGATCCTGCTGTTCGTGCTGCTGATCGGCGGCGGGCTGGTGGGCTGTCCCTATTACAAGGTCTGGGAGCGCAAGATGGCGGGCCAGGCCGAGCTGCAATACCAGCAGGGCGCGCGTCAGGCCCTGATCGCGCAGGCCGCCGCCGAGGATGAGGCGGCGATCAAACGGGCCGAGGCGGCGACGCGGCGGGTCCTGGGCTGGACCGATGCAGCCAAGCGCGGCTGCGCCGAACTGGGCCGGGCGGGCGATCGCCAGTGCGAGGAGCAGCTGCTGAAGGACGCCGCCACCTATTCCATCGCCAAGGAAGGCCACGAGGGCGTCATCATCAGCGTCGGCGCACCCGTGTCGGTCGCGGTCGATCCGAATGCGCGGCGGACGGGCGCGGAGTGAGGCTGACGCCTCGACGTCCACTGGCGTGACGCGATGATCCTCGCCCAGATCGACGTCGCCATCCGGGCCGGCGCGGTGGTGACGATCCTTCTTCTTGCAGGGCTGCTGCTGCGCCAGCGACGGCGGATCGGCCTGCCCGCCATTCTGTTTGCGCCAATGGCGGTTTGCGTTTCCGGTTTCGTCATCGGCAATACGCCCCTCGGTGAGCTGTCGCCCGATGGCGGCGTCGGCGCGGTCGCCAATCTGGTCAGCGGCTTCACGGTCATCTTTCTATGGTGGTTCTGCCTGTCGTGTTTCGACAGCCGGTTCCGGCTGAAGGGGGGCGTGCTGGCCGTTGGTCTGGTGTGGGGACTGATCGCCGGGATTGATCGCGGCTTATTCGGCGAAGCTTTGGCGCAAATCGAATGGTCGCGTCTGCTGGTGCCGCTGGGCTTTGCGATCATCGGTCATCTGGTCTGGCGGTTGCTGGCCGAACGATCGGGCGACCTGATCCAGAAACGTCACGACGCGCGCCTGATGGTGGCGATCCTTCTGGGCGGGATGCTGTTCGTCGATCTGGCGGCGGATGTCCTGTTCGGTTTCTCATGGCGTCCGCTCGCCTTTTCGATGAGCCAGAATGTGGCGGTTCTGGCGTTCGGCTTGTGGTTGGCGTGTGAGCTTGTGACCGTGCGGACGGACCTGTTGACCTTCGGCGTCGCTGACAAAGGCGTGTCGCTCGTCGCAATCCAATCAAGCCGAGCGCGGGATGACGGCCTTCGTCGCCGGCTGAAGACATTGGTGGAGATCGAGCGCGTGTTCCTGGATCCCGAACTGACATTTGCGGGGTTCGTCGCACGCATGGACGCGCCAGAGCGCGCCGTACGCAACCTGATCAACCACGAACTGGGACATGATCATTTCCGCAGCTTTCTGAACCACTACCGCGTCGCCGAAGCGCGCCGGTTGCTGGGGCAGCCAGGTCGCGCTGATGACAAGCTGATCGCCATCGCATTGGACAGCGGGTTCGCTTCATTGCCCAGCTTCAATCGCACGTTCCGAGCGATCGAAGGCTGTGCGCCCAGCCAGTATCGAGCTGCCGCCAGGCAGGCCGCGCCTGCTTCGGAATCTGCAATGACAGGTTCTGAGGAGCGAAAAGCCGAGTTCTGAGGAGACGCCTCGATCCATTCAGAAATAGCACCTCCGCCATCAACAGGTTGAGGAGATGCGGATGAACGGATTGATTGGCTTGGGAGGTGTTCTGGCGCTTCTCCTCGTGGTCGGAGCTTGCGTCGGGGTGATGGACCGTCGACGCTTTTCATGGCGATGGCTGATGGCGGCGGCCCTGCTGGTGGCGATCAACGATGCTCTGCTGACGGGCGTATATGGATTGCTGCCGGATGTGATCGGCGGTTCGTGGAACTGGCAGGGCAAGCTGCTGGCTCTGGCCGCCACACTGGCCATCGCGGCCTCGCCGGCTTTCGGATGGCGTCGCAGCGGTTTCACGCTGCTTCAGACGCCCGGCGGTCTGAAGTCCGCCCTGCCGGTCGCGGTGCTCTATTGCGCCTTCTTCGTGGTGATCGCCCTGGCCTTTCCGGGTGGGACGACGACGGGCGAGGACATCGCCTTTCAACTGACCTTGCCGGGTCTGGAAGAAGAGCCGTTCTACCGTGGGATTCTGCTCTTCGCTCTCTGCCAGGCCTTCACCGGCACGAAGCGCTTTCTTGGCGTCGACTGGAGCTGGGGCGCCGTCCTGTCCTGCCTGCTGTTTGGCATGGCGCATGCGTTCGGGTTTTCACACGGCGCCTTCTCATTCGATCCGATGACGATGGCGCTGACCGCCCTGCCGTCTTTCATCGCGGTGTGGCTTCGTCTGCGGACCGGAAGCCTGCTGCTGCCGATCCTGCTGCACAACTTCGGCAATGCGATTTCGGTGATCCTGTAACGCTGTCTCTTGAACGGGGTAACCCGCCGTTAACCCTTATGACGCGCCTGTCAGATGACGGGCGGACGGGTCGGGGCTAAACGGGCCGGACGCCACACAATGGTCACGTCCGCTCGGTCGAAGAGGGGACGTGACGATCCCGATTCCGCCCGGAGCGCCTGAATGACCACGCCTGTCGACGCCGCGATGATGAACCCGGTCGAGCTGTTCATGACCGCCGACTGGGTGGTCAAGAGCGTGATGATCGGGCTGGCGGCGGCCTCGATCTGGTCGTGGACGATCATCATCGACAAGGCGGTTCGGTTCACGGCGTTGAACAAGCGCGCCGATGAGTTCGAAAAGTCGGTTCAGTCCGGCCGATCGCTGGAAGAGGTGGCGTCCCAGGCCGGACCCGAGCCGGACCACGCCCTGCCGCGCATGCTGGTGATCGCACTGTCGGACTGGCGCGAGGCGCGTCAGCGCGGGGCGTTGAACGAGCATCAGGGCGATCTGCTGTTGGTGCGGATCGACAAGGCGATGAACAGCCTGATCTCGCGCGAGGGGCAGCGGATCGAGAACGGCCTGGGCGTGCTGTCGGTGGTGGCCACGGCCTCGCCCTTCATCGGCCTGTTCGGCACCGTGTGGGGCATCATGAATGCGTTCGGGCGGATCGCGGCGGCGGGCAACACCAATCTGACCACGGTGGCGCCGGCGATCGCGGAAGCCTTGTTCGCCACGGCCATCGGCCTGGCGGCGGCCATCCCGGCCTATATCGCCTACAACAAGTTCTCGATCGACGCGGGCAAGTTCACGGGGCGCCTAGAGGCCTTCGCCGACGACCTGCAGGCCGCCGTGGCGCGCCGCCTGGGCAGCCCGTCGGCCCCGCCGCCTCCGCCCCCGCCGTCCAGCGACCTCAGCCTGAAGCGGGGTGCCTGAACCATGGCCCTGGGCGGTGGTGCGAGTGGCGGCGGGCGTCGCGGGCGCAGGGGGCGTAAAGGGCCTCTGACCGAGATCAACGTCACGCCCCTGGTGGACGTGATGCTGGTGCTGCTGATCATCTTCATGATCTCGGCACCTCTGCTCACGGTGGGCGTGCCGGTCGAACTCCCCAAGACCGAAGCCAGCGCGGTCGAGATCAAGTCCGAACCCCTGTCGGTCAGCATCGACCAGCAGGGTGCGATCTTCGTCGGCGACAGCGAGACGGCGTTCGAAGCCCTGTCCACGCGCCTGTTGACCGAGGCGGGCGGCGCCGACAAGGCGGCCGAGCGGCCGGTGTTCGTGCGGGCCGACGGGCGCGCGCCCTATCAGGCGGTGGCGCGGGTGATGGCGCGGTTGAGCGCCTCGGGCTTCACCAAGCTGAACCTGATCACCGACACGGCGCCGGAGGCCTGAATCCTTTGCGTCGGCCGAGCCCCGCCATCCTCGGATCGCTCGCCCTGCACGCCGGGGCAGTCGCGCTCGCCTTCTTGATGGTGTCGCCCAAGATGGACGAGGACGAGACGCCGCTGGTGGCCTCGGTGCCGGTGACCATCGTGTCGGAAGAGGTGATCCAGGCGGCGCCGGCGGACAATCCGCAGCCCGAACCCTCGCCCGACGACGCCGCGACCGCCCCGGTGCAGCAGCCCGATCCCGTGCCGCCGACGCCCGAGCCGACGCCGCCGCAACCCCAGCCGCGCCCGACCCCGACGCCGCCTCGGCCCACGCCGCCGCGCCCGGCCCCGACGCCCACGCCGACGCCGAGACCCACGCCGACCCCGACGCCGCCGCGTCCGACGCCTCGACCCCAGCCGCCGACGCCGGCGCCGCCGACCAAGGCCCAGCCGACCCCGCGCCCGGCGACGCCCGCGCCCGCCCGCCCGCCGCCCCAGCGCACCGAGCCGAGCCTGGATTTGGACGCCCTGGCGGGACCGACGCGCCCGACCAACAATCGCGGCCGCCCGGCGACGGGGCAGCAGGGGGCGGGCGCGGCGTCCCAAGCCACGGGCCCGCAGATCACGGCCATCTTTAATCAGGTCTATCCGAACTGGATCCTGCCCTGCGACATCCCCGGCGCGGACCAGCTGCGCATCCAGGTCGAGCTGACCCTGTCGGCCGACGGGCGGATCACGCGCGGGCCCAGCCTGATCAACGCCCAGTCGTCGAACGTCTACCGCGCCGCCGCCGACGGCGCCCTGCGCGCCCTGCGCCAGACCGCGCCCTTCGACGTGCCGCAGGGCTTCCCCGGCGGGGTCTATCGCCCGACCTTCAACACCGAAAGGGCGTGCCGCAATCGCTGAGCGTCAGGCCGTTATGAGATGTAGGGCAGCCTTGCCGCCCTTCACCGCGTCGGGCGCCAGGCGTCGGTCGAACGTGGCCAGCCGCCCGCCGTTCGAGACGGCTAAGGCCAGCAGATAGGTATCCGTCAACTGGCCCGAGGTGAGCAGGCGATCCTGCGCGATCAAACGGTCGCTCAGCAGACTGATGTCGTCGGGCCAGAACACATGGCCGGGTTGGCTCAGCAAGGAATGAAGCGCGGGCAACACCTGCGCAGGCGCGCCCGGCGAGTTTGGATATTTCGGATTGCTGAGGATTCGAAGCACGCCGTTTTCGGTCAGCGGGCAGGTCGCCCAACCAGCCTGATGCTCATTTGCGAACCAGGCGTGGGCGGTGAGATGCTCGGTATGGGCTGGATCGATCAATGCGATCAGGACGCTGACGTCCAAAAGCGCGATCAAGGCAGCTCATCGCGCAGAGCGTTGATCTGTTCGGTCGTCACCACAGCGCCCTTGCGGTGCGGTAGGAGACGAATGCCGTTGCGGAACTCGGGCGACGTGTCCGGCTTGGCCTGTGTGATCGAGCGGCGCGCAAGATCGGAAATGACTTCGCCCACAGAGGTTCGGGTCTGAACCGCGATGGCCCGTGCGGCGTTCAGCACGTCGTCGTCGATGGCGAGTGTAGTGCGCATGGCTGTAAGATAATGCATCACGCATCACGCATCAATGATCGCTCCCGTCCCGAATGTCGCCCTATTCCCCGTGAAGCTGGCGAAAGTCGAACGGCCCGGCGATAAGGGGCGGCGATCCTTCGAGACTTATGGGAGCATCTGATGCGTCTGAACCTTCTTCTGGCCTCCGTGGCGGCTGTCGCGATGGCGGCGCCCCTGACGACGGCGGCGCAGACGCCTCAGCAGAACCAGCCGGTGGAGGTCGAGATCGATCAGGGCGTGCTGCGTCCCCTTCAGATCGCGGTCGTGCCGTTCGCCGGGACGCACGGGTCGGATATCTCTAACGTGGTCAGCGCCAATCTGAAGCGGTCGGGCTTCTTTGAGCCGCTGAACCCGTCCAGCTTCATCGAGACCGGCCTGACCCTGGCCAATGCGCCGAACTTCCCTCAGTGGACCCAGATCGGGGCGCAGGCGGTGCTGTACGGCGGGGTGACGACGCGCGGCGACGGGCGGCTGGACGTGGGCTTCCGGCTGTATGATCCCTACCGCCAGTGCCAGCTGGTCAGCTATCAGTTCACCGCGACCCAAGAGCAATGGCGCCGGATCGCGCACAAGATTTCCGATGTCATCTATCAGCGCATGACCGGCGAGGCCGGCTTCTTCGATAGCCGCGTGATCTTCGTGTCCGAGGAGGGCACGCAGCTGAACCGGATCAACCGCCTGACCATCGCCGATCAGGACGGGTTCAACCCGACCTATCTGACGCAAGGCGACGAGGTGATCATGTCGCCGCGCTTCTCGCTGTCGCAGCCGGACGAGATCACCTATGTGGCATTGGGCAAGGATTACAGCCGCATCTACCTCTATAATCTGACGACCGGCCGGCGCGAGAGCCTGGGCGAGTTCGACGGTCAGGTGCTGGCGCCGCGCTTCTCCAACGACGGCAACAAGATTGCGTTTTCGATCATCCGGGGCGGCAACACCGACGTCTATGTGATGGATCTGCGCAGCCGCCAGATCACGCGCCTGACCAGCGACCCCGGCATCGACACCTCGCCGTCGTTCAGCCCGGACGGCAGCCAGATCGTCTTCACCTCGGACCGTTCGGGGTCGGCGCGGCTGTATGTCATGCGGTCGGACGGATCGGGCCAGCGGCCGATTTCGCGCGGCGGCGGCATCTATACGGCCCCGTCCTGGAGCCCGACCGGCAATCTGATCGCCTTCACCAAACAGGGCGGCGGCCGGTTCTCGACCGGGGTGATGAACGCCGACGGCTCCGGCGAGCGCATCCTGTCCTCGAGCTATTTCGAGGAGGGGCCGAACTGGGCGCCGAATGGCCGCTACGTGATGTTCGCGCGCCAGACGCCGGGCGGCGACACGCGTCTGTGGACCGTAGACCTGTCGGGGCGCGTGGTGTCGCAGGCGGGCTATAACGGACGCGGGACCGACCCGGCCTGGTCGCCGCTGCTGGACCGCGGCCCGAGCAATCTGGGCGTGAACCAGGGCGCCGACAGCTGCCCGGCCTAAACGCCGCACCGACACCGTCGGAGCCATAAAGCTCAACTGTGCGTTATCGCCTCTAGCGTCGAAAAATCGACCGAGGCAGACAGTAAAGCCAAGCTTGAGGCCCGCCCCTTGCCAGAAACGATACGTCAGGAGACGATCCCATGAAGACTTCCCGCATTCTCAAACTGGCGATGGTCGGCTGCGCCGTCTCCGCCATGGCCGCCTGCACCAGAAAGCCCCCGGTCGAGACCGGCGTGCCCGGTCCGAACGACGGCACGACGCAACCGACGGGTCCGGCCTATCCGACCGCGCCGACCGGTCCGGTGACCGGCGGAAACATGGGTTCGGCCGCGCCGGGCACCGAACAGGATTTCGTCGTCAACGTTGGCGACCGCATCTATTTCGACCTGGACTCCTATGAGGTCCGTCCCGAGGCCATGCCGCGCCTGGACGCCCAGGCTCAGTGGCTGCAGCGCTATCCGTCCGTGACGGTCCGCATCGAAGGCAACGCCGACGAACGCGGCACGCGCGAATACAATCTGGCGCTGGGCGCCCGCCGTGCGGAATCGGTGCGCACTTATTTGATCAACCGGGGCATTCCGGCCGGCCGGATCGACACCATCAGCTTCGGCAAGGAACGGCCGATCGCGGAAGGTTCGAACGAGGACGCCTTCGCCCGCAACCGCAATGCCCACACCGCCATCGTCTCGGGCGCGCCGCGCTGACGACCGGCTGATCGGCTGATCTGAAGGAGGCGCCGGCCGCAGGGTCGGCGCCTCTTTTCATTTCCGCGCTTGTCCTGACGCCGGACGGGCGGCAGATACGTCGCCACAGGGATCGGGGGATCAGCGAATGGATATCGAAGGGGCGGGCGCCGTCGTCACGAGCGGACTGGTCGCAGGCGCGATCGAAAAGCCGACGGGCAAGGCCGGCGAGGACCACGCCCACGGCGCCTGTTCCGACTGCGGGGCCGAAACGAGCGGCAACTTCTGCGCAAACTGCGGTCAGCCGACCCATGTCCATCGCAGCCTGCTGCATCTGGGCGAAGAGCTGCTGCACGGGGTCATGCATTTCGACGCCCGCATCTGGCGCACCCTGCCGCTGCTGTGGGCGAATCCCGGAAAGCTGACGCGCGAATGGGTCGAGGGCAAACGCACGCGCTATGTCTCGCCCCTGGCGATCTTCCTGTTCACCCTGTTCGTGATGTTCTTCGCGCTCAGCTTCATGCCGCATCCCGAGTCAAAGGCCGGCGGTGGGGGCCTGGCCGAACGGATCGCGTCCCAGCGCGTGGGTCTAGCCGAGGCCGAAAAGGCCCTGGTCCAGATGCGGGCGGAAAGCGGCGCCCAGCCGGACCCGACGATGCAGATGGCGATCAACGCCGGACAGAAGCTGGTCGACGACCGCCGCGCGGCCCTGGCCCGGCTGGAGGTCGAACAGCGCGACGGCCGCGCCGACGGTCTGAAGCCCGGCAGCTGGCAGGCCAGCATCAAGGACATGGCGACCGAAGAAGCCGGCGAGACCAAGATCAAGGTCATGGGCAAGGACGCCGAGAAGGAGGGGCACGGCGTCGTCGCCACGGTGCTGAAGAAGCTGCAGAACCCGGACCTGGCGGTCTATAAGTTGCAGCAGACGATGTACAAGTTCGCCTTCCTGCTGGTGCCCTTGTCCATCCCGTTCGTGGCCCTGCTGTTCCTGTGGAAGCGCGGCTTCACCCTGTACGACCACGGGGTGTTCGTTCTGTATTCGCTGACCTTCATGGCCATGCTGCTGATGCTGATGGTGGTGTCGGCGACGATCGCCGGGTGGCTGGGCGGCATCGTCATTACATTGGGCGTGCTCGCGGTGCCCGTGCATGTGTTCGCCCAGATGAAGGGCGCCTATTCGCTGTCCTGGTTCTCGGCGCTGTGGCGGACGATCGCGCTGTTGGTGTTCTGCAACATCGTGGTCGGCCTGTTCGTCACGGCCATCGTCTATCTGGGTCTCGGCCACTAGCTCGGCCTTGCGGCGGCCCCAAATCGGTGAAAGCTAGACGCATGACCAAGCTCTCGATCTCTCGCGTTCATCTCCTCGCCGCCGCCGCCCTTGGGGTTGTCCTGATCGGAGGTGGCGCGGTCGCCCAGCAGGCCCAGCCCAACATCATGGAGCGGACCCAGTGGGATAACCGCCGCCTGGACCAGCTGGACCGCAATGTGCGGCGGCTTGAGCGCGCCCTGACCCAGAGAAACGCCGCCGGCCAGCCCGTGCTGGTCGAGCCGGACCCCGATGTGGTGACGCTGCAGGGGCAGTTCGCCCTGATGGACCGACGCCTGGGCGACCTGGAGGCCACGGTGCGCCGGATCAACGGCGACAACGAGCGTCTGACCTTCCAGCTGGACGAGGCCACCCGCGAGAACGAGACGCTGAGGACGCGTCTGGCGGACGCCGAGGGCCGGTTGCAGAAGCTGGAGACCCAGGCCGAACTGAATGCGCCGATCGAGGCGACCTCGCCGACCGGCGATGCGACGCGGGATCTTGCGGCGGCGGTGGCCCTGCTGTCGACCGACAAGCCGCGCGGCGAGCGGGCGCTGGAAACGGTGATCGCGGCCTGGCCCGATACGCCGCAGTCGCGTGAGGCCAACTCGCGCCTGGGCGACCTGCGGGTGGCGGCGAACGACAAGGCTGGGGCGGTGCCCTATTACGCCGCCGCGCTGAAGGACTGGCCGCGCATCGGCTGGGCGGCGGATACGACGCTGAAACTGGCCGACGCCCTGTTCGCGACGCAGAGGAAGCCGCAAGGGTGCGCGGCCCTGGCTGAGTTCACGCGCCGCTATGCGCCCGCCGCTTCTGACCCGCAAAAGGCGCGGGCGGCCCAGTTGAAGACGACGGGTTCCTGCGCCTGACGTCTGACCCGGACCTCAGAGCGCGAGCGTTCGCGCGGCTGGATGCGCGACTGACGCGCGATACAGGGCGGCCGCTGGCGCTGGCCCTGTCGGGGGGCGGGGATTCCATCGCCCTGTTGCGGCTGACGACGCACTGGGCGCGGACGCGCGGGCGTTCGGTGCTGGCCCTGACCGTCGATCATCGGCTGAATGCGGACAGCGGCCGCTGGACCGATTTCGCGGGCCGGGCGGCGCGGAACGCCGGGGCCGACTGGCGCGGGTTGAGCTGGGACGGGGACAAGCCCGCGACCGGGCTGACGGCGGCGGCGCGGGCGGCGCGGCATGGGCTGATCGCCGATGCGGCGCGCGAGGCGGGGGCCTCGGTCGTCCTGTTCGCCCACACGGCCGACGACATCGCCGAGGCCGATCTGATGCGGAGCGAAGGTTCGACCCTGGGGCGGGTGCGCGAATGGTCGCCGTCGCCGGCCTGGCCCGAGGGTCGAGGCCTGATGCTGTTGCGGCCGCTGCTGGGCGAGCGGCGGGCGGGGTTGCGCGACTGGCTGGCGGCGCAGGGGGCCGATTGGATCGAGGACCCCGCCAACGCCGATCCTCGGTTCGGCCGCAGCCGGGCGCGGCAGGTTCTCGCGGGCGCGGCGCCGCAACCGGACGATCAGGCGCCGGCGAAAACCGGCGGGCGGCCGATGATAGAGGGAGAGGCCATGGCGCGTGTGGACCGCGACGTGGGCGCGCGGGCGCTGGCGGCCGCCCTGGTCTGCGTCGGCGGCGGATCGACGCCGCCTCGGGGTGCGCGGCTGGGCGCCCTGATGGCGCGGCTGAAGGCGGGTGAGGATTTCGCGGCGACCCTGTGCGGGACGCGGATCGAGGCTGTCGGGCTGGCGGTGCGGCTGATGCGCGAGGCCGGCGAGCTGCGCAGACGAGACATTTCGCCGCTGGCGCTGACGCCCGGCGTCGAGGCGGTGTGGGACGGCCGGTTCGTCTTCTGCGCCGATCATCCCGGCTGGTCTGTGGTTCCGGCGCGGGGGCGGTTGGCCAGCCTGTCGGACGCCGACAGGGCCGAGATTAATCGGCTGCCGGCGGCGACGCGAGGGGCTTGGCCTGTGTTGATCAGGGACGACGCTGTGGCCCCGGTTCTTGCAGGCGAAGGGGTCGAACGGCGCGGCCTTGTCGCGGAACGGCTCAGGCTGGCGCTGGACGAAACGACGCATGAAGACGACCTGATTTCCGCCACCCGATAGCGTAACGCTGATTAAGCCCCTATTTTCCCAGACAGACACATCCAGACCGTCGATCCCACCGGGGTCGCGGACGACCGAGGACCTCAATGAACCTGCGTAATCTGGCGATCACCGGCGTGATCATTCTGGCGTTGCTGGCGGGCTATGCGGCGCTGTCGCAGGGCGGCGCCATGAACGGCGTGACGGGCCAGCCGGCCGGCAAGCCCGAGGCCATCAGCTATTCGCAGCTGGTGCAGCGCGTGAACGCAGGCGAGGTCAAACAGGTGACCATCCGCCTGGACAAGGTGAACGGCGTGCTGAAGAACGGCGAACGCTTCACCTCCACCACCGTCTATCCGAACGAACAACTGGTGGCCCAGATGCTGGCCGCCAACGTCGAGATCGACGCCAAGTCGGGCGGTCAGTCGATCTGGATGAGCCTGCTGCTGGGCATCCTGCCGATCGCCCTGCTGATCGGGGTGTGGATCTTCTTCATGCGCCAGATGCAGGGCGGGGCGAAGGGCGCCATGGGCTTCGGCAAGTCCAAGGCCAAGCTGCTGACCGAGCACAAGGGACGCAAGACCTTCGACGACGTCGCCGGCGTGGACGAGGCCAAGGACGAGCTGCAGGAGGTCGTCGACTTCCTGAAGGATCCGGGCAAGTTCCAGCGTCTGGGCGGCAAGATCCCCAAGGGCGCCCTGCTGGTCGGCCCTCCCGGCACCGGCAAAACGCTGCTGGCGCGCGCGGTCGCGGGCGAGGCGGGCGTGCCCTTCTTCTCGATCTCGGGTTCGGACTTCGTCGAGATGTTCGTCGGCGTCGGCGCGTCGCGGGTTCGCGACATGTTCGAACAGGCCAAGAAGAACGCGCCCTGCATCATCTTCATCGACGAGATCGACGCCGTCGGTCGCCATCGCGGCGCGGGTCTCGGCGGCGGCAATGACGAGCGCGAACAGACGCTGAATCAGCTGCTGGTCGAGATGGACGGCTTTGAGGCATCCGAGAACATCATCCTGATCGCCGCGACCAACCGTCCCGACGTTCTGGACCCGGCCCTGCTGCGTCCCGGCCGTTTCGACCGCCAGGTGGTGGTGCCCAACCCCGACGTCTCCGGCCGCGAACGTATCCTGCGCGTCCACATGAAGGACGTGCCCCTGGCCGCCGACGTCAACGTCAAGACGATCGCGCGCGGCACGCCCGGCTTCTCGGGCGCCGACCTGGCCAACCTGGTCAACGAGGCGGCCCTGACGGCGGCGCGCAAGGACCGTCGCATGGTCACCCACCGCGACTTCGAGGACGCCAAGGACAAGGTGCTGATGGGCTCGGAACGTCGCTCCATGGCGATGAACGAGGAAGAAAAGCGCCTGACCGCCTATCACGAGGCCGGTCACGCCATCGTCGCCATGAACGTCAAGATGGCCGACCCGGTCCACAAGGCGACTATCGTCCCGCGCGGCCGGGCGCTGGGCATGGTTATGCAGTTGCCGGAAGGCGACCGCTATTCGATGAAGTATCAGCAGATGATCGACCGGATCGCCATCATGGCGGGCGGCCGCGTCGCCGAGGAGCTGATCTTCGGGCCGGAGAACATCACCTCGGGCGCCAGCTCGGACATCGAACAGGCGACCAAGCTGGCCCGCGCCATGGTCACCCGCTGGGGCTTCTCGGACAAGCTGGGCACGGTGGCTTATGGCGAGAACCAGGAAGAGGTCTTCCTGGGCCACTCGGTCGCCCGCAGCCAGAACATCTCCGAAGAGACCGCCCGCACCATCGACGAAGAGGTGCGTCGCCTAGTGACCTCGGGCTGGGACGAGGCGCGCACGATCCTGACCACCAAGGCCGAGGATCACGAGAAGCTGTCTCAGGCCCTGCTGGAATACGAGACCCTGTCGGGCGAGGAGATCAAGGACCTGCTGGAGAAGGGCGTCGCGCCGAACCGTGACGAGAACAACTTCCCCAACGCCGGGCCTTCGGTCTCGGTGCCGGTGACGCCGGTGTCGGACGGCACGGACATCGAGGTCCCGGTCGCCGCGCCGGCCGCGACCAGCGTGCCGACGGTTCACTGAACCAAGGTCTGATCTGAAGACGAACCCGCCGGGAGAGCGATCTCCCGGCGGGTTTTTCATGAGCGGCCGCCGGGGATCAGGCGGGCAGGATTTCCGCGTCCTCGATCATCACCGGCGTCAGGCTGCGCTCGGCGCCCGAGGGGTCGCTCCAGGAAATGGTGTGGCCTTCGACCAGGCCGATCAGGCCCGCGCCGACGTGGGACAAGACCGAAACCTTGCCCGCATCGATGTCGGCGTCTGCGGGCAGGACGATCTGGATGCGGCGCGGATCGGACGCGCGGCCGTCGATATAGTGCAGCCAACGGTTCAGGGGCACGGCGCCCTTGGGAAGTTCGCCCGGTTCGCAGATGACGGCGCGCTCCAGCTCTTCTTGAAGCATCCCCGCCACGCCCTCGCCGGGCATGTCGCCGACCAGGCGCGACAGAGTGTCGTGGTCTTGGGCGCTGAGGAAAATATCGGGGCGGACGGGCAGAGTGGATTTGGTCATGGCGGGCTCGCAGACGGCATGGGACGCCGCATGCGCGTGGCGTCATGCGGCGGCGAAGAGGAATGGGGTTCAGATCGATGCCCGGAACGGGGCGATGGGCGCGCGGCCGTTCCGGGTCAGTCGCCTGCGACGAGGCGTCCCGCGTGGGAAAGGCGTCGAGCCTGGCTGACGAAATGCGCGATCACGGTTACAGGCTGGTCCCATGGCCCATGAAAGTCAAACCCCGCGGACGGCCGCCTTGTCGCAGGTGATGGGCATCGTCAATGTGACGCCCGACAGCTTCTCGGACGGGGGGCGATGGGCCTCGACTGAAGGCGCGATTGATCAGGCCATGCGGCTGGTCGCGGACGGGGCCGATGTGCTGGACATCGGCGGGGAGAGCACCCGGCCGGGGGCCGAGCCGGTGGGCGAGGCCGAGGAGATCGACCGGGTCGCGCCGGTCATCGCCGGCGTCCGCGCGCGGTGGGGCGGGGTGATCAGCATCGATACGATGAAGCCCGCCGTCGCGCGCGCCGCCGTCGCGGCCGGGGCGACGATGTGGAACGACGTGACGGCGCTGAGCCATGCGCCCGACAGTGCAGCGGTTGCGGCCGAACTGGGTTGCGACGTGGTGCTGATGCACATGAAGGGCGAGCCCCGGACGATGCAGTCTGACCCCCGCTATGTGGACGTGGTCGGCGAGGTGCGGGATTATCTGCGCAGCCGGGCCGAGGCGGCGATGGCGGCGGGCTTGGCGCGCGAGCGGATCTGGCTGGATCCCGGCATCGGGTTCGGCAAGACGCTGGCGCACAATATGGCGCTGACGGCGCGGTTGGACGCGCTGGTCGATCTGGGCTTTCCGGTGCTGTACGCCGCCAGTCGCAAGCGCACGATCCAGGCCATCGATGCGACGGCCGTCGCGGCAACCGACCGGCTGGGCGGGTCGCTGGCCCTGGCGCTGGAAGGCGCGCGGCGCGGGGCGCAGATGGTGCGGGTCCACGACGTGCGCGAGACGGTGCAGGCGCTGAAGGTCCAGGCGGCGTTGACGGCGGCGGATTGAAGGCCCGCGACGGACGGTCGCAGCCGGTGTAGAGGGCAGGTCTGCAACAGCCCTGATCTGCCCATGCCCCTGACCGCCTACATCGCCCCCATCGTCATGTTGTGCCTGTCGAACGTCTTCATGACCTTCGCCTGGTACGGCCATCTGAAGTTCGATCACAAGCCGCTGTGGCTGCTGGTCATGGCCAGCTGGGGTATCGCCTTCTTCGAATACTGGCTGGCGGTGCCGGCCAACCGCATCGGCATTCAGGTCTATTCGCCGGCCGAGTTGAAGACGATGCAGGAGGTGATCACCCTGTTGGTCTTCGCCGGCTTTTCGGTCCTGTATCTGGGCGAGAAGCTGACGGTGAACCATCTGGTCGGCTTCGCCTTCATCGCGCTTGGGGCCTTCTTCATCTTCAAGGGGCCGCTGGGCGGCTGATCGCGGCTTGCTCCGGACCGCGGCCTGTTCCATCTGGTCGCCATGTCCTGGGTGATGTCGATCAATCCGTGGGCGACGCTGGTCGTCGCCGGTCTGCTGGAGGTCCTGTGGGCCTCGGGCCTCAAGAACGTGGGCGTCAGCCGGCCGTGGACCTCGCTGGGGGTTCTGGTCGCGCTGGCGGGCAGCATGATCCTGTTGTGGGTCGCCACGCAGAAGCTGCCGATCGGCACGGCCTATGCGGTGTGGACCGGCATCGGGGCGGTGGGCGCGGCCGTGGTGGGCGTCCTGGTCTATGGCGAGCCGGCGACGGCGGTCAGGGCCGTGTGCATCCTGCTGATCGTGGCGGGCATCGTCGGGTTGAAACTGTTTTCGGGAGCGGCGGCATGAGCGCGCTTCATCAAGGACGCGTCTTGATCCTGGCGGGGTCCGACAGCGGCGGCGGCGCGGGCATTCAGGCCGACATCAAGGCCGTGACGATGATGGGCGGGTTCGCCGCCACCGCCATCACGGCCATCACGGTGCAGAACACATTGGGGGTCCACGGCGTCCATCCGCTGCCGCTGGATCTGATAGCGGCGCAAGGCCGCGCGGTGCTGGAGGACATCGGGACCGATGCGTTCAAGACCGGCATGCTGGGCTCGGTCGAGGTGGTCGAGACGGTCGCCGCCCTGCTGGACGAGGCGGACGCCCCGGCGGTCGTCGATCCGGTCATGGTCGCCAAGGGCGGCCATCCCCTGTTGCCCGATGCGGCGGTCGAGGCGGTGAAGCGCCTGATGATCCCGCGCGCGGCCCTGCTGACGCCCAATGCGCCCGAGGCGGAGGCCCTGACGGGCTTTGCGGTTCACGACCTGGATGGACAGAGGCGGGCGGGCGAGGCCCTGCTGGCCATGGGGGCGCGGGCGGTGCTGATGAAGGGCGGGCACGTGTCGGGGCCGACGGTGATCGACCTGCTGATGACCGCAGACTGCGAGACGGTGCTGGAGGCTGAACGGGTCGACACCCGCCACACCCACGGCACCGGCTGCACCCTGGCCAGCGCCTGTGCAGCCGGGCTGGCGATGGGGCGGCCGCTGGAGGTCGCGGTGGCCGAAGCCTGGGCCTATGTCGGCGAGGCGATCCGCCGGGCGCCGGGCCTGGGCGGCGGACACGGGCCGCTGGACCACGGCTGGCCGGTGCGGGGATGAGCGAGCTGGAGACGGAACTGGCCGCCATCGTGCGCGCCGACGCTGGGTTGATGCATGTGCTGACGACCGTCCGGGCGCTGGACCTGCCCGACTGGCGGCTGGTGTCGGGGGCGGTCTATCAGGCCGTGTGGAACGCCAGGACGGGGCGGCCGGCGGGCTATGGGGTCAAGGACTACGACCTGGCCTATTTCGACGGGTCGGACCTGTCCTACGAGGCCGAGGACGTTGTGATCAAACGCGTCGCCGCCGCCTTCGACGAACCGTTCCGCAGCCAGGTCGAGGTCCGCAACCAGGCGCGGGTGCATCTGTGGTTCCAGAACCGATTCGGCGAACCCTATGCGCCGTTGCATTCGACGGATGAGGCGCTGGAGCGGTTCGTGGCGCCGACCTTTGCGGTCGGAGTGCGGCTGGAGGCGGACGACAGCCTCAGCGTCGCCGCGCCGTTCGGGCTGGACGACGTGTTCGCGATGACGATCCGGCCCAATCCGAACCGGCCGGTTGCCAAGGGCTGGGCCAAGGCCGTCGACAGCGCGCGGGCGCGCTGGCCCGAGCTGACGGTGATCGAACCCTAAAAATATCCTGCTGGCGTCGCGCAATCACAGTCGGCTAGGTTGTGGCGATGAGCGGATTTGAACACAGCTGGTCGCAGTTTCACGGCGATCATTGGCCCATCGGCTATCGGCTCAGACAAGGCGGTGCGGCGAACTGGGTTCGATTTCACTCGCTGCCGCAATCCAAACGCTATGCCGACAGCGATGATGACTGGCGCACGCTCCTGCACCGGCAGAACGCTCTGGCCGCAGCCGTTTTGGGACATGGCCCGTGTTGGCTGGTCCAGACGCATTGGGTGAGCGCGCCCGGCACGACTGACATAGCCGACGTGCACGACCCGTTCGCGGCGACCCGAGCCTTCGATCTTCAACTCGCCTTTGAACTCGTGGACGCGGATGACGGCGAATTGTACCGCTGGCGCGTTCACGCAGGTCCGACGCGGTGGTCCAATGGCAGGTTCGATGATCTCCTGAAAAAGATCGCCGACGATGAGGCTGGACCGACGCTCTGGATGGCGCAAGCCGACGGCTCCATCTTTGCGCCCTATGACGGAGGCGTCGACCTCTTCCTTTCTCAGCCGTCGCAGGTGGCTCAACTGAAAACGGCGCACAAGAACTGGCTGTCCGCCCATCCCGAAGGCCTTTGAGGATCCATCCCTAGAAAGGCCCGTGCTTGCCGTTCGAGGAGAACTCGGGCGGGGCGGCCTTGTGAACGTATTGTTCGGCGACCAGCCAGGCCTTGAAGGGGCGCAGGCAGCCCAGGCATAGGGCGACCAGGATCGGCAGGGTCACGACCAGGTGCACCCAGATCGGCGGGTGGACGGTGAAGTCGAACACCATCAGCAGGATCATGCCCACCACCCCGACGGCCGTCATGACGAAGAAGGCCGGGCCGTCCGCCGGATCGGCGAAGGCGTAGCTGAGCCCGCACGCGGGACATTCCGTCTGAAGCGTCAGGTAGCCCTTGAACAGCGGACCTTTGCCGCAGCGGGGGCAGCGACAGGCCAGGCCGGTCTTCAGGGTGCTGAGGCGCGGATAATCGGTCATGGGACGACTATGGGCGCTTAAAACGGCGCTGTCGCGTGGACCGGTTGTCCTAACGCCATCCATCATCACGGTGAACGGCGGTTAACCGCGATTAAAGGCCTTGTGCGGCATGGGTCGGGAGATATGTCCGGGGCCTCGCCGACAAAGCGCATCCTGAAGACGACCGTGGCCGCCGCCACGGCCGGCGCCGTCGTGTTTGCGCCGATGGCGCCGCTGGCCCAGGAAGTCGGCCGGTCGCGCGATCCGCTGTCGATCAATATCGGCGCCAACGCCGAGTTCACGCGGGTCGAGTTCGGCGGCGTCATCGGGGTGCGCTCGCGCGTCAGCCGCGAGGGCGACAAGGTCGTCGTTCGGCTGGGGACCACCGCCGCGCCCGACGTCTCGCGATTGAAGGTCGATCCGCCGGCGGGGGTGAAGTCGGTCGAGACGCGGCCGAGCCGTGGCGCGGGCGGCACGGACCTGATCCTGACGCTGGAACAGGGCGCGGATGCGCGCTCGGGCGTGGCGGACGGGGCGGTTTGGCTGAACCTCTATGCGCCCGGCAAGGCGCCGGAGGGCGGGGACGCCGCCGCGCCGCAGACGACCAAGGCCGTGGTGCCGGTGCGGGCCGAGACGGCCGGCGGCAAGACCGTCCTGACCTTCGACTGGGGCGCGCCGGTGGGGGCGGCCGTCTTCCGCCGGGGCGATGCCGTATGGGTCGTGTTCGACACCGCCGCCCGCATGGATATGAGCGGCGCCAAGGCGCTGGGGTCGGCCAAGAACGCCCAGTGGGCGGCCGGGCCGGGCTATACGGCTCTGAGGATCGCCGAACCCGAGGGGCTGGGCGTCTCGGCGCAGGGGCAGGGCGGGACCTGGACCGTGACCCTGGGCGGCGCCGACGGTGCGGCAGGCGGGGTCGAGGTCGGCCGGTCCGAAGACGGCGCGCCCGTGTTGGTGGCGCAGATGGCCGGGGCGACCAAGGCGGTCTGGCTGACCGATCCGCTGGTTGGGGACCGGTTCGCGGCGGTGACGGCCCTGGCTCCCGGCAAGGGTTACGCCGGCGGACGGCGCACGGTCGATCTGAGCCTGATCCCGACGGCGCAGGGCCTTGCGGTCGAGACGGCGGCTGACGACCTGAAAATCGAGGCGGCGGGCGATCTGGTGACGCTGAGCCGGCCCAAGGGGCTGGCGCTGTCGTCGCCGGCGGCCGGGCTGGAGACGGGCGACCACAATGCAGATGCGCCCAAGCGGGCGGCCTATCCGGCGCTGATCGACGAGGCCTGGGCCGCGACGGGCGAGGCGGGGTTCTCGGACCGCTATCGCCGGCTGCAGGATGCGGCCGGGCTGGAGACCATCGCGGCGGCGGATAATCCGCGCGCGCCGATCGAGGCGCGGATGGCGCTCGCTCGGTTCCTGGTTGGGTCGGGCCTGAACTATGAGGCCATCGGGGTGCTGAACGCCCTGATCGCCAAGGCGCCCAATCTGCAAGGCGAGCCCGAAGTGCGCGGCCTGCGCGGCGTAGCGCGCGTCGGCGTCGGGCGGCTGGAAGAGGCCCAGGTCGATTTCGCGGGCGCGGCCCTGGCCAACGATCCGGCGACCAAGGTCTGGCTGGGCTATATCGCCTCGGAAATGGGCGACTGGGAGGGGGCGCGTCGCAACTTCGCCGCCGGCGCCCCGGCCATCGACAGCTTCCCCAAGGAATGGCGCGCGCGGTTCGGCGCGGCCCACGCCATGGCCGCGATCCAATTGAATGATCTCGCCGCCGCCCAACAGCTGTTGGCCTATGTGTTCAGTCAGGATGCGCCGGCGGTCGATCAACTGACCGCGCGTCTGCTGCAGGCGCGGATGTTCGAGCTGAACGGCGACAAGAACCGGGCGCTGGCGGTCTATAAGGCGGTGGCGCGCGCGCCGCTGGACGGGATCGCGACGCCGGCGAAACTGGGCGCCATCAGCCTGGAGCTGGACAAGGGCGCGATCACGCCGGATCAGGCGACGGCCCAGCTGGAACAGCTGAAATGGCGCTGGCGTGGGGATGCGACCGAGATGGCGGTCGTGCGCAAACTGTCGGGCATCTATCTGCAGCAGGGGCGCTACCGCGAGGCGCTGGACGCCCTGCGCGGCGCGGGCAAGCGGATGGCGGGCGTGCCTGGCGCAGCCGAGGTGCAGGCGGATCAGGCCAACGCCTTCCGCGCCCTGTTCCTGGACGGGGCGGCGGACGGTTTGCAGCCGGTGCAGGCGCTGGCGCTGTTCTATGACTTCCGCGAACTGACCCCGATCGGGGCGGACGGCGACGAGATGGTGCGGCGTCTGTCGCGCCGGCTGATCGACGTGGACCTGCTGGATCAGGCCGCCGAACTGCTGAAGCACCAAGTGGACGAGCGCCTGGACGGGGTGGCCAAGGCCCAAGTCGCGACCAATCTGGCCACCGTCTATCTGATGGACCGTCAGCCGGAGAAGGCGTTGCAGGCCATCTGGGGCTCGCGCACCACCCTGCTGCCCAATGCGATGAACAGCGAGCGCCGGGCGCTGGAGGCGCGCGCCCTGATGGATCTGGGCCGGTTCGACCATGCGCTGGAGGTGCTGGACCGGGATCAGTCGAACCCGGCGCGCGAGGTGCGGGCCGACATCTTCTGGAAGCAGCAGAAGTGGGGCGAGGCGGCGCCGATCTATGAGGCGCGGCTGGGCGATCGCTACAAGACCGCGACCACGCCGCTGACGCCGGCCGAGGAAAGCTGGCTGATCCGGGCGGGCGTCGGCTATTCGCTGGCGGGCGATCGAGCCGCGTTGCAGCGGCTGAGCGGGCGCTTTGGGTCGATGGTTCCCGGCGCGCGTTCGGCGGCGGCGCTGCGGGTCGCGCTGGATGACAATCTGTCGGGCGTGGCGGGAACGGGCGACTTCGCCAATCTGTCCAGCCAGGCCGACACCTTCGTCGGCTGGGTCAACAGCGCCAAACAGGCGTTCAGAAAAGAAGCCGACGCGAAGAGCGCCGCCTGAAATTGAAACGGGCGGAGATCGCGTCGCGACCCCCGCCCGTCGAAGCATGATCCTCCCCCGTGCTTTACGGGGGAGGGGGACCACGAAGTGGTGGAGGGGGCGGACCCAGCACCGGTGATGCCATCGCCCTCTCCACCGCCTGACGGCGGTCCCCCTCCCCCGCGATGCGGGGGAGGATCTATCGGCTTAGCCGTTGACGGCGTCCTTCAGCGGCTTGGAGACGCGGAAGCGCACGGCCTTGGAGGCGGCGATCTTGATGGTCGCGCCGGTGGCCGGGTTGCGGCCTTCGCGCTCGGCGCGGTCGGCGGTGTCGAAGACGCCCAGGTTCGAGATGCGGATGTCGCCGCCCGACTTCAGGGTCGAGTGGATGTTTTCGACGATCGCGGTCAGCACCTTGCCGGCGTCGGCCTGCGAAACACCAGCGTCCTTGGCGACGGCGGCGATCAGTTCGGCTTGAGTGGTCATAAGAAGCGTTTCCAGTGTTAGTCGCCCGATTCCGAGCGAGGACCGGGGGATCAACACGGATTTCCCCATGCTTTGCAAGCGCCGATGACGCTTAAAGCCATATGGGGCGGGGGATTATCCGGTACCGGACGCCCGCTGGAAGCTCTCGACCAGGCTTCCGGCGACCAGTCGCCAGCCGTCCACCAGCACGAAAAAGATCAACTTGAAGGGGAGGGAGACCACCACCGGAGGGAGCATCATCATGCCCATGGACATCAGCACGCTGGCCACCACCAGATCGATCACAAGAAACGGAACGAAAAGGAGAAATCCGATTTCGAAGGCCTTCTTCAGCTCGCTGATCATGAAGGCCGGGGTGACCACGCGCAGGGGCAGGTCCTGGACGTTCTGGGGCGGGTCGATCTTCGACAGCCGGGTGAACAGGGCGAGGTCCCCACGGTCCACCTGGGCCAGCATGAAGGTTTTTACGGGTTCGGACGCCTGATCGAAGGCCTGGGGCAGTTCGATCTGCTGATCCATCAGCGGACGGATGCCCGAATCATAGGCGTCCTGCCAGGTCGGGGCCATGACGATGGCGCTCAGGAACAGCGACAGGGACACCAGGACGGCGTTCGGCGGCGACTGTTGCAGGCCCAGCGCCGTGCGCAGCAGCGACAGGACCACGATGATCCGCACGAAGCTGGTGGTCATGATGACGATGGACGGCGCCAAGGACAGGACGGTCATCAGACCGACCAGCTGGACCACGCGCTGGGTCAGGCCGGCGCCGGTGCCCAGATCAATGTTCAGGGCCGAGCCGCTTTGCGCCGCCTGCTGAGCCAGGGCCGCGACGGGCCAGGCCAGACAGACCAGGGTGGTGAACAGCGACAGCAGGGCCGCGCGTTTCAGCTCGGCGCCGGTCGGCTTGACGAAGACGGCGGGCTTCACAGGCCGCCTCCCATTTTGCCGATAGGGGGCTGGCGCGGCTCGATCAGTTCACGGCCTTCGCCCAGCAGGATCAGCCGTTCCTCGTCGTCGACGCGGACCAGGACGAGGCGACGGGCGGGGTCCAGCACCAGGGTCTCGACGACCTGAAGCCGGCGCTCGCCGCGCTCCGCGTTCAGCCGGGCCAGGATTTGCGGCGCATAGCGGCGCGCAGCCCAGGCCGCGATCCCGATCAGGCCGAGGGTGAAGGCCAGGCCGAAGACCGCCCGGGCGAGATCGAGGAAATTCATGACGCTGCAAAGGCCCCGCGCAGTCCGCGCTCAGGCCTACGAATGTTAACCACCACGGTTAACGAGCCGTTGAGATAACCCCCTATTAACCATCCAGGCGGCATTTTCTGCCCATCGCGCGCATTCGCGTCGCACGGGAGACCGCCATGGGCGTCGCCGACATACCGCTGCTGGGGCAGATCAAGGGCCGACTGGGCTGGCTGGACGCACGCCAGCGGGTCATCGCCGAGAACGTCGCCAACGCCGATACGCCGGGCTTCGTCGGGCGCGACCTGAAACAGCCGACCGACTTCGCCGCCGCCATGCGCTCGGGCGGGGGGCTGCAGATGGTGCGCACCAATGCGGCCCATATCGCGCCGGCCGGTTCGCCGGTGCGGTTCGCTCCGACCAAGGCCCCCGATTCGGAGACAACGCTGGACGGCAACTCGGTGGTGGTCGAAGAGCAGATGCTGAAGATGGCCGAGAGCCGCATGGCCTATGACGCCGCCATCGGCTTCTACCAGAAATCCATGTCCATGATCCGCATGGCCGCCAAGCGGCCGGGCGCCTGAGCCGATGGCCGAGAAGGACTGACCCATGCCTGATCCCATCCCCCCTTCGAACAGCGCCATGGCGGTGGCGGCCTCGGCCCTGAAGGCGCAGCAGTCGCGCATGCGCGTGATCGCCGAGAACATCGCCAACGCCCAGTCGACGGCGCGCACGCCGGGCGGCGAGCCCTATCGCCGCCAGATCCCGGTCTTCCAGGCGCGCGAGGTCGATGGGGCGACCGGCGTCACCCTGGCCGAGGTGCGGCCCGACCAGGGCGACTTCAAGATGGACTATGACCCTTCGCACCCGGCCGCGAACGCGCAAGGCTATGTCATGCGGCCCAATGTCGACACCTTGGTCGAGGCGATGGACATGCGCGAGGCGCAGCGCGCCTATGAGGCCAATCTGAACGTCATCGAGACGGCGCGGTCGATGGACAGCCGCACCCTCGACATCATCAAACGCTGAGGGCTAGGCCATGAACCCGATGATGGCCGCCAAGGCCTATGCCGCCGTTCAGGGCGGCGCCATGCCGACAGCAGCCCAAGCGCCCGGCGTCGGAGACGGCGGCTTCGCCGACCTGGTCAAGAACGCCATGACCGACATGACCCAGCAGTCGCGCGCGGCCGAAACCCAGATGACCCGCTCGGTCCAGGGCCAGGGCAACCTGATCGATGTGGTCACGGCGCTGAGCTCGGCCGAGGCGTCCCTGGAAACGGTGATCTCGGTCCGCGATCAGGTGATTTCCGCCTATAAGGAAATCATGGCGATGCCGATCTGACAGCGGGTCAGAAGTAGCGTTCGCCGATCCGCAGGGTGTCGCCGGGCGAAACACGCGCATCGGCGGTTAGCGGCTGGGCTTCTTCGACCTGTGATCCGGCGCGACGCACGAAGACGCGGCGCGTGTTGGCGCGATAGGTGAAGCCTTGGGCCGTCGCCACGGCGTTCAGCACCGTCAGGTCCGGCAGATAGGGGTATTCTCCCGGCCGATTGACCTCGCCCAGGATGTAGATCGGCCGATAGGTCAGGACCTGGGCGGTGACGCGCGGCTGGTTCAGATAGCCCTGGCTCAAGGCTTGAGCGACGGCGTCCTGAAGCTGGGCGCCCGTCAAGCCGGCAGCCTGAACCTCGCCGATCAGCGGCAGGGCGATCCGGCCGTTGGCGTCGATGACGAACTCGCCGCCCAGCGCCGCCTCGCCGAAGACGTCGATGCGCACCTTGTCGGCGGAGGCGAGGCGATAGTCCGACCCGCTCTGAGGCGCAAAGGCCGTCAGGCCCAGCGACAGGATCGCCACCAGCAGGCCGATGCCTGTCCTTGCCCCCATGTCATCGCCCCCGATCGTTTCGGGTGTGAAGGCTAAACGTGTCGGTTGTTCCGGTCTAGGGGCGGTCCGACAGGATACGGGCGGCGAGATCGCGGGCCTGGCCGCGCAGGTCAGGCACGGCCGTCATCTCCCAGAAGGCGCCGCGCGTCAGGGGGCCGATGGCGTGAAGACCACGCGCGGGGGCGCCTGCGCCGTCCAGCAGACCGCCCTCGTCATCGACTTGCAGCCCAAGGCCCAGGGGATCGGGGCGACCGTAACCCTTGTCCAGGATGTCGCGGATCATCGGTTCGGTGCTCTTTGAGATCACGCCCAGCGGCCCGGTGCAGTTCACGACCAGATCGAACCGCTCCTTGATGGCGCGCTTCTTTCCGCGCGGACGCCACGAGACCTCGATGACGTCGGTCGCCTTCAGCTCGGTCAACTTGCCGGCCAGGATCGTCAGCTCGCCGCCGGCCAGCATGGAATGGATGTCTCGGGCCGGGCCGGGCGACAGGCGGTGGCGATGCACGTCCCACAGGGGGCGCAGATGGCGCAGGAAGCGGCTGCGCTCCACCCGCGACCAGCCGCGCCAAATGTCGCGCGCGGAATGGCGCAGGCGGTCGAACACGGCGCGCCAGTCCGCCTCGGCCGTCGCGGTCCGGATCTGACGCAGGATTTCGGCCGGGCTGCCCGAAAAGGCGCCGACATAGGGCGTGGGCGGAACGGTCGCGTGGGCGCGGGGCAAAAGGCCGTGACGCGACAGGGCGGTCAGGCGGCGTCCGGGCCGGCGCAGGGTGATGGCCGCATCCACCATCGTCAGGCCCGAACCGATCAGCAGCACGTTGCGCGCGTCGCGCGCCGTCTGAGGATCGAACCGCCAGGGGTTTTCGACATAGGCAGGGGAGGCGCGCACCGCGTCCTCGACGCCGGGGGGCGAGGCGGGCTCGAGATTGCCCAGCGCCAGCACGACCTGATCGGCCGCGACCTCTCCGTCGCTGGTCACGATACGCCAGCTGTCGGTCTGGCGATCGATGGACTGAGCCTCGGCGCCGATCAGGTTCAGGCGGTCGGGGGCGTCGTCCAGCGCCTCGTCAAGCAGCGCCTGAAGATAGTCGCCATAGACGCCGCGGGTGATGAAGCCGTCCTGCGCGCGCCACGACGGCTGTTCGGCCAGCCAGTCGGCGAGGTGACTGGGCTGGTCGGGAAAGGCGCTCATATTGTCCAGGCGGACGTTCAGCAGATGGCCGGGATTTCCGGTGTCATAGGCGGTGCCGGGACCGAAGACGCCGCGCCGTTCGATCAGGGTGACGCGCACATCGCGCGAGGCCTTCAGCAGATTGACGGCGGTCAGCAGGCCGCTGAAACCCGCGCCGACGATGGCGACATGCGGTCCATTCTGCTGCGGCACGCGCACCCCCGTTTTCCGTTTCCGTCGCTGTCGATAACACGCGCCGGTCCAGAGGGATCATGGCGATAAATATCTATCTGACCAGTAGGAATAACGTGATCAGCGGTTGCGACCCCTGGCCTTTAGGATGTCGCGCAGGGCCAGCGGGAGGAGCGTCCAGGGCTCGACGCAGTAGCGGACGAACAGCCGTTTGGGATCATGCAGCAGGCGATAGGCCCATTCGACGCCCGCGCGTCCCATCCAGCGCGGGGCCGCGCTTTGGACCCCCGCCTCATAGTCGAAGGCGGCGCCGACCGACAGGATGACGCAATCGGGCAGGCGCTCGAAGTTTTCGGCGATCCACAGCTCCTGGCGCGGCATTCCCATGCCGACGAACAGGATATGGGGCTTAAAGGCCGTGATCCGATCCAGGACGGCGGCGTTCTCGGACGACCCGGGGCGGGCGTCGAAGAAGCCGTGGTGGATGGCGATGTCGGCGTCGGGATAGCGGGCCTTCAGCCGACGGGCCGCCTCGTCGCCGACGCCGGGCGCGCCGCCGACGGACAGGACGCGCCAGCCCTCGCGGTTCGCCACGCTCCAGAAATGGTCGCGCCAGTCCAGATAGGTGCAGCGGTGAAAGCCCCGGCTGTGCAGGCCCAGGACGCGCGAGAAGGCCAGCAGCGGCGTCGAATCGACCTCGATCAGATCGGCCTTGTCGTAGAAGGCGCCCAGTTCAGGTCGCTTCTGCATCAGATACAGGCTGTGCAGATTGTGATTGGCGATCAGGGTCTTTGCGCCCTGTCGCACCGCCTGCTGGATGTGGTGCAGCACCTCTTCCGGCTTCACCAGATCCATCGGTTGACCCAGGATCGTGACCCGCTCGTGGGCGCGGCGGTTCTGGCGGAACGGCGCGCGCGGCCGGGCGCGACGCTCCGGGACGAAGCGCTCCGGCGCAGAGGGGCTGAGAGACGGGTCCGCCATGAGGCGCTTTTAGGCGACCTGGCCTCAAGACGGGGTTAGAAAACAGGCTTAGCGCCCATTAAGTCGCCGCCGAACGCGGATCGAAAATCATGTGCGGCCGCGCTTGCCGCGCCGCGTGCGCAAGAAATCTCGCAAAGGCGAAAAATCCTTGTTGACCCCGCCCGGAGCCTCCCTTAGAGGTCCGCGCCTTCCCGATGGAAACGCCGCAAGGCGCTGCCGACGGGGCCCAGATGGCGGAATTGGTAGACGCGCTGGCTTCAGGTGCCAGTGGCTTAACGGCCGTGGAGGTTCGAGTCCTCTTCTGGGCACCATCTTTCAGAAAGCGTCGCACCGAACGGTGCGGCGCTTTCTTTGTTTTGGCCTATCGCCTCGCGCGCGCCGCACCGCTGCTTGAGGCCCGTTCGTGGTTGAGCTTGCCCGTTTCGCGCGCCGCGTTCGCCGTGTAAGAGCCTGAGCATGACCGTTTACCTGCATGAGGGCGACCTGCCCGACGATCTGGACCTGGGGTCCGAGGTCGCCATCGATTCCGAGACCATGGGCCTGCGTTTTCGCCGCGATCCGCTGTGCGTGGTGCAGTTGTCGTCGGGCGACGGAAACGCCCATGTCGTGCGGCTGAACCGACCCGCCTATGACTGTCCGAACCTTAAGCGGGTGCTGACCGATCCGGCGGTGACCAAGATCTTCCACTTCGGCCGGTTCGACATCGGCATGTTCCTGCTGCACCTCGGCGTCGAGACGCGGCCGGTCTATTGCACCAAGATCGCCTCCAAGCTGGCGCGCACCTATACCGACCGGCACGGGCTGAAGGACGTGGTGCGCGAGACGGTGGGCGTGGACCTGTCCAAGGCGCAGCAGTCCTCGGACTGGGGCGCCGAGACGCTGAGCCAGGCGCAGCTGGACTATGCGGCGTCGGACGTCCTGTATCTGCACGCGGCCAAGGCCAAGCTGGACATGATGCTGGCGCGCGAAGGGCGAACCGATTTGGCCGCCGAATGTTTCGACTTCCTGCCGACGCGGTCGGCGCTCGACCTGGCCGGCTGGGACGAGACCGACATCTTCGCCCACAGCTGAGGCGCGCTTGACCGAAAACGGCGAACAGTCCCGCATCGAGGCCGACGAGGCCAGGGTCGCCCTGGCCGGCGCCCGTTGGCGCGCGCGCTCGCGCCGGGTGAAGCTTTATCGCCGCGTCCTGCCGATCGTCATTCTGGTGCTGGCGGGCGGCGCCCTGACCTGGACCGTGTTCCGCACCGTCATGTCGGGCGTTGAGCGCAAGGCCAGCCAGAGCCAGGAGGTCCGCCTGGATGCGCCCCTGTTCCACGGGCAGGATGCGCAGGGCCGCGCCTTCACCGTCGGCGCCCAGGGCGCCGTGCGCGACCCCAATACCGGCAAGTTCAAACTGATCGGCCCGGCGCTGAAGCTGAACCTGGGTGGGCGCAAGGTCACCGAACTGACCGCCGACGGCGGCATCTATGACGAGCAGGCCAAGACGGTGACGATCGGCCCGAACGTGCGCATTTCGGACGGCGGCACGGGCTTTGTCCTGACCACGCCCGAGGCGGTGGTCGACACCTCGACCGGAAACGTCACCGGTTCAAAGGGCGTTCAGGGTTCCGGCCCTATTGGAACCATCAACGCATCGTCCTATGCGATCTACGATCAGGGACAGCGCGTCGTGTTCGACGGCGCAGGCGACAACAAGGTGAAGGGCGTTCTGACGCCCAAGGGGTCAGGCGGATGATCGTGACGAAGATTTCGAAGACGCTGGCCGTCATCGCGGCGGCGGCCGTCGTAGGCATGCCGGCCCTGGTCGATGCTCAATCTCGCGCCGGGGCCCAGGCGACAAATCAGCCCGTCGCCTATGGCGCGGACTCGGTCGAATACGCCCCCAACCGCATCATCCTGCGCGGCCGAGCGGAGGCGACGCAGGGCGGCAATCGTTTCCGCGCCGACACCCTGACCCTGGTCAGCGGCGAGGGCGGCGATCTGCAACGCGCCGAGGCCAGCGGCACGGTCTATTTCGTGACGCCCGACCAGTCGATGCGCGGCGACCGCGCAGTCTATAATCTCGGCAATGGCGAGATCGTGGTGACGGGCAACGTCATCTTGACCCAGGGCAAGAACGTCCTGACCGGCTCGCGCCTGGTCTATAACATCAACACCGAGACCGCCCGCATGGACGGCGCGCCGCGCGGCGCCGCCGGAAGCCGCGTGCAGGGCGTCTTCTACCCCAACTCGAACTGAGGCCGTCTGGCCGTCACGGACCTGAGCATTTGGCGCGCAAGGAACTGTCAGCCCTGAACCTGGACGAGCGGCCGCAACCGGCCGCCGTGGCGCCCGCGCCTGCGGAAAAGGGCCTGCGGGTGATGAACCTGGCGCGGTCGTTCGGCCAGCGTCAGGTGGTGCGCGACGTGTCCCTGACGGTGCAGCGCGGCGAGGTCGCGGGCCTGCTGGGTCCCAACGGCGCCGGCAAGACCACCTGCTTCTACATGATCACCGGTCTGATCCCACCGGATTCGGGCGCGATCTGGCTGGACGGCGAGAACATCACCGGCCAGCCGATGTATCAGCGCAGCCGTATGGGCCTGGGCTATCTGGCGCAGGAAGCCTCGATCTTTCGCGGCATGACGGTCGAGCAGAACGTCAAGGCGGTGGTCGAGCTGAACTATCCGCGCGACCAGATCCGCGCCGAGACCGACCGGCTGCTGAACGAACTGCACATCGACCATCTGCGCCACGCGCGGGCTACGGCGCTGTCGGGCGGCGAGCGTCGGCGGGTGGAGATCGCGCGGGCGCTGGCCGGACGGCCGTCCTTCATGCTGCTGGACGAACCCTTCGCCGGCATCGACCCCCTGGCCATCGCCGACATCCGCACCGTGATCCGCTACCTGGCCAGCCAGGGCATTGGCGTGCTGATCACCGACCACAATGTGCGCGAGACCTTGGACATCACCGATCGGGTGTCGATCATCTCGAACGGCGCGGTGCTGTTCGAAGGCACGTCCGACGAGGCGATCCACGACGCCGAAGTGCGCCGGGTGTATCTGGGCGAAAACTACATCTGATCTGCGGGTGTCGTCATCCTCCGGCGAGCGTAGCGAGACCGGGGGACCCAGCGGCGCGCGACAGCGCGAACCTGTCGCGGACTAGGATTTTCCAACATCGTGCGGCTGAAGCATCGCCTGCGGCGCCGCTGGGTCCCCCGGTCTGCGCCGCGAAGACGCGGCTTGCCGGAGGATGACGAAAAGGGTCTGAGGTCGCGTTCGTCTCGCGTTAACCGGTTCGGCGACATTCTGTCCCAGCAAGTTCCGGGCCACTCGGCGGCCGGGCGGGAAGATTTCGAACGTGATCGGGCAAAGGTTAGAGGTCAGGCAGGGGCAGGGGCTGGTCATCACGCCCCAGCTGCAGCAGGCGATCAAGCTGCTGCAACTGTCGAACCTCGAGCTGGAGGACTTTGTCGAGGCCGAGCTGGAACGCAATCCACTGCTGCAACGCGAGGAGCCGGAGGGCGAGACGCCCGAGCCGGTCGAGCGCGTCGAGGCGACGGCGGACGGTGAAATGTCGTTCGGAGACGGGGTCGGCCATGAGGCTGTGTCCGGCATGGATGCGGGTTCGGACGATGTCTATGGCGACGCCGCGCCGGGCGAGCGCACCAGCGACCGGATGACTGACGAAGCCCAGCCGGGGCTGTCGGACTGGTCCAGCGCCGGCAAGGGCGGCCAGATGTTCGAGGGCGAGGGCGAGCGGCCCGACGCGCACGAGTTGACACTGTGGGAGCATCTTCAGGCCCAGGCGTCGAGCGCGGGCCTGACGCCGGCGGACCACGGCATAGCCCTGACCCTGATCGATGCGACGGACGAGGGCGGCTATCTGCGGGGAGAACTGACCGAGTTCGCCGACCGGCTGGGCGTGCCGCTGGAGCGGATCGAGGCGGTGCTGGGCGTCTGCCACGGATTCGAGCCGACCGGGATCATGGCGCGGTCGGTGCCGGAATGCCTGAAGCTGCAACTGATCGAGCGCAATCGGTTCGATCCGGCGATGGCGGCCCTGCTGGACAATCTGGACCTGCTGGCCAAGCGCGATCTGGCGGGCCTGCGCCGCGTCTGCGAGGTCGATGGCGAGGATCTGACCGACATGATCGCCGAACTGCGGGCGCTGACGCCGCGTCCGGGCGCAGGCTTCGGCGGCGAGCCGGCCCAGACGGTCGTGCCCGATGTGCATGTTCGGCCCGATCCCGCCGGCGGCTGGCGGGTCGAGCTGAACGCAGACACCCTGCCGCGCCTGTTGGTCGACAAACGCTATCACGGCCTGGTCCAGGCCGGCGCGCGCTCGGATACCGAAAAGACCTTCGTCGCCGACTGCGCCGCCCAGGCCAACTGGCTGGTCAAGTCGCTGGATCAGCGGGCCAAGACCATTCTGAAGGTCTCATCCGAGATCGTGCGCCAGCAGGACGCCTTCCTGGCTTTCGGCGTCGAGTTTCTGAGGCCGCTCAATCTGAAGACCGTCGCCGACGCCATCGGCATGCACGAATCCACGGTCAGCCGCGTCACCTCGAACAAATATATCGCCACGCCGCGGGGCGTGTTCGAGCTGAAATTCTTCTTCACCGCCGCCATTCAGTCGGTGGACGGCGCATCGACCCATTCGGCCGAAGCCGTCCGTCACAAGATCAAATCCATGATCGACGGCGAGGGTCTGGAGGGCGACGTTTTGTCCGACGATCGGATCGTGGAAATCCTGAAGGAAACGGGCATCGACATCGCCCGCCGCACCGTGGCCAAATACCGAGAAGCCTTGAGGATTCCGTCCTCGGTCGAGCGCCGCCGGATGATGAAGACGGGCTGAAATCCACAGCCAAGCGTGACCACAAATCGGTGATCTGGATTGACACCAAATCGGGTCGGGCGCGTTCTATCGGCATGCAAGTCCAAGTCAGCGGCAAGCAAGTGGATGTCGGCGAAGCGTTAGGCTCGCGCATCTCCCAGGAACTCGAAGACGGGGTCGGAAAATACTTCGCCCGAGGCGGTGAAGACGCCGAGGTCGTGGTGTCCAAGGACGGTCACAACTTCAAGGTGGACTGTTGGGTCCGCCTCGCGTCGGGCCAGACCTTGGTGACGACCGGAATGGGCGGCGACGCCCACTCGGCCTTCACTGAGGCGCTGGATCGGCTCGAAAAGCGGGTTCGCCGCTACAAGCGCCGGCTCAAGGATCACCACATCGGACCCAAGGGTCTGTCGCCCGAGAAGACCGAAAACGCCGCCCGCGAAGTCGCACGCAGCATCGTGCTGCGTGATCCCGACAGCGTGGAAGACGACGTCTTCGGCGACGCGAGCGAGAACGACGGCCCGCCGCCGGTGGGCATGGTCATCGCCGAGACCGAGCACGAAATCCGCACCATCACGGTCGGACGGGCCGTGCTCGAGCTGGATATGACGGGCTATCCGGTCGTGCTGTTCCGTAACGCGGCGCACGGCGGTCTGGCGGTCGTCTATCGTCGTCCGGACGGCAATGTGGGATGGATCGATCCCGAACGGACGGCCAAGTCCAACGGTTCGGTGAACTAAGCCTCAGTTTGACTTCGGCGCGGTTGTCTCTAAACGGGCGGCCGCGCCGTTGTCTGCTGCGCGTATCGAGGTTGTGTAATGGACATCGGTGATCTGCTCGCGCCCAAGGGCGTGGTGCTGCGCAGCGGCGCGTCGTCCAAGCGACAGGCGCTTCACGCGCTGGCGGAGGCGGCGTCGCATGCGCTGGGCCTCGACGAAGCCCGTATCTTCGACGCCTTGATGGAACGCGAGACGCTGGGATCGACCGGGCTGGGGTCTGGGGTCGCGGTGCCGCACGCGCGTCTCACCGAGGTCGAGAAGGTGACGGCGGTGTTCGTGCGGCTGGATACGCCTGTGGCCTATGACGCGGTGGACGACCGGCCCGTCGATCTGATCGTCGGCCTGTTTGCCCCGCCCAAGGCGGGCACCGAGCATCTTCGCGCATTGGCGGCGGTGTCGCGCGCGCTGCGCTCGCCCGAGCTGCGAGAGCAACTGAGACAGGCGCGCACGACCGATGCGATCCGCGCCCTGTTCGTCAAGGACGCCACGGCCGCGACGGCGGCCTGAACTGCGGCGCCTGCGCGCCGCCATCCATCAGATCAGTGAACGGAAACCGGCTCCAGCTCGTGCGCCACGGCGGCGGCGAAGGCGGTGTCGCGGTCGATCATGACCGCCAGACGCTCGCCGTCGGCGCTGTGGACGGCGTACAGCATCTGGCCGGGGTTAAGATCCACGTCCTTGATCTCGACCGCCTCTTCAAGCAGGTCCGAGGCCTTGATCTCGCGCACATAGACGAGGTCGGGGGCGCCCAGTCCGGCAAAGTCTTCCTTAGTCATCGTCATCGGCGTCATTAGGACCGCCTCCTTCATGTTTGACAACGCCCGGATCGCCGGGCGGTTCGAATGGCTGTGGTTTTCAGCCGGCCGTGATGGGCCCAGAAGTAATGGGAATGCGTCGCACCTGGCGCTCGGCCTCGGGTCGGATCAGATCGACGTGGAGCAGGCCGTGCTCCAGTCGTGCGCCCTCGACTTCCAGCCCGTCGGCCAGGACGAAGTTACGAACGAAGCCGCGCGCCGCGATGCCGCGATGCAGGAAGGCCTGTTCGCCCCTGCCGGCATCGTCGCGCTTGCCGGCGATGGTCAGCTGGCGGCCGTCCAGGGTGATGGCCAGTTCGTCCGGCGCGAACCCGGCGACGGCCAGGCTGATGCGGACGCCCGCATCGCCGATCTGTTCGACATTATAGGGCGGATAGCTTTCGGCCGCGGCCTTGGCGGCGCGGTCGATCAGGGCGCGGGTGTGGTCAAAGCCCAGCAGAAAGGGGCTGTCGAACAGGAGTGTGCGCGTCGTCGTCATCTGGGGTCCTTGCGTCAGCGACCGAGCGGTCGGTCTCCCGCAATCGGCAAGACCGTCCGTCACAGATGAAGATGGGGTCTGGCGAGGGCGGGATCAACCGGCAGCGCCTGTGGGGTCAGTGGATGGCCTCGCCGTGCTGGGTATAGTCCAGCCCCTCGACCTCTTCATCCTTGGTGACGCGCAGGCCCGTGGTGAACTTGCAGATCATCAGGACGACGAAGGTGCCGACGGCGCTCCAGGCGATGACGCCGACCAGGCCGACGGCCTGTTTCCACACGGTCGCCCCCTCCGACAAGGCGTTGACGGTCGTGGTGGCGAAGACGCCGGTCAGCAGGGCGCCGACGATGCCGCCGACGCCGTGCACGCCGAAGGCGTCCAGACTGTCGTCGTATTTCAGCGCGTGCTTCAGCCAGACCGCGCCCGCATAGCAGGCCGGACCGCCGATCAGGCCGATGAAGAAGGCGCCCTTGGGATCGACGAAACCGGCGGCGGGCGTGATGGCGACCAGACCGCCGACGACGCCCGACAACAGGCCCAGCAGGGTCGGACGCTTGCGATCGAACCATTCGATGGTCATCCAGCCCAGGGCGGCAGCTCCGGCGGCCAGGATGGTGTTGAAGGCGGCGGTGGCGGCCAGCGCATCCGCCGCGCCTGCTGACCCCGCATTGAAGCCGAGCCAGCCGACCAGCAGCAGGCCGGTGCCGATCGCGCTATAGACCAGGTTGGCGGGGGCCATGTTGTCGCGCCCGAAGCCGTGACGCGGCCCCAGCACCAGGGCGCAGACCAGGCCGGCGATACCGGCGTTGACGTGCACGACCGCGCCGCCCGCAAAGTCGAGCACGCCCAGACCGCCAAGATAGCCCCCGCCCCAGACCTGGTGACAGATCGGCGCATAGACGATCAGGTGCCATAGGCCAAAGAACAGCAGGCTGGCCGAGAACTTCATCCGCTCGGCGAAGGCGCCGGCGATCAGGGCCGGGGTGATGATGGCGAACGTCATCTGGAAGGCGACGAACAGCAGTTCGGGCAGGCCGGGCAGCAGGCTGTGGGCCGTCTGGGCGGTGACGCCGTTCAGGAAGGCGGCCTGCACGCCGCCGATGAAGCCGTTGACCGCGTCCGGTCCCTTGCCGAACGACAGGCTGTAGCCGACCAGGAACCACAGGACCGAGACGACGGCGAAGGCGGCCGCCGACTGGGCCACCACGCTGATGATGTTCTTCTTCCTGACCATGCCGCCGTAGAACAGGGCCAGGCCCGGCAGGGTCATCAGCAGGACCAGGGCCGTCGAGGTCAGGATCCAGGCCGTCGCCGCCGTATCGATGGCCATTGGCGCCTGATGCGCCAGCAGGGCCGGGCCCGCCAGGGCCGGTGAGGCGAAGGCCGCCGCCCCGGCGACGAACGTGACGGCGAGGGCGGCGGATCGGGTCATGGCGGCTTTCTAAGGCAGGCGGTTCGGTGTCAGGCGGAGGTCTTCAGGCGTTCCGTGCGGGCGACGATGTCGGTCAGGGGCACGATGCGGACGAAGCGGTTCAGGCTGTTGTCCCAATCCGCCAGCAGACGCCGCGCCAGGGGCGAGGCCGTCGCGGCCAGATGGGCCTCGATCAGGCCCTTCAGTCGATCGGCCGCCTGTGCGTCAATGTCGGTCACGCCCGCCAGGTCGCCGTTCAGGGCGCGCTCGGCATGGCCCGGCTGGTCCAGCACGAACAGCTCGCCGCCGCTCATGCCCGCCGCCAGGTTCCAGCCGACCGAACCCAGGACGACCACGCGCCCGCCCGTCATATATTCGCAGCCGTGCGCGCCCAGCCCCTCGACCACGGCCTCGGCCCCGGAGTTCCTGACCGCAAACCGCTCGCCCGCCGCGCCGGCGACGAACAGACGGCCGGAGGTCGCGCCATACAGGGTGGTGTTGCCGCAGATCAGCTGATCCTCGCGCCATTCCGGCGTGCGGATCGAGATTTCGGCGCCCGACAGCCCCTTGCCGACGTAGTCGTTGGCCTCACCCGTCAGGTGCAGTTCCAGACCCTTGGCCGCAAAGGCGCCGAAGCTTTGGCCCGCGATGCCTTCCAGTCGCAGCTTCAGTCGGCCCGCCGGGCCTTGCGCGCCGAAGCGGCGCACGATGGCCGAGGACAGGGCCGCGCCGACCGTGCGCTGGGTGTTGTTCAGCGGATAGGACAGCTCCAGCGTCTGGCCGCGATCCAGGAAGCGGACGGCGTCCTTCAGCACGGCGGCGTCCAGGCTGTCGGCGATGGGTTTGCGCGTCGTCTTGTCGGCCCATTTGCCGGCCGCGCCCTCGTCCACCTGAACCAGCAGGGGGTTCAGGTCCAGGTCGTCCAGGTGCGAGCCGCCGCGACGAACCTGACGCAGCAGATCGGTGCGGCCGATGATCTCGTCCATCGTGCGCGCGCCGATGGAGGCCAGGATTTCTCGCGTCTCCTCGGCGATGAAGGTGAACAGGTTCACCACCTTGTCGGGCGTGCCGGTGAACTTCTCGCGCAGCCGCTCATCCTGGGAGCAGACGCCGACGGGACAGGTGTTGGAATGGCACTGGCGCACCATCAGACAGCCCATGGCGATCAGGGCGGCGGTGCCGACGCCGTATTCCTCGGCGCCCAACATGGCGGCGATGACCACGTCGCGGCCGGTGCGGACCCCGCCGTCGGTCCTCAGCGTGACCGAGCCGCGCAGATTGTTCAGCGTCAGCACCTGATGGGCCTCGGCGAGACCGATCTCCCACGGCAGGCCGGCGTGCTTGATCGAGGTCTGGGGCGAGGCGCCGGTGCCGCCGTTGTGGCCAGCGATCAGGATGGCGTCGGCGTTGGCCTTGGCCACGCCCGAGGCGATGGCGCCGATGCCCGAGGCGGACACCAGTTTCACCGTCACTCGCGCATCGGGGTTGATGGCCTTCAGGTCGTAGATGAGCTGGGCCAGATCCTCGATCGAATAGATGTCGTGGTGCGGGGGCGGGCTGATCAGGGTCGTGCCGGGCACGGCATGGCGCATCCGGGCGATGAACTCGGTGACCTTGAAACCGGGCAGCTGCCCGCCCTCGCCGGGCTTGGCGCCTTGCGCGACCTTGATCTCGATCTCGCGGCACTGGTTCAGATATTCGGCCGTGACGCCGAACCGGCCCGAGGCCACCTGTTTCACCGCCGAGTTGGCGTCGTCGCCGTTCGGACGCGGGTGATAGCGTTCGGGATCCTCGCCGCCCTCGCCCGAGACCGAGCGGGCGCCGATGCGGTTCATGGCGATGTTCAGCGTCTCGTGCGCCTCTGGCCCCAGCGCGCCCAGCGACATGGCCTGGGTCAGGAAGCGGCGGCGGATGTCCGACACGCTCTCGACCTGGTCCAGCGGGATGGGCGTGCCTTCGCGGAAGTCCAGGAGGTCTCGCAGGGACAGGTCGGCCTGGGCGCGGACGACCTCGGAAAACTGCTTGAAGCGGCGATAGTCGCCGCGGTTGCAGGCGTCCTGCAACAGGTGGATGGTCCTGGCCTCGTGGGCGTGGGCCTCGCCGCCCGAACGGATCTTGAAGAAGCCGCCGATGGCCGGGGAAGGGACAGCCTCGCCCCAGGCGATGCGGTGCCGCTTCATCGCCGCCTGCTCCAGACCGGCCAGGCCGATGCCGGAGATGCGCGACGGGGCGCCGGGGAAGAACTCGGCGGTCAACGCGCGCGACAGGCCCAGCACCTCGAACTCGCAGCCGCCGCGATAGGCGGAGATGACGCTGATCCCCTTGCGGGCCAGGGTCTTCAGCAGGCCCGCCTCCATGCCGGCCTTGTAGTTCAGGCAGGCGTCGCGCAGCGTCAGGCCGGGATACAGGCCCCGGTCCAGACGCTCCTGGAACAGGTCCTGGGCCAGCCAGGCGTTGACGGTGGTGGCGCCGACCCCGACCAGGACCGCGAATCCGTGCGGGTCCAGCGTCTCGGCGGTGCGGACCACGATGGAGCAGTAGGAGCGCAGGCCCGCCTTGGTCAGGCGGCCGTGGACCCCGGCGGTGGCCAGGATCATAGGCGCTGCCAGACGCTCGGCTGATCCGGCCTGGTCCGTCAGCACGATCAGGGCCGCGCCGTCGCGGGCGGCGGCCTCGGCCTCGTCCATGATGCGGTCCAGGGCGGCGCGCAAGGCCACGCCAGGGCGGGCGTCGTCGGTCGGCAGATCGTAGCTGCAGTCGATGACCACGGTCGATCCGGCGCCGACCGTGTCGATCATCCGCTCATACATGCCGTTGGTCAGGACCGGGCTGTCCAGCACGAAGACGTCGGTCTGGGCCTCTTCCTCGGCCAGGATGTTGCCCAGGTTCTTGAACCGGGTCTTCAGGCTCATGGCCCCCGCTTCACGCAGGGGGTCGATCGGCGGATTGGTGACCTGGCTGAAGTTCTGGCGGAAATAATGCGACAGCGGGCGGGGCAGGGCCGACAGCACCGCGGGCGGGGCGTCGTCGCCCATGGAGCCGACCGCCTCCTTGCCGTCGCGGACCAGAGCGTCCAGCAGCAGGTCGAGGTCCTCGCGGCTGTAGCCGGCGGCGATCTGGCGGCGCGTCAGGGCCTCGCCCGAGGCCGAGCGCGGCTCTGGTCCGGGGCCGATGATCGGCTCCAGATCGACCATATTGTCCAGCCACTCGGTATAGGGGTGGGCGGCGGAC
Organism: Brevundimonas vesicularis; assembly: GCF_900445985.1. Classification (GTDB taxonomy): domain Bacteria; phylum Pseudomonadota; class Alphaproteobacteria; order Caulobacterales; family Caulobacteraceae; genus Brevundimonas; species Brevundimonas vesicularis_D. Next base: position 44,847 of record NZ_UAQP01000005.1, read on the forward strand.
AGGGCGTCGATGGCCTCATGCTCGTCATAGACGCGGCCGTGCTTCAGATCGACCGCGATCAGCTTGCCGGGGCCGATGTGCAGGCGGCGCTTCACCCGGCTCTCGGGGATCGGCACCAGACCGGCCTCGGAGCCTGCCATCAGCAGACCATCGACCGTCTCGACGGCGCGCAGGGGACGCAGGCCGTTGCGGTCCTTGCCCGCCACGATCCAGCGGCCGTCGGCGGCGCAGATGGCGGCGGGGCCGTCCCACGGCTCCATCACCGCGTTGCAATAGGCGTAGAAAGCCCGGTGTTCGGCGGGCATGACCACATCGTCCTTGGCCCAGGCCTCGGGGATCAGCAGGGCCTTGGCCATCGGCGCGGGGCGACCGGCGTGGACCAGCACCTCCATGACATTATCCAGGGCGGCGGAGTCCGATCCGCCCGGCTGAACCACCGGCTTCACCTCGCGGTCGCGGTCGCCGAAGGCCTGTGCGGCCATGCGGATTTCGTGCGACTTCATCCAGTTCAGGTTGCCCTTCAGCGTGTTGATCTCGCCGTTGTGGGCCATCATGCGGAAGGGCTGGGCCAGCTTCCATTCCGGGAAGGTGTTGGTCGAATAGCGCTGGTGGAAGACCGCGTAGGCCGAGACGAAGCGCGGGTCCTCAAGATCGGGATACAGGTCGCCCAGCAGTTCGGCCCGCACCATGCCCTTGTAGGCGATCGAGCGCGCGGACAGTGTGCAGATATAGACGCTGGCCAGGTTCTCGGTCTTGACCGTCTTTTCAATGCGGCGGCGGCACAGATACAGTTCGCGCTCCAGCGCCTCGCCATCCAGTGGTTGGCCCGCGTCGTCCAGCGGCGGGGCCAGCATGATCTGTTCGATCTCGGGCCGGGTCGCGCCGGCCTTGGTCCCGACGACCGACAGGTCGATGGGCGTTTGGCGCCAGCCATAGATCCAGAAGCCCCCGCGCAGGGCCTCGGTCTCGACGATGGCGCGGGCGCGGTCCTGGGCGCCCAGGTCGGTGCGCGGCAGGAAGACCTGGCCGACGCAGATGGGCCCAGGACGCAGGGACTGGCCGATGGAGGCCACCTGTTCGGCGAAGAAGCCTTGCGGCAACTCGGCCATGATGCCCGCGCCGTCGCCCGACAGGCCGTCGGGATCGACCGCGCCCCGGTGGGCCACGGCCTTCAGGCTGCGGATCGCATATTCGACCACGTCGCGGCGCGGCGTGCCGTCAATCGAACAGACCAGACCCACGCCGCAGGCGTCGCGCTCGGAGGCGCGGTCATAGGCGTGGCCGGCTTCCAGCCGGTCGCGGGTTTGTTCGTATTTGTTCAGCCAGGTCATGCCGCGACCTCCTCGGTGCGGGTCTTGAAGTAGCGGTCGATCTCGGCGGCGGCGTCCTGGCCTTCGCGGACGGCCCAGACGACGAGCGATGCGCCGCGCACGGCGTCGCCGGCGGCGAAGACGCCGGGCAGGCTGGTGGCGAAGCTGACCGAACCCACCTTGATGGTGCCGTCGTCGCGTAGGCGCAAATTGGCCTCATGCGCCGCGAACGGCTCGGGCGAGAAGCCCAGGGCCTCTATGACGATGTCGGCCGGCACGTCGAAGTCGGCGCCGGGAACCGGCACGATGTCGCGACGCTGACCCGGAGCGGCCTCGGTCAGCTGCATCCGTGCGGCGCGCACGCCCGTAACCTTGTCGCCTTGCGATAGCAGGGCCTTTGGTGCGGCCAGCCATTCGAAGACGACGCCCTCTTCCTCGGCGTTGACGACCTCGCGGGCCGAGCCCGGCATGTTCTCGCGATCACGACGATACAGGCAGGTGACGCTGGCCGCGCCTTGCCGGACGGCGGTGCGGACGCAATCCATGGCCGTGTCGCCGCCGCCGATGACGACGACCCGCTTGCCGCGTGCCTCGTGCCAGCCGTCCTGTTCGGCGTCGCCCAGGTCGCGGCGGTTCTGATGGGTCAGATAGGACAGGGCGGCGACAGTCGAGTCGTGCCCGCGACCGGGCGCCGAAAGGATGCGGGGCTGATAGACGCCCATAGCCAGCAGGACGACGTCGTGGCGCTCGCGTAGCTCGGTCAGGGTCACGTCCTTGCCGACCTCGCAGCCCAGCACGAACCGGACGCCGCCGTCGATCAGCCGATCCACGCGACGCTGCACGACGTGCTTTTCCAGCTTGAAGCCGGGGATGCCATAGATCAGCAGCCCGCCGGCGCGGTCGTGACGGTCATAGACCGTGACCTGATAGCCCTCGCAGCGCAGGCGGTCGGCGGCGGCCAGACCGGCCGGGCCGGCGCCGATGATCCCGACCGTTTCGCCGCGTTCGGCGGCCGGGCGGATCGGCTCGACCCAGCCGTTGGCGAAGGCCTGGTCGCCCAGCCAGGCCTCGACTGAGCCGATGGTCACGGCGTCCCAGCCGGACTGGTTCAATGTGCATGACCCTTCGCACAGCCGATCCTGCGGACAGATCCGACCGCAGATTTCGGGCATGGTCGAGGTCAGGGACGCGACGCGCCAGGCCTCGCGCGGCTCGTTCTCGGCCGAAAGGCGCAGCCAGTCGGGGATGTTGTTCTGAAGCGGGCAGGCGTTCTGGCAGAAGGGAACGCCGCAGTCCGTGCAGCGCGAAGCCTGTTTCTCGGCCGTCTCGGTGGAGGGCGGAATCGTAATCTCGCCGAAACCGCGTGCGCGCAGTTCGGCCGAGGCCTTGGACAGGCGGCGGGGTTCGACGACGAATGTCCCGCCTTGCTTCAGGGTCTTATGCATATCTCGCATATGCCGCAAACGAGGCGTTAGAGGCAAATATTATTGCCGCGAGGCGTTCTCAGCGGAACAAAAAGAATAAATCATCCAATCGGACGCGTTTCGTCGTCAAAAGTTGCTGATGGTGGCCGTTTGCGCCGCAACAGGATTTTGTTCCAGGGGTGCGACAATAGGAACCGGCGCGGCCTCGAGGCGTTCGAAAGACGGATTTCAGCCGACCACAGAGAGTGCGCCCATGCCCCGATGGACAACCCCGACCGGCCTTGGGGGATGGCTGACCTTGCTGCTCGGGGTGCTGCTGGCCGTGATCGGTCTGGTGCTGACGGTCGGCGGCGTTCAGCTCGCGATGCTGGGCGGCTCCTGGTATTATCTGATTGCAGGCCTGGCGCTGATCTTGTCGGGCCTTCTGCTTGTCTGGCGCGATGTTCGTGGAGCTTGGCTCTATGGCGCGGTCTTCGTTGCCACGGTGATCTGGGCGCTGTGGGAGAAGGGCCTGAACGGCTGGGCCATGATCCCGCGCCTGGTCGGGCCGCTGGTGCTGATGTTCCTGGTGCTGGCGACGCTGCCTGTGCTGCGGTCGCGCGGCGGCGGCAAGACGGCGGGCTTCGGCGCGCTTGGACTGGCGGTGCTGACGGTCGTGTTCGGCCTTGTGGTCGGTCAGATCAACGCGCCCGGCGTCGACAGCCCGGTGCCCGGCGCGCGGGGACCGTTTGGCGACCCCGCCCTGATCAAGGCCGGCATGGACTGGCCCGCCTATGGCGGATCGGACGCCGCCCAGCGCTATTCGCCGCTGAATCAGATCAACAAGAGCAACGTTGGACAGCTGGAGCGGGCCTGGACCTTCCGCACCGGCGACCTGCCCGGCGAACGGTTCGGCGCCGAGACCACGCCGCTGAAGATCGCCGACACCGTCTATCTCTGCTCGGGTCGCAACAAGATGTTCGCCCTGGACGCCAATACCGGCCGGCAGAAGTGGGCCTATGATCCCAAGGTGGCGGACGACCAGATCCCCTACACCGCCGCCTGCAGGGGCGTGACCTATTACGCCGCGCCGAATGTCGATCAGGCCCAGCCCTGCGCGACGCGCATCATCGAAGGCACGCTGGACGGCCGGATCATCGCGGTCGATGCGCGCACCGGCGTGCCTTGCCCCGCCTTCGGAACCAACGGCGCCGTCAGCATCAAGGAGGGGATGGGCAATCCCTATCCCGGCATGGTGTCGATCACCTCGCCGCCCGTCGTCGTGCGCGGCGTCATCGTCACGGGCCATCAGGTGCTGGACGGCCAGAAGCGCTGGAACGCCTCGGGCGTCATCCAGGGCTATGACGTCGTCACCGGTCAGCTGCGCTTCGCCTGGGACATGATGCGTCCCGATATCACCACCGCTCCGCCGGCCGGTCAGATCTATACGCCAGGCACGCCGAACATGTGGACGACGGCGACGGGCGACGAAGCCCTGGGCCTGGTCTATCTGCCGATGGGCAACTCGGCCGCCGACTACTATTCGTCGCTGCGCCGGCCTCAAGAGAACCAGTATTCCAGCGCCCTGGTCGCGCTGGACGTCACGACCGGCAAGCCGCGCTGGAGTTATCAGACCGTTCGCCGCGACGTCTGGGACTATGACCTGGGTTCGCAGGTGACGCTGGTCGACATGCCGACCGCAGGGGGCGTGACGCCTGCGGTGATCCTGCCGTCCAAGCGCGGCGAAATCTTCGTGCTGGACCGCCGCACGGGCCAGCCTCTGCACGGGGTTCAGGATCGTCCGGCCCCGCGCGGCGGCGTCGAACCGGCGCAGCGCGCGGCGACCCAGCCCTATTCGCTGTTCAACACCCTGGCCAAGCCTGACCTGCGCGAAGTCGACATGTGGGGCATGTCGCCGATCGATCAGATGATCTGCCGCATCCAGTTCAAGAAGGCGTCGTATCAGGGCCAGTTTACGCCCCCGACCGCCGACCGTCGCTTCATCGAGTATCCGGGCTACAACGGCGGCTCGGACTGGGGCAGCGTGGCTCTGGATCCGCGTCGCGGCGTGATCATCGCCAACTATAACGACATGCCCAACTACAACCGTCTGGTGCCGCGCGCCGAGGCGAACAAGTTGGGCTGGTTCCCCCGCGACGACCCTCGCTATCAGGAAGAGAAGACTGGCGAAGGCGCCAAGGCCGAGGGCGCGGGCGACCCGCAGATGGGCGTGCCCTACGCCATCGACGTCAATGCCGGCTGGCGGATGCCCTTCACCGGCCTGCTGTGCAAGGAGCCTCCCTACGGCGGGATCCGCGCCATCGACGTGCAAAGCGGCAAGACCCTGTGGGACCGTCCGTTCGGCACGGCGCGCAAGAACGGCCCGTTCGGCATCCCCTCGATGCTGCCGCTGGAGATCGGTACGCCGAACAACGGCGGGTCGGTGGTCACGGCGGGCGGCCTGATCTTCATCGCCGCAGCGACCGACGACCTGATCCGCGCCATCGATATCGAGACGGGCAAGACCGTCTGGTCCGACGTCCTGCCCGCTGGTGGTCAGGCGAACCCGATGATCTACGAGCAGAACGGCCGCCAGTATCTGGTGATCGTCGCCGCCGGCCATCACTTCATGGAAACGCCGGAGGGCGATTACGTCATCGCCTATGCGCTGCCGCAGCGCGGCTGAGACGAAGCACCAATCTCCCTCCCCCGCGGGGGAGGGTGGTCGCGTCAGCGACCGGGTGGGGGCGGCTCGGAAACGAGCCGCCTTTTATCGTTCAGCGGGATGTCGCCAGCCGCCCCCATCCGGCCTCGCCTTTGGCTCAGCCACCCTCCTCGAACGGGGAGGGAGAGCGTGCGCGACCTACGGCCTGATCTGGCCCTGGCCGCGCACCACATATTTGTAGGTGGTCAGCTGCTCCGCCCCGACCGGGCCGCGCGCGTGCAAGCGATTGGTGGAGATGCCGATCTCGCCGCCGAAGCCGAACTCGCCGCCGTCGGCGAACTGGGTCGAGGCGTTGATCAGGACGATGGCGCTGTCGACCTTGGCGGCGAACCGTTCGGCGGCGTGGGCGTCGGTGGTGACGATGGCCTCGGTATGGCCCGAGCCGTAGCGGGCGATGTGGTCGGTCGCGGCGTCCAGATCGTCCACGACGCGGACGGCGAGGATCGGGGCCAGATATTCGCTGGTCCAGTCGGCCTCGGTCGCGGGCGTCATGGCGGGGACCAGGGCGCGGGCGTCGGCGTCGCCGCGCAGTTCGCAGCCGGCGGCGATCAGGTCGGCGGCGACGGGGGGCAGCAGGCGTTGGGCCGCCGCCCGGTCCACCAGCAGGGTCTCGGTCGCGCCGCAGACCGAGACGCGGCGCATCTTGGCGTTCAGGACGATGGCGCGTGCGGTCTCAAGATCCGCGGCCTCGTGCAGATAGGTGTGGTTCAGGCCTTCCAGGTGGCTGAGCACGGCCGTGCGGGCCTCGGCCTGGACGCGGGCGACCAGGCTCTTGCCGCCGCGCGGGACGATGACGTCGATGGCGCCGTTCAGCCCAGTCAGCATCAGGCCGACGGCCTCACGGTCGGGGGTGTCGACCAGTTGCACCGCATCGGCGGGCAGGCCGGCCTCGGCGAGCGCTTCCGCGATCAGGGCGGCGATGGCCAGGGAGGACTGAAGGCAGTCCGAGCCGCAGCGCAGAATGGCCGCATTGCCCGAGCGGATGCAAAGGGCGGCGGCGTCGGCGGTGACGTTGGGGCGGCTCTCGTAAATCACGCCCAGCACGCCGATCGGGGTGCGGACGCGGGCGATGTCCAGGCCGTTGGCGGGGGTCCAGCGTTCGGTCTCGACGCCCAGCGGATCGGGCACGGCGGCGATGGTCGCCACCGCCTCGGCCATGCCGGCGATGCGGGCGGGGCTCAACGACAGCCGGTCGATCAGGGCCTCGGTCATGCCGTTGGCGCGGGCGGCCTCCACATCGCGGGCGTTGGCGGCGAGGAGCGCGGGTTCGGCGGCCGTCAGTTTTGCGGACAGGATTTCCAGCGCGCGGGTGCGGGCGGCGGCGGGGGCTTCGCGCAAGAGCACGGCTGCGGTGCGGGCGCGTTGGCCCAAGTCGAGCATTCGGGTCGAGAGGTCGGTCATCGGTCGTCCAGCACCATGTCGTCGCGGTGGATCAGGACCGAGGCCCCGCGATAGCCCAGCAGGGTCTCGATCTCGTCCGAGTGTCGGCCGCGAAGACGTGCGGCCTCGTCGGCGGCGTAGGCGGCCAGGCCCACGCCGACGGCCCGACCGTCCGGGTCGATCAGACGCACGCAGTCGCCCTTCTCGAAGCCGCCGGACACGCCCGTCACCCCGGCCGGCAGCAGGCTTTTGCCCGCCTTCAGCGCCGTGACCGCCCCGGCGTCCAGCGTCAGGACCCCCATTGGCGACAGGCTGCCGGCGATCCACTGTTTGTAGGCGGCCATCGGCCCGTCGGGGGCGGCGATCAACGTGGCGCGCGCGCCGTCGCGGATGGCGGCGAGGGGCGACAGGGTCTGGCCCGAGGCGATGATGGTGGCGCAACCCGCCGAGCGCGCGATCTGGGCCGCCGCAAGCTTGGTCGCCATGCCGCCGGTTCCGACGCCCGCATCCGCGTTGGCGCCCCCGCCCATGGCCAGGATGTCGGGGCTCAGCGTCTCGATCAGGGGCAGATGGGCGGCGTTCGGATCACGGCGCGGATCGGCGGTGTACAGGCCGTCCACGTCCGACAGCAGGACTAGGAGATCCGCCCGCGCCAGCTGGGCCGTGCGCGCCGCCAGCCGGTCGTTATCGCCGTAACGGATTTCCTCGGTCGCCACCGTGTCGTTCTCGTTGACGATGGGGATGACGCCGTGGGTCAACAGGGCCTCGACGGTCGCGCGGGCGTTCAGCCAACGCCGACGGCGTTCGGTGTCGTCGCGCGTCAGCAGAACCTGGCCCGCGATCAGGCCGTGAGGGTCCAGCGCCCCTGACCAGGCCGCCATCAGCAGCGACTGTCCGACCGAGGCCGCTGCCTGCTTGTCCTCCAGCCGTGCGCCCAGCGCGGGCAACCGGCCCCGGCCCAGGGCGATCGAGCCGGACGAGACGACGATGACCTCGCGGCCCTCGGCCTTCAGCGCCGCCAGGTCCGAGGCGACGGCGGCCAGCCAGTCGCGCGTCGGCTGGCGCGTGGCCGCGTCGATCAGCAGGGAGGATCCGATCTTGACCACGACCCGCCGGGCGGCGCCCAGCGCCGACGCAGCGTTCGGGCCGACGTGGAGGGCGGCGCGCTGGGACATGAAGCTTTCTCTAACGCCACGGTTCGGGCTTGTCTCTTGCTGTGTCTCGCCGCAATGCAGACGGATGATGGAATCTCTTTCTCCGATCGCGGCGGGCGGTCTGGGTAGTCTGGCGGCGGGCATGATGACGGCGGTGGGCGCGGTGCCTCTGCTGTTCTTCCGCAAGGCGGGGGTGCAGACCCAGAGCGCCCTGTTGGGTTTCGCCGCCGGGGTCATGCTGGCGGCGTCCTTCTTTTCGCTGATCATTCCGGGCGTGGACGTGTTGCAGGCGGGCGGGTCCAGCCAGGCGGCGGCGGCCGGCGTCATGGGGGCGGCGGTGCTGATCGGGGCGACGGTGATCGGCCTGATGAACCGCTTTGCGCCGGTGGACATGCTGGCCATCGGACCGGCGGGATCGCGCGACCTGTCGCGGCGCATCTGGCTGTTCATCATCGCCATCACCCTGCACAACTTCCCCGAGGGCGCGGCCGTGGGCGTCAGCTTCGGCGGCGGCGACATGCATCAGGGACTGTCCACGGCGCTCGGCATCGGCATCCAGAACATGCCGGAGGGGCTGGCGGTGTCGGCAGCGATGGCGACCCTGGGATACGGCCGCTGGCCGGCGTTCGCGGCGGCCCTGGCGTCGGGCCTGGTCGAGCCGGTCGGCGGGCTGATCGGGGCCAGCGTGGTTGATCTGCTGCCCGGCGCCCTGCCGTGGGGGCTGGGGCTGGCGGCCGGGGCCATGATCTATGTCGTCACCGCCGAGATCATTCCCGAGACCCGCGAGAAGTCCAAGGGCGAGGGGTCGATGATCGGCCTGATGATCGGCCTGGTCGGAATGATGTTCCTGGACATCGCCCTGGGATGATGGCGGCGAAACGCGGCGTGACCGCGCAGCGGGGCGTTACATCGATTTACATGGCAGGCGGGGGTTGAAGCCGTCGGGGCCGAGAGGCTAGGCCTCTCGCTTCGCTGCTCGATTGTCCCCCGAAAGGAGCGCCAGCCTAAATGACGCGACCTCTCAAGCCTGCGGCTTCCCGTAGAAATTTCTTGTCTGGCCTGGGGCTTTTGGCCCTGATGGGCGCCGGAGTGTTCCCCATGCCTGTTTCCGCCCAAGCGTCCCGCACCGTCGCCCGTCACCGCCAGAGGATCGAGGATCTGATCGCGGCCATGACGGTTGAGGAGAAGGCGGGCCAGCTGAACCTGCTGGCCGATCCGTTCCGCTGGATGCCCACGGCGGTGAACCCACTGGACGGCACGGGCGATCCCGCGCGCGTCACGGCCCTGATCCGCGAAGGCAAGGTCGGCAGCCTGTTCAACGGCATCGGCGCAGAGGCGGGCCGTCGCATCCAGCGCGTGGCGATGGAGGAGAGCCGGCTGAAAATCCCGCTGCTGTTCGCAGCGGACGTGATCCACGGCCTGTCGACCATCTTCCCGGTGCCTCTGGCCGAGGCGGCGGCCTTTGATACCGAACTGGCGCGGCGCACGGCGCGGGCCGCGGCGGTCGAGACGGCGGCGTCGGCCGTTCACCAGACCTACGCCCCCATGGTGGACGTGGCGCGCGACCAGCGTTGGGGCCGCAACGTCGAGGGCGCGGGCGAGGATGTTCTACTGAACAACCTGTTGGCCGCCGCCCGCGTGCGCGGCTTCCAGGGCGAAAAGGGTCTGGACGACCGTGACGCGGTCCTGGCCACCGCCAAACACATGGCCGCCTATTCCGCCGCCGTGGGCGGGGTCGAATACAACACCACCGACATGAGCGAGCAGACGCTGCGCGGGGTCTTCCTGCCGCCGTTCAAGGCGTCGGTGGACGCCGGCGCCCTGTCGATCATGAGCGCCTTCAACGACGTCAATGGCGTGCCGGCGTCGGGCAGCCGCAAGCTGCTGACCGACATCCTGCGCGGCGAATGGGGCTTCGAGGGCTTCGTCGTCTCCGACTACACCTCCGAGCAGGAGCTTGTGGCCCACGGCTTCGCCGAGGACGGCCGCGACGCCGCCCGCCTGGCCTTCAACGCCGGGGTCGATGTGTCGATGGTGTCGGGTCTGTATCTGGAACATCTGCCCAGCCTGGTCGCCTCGGGCGAGGTGTTGATGGCGCGCATGGACGAGGCGGTGCGCCGCGTCCTGAACACCAAGGCGGCGCTGGGCCTGTTCGACGATCCCTATCGCGGCACCGATCCGGTGCGTGAAAAGGCGGTGGTCGGGTCGCGCGAACACGTCGAACTCTCGCGCGAGGCGGGCCGCAAGTCGGTCGTGCTGCTGAAGAACGACAACGGCCTGCTGCCGCTGAAGAAGAGCCAGAAGATCGCCCTGGTCGGCCCGTTCGCCGACGACGTGGATAATGTCTGGGGGCCGTGGACCATCTGGGGCGCGCCCGAGCGGCGCGTCTCGCTGGAGACGGGCTTCCGCGCGGCCATGAGCGATCCGCAGAACCTGACCCTCGCACGCGGCTCGGGCGTCGAGACGCCGCTGGACGGCGGGATCGAGCAGGCCGTCGCCGCCGCTCGCGACGCCGAGGTCATCGTCCTGGCCATCGGCGAGGCGACCAATATGTCGGGCGAGGCCCAGTCGCGCACCGAGATCGTTGTGCCCGCGCCGCAGGTCGCCCTGGTCGACGCCATGGCGGCGCTGGGCAAGCCCATGGTCATCCTGCTGAGGAACGGCCGGGCGCTTGCGCTGGAAGGCAATGTGAAGAACGCCCAGGCCATCGTCGTGACCTGGTTCCTGGGCGAACAGATGGGTCATGCCGTCGCCGACGTCCTGTTCGGCGATCACGGCCCGTCGGCGCGCCTGCCGGTCAGCTTCCCGCACAAGTCGGGCCAGCAGCCCTATTCCTACGACCGCAAGACCACCGGCCGCCCGGCCAATCCCGATCTGGCGAGCGAGGAATACAAGGCCCGCTATCGCGAGACGACCAATACGGCGCTGTATCCCTTCGGCTACGGCCTGACCTATGGCGCGATCAGCTATGGGCCGGTCGAGATGGAGAGCGACAAGCTGGCCTGGGCCGGCACGCTGGACCTGGCCGTGACCGTGACCAACAGCGGATCGCATCCGGCCGAGGAGTTGGTGCAGCTCTATATCCACGACCGGGTCGCCAGCCTGACCCAGCCGGGCCGATTGCTGAAAGACTTCAAGCGCGTGTCGCTGAAGCCGGGCCAGAGCACGAAGGTGACCTTCACCCTGAACGCCCGCCAACTGGGCTTCATCGGTGCGGACGAGACCTGGCGCATCGAGCCCGGTCTGTTCGACGTCTGGCTGGCGCCGCACGCCCAGGGCGGGGCCAAGGCGACGTTCCAGCTGATCGGTCCGGCGTCCATCACCGACGGGCGGTGACGCGCGCCACGTTGACGGGGCAGGCGGCAGGGCTTAACGACGCCGCCGTTTGCCTTCGGCCTTCGTATCGGCCGGATTCGATTTTAGGAGCGCGCCCATGACGACGAAGATTCTTCCGGGCGCCACCGGCGTTCTCGCGCTCGCGGACGGCACGATCCTGCAGGGCATCGGCGTGGGCGCCGTCGGCTCGGCCTTGGGCGAGGTGGTCTTCAACACCGCCATGACCGGCTATCAGGAAATCCTGACCGACCCGTCCTACATGAGCCAAATCCTGGCCTTCACCTTCCCGCATGTCGGCAATGTGGGGACCAATGTCGAGGACATCGAACAGATGGGCGGCGGGTCCGACACCTCGGCGCGCGGCGCCATCTTCCGCGACGTTCCGACCGATCCGGCCAACTATCGCTCGGACGCCAGTTTCGACGACTGGATGAAGCGGCGCGGCGTCGTGGGCCTGGCTGGGGTGGATACCCGCGCCCTGACCAAGATCATCCGCGACAAGGGCGCGCCCCACGCCGTCATCGCCCACGACCCGGACGGAAACTTCGACCTGGAGGCCCTGGTCGCCCAGGCCAGGGGCTGGACCGGCCTGGTCGGTCTGGACCTGGCCAAGCCGGCATCGACGCTGCAGGCGTTCGAATGGAACGAGGGCCTGTGGGACTGGCCTGAGGGTCACCCCAAGACCGAGGGCCGCAAGGACGTGGTGGTCATCGATTACGGCGTGAAGCGCAACATCCTGCGCGCACTGGCCTCGACCGGCGCGCGCATCACCGTGGTCCCGGCGACGACGACGGCGGAAGAGGTTCTGGCCCGCAATCCCGACGGCGTGGTTCTGTCGAACGGACCGGGCGATCCGGCCGCGACGGGCGAATACGCCGTGCCTGAAATCCAGAAGCTGGTCGCCAGCGGCAAGCCGCTGATGGGCATCTGCCTGGGCCACCAGATGCTGGCCCTGGCGCTTGGCGCCAAGACGGTGAAGATGGATCAGGGCCACCACGGCGCCAACCATCCGGTCAAGGATCTGACCACCGGCAAGGTCGAGATCGTGTCGATGAACCACGGCTTCACCGTCGATCGCGACAGCCTGCCGGACGCCGTGACCGAGACCCACGTCAGCCTGTTCGACGGCACCAACTGCGGCATCGCGGTCAAGGACAAGCCGATCTTCAGCGTTCAGCACCACCCCGAGGCCTCGCCCGGGCCGACCGACAGCCTGTATCTGTTCGACCGGTTCGCCGATCTGATGGGCGACCGCTGACGCCATGAAACAGGGGGCGGTTCGGTCGGACTATCTGGACTGGCTGGCCGAGGCGTTCGAGGTCGGTCGCCGGTTTACGCCCCTGCCGGACGGCGATGTCGTCGTCGGCTACGCCACCGGATACGACGCGGCCGACATCGCGCCCTTCGTCCTGTCGCTGCGGGCCGTGTTCGAGGGGCCTGTGGCCCTCGTGGTCGACGCCGAACCGGCTTTGCGCGCCTTTCTGGCCCAGCACCGGGTGACCCCCGTCGATCCGCCGGTCTGGCGCGGATGGGCGCCGCATCCGGTGATGCAGCGGTTCGTGGCCTTCGCCGGTCTGCTGGGCGAGCGGCCCGGCGCGGCCCTGGCCTGCGACGTGCGCGACGTGATCTTCCAGGCGCCGCCCTTCGATCCGGCGCCCGAGGGGCTTGAGGCCTATGTCGAGGCCGAGACGCCGCTGGCCGATCACGCCTTCAACATGAAGTATCTGCGCGCCCTGTTCGGCGAGGCGCAGGCGCGGCAGCTGGCCGGCAAGGCCTGTCTGTGCGTCGGCACCATCGTCGGGCCGCGCGCCGAGGTCTCGCGCCTGTCGCGACTGATCCTATCGCTGGCGGCGACGCCGCGATCCGAGATCGGCGGGGCGTTCGGCGCCGATCAGGCGGCCTTCAACATGGCGATCCATCAGGGCCTAACGGCGATGACCGTGTGGCCTAACTACGGGCGCGTGGCGACGCTGGGCCTGACGCCCGGTGAGACGCTGAGATTCGAAGGCGGCAGGGTCGTCAATCCAGACGCCAGCGTCAGCCCCATCGTCCATCAGCATGATCGTCATCCACATCTTGAAGCGCCGGTCCATGCGCTGTGGGGTGGCGGGCTGGAGCTGCGTCGGCGGGTAAGGCCCAAGTCGGCGGGGCAGAAGTTCGAAAAGCTGAAAGCCTCGCTGCGCCGCCGGATGCCCGAACTGCGCTGAGCCGGCTGTGCCAGGCCCAGGCGCTGGCGACTATGGAGGCCAGGTCCGACTGGCGCGGCGCAAAGCCCAAGGTCCGGCGCGCCAAGGTGATGTCCGACACCAGGTGCGGCGGGTCGCCCGCGCGGCGCGCTCCGGCCACGTCGGGTAGACGAAGGCCGCTGTGCGCCGTGATGGCCTCAAGCACCTGCCGCACCGAATGGCCGCGACCGGCGCCCAGATTACAGGCGAAGAAGCCGCGGCGATCGCCGAGCAACTGGCTCAGGGCGGCGAGGTGGCCCTGAGCCAGGTCGCAAACGTGGACATAGTCACGCACGGCCGTGCCGTCGGGCGTCGGATAGTCGGTCCCATGAAGGGCGAAATCGTCGATCCAGCCACGCAAGGCCATCATGGCGCGCGGGATCAGATGGGTCTCGACCGGCCGATCTTCGCCGATCAGGCCTGACGCGGAGGCGCCGCCGGCGTTGAAATAGCGAAGGGCCACGACGTTCAGCCCGTGCGCGGCGCTGGCGTCCGACAGGATCTGTTCGCAGCCCAGTTTGGAACGGCCATAGGGGGTGACGGGCGCCAGCGGCGTCGCCTCGGTGATCGGATCGCCGCCGGGATCACCATAGACGGCGCACGTGCTGGAAAAGACCAGCCGGTTTACGCCCGCCGCCCGCATGCCGCCCAACAGGCCGAACAGACCGCCGACATTGTTGCGGTAGTAGTCCAGCGGCGCACGCACCGATTCTGGGACCACGGACGAGCCGGCGAAATGCATGACGGCGCTGATGTCGTGGGCGATCAGGGTGTGGCGCACCCGGTCCGCGTCCCAGACATCGCCCTCGACCAGCGGTCCCCAGCGCACGAAACGGCGTCGGCCCGTCGACAGATTATCATAGGTGACGGGCCGATAGCCGGCGGCCGCCAGGGCTTCGCACACATGGGCGCCGATATAGCCCGCGCCGCCCGTGACCAGGATCGCCTTCGCAGATGTCAGCGCCGATCCGACTTCGCCCATCCGCTCTTGTCGGATACCGAGGGTCGGTAAATCAACCCCAAATCACCGAGTTAGGTATTCAGGGGTGTGTGGCGACTGTCAGGGGATCGGCGCGAAACTGCGTTCTTCGCGAAGGGCGCTGGCTTTCCGGACGGCGATCGGTGCGGCGTGCAGCCAGTAGTCGGCGTCTTCGAGACGCTGCTCTCTGCGGCGCTCCAGTCCGCGCAGGCGGCGCAGGGCGGCGTTTTCGAGAAGACGCGCATGCAGGGCGCGGGGGGACAGTTCGGCGATGGCGGGAGAGCCGGGGACGGCGACGGCGTCGGGGCCTTTGGGCTCCACCGCCGGGCGGGCGATGGCGATAAACATGAGGATCTCGGTGCAGGAGGGAGAGGCGCTTCTGCGCCGAGCTAACGATGGGTTAACCACAGTCCCTGTGGATAGTTCCTGAGTGCGTCCGAAAAAAGTCCGTGAATCGAAAGGCTTACCGCCCGTTTCCGGACAAAATAGTTACCGAAATCTTAATCCGGGATCGGAGCGTTCGCTCGACGATGTCCGGTGGGGGCGCTGCAAAGGCGCCGCCGGTGGCAGTCCCTAGGGGAGTCGAACCCCTCTTTTCAGGTTGAAAACCTGACGTCCTAACCGATAGACGAAGGGACCGCGGCCGAGGCGGCGCATTTGCCCCGGTTCGGCCCCTCCTGCAAGCAAAAAGTTACGCGGCCGCAGCGGTTGCAGGCACGAGGGCGTCCAGCGCCGGGAACAGGTCGGCGATCAGATCCTCGACATGTTCCAGCCCCACCGACAGGCGTACCAGGCCGTCGCCGATGCCGGCCGTCGCGCGCTGTTCCGGCGTCATGGCGGCGTGGGTCATGGTGGCGGGGTGGGCGATCAGACTTTCGACGCCGCCCAGCGATTCCGCCAGGGTGAAGATCTCCAGCGTCTCGACCAGATCGCGCACGGCGTCCGTGCCACCTTGCAGCTCAAAGCTGAGCATGGCGCCGGGGCCGGCCTGCTGGGCCGCGACCAGGGCGTGGTTGGGATGGGACTTCAGGCCCGGGTAGTGGACGGCCTTGACCGCCGGGTGGGCGGCCAGCTTTTCGGCGATCTTGCCGGCCGTGGCCTGTTGTCGCTCGATGCGCGCGAACAGGGTGCGCACGCCGCGCAGGGTCAGATAGGCGTCGAAGGGCGAGCCGGTCACGCCGGTGCAGTTGGCCCACCAGGCCAGGGTCTGGTGATCCTCGGCGTCGGCCGAGATGACGGCGCCGCCGACCACGTCGGAATGGCCGTTGATGAACTTGGTCGTCGAGTGCACCACGAAGTCGGCGCCCAGCTTGATCGGGTTTTGCAAGGCCGGCGACAGGAAGGTGTTGTCGCACACGACCTTGGCGCCCGCCGCATGGGCGCGCGTGCAGATGTCGGCGACGTCGACCAGACGCAGCAGCGGGTTGGACGGGGTCTCGACCAGAACCAGCTTGGGCTTCAGCGCCAGGGCGGCCTCGAAGGCGACGGGATCGCCCTGATCGACCAGCAGCAGTTCGAAATGCCCCTTTCGGGCGCGGGCGTTCAGCAGGCGACAGGTGCCGCCGTAGCAGTCGTGCGGCGCGATCAACAGGTCGCCCGGCTCCAGCAGGGTCAGGGGTAGATCGACCGCCGCCATGCCGGTGGCGGTGATAACGCAGCCGGCGCCGCCCTCCAGCTCCGTCAGGGTTTCGGCCAGCACGTCGCGGGTTGGATTGCCCGAACGGCTGTAGTCGTACTTCCGCTTCTGGTCGAAGCCGGCGAAGGAATAGTTGGACGACAGATACAGCGGCGGCATGACCGCTCCATGGGCCGTGTCCGTATCCACGCCCGTGCGGGCGGCGATGGTGTGCGGATTGGCGGGGCGGGAAGTCATGCTTTGATATCCTTCAAGGCGGCGCGGAGGATGTCGCCGACGAAGGCGTCCTCCTTCAGAAAGGCGTCGTGGCCATAGAGGGAGGGCGCCTCGACGAAGCGCCACAGGGTCGGCAACCGCGCGGCCAGTTCGCGGATGTCGTCGATCGGCACCAGCCGGTCGGAGGTGAAGCCGATCAGGGTGACGGGGGTGGTGATGGCTTCCGGCGTCACGCTGTGGCGGTCCAGAGAATCGGACATCGACAGCCAGCGTGCCGGGGTGGTGTGGGTCCGGTAGGCCTGGCCCCGCGCCGTCAGATAGTCGCAGACGGGATAGGCGCCGCCGACGGCTGAGGGCGCAGTGGTGTCGAAGCGGTCGTCGAATTCCTCGGCCGTGCGATACGTGGTCATGGCCAGTTCGCGGGCCAGGGCGACGCCTTCCTCGGGGCGGCCGGCGGCGACGGCGAACTGCAGGATGCGGCGCTGGATGCCGCGCCAGGCGGTCGCCTGGGGATGGGCGCGGTGGGCGGCCGACACGATGATCAGCTGCTCGGCCCAGTCGGGGAACAGTTCGGCGAAGGCCAGGCCGACCATGCCGCCGTACGAGCAGCCGACGAAGGCGGCGACACGCTCGATCTTCAGATGGTTCAGCACCAGGGCCAGCAGGCGGGCCTGATCCTGGGTGGTGATGGTGACGGGCTTGTCCAGGAACTCGGCGCCGGGGGCGAAATCGACGGCCAGGACCTGAAGCCGGCTCAGGTCGATGGGCCCGCGCACCGATACGGCGCCGGACCACCAGCCCAGGCCGTTGGTCTCCGTCCGGTGGACGAAGCGTCCGGCCGAGATGCCGCCGGCGACCACGACGACAGGCGCGCCGATCCGGCCATGCAGGCGGCCGACGATGTTGGGCTGGTTCAGCTTTTCGCCCGAGGCGAGGCGGAAGTCGGCGGGAATGGGAACGATGACGTCGCGGGCGCCGCCGCGCTCACGCGTCGGTTCGCGGACAGGGGTGATGGCTGTCGCGAGGCGACAGTCGGGGTCTTCGAGCAGGGTGGTTTCGGCCAGTGTCATCGTCGTTCCGCATCGTTCTCGCCCAGCAAGTCTCGATGCGGTGACAGAGCGTGGAGCGTCGTCTCGTCGATGCTCCACTCATCTCTCGCGACCCCGAAGGACCCCGCAGGAGTTGGCACCGTTTCGAGCTGTGAGACCCGATGGTTGCCCCAGCGTCAAAGGGCCTAATCCCTCGGCTGGTCTTGATGAGTGACTTTACGTTGATGATCGAGGCGGCGCCGGTCAAGCGAAAAATTCAACCTCATTGGCGACATGTCCCGACTCGATGGGGGTGAAAACGCACAATAATCGCCTTGTCGTGAAAAAATCATCCAATGCGACTTGACAGAGTCAGGGTCGTCCGATCACCCTAGGCTCAGATTTCAACCGGACCTGCCCTGTGCAACAGCGCTCACTCATCGCCGAAGTTTCGACCGTCGCCGGCCTCGCCGCGACGCGTTTCGGCATGGCTCTCGGCGGCACGATTATCGGCGGTACCACCGGCACCACCACCATGCCCGAACGGGCGGGACGAGTTTAGCGCGCCGAACCCGGCAACCGCAGAACCCGAACCCCGCCCGGTCCGCCAGGCGGGGTTTTTCTTTTCACCCCACCCCATTCCGACCTTTCCCGAGAACCCCGATGTCCGCCCAACTCGCCGTCGTAGAAAAATCCGAAAGCCTCGACCCCAGTAGTCAGCCTTCACCGGACCTCGTTGGGCCCGAGGTGGTGGTGCTGAAGTTCGGCTCGTCCATCCTGCGCAGCCCGGCGGAGGCGCCGCTGGTCGCCTCGGCCGTCTATGGCCATGTGCGGGCTGGCCGAAAGGTGGTGGCGGTGGTCTCGGCCTTCGGCGGGGCGACGGACCGGTTGCTGGGCGAGGCGCGGGCGCTGGGCCTGGCCCATTCCAACGACCTGCTGCCGGGCTATGTGGCCCTGGGCGAGGAAAAGTCGGCGGCCCTGGTGGCCATCGCCTGCGACCGGATCGGGCTGGACGCCTGCGCCCTGTCGGTGCGGGAGCTGGGCATCGTGGCGGAGGGCGAGCCGGAGCATTCGCGCCCTTGCGGCCTGCGACCCGACCATCTGAAACAGGCGCTCGATAGGCACGAGGTGGTGGTGGTGCCCGGGTTCGGCGCGGTGCGGCCGGACGGCAAGGTGGCCTTGCTGGGACGGGGCGGATCGGACCTGACCGCGGTGTTCCTCGCGGCCGAGCTAGGGCTGAAGAAGGTGCGGTTGGTCAAGGACGTGGACGGCCTTTACGACCACGACCCCAATGACAAGACGGCCCCGGCCCTGCGCTATCGCCGCGCGTCGTGGGATGTGGCGCGCAAGCTGGGCGGCGCTCTGGTCCAGCATGACGCCATCGACCTGGGCGAAAGCCGCGGGGTCGAGATCGAGGTGGCGGCGCTGGATCGCGCCGACGGCACGGTCATCGGCGACAAGTCGGCGCCGCCCGGTCCCGCGCCCGCCCTGCCGCCGCTGAAGGTCGCGGTCGCCGGATGCGGCGTGGTCGGCGGCGGCGTTCTGGCCAGGCTGCTCGATGATCCTCGCTACGAGGTCGTGGGCGTGCTGGTCCGCAATCCGAAAAAGGCGCGCGACGTGGACTGTCCGGCGTCGCTGTTCACCTCCAACCCGGCGGACCTGTGGGCCAAAAAGCCCGACATCGTGCTGGAGGCCCTGTCGGAAGGCGAGGCGGGCCACGCGGTGATCCGCGCTGCGCTCGAGGCCGGCTGTGACGTCGCCAGCGCCAACAAACAGGCGGTCAGCCGCGATCCGGGTGGGCTGCAAGAACTGGCGAAAGCCAATGGACGGCGCATCTTCTGGTCAGCCTCGGTCGGGGGCGGATCGCCGATGATCGAGACGGTCCGCGCGGCCCGCGCGGCCGGCGAGGTGGTCGGCTTCGAGGCGGTGCTGAACGGTACGGTCAACTTCATGCTGGAGCGGCTGAGCGACGGGGCGGCCTTCAACGAAGCCCTGGCGGACGCCCGGGCGGCGGGCTTTGCGGAGGAGGACCCGTCCTCGGATCTGGAGGGTCTGGATGCGGCGGCAAAGGTGCGGCTGCTGTGCCACGAGGCGTTCGGCCGGTCTCCCGACGGCGACGTGCCGCGCGACCACCTGACCGAGGCGACTTCAGCCGCCGGCGGCGTGCGCCAGATCGGCGCCGCCCATCTGAAGGAGGGGGTGATCCGCCCGTCGGTGTCGCTGAACGCCGACCATGGCGATCCGCTGTTCTCGACCCTGCGCGGCGAGGGCAATGCGTTGAAGGTCTACGGCGCCGACGGCCGCGTGTGGCGCTGTCGGGGCCGGGGCGCCGGGCGTTGGGCCACGACCGAGAGCATCATGGCGGACCTGGCCGAGATCGTGCGTGCACGGCGCGCCGATGCGGGCCTAAACTAAGACCATGGCCGTCTTCACCCCCGTTTCCATCGCCGACGCCGAGGCCTTCCTGGCCGGCTACGACATCGGCGAGGTGGTTGAACTGACGGCCATCGCCGAGGGGGTGGAGAACACCAACTATCGGCTGGACACGACGCGCGGCCGGTTTGTGCTGACCCTGTTCGAGGGGCGGACGGACGAGGCCTCGCTTCCCTTCTGCCTGGGGCTGACGGCGCATCTGGCGGCGCGCGGCTTTCCTTGCCCGACGCCGATCGAGGACCGGTCGGGGGCGTGGCTTGGACGACTGAACGGCCGGGCGGCGGCGGTGATCGAATGGAAGACCGGGGCCTGGCTGCGCACGCCGTCATCGGCTGATCAGGCGGCGGCGGGGGCGGCGCTGGCGCGGCTTCATCTGACGGCGGCTGATTTTGATCTGAAACGCGCCAATCCGGTCGGGCCGGCGATGTGGCGTCGGCTGGCCGAACGCTGCGTCGAGGGAGAAGGGCGGGCGTCCGACGCGGATCGCGCGCTGCTGAGACAGGTCCAGGCGACGCTGGCGCGCCTGGGCGATCCCTTTACGGACGATCTGCCGGGCGGAGCGATCCATGCCGACTATTTCCCCGACAATGTGCTGTTCGAGGACGGCGCCGTTTCGGCGGTGATCGACTTCTATTTCGGCTGCACCGGCGCCTTCGCCTATGACCTGGCCATCGCCCTGTCCGCCTGGGGCTTCGACGCCGAGGGGCGGGCCATGCCGGACGCCATGGCGGCCTTCCAGCGCGGCTATGAGTCCGTGCGGCCGCTGAGCGCCGCCGAGCGGGCGACCTTGCCGCGCCTGGGCGAAGCGGCGGCCGTGCGGTTCACGATCACGCGGCTGCACGACCGCATTTTCCACGATCCCGCCAATCTGGTCACGCCCAAGGATCCGGCGGTCTTCCTGCGTCGGATGGACCATTGGCGCGCGACCGAACCGGCCTGAGCCGCCTGCGCGGCTTCGTCGCTGGAACCGAAAGTTTGGCCGGGATTTTGATGGTGCAACGGCGACGTGCGCCGCTCCCCGAGGACGAAGATCATGACTGACGAAACCATCAACGGCGCCGCCTCGCAGGCGCAAGGCAAGTTCCAAAAAGGCGTCGGCAAGCTGGTCGGCGACCAGAAGCTGCAGGTCGAAGGCGCCTATAACGACGCCAAGGGCCGTTCGCTGGAAACCTTCGGCAAGGCGATGGATTCGGTTGATCGCCTGGTCGAAAAAGTTCCCGTCGATTACCGCGACAAGGCTCGCACCGTCGCCGCCGAGGCGCGCAAGCGTCCGCTGGTCACGACCCTGTCGGTCGCCGGCGTCGGCCTGCTTCTGCTGCGCGCCCTGACTGGCGGCGGTCGTCGCTAAGACGTTTTAGTGGCGGCCTGAAAAGGCCGCCACGGCGTCACGCGCCGCGTCCATCGTCCCATCGACGATCGTCAACCGCTCGGGCTTGTCGCCCAGGGCGGCGATGACGTTTGCGGGTTCGGGTTCGAAGCCCAGGACGGCCGAAACGAAGTCGCCGAACTTGGACGGATGGGCGGTGGACAGGGCGACGACGGGACCTTTCGAGCGGTCCTGCCGTCGCGCGGCGGCCAGCGCCACGGCCGTGTGCGGGCACACGACACGGCCCCAGGCCTCATAGGCGTGGGCGATCTCGGCGCGCGTCTCATCCTCGTCCATGGAGACCGCCGAGACCTGCGTGCGAAGGGCGGCGAGAAGGTCAGGATCGAAGGCGATGGCGCCGTCGCGCGCGAAGGTTTCGAACACCAGGCGCGTCGCCTCGGCGTCGCGGTCCGTCGCCTCGAACACCAGCCGCTCGAAGTTGGACGGCGCCTGCACATCCATGGACACGCTGCCGCTTTCGACCGCCGGACGGCGCGAATACAGGCCGTCATTCAGGGCGCGGGCCAGGGCGTCGTTCTGGTTCACGGCCGCGACGAAGCCGTTCGACGGCAAGCCCATCTTCGTAGCCGCAATGCCGGCGAAGGCGTCGCCAAAGTTGCCGGTCGGCACGACGAAGGTCGCGGCCTCGCCCAGCTGTGCGGTCGCGGAAACATAGTAGGGGATCTGGCCCGCGAGCCGCGCCCAGTTGATCGAATTGACCGAGGACAGGCGGCCCCGTTCGCGCAGGGCCTCGTCGGCCAGCAGGCCCTTCACCAGACGCTGGCAGTCGTCGAAATCACCGCGCACGGCCAGGTTCAGGACATTGTCGGCCTCGACCGTCGTCATCTGTTTGCGTTGAACCGGCGAGACGCGGTCCAGCGGGTGGAGCACGACCAGATCGACCGACTTGGCGCCGGCGAAGGCGCGCACGGCGGCGGCGCCGGTGTCGCCAGAGGTGGCGGTCAGTATGGTCAGACGCTCGCCCGAGGCGGCCAGGGTCTCGTCGGTCAAGCTGGCGACCAGCTGCATCGCCAGGTCCTTGAAGGCAGCGGTCGGACCGTGGAACAGCTCCAGCACGAACAGGCCCGGCTCCAGCTCGACCAGAGGCGTGACCAGCGGATGGTCGAACCCGGCGGTCAGTCGGTCCAGCGCGCGCTCCAGCGCGCCGTCGGGCAGGGCGTCGCCGATGAAGGGGGCGATAGCTTGAAGCGCGATCGACTTGTAGTCGGCCGCTCCGGTCCAGGCCTGGGGCGACAGGCTGGGCCAGGCGGTCGGCATATAGAGGCCGCCGTCCGGCGCGATGCCGCGCAGCAGGGCGTCGGTGAAATCGGTTTCGGGCGCCAAGTTCGAAACTTGGCCTCGGGTCGAAACGTAGCGGGCGCTGGAGGTGCTCATGACGCCGATGGTCGTAGCCAGACGGGGCGGCGGCGTCACCCGCTTTCTGGATGATTTTGTCGGGTTTTCGCGGGCTGTGGCGCGACAATCCACCTCTGGGCGTAGACGGGGGTGATTGAGCGCATGTTTTTGCCGCTACAGCAGCCAGTTCGTCAGTCCTAAAAAGGGGGTTGCGACATTGCCCCGCTGGCGCGGATTGCTGCGACGGTCCATGTCAGGAGCATGAGACGACGCGATCTTCTGATCCGGCTGGGGCTGGTCGCCGGCGGCGCAGGCGGGGCCTGGTGGCTGCGCGACCATGTGGTCTGGCGCGGGCCGACGGTCGCCTTCGCGGCGAACGGCTCCAGCGGCTGGCTGCCCTATGCCGAGCCGCGCGCGCCGACCCCGACGGTCGAGGTGACCGTGAACGGACAGCCGGTGCGGGCCCTGATCGATTCGGGGGCGCAGTATTCGGTCATCGACCGATCGCTGATCGAGCGGCTGGGGCTGACCAATGTCTTCAACATCCCGATGGTGGCTTACGGCGTCGGCGGCGACGCTCAGGTCGGACGCGGGACGACGCTGGATGTGGCGATCGGCGGCTTGCGGCTGACCGGATTGCGCGCGGCCATCCTCGGCCTGGGGCCGCTGGCCAGCGATCAGGGATTGGGCGCGGCGCTGATCCTGGGACAGGACGTGCTGCGGGAACTGGTGCTGGAACTGGACACGACCGAGCATCGGGTCCGGTTCCTGCCGCGCGAGGGCTGGACGCCGCCGTCGTCGCTGAAACCCGTGCCGGTGACACGGGCCGGCAAGGCCCTGCAGGCGGGCATCACCCTGGAAGGGGCGACGGTCAATGCGGTGATCGACACCGGCGCCTCGGCCGTGCTGGCCGTCACGCGCGAGACGGCCCAGGCCGCCGGCCTGCTGGACGGACGCGAACGCACGCCGGGCCAGAGCATCGTCCTGGGCGGCACCGTGCGCGCCGAGACGGTCGTGGTGCGCACCCTGACCATTGGCGACGAACTGTATCGTCAGGCAACGGTCGCCATCTATGACGACGTCGCTGTGCCGGGCTTCCCCAAGGCCCTGGTCGGCATGGCCGCGTTCGAGAACCGCCGGCTTGCGCTGGACCTGGGCGGCCCCGGCCTTTTCGTCGAACGGCCGATGGAGATCACGGTCGGCGCCTGATCAGGGATTGAGGCTGGATCGGCGCGGAACAACGGCCTAGGTCCGCGCCATGATCGAGTTCGCCCCGGAAATCCTCTTGCTGTTGTTTGCTGCGGCCGTGACCGCCGGGTTCGTGGACGCCATCGCCGGAGGCGGCGGTCTGATCACGGTGCCCGCGCTTTTGGCGGTCGGCGTCAATCCGGTAGCGGCCATCGCCACCAACAAGATACAGAGCAGTTTCGGCACGGCGTCCGCCACCTGGAACTTCTGGCGCAAGGGGCGGATCGACTTCGCCCTGCTGAAATGGCCGCTGATCGCCACGGTCGTCGGCGCGGCCTTGGGCGCGGTGGTGGTCAGTTTCGTGGACACGACCTGGTTGATGGTCCTGTTGCCGCTGCTGCTGGTTGGGATCGCCGTCTATTTTCTGGTTGGACCGAAGGCGAGCGACGAGGATGTCCGGGCGCGCCTGACGCCCTTCGCCTTCGGCGCCGTTGCGGGTGGGATCGGGTTTTATGACGGCTTCTTCGGCCCTGGCGCGGGGTCGTTCTTCGCCCTGGCTCTGGTGACGCTGATGGGGATGGGGCTGACGCGCGCCACGGCCCATACCAAGGCGCTGAACTTTGCCAGCAATCTGGTGTCCGTCGCGGTGTTCGCCATCGGCGGCCATGTGCTGTGGGCTGTCGGCCTGACCATGGCCGTCGGCCAGGTGCTGGGTGGATGGCTGGGGTCGCACGCCGCCATGCGGTTCGGGCCGAAGCTAATCCGACCGCTCCTAGTGACGATCTGCGTCGGCATGGTGATCAAACTGCTGTCCGATCCCGCCAATCCGCTGAGGGCGTGGATGGCAGGCTTGATCTAGCCCGCCAGCGCGGTCGCCACCACGGCCCTCGCCTCGTCTTGAACCTGAGCGAGGTGGTCCGGGCCGAGGAAGGATTCGGCGTAGATCTTGTAGACGTCTTCGGTGCCCGAGGGGCGGGCGGCGAACCAGGCGTCGGCGGTGACGACCTTCAGCCCGCCGATGGCCTCGCCGTTGCCGGGGGCCTTCGTCAAAATGTCGGTGATCGGCTGACCGGCCAGGGTGGTCGCGGAGACGTCCGAGGGGCTGAGCGCGGCAAGCCGGGCCTTCTCGGTGCGATTGGCGGGAGCATCGACGCGGGCGTAGGCGGGGGCGCCGTACTGATCCGTCAGACCGGCGTAGAGTTGGCTGGCGCTCTGGCCCGTGCGGGCCTGGATTTCGGCGGCCAGCAGGCACAGGAGGATGCCGTCCTTGTCGGTCGTCCACACCGTGCCGTCGTGGCGCAGGAAGGACGCCCCGGCCGATTCTTCGCCGCCGAAACCGACCGTGCCGTCCAGCAAACCAGGTACGAAGTGTTTGAAGCCGACGGGAACTTCCAGCAGGCGGCGACCCAGGCCGGCGACGACCCGGTCGATCATGGACGATGAGACCAAGGTCTTGCCCACCGCCACGTCCGCGCCCCAGCCGGGTCGATTGGCGAACAGATAGGCGATGGCGGCGGCCAGGAAGTGGTTGGGATTCATCAGGCCTGCGTCGGGGGTGACGATGCCGTGGCGATCCGCGTCGGCATCGTTGCCGAAGGCGACGTCATAGGCCGAGCCGCCCTTCATCATGCCGATCAGACCGGCCATGGCGCTGGGCGAGGAACAGTCCATGCGGATCTTGCCGTCGGCGTCCAGCGGCATGAAGGCCCAGCGTGGATCGACGGCGTCGTTGACGACGGTCAGGTCCAGTCGGTGGCGCTCAGCGATCTCGCCCCAATAGGCCACGGCCGCGCCGCCCAGCGGATCGGCGCCGATGCGGACGCCGGCGTTGCGGATGGCGTCCAGGTCCAGCACGCTGGGCAGGTCGTCGATATAGGCGGCCAGATAGTCGAACCGTCCAGCCGCCGCATGCGCCTGGGCGAAGGGGACGCGACGGACCTCGGTCAGGCCGCCTTCGATCAACTGGTTGGCGCGGGCGGCGATGGCGGATGTGGCCTCGCCCCCGGCCGGGCCGCCGGAGGGGGGATTGTATTTGATGCCGCCGTCACGCGGCGGATTGTGCGACGGGGTGATCAGGACGCCGTCCGCCTGCCGGCTATTCGTGCGGTTATGGGTCAGGATGGCGTGCGAAACGGCCGGCGTAGGGGTGAAGCCGTCGCGGGCGTCGATCAGCACCTCGACCCCGTTGGCGATCAGCACCTCCAGCGTCGTGCGGAAGGCGGGCTCGGACAGGCCGTGGGTGTCGCGACCGAGAAAAAGCGGGCCGTCGACGCCCTGGGCCGCGCGGTATTCGGCGATCGCCTGGGCGATGGCGAGGATGTGGGCCTGGTTGAAGGCGCCGTCCAGGCTGGAGCCGCGGTGGCCCGAGGTGCCGAACACAACCCGCTGCTGCGGATCGCCCATGTCGGGCCGGGTCGTGTCATAGGCGCCCAGCAGGGCGTCGAGGTCGATCAGGTCTTCGGGGCGTGCGGTCGTGCCGGCGCGGTCATGCATCGTCAGTCAATCAATCGTTCTGAAGGCTCGCGGCGATCAGGCGCCGCTGAAGGTGTCGCAGGCGGCCGGATCGCCCGACTGATAGCCGCGCTGCAGCCATTCGACGCGCTGGGCCGAGGAGCCGTGGGTGAAGCTTTCGGGCGAGACGCGGCCGCCGCTGCGCCGTTGCAGGGTGTCGTCGCCGATGGCTTGGGCGGTCTTCATACCCTCCTCGAACTCGCCAGCATCCAGGGCGACCTGACCGTTCGAAACGGCTGAGGCGTTCCGGGCCCAGACGCCGGCGTAGCAGTCGGCTTGAAGCTCCAGCGCGACGGAATACTGGTTGGCTTCGGCCTGACCGGAGGCGCGCTGCTGAGCCCGGTGGACCTGATCCGATGTGCCGGTCAGGGTCTGGACGTGATGGCCGAACTCGTGGGCGATGACATAGGCGCGGGCGAAGTCGGCGCCCGAGGCCCCGAGCTTGTTCTCCATCTCCTGCCAGAAGCCGAGGTCCAGATAGACGGTCTTATCGTTGGGGCAGTAGAAGGGACCCATGGCCGATTGGCCGAAGCCGCAGCCGGTCGATGTGCCCTGTTCGTAGATCACGACCTTCGGCGGCTGATAGCCGTTCAGCTTCTGCGCCCAGACATCGTTGATATTGGCGCCGATGACATCGACGAAGCGACCGGCCTGATCCTCGGGCGTGCCGACTTGGCCCTGCTGTTGCTCGGCGCCGACGCCGCCGAACTGGCTGGCGAGTTGAGTCGTGGTCGAAGGATCGATTCCGAAGACCAGATAGCCGATAATGGCCAGAACACCGACGCCCAGACCGCCGCCGGCGATGGCTCCGCCGCCGAGACCCCGTCGATCCTCGACGCCGCCGCCTGTCCGTCCACCTTGCCAGCGCATTTCGCTTCCTCCGCCCGATCCTGGTTAAGCTAGGCAGGAACGCGGGTGCAAGGGAAGGGATGCGTCAGTTCGCACGCTTCATTGCGAACGGGCCAGCCAGTTGTCGATCTGGCTCATGCCTTGGGCCGTCTGCTGGCGACGTTCGGCGGCGGACTGGCGCAAGGTTCGCTCCTGCTCGGGGCTGTAGAGCGGGCGCGGCTGCAAGGGCTGGGTGACGGTCGGTTCGCGTGCGCCTGCGATGGCGCGCAGACGAAGCTGGGTCTCGATCTGCTGCTGACGCGCCTGGTCCGCATTCGACTGCGCCTGAGAACGCAGGCGATCGTTCTCATAGCGGTGCTGGTCGGCGATGGCGGCGGGAACGCCGCCCGGATAGGCGCCGTAGGGGCGGCCGGCCTGCGGATAGGTCTGGGCCAAGGCGGGCGTGGCGGCAGCGGCCAACAGGACGGTCAGGGTCAGGAGCGATCGCATGGATAGGATGTGGGGACGCGCGCCATCGCCGCCAAGCGGAGCCGCAACCCTTTGAGTTTCTGTGGGTTCATCCCGCCGAACCCCCTTTACGAACGGAGCATTCCTCATGGCCCAATCCCTTTCCGGCAAGACCGTCGCCATCCTCGCGACCGACGGAGTCGAGCTGATCGAACTGAATGAACCGATGAAGGCGCTGAAGGATGCGGGCGCGGTGGTCGAGATCGTGTCGCTGAAGGCCGGCGAGTTCCAGGGCTTTGACCATCTGACGCCGGGCGACAAGGTTACGGCGGACAAGGCGGTGGCGGCGGTCGACGCCTCGACCTATTCCGCCCTGCTGTTGCCGGGCGGGGTGGCGAACCCGGACCTGCTGCGGGCGGACGAGGACGCGGTGAAGTTCGTTCGGGCCTTCTTCGACGCCGGCAAGCCGGTCGCCGCCATCTGTCACGCGCCCTGGCTGCTGATCGAGGCGGGCGTGGTCGAGGGGCGCACGATGACGTCGTTCGAAAGCATCCGCACCGACCTGAAGAACGCCGGGGCCAATGTGGTCAATGAGGCGGTCGTGGTGGATCAGGGCCTGGTGACCAGCCGCTGCCCCGACGACATTCCCGCCTTCAACGCAAAGATGATCGAGGAGTTCGCCGAAGGCCGCCACGAAGGTCAAGCCGCCGCCTAAGGCATCGCCCAGACTGAGGACCGTTTGATCTCCTGGTCCTCCAGTTCGCGCGAGGTCGGGACGCGGTACTCGGCCAGAAAATCCAGGTCCGTGCGCGGGAAATAGGTGCGTCCCGGATCGCCGATCAGAACCCGCGTGCCCCTGGTGCGGGCTTGGCCCAGCCAGGCCAGAACGGCGTCGGTCATCGGACGCTCGTAGCAGATGTCGCCTGCGCAGATGACCTCCACATCCGGCGGGGCGGCGTCCAGCAGATTGGTCTGGGTGAAGTCCAGCGTCACGCCGTTCGCCGCGGCGTTGGCGGCGACTGCGGCCTGGCAGAAGGGATCGATGTCGGCGCACAGGACCTGGGTCGCCCCCGCCTTCATCGCCGCCACGCCGACCAGACCCGAACCGGCGGCGAAGTCCAAGACGCGCTTGCCAGCCACTTCCTGCGGATGATCCAGCAGATACCGGCTCAGCGCCTGTCCGCCGGCCCAGGCGAAGGCCCAGAAGGGTGGCGGCACGCCTAATTCGCCCAGTTCTTCTTCCGTCAGCCGCCAGATGGGCGTGATCTCGTCGGCGAGCCACAAAGAGATCTCGGGCGCGTGCGGCACGGGCTGAAGCCGGGTGTTGTCACGGATGAAGGCGGCGGGATCGAGGACGGTCATTCCGCCTTGCGCGTAACAGCCTTCAGCACGCTGGCATAGCCGGGTGCGACCTCCATCGCCTCAGCTTGCGGCTTCGCACGAATGGCGCGGTGCAGGCGCGCCAGCTTCCAGCAGGGCACATGCATGAACAGGTGGTGCTCGGCGTGGAAGTTGACCCAGTAGGGCGCGATGAAGGCGCGCTCCCACCAAGAGGCGCGGGTGGTGCGGGCGGCGCGGAACGGATCGACGGCCGAACCCTCGACGCAGGCGTGTTCGGCGATGTTTCGTAGACGCGTCACCATCGGAAACCACGTCGCCATCGGCAGCAGCCACAGCATGAAGAAAGCCCACCAAACGCCGGCGGCGATGAAGCCCGCCAGGAGGATCGTGTTGAAGGCGAGGAAGGGCAGGACGGATCGGCCCGTCACGATCGACTCATAGTCATGTGCGCCATCATCTCGGGGGCCGCTCGAGCGCGCCTGCGCCAGCGGCAGCAGGACCCGCTGCTTGAAGAAGGTCTGGCCCGTCAGGTCGCGGATCAGCTTGCGGCGCAGCGAGGCCGTGCTGACGGGAAACGGCGCGGACAGCATCAAATCGGGATCCTCGGCCTGCTGGGCGAAGCGGTGATGCGTCAGGTGATAGGGGCGATAGGCCTTCAGGCTGGCGCCGATCGGCACGGCGCATAGCCAGTGGCCGAGAAAATCGTTCAGCCGGTTCGACTTCGACAGCCCGACATGCGCCGCTTCGTGCATCAGAATGGCCAGACCCAATTGACGCGTGCCGACGACCATGACGCACAGCGGGATCACCCATGGGATCAGGACGCCCGCGATCACGGCCAGCGCGATCACGGCCCAGCAGTGAGCCACAAGCAGCGGGCCGGCCCAGGCCGAGCGCATCTGAAACGGCGCCCATTCCTGAGGCGTGAACAGGGCCGAGGGGGCGATGCGCGGGGCGGCGGACATGGGGCGAGTCTAGCCCTTGACGCGCGTCTGGAAAAGCAACGGAGAAATGTTGGGCGTGCCTGACAAAAAGTCAGGTTGACATGACATTCCGTCGGTGTCAGGTTGTCCTTACACAAGGAGAGCCAATATGATCACCGCCTGGAAGACCGGAACGCCTGCGCATCGACGCTACATCATTCGCACGATGGCGTTCTCCGTGCCTTACGTCGCGATCTGCGTCGCGATGATGACGACCGACGCGTTCGACGATCTGATGGGCAAGCCGGCGGCCTGGGTCCTGGCGGCGGCGGTGTCGGCGCCGGTAATCGGGCAGATCTGGGCGACCCTGGCGCTGATGCGCGAGAGCGACGAGTTCGTGCGCGGCGTGACGGCCAAACAGTTCATCATCGCGGCCGGACTGGCGTTGGCCGTCGCCACCTTCTGGGGCTTTGGCGAGAGTTTCGCCGGCGCGCCGCATATGCAGACCTGGTTGATCGTGCCGGTCTTCTGGGGCCTCTACGGCGTCGTTTCACCCTTCATCCGGAGCAGCCGATGAAGAACCGTCTGAAGCTTCTACGCGTCGAGCGCGGCTGGACCCAGGAACAGATGGGTCAGGCGCTGGGGGTCTCGCGCCAGGCGGTCATCGCCCTGGAGACGGAGCGGCACGACCCCTCGCTGGACCTGGCCTACCGGATCGCCGCCGTCTTCGAACGGCCGGTAGAAGAGATCTTTGAGAACCCGCACGCGGGCTGACCGAGAAGTCAGAATAACCTTACAATTGGAGACTGTGATGTCGAACGTCATTCGCCCTTGCCGGGGCGTCTTCGCCCCGTCGCGCCTTGCCATCATCCTGGGCGTTGTGATCGCCTGCGCTGTGGCCAGCGATCAGGCTCGCGCCCAGACCGCGCTGCCAGCGGCGTCCGCCGCTGCGCCCTTCACCTCCGACCGCCTGTCGGTCGAGGTCGTGGGCCAAGGCCCTGACGTGATCCTGATCCCCGGCTTCGGCTGTTCGCGGGAGGTCTGGCGGGCGACGGCCGATCGGCTGAAGGCGACGCACCGGGTGCATCTGGTGCAGTTGGCCGGGTTCGCCGGCGAGCCGTGGTCGCATGGGGACGGCCCCTTCTTGCAGCCCGTGGTGAATGAGCTGGATCGCTACATCCGCCAGCAGGGCCTGAACCGGCCGGCGGTCATCGGCCATTCCATGGGCGCGCTTGTCGGGCTGAGGCTGGCGCAGGCGCATCCCGATGCCGTGGGACGATTGATGAGTGTCGACAGCCTGCCCTTCTTTTCCGCCCTGTTCGGGCCGCAGGTCACGGCCGAGACCGCGCGTCCCTTCGCCGATCAGGCGGCGAGCGGCATTCTGAACACCCCGCAGGACGCCTTCCGCAATGGCCAGACGCAGACGGCGGCGGGCTATTCACGCGATCCGGCGACCCAGGCGGACATCGTCGCCTGGTCCATGGCGGGCGACCGACACGCGATGGCGGCGGCGATCAAGGATGTGATGACCACCGATGCGCGGCCGGGGCTGGCGACCATGACGACGCCGGTGACGGCGCTTTACGCTGCCGATGCCGACGGCGGGGCGCCGGCGGCGGTGGCCGATGCGATGTGGACGCGGGAGTATGCGACCTTGCCCGGCGTGAGCCTGATCCGCGTCGATGGATCGCGGCATTTCATCATGGCCGATCAGCCGGCGCGGTTCGCCGGGCTGGTGGATGCGTTTCTGGCGAAGTGAGCCCTAAAGATCCTCCCCCGCAGGCGGGGGAGGATTGGTTCAGCCGTTCTTCGGCGTTACGTCGCCGGCCTTGGCGGGTGCGCCGTCGAACTGGTCGGCGTAGGCGGGGCTGAGCAGGGCGCGGAAGGCCGATTGGGGCAGGGCGATCCAGTAGGGGCCGTCCGAATAAGGGCCGATCTGATAGGGCCCCATCAGGAAGGTCATGCCGCCCGCCTTGCCCGGCGTCGTGCCCGGCGTCAGGACGAAGGGGGTGGAGACGGCCTTGGGGCAGGTCCACATCTTACCGTCCAGGGTCGCGGTTTCAGAGCCGGGCGAGCGGGCCTGTTTGGCGGCGTTGGCGGCGACGCACAGGGCCTTGTCCAGAACCGACAGGTCGGCGCCCGGCCGGAACAGGTCGGCGAAGCCCAGCCGCTTGTTGGTCGTCTTGTCCCAGATCACGGCGTCGAAACTGGTGTTGGGATGAGCGCCGCCGGTGAACTCGAAATCGGTGCGGGCCAGGCTGACCAGTTTGCCGGTCTCGGCGCCCGGCGCGAAGGCGATGGTCTTTTCGTAAGGGTTCGGGCCGCCGCCGGCTTCGCTGAGATCGGCCTGGGCGCCTTCCTCGAACTGCTTCAGGTCGCGCACCGTGTCGGCGTAGAGGGCGGCGTGCAGGGCGGGCGTGGTCTTGATGGCCTGGGGCAGGGTCAGTTTGACGGCGGCATAGGGGGTCTTGCTGTCATAGCCGACGGGGGTGTTCGACGCGGGTGCAGCGACTGCGGCCGGCGCAGGCTTGGCCGGCGCCGGGGCCGGGGCCTTGTCTTCCTTGCGCTGGCAGGCGGCCAAAGTGGCGGCGACAGCGGCGGATAACAGCAGGATGCGGGCGGTGCGCGACATGGGAAACTCCATCATCGGGGGGATCACAGGGAGATTGAGCCAAGAGCGATGGCGGCCAGCAGGATCAGACCGGCCTCGCGATTGGACTTGAAAAGTTTCAGCGCCAGGGCGCCGTCGTTGCGGTCCAGCCGGATGACCTGACACGCCAGATGGACGGCGTAGATCACCAGACAGAGCCCGAACAGCGGCCCAAGTCCCGCGGCGAAGCCGGTCAAGACGGCAAGGATTACGGTCAGGCCATAGAAGACCGCTACGCCCGGCCGCACGGCCGAGGCCAGGCGACGGGCCGAGGATTTCACCCCGATCATGGCGTCGTCCTCGATGTCTTGCAGGGCGTAGATGGTGTCGTAGCCCAGGGTCCAGAAGACGCCGCCAATCCACAGCAGGATGGCGGGAAGATAGGCCTGCCAGGCGAAGGCGATCGCATGGCCGCTGTCGCTGGCCGGGGACCACAGAAAGGGCCGGAACTCGCCGGCGAGATCGGCGGGCAGCAGCAAGGCGGCCGCCGCCAAGGGCAGCGCAGCGGCGAACCCCATCAGGGCGCCCCAGTTGAAGGTCAGGCCCAGCCAGGCCTGGGGCCACCAGGTGATCCGCTTCATGAAGGGATAGGCCGCGACCAGGCCCAGCGACCCGACTCCCAGCCCGATGGCGACGGTCGGCAGGGTGAGTAGGACCAAAAGGCTGATCAGGCTGCACGCGACGACGAAGGCCCAGGCCTGTTTGACCGAGATGCGGCCGGACGGGATGGGTCTCTGGGCGGTGCGGGCGACCTGGGCGTCGAAATCCCGATCGACGATGTCGTTGAAGGCGCATCCCGCCGCTCGCATCAGGCAGGCGCCGATGCCGAAACCAACGAACAGCCACAGATCATAGAGACCCGGCGCCTGCCGATACTGCGCCAGGGCCAGGGCGATCCCTTGCCAGCCGGGCAACAGCAGCAGCCAGATGCCGATGGGCCGATCGAACCGCCCCAGCTTCAACCACGGCTTCAGCCCCTCCGGCGCGTGCCGATCGACCCAGTTGGCGCCGGCGTCGGGGAGGGGAGCGAAAGTCATGCGGCCGACTTAGCGCGTAGGGGCCGAGCGGTGAAGGCGCCGCGCTCTGTTTCGGATGGTGGCGCATAGAAAAAGGGGCTGGATGATCCAGCCCCTTCTCTTTTGGTTATCAGCGCAACCGTCAGTCCTGATAGACGTCGCCGGAGCCGGAGACGGTGCTGTTCAGGTTGGCGGGGCGGGTGGCCAGGGCCACGTCGCCGGAGCCGGCGATGGCGACCTTGACGTCGCCGGTCGGGGCGATGCGGGCGTCGCCGGATCCGGCGATGTCCACCCAGGCGTCACGGGTCGCCAGGTCGCCGAGGGACGCATCGCCCGAGCCGGCGATGTCCAGCTTCAGCTCGTCGGTGCGGCCCGAGACGGTGACCTCGGCCGAGCTGGCGATGTCGAGCGCCAGCGAAGGTTGGTCATAGCCGGTGATCTGCAGGTCGCCCGAGCCCTTGGCGTTGAAGCGGTTCACCTTGGGCGCGGTGATGACGACCTTCAGTTCGTCGCGCTCGGAGCGGGCGGAGAAGCCGTCGTTGTCCCAGCCGAACACGACCCGCTCGTCGCCGTCGCCCAGATCGAGGCGGCCGTCGACCAGGCGGACCCGGTCGGTCAGACCCTTGGGCCCGGTGATGACGACGGTGTTGGCGTCGCCCTGCACATAGTCGACGTCGATGCTGGAATCGACGGTCAGGGTCTCGCCTCCGGTCCAAGGCAGGGTGCGGGTGGTGAAGGGACCAAGGTCGTCGGTCCCGCCGCCCTTGACCCGCTCGAAGCGGATGGTCTCGCCGTCGTGGTCCTTGATGGTCCAGGCCCAGCCGTGGCGCTGGAGGTCGTGGCCGCCGATCGCCAGCGCGCCGCCGACGGTGACCAGGCACAGCACCAGGGCGGCGCCGGCGATGATGAACAGGGTGCGGATCATGCCGAAGCTCCCGAGGTCGAGGTGGATTGAACGCTGGTCGGCTCAAGCGCCGGCTTCAGCAGGCGGTAGTGCAGGCGGGCGAACCAGACGACGCCGTTGACCAGCCAGATGGTGAAGATGGTCAGCAGGGCGCCGATGAAGACGGCGCCGGCCATCAGGCCCAGCCCCATCAGGATCGCCGCGAACGGCCCGCCGGGGAAGCCGGCGAAGGGGCCGGCGACCATGATCACGCCGCCTGCGATGAACAGTCCGATGGCGGCGATGAAGAAGCCGAACACGGTCCCGATCACGCCCATCAGCAGGGGCAGGAGGATCAGGATGTCCAGCGCCCCCAGGCCCAGGACCGCGAAGACGGCGCCGGCGGCGGCGGAGGGGTTCTTCTCCTGATGCCAGCGCTGGATGCCGGCCTCGGCCTTCAGTTCGCGAGCCAGGCGGACCGGATCGCCGAGCGCGGAGGCCACCTCGGCCTCGGTGCGGCCGGCGGCGATGCCGTCGTCGAAGTGGGTCTGATAGTCGGCGATGATGTCGTTGGCGGTCGTGGTCGGCAGGCCGACGAGGCCTTCCTTCAAACGATCGATGAATTCGGCGCGCGTCATTGAGCGGCTCCCTGATCGGCGTCTTTCGCCACGATGGCGTCGACGGCCTTGGTGAAGGCGGACCATTCGGCAGTCTGGGCGGCGAGGGCCCCCCGGCCCGCTTCGGTCAGTCGGTAGTATTTGCGTGACGGCCCGGCGGAGGATTCGACCAGATAGGTCTCGACCTGTCCTTCGGACTGCATGCGGCGCATCAGGGGGTAGATCGTGCCTTCCCCCATATCGATCGCGTCCGACAGGCGGCTGGCGATCTCGTAGGCGTAGCTGTCCGCCCGGTTCAGAAGGGCCAGGACGCAAAGCCCCAGCACTCCTTTCTTCAGCTGTATCTCGATAGTTTCTGGCACCTCGGCTCTCCCGTTGATGACCACTGACTACGACAAGGTATCTTGTGACGCAAGGTAGCTATCGAAACATGACAGCGATTTAATCGAGGCCGGCTGAAGGCGGCTTTGCGGCCTGAGCGCCGTTGATCGCTTGGCAAGCCGAAAGCGATCCGATAGGTGACCGAGAACGCCGGGCGTGGGAATCGCGCCAGCGTGATCTCTTGCGAGCCATTCGCAAGTATCTGCTGCATAACGGTTTTATGGGGAAGTCTCATATGGGGATGGGCAAGCGAGCCCAAGGGACGTTGAGGAAGGCCGCGACTTGCGCGTCCTCCATCGTTCTGGGCGCCGGACTGGCGATGTTCGCTGCGGCGCCGACGTGGGCGCAGGACCTGATGGGTCAGCCGACCCCGGGCGGCATCACGCTGCAACCGGCGGCGTCGCCGCTGAAGCATGATGCGCACTTCTTCCACGACGTGATCCTGATGCCGATCATCACGGCCATCACCCTGCTGGTGCTGGGCCTGCTGGCGTGGATCGTGTTCCGCTACAACAAGAAGGCCAATCCGACGCCCGCGCGCTGGAGCCACAACACCACGATCGAGATCATCTGGACCGTGCTGCCGGTGCTGATCCTGGTCTTCATCTCTCTGTTCTCGTTCCGCCTGCTGTTCGCCTATCACGACATGCCGTCGCCGGACGTGACGGTGAAGGTGACCGGCAACCAGTGGAACTGGGCCTATGAGTATCCGGACCAGGGCGTCGCGGAATACATCTCCAACATGCTCCCGGAAGAGGAAGCCAAGGCCAAGGGCGTGCCCTATCGCCTGGCCGCGACCGAGCCGATGGTCGTGCCGGTCGGCAAGACGGTGCAGCTGGTCATCACCGCCTCGGACGTCATCCACGCGGTCGCCCTGCCGGCGTTCGGCCTGAAGACCGACGCCGTTCCCGGCCGCATCAACACCACCTGGTTCAAGGCCGAGCGCACCGGCGTCTTCTATGGCCAGTGCTCGGAACTGTGCGGCGTCGACCACGCCTTCATGCCGCTGGAGATCCGGGTCGTGACCCAGGCCCAGTTCGAACAGTGGATCGCCTCCAAGGGCGGCTCGATGACGCCCAAGGTCGCCGCGCCCGCCGCAGCCGCCGCTCCGGCCGCTGCCGCGCCTGCGCCCGCCGCCGACGCCGCGACCCCGGTCGCCGCCCCCGTCGGCGCCACCGCCGACCAACCCGTTCCCGCCGCGGCGTCCGCCGCGCCGGCCGCCCAGTAAGAGGCGAACAGAGACACATGGCTGACGCTACCGTAACCCGCGACGCGACCCACATCGGTCACGCTCACGACGACCACCATCACGACCACAAGCTG
The DNA here is from genome assembly GCF_900445985.1 of Brevundimonas vesicularis. GTDB lineage: Bacteria > Pseudomonadota > Alphaproteobacteria > Caulobacterales > Caulobacteraceae > Brevundimonas > Brevundimonas vesicularis_D. Next base: position 81,523 of record NZ_UAQP01000005.1, read on the forward strand.
GGCTTCTTCACCCGCTGGTTCCTGTCCACCAACCACAAGGACATCGGCACCCTGTATCTGATGTTCGCCATCATGGCGGGCATCGTGGGCGGCGCCTTGTCGGGGCTGATCCGCTGGGAACTGGCCGAGCCGGGCATCCAGATCTTCAAGGAAGGCTCGTCGATCCAGCTGCTGGGTCTCGTGGAGCAGTCCAAGCACGGCTATAACGCCGTCGTGACGGCCCACGCCCTGATCATGATCTTCTTCATGGTCATGCCCGCCATGATCGGCGGCTTCGGCAACTGGTTCGTGCCGATCATGATCGGCGCGCCGGACATGGCCTTCCCGCGCATGAACAACATCTCGTTCTGGCTGCTGGTCGCCGCCTGGTGCCTGCTGATCCTGTCGATGTTCACCGACGGCGGACCGGGCAAGGGCTTCGGCGGGGGCTGGACGGCCTATCCGCCGCTGTCGACCACGGGCCACGTCGGCCCCGCCTTCGACTTGGCCATCTTCGCCCTGCACGTCGCGGGCGCCAGCTCGATCCTGGGCGCGATCAACTTCATCACCACCATCCTGAACATGCGCGCGCCGGGCATGACACTTCACCGGATGCCGCTGTTCGCCTGGTCGGTGCTGATCACCGCCTTCCTGCTGCTGCTGTCGCTGCCCGTGCTGGCCGGCGCCATCACCATGCTGCTGACGGACCGCAACTTTAACACCCACTTCTTCGATCCCGCCGGCGGCGGCGACCCGATCATGTACCAGCATCTGTTCTGGTTCTTCGGTCACCCGGAAGTGTACATCCTGATCCTGCCGGGCTTCGGCATCATCAGCCACATCGTCTCGACCTTCAGCCGCAAGCCGGTGTTCGGTTATCTGGCCATGGCCTACGCCATGGTGGCCATCGGCTTCGTCGGCTTCATCGTGTGGGCCCACCACATGTACACGGTCGGCATGAGCATCAATCTGCGCGCCTATTTCATCGCCGCCACCATGATCATCGCGGTGCCGACGGGCGTGAAGATCTTCAGCTGGATCGCCACCATGTGGGGCGGCTCCATCAGCTTCAAGACGCCCATGCTGTGGGCGATCGGCTTCATTTTCCTCTTCACCGTCGGCGGCGTGACCGGCGTGGTCCTGTCGAACGCCGGCATCGATTACAGCCTGCACGACACCTATTACGTGGTGGCGCACTTCCACTATGTGCTGTCGCTGGGCGCCGTCTTCGCGATCTTCGCGGGCTTCTACTACTGGTTCGAGAAGATGTTCGGGGTGAAGTACAACGAGTTTCTGGGCGCCACCCACTTCTGGATCATGTTCGTGGGCGTGAACCTGGTGTTCTTCCCGCAGCACTTCCTGGGTCTGCAGGGCATGCCGCGTCGCTACATCGACTATCCGGAAGCCTTCACCCTTTGGAACCACGTTTCGTCGATCGGCTATGCCGTCACCGTCGTCGGCGTGATCGTCTTCCTGATCATGCTGGCCGAGGCGGCGATCCGTCGTCGTCCGGGCGTCGCCAACCCGTGGGGTGAAGGCGCCACGACCCTGGAGTGGACCCTGTCCTCGCCGCCCCCGGCCCACCAGTTCAACGAACTGCCGGTCATCAAGGCGGAAGAGCACTAAGCCTTTCCAGCGCTATGAAATTGAAGGCCGCTCTTTCCGTCGGAAGGGGCGGCCTTCTTCGTTTGGGTATGCTATGCGGCCCCCACAGATGACCGAAGTTCAGACCCGCCCCGTTCTCTCGACCGCCCAGCCGGAGGATTTCTTCCAGCTGTTGAAGCCGCGCGTGATGTCGCTGGTGGTGTTCACGGCCGCGACCGGGCTGATCGTCGCGCCGGGATCGGTCAATCCGCTGGTCGCGGCCATCGCCATCCTGTGCATCGCCGTGGGGGCCGGGGCGGCCGGGGCGCTGAACATGGCGCTGGAAGGCGAGACCGACGCCCTGATGCGGCGCACGCGCGGCCGGCCGGTGGCGGCGGGGCGTGTGCGCAAGAACGACGCCATGGCCTTCGGCGTCATCCTGAGCCTGTTCTCGGTCATGCTGCTGGGGATGAACGCAAACTGGCTGGCGGCGGGTCTGCTGGCCGTGACCATCGTCTATTACGCCGGTTTCTACACCTTGCTGCTTAAGCGCCGGACGCCCCAGAACATCGTCATCGGCGGCGCGGCGGGCGCCTTCCCGCCCGTGATCGGCTGGGCGGCGGCGACGGGTCATGCGCCGTGGCAGGCGTGGTTGCTGTTTCTCATCATCTTCCTGTGGACCCCGCCGCACAGCTGGGCGCTGGCGCTGTATTCGGCCGGCGATTACGCCAAGGCGGGCATTCCGATGATGCCGGTGGCCAAGGGCGCCAAGTCCACGCGGTTGCAGATCCTGCTCTACACCCTGGTCTTCGTGCCGGTCGCCATCGCCCCGGCCTTCGCGGGCCTGGGCGGGATCATCTATCTGGTCGTGTCGGTCGCGGGCGGCCTGGGTTTCCTCGGACTGGCAGTGCGTCTTTATCGCTCGCGCGCCGGCGACGAGCCGGACAAGGCCGAGGCCGTAGGACGCGAGGCCGCATTGTATGACGTCAAGGTCCAGGCCAAACCGGCGCGGGACCTGTTCGCCTTTTCCATCCTCTATCTGATGGCGCTGTTCTCGGCGCTGCTGGTCGAGGCCCTGTCCGGTCTGGGAGCGTAACACCATGCGTCTGACGCCTGAGGAACTTCGCGCGCGCAAGCGTCGCAACGTCTGGATCGCCTCGGCGCTTGTGGCCTTCATCGTGCTGGTCTTCGCCACCACGGTGCTGCGCCTGCAACAGAACCAGGCGGCCGAGCGCGCGCTGGCCACGGCGGTGGAGACCTCCCAGCCATGAAGGCGGGCCGCAAGAATCTGATCGCCATCATCTGCGTCTTCGGCGTGATGGGCATGACCGGGGCGGCGTTTGCGGCGGTGCCGCTCTATCGAATGTTCTGTCAGGTCACGGGTTTTGGCGGCACGACGATGAAGGCGGATAAGGCCTCCGACACCGTGCTGGACGAGACGGTCATGGTGCGGTTCGACACCAATGTGCGCGGCGTGCCGATGACCTTCCGCGCCGAACAGTCGACCCAGCGGGTGCGGATCGGCGAGACGGGCCTGGCCTATTTCGACGTGACCAACACCTCGGACAAGCCGATCCAGGTGCGCGCCAGCTACAATGTCTCGCCCGAGCAGACGGGGCCGTATTTCCAGAAGCTGCAATGTTTCTGCTTCACCGACCAGACGCTGGCGGCGGGCGAGACGCGCCAGTTCCCGGTCCAGTATTTCATCGCCCCGGAACTGGCCACGGACCGTGAGGCCAAGGGCGCGCGCGACATCACCCTGAGCTACACCTTCTATCCGTCCGTGGACGCGCCCGAGGGGTGACTTCGAAGCCGGGCGTGGACTTTCCCGGCGTCGGCTGCGGCGTGGTGATCCAGCGCGCCGACGGGCGGGTCTTGCTGTGCAAGCGGCTGAAGGCGCCCGAGGCCGGGTTCTGGAACATCGTCGGCGGCAAGGTCGACCTGATGGAGCGCTCCATCGACGCCGCGCGGCGCGAGGCCGAGGAGGAGAGCGGGCTGACGATCGGCGCGGTCGATTTCCTGTGCCTGGCCGAAGAGATCATTCCGGCCGACGGCCAGCATTGGGTGTCGCTGATCTATGTCACCCGGGACTTCACCGGCGGGCCGACGCTGACCGAGCCGGACAAGCTGTCGGAGATCGGCTGGTTCGCTCTGGACGACCTTCCCCAGCCGCTGTCGGCCTTTTCGGCCAAGGCGTTCAGAGCCTTGAACAAGGCGGAAAGACGGCGTGGCTCTGGCGTCGGGGAAAATCGAAGGCTATAGCCGCTATAACAACCGACTCTGGCCGACGAAGAGACGCGATTCATGGCTGACGCCCACGCCACTCCGCAGCACGACTACCACCTGGTGGCGCCCAGCCCCTGGCCGCTGGTGTCGTCGGTCGCTGCGACCATCATGTTCATCGGGGCGGTGATCTGGATGAAGGGTCTGGCCCCGGCGGACGGCGGCCCGATCGCCGCCAACTTCCTGGCCGAAGGCAAGCCGGGCGTCTTCTTCGCCGGTCTGGCCGGCGTGCTGATCTCGGCCTTCTGCTGGTGGGCGGACGTCATCAAGGAATCCAAGGCGGGCGACCATACGCCGGTCGTGTCGCTGGGCCTGCGCTACGGCATGATCCTGTTCATCGCGTCGGAGGTGATGTTCTTCGTCGCCTTCTTCTGGATGTTCTTCGACATGGCCCTGTTCCATGAATCGCGCGCCCTGACGCCGGAAGTCGGCACCTGGGCCGACACCGCCAAGGCCTGGTCGACCTGGCCGCCGAAGGGCGTCGAGGTTCTGTCGCCGTGGCAGCTGCCGCTGTTGAACACCGTGACCCTGCTGCTCTCGGGCTGCACCGTCACCTGGGCCCACCACGCGATCCAGGTCGGCGACCGCAAGGGCGCCAAGATCGCCCTGATCATCACTGTGGCCCTGGGCGTGCTGTTCACCTGCGTCCAAGCCTATGAGTACAACCACATCCTGCACGAGAAGCTGTTCTTCAACGAAGAGGCCGTGAACTCGGGCCTGTACGGCTCGATCTTCTTCATGGCGACGGGCTTCCACGGCTTCCACGTCCTGATCGGCACCATCTTCCTGGCGGTCTGCCTGATCCGCCTGCTGAAGGGCGACTTCACCCCGCAGAAGCATTTCGGCTTCGAGGCGGCGGCCTGGTACTGGCACTTCGTGGACGTGGTCTGGCTGTTCCTCTTCGCCTTCGTCTATGTCGTCTTCGGTTGATCCAAGACGGCCCTGAAGACATCGCAGCGGCGCGGGACGAGGAATCGTCCCGCGCCGTCGTCGTTTCCGATACGCCGGTTCGCTGGGCGCTGCGGGGGCGTTGTCCCCGGTGTGGCCAGGGTGCGTTGTTCGCGGGCTTTCTGAAGGTGGCGCCCGGCTGCACGGCCTGCGGTCTGGACTATTCCACCATCCAGACGGGCGACGGCCCCGCCAGCTTCATCATGCAGATCGCCGGCTTCATCGTCGGCTTCTCGGCCCTGTTCGTGGAAATCAAATACCATCCGCCCATGTGGGTGCATCTGATCGTCTGGCTGCCGCTGGTGGTCGCCCTGTCGCTGGCCCTTATGCGGCCGGGGCGGGGGCTGATGATCGGGCGGCAATATCGGAATCAGCGATGAAGCGATTCCCCTGGATCCTGACCGTGCTGACGGTGCTGGCCCTGATCCTGCTGATCGGGCTGGGCGTGTGGCAGGTCGAGCGGCTGAAGTGGAAGGAAGGGCTGATCGCGGCGGCCGATGCGGCGGCGGCGAAACCGCCGGCGCCGCTGGAGCAGGTGTTGGCCGAGACAAGGAATGGGGGCGATCTGGAGTTCAGGAAGGCGCTGATCGTCTGTCAGGGCTTGGCCAGCGCGCCCTTTGTCGAGCTTCAGAGCATTCATGACGGCGAGGCCGGGGTGCGGCTGATCTCGGCGTGCAAGCCGGCGGGGGCGGATTTCACCCTGCTGGTCGATCGCGGCTTTGTCGGCGACGGCGTGACGGCGCGTCCGCGCGTGCTCGAAACCACCTTGCCGCTGGTGATGGTCGGTGAGTTCCGCACCTTCGACAAGCCCGGCGCCATGAGCCCGGCGCCGCGCGACGGCCGCTTCTACGCCCGCGACACGGCGGCGATGGCCAAGGCGCTGAACGTCACGGGGCCGGTCCGGCCCGAGGCCGTGTTCGCCATCACCGCCGTCAATCCCGAATTCCCGGCGCTCAGGCCGTCCGCGCCGCCTGCGGCCTTTTCCAACAACCATTTCGGATACGCCCTGACGTGGTTCGGACTGGCGATCGCGCTTGCGGGTTTCTATGTGGCCCTGCTTCGCCGTCGCATCAAGAAAGACGGTCCTCAAGCAGCCGCGCCTCGCGTGCGCGGCGATAGGAAAGACTAAAGTCCTGACTTCCCTGCACACCCTGTCCAACGGCGTTCGCGTCATCTGCGATCCGATGCCGGGGCTGAAGACCCTGGCCGTCGTCGTCACCGTCAAGGGCGGGGCGCGGTGGGAGCCGCTAGATCGGTCCGGCTGGTCGCACCTGCTGGAGCATCTCGTGTTCAAGGGCGCCGGGGACATGGCCGCGCGCGAGATCGTCGAGCGGATCGAGGCCGAGGGCGGCACGATCAACGCCTCCACCGGATACGAGCGGACCAGTTTCGAGGTGCGGGGGCTGGACGGCTCGCTGCCGCTGGCGATGCAGGTGCTGTCGGACCTGGTGTTCCGCCCGACCCTCGATCCTGCCGAGATCGAGCGCGAAAAGGACGTGGTGGCCCAGGAGATCGCCGAGGCCTTCGACACGCCCGACGACCATGTGTTCGAGATGGTCCAGACGCGCGCCTTCGCCAAACAACCGCTGGGCCGTCCGATCCTGGGCTCGGTCGCGAGCCTGAAGCCGGCCGACAAGGCGTTGGTCGAGGCGTGGCGTGCGCGGCTGTATTCGCCCGACCGGATGGTGGTGTCGGTCTCAGGCGCAGTGGACGAGACCGAACTGCTGGCCCTGGCCGAGCGCTGGTTCGGCGATGCGGTGGCGACGCCGGCCGATGCGCCCGCGCCGGCCGCCTTCGTCGGGGGCCATGCGAAGCTGAAGCGCAAGATCGAACAGGCCAATCTGGTGTTCCAGTTGCCGGCCCTATCCGCGACCGATCCGGCGCTTTCGGCCATGCGGCTGTTCGGCGAGATTCTGGGCGGCGGCATGGCCTCGCGCCTGTTCCAGAGCGCGCGCGAGGAGCGGGGCCTGGCCTACGCCATCGACGCCTATCAGGAGCCGTATGAGGATACGGGCGTGCTGGGCATCTACGCCGGGGCGGCGGCGGATCGGGCGAAAGAACTGGCCGAGGTCTCGGCGGCCGAGGTGCGGGCCCTGGCCGAGGTTGGGCCTACCGAAAAGGAGCTGTCGCGGGCCAAGGCGGTGATGAAGGCGGGCCTGTGGATGTCGGACGAAAATCCGATGAGCCGGGCCGGGCGCAACGCGGCCCAGACCCTGATCTTCGGCGCCCCGCGCTCCAGCCTGTCGATGACCGAACAACTGGAAGCCCAGACGATCGAGGACGTTCGCGCGGTCGGCGGCCGGGTGTTGGCCTCTGGCCAGGCGGCCAGCGCCGTCCTAGGCCCGAAGTCGGCCGCATCGGCGGGCGAAGCGTTCGTGGCGGCCCTGTTTGCGGGGTAGATTTCAGGCTCTTCTTTGCTAGCTTCCTTCGGCCTTGGGCGGGCGCTCACCGCGACAGACGATTTCTAGCGGTAGCCATCTGAAAGTCCGGGCAGGGGACGGGGGCAAACTTCTCTTCACGACCCATTGCGGTCGTGCCCTACCTTGCTCGAACCTGCTCCAAAAGCTTGCTGAGAGTTGCCTCAACATCGTCTATGCGGGGATCTAGCGTTGAAGCCTTCTGGCGCACCACATCCAAAAACGGGTCACTGATTGGGACGCGCGTAAATTCGTCCCAGTCCCAGTCTCCTCCGGTCCCATCGAGGAAGTCCTGTAAGAAGCCAGCGACTTCCTCAGGTGCGCGGTCAACTGTCTTCTTGCCAGGCCAAAGCGACGCAGCAAAGGCAAGCGGGATAGCGATCGGCATCAGCAGAACCGCCGCCCATCCACTGATCACCTGCCCAGATGTCCGTTGCATCCTATGATGCTGGCCGAAACTAGGTGTGTCTGCAATCCACCCGTAACAGCGCGTTGCAATTCCTGCATTGTGCGCAGGTGAAAGGCTGGGCGGGTTGAACGGAACATCCGACCGCCGGGATCGGTTATGCTGGCGCTTGAACCCGTCCAGCCCGGAGACCACCATGACCGTCCGCGTCGCCCTGATCGTCGGCAGCCTGCGAAAGGGCTCCTATTCGCGCGCCATCGGCATGGAGCTGAAGGCGCTGGCTGAGCCGGGACTGGAGATCGAGCCGGTCGAGATCGGCGACCTGCCGCTCTATGACCCCGATCTGGAAACCGACAACCCGCCGCCCGCCTGGGAGCGGTTCCGCGAAGAGGTGGCGACGACCGAGGCGGTGCTGTTCGTCACGCCCGAATACAATCGCTCCATTCCCGGCGCGCTGAAGAACGCTCTGGACGTCGGCTCGCGCCCCTATGGTCACAGCATCTGGCAGGGCAAGCCCGCCGCCATCGTCAGCGTCTCGCCCGGCGCCGTCGCGGCGTTCGGCGCCAACCACCACCTGCGCCAGCCGCTTGTGTTCCTGAACATGCCGACGATGCAGCAGCCCGAGGCCTATATCGGCAATGTCGCGGACCTGCTGGACGAGAACGGCAAGCTGAAGAAGGACGACACCAAGACCTTCCTGAAAAGCTTCACCGACGCCTTCGCCGCCTGGATCGACAAAACGAAGGCGTGAGGCCGCCGCCTCAACCGATCCGTGAAATCCCTGTCACGAGCGAACGGTAAGCTGTGCCGTTGAGTGTGACATGTCACTAGAGCCGTGAGGGCTTGCGCTTCGCATCCGCGAAATGGGGCCGAACACGGGACGAGATGACATGAAGGCTTTGATGATCGCGCTGGGCGCCGCGCTGCTGCCGGGCCTGGTCCTCGCGCAGGAAGCGCCTCGCGAGGTGTCCATTCCGTCGGGCGATGCGACGATGTCGGCGCGGCTGCTGCAAGGGGTCGGAGAGGGCGCGCGTCCAGCCGTCGTCCTGTTCAACGGTTTCCCCGCCGGGCCCAACATCCCACGCATCGCACTGGATCTTCAGAAGGCGGGCTATAGCGTGCTGCTGCCGCAGTATCGCGGCACGGGAACGTCCGGCGGGACGATCAGCCTTCAGCATTCGCGCGAGGATGGGGCGGCGGCCGTGGCCTGGCTGAAGACCGATCCGGCCAGCGGAGCGGACGCCTCGAAGATCGGCGTGATCGGCGTCAGCTATGGCGGCTGGGTGGCGTTGCAGACGGCGGCGGCGGATCACGGCGTGCGCTGCGCCGTGGCTCTGGTTCCGGCCGACATGGGCGTGATCGGCGCACGCTGGGGCACGGATGCGGACTATCGTGTGGCCTGGAAGACGGATCTGGACAGTTTCGCCGCAGAACCCGAGACGACCCGTTTCGGCCCTGAAGGCGTGGACGGCTTCATGAACGCCATCACGCGCGACGCCGCCGTTTCCGGTCTGGTCCAACGCGCGCCCGATCTGGCGGACCGTCCGATCTTCGTCGCGGGCGGCCGTAAGGATCCGGCCGCGCCTTTCGCTGACCACTATGCGCCGCTGGTTGAGGCCCTGCGCGTGGCCAAGGCGCCGTTCGCGGCTCTCGAGTTCGACGGTGGGCACAATCCCTCAGAAGCCTCGGCCGCCGCGCAGGACTTCATCGAGCGGACCTGCTTCGGGCGATAGGCTGAGCCCCAATTGAAAACGGCGGCTCCGTGAGGAGCCGCCGTCGCCAGATCAGCTATGACGCTGAAATCAGCCGATGGTTTGCAGCTGGCCAGCCGATTCCTTGCCCGAACGCTTGTCGCGTTCCAGCTCGTAGGAAACCTTCTGGTTTTCATCCAGGCCGCGCAGGCCAGCGCCTTCGACGGCCGAGATGTGGACGAAGACGTCCTTGCCGCCGTCGTCGGGTTGGATGAAGCCGTAACCCTTGGTCGGGTTGAACCATTTGACAGTGCCGGTAGCCATTTTGAGACCTCCGTTAGAAATTGACCGAGGGAACGTCCCTGCGGCCTGTCGGGTCTGAATGGGAGCGGCCTTGACTCGTGCGTTCGCAGAGAGAGTGGGCGTTACGCAGAGAGATCGACGAGCTCTATGTGCGCAGATATTCATGACAGATGCAAGCGCGGGCCGGGCGGGCCGAAAATCCAATAATGGGAACGGTTTAGCTTGGCGCACGTTGTTGGAAGGCACGAAAGGCTTCCAACATGAACCGCACCCACGTCGTGGAGCGCGCCTACCAGCTCGCTCGGACCAACGATTGTTTGAACACCGGCGATGTCGTCAAGGCGCTGTCGGGCGAGGGCTATTCGGGAGCCGAAATCTCGCATTTCCAGGGCAGCTCTATCCGGGCCGACCTGAACCGCATCTGCAAGATGCCCAAGCCCGACCTCGAACCGACCTCAAACGCCGCCTGACGGCTCAATGCGCGCCAGCGCCGTCCGGCAGATGCATCTTCTCGAACCGCCCCACCCGCGTGACCAGGGTGCGGGCGGCGTCGTTCATGCCCAAGACCTGCACGTCTGCGCCCTGGCGGCGGTAGCGGAAGACGACCTTGTCCACGGCGGCGACGCCGGTCAGATCCCACAGATGCGCGTCGCTGAGATCGATCTCGACACGTGTGGGATGGCCGTGATGCTCGAAGCTGGCGGCGAACAGATCAGCCGAGGCGAAGAATAGCTGGCCTGAGACGTGGTAGCGCAGGACGCCCGGTTCCGGCGTTGGAACCTCGGTCACGGCGATGGTCTTGCCGACCTTGCGCATGAAGAAGATCGCCGACAGCAGCACGCCCAGGATGACACCCTTTGAAAGGTCGTGGGTGGCGACGACCGTCACGGTGGTGGCGATCATGACGATGGACGACTGAAGCGGAGTGGAGCGCAGCTTCACCACCGATGACCAGTCGAAGGTGCCGATCGAGACCATGATCATGACGGCGACCAGGGCCGCCATTGGGATTTGGGCGACCCAGGTCTGAAGCGCCAGCATCAAAAACAGCAGGAACAGGCCGGCCCACAATGTGGACAGACGCCCGCGTGCGCCGGAGGTGACGTTGATCATCGACTGGCCGATCATGGCGCAACCCGCCATGCCTCCGAACAGGGGCGACAGGATGTTGGCGATCCCTTGGCCGCGCGTCTCGCGATCCTTGTCCGACGGGGTGTCGGTGATGTCGTCAATCAAGTTGGCGGTCAGCAGGCTTTCCAGCAGGCCGACGAAGGCCAGGGTCGCCGAAATCGGGGCGATGATGACCAGCGTCTCCCACGTCAGGGGGACGGCGGGCAGATGGAACATCGGCAGGCTGGTCGGCATCTGGCCCATGTCGCCGACGGTGCGCACATCCAGCTTCAGCACGATCACCAGGGCGCTGATGGCCACGATGGCGACCAGGGGCGAGGGCACGGCCTTGGTGAGGCGCGGAAAGCCGTAGATGACGACCAGGGCCGCCGCGACAAGGGCGTAGGTGATCCAGCCCTGGCCGATCAGCTCAGGCATCTGGGCCAGGAAGATCAGGATGGCCAGCGAGTTGACGAAGCCGGTCATGACGCTGCGGCTGACGAACTTGATGTAGCGGCCCAGCTTCAGCAGGCCGATGACAATCTGGAACACGCCGCAGAGCAGCGAGGCGGCGAAGAGATATTCCAGCCCGTGGTCGCGCACGAGCGTGACCATCAGCAGGGCCATGGCGCCGGTCGCGGCCGAGATCATGGCCGGCCGCCCGCCGACGAAGGCGATGGTCACGGCGATGACCACGCTGGCGTAGAGGCCGACGGCGGGATCGACGCCGGCGATGATGGAAAAGGCGATGGCTTCGGGGATCAGGGCCAAGGCCACGACGGTCCCCGCCAGAAGATCGCGGCGAGGATTGGCGAGCCATTGCTGGCGCGCGGAGGCGATGATGGACATGTCAGGATTTCATCTGGATGAGCCGCGCCCGATGGTTCGGTTGCAAGGCGGCTCGGTTTCCCAGCGGATCGGCGGCGGGGATAGCCACCCGTCGCCTGCGAACAGGGCCGGGTCCAAGGTGATGGCGTCCTGATGCGATGTTGCGCCGCGAAAAGCAAGCGTGACGGCTAGACCAGGCCATCCATCGTGGGCGCCTCTGCGGCGCTGCCGGGGAAGACGCGGGCGTCCAGGGCGGCGCGGTCCAGGCCCATGTGATCGCGCAACACGCCCTTGAACACTGAACGGATGTCCAGGGTCGGCGCCAGGTCGCGGTTCTCGAATAGGCGGTTGTCGGCCAGGGTCGGCCAGTCGCCGATGGGGCCGCCGCGCTTGACCGCGCCGCCCGCCAGCAACAGCGACGAGCCGGTGCCGTGGTCGGTGCCTTGGGTGCCATTGGCACGCGCGGTGCGGCCGAACTCGGTGGCGACGACGACGGCGGTGCGCGACCAGGCCTCGCCCAGCCCGTCCTTCAGGCCTGTGACCAGTTGATCCAGACCCGTCAGGCGGGTTTGAAGTTGCGCCCTCTGGCCCGCGTGGGTGTCCCAGCCGTCCAGAGAGACGGCGACGACGTCGGCGCCCTCCGGTCCGGTCATCAGCTTGGCGACGGCCTGGCCCAGGCCCTGGACGTCGTTGCGGCGCAGGCGCTGGTCGCCGCCCTCCATGCTGACCAGCTGCTCGGTCGCCAGACCCCGCGCCAGGTTCTGGCCCAGCATCGGATCCTCGACATAGAGATCCTGAAGCAGGGAGGCGATGCGGTCGCCGTCGCGCACCAGACCACCGGGCGCCCAGCTGGACACCGGCGCGTCGCCGCGCAGGATCAGCGGGGTCTGGGCGCCGATCGACAGGCCCTTCAGCGACGTTCCGCCGGCCGCGACGATGGCGCGGTTCAGCCAGCCGTCGGACTGTTGGCGCAGACCTTCGCCGCCGTTCTCCAGCACGTCCTGGGCCTCGAAGTGCGAGCGGATGCGCACGGGCAGGGCGACGGCGGGGGCGAACCGCATCTGACCCTGACCATAGAGGTCGTGCAAACCCGTGAGCGCCGGATGCAGGCCGAAGCCTTCGCTCAGGGCCAGGGCGCCGTTCGCCTCGCCGGGCGCGGCGATGGCCAGACCGCCGCGCAAGGGGACGTAGTTCGGATCGGCGTAAGGCACGGTGACGGACAGGCCGTCCATGGCGCCGCGCGCGATGACGACGACCAGCTTGTTGGCAGGGCCGTTGGTCTGGGCGGCGACGCGGCCGGCGAAGGCCAGGCCGACCCCGGCGGAGGCGGCGGCCAGCAGATGGCGGCGGTTGATATTGAGGGCGGTCATCGGCGTTGGAACTCCGGCGACATGAACAGAAGGGTGAGGGCCTCGGGCCGGCTTTCGGCGCGGGCGACGGCGAGGCGGGTGCGTTCGCCGAGGCGCGGGCCGAGGGCGGCTTCGGCGACCGCGTTTGGATCGCTCGCCTGCGCCAGATCGGCGGCGGTGCGCGACCAGTTCAGCCGCTTGACCAGGGCGTCGGGGCCGGCCCAGTCGGCGGCCGTGTCGGGCCAGCCCTCGGGCGACGGGGCCGCGAACGGCGGCTGGCCCATGTCGAGCAGGGCCTGGCGTAACGGCTGGATCCGCTGAGGCCGGGTTCCCAGCGCGCGATGGGTCGAGACGATGAAGTCGTAGGGCGTCTTGATCTTGGCGGGCTGGGGCGCCCAGGTCTCGGGCGCGTCGATCAGAGCGCGGGCGACCTGGGCCAGATCGCCGCCGGAGCGGGTCCAGGCCGCTTCCAGTCGGGCGACCAGAGCGGGCGACGGATCGTCGGCGACGAAATGGGCGGCGAGACGGCGCGATAGGCGTATGGCCGTCGTTGGATGCCGGGCGAGGTCACGCAGAATGGCCTGACCCTGGGCCAGGCCCGCCGCCGGATAGGTCTTGCCCATCACCGTGCGGGCGCCCGGTTCATGGACATTGGCGCGGAAGACGAAGCCGTCGGGACCGGGCTCGGTCGGGGCGGCCATCCTGCGCGCTCGCTGAGGGCGAGCGGGCTGACGCTGGTCGCGGGCGGCGGGAACGGACCAGCCGGTCAGGGCGCGGGCCAGTTCGGTCACGTCGTCCTGCGTATAGCCGCCGTCGGCGCCGACCGTGTGCAACTCCATCATCTCGCGGGCCAGGTTTTCGTTCAGCCCGGCGTTGCGGCGGGCGCCGGCCATGCTGTCGGGGCCGACCGAGCGGGCCTGATCCAGATAGAGCAGCATGGCGGGATGCTGTTCGGCGGCCAGGACCAGATCCTCGAACCGGCCGAAGACGTGGGGACGGATGGCCTCGCGCTCATACTGGCCGACGAAGGCGCCGCTGGCGAACTTGGCGGCCGAGACGGTCAGTGCGTTCGACCAGAACAGGGCCCAGCGCTCGGCGAAGCCGTCGTCGGTGGTCGCGCCGAGCTGGGCGCGGGCCAGGAACTCCTGCGCCGTGTCCTGGGTGATGTCGCGGCGGGCGGTTTGACGGGCCTCGCGCCGGGCGACGGCTTGCGGATCGGCGGCGTCCGGCATGCCGGGAGCGGCGTCGCGTCGATCGCGGCGGACCAGACCGGCGTCGCTCTGATAGTCGATATATTGGGCGACGCGTTCGGCGGTGTCGGCGAACTGGCCGGACGGCTCGGGCGCGCCCTGGGACCGAATCTGGCCCATGGCCCAGCCGCGCGGATCGGCGGCGACGCGGTCGATCTCGCCAGGCCGGGCGCCGAGACCCAGGCGCGTCAGGGCGACGGCGGCGTCGGTCGGTGATGAAGCCATGGCCTTCTCCTCGTCCGTCCCCCGAAGCCTAAACGCACGAGGATGCAGATTTCCGTCGCGACACGCAGACCACCGTCATTCCGGGGCGTCCGCAGGACGAACCCGGAACCCAGGGCCGCACGCGGTTTGTCTGATGCATCGACGCCGGATGCGAACCCCCTGGCTTCCGGGTTCTTCGCTACGCTCAGCCCCGGAATGACGGACAGGGGCGATGCGGCCCGATTAGGCGGGTTGGGCCAGGCCGGCCTCCGCGTCCGCGATCAGGTCGCGGTCGTCGACCTGCCACGGGTGGAAGTCGGGTTTGTAGAAGGCCAGGTAGTCGCCGATCATCCGGCGATACAGACCCGGCTTCAGCCACAGCCAGCGGAACAGGCCCAGACGCGCCCGCCAGCCGACGATGCCATCCTGTTTCAGCAGCATGAAGGTCGTCTCGCGCACCGTGCGGGTGAACAGCAGCGTCGTCAGGAACATGGCCCAGCGTCGGATGCGCCAGCGCTTCAGCGGACTGAGGTCTCGGGTCGCGTGCAGGAAGACGTCATAGGCCACGCCCTTGTGCTCGATCTCTTCGATGGAGTGCCAGCGCCACAGGCGGGCCAGGTCGTGGGGCGAGCCCTTCAGCAGCTCCGGATCGGCCAGCAGCCGATGGGCGAAGGCGGCGGTGAAATGCTCCAGCGCCATGGTCGCCGCCAGCTGGGCCAGGGCCGGACGGGCGCGGGCGATGTCGAGCCGCGCCGTGACATAGGCCTCGATCTCGGCGGTGTCGTAGCCGGCGCGTTCGGTGATGGCGTTGAAGGCCATGTGTTCGCGAGTGTGGGCGCCTTCTTGCACTGTGAAGGCTCGGATGTCGGCGGCCAGGGCCGAGGGCGCGTCCTTGGCGAACCGCTTGACCGACTGGATGAAGAACCGCTCGCCGTCGGGGAAGGTCAGGCTGAGCGCGTTCATTACGGCGGTGCCGAACGGGTCGCCGTTCAGCCACCAGCGTGGCGTCGGAGCCTCGCGGTCGATATGCAGGTCGCGCGGCTTGATCTGGAGGTCGGCGGGGGTGGCGGATTTCGCCATGGTTCTGCTCCTCGATTTCGAGAGGATGATGGAGTTAACTGACATCAATGTCAACTAATGGTCCGGTGAAGCGGCGACGCGGGGCGGTGGCGCGCGAAGAGGCGTTGGAGGCGGCGCGCGACCTGTTGCTGTCGGGCGGGCCGGCGGCGGTGACGCTGAAGGCGGTGGGCGAACGGATGGGCGTGGGTCACGCCAATCTGATCCACCATTTCGGCTCGGCGGCCGGGCTTCAGGGCGCGCTGATGGATGCGATGGTTCGCGATCTGGCGCAGCGGATCGAGGCCGGCCTGGGAGAAGGGCGCGACGGCGTCGAGCCGGGGCGGCTGATGAGCGTCGTGTTCGACGCCTTCGGACCGGGCGGCGCCTCGCAGATGGCGGCCTGGCTGGCGCTGGCGCGCGAGCAGGGCCGGGCGGAGAGCTTCGCCGAGGTGGTGCGTGACCTTGCCGAGCGGCTGGCGGCCATGGCGCCTGAAGATCCCAGGGCGGCCGAGCGGGCCAAGGCTTTGGTGGTGACGGCGGCCTATATGGCCTTCGCCGAGGGGCTGATCGGGGACATCCTGACGCCGATGCTGGGAGCGCCCGAGGGGCTGGGCCGCGACCTGGCGCTGAAGCTGACCGCGACACTTTTGGCCGAACCGTAAGGTTCAGAGCCGAATCTTGATGCTATAGTCCCCGTCGATGGCGCTTCTGGACTGGATGAGCGATGTGGCCGGACCCGTGATCCGGGGGGACGGCGTGCTGCTGCGCCCGCCGCGCGCTGGAGATTTCGCAGACTGGTCCACGCTGCGCGACGGCTCGCGCGACTATCTGCAACCGTGGGAGCCGGCCTGGCCCGAGGACGACCTGACCAAGGCGGCCTTCCGGCGCCGGCTGTCGATCTATGCGCGCGAGATGGAGCTGGGCAACGCCTGGCCCTTCTTCGTTTTCGTCGAGGACGGCAAGACCCTGGCGGGGGCGGTGACCCTGTCGAACGTGCGGCGCGGCGTCGCCGAGACGGGGACGCTGGGCTACTGGATCGGCCAGCCGTTTTCCGGTCAGGGCGTGGCGACGGCGGGCGTTCGGGCCGTTGTCGCCTACGCGTTCGACAAGCTGAAGCTGCACCGGCTGGAGGCGGCCTGTCTGCCCACCAATCACGGGTCGCGACGGGTGTTGGAGAAATCCGGTTTTCGCAACGAAGGTCGGGCTCGCGCTTATTTGAAAATTAACGGCGAGTGGGCAGACCATTTGTTGTTCGGCCTGGTCGAGGACGAGCGTTGACGGCCGGGGGCCGTCTGGAAGGGCGAGACGCGTGACACCACGATCCCGATCGCTGGCCTGGGACGCCACGACCGCCATCGAGGCGCTGGCCGCCGCCGAGACAGCCCTGTGGGTCTGGACACCTGCGGCGGACGAACTGCGTTTCACCGGGGCTACGCGATCGCTGGGCCTGGGACCTTTGGCGCCGGAGTGCACGGCCGCTGGTTTCGTCGCCCTGGCCATGCCGCAGGATCGCAGCCTGGCCGAGCGGATGCTCAAACCTCAAGATGAGGGCGCCGAGATCGCCGTGCGTCTGCGCATGCGCGGGTCCGAGACCTGTCTGTGGCGCGGCGTCTGGCTGGAGGACGGCCTGCGCGCCGCCGGCGTCGTTGCGCTGGAGACCAAGTTCGCCGGATCGGACCGCGACACTCTGACGGGCCTTCTGGATCGTCGCGCCTTTTTGGCCCGCGTCAGCGAGGTGCTGACCCAGCCCGGCGAATACGAGATCGTCGTCGGCGACGTGGACCGGCTGCGGCGCCTGAACGAGGCGCTGGGGCATGAGCGGACCGACTTGGTGCTGTCGGCCCTGGGCTCGCGTCTGGCCGCCGCCTTCAACAAGGACGCCTCGGCCGCGCGGATCGGCGAGGACGAGTTCGCCATCATCGTCCCCAAGACCGCGTCCCACACCAGCTACCGGGTGCGCGACGCGCTGGAACAGCCGTTGCGGGTCGCGGGCTTCGACATCTATCCGACCGTCTCCATCGGGGCGGTGATGGTGGAGGGCGGGCCGGATGCGCCCGACGCCGCCGAACTGTTGCGCCGGGTCGAGCTGGCGGTGGAATCGGCAAAGGGCGCCGGGCGCGGCGGATCGGCCGCCTATGGCCGGGCGCTGGAAAGCGACAGCTTGAGCCGTCTGGCGTTGGAGGCGGATCTGAGGAACGCCTTCGTGCGCGGCGAGATCGTGCCCTTCTTCCAGCCGATCGTGAACCTGAACACTGGGGCCGTCGCCGGTTTCGAGGCGCTGGCGCGCTGGCGTCACCCGCGGCGGGGGCTGGTGCCGCCGGACGAGTTCCTGGGCCTGACCGCCGACCTGGGGATGATGAACGACCTAGGCCTGCTGATGATGACGCAGTCGGCGCGGCAACTGGCCGAATGGATCGAACGCCATCCGCTGGCCGGCAAGCTGTTCTGCAGCGTCAATCTGTCGGTCGGCGAGATCGAGCGCCCGCATCTTTGCGAGGACGTGGCGCGCATCATCAAGGAGACCGGCCTGCCCAAGGGCGCGCTGAAGCTGGAAGTCACCGAGGGCGACATCATGCGCGACACCGCGCGCGCCGCCGAGGTCTTGCAGTCGCTGAAGGACGTCGGGGCCTCTCTGGCGCTGGACGATTTCGGCACCGGCTTCTCGTCGCTGTCCTATCTGGCGCGCCTGCCGTTCGATACGCTGAAGATCGACCGCTATTTCGTGCTGACGATGAACAAGGACGAAGGCTCGGCAAAGATCGTCAAGTCGGTGGTCAACCTGGGCCGCGACCTGTCGCTGGAAGTCGTCGCCGAGGGCGTCGAAAACGCCGAACTGGCCCGCCTGCTGCTGGACGCCCAATGCCACTACGGCCAGGGCTTCGGCTATGCCCCCGCCCTGCCGGCGCAGGAGGCCGAGGTCTATCTGGCCGAAAGCCTGGCCGACGGCACCGCGCCGCTGAAGCAGCGGTCGGCTTAGGGCTTAGATCGCGTTTAGCGGCAGGCGCAGGTAGCGCTGGCCGTTGGCGTCCGGGGGCGGCAGGTCGCCGGCTCGGATATTGACCTGAAGCGAGGGCAGGATCAGCTGCGGCGCGCCCAGCGTGGCGTCGCGGGCCTCTCGCATGGCGACGAAAGCGTCTTCCGATACGCCGCCGCCGATGTGGATGTTCTGCGCGCGCTGTTCGGCCACGGTGGTCTCGAACCGGAAGTCGGTGCGGCCCTCGGGCAGATAGTCGTGGCCGACGAAGATGCGGGTCTCGTTGGGCAGGGTCAGCAGGCGCTGGATCGAGCGGTAAAGGGTCCGGGCGTCGCCGCCGGGAAAGTCCGTTCGCGCCGTGCCGTAGTCGGGCATGAACAGGGTGTCGCCGGTGAAGACCGCATCGCCGATCCGGTAGCTGACGCAGGCGGGGGTGTGGCCGGGCGTGTGGATCACCTCGACCGTCAGGTCGCCCAGCGCGAAGGCGTCGCCGTCGGCGTACAGATGATCGAACACCGCGCCGTCCGGGCGCACGTCTTCGGCGCCGAACAGGGGGCCGAAGGCCGACTGAACCTGGGTGATCCGCCCGCCGATGCCGATCGACACGCCCGTCGCCGCGCGAAGGTGCGCCGCCGCCGTCAGGTGGTCGGCGTGGGCGTGGGTTTCGAGCACCAGGGCCAGCTTTAGCCCCTCCGACCGCAGCGCCGCCATGACGGCGTCGATGGACCGCGTCGAGGTGCGGGCCGAGGGGGCGTCGAAGTCCAGAACGGGGTCGATGATGGCCGCTTGGCGGGTCGCCGGGTCGCTGACCAGATAGGTGACGGTGTGGGTCGCGGGATCGAAAAAGCCGCGGACGTCGGGGGATTGAGCCATGGAGAAAGCTCCTTTCGCACTCCAATATATTAGGCATTGCTTATTTAGCAAGCGCGAATATATTGCGCCCCATGATCGACCTTCAGACCATCGGACTTGAGCGATTCCAGGCCAGCGCGGGCGAGGCGGCGGCGTTGCTGCGCGCCCTGTCCAACGAGAAGCGGCTGATGATCCTGTGT
This sequence comes from Brevundimonas vesicularis, assembly GCF_900445985.1. GTDB lineage: Bacteria > Pseudomonadota > Alphaproteobacteria > Caulobacterales > Caulobacteraceae > Brevundimonas > Brevundimonas vesicularis_D. The sequence goes on from NZ_UAQP01000005.1 coordinate 100,960, forward strand.
CAGTTGGGCGAGGGTGAGATGTCCGTCGGTCAACTGCTGCCCCAGGTCGGCCTGTCGCAATCGGCCTTGTCCCAGCACCTGGCCAAGCTGCGCGACGAGGCGCTGGTGAGCACGCGTCGGGACGGCACGACCATCTTCTACCGCATCGCCGATCCGGCCGTCCTGAAGGTCATCGCCGTGCTGGCCGAAATCTACTGTCCCCCTGTTTCTTCCGAAAAGGCATGATCCCGATGAGCGTCCTGACCCCCCTGTCCCCCGCCGAGGTTTCGCGTCGGCTGAAGCAGAACACGGCCGTGCTGGTCGACATCCGCGAGCCCGACGAGTTCGCCAGAGAGCATGTCATCGGCGCCGTCCACGCGCCGCTGTCGGCCTTCGACGCCTACACGCTGGCGGGCGCCGACGGGCGCGACGTCATCTTCACCTGCCGAACCGGCAATCGGACGGGCGTCAACTGCGACCGTCTGGCGGCCAAGACGACGGGCCACGCCTTTGTCCTTGAAGGCGGGCTGGACGCGTGGAAGGCGCAGGGTCTGGCCACCCACGCCGATCGCTCAAAGCCGATCGAACTGATGCGTCAGGTCCAGATGGTCGCGGGCGGCCTGATCCTGATCGGTGCGGCGCTGGGGACGTTGGTGCATCCAGCCTTCTGGGGTGTTTCGGCCTTCGTCGGCGCGGGCCTGTTCGTCGCGGGCGCGACAGGATTTTGCGGCATGGCGCGGCTGCTGGCCGTGATGCCCTGGAACAGAGCCGCGACCCGGCCCGTGACGAGAGCGGCGTGATCCGGTGACGACCGAACTGACCCCGCTGGTCCTGACCGCCTTCAGTGGCGGCGTCGTCGCCCTGCTGCTGACCCTGTTCGGCGGCGGCGGGTCGGTTCTGGCCGTGCCGCTGCTGCTGTATGTCGTCGGCGTCGCCGATCCCCACGTCGCCATCGGCGTGTCGGCGGCGGGCGTGGCGCTGAACGCCCTGACGGCTTTGGCCGGTCACGCCAGGGCAGGGCGGGTGCGCTGGCCCTGCGCCACCCTGTTCGCCATCACCGGCGCGGCCGGGGCCTGGTTCGGATCGTCCCTGGCCAAGATGATCGACGGCCATCAGCTGCTGCTGATCTTCGCTGTCGCCATGGCGGCGGTGGGCGTGTCGATGCTGCGTCCCAAGGCGGCGGTCGCTTGCGTCGAGCCCCGGCTGAATTGGTCGATGTCGCCAAAGGTCGGCATGGCGGGCGCCGGCGTCGGCTCGGCCGCAGGCTTCTTCGGCATCGGCGGCGGCTTTCTGATCGTGCCCGGCCTGATGGCGTCGACGGGCATGAGCCTGGCGACCGCACAGGCGACCTCGCTGCTCAGCGTCGCCGTGTTCGGGGCGACCACAGCGGGCAACTATGCGCTGTCAGGATGGGTCGATCCGGGCCTGGTCGCCGCCATGGCGGTCGGCGGGGTCGCCGGGACGGCGGCGGGTCTGCCGCTGGCGCGCCGGCTGGGGTCGAACGCCCGGCTTGGGCGCATCCTGTTCGCGGGCCTGATCCTGGTGGTCGCCGCCTATGTCGCGGTGCGGGCGATCCTGGCGCTCTGAGACCTCTGTTCAGCGGGCCGTCTTTCGACGACAGTTGCGCCCATGACCGACGCCAGACTGGAGATCGCCGCCGGCTTTGCGACCTTGCAGGGGCCCAAGGCGGATAATCAGGACTTCGGCGGCGTCCATATCGGCACGGCGGCCGAGCAGCGCGAGCATGGGGTCGTGGCGGTGATCGCCGACGGCGTGTCGGGGTCAAAGGCCGGGCGGATGGCGGCGGAGCTGACGACGCGCAGCTTCATCGACGGCTATCTGGATCAGAACCCGCTGAACGGCATCGCGGCCAACGGCATCAAGGCGCTGCGGGGCTTCAACCGCTGGCTCCATGCGCGCGGGCGGATCGATCCGGCGATGGAGGGGGCGGCGACCACCTTCACGGCCCTGATCCTGCGCGGGCGCGAGGCGACGGCGCTTCATGTGGGGGACAGCCGGGCCTGGCATTTCCGCGACGGGGTGCTGACGCGGCTGACGGAAGATCACACGCGGGCCCAGCAGGGGCTGAGCCATGTGCTGTACCGCGCCGTCGGCATCGAGGCGGATGTGAAGCTGGACGTCCGGCAAGTGCGGCTGGAACCGCACGATCGTCTGCTGTTGACCACCGACGGGGTGCATGGGGTGCTGGCCGATGCGGTGATCGCAGGCCTCTTGGGGCGGCGCAGTTCGCCCGATGCGGACGCCAAGGCGATCTTGGCCGAGGTCGAGGCGGCGGGGCCGCGCGACAACGCCACCGCCATCGTCATCGACGTGGTCCGCACCGGCGCGCCTGACTGGGAGGCGATCACGGCCGAGGCGGAGGGGCTGGCGATCCTGCCGCCGCCGGCCGTGGGCGACAATGTGGACGGGTTCGCGGTTCAACGGGTCGTGGCGGACGGGCGCTATACGACCCTGTTCCTGGCCAAGGATACGCTGGGCGACGCGGGCATGGTGGTGCTGAAGTTTCCCAAGCCCGCCGTGGTGTCCGAACGCGGCGCGCGCACCGCGTTTCTGCGCGAGGCCTTCATCGGGCGGCGCATCGACAGCCCCTTCGTCGGCAAGGTCCTGAGCCTGGACGCCGGTCGCCAGAGCCGCCTCTATATCGCCCAGCCCTTCCATGCCGGACAGACCCTGCATGCGCGGTTGGCGCAGGACGGGCCGTTCGAGATCGCCGAAGGGATCGGCGTGGCCCTGCGCCTGTCGCGCGCGGTTTCGGCCCTGCACCGGGCGGGGGTGACGCACCGCGACATCAAGCCGGACAATGTGATCTTGGAGCCACAGGGCGGGCTGAAACTGGTCGATCTGGGCGTCGCACGTCTGCGGCTGGCCGAGGAGTTCGCCGAGGCCGAGGCGCCCGGCACCGCGGGCTATAAGGCGCCGGAAATGTATGCGGGCGAGAGCGGCAACTCCGCAACGGATCAGTTCGCCCTGGGTGTGACCCTGTATCGCCTCTTCACCCGAACCTATCCGTGGGGCGAGGTGGATCCGGCCGATGCGCCGCGCTTCGACCGGGCGCCGGCACCGCCGACGCGACACCGGCCGGATATGCCCGCCTGGCTGGAGGCGGCCATCATGCGCGCCGTCGCCGTCGATCCGAACGAGCGGTTCGAGGATGTGGAGGAACTGATCCATGTGCTGGAAACCGGCAGCGCCGTCGCCGCCCCGCCGCCGCGCCAGCTGTCCCTGATCGAGCGCGATCCGGTGCGGTTCTGGCAGGGCGTCAGCCTGGTCCTGCTGATCGCCTTTCTGGTTTCGATGGCGACGCGCTAGGGCGGCCTACGTTCAACCTAGGCCTTTGGATGTGCGACATTTGGCGGCGTGAGGGCGGGGAACCTGTGGCCGCTCTCGGCTTTTGTGACGGCGAGCGGGGACGTCGCGCCCGCACTTTCGGCACGAAAGCCTCCCCAAATGATCAAGACCCTCGCCTCCAGCGCCCTGGCCCTGGCCATGGTTTCCACCCCCGCCCTGGCGCAGTCCGTCGCCCCCGACTGGTCCGGCCCCTACATCGGCATCTTCGGCGGCTACAACCAGTCGAACGATGACGAGAACGAGAACCTCGGCTTCGACCGCAATCTGGACGGCCGTTACGGCGATCAGGTCTCGACGGCGACCGGCAACGCCTTCAGCCCCGGCTTCTGCGGCGGCACGGCGACCAGCACCGTTCCCACCACGGGCTGCCGTGACGACAACGACGGCGTTGAAGCCGGCGTCCGCGCCGGTTACGACATGCAGTTCGGCAACTTCGTCGTCGGCGCCCTGGCGGAATACAGCGTCAACAATGTCCAGGATTCGGTGACGGGCTTCTCGACCACCCCGGCCTTCTACACCTTCACGCGCGAGCTGGAGAGCACGGCGGCGGCTCGTCTGAAGCTGGGCTACGCCTATGGCCCGGCGCTGATCTACGGCACCGGCGGTTACGCCTATGGCAAGTTCGAAAACCGTTTCCGCACCTCTAACCAGGCCAACAGCTTCACCGAAACCAGCGAAGGCGATGACGGCGACGGCTGGCAGGCCGGCGGCGGTGTGGAATACGCCCTGGGTCGCGGTCTGACGGTCAGCGGTGAATACCTCTACACCTCGCTGGACGTCGACAGCCCGGTGATCCGCGTCGGCAACACCGGCACGACGCCGGTCGCCAACCCCTTCATCTCGGCCCCGAACACCGCCGGCACCGACATGATCCGCAGCAACGGTCGCTTCGGAACCCACATGGTCCGCATCGGCATGAACTACCGCTTCTAAGCCTGAAGACGGGCAGTCTGGGCCTCAGGCCCGACCGCCCTGGCTCGACAGCATGGCCGCGTCCACGCCCAGCTGGGCCAGGGCGCGTGTCCATTTCGACGTGTGTTCGCCGTCGAAAATCAGGTCCAGATCGGCGTCGGCGGTCAGCCAGACGTTGTCGGCCAACTCCTCCTCCAACTGCCCCTCGCCCCAGCCGGCGTAGCCCAGCAACAGGGCCGATCGGCGCGGACCGGCGACTTCGTCGGTCATGGCGGCCAGCGCCTCGCGCGTGCCGGTCATCGCCAGACCGTCGCCAAAAGCCAGGGTGTCGTCGCCGACCGTCCAGTCGTCGGTGTGCAGCACGAAGCCGCGCTCGCGCTCGACCGGTCCGCCCATCAGGACCGCGCGACCGATGGATTGATCGGGCGCCGGCGCGTCCAGCTTGTCCAGAACCGTCTTCAGATCCACGCCCGGCGCCGGTCGATCGAGCCGCAGCCCCATGGCGTGATCCGGCCGGTGGGCGCAGATCAGGATGACGGCATGTTCAAACCGGGCGTCGTCGATCCCGGGCATGGCGACCAGCAGTCGGCCGGTCAGGGTGGAGGCTTGGCTCATGATCCTGGCATCATCCGTCCGGAAAGCGGCGCAAGCAAGCCGAACCGGCGCTTGCGGTGTCGCCCGTGGTGTCTATGTGTCGCACACGGCCGTTCAAACGCGCCGGCCTCAAACCTCAGCGAGACAGACATGACCATCCAGATCGGCGATCGCATCCCCAACGCGACCCTCGCCCAAGCGACCGCCGAGGGCCCCAAGCCCGTCAACACCGACGACATCTTCGCCGGCAAGACCGTAGCCCTTTTCGCCGTGCCCGGCGCCTTCACCCCCACCTGCTCGGCGCGGCACCTGCCGGGCTTCAAGGATCATCTGGCCGACATCCAGGGCAAGGGTGTCGATATGGTCGCCTGCATCTCGGTCAACGACGCCTTCGTCATGAAGGCCTGGGGCGAGAGCCAGGGCATCACTGACGACAGCATCGTCATGCTGGCCGACGGCAACGGCGAACTGACCCGCGCACTGGGTCTGGTGCTGGACGGTACGGGCTTCGGCCTTGGCGAGCGCTCGCAGCGCTATTCCATGCTGGTCAAGGACGGCGTGGTCGAGCAGCTGAACATCGAACAAGGCGGCGAGTTCAAGGTGTCCTCCGCCGAGCATCTGCTGGCGCAGCTTTGAGTTGTATCAATCCACGCTACCGCTTCGCTACTTGAGCGTGGATTGATCATGAACTCGGATGTGTTCAGCCCCGAGAAGCGCAGCGCCGTGATGCGTCGTGTGAAGGGGCGGGATACGTCGCCGGAACTGGCCGTGCGCAGGATCCTGCGCGCGGCCGGGATCGGCTATCGGCTGGGCGGCATGGGTCTGCCGGGCCGCCCGGATGTGGTGATGAAGGGCCGCAAGGTCGCCCTGTTCGTCCACGGCTGCTTCTGGCACTGCCATGATTGCCCGCGCGGCGCGCGTCAGCCCAAGACCAACGCCGATTACTGGATCGCCAAGATCGAGCGAAACCGCGCGCGCGACGCCGCAGCCGTGCAGGCGCTGGAGGCGTCAGGCTGGCGCGTGATCGTGGTCTGGGAATGCGAGATGCGACAGGCCGATTTCGCCGCGGGCCTGATCGCGACCGTCCTGGGTCAGGCGGCCTCGGTCGCGGCCTGAGCGGCCGCGTCGTTCAGGACGTGCTGCAAGGCGCCGATCAGGGCGGGTGGCGTCAGGGGCTTGGAGACGAAATAGGCCATGCCGGCCGCCTGACAGGCCGCGACGTCCTCGGGCGCGGTGTCGGCGGTGACGGCGACGACCGGGGTGGCGGCGTTGGGTCCGCCGCCGGCGCGCAGGCGACGCGTCGTCTCGCGCCCGTCCAGCTCCGGCATGCGCACATCCATGAAGATGACGTCGAACACCGCCTCCTGACAGCGTTCCAGCGCGATCTTGCCGTCGGCGGCGGTGGTGATCTCGCAGCCCAACGGCTGAAGGATCAGCTGCACCGCGCGGCGGTTGATGTCGTGATCGTCCACGACCAGCAGGCGCAGCGGCTGGTCTTCGGCCTCGTCGGCGACCGCAGGCGTCGCGACGGCCGGTTCGGGCGCAGGCGCAGGGGCGACGGATGCGGGCTGGGGCGTGGGCACGACGGAGGGCGCCAGCGAGCGGGCGATGTCCAGACGACTTTCATCCACCGCATCGACGATCTGTGCCGCCTCGTCGCCGCGCGGCAGGATCAGGGAGACGGTGAAGCGCGAGCCCTGCCCCGGCGTGCTGCGGACCGTCAGCCGGCCCCCCATCAGGTCGATCAGATTGCGGCTGATCGCCAGGCCCAGGCCCGAGCCGCCATAGCGGGCCGTGACGCCGTCGGCGGTCTGGTCGAACGGCGTGAACAGGCGCGCCAACTGATCCGCGGTCATGCCCGAACCGGTGTCGGCGATCTCGAACAGCAGGGCGTAGCCTGACGGCTCTTCGGGCCAGGCCTGAACACGCAGGGTGATCTGGCCTTCCTCGGTGAACTTCATGGCGTTGGACATCAGGTTGTTCAGCACCTGACGGATGCGCATGACATCGCCCTTGACGTGGCGCGGCATGGCCGACGCGCCTTCGACACGCAGCTTCAGCCCCTTGGCGTCGGCGACGCCGCGCCACAGCATCAGCGTCTGTGCCAACATTTGCCGCAGGTCGAAATCCTTGGCCTCGACCGTCATCCGTCCGGCGCCGATCCGGGTGTGGTCCAGCAGGTCGTCCAGCAGAGCCTTCATCATCAGGCCGGCGTCAGTGATCAGATTGGCGCTGGCGCGCGACTGGGCGTCGGGCTCGCGAAGTTCGGCGGCGCCGGCCAGGATCGCGCCGATGGGCGTGCGCAGGTCATGGCCGATGGCGGCCAGGAAGGTCGTGTGGTCGGCCAGGTTGCGCTCGGCCCGGAGGCGGGAGTCCTCGGCCAAAGCATGGGCGCGAACCACGGTGACGCTGGTCTCGATCATGCGCTGGCCGGTGATGGCGACGTAGAAGGTGAACAGCACCACGGCCGCGGCGGCGGACATGACCAGCGGACCCGATGCCCCGAGGGCATAGACGAAGAACGGGGTCGTCAGAAGGAAGCCGACCTGGGGCACAAGGCCGGCAATCATCACGGATTGGCACCGGGTGGCGTTCACGATCGCCGTCAGCATGACCGAAGTCAGCAACAGGACTGCACAGACGCCGCCGAATGCGCCGCCGATCCACCACAGGAGCAAGGAAAGAGAGGAGAAGACGGCCGAATTGACGGCGACGACGGCAAGTGTCGCAAGCTTGCGACCGGCTGAAAGCTCATAGGGGCCTTTCAGGATCGGACGATAGACGACCATCTCCATGGCCTGAACCGACAGATACAGCACGATCCAGCCGACGGTCAGGCGCACCCCGATCATCGGAATCACGATCAAGGCGACAGCCGCCGCCGCCACGACCCGTTGCACAGCCGCACCCGAGCGCTCACGAACGGCGGCGGCCCAACTGCTTTCAGCGGTATCGACGGCGGTCGATTTCATTCAGGCCCTCGAATGACGAACGCAGGTCGCTCGTATCGTTCATCCTAGGCCGATCGACACTAACGCTCCGTCAACGGCCGGTCCCGATCGCCGCCGCCGCTGTGGAAAAACCGTCGGCGCGAAGACGGGCGGCCAGGTCACGCTTGATGCGGGCGACCAGGCCGGGCCCCTCGTAGATCAGGGCGGAATAGATCTGGACCGCCGAAGCCCCCAGGCGGATGCGGGCATAGGCCTCGGCGCCACTGTCGATGCCGCCGACGGCGATCAGGGGAAGCCGACCGGCCGCCGCCTCGGCCGCCGCGCGTAGGGTCTTTTCCGCGAAGGGGCGGATGGGTGCGCCGGACAGGCCGCCGGTTTCGTGGGCGTCTGGCGAACGTAGGGTCTCGGGACGTTCCAGCGTGGTGTTGGACACGATCAGGCCGTCGATCCGGTGGGCCAGAGACGCCTCGACGATCATGCCGATCTCGTCGGCGATCAGATCGGGCGCGATCTTCAGAAAGACCGGCACGCGCGCTGGGCCGGTCGCCGGACGGGCGGCGTCGATGCGGCCCAAAAGGTCGTCCAACTGCTCGCGGCCCTGAAGCGCGCGCAGGCCCGGCGTATTGGGCGAAGAGATGTTGACGGTGAAGTAGGCGGCGCGGCCGGCGAGGCGTTGCAGACCGGCGACATAGTCGGCCGCCTTGTCCTCGGTGTCCTTGTTGGCCCCGAGATTGGCGCCGACGACGACGCCCGTCGGGCGCTGGTCCAGCCGCTCGGCGAAGGCGTCGAGCCCGGCGTTGTTGAACCCCATCCGGTTGATGATGGCCCGGTCTTCGCTGAGGCGGAACAGGCGGGGTTTGGGATTGCCGGACTGAGGCCGGGGCGTGACCGAGCCGCATTCGACGAAGCCGAAGCCGAGGCGCGACAGGCCGCGCAGGGCCTCGCCGTTCTTGTCCAGACCCGCCGCCAGACCGACAGGATTGGGCAGGTCCAGCCCCGCCAGCTGTGTTCTCAGGATCGGATCGTCCGCAGGCGGCGTCGGCAACGGGGCCAGCGCAAGCCCCTTGATCGCCAACTGGTGCGCCTGCTCCGGATCGAGCCGGCGCAGCACGGCGGCCCCAAAGTCGGTCAGGCTCATCGCGCATCCTCGAACGCCATCTCGCCGTCGGCCGTGACGGAAAAGGCGCGCGAGGCCGTGACGGCGGCGACGGGCAGGGGGGCGTAGAGATGCGGAAACAGATCGTCGCCGCGCGACGGCTCCCAGATCAGGTCGTCGCCGAACCGCCTGAGATCGACGGTCAGCAGCAGCAGGTCGCCGCGCCCGGCGAAGTGCCGTCGCGCGGTTTCGGCCAGTTGCGCCTGGGTCGACATATGGATGTAGCCGTCGGCCAGATCGACCGGGGCGCCGTCGTATCGGCCTTCGGCGACGGCCGCGCGCCACTCGGCGGCGTCGACGATCTTGTAGGCTAGGTCGGTCATGCTGTTGGCGCGCCCAGCGACCGCGGCGTCAGGAAACCTTCGTAGGTGCAGCGCCCCGCGACATCGACGCTGAACAGGGCGGCGGCGCCGGTCGGGAAGCCGGCCGACAGCTTGTCCACCACCGCCGGCGAGGCGGCGCTTTCGATCAGATATTCGGCGGCCAGCACGTGGACGCCTGGATTGTGGGCCAGGATCAGCAGGCAGCCGGCCTCGTCCTCGCTGGTCTCGACGAAGCGGCGGATCACGTCGGAGGGGGCGTTGTAAAGGGCGTCCTCGTCGCGGACTTCCACATCGCCGAAGGCGTCGTGCATCTGCTCCCAGGTCTGGCGGGTGCGCACGGCGGTCGACACCAGGGCCAGGTCCGGCTTGAGGCCCCGCTCGGCCAGGGCGCGACCCATCAGCAGGGCCTCGGCGCGACCGGCGACGGACAGGGGGCGGGCCTCGTCGCCGCCGGAGGGGGCGGAGGCTTCGGCCTGGGCGTGCCGCATCAGGATCAGTCGGTGCATGGCCTTCGCCATAAGGCGGTTTCGCCCGGCCCGCCAGATGGGGCGACGGTCAACTCCCCGTCAGTCGCGATGTTCGCCCCGCGAAGAGACGGAGGCGGCGGGTTGGGGCGCCAGGACGGGGGCGGCGACGCGCTGGGCATGGCCTCTGGGGCGGATGCGGGCGTAGCTGTGGCGCGAGGCCTCCAGCAGGATCAGCCCGGCGGTTCCGGGAAACACCCGGCGCCCGACCTGTTCGAACCCTTCGGCCAGCGGCAGCATCGGTCCCCAGGGCGGGACATAAAGGGTCTGGGACCAGGCCATCGGCTCCAGCCCGACATCGCGCACCAACCGTTCCAACTGGCGCCGGGTGAAGGGGCGGCCGTGACCAAAGGGGGTGTTGTCCGCCCGCGCCCACAGGCCGCCGCGCGCCGCCGCCGCCAGGATGATGCGCCCGGTGGGCGAAAGCGCGCGCACCGCTTCCAGCAGCAGGGCGGCGGGGTCGTCGGCCTCTTCCAGGGCGTGAACCAGCAGGATGCGATCGAACGATCCGGCGGGGAAGGGCAGGCGGCGGTCATCCACCAGCAGGGTGCGGTTGCGCCCGACCGTCGGCCAGTGTTCGACGCCTTGCCCGCCCGGCATGGCCGCGACGACGCGCCGCGCGCCGACGAAGGCGTCCAGCCAAGGGGTGGCGTAACCGACGCCCAGCACGTCGCAATCGGCAGCCTCGCCCCAGGCGTCGTCCAGCCGTCGCGCCACCAGCCGTCGCGCCAGCGCCCCGGTCGGCTCGCCGTAGAAGGTTCGAAGCTCGTCGATGCTGCGCCGCATGGGCGCACTATAGGCCTGTCGGCGGCCCTGCTGCTAGGATGGGCGCATGACCCTGGATGTGCATCTCTTTCCCTGTCGCAGCGACAACTACGGCTTCCTGATCCGCGACGCCGCGACCGGCGTGGTCGCGGCGATCGATACGCCGGATGCAGCGCGCATTGTGGAGGAGCTGGAAGGCCTGGGCTGGGGGCGTCTGGACCTTATCCTGAACACCCACTGGCATCCCGATCACACCGAGGGCAACGCGCGGCTGAAGGCCAAGTGGGCTTGCGAAATCGTCGGGCCGGAAGAGGTGCGCAAGGTCGCGCCGCTGGACCGCGTGGTCGCTGACGGCGATGTGGTGATGGTGGGCGAGACGCGGTTCGAGGTCACCGAAACGCCGGGTCACACTTTCGGCCATGTGGTGTTTCATGCGCCGGCGGACGAACTGGCCTTTACCGGCGACACCCTGTTCGCCCTGGGCTGCGGCCGGTTGTTCGAGGGTGCGCCCGAGCAGATGTTCGAGAGCCTGCAGCGGCTTAAGGCCTGGCCCGATCAGACGGTGATCTGGTGCGCGCACGAATATACGGCCTCGAACGCGCGCTTCGCCCTGAGCCTGGATGACCGGCCCGAGACCGCCGCCCATGCCGAGGCGATCTTCGCGGCGCGCGCGCGGGGCGAACCGACCGTCCCGACGACGCTGGGGGTCGAGAAGCGGTTCAATCCCTTCCTAACCGCGACGGACGCGGATCAGTTCGCCGCGCGCCGGGCGGCCAAGGACAGCTTCCAGGGTTAGCGGTTCAGGGCGTCTCCGCCCACGACCCGCACGATCCGGGCCGACGACGGGCGGCCGGCGATGCCGGCGTCGGCGTCGATGACGATCCGCAGCGTGCCCTGGACCAGGCTGACGCCGGGACGCCCCTGATCCGACACGACGACGCGGCGCACCCGCTCGACCTGGGCGCGCAGGTTGGAGGACCGCGCCATGCGCACGATGGCGTCGCTGGCGGCCGAGACGGTGTCAGCGGCGACCTGTTCAGAGCCGGGCTGAATGTCCACGTCGATGACGATCAGACGGCCCATCGCCTGGCTGGCGCGGTAGCTCTGGCGCATAAAATAATCGACCAACTGCGCGCCGGTCATCGCCGCGCTGGCCAGGCCTTGTGCCTCGCCGACGCGCGAAGCCGGCGAGCCTTGGGGCGCGGTCGTCGTGTATAGCGTCACGGCGCCGTCCGGCGTGACGCGCAGCACCTGATCGCCGTTGTCGTTGCGGTAGATGATGTCGCCGCGCGGGGCGGGCGTGGGCCGCAAGACCCAGACCTCGGTCGACCGCTCCAGCCGCATCAGCGGCCGCGATCCGGATGTGTCCAGGATGAAGCCTTGGCCGCTGCTGCTGACGTAGCGGGCGGTCGGCGGCACGGTCCGGCGGGACTGGGCCTGGCTTTCGGTCGGGACAATCACAGGCGCGACGACGCCCACGCCGATGACCGCGATGGCGGCGACCGCCATCGCGGTCACGCGTGGCGATTTTTTCGCCCTGACCGATCCCAACAACTTCATGACAGACTTGATGAAACCCGCGCGCGGCGGATTTTGGGCGAAGCCCGCCTCAACCCACCAGGTACTGACCGCCGTTCAGCGACAGTGTGCAGCCTGTGACATATCCGGCACGCTCGCCCACCAGCCAGGACACCATGTCGGCGATCTCTTCGCCTTTGCCCAGGCGGCCGACGGGGATGTGGCTGATGATGCCTTCCAGCACCTTGGGGTCCATGGCGCCGACCATTTCGGTGTCGATATAGCCGGGCGCGATGCAGTTCACCGTCACGCCCTTGCGCGCATTCTCCAGCGCCAGCGCCTTGGTGAAGCCGATCATCCCGGCCTTGGCGGCGGAATAATTGGTCTGGCCGATCTGACCCTTTTGACCGTTGATCGAGGAGATGTTGACGATGCGCCCGTGGCCCCGGTCGCGCATGCCATTGATGACCTGGCGCGTCATGTTGAAGACGCTGTCCATATTGACGCGGATCACGTCGGACCACTGGTCGTGGCTCATCTTGTGGAAGAAGCCGTCGCGAGTGATGCCGGCGTTGTTGACCAGGATGTCGATGGGGCCGAGCTGATCCTCGACCTCCTTCACCGCGCGGGCGCAGTCGTCGAAGCTGCCGACGTTGCCCTTCACCACCATGACGTCCAGCGCATCGGCGATGGCCTTGGCCGCCTCGTCGTTACCGGAATAGCCGGCGGCGACCTTGAAGCCGTCCTCATGCAGGCGCTGAACGATCGCCTTGCCGATGCCCCGGGTCCCGCCCGTCACGAAAGCTACGCGCGCCATGTCGTCTCCTGTCCCTGTGCAGACCCTTTAGAAGGCCTTGTCGAAGTTCAGGATTAACGTGCGAGCGCTAGCGCGCAAGGCGAGAATCTGACGCGACGGAAGTTTCATGCCTCCGTCGCGTTTCGTTGATCTTCGTCCCGGCGATCAGGCGGCCAGCTTTTCCATATCGATGACGAAACGGTAGCGGACGTCGGACTTCATCATCCGCTCATAGGCGTCGTTGATCTGATCGGGAGCGATGGTCTCGATGTCGCAGGCGATGCCGTGCTCGGCGCAGAAGTCCAGCATCTCCTGCGTCTCCTTGATGCCGCCAATCAGCGAGCCGGCTATGCGGCGACGACGCCACAGCAGTGGCATGGCGAAGACCGGCAGACCCTCGGTCGTCAGGCCCAGCATGATCATCGTGCCGTCGCGCGCCAGCAACTGGATATGGCTGGCGATCTCGTGCGTGGCCGAGACGGTGTTGATGATCAGGTCGAACTTCTCCACCGCCGCCTTCATCGCATCCTTATCGGAGTTGATCAGGAAATGTTTGGCGCCCATCCGCTCGGCGTCGGCCTTCTTGCGGTCCGATGTGGACAGGACCGTGACTTCCGCCCCCATGGCCGCCGCCAGTTTGACGGCCATATGGCCCAGACCGCCCAGGCCGATGACCGCGACCTTGGAGCCGGGGCCCACGCCCCACTCCTTCAGCGGCGAATAGGTGGTGATGCCGGCGCACAGCAGGGGGGCGGCGACGTCCAGCGCCAGGCTGTCGGGGATGGACAGGACGAAATGCTGATCGACGGTGATGTGGTCGGAATAGCCGCCCTGAGTGATGGCTTCCGACGTGCCGCCCTTCTTGTCCTTGCCGCCGTAGGTGCCGGTGAAGCCGGGGATGCAATATTGCTCGACGCCTTCCTGGCAGGAGGCGCATTCGCGGCAGCTGTCGACCATGCAGCCGACGCCGACGCGGTCGCCTTCCTTGAAGCGGGTGACATTCGATCCAACCGCCTTGACCACGCCCGCGATCTCATGACCCGGCACCAGCGGATAGGTCGAACGGCCGCTTTCGCTGCGCGCGGCGTGCAGGTCCGAGTGGCAGACGCCGCAGTATTTGATGTCGATCAGCACGTCGTCGGGGCCGGGATCGCGACGGTCGAAGTTGTAGGGCGTCAGCGGCTTGTCGGCGGCGGTCGCGGCGAAAGCGCGTGTGGCGATCGGCATGGGGTAGTCCTTCAGGCTTTGCAATGAGCCGGCTTTAGATAAGGCGGCGGCACGGGTCCGCGAGACGGCGGACCGCTATTTCAGCTTTGCGATCAGCGCTTGGGCCGCCGCCGGGTTCCGCACCTTCGCGCCCGAGATGAAATAGGCGAAGACCTCGCCGCGTTTGGCCCAGGCTTTCGCTTGATCCGCCACCGCGTCCAGCTCGGTCGCCGTCATGCCGGTCGGCTCGTCCTCGCGGCTGGACATCAGCCGGGCGTAGCTGAAATCGGCGGTCGCCTCGTCGATCTGGGGCCAGGTCGGCTCCTCGTCATCGACCGCATAGACGATGGCCGCGCCGTATTTGCGGGCCAGGTCATAGAATTGTTCGGTGGCGAAGGTCGGGTTGCGAACCTCAAGCGCGTGCCGCAATCGCACCCCGTCCTTCTCCTTGGGCAACAGCTTCAGGAAGCCCTCGAAATCCTCTGGGGCAAACTTCTTCGTGCCCATGAACTGCCAGTTGATCGGCCCCAGTTTGTCGCCCAGTTCGGTCAGGCCCTGGCTCAGGAACTTGTCGAAGCTTTCGGCGCCTTCGGACAGCACCTTGCGATTGGTGCAATAGCGGCTGGCCTTGACCGAAAAGACGAAGCCGTCCGGCGTCTCGTCGCGCCATTTGCGCCAGCTGTCGGGCTTGAAGGTGGAATAATAGGTCCCGTTGATCTCGATCGAGGTCAGTTTCGACGCCGCATATTCCAGCTCGCGCTTCTGAACCAGGCCCTCCGGATAGAAGACCCCCCGCCACGGCTCGAACGTCCAGCCGCCGACGCCGACATAGATGGGGTGGGTCATGGTCTATCCTTGTCCAAGTCACCACCGAGTGGATCTGACTGCCAATCTTCGTGCCCGTGACGAAACCGAAGCACCAACACCCCACCTTCTTCTATCACGTAGATAATGACGTGAGCTTTGTAGGTTCGCACGCGGACGGGCAGATCGAGCTCGGTCCTGAGGCGAGACGAAAGAGGGTAGTCGCTGATCATTCGGACGGTGGCGCCGAGACCTGTTGTGTAGGCTGCAGCTTGCCGCGATCCAAACTTCGCCTCACCATCAAGATAGATGGCAATCAGATCGCGTTTCGCAGCATTGGAATATCTGGCGCTCACGTAGCCGCTACGCTGCGCGAGAAGCCCGAGTCTGCGCTTCCGCGCGGGCCTCACCGATAATCTCCTCGAACGTCATTTCGCTGATCCCGGAGGCGTAGGCCTCTTCGATCAGAGTGTTCCAGTGGGCGATCTTCTCGGCCTTGACCTGCTCGCGGCGGATCAGGTCGCGCACAACGTCGGAGGTGTTGGCGTAGCGCCCGGATTTCGCCTGTTCCTCGACCCAGGCCTTCATGGGATCGGGCAGGGAGATGTTCATCGTCGCCATGGTCGGCCTCCTCTCGACGAGAATGGCTACTTGGCAAACTTTGTCAACGTCGGATCAGGGCGCGGTCGCCACCTGTATGCCGGCCAGCAGGCTGGCGGCGGTGATGGGTTTGGGGACGTGCAGGTCGGCGCCGGCGTCGCGCGCCTGGTCGCGGTGCTCGCTCATGGCGTTGGCGCTGAGCATGATGATCGGCGTGCGGGCCTGAGCGGCCCGCGCGGCCTCGACTTGGCGAATGGCGCGGGTGGCGGTCAGGCCGTCCATGCCCGGCATCTGCATGTCCATCAGGATCAGGTCGAAGGTCTCGGACTGGAAGGCGGCCAGGGCCTGTTCGCCATCCGCGACGGTGACGACCTGCATGGCGTGCGCCGCCAGGATCAACTGCACGACGCGCTGATTGACCGGGTGATCCTCGGCCAGCAGCACGCGCAGCGGCGACAGAGCGCGGTCGGCCTCGGCCGCACGCGCGCGTCGTTGCGCATCGTGTTCGGTCAGTGAGGCGGCGCGCGTCAGCGGTATCTCAACCGTGAACCGGCTGCCGACGCCCGGCGTGGAGGCGGCGGCAATCCGCCCGCCCATCAGTTCGACCAGCGAACGACAGATCGACAGGCCCAGTCCCGTGCCGCCGAACCGACGCGTGATGGTGCTGTCGGCCTGGCTGAACCGATCGAACAGACGGGCCGCGTGGTCGGAAGAGAAGCCGACGCCCGTATCCTCGACCCGCAGCGTCAGCTGGGTCAGACCGTCGGAATCCTCGTCCACCGCAAGGGTGACCCCGACCGCGCCCTGATGGGTGAATTTGATGGCGTTGGACAGCAGATTGTCGAGCACCTGACGGATGCGGGTGCTGTCGCCGACGAACAGTCCGCGCGCATCGGCATCGCGGCGGATGTCGAAGGTCAGTCCCTTGGCCTCGGCCTTCAACCGCATGACGTCCAGCGGGCCGGCGACGGCTTCATCCAGATCGAAGGGTCGGCTTTCCAGGTCCAGATGCCCGGCCTCGATCTTGGACACGTCCAGAATGTCGGACACCAGCCGTTCCAACGTCACGCCGGAGCTTGCGATCAGGGCGACCATCTCGGCCTGATCGGGCGTCAGCTCGGTGCGCGACAGGGCGTCGACGATGCCGATCACGCCGTTCAAGGGCGTGCGGATCTCATGGCTCATATTGGCCAGGAAGTCGGACTTGGCCCGGTTGGCGGCCTCGGCGGCGGCGGTCGCTTCGCGCAGGGCCTGCTCTGCCGCGACCTTTTCGGTCACGTCGCGGGCGATGCCATAGATGCGGTCGCCCTGACGATGGGCGCGCCATTCGACGGTGACATAATGGCCGGCCTTGTGGCGATAGCGATTGACCTGGCCCAGGACCGGATCGCCCGGTCGCCGGTTTTCGACCTCGACGATGCTTTGGCGGGTGGCGGCATGGTCGTCCGGGTGGATCAGACGCAACAGGCCCTGACCCTCGATCTCGTCGGGCCGATAGCCCAGCATGGTGAACCAGGAGGCGCTGGCCTTGACCACGCGCCCATCGAGCTCGCGCACCACCAGCAGATCCAGCGACACATCGAAGAAGGTGTCCAGATCGACATCGGCTGTGGGGAAGGCCAGGGTCGCAACGGACGAACAGGTCATGGGCACTCTCTTGAACTGAGACCCATGTTACGGCGCATCCGTTAAGCTCGCCTTTGCAGCGGCGCGAAACGACGGGTGGCGTCGTTCGCCATGTCGGCTAGGATCAGCCCATGATCTTCCTCCTTGCCTGGATCGCCATGCTGCAATCCCCGTCGTCAGGGGCCGGAATCGAACCCCTGACCTTGGCTGACGACCGGGCCTGCACGGCGGACGGGACCCTGTGCGTGGGTCTGACGCAGCAGGCGCGCGACGGCGAGCCGGTCTTCAACCCTGTCGTCCGCGCGCCGACCGCGCTGCCGACCGGTCCAAAAGAGGCGTTGGGCGAGGTGGAGACCTATCGGCCCTGGAGCGGCCTGATCCGACTGTCGGACGGCGGCTTCCTGGCCGGGGTCGAGAAGGAGGCCAGCAGTCTGTATTCCGGCGGCAGCGGCCACGCGATCGAGCTGCGGCTTTACCGGCTAGACGCCGAGGGCGATGCGGCATCGGCGCCGGTTCTGTCCGTGCCGATTCAGGGCGCGGTCATGATCCGGGCCTGCTTCACCGAAGAGGATATGACGCGGCGCGCAGAGGCTTGCCACGACAACTACAGCTTCAAGGGCGTCCTCACCGTCGAGGCGGGAGTGGAAGAGGGCGGCTTGCCGGTCCTGACCTATGAGACGACGGCGACGGCCTATCCGCGCGGCGCCTCGCGATCCGAGGATTCGCTGGAGAAGCCGCCGCTGAAGCCTGCCGATCTGGTCGCCATGCGCGATCCGAAATGCAGCTTCACCCGCCGCTTCACCTTCGACGCCAAGACCGGCGAGTACCAGCCGAACGGCCCGCTGCCCGACTGCTCGGACTACACCACGCCCTAGTAGGCGAAGTCGGCGTAGATGCGCTTCACGTCGCCCTGCCAGGCGCCGTGATACAGATCCAGCAGGCGCTCAGCCGGGGTGATCCCGCTGTCGGCGATGTCTTCCAGTTCCGACAGATAGCCGCGCTCGTCCACCATGCCGCCCGAGAATTTGGCGCGGTTCTTCAGCCCCTGTTTGGCGACGTTCACCATATCGACGGCGATGTCGCGCACCGACCGGCCCGCCACCTCGGCCTTCAGGCCCAGGCGGGTCACATCGCGACGCAGGCGCTCGTGGTCGGCGATGTCCCAGTCCTTGACCAGGTCCCAGGCGGCGGCCAGCGACGGCGCGTCATACAGAACCCCGGCCCACAGGGCGGGCAGGGCGCAGATCCGGCTCCACGGCCCGCCGTCGGCGCCGCGCATTTCCAGATAGGCCTTCAGCCGCACCTCGGGGAAGAGGGTGGTCAGGTGGTCGTTCCAGTCCTTCAGGGTCGGATACTGGCCGGGCAGGGCGGGCAGTTCGCCGGCCTGGAAATCGCGGAACGACTGGCCCGAGGCGTCGACATAATGGCCGTCGCGCTTGGCGAAATACATCGGCGTGTCCAACGCATAGTCGGCGTAGCGCTCGAAGCCGAACCCGTCCTCGAACACGAAATCCAGCATGCCCGTGCGGTCGGCATCGGTGTCGGTCCAGACGTTGGCCCGGGCCGACAGGAAGCCGTTGGGGCGGCCCTCAGTGAACGGCGAACAGGCGAACAGGGCGGTGGCGATGGGTTGCAGCGCCAGGGAGGTGCGGAACTTCATCACCATGTCGGCTTCGGAATCGAAGTCGAGATTGGCTTGGATGGTGCAGGTGCGCAGCATCATGTCCAGACCCAGGGTCCCGACCTTGGGCATATAAGCGCGCATGATGTCGTAGCGGCCCTTGGGCATGACCGGCACCTGTTCGCGCGTCCACAGCGGGTCGAAACCGGCGCCCAGGAAGCCGACGCCGATCTGGTCGGCGACCTGCTTGACCTCCATCAGATGCTGGCCGGTCTCGTTGCAGATGTCGTGGATGGTCAGAAGCGGCGCGCCCGACAGTTCGAACTGACCGCCGGGCTCTAGGCTGACGGAGGCGACGAAGCCTTCGCTGTTCCTGCGCTCCAGTCCGATCAGAAAGCCGTTTTCCTCGACGGGCGACCAGCCGAAGCGTTGCAGCCCCTCCAGCATGGCCTTGATGCCGTTCGGGCCGTCATAGGCGGGGCGGGCCAGGGTGGCCTTGTCGAAGCCGAACTTCTCGTGCTCGGCGCCGATGCGCCACTGGTCCTTGGGCTTGATCCCCTTGGACATGGCCTCGATGAGGTCGGTCCGGGTCAGCGGCGCGTTATCGGTCATGCGTCAGTCCCCTGCGGGCGCATCGTAAGCGACCGTGTGTCGCGGCTAGATGGGCAAGATTGCGGCAAGGCTCAAGAGGGCTTTCGTCTTTCCCTGACGCTCGTCGCGCGTCGGCTCGCTGCCTGAGGGGCGGACTTATCGCTCCCAATCACCGACGGCCGCCTGCCACAGGGTCATGGCGGCGATGGCGGCGGTGTCGGCGCGCAGGATGCGCGGGCCCAGCGACACGGCGGTGGTGAAGGGCAGGGACCGCAGCCGCTCGCCCTCTTCCGGCGAGAATCCGCCCTCCGGCCCGATCAGGATGGACCAAGGGCCTTCGCCGGCGTCACGCAGGGACGAGACGGCGGGCGCGCCGCCCGTCTCGTCGCAGAACATCAGCCGGCGTCCGGTTTCCCAGCCGTCCAGCAGGGCGTTCAGCTTGATCGGATCATCGACGGCGGGCACGTCCATCCGCCCGGTCTGTTCGGCGGCTTCCTCGGCGATGGCGTCCAGCCGGTCCAGGCGGATGCGGTCGGCGTTGGTGCGTTTTGTCAGAACCAGCCGCACCCGGCGCGCGCCCAGCTCGGCGGCCTTCTCCACAATGGTCTCGACGCGCGCCTTCTTCACCACCGCCACGATCAGTTCCAGATCGGGGCCGAAGGTCTGGGGTCGCACCTGTTCCTCGGCGCGCAGGATCACGCCCTTCTTCAGCACTTCGGCGACCGTGCAGCGCCACTCCCCGTCGCGCCCGTTGAACACCAACAGATCGTCCCCGACCTTCAACCGCATGACCTGGGTCAGGTAGCGCGATTGGTCCAGCGTGGGCGCAACGGGAGCGGCGGCGGCGAGCGGCGATGTGACGTAAAGGCGGATCATCCCCCTACATGACCTGACGCAAACCGCTTGTCATCCCGGCCGCAGCGAAGCGAAGAGCCGGGACGGGGCAGAGCTATCAAATTACATCAGGCCCGGTCGGCGCAGCCGAACCGGGCTCAGCGCTCGCTCGCACTTCACCATAAAGGTCCAGCCATCGCGGATTGTCCTTCTCGACCAAAGCGAACTTCCATTCCCTAAGCCAACGCTTGATCCGCTTTTCGCGCAGGATCGCCTGGTCGATGTATTGATGGGCTTCGTACCACACCAGTTGATCGATGCCGCGTTCTGCGGTGTAGCCCGGAACCATCCCAGACTTGTGCTCGGCGACGCGGCGCGCGATGTCGTTTGTCACGCCGACACAAAGATAGCCGCAGGGGCCGCTGGCGAGCAGATAAAGATAGAAGGTCTTGGCCATGATGTCGTCTCCCGGCGCAACCCTTGCGGGTTGTCTGGGAGCGGTCAAGGCGAATGGCTTGCCATCCCCGATCTTCGCTGCGCTTCGTCGGGGATGACAAGAAGAAGGCTTACAGCGTCCGCGAAATCAGCAGCTTCATGATCTCGTTCGTGCCGCCGTAGATGCGTTGGACGCGGGCGTCCTTGTACAGCTGGGCGATCGGATATTCGTTCATGTAGCCATAGCCGCCGTGCAGCTGGAGCATCTCGTCGATGGTCTCGCCCTGGATGTCGGTGACCCAGTATTTGGCCATCGAGGCGGTGGCGGCATCGAGTTTGCCCTGCAGATGCAGGCCGATGCAGTGGTCGGTAAACACCTTGGCGACGGTCAGCTTGGTCTTGACCTCGGCCAGTTTGAACTGGGTGTTCTGGAAGTCGATGACGCGCTTGCCGAAGGCCTTACGCTCCTTGACGTAGGCCAGCGTCGCCTCAAGCCCGCGCTCGGCGGCGGCGACGCCCTGGACGGCGATGTTCAGTCGCTCCTGGGGCAGCTGCTGCATCAGCTGGACGAAGCCTTGGCCCTCGGTTCCGCCGATGATGTTGTCGCCGGGGACCTTCACGTCGTTGAAGAACAGTTCGGAGGTGTCGTTGGCCTCCATGCCGATCTTGTGCAGGTTGCGGCCGCGTTCGAACCCTTCCGCGCCGTCGGTCTCGACCACGATCAGCGAGGTGCCCTTGGCGCCCTCGGCCGGATCGGTCTTGGCGACCACGATCAGGAAGTTGGCCAGCTGGCCGTTGGTGATGAAGGTCTTGGAGCCGTTGACGACATAGCCGTTGCCCGACTTGACCGCCGTGGTCTTGACGCCTTGCAGGTCCGAGCCCGCGCCCGGTTCGGTCATGGCGATAGCGCCGACCAGTTCGCCCGATTGCAGGCGCGGCAGCCAGCGCTGCTTCTGTTCCTCGGTGCCATAGTGCCAGATATAGGGCATGACGATCGCGTTGTGCAGCGAAATGCCGAAGTGGTCCGCGCCCTTCCAGCCCAGCTGACGCATCAAGACGACCTCGTGCCGATAGTCGCCGCCGAAACCGCCGTCCTCTTCCGGCAGCGACAGGCCCAGCAGACCCGCCTCGCCCGCGTCATTCCACAGCTGGCGCGGCACAGAGGAATCGGCGATCCATTGCTGCACCTTCTCGAGCGGCGCGTGCTCGTCGATCCATTTGCCGACGCTGTCGGAGAAGAGGGTGATCTCTTCTTCACGCATGAAATCGGGATCGGGGCTGCCCAGCACGTTCATCGGTTTCGTCCCTGAGGTTCGCGGGCTTTTGCCCGTCTGGTCGGTAAGAAAAACGGGCCAGCGAGATCGCCGACCCGTTTCGTCGTCAGTCTGAGATCAGAACGCCTCGGCCGGCATAGCCATCAGCACGTCGGCGCCGGTCTTCATCTTCTTCAGATGGGCTTCGGCGTCGGGCAGGATGCGCTCGACGAAGTAGCGGCCGGTCTGAAGCTTGGCAGCGTAGTAGGGGTCGGTCGAACCGGCCTCGACCTGGGCTTGAGCCACCTTGGCCATCTGCGCCCACATATAGGCCAGCGCCGTCAGGCCGAAGACGTTCAGATAGTCGGTCGAGGCGGCGCCGGCGTTGTCCGGATTGGCCATGCCGTTCTGCATCAGCCACATGGTGCCGTCCTGCAGCTTGGCCTTCACGTCGGCCAGGCCGTCGACGAAGGGCTTGATGGCTTCATTGCCGCTGTTCTCGGCGACGAAGGCGTCGATCTCGCCGAACCAGGTCATGATGGCGCGGCCGCCGTTGGCGGGCAGCTTGCGGCCGACCAGGTCCAGCGCCTGGATGCCGTTGGTGCCCTCGTAGATCATGGTGATGCGGGCGTCGCGCAGATACTGCGAGGCGGTGAAGTGTTCGGTGTAGCCCGATCCGCCATGCACCTGCATGCCCAGCGAGGCGACGTGGAAGCCCTTGTCGGTCAGATAGGCCTTCAGCACCGGCGTCAGCAGGCCCATGTAATCCTTGGCCTTCTGGGCCACGGCGGCGTCCTCGGACTTCTCCAGATCGGCGTGAAGCGCGGTCCACAGGATGAAGGCCTGGCCGCCTTCGACGAAGGCCTTGGATTCCAGCAGCATGCGGCGCACGTCGGGGTGGACCATGATGCTGTCCGCCGGGCCGTCCGGGTTCTTCGGTCCGGTCAGCGAACGGCCTTGCAGGCGGTCCTTGGCGAACTCGACGGCGGCCTGATAGGCGGCGGTGCCGATGGCCAGACCTTGCAGGCCCGTGCCGAGGCGGGCCTCGTTCATCACCACGAACATATTGTTCATGCCGCGGCCTTCTTCGCCGATCAGCCAGCCCTTGGCGCCGTCGTACTGCATGACGGCGGTGGCGTTGCCGTGGATGCCCATCTTGTGCTCGAGGCCGGCGCATTCCAGGCTGTTGCGCTCGCCCAGCGAACCGTCCTCATTGACCAGGAACTTGGGCACGACGAACAGCGACAGGCCCTTGATGCCCGGAACCGCGCCTTCGACGCGGGCCAGCACCGTGTGGATGATGTTGTCGGCGAAGTCGTGCTCGCCCGCCGAGATCCAGATCTTCTGGCCGGTGATCGAATAGGAGCCGTCGCCATTCGGCACGGCCTTGGTGCGCACCATGCCCAGGTCCGTGCCGCACTGCGGCTCGGTCAGGTTCATCGTGCCCGACCATTCGCCGGTCGCCATCTTGGGCAGATATTTCTGCTTCAGCTCTTCGGACGCATTGGCGTGGATGCCGGCATAGGCGCCCGCGGTCAGGCCCGGATACATCGAAAAGGCGGCCGAGGCGCCGGCCGTCATCTGACCGAAGGCCGAGGCCACCACGCTGGGCATGCCCTGGCCGCCGTACGCCGGGTCGGCGGCCAGCGCCATCCAGCCGGCTTCGGACATGGCCTTGTAGGCTTCCTTCCAGCCCTTGGGTCCCGTCACCACGCCGCCTTCGGCCCAGTGGCAGCCTTCCTTGTCGCCCGGATTGTTGATCGGGGCGATGACCTCGTCGGCGAACTTGGCGCCTTCTTCCAGGATCTGGCTGACCAGATCCGAAGAGACGTCCTGGAAGCCCGGCTGGTTGGTGTAGCGGTCGATCTCCAGCACTTCATTCAGGATGAAGGTGAAGTCGCGGACAGGCGCCTTGTAGGCCATGGATTACGCTCTTGCTTTGAAGGGGTGGTGGTGGTCGTGGTTGAGACGCGCGCGCAGCAGCTTCTCATAGTCTTCGGCGCCCGGCAGCAGGTCGGGGCGGTGTTCGGACAGTTTGGATTCCATCCAGGCGCAGGCCTGTTCGGCCGTCTCGATGGCGCCTTCGATGTCTTCAAGCTGCTGTTTCAGCGCCGCGATCTGGGCGCGGTGCCGCACCAGGGCCACGGCCATCTGGTGGACGTTGTGATCCTTCTGATCATAGAGATCCATCATGTCCTGGATCTCCTGAAGGGTGAAGCCGATGCGGCGGCCCCTCAGGATCAGTTTCAGCCGGGCGCGATCGCGCGCGTCATAGACGCGGGTCTGGCCCTTGCGCGCGGGCGTCAGCAGGCCCTTGTCCTCATAGAATCGAAGCGCGCGCGCCGTGGCGCCGAATTCGCGGCACAGCTGGCGAATGGAATAGGTGCGGTGGTCGTCGGCGGTGGCCATACGCCTTCATAACTTGACGTGCGCGTAAAGGGAAGAGGCTTACGCGCACGTAAGGGTAAGCTTTTCTCTCTTGCTGACGATCAGGCATGAAAAAGCCCGGAGCCTGGGGGGAAGCTCCGGGCGCAAACGCCGGACTGGAGGGGGGAGAGGGTCCGGCGTTCGATCTTTTTCAGGTTACGCTTTGCGGCGGCCCAGTAGCACCGGGACGGTGATGGCCAGCAGGACCGCGTTGACCGCCGCCAGGCCGAAGTCCTGGCTCAGCGCATGGATCGTCATCATGGTCGCTTCCATGACGATCAGGCCGACCGTCGCCGTCAGCAGCAGGGGGCGACCCACTCGCCACGAGATCAGCGGGCTCAGCACGCCCATGGCCAGCACGATCTCGACCACGCCCAGGCCGCGCACCATGTTCTCGGGCGCGACGGCGGGCCAGCCCATCAGATTGATGAGGTTGGTCATCGGCTCGGTCAGCTTGGCGTAGCCGGCGGCGATGAAGAACATCGCGATCCAGCCCTGCAGCGTCCAAAGGGCGATGTTGGCGTAGGCGGCGCGGTTGCGCGACGGCGCGGTGGTGAAGGTCGAGGTGGTCATCGGGGAGGACGCCTGAAGGTCATGAACGGCTGCGATCCGGCCTTGGGGGCGTTCCCCGGGGAGCCGTTCGCTGAAGCCTATATAGCGGCGCTTCAGACGGTTGTCATCATGCGATGACATCAACTGATGACATCAGTTGATGACTTTCTGTTACGGGCCGGGGGCATTGGGCCGATTCCCAATGCCCCACAAGGATTTGCGACGGGCGATTTCAGTCTTCGGGCTGCGGCCCCGGCGTCTGGGCGATCAGGTCGCCAGGCTGGCAGTCCAGTTCGCGGCACAGGGCGTCCAGGGTGGAGAAGCGCACCGCGCGGGCCTTGCCGGTCTTCAGGATCGACAGATTGGCCAGGGTGACGCCGACGCGGTCGGACAGTTCGGTCAGGGACATCCGGCGTTCGAGCAGCAGCCGGTCCAGTTGGATCATGATCATGGCGCGCGCTCCTCAGACCGTGGTCAGCTGTTCGTCGCGCATGGCCGACCCCTGCCGGAACACCTCGGCCAGGATGAAGACCACCAGAATGCCCAGCCAGGAGCCCAGGTCGAAGTCATAGTCGGACGGCGACTGGCCGATGCTCTGCGGGGCGACGAAGACCAGCAGCAGCGCCGTCAGCTGAATGCCGATCAGGCCCAGACCCACGCCTTGCAGCCGCTTGACGTTGGCGAACTCGAACGCGTCGCCCTGATTGACCGACAGCAGGATGCGCCGCAGCCGGTTGATGATCCACCAGGTGAAGCCGCAGGCCATCGCCGCGCCCAGCAGGGTTAGACGACCTGTCCATTGCAGGTTGCTGTGCGGCTCGACGCTGACGCCCTTCAGCCCGTCGATCAGGCCGGCGCCGAAGCTCGGCACGATCAGGGTGAACAGGAAGACCAGGATGGTGGCGACAGCGCCGATCATCACGAACACATTGACGAAGCCCAGCAGCCAACGCAGCGCGCTGGCGACGGAATATTTACCGATCATCTTCATCTCGAAAGCCCTTCCCTTCGGGTCGCCCTCCGCGACCGCCTTGGTGACTATCGATATGGATTTATCGATAAACGGGCAAGAACATTATCGATAAACGAGATGAAGCTTTCGTAAGGTTCGGCTTCAGGCGGTGAAGCCCCAGGCCAGACGCGCCGCCTCCAACCGATCCAGCTTGGCATGGAAGGGCGTCCAGTCGTCGGCGTCCGCGATGGCGGCCCAGATCGCCTCGACCTCGCCGATCAGCATCTCCTCCGGTTCGCGCGCGGCGAACATCGGATGTTCCAGCCGTTCGATCCGGTCCGGTTCGTGTTCCATCAGGGCGAAGCGGAAGGCGTCGAAGGCCTCGCCCTGGTAATGTTTCGCGCGCGGTCCCGACAAGGCGCGCGCCGAGGAGGCGAAGCCCCCGAACCAGTCGAAGAACAGCGGCTCCCACCGCAGGGACGCGCCGCCTTCGCGCAGCAGGGCCAGGGTCGTATCGACCAGCCGCTGATCCGCCGCCTCGCCCAGGCTGTGGACGCCCAACCGCATCAAAAAGGCGGCGCGCAGTTCGCGGATATAGGCGGGACCGAAGCCGTTCAGCGCATCCGTCAACGGCTCGACTTCGGCGACCAGTTTCAGGCATCCGGCCAGCTGCGTCAGGTTCCAGAACACGGCCTCGGGCTGACGCGCGAAGGCGTAGAGGCCTGTCTGATCGAAATAGGCGGCGGTGAAGGACGGGTCGTATTCGGGCAGGAACCGCCAGGGGCCGTAGTCGAAGCTTTCGCCCGTGACGTTCAGATTGTCTGTGTTCAGAACCCCGTGCACGAACCCTGCCGCGATCCACCGCGCCGTCAGTTTCGCCGAGGCCTCAACGACAGCCCGCAGCAGACCGGGCGCATCGCCGGCCGCCACGTCCGGATGATACAGGCTGCGCACATGTTCGATCAGCGCCTCGATCTGGTCCTTGCGCCCCAGATAGGCCGCGCGTTGGAACGTCCCGAACCGCACATGGCTGTGCGACAGCCGCACCAGAACGGCGGACCGCGTCGGCGACGGCTCGTCTCCGCGCTCCAGCGCCTCGCCGGTCTCGATCAGCGAAAAGGCGCGGCTGGTCGGGACGCCTTGCGCCTCCAGCATCGTCGCCGCCAGCACCTCGCGCACCCCGCCCTTCAGCGTCAGTCGCCCATCGCCGCCGCGCGACCAGGGCGTCTGGCCGGTGCCCTTCGTTCCCAAATCCATCAGCCGACCCGAGGCGTCGCGCATCTGCGCCGCCAGGAACCCGCGCCCGTCGCCCAGATCGGGATTGTAGTGCCGGAATTGATGCCCGTGATAGCGCATGGCGATTGGACCGGGCTGCCCCGGCAGGGGCTCGAACCGCCCGAATGCGGCGATCCATTCCGCCTCGCTCAACCCCTCCAGCCCGACCTCGGCCGCCGCGCGGTCGTTTCGAAACCGCATGATCGTCTTCGGAAAGTCCGCGGCCTGAACCGCATCGGCATAGTCCGCGCCCAAGTCAAAGAAGCGCGGTTCGGGGCGGTAGGCGGAGGAGACGGGCATAGGGGTTAGGTGCGGCGGCCGCGCCGGTTTCGCAAGTCGTCGTACGGCGACGGTTGGGGTTGAACCTTCTTCCGGGTTCCGTATTCTTGTGCTCAGAGATCAGGTCGCGCCGCGCGGCCAGGCTGGCGCGCTCGACACTCGAGCGACGAATCCGGTCCGACGCCCGTCGATAACCTGGCGTCACGACGAAACTTCCGTTCGCTAGGAGGCCGCCGTGGCGCGCAAACTGACACTCGATTTCCTCAAGACCGAGGCCGCATCCGGCTCGGCCCTAGCGCTGGCCGCCATCGCCGCCGTGGCGATCGCCAACTCGCCCTGGTCGGCCGACTATTTCGCCTGGCTGAAGAGCTACCACGTCTTGCAGATCGGCCCGATCCGTCTGGAGGAGAC
Source organism: Brevundimonas vesicularis (assembly GCF_900445985.1). Taxonomy (GTDB): domain Bacteria; phylum Pseudomonadota; class Alphaproteobacteria; order Caulobacterales; family Caulobacteraceae; genus Brevundimonas; species Brevundimonas vesicularis_D. The sequence goes on from NZ_UAQP01000005.1 coordinate 128,713, forward strand.
GATCTCCGACTGGATCAAGGAAGGTCTGATGGCGATCTTCTTCCTCGTGGTGGGGCTGGAGATCAAATACGAGATCGTACGCGGCGAACTCAGCGATCCGAAGAAGCTGGCGACGCCGGTGCTGGCCGCGCTTGGCGGCATGGCGGGGCCGGCGGCGGTCTATCTGCTGCTCTCCGGCGCCATCGGCGCGCCGCATGCCGGCTGGCCCATCCCGCTGGCGACCGACATCGCCTTTGCGTTGGCCATCTTCGGCTTCGTGGGCAAGGGCTTGCCGTCGTCGTTGCGGGTCTTCCTGCTGACCCTCGCCATCGTCGACGACCTTGGGGCCATCGCCCTGATCGCCGTGCTGTTCAGCGAGGGTGCGAACTGGACGCCGTTGTTCTGGGCGCTGGGCGCGCTGGCGATCGGTGCGGTCGCGGCGCACCGCATCCGCATCCCTGCACCGTTCTGGGTGCTGGGGTTCGCCCTGGTCTGGTATCTGACGGTGCTGTCGGGGCTCAGCACGTCCCTGACCGCCGTGGCCTTCGCCATGATCGTGCCGATCAAGGGCCGGGCCGAAGACGGTCAGAGCCCGCTGAAGGAGGCGATGCACGATCTGCATCCGTGGAACGCCTTTTTGGTTCTGCCGCTGTTCGCCTTCGCCAAGGCGGGCGTCTCCTTCGCCGGCCTGTCGCTGGAGCAGGCGTTCGCGCCCCTGGTCATCGCCATCGCGCTGGGCCTGTTCTTCGGCAAGCAGATCGGCGTCCTGGGCGCCGCCTGGCTGGCCTCCGCGCTGAGGATCGGCGCACGGCCGACGGGCGCCAGCTGGCTGCAAGTCTATGGCGTCTCCCTGTTGTGCGGGGTCGGCTTCACCATGAGTCTGTTCATCGGCGTCCTGGCCTTCCCCGGCGCGGTCGATTCGCCCGAACAGGTCGAGGTCAAGCTGGGCGTCATCGGCGGCTCGATCCTGTCCGCGATCGCGGCGGCCCTGGTGCTGGGTTTCGCCGGTCGGGGCCGCCAGATGGATCCCGCCGCCCTGCACCCTGAAGTGGAGCCTCTGGGACCGAAAGACGGGCAAAAACTGACCTAGCGTCAGGGTTTTCTGTCGCTTCCTCGACACACAAAGGCGAATCCACGGCGAAAAATCGTCGCGGGTAACAACGCTCGCTTGTCGGTCGGCCCGAACCGCGCTTAGCCTGTCCCTAACGAATGATCCCCCACGTAGGGGACGTCGAGGGAACAGGAAACGCTGCGATCGCCAATGGCGTCGCGGCTTCAGCCGGGAGGACGCCTATGCGCCGCAATCTTCAACTCAGGACCACTGTGTCCGCCGCCGTCATGGGCGCCGCCGTCATGGGATTCGCCGGCGTCGCCGCCGCGCAGGAAGCGCCCGCCAGCGTCGATGACATCATCGTCACCGCCCAGAAACGTGAGCAGAGCCTGCAGGACGTGCCGATCGTGGTCACGACCCTGTCGCAGGAAATCCTGGACGGCGCGGGCGTGCAGGACATCAAGGATCTGCAGATCCTGACGCCGGGCATGACCGTCACCTCGACCCAGTCGGAAGCCTCGACCACCGTCCGTATTCGCGGCGCCGGCACCGTCGGCGACAACCCCGGCCTGGAAAGCTCGGTCGGCGTCGTGATCGACGGCGTCTATCGCTCGCGCAACTCGGTCGGCTTCGGCGATCTGGGCGAACTGAGCCGCATCGAGGTGCTGAAGGGCCCGCAGGGCACCCTGTTCGGTAAGAACACCTCGGCCGGCGTCATCAACATCATCACCGAGCGCCCCTCGTTCGATCCGTCGATCTCGGGCGAACTGACCGGCGGCAACTTCGGCGCCATCGGCGGTTCGGTCTCCGTCACGGGCGGCCTGACCGACCAGATCGCGGGTCGCCTGTTCGTCGCGCACCGCGAGCGTGACGGCTTCTACGACGTCAACAACGGCGACGGCCCCAACACCCGCAAGGACGACCAGACCCAGGACTACTGGACCACGCGCGGCCAACTGCTGATCCTGCCCAGCGACGACGTCTCGGTGCGCCTGATCGCCGACTACACCAAGCGCGAGGAATACTGCTGCGTCGCCGTGCAGACGCGCGTCGGCCCGTCGCAGGCCTTCATCGCCGCCCTGACCGCGCCGAACGGCCCGGGCCAGCGTCCGCCTGTCGCCGGCTTCGGTACGGTGCCCTTCTCGCGTCTGGCCTATTCGAACCGCGAGACGCCGCAAGAGATCGAGGACATGGGTCTGTCGGCGGAAGCGACCATCGACTTCCCCAGCATCAACGCCACCCTGACGTCGCAAACCTCGTGGCGCGACTGGTCGTTCCAGCAGGGGATGGACCTCGACTACACCGGCGCCGACATCCTGTACCGCGCCAACGACGGCTCCAACGGCTACGGCGTCGACAACCTGACGCAGGAGTTCCGCCTGGCCGGCACCTCGGACAAGCTGGACTGGTTGGTCGGTCTGTTCGCCACCAAGGAAGGCGTCTACCGCGACGACAGCTATGTCTATGGCTCGGACTACAACGCCTTCGCCTCCCTGTTGCTGACGGCCTCGCTGCCGGCGGCCGTGGGCGGCCCCAGCCCGTCGCGCCTGGGCTGCTTCACCAATCCGAACGGCTTCCTCGTCGGCACCGCCGGCGCGGCCGCGGGCCAGCCGCTGTGCGTGATCGGCGCGGTGCCGCCCAGCGCCGCGGCCCCGACCTTCGCGGCCGGCAAGGCGTATGAGGACCATTATTCGCAGCGTTCGGAATCGGTCGCCGTCTTCACCAACAACACCTATCGGGTGACCGAGGCCTTCGATATCAACCTGGGTCTGCGCTACACCTACGACAGCAAGCGCCTGCTGGGCATCCAGGACAATCTGGGCTCCAACGGTGCAGCCTGCGGCGGCGCCCTGGCCAACAACCTGGCTCCCACGCTCCCAGCGTCCGGCATCCCCGGCACGGCCAACGTCCGCACCCCGGCCGCTGCCCTCGGCCTGCTGTGCCTGCCCTGGTCCAACCCGCTGTATGACGGTCGCCGGATCCAGGAGAAGTTCAGCGACACCGACATCTCGGGCACCATCAAGGCGTCCTACCGCTTCAACCCGTCGATCATGGTCTATGGCTCGTACGCTCGCGGCTACAAGGGCGCGGGCTACAATATGGACCGGGTGCAGACGGGCGTGACGCCGGACGCCTCGCTGTTCTTCGCCGCCGAGACGGTCGACAGCTATGAAGCGGGCGTCAAGACGACCCTGTTCGACCGCACCATGCTGCTGAACGTCACCTACTTCGATCAGAAGTTCGAGAACTTCCAGCTGAACACCTTCCTGGGCACCGCCTTCGTGGTGGAATCGATTCCCGAGCTGAAATCGCGCGGCGTCGACGCCGACATGGTCTGGTTCACCCCGGTCGAGGGCCTGAGCTTCCAGGGCGGCGTGACCTACACCGACGCCAAATACGGCGTGTTCGGCGCGGGCGACCTGTCCAGCCCCGGCCGCTTCCCGCAGCTGTCGCTGCTGCCGGGCGCGCGTGCTTCGTTTGCTCCGGAATGGTCGCTGACCGGCGCACTGGCGTTCGACCGCGAACTGGGCGGCGGCCTGCGCGGCGGCTTCAACCTGTCGGCCAAATATTCGACCGAATACAACACCGGCTCGGACCTGCTGCCGTACAAGAACCAGGACGCCTTCACCGTCGTCAACGGCCGGGTCTCTATCGGTTCGGCCGACGAGCGCTGGACGCTGGAGGTCTGGGGCCAGAACCTGCTGGAAGAAGAATACACCCAGGTCGGCTTCGCCGCCCCGCTGCAGGGTACGGCCTTCGCCAACACCACGACGCCGCAGGCGGACGGCACCTACTATAATATGGCCACCGACACGGCGACGTATAACGCCTACCTCGGCGCCCCGCGCACTTACGGCGTGACGCTGAAGGTCAAATACTGATCGCCGGCCCTCAAGGCTGACCGACCAAGGGCCGACCGGGAGACCGGCCGGCCCTTTCTCGTAGGCGCTAAAGTCAAGGGTCTTGGCCGTCCGGTCTCAAAGGCGGCCGGAAATGGGTCCTCAATCCGCCGCAGCTTGAGCGGGGTGTCTTCTCGCCTTCGTGATGATAGGACGCCAAACGCAAACAGGGGGCCCGGAGGGCCCCCTGTCGCCGTTTCTCAAGTCGTTCTGAAGATCAGAAGGCTTGGATATTGACGGTCAGCTGGCCTTCATAGGCGCCGGCGAGCAGCGACTTGGACGGAACGGGGATGTTCACGTTCAGGGCCATGGCCGACTTCCAGGCGCCGTGGCTGGCGCTGGTGGAGTTGGCGTTGGCGGCCAGGTTGATGTAGTTGCCGTTGGTCGCGGCGGCCGTGGAGCCGACGGCGCCGGCGGTGTAGGTGCCGGTGACCGAGTAAGGCAGGTTGGCCTGGAAGACGTTGGAGTCGTAACCGGCGCCCGAGTTGTTCACCAGGCCGCGGATGTCGTTCTTGGACACGGTGACGGTGTTGGACGTGTTGCAGCCGGCCAGGTTGGTGTCGATGGTGACGTTGGCCGGAGCGGTCATGTCAAAGGCGTTGGCCGGGCCGGTGTCGTCCGAGGCGTAGATGCCGATGGTGCCGAAGTCGATCGTGGTCGAGGCGTTGCCGGTGTAATAGGCGCAGTCCGTCGATACAGCACCCTTCAGGGTGAAGGTCGCGCCGTCATTGTTCGACGCCGTGCCGTTGTTGTTGGCCGAGCTGCCGGTCGCGGTGAAGACCGAGATGCCGCTGTCTTGACCGCCAAGGCCATTGGTCTTGACGAAGTCGATGAAGCCCATATCGGTCGTGCCGTTGGCCGACGTGTAAGCGCCGTACATGCCCTTCGAGAAGCCGCCGACAGCAGCGCCTTGGTTGACAGTTCCGGCCATGGCCGGAGCGGCGACGAGCGCCAGCGCCGCAGCGCCAGCCATAAGGGAAGCGAGTTTCATGAGTATTCTCTCCAAGCGAATGATTTTCGCCGTTGTGTGTTCAGCGGTCGCTTGGCCTCCAAGCTCCCCCCAGCATTGACCAGAACGGTTTTTTCCACCCGTCCTGCCAACCTTCGCTATCCAAGATGCGTGCCGTCCCAGACCGGGACGAATCAACGATTTGGCTAACGTCGATTAACCATTCGTCTGTAGGCCGCGAACGGCATTCGCGCAACATCGGTCCGGACTCTTGGAAGCTTGGCGGGTGCCAAAATGGCACATAACGGATCGCTGCAGCCGACCCGATTTCCGGGACGGCAACGAGAAACGCCTCGTGTGAACGTGACCAGTTCTAAGCCGCCCAAAGAAAGACCCGGTCGGATCGCTCCGCCGGGCCTTTTGTTACACGCTCATCGTGGGCGCATCAGGCCGGGCGATCCTCCGTCGCGACCGGTTCTTCATGTCCGTGCTGGCCGTGGAACATCTTGTCCATTCGGCCTTCCAGGCGGCGCTTCACCCCGTCGATCAGGCTGAACACCACCGGGACGAACAGCAGCGACAGGGCGGTCGAGGTGATCAGCCCCCCGATGACCGCGATGGCCATGGGGGAGCGGAAGGCGGTGCCTTCGCCGAACGCCGCGGCGATCGGCAGCATCCCCAGTCCCATCGCCATGGTCGTCATGATGATCGGCCGCGCCCGCTTGTGGGCGGCGTCCATCAGCGCGTCGTGACGGTTCATCCCCTTGTCGATGGCCATGATGGCGTAGTCGACCAGCAGGATGGAGTTCTTCGCCGCGATCCCGGTCAGCATGATGATGCCGATCAGGGCCGGCATCGACAGCGACTTGCCCGTCACCAGCAGCAGGAAGAAGGCGCCGCCGAACGACACCGGAAGCGCCGCCAGGATGGTGATCGGGTGGAAGAAGCTTTTGAACAGCAGGACCAGCACGACATACATCAGCAGAATGCCGGTGATGATGGCGAAGGCGAAGCCCATGCCCAGCTCCTGGAAGCTTTCGGCGTCGCCCGATGGCTTCTGGCTGACCCCCTGCGGCAGCGACTTGATCGCCGGCAGATCGTTCACCGCCTGCGTCCCTTGGCTCAGCGTCAGGCCGGTCAGTTCGGCGGTGATGTTGGCGACCCGCAGTCGGTCCAGGCGATTGATCTGGTTGGGGCCTGCACCGAAGGTGATGTCCGCCACCGCCGACAGGGGCACCGTCGCGCCCGACGCCGTCGGCACCTGAAGGTTCTCCAGCACGCCCAGATCCGAGCGCGCCTGTTCCGTCAGCATGACGCGGATCGGCACCTGACGGTCGCCCAGGTTGAACTTGGGCAAAAGCTGATCGGCGTCGCCCAGGGTGGCGACACGCGCCACCTGGCTGATGTCTTGGGTCGACACCCCTTGCAGGGCGGCGATGTCGGCGCGCGGCGTGACCAGGATTTCCGGGCGCACCAGCGACGCCGAGGACACCACATTGGACAGGCCGGGAATGCTGCGCATCTCGCGCTCGACCTTGGCGGCCGCGGGCTCAAGAACATTGGGGTCGTCCCCGACCAGGGCGATGGTCAGGAGGCTGGACCCACCGCCGCCGCCTGCGGCGCCGAACTGGATCCGCGCACCGGGGATCTGGCGCAGCACCGGCCCCATGTCGCGCTCGAATTCCTGCTGGCTCAGCTTGCGATCCCAGCGCCCGACCAGATTGACGGTCAGGTTGGCGCTGCGCACTTCGCCGGCCGAGCCGCCGCCGCCGGGGCCGAAGCTGGTCGTCGCCGAACCGACGGACGAATAGACCGACTCGACCTCGGGCCGTTTCATCAGTTCGCGGTTGATGCGCTGCACGGCGGAATCCGTCTCGGCCAGGGTCGCGCCCGGCGGCAACTGGACCGTCACGGTGGAGCGCGAGATGTCCTCGACCGGAATGAACTCGCCCGGCAGCTTCGTCGCCAGAATGATCGACAGGATGAAGAACAGTACGCCCATCCCCAGCACCCACAGCCGGTGATCGAATATCCGGTCCGCGACCTTGCGGCGGAACCAGCTTGCGCGCGGATGGTGCTCGGCGCGGCGCTTGCGCCAGTCGTCGCCCAGCGCCCAGTTCAGGGCCTTCAGATAGGGCCCCATCCAGAAGGGCTCCTTGTGCTCCTTGCCCTGGTCGCGCTTCAGCAGATAGGCGCCCATCAGGGGCGTCAGGGTCCGCGCCACGAGCAGCGAGAATAGAACGCTGACGCAGGTGGCGATGGCGAAGCTCTTGAAGAACTGGCCCACGACGCCGGGCATGAAGCCGGTGGGGGCGAACACCGCCACCAGGGTCGCCGTCGTCGCCATGACCGCCAGGCCGATCTCGTCGGCCGCCTCGATGGCGGCGGGGTAGGGGGCCTTGCCGTCGCGGATGTGGCGGACGATGTTCTCGATCTCCACGATGGCGTCGTCCACCAGGATGCCGATTGTCAGCGACAGGGCCAGCAGCGTCACGACGTTCAGCGACTGGTTCGTCAGGTCCATCACCCAGAAGGTCGGGATCAGCGACAGCGGCATGGCCACCGCCGCGATCAGGGTCGCGCGCCAGTCCCGCAGGAAGATGAAGACGACCGCGATCGCCAGCAGGGCGCCCAGCACCAGGGTCTCGACCGAGGCGTGGAAGTTGTTGACGACGTCCTCGGTGGTGTTGGCCACCTCCTCGATCGCGACGTCGCCGCGCTCCTGGTCCAGCTTCTCGATCTCGGCCTTGACGCGGTCATAGACGTCCACCTCGGACGAGCCGATGGCGCGCGAGACGCCGAAGCCGACGACTTCCTGACCGTTGAAGCGGGCGCGGCCGCGCGGCTCGGACCATTCGTCGGTGATCTGGCCCAGGTCGCCCAGGCGCACGCTGCGGCTGCCGATGGGGATCAGGGTCTCGCGCAGCTGTTCGACCGACTTGGCCGATCCGACGGTGCGGATGGCCTGCTCCTCGCCCGCGATCTCGCCGCGGCCGCCCGGCAGGTTGATGTTGGAGGCGCGCAGCTGGTTTGACACCTGGGCCGCCGTCACGCCCGAGGCGGCGAGCCGCGCGGGGTCTAGCTTGATGCGGATTTCACGGCTGACGCCGCCGTCACGGCTGATCTGGCTGACGCCGCGCACCGACAACAGGCGTTTGGCCACGGTGTTGTCGACGAACCAGCTCAGCTCCTCCGGGCTCATGCCCGGCGCCCGCACCACATAGTTGGCGAAGGGGATGGCGGTGAACTCAATGCGCTGGACGATCGGTTCCTGCACGTCGGCGGGCAGGTTCTGTCGGATGCCGCTGACGGCGTTGCGAACGTCGTTGGTGACCTTCTCCAGGTTCACGCCCAGCTGGAATTCGATCGAGGTGGTCGACACCCCCTCGTTGACGACCGAGGTGATGTGCTTGACCGAGCCCAGGCCCGCCACCGCATCCTCGACCAGGCGTGTGACCTGCGTCTCCATCTCGGTCGGGGCGGCGCCGGCCTGAACCACCGTCACGGCGACGACCGGCAGATCCACGTCGGGGAAGTTGTTCGTCCTGAGTTTGAAATAGCTCATCGTCCCCGCGATCGTCAGGACGACGAACAGCAGGACGATGGGGATCGGGTTCCTGATCGACCAGGACGAGATGTTCTGAAAGCCCATCGGTCCGATCCTAGCGCGCGGCTGCAGCGGCGGGGGCGGCGGGCGTCGCCGGCTGCGGCGCCGCCGTCGCCGGGGCCACCGTCACATGGTCGCCTTCGCCCAGGAAGCCTGCGCCCTGGACCACCACGCGCTGACCGGCCTGGACGCCCGTGACCGCGACGCGGTCGCCGCTGCGAACCCCGGTCGTGACCGGGACGAAGCGGACGACATCGCCCTGGCCTACGACATAGACGCCGGCCTTGGCCTCGCGATAGACGACCGCCGAGGCCGGCACGACCAGGGCGGGCTGATCGCCGACGGCGATCTCGGCGCGGGCGAACATGCCGGGTCGCAGCTGGGCGCCGGGCGCCAGGGAGATGCGAGCCAGGCCCAGGCGGGTCTGCGCATTGACCTCGGGCGTGACGATGCGAACCGAGCCGGTGGTCTGACCGGCCTCGCTGGAGGTCACGATCGCCGACTGTCCGGCGCGGACCAGGGACAGTTCGGTCTCCGGCACCTGGGCGTCCAGTTCCAGCCGGCCGTCACGCACCATGCGGAACAGTTCGGTCCCGGCGGCGATGATCTGGCCCTTGGTGACGCTGCGGCTGATGATCATTCCGCCGACGGGCGCGCGGATGGTCGCCTGCGACAGCTGGGTCTGGGTCTGGCTCAGGGCCGCGCGGGCGGCGGCCAGATTGGCGTTCGAGCTGCGCTGGTTCGCCAGGGCCGTGTCCAGCGACGCCTGGCTGAGGAAGCCGCGTTCCTTCAGCTGCTGCGCGCGATCAAGCGCGGCGTTGTCGCGCGCCACATTGGCCTCGGCCAGTTGCACCTGGGCCTGCTGCTGGCGCAGCTGGGCGCGCAGCAGGACGTCGTTCATCTGCACCAGCGGCTGGCCCTGACGCACGTAGGAGCCTTCGTCCACATAGACGGCGACGGCGGTCAGGCCGCCGGTCTCGGCCGCCACCGGCACCTCTTCCCAGGCGGAGACGGAGCCTGACGCGTTGACGGTGCGGGCCAGGTTGATCTGGGTCACGGTCGCGGCGGTCACGGTCTGGCGCGCGCCGGCCGCCTCCTTGCCGTCGGCCTTCTTGTCGTCTCCGCCGCCGCAGCCGGCCAGCACCAGGACGGCCAGAACGGCCGCACCGGCCAGAAATGTGGGTCGGGTCGTCTGGAGCACGGAAAAACGTCCTTGAAGAGCGATCAGGCGATGGCTGTTTCCCTTATAGCGTCCCAGGGCCGCGCTCAAAGACAAACGCCATCATTGCCAAGCTGTAATACGCGGTCGTGCTGGCTGCGGATCGTGCCGCGTCTGGTCCCCGGCGCCCGCGCGTGATAGGGGCGCGCGGATGACGACTCCCCCGATCTCGAACATTCGCAACTTCAGCGTGGTCGCGCACATCGATCATGGCAAGTCGACCCTGTCCGACCGCCTGATCCAGCACACCGGCGGCCTGACCGCGCGCGAGATGTCCGAGCAGGTGCTCGACAATATGGAGATCGAGAAGGAACGGGGCATCACCATCAAGGCCCAGACCGTGCGCCTGACCTATCGGGCCAAGGACGGGCAGGACTATATCCTGAACCTGATGGACACGCCGGGCCACGTGGACTTCGCCTATGAGGTCAGCCGCTCCCTGGCCGCCTGCGAAGGCTCGCTGCTGGTCGTGGACGCCTCGCAAGGGGTCGAGGCCCAGACCCTGGCCAATGTCTATCAGGCCATCGACAACAACCACGAGATCGTCCCGGTCCTGAACAAGGTCGATCTGCCGGCCGCCGAGCCGGACCGCGTGCGCGCCCAGATCGAGGACGTAATCGGCATCGACGCCTCCGAAGCGGTCCTGGCCAGCGCCAAGTCCGGCATCGGCATCGAGGAGGTGCTGGAGGCCATCGTCACCAAGCTGCCGGCGCCCAAGGGGGACGTGAACGCGCCGCTGAAGGCCATGCTGGTCGACGCCTGGTACGACCCTTACCTCGGCGTCGTCGTGCTGGTGCGGGTCTTCGACGGCGTGCTGAAGACCGGCATGCGGGTCAAGATGATGCGCAACGGCTCGACCCACCTGATCGACCGTGTCGGCGTCTTCCTGCCCAAGAACACGCCCGTGGACCAGCTTGGTCCCGGCGAGGTCGGCTTCATCACCGCCCAGATCAAGGAAGTCGCCCACGCCGCCGTCGGCGACACCATCACCGATGAGAAGAAGCCGACCGCCGAGCCGCTGAAGGGGTTCAAGGAAGTCCAGTCGGTGGTCTTCTGCGGCCTGTTCCCGGTGGACGCCGCCGACTTCGAGGACCTGCGCGCCGCGATCGGCAAGCTGCGCCTGAACGACGCCTCCTTTACCTATGAGATGGAAAGCTCGGCGGCGCTGGGCTTCGGCTTCCGCTGCGGCTTTTTGGGTTTGCTGCACCTGGAGATCATCCAGGAACGCCTCAGCCGTGAGTTCAACCTCGACCTGATCGCCACGGCGCCGTCCGTCGTCTACAAGATCGGCCTGCGCGACGGCTCCGAAATGGACCTGCACAACCCGGCTGACCTGCCCGACGTGATGCAGATCGAGACGATCGCCGAGCCCTGGATCAAGGCCACCATCCTGACCCCCGACGAATACCTGGGCGGCGTCATCAAGCTGTGTCAGGACCGTCGCGGCAATCAGGTGGAGCTGTCCTACGTGGGCGCCCGCGCCATGGTGGTCTATGAGCTGCCGCTGAACGAGGTGGTGTTCGACTTCTACGACCGGCTGAAGTCGATCTCGAAGGGCTATGCCTCGTTCGACTACGAGATCACCGAATATAAGGTCGGCGATCTGGTGAAGATGTCCATTCTTGTGAACGCCGAGCCGGTCGACGCCCTGTCCATGCTGGTCCACCGCGCCCGCGCCGAGACGCGCGGCCGGGGCATGGTCGAGAAGATGAAGGAACTGATCCCGCCCCACCTGTTCCAGATCCCGATCCAGGCGGCCATCGGCGGCAAGATCATCGCCCGCGAGACCGTCCGCGCCCTGCGCAAGGACGTGACGTCCAAATGCTACGGCGGCGACGCCACCCGCAAGAAGAAGCTCTTGGAAAAGCAGAAGGCTGGCAAGAAGCGGATGCGTCAGTTCGGCAAGGTCGAAATCCCTCAGGAAGCCTTCATCGCCGCCCTGAAGATGGACGAAGATTGATCGGCGCTGCTGGTCTGAGGTGAGGCCTCAGGCCCAGGCCATCCAGCCCATCCACGCCGCCATCAGGACCATCATCACGTTTTCGGTCAGAGACAGGAAGCCCAACGGCACATTGCTGTCGCCGCCGACACAGGCGCATTTCAGCTCGCGTTTCTGGATGTAGACGGCCTTGAACACCGACCAGCCGCCGATCAGGCCCACGAAGGCGGCCGCCGGCGCCGACAGCCACGTCAGCACGTTCGCGATCATCAGGACGCCGGCCCCAAGCTCGACGAACGGATAGATGTAGGCGTACGGCACCCAGCGTCGCGCCAGCAGGTCGTATCCCAGGAACATGGTGGCGAACCCGTCCAGATCCCGCAGCTTCAGCATCGCCAGGGCGCACATGGAAAAGGCGATGAACCATTCGGGGGTCCGCATCGTCAGCAGCGTCCCGGCGGCGTAGCTGGCGGCGATCGCCATCAGGGCCGTGACGGCGAAGACGACAAGCACCGGCGTATAGGTCTTGCGGTCCGGATCCTTGACCGGCTTGCCCAGGAACCGCCTGAGATCGTCGTAACCGCCGATCCTTTGGCCGTCGATGAAGGTCTGGGGCGTCGTCTTGACGCCATGCTCGGCCTTGAAGGCGTCGGTCTGTTCGCGCGTGGTCAGCCAGCGGTCGTCGACGACGAAGCCCTGGCTCTTCAGCAGATGTTTGGCGCGCAGACCCCAGGGGCAAACGTGCTTTTCCATAACCATCCGGTACAGGACAGCGGTCTTTTCGGCGGCCATCAAACGCGCTCCTTCAGTTGTGCATTTAACGCATAAAGGGCCATCGGGGTGCGCTGCTTGACGGCATCGCCGGGTCGCCAAGCCGCCTTCGGTCGCAGGGTCGGCGCCTTGTCCCGCCGACCCTGATCGCTTTGACGGGGAATGATCCCGTCTAGTGCGCGCCGTTCAACTGCTCGAACACCGCCTCATAGCCGTTGGCTTCGGCGAACCGCAGCGGCTTGACCCGTTCGACCAGGATTTCGCCGCGCGGGGTCTCGCCACGCTCGATCAGGCCGATCACCTCGGCCGTATAGTCGGCCAGCGGCATGGAGGCGGGGTTTTCCGCATGGCCTGGCATTATGTCGGTGGCCACGCCGGGCGGAGCCAGTTCCAGCACCTCGACCCCAGTGTTCGCCAGTTGATGCCGCAGGGACTGGCTCCACGAATGCATCGCCGCCTTGGTCGCATTGTAGGTCGGCGTCGCCGTCAGCGGAACGAAGGCCAGGCCCGAGGTCACCGTCATCACCGTCGCCTTCGGATGGGCCGTCAGATGCGGCAGCAGGGCGGCTGTCAGGCGGATCGGCCCCAATAGATTGGTGGCGATGATCGCCTCCACGACGGCCAGGTCGAACGGCTGGGCCTTCAGGTCCTCTGTCTTCATGATGCCGGCGTTCAGAATGACGGCGTTCAGGGCGGGGTGGTCCTTGACGACCTGGGCGCCGAAGGCGGCGACGGCCGCAGCGTCCTCCATGTCCAGCGTCGCCCAGGCCATGCCGGGATTGGCGTCCGCCGTCTCTTTCAGCACGCCTTCGCGGCGGCCGGTAATGATGATCTGATTTCCGCGCGCGTGCAGCGCCTCGGCGAGGGCGCGGCCGATGCCCGTCCCGCCGCCGGTGATCAGTATGGTGTTGCCGGTGATGTTCATGATCGTCTCCTCGGGATGCGTCAGCGATGAAAGCGAGGTATGACGTTCACTCTCCAACCGAAAGTAGGCACTTGAAACCGCCCTACTTACCGTCCGGAAAGAAATGACTATGACGGCGCTTCCGCCTGCAAGAATTGCTCATCCCGAGACCGGCGAGGTCGCCGATCCGCGGGTAGAGGCCCTGGTCAACGACGTGATCGGCCGCGTCGCCGACAAATGGACCATGCTGATCCTGGAGGTTCTGGCCGAGCACGGCGAGACCCGTTTCACCCGCGTCGGCGAACTGGTCGGGGGCATCAGCCAGAAGATGCTGACCCAGACCCTGCGCCAGATGGAGCGCGACGGCGTGGTGATCCGCACCGTCCACCCCGTCATCCCGCCCAAGGTTGAATACCGCCTGACCGACCTGGGCTTCACCCTGGCTGAAGCGTTCTGCGGCGTCTGGACCTGGGCCGAAAAAAACATCGACCGCATCGAGGCGGCGCGCGCGGACTTCGACGGGCGCAAGGGGTAGGGCTAGGGATCCACCAGTTGACTCAAAACGTCGTTCGTCGTTTATTTCTGTCATGACAGAAACCAATGACCGATCATTGCCGCTGGCTGTGGAGCAGATCGTGCTGCGCTGGGGCGACCTTGGCGGTCAGTGGGGGGTGAACCGTTCCGTGGCTCAGATTCAGGCGCTTCTGTACCTCAGCGAGAAGCCTCTCACTGCCGAGGACATCGCCACGACCCTGGGCTTGGCGCGGTCGAATGTGTCCAACAGCCTCAAAGAACTTCTGACGTGGAAGCTCATCCACCGCGTTCCGGTCCTGGGTGACCGCCGCGATCACTACGAGGCCGAAACCGATCTCTGGCAGATGGCGACCAAGGTGGCGCAGGGTCGCAAGGCCCGCGAGATCGACCCGATGGTCGCGGCGATCAACGATGCGGTCGCCAGCGTCGACGGTCAGGGGGCAGGCATAAGTCCCGAGGTGCGTGCGCGTCTGGAGCGGCTCCAAGGGTTCGTCAACACGGTCGACGGCTGGTATCAGCAGATGCTCGGCGTCCCTCCCGAAATACTGATGCGACTGATCCGCATGGGGTCGAAAGTCGTGAGCCTTCTGAAGTTTGTGGGGCCGAAGGATCGCGGATCTTAATCCATTTGGCCTGTGATTTCTCTTTTTACAGAAACAAAAGACGGAGCTGGTCGTGGTCGACGACAACGTAACGACGCAGAAGCGCAGACTGCATAAACGCCTTCTGTCTGGCTTCGGCCTTGCGCTGGCGATCGCCCTGAGCGCGTTTCTGCTGCTGTCTGCATCGAAGTCAGGCTCGATCTGGTTCGCCAGTATCTGGTTTCTGGCTCTGCTTCCGGCCGTCCTGTGCGCCTTGATCTGCTACATCGGCGATCCAGATCGAACGCGAACGACGAGCTTTTACTGGCTTGTCCCCTGCCTGATGGGGGTCGTGGTCTGCCTGGCCTCCTATTTCGTCTTGCAAGAGGGCGTCATCTGCATCGTCATGCTGTCGCCCGTCTGGCTCGTCAGCGGTTGGGCCGGGGCGTTCATCATGCGCTCTCAGCGTCATCGTCGTGGCAAGACGCTGCAATCAAGCTTTCTGATCATTCCCCTGGCGGCGGCCATGGTGGAGGCGCAGCTTCCGACGCCCCATGAGGCTGTCGCCGTCAGCCGCGCGGTTATCGTGCGCGCCGCGCCCGAGGACATCTGGCCCTACGCCGTCGCCAGCCATGACATTCGCGCAGACGAGGGCCGCTGGACCATCAGCCACGACGTGATCGGCATCCCGCGGCCGACAGAATCCCGCGTTGTCGGCTCCGGCGTGGGGGCGGTCAGAACGGCTTATTGGGGCGATCACGTCAACTTCGAGGAGCGGATCGTCGCCTGGGCGCCGGGCCGTAAGTTGGGCTGGCACTTCAACTTCACCAACAGTTCGGTCCAGGACTACACCGACAAGCACATCTCGCCGGACGGCGAGTTTCTGGCGATCAAATCCGGAGACTATGTGCTGCGCCGCATCTCGCCCCATCAGACCGAGTTGACCCTGACGACCCGCTATGTCGCCAAAACGCATGTGAACCCGTACGCGAGACTTTGGGGCGAACTGATGATGGGCGATATCCATGACAATGTGCTCAGCATCATCAAGGCAAGGGCGGAGCGCGATGCGGCCCTAAAGCTGGAGTGGGATGGCGTGGCGGCTTCTTGAGCCGACCTACCCCTGCACCGTCTCCGTGATGAAGTGCCGCCCCTGCCGGTCCTCAATCTCCACCACCCACAGGTCCGGGTCATAGCCCCGCTGGCGGGCGATATAGGCGTCCAGCTCGCTTTCGCTGTCGGACGTGACGGGCTGGATCCACAGGCGGTCGCCGTCGGTGCCGAAGGCTTCGGTGAACAGGCGGGCGGTGCGGGTGGTGGTGTCGTAGGCCTTGACGATGACCGAGCCGGCGCGCGCGTCGCCCTTCTTGACCACGGTCGCATAGGCGCCCTCGATCTGGGCGCGGCGGATCAGGGCGCTGACCCACAGGTCGCTGGAAAGAAGCAATTCGCTAACCCTGCTCGAACACGGAACCCCAACGCTGAGCCGCTAGGGTCGAGGCATGAGGATAGGCCTTTCCCCCCGGCGGACCCAAGCCCTGATGTCGGCGTTGCTGATCGCCGCGACGCCCGTCGCCGCGCTCGCCGCGCCGCAGGACCGCTATTACGAGCGCAGCTTCGTGCTGGCCGCCAACGACCGCTGCGGCCTGTTCGAGCCGCAGCTGACCGCCGCCCTGACGGCTGCGGCCTGGCAGGCGCGGGGCGCGGCCCTGCGGGCAGGATCCAACGACCGGCAGCTGGCCGAGACGGCCCAGCGGGCGCGGGCGCGGGCGAACACGACGCCGTGCAGCTCGACCGATCTGAAGACGGTTCAGGGCCGGGTCCAGACCGCCTTTTCCG
This sequence comes from Brevundimonas vesicularis, assembly GCF_900445985.1. Lineage (GTDB taxonomy): Bacteria > Pseudomonadota > Alphaproteobacteria > Caulobacterales > Caulobacteraceae > Brevundimonas > Brevundimonas vesicularis_D. The sequence goes on from NZ_UAQP01000005.1 coordinate 144,986, forward strand.
GCTGGTCGCGCACGACGCGGATGGAGTTTCCGGGCGATCGCCGAAAGTGGAGCGCGGATCGCGCGGCCTATGCGCGCCCGACCTGGCGGTTGATGCAGGCGACCGTGACCGGCGCCTCGCCCGTGCGGTTCGGCGTGGTGGGCGGCATGGACCGGCCCGATCAACTGGCCGCCGTGGTGTCCTGGCAGGGGCGCTCGCGGCCGACCGGGGTGCGGGTGGTGATGCGTGACCACACGGTGGCGCCGCGTCCGTGGCTGTCGCAAGACTTGCCGCCCGCCGCGCAACGCCGCGCCTTCTGGGCCGCCGGCGTGACCAGCGCTGATGCGATGCTGTTGCCCGAAGGTCGCCCGGCCGGTCAGGCCTGGCTGTTCCCCGCCGCCGCCGCCGACGCCCTGTCGGCGCTTGACCCGCGCGAGGTCTTCACCGTCGAATTCCTGTTCCGCGACGGCAGCATCGCCCGCTCTACCTTTGAGGCCGGCGACTTCGCGGCGGGCCGGGCGTTTCTGGCGATGGGGCAGGTTTAGGGGCGTTCGACTCTGGCAAACCAACCTCCATCCGGCGCCTAACTGCCGGGACGACTGCTTTTGGAAAGCAGTGAGGTGGCGTTCCGCACGATGTTGGCTGCGCGGGATGGATCGAACTCGCCGACTGCGTCGTAGCTGACACGGATGATGTCCTCGCCATAGGCAAACGCGATTGTGCAGGTCAGATCGCAGCTCTCAAAAGCAGGGTTGCTGGTTGACAGCGGGCGCCAGGCGGTCTGCATCGCCGCCGTCGCATAGCGTTCTGCAGCACTGAGCTTATCCCTCGGTATCGGCGTCCGCAGAGCGGTCGAGACGCCATCTGCACGGCTTCCGATGACGCCTGATGGCCTGTCGTTCGCAATGACGAGGACCTGAAAACGTCGACCAGATGGATTGCAGGGCGATAGGTCTTCTTCGTCCAGATCAGTGGCGATGTGGACGCGCGACACGTTATCTGGATTTGAAAGCGGACAAAGGACGGGCTTGTTCGTAGAGCTCCGGTCACTGCCGCAGGCGCCAATCAGCAGCGATGCGCCTATCATCCAGAGCCAAGTCTTCACGAGGCTATCCTCTGTCATCGACAATCACCTTAGGCGGTCATGCCGGTGCTTCAAGCCTCAACCGTCGCAGGCGGCGCTTCACTCGGCTGCGGATCCAGCGACCCTGCCGCCACCATCACCGGCAACCGGATCATCACCGCCGCGCCTTCGCCCAGGGTGCTGTCGATGGTCATGCGGCCGCCGTGCAGTTCGGTCAGGCTGCGGACCAGCGAAAGGCCCAGGCCGGTCCCTTGCGCCTTCTGATCGGCGCCGCCGGCCTGTTCGAAGGGGCGGCCCAGGCGTTGCAGGTCCTGCGGGGCGATGCCGACGCCCGTGTCGGAGACGGCGAGATCCAGGTCCGGCCCGTCGGCGTCCAGGGTGATGGTGACCGAGCCGCCGGCCGGGGTGAATTTGACCGCATTGGACAGCAGGTTCAGCGCCATCTGCTTCAGGGCGCGGGCGTCGGCGCGGACCTTGATCGGCTCGGACGGCAGGACGGCGGCCAGCTCGACCCCCTTGTCGTCGGCCTGGAGCCGGACCAGGGCGACGGCGGCGGACACGGCGTCGCGGGCGTCGAACGTCTCCATCGCCAGCTGGTAGCGCTCGGCCTCGATCTTGGACAGGTCCAGGACGTCGTTGATCAGGTCCAACAGGTGGCCGCCCGCCTGGTGGATGGCGTCGGCGTAGCCGGCGTAGCGCTCGGGCAGGGGGCCGAACAGCTTCTGGCGCATGATGTCGGCGAAACCGATGACGGCGTTCAGAGGCGTGCGCAGCTCGTGGCTCATATTGGCCAGGAAGCGGGTCTTGCCGGCCGACTGGGCCTCGGCCTCGACGCGGGCGGTCTCCAGCCCCAGCTCGCGGGCGAACTGGGCCGTGCCGTCGAACGCCTGGGCGATCAGGCGCGGACGGTCCGTCTCGTGCTGGAACGGGCCCAGGATCATGACGACCCGGCGGTCCAGGGCAATGCGCGGGGTGAACTGGACCTCGACCGACTGGCCCGACAAGGCGCGGGCCAGGGCCGCGGACACGGCCGGGCGGTCTGGCGCATGCACGGCCGAGATAAGGCCCTGTTCGGTCAGGGCCAGCACCGACAGGGCGGGGGGCGGCGTGCCCCAGGTCGCGACCGCGCGGCCCGAGGGATCGAGCAGCAGGGTCAGGGCCGGCTGATCCTCCAGCAGGGCGGCGATCCGGGCGGCCTCGTCCTCGGCTTCGGCCAGACGACGCTGGCGCGCGCTCCAGGTCAGGCGCATTGCGGCGATGATCGCGCCCATGGCCAGCAGGCCCGAGACGGCGGCCAGCAGCGGGCCTTGCGCCTCCGCCCCGTTCAGCCAGGTCGAGATCAGCCCCGCCATCAGCGGCAGGGCCACCGCAAAGGCGCCCATCCGGGTCAGCCGGTCGGCGCCGACGCGGGCGTGATCGAGGGCGATCCCCGCCGCCAGCGGCGTCAGGATCAGGCCGGGCAGGGCGCCGGTCACGCCGCCGGTCAGGCCGGCTGAGGCGGTGGCGGCCAGGATCCAGCCGCCCATGACGGCCAGCCTCAGCCCCACGCTGTCACGCACCATCAGAACGACGCCGAACACGCCGGGGAAGGCCATTAGCAGCAGGGCGGCCAGCGGCGCGTCCTTCAGCCCATCCATCATCTGGGCCGCCAGCGCCGTCAGGGCCACCGCCACCGCCCAGATCGCGTGCCACAGGGCGACCAGCGGGGCGCCCAACGCCGCGTCGTGCGTCGGGTCGTCCTCGTATCTGGCGTGGGCGTCGGGTTTCAAGAAGGGCGGGCCATGGGTTTCATCTGCGCCCAGACTAGGGCTGCGGCTGAGTCGGTGCGAGGCCGCTCCCCCCTGAGGCGAACCCCATTGCGGCGTTCACCATGAATATCGGGGGACAAAACGGCCGGTTGTCGTTAACGGCCGCGCGGCCTATCTGGCGGCGCATGACCGACCGCACGCCGCCGACCGACACCCTGGACCAGACCCTGGCCGAACTGGCTGAGGATTTCGACCTGCTGGGCGATTGGGAGCAACGGATCGAATACGTCATCGAACTGGGCAAGGGGCTGGCTCCGCTGGACGAGGCCGACCGCATCGAGGCCAACAAGGTGCCGGGCTGTGCCGCCCAGGTCTGGCTGGCGACGACGCAGGACGACGGGCGGCTGTGGTTCGCCGCCGACAGCGACAGCGCCCTGTCCAAGGGCAATATCGCCCTGCTGCTGAAACTCTATTCCGGCCGCACGGCGGCGGAGATCGTCGCCTTCGACGCCCGCGCGGCCCTCGATCGGCTGGGCCTGCCCTCGGCCCTGACGCGCCAGCGCGCCAATGGCTTGAACAGCATGGTCGGCCGCATCCGTGAGGCGGCGCTGGTGGTTCAGTAGTCGGGGGTTGCGAGGGCCGCTGGCGGCGATGGACTATTCGGACCGCGAGCAGAGCGACAGCGAGGAGCGCCGCTGTTCCTGTTGGCCACCATCGTCCTGACCAATCTGCTGTCGATGGCGCTGCATGTGCCGCCGCCGCCCGAGGCGACCGACCTCAGCCGCATGGTCTATGCGTCCCAGCAGAACCTGGTCCTGTTCCGCTCGCTGGCCTTCAGCCTGATCCCGCTGGTCGCCGCCGTCACCCTGCTGCGCCACGAGAAGAAGCGCATCAGCCGCGAAACCCTGCGCGCGCCCTTCTATGCGCAATGTTATCTCGCCGCCGTCTGCGCCGCCTTCGTCTCGGCGGGCGGGGCCATCTTCCAGCGGCCCGAACTGCCCAATGCGATCGGCGCAGCGATCATGATCGTCGGCGCGGCCTGGTTCGTTATCGTGCAGTCCCGTTGGTTCGCCCGGCGGCTGAACGTCTTAAAGGGGCGCGGCGCCGTCATCGCCGTCCTGGCCCTGATCCGGGCGCTGATCTACCTTCCGGCCATCCTGATCCCCATCGCCCTGATCTGAGCGGACAAGACAGGGTGGAATGAGGGTGCTGTGCCTCAGATCATACCCTCTCACGTCTGAAGGTCTCGTCGTTGAAAGCAAGTGTGTCCGGCGACGGGAACAGGATTTCCTGGCCCTGGAACGGGACCAGTTCGACCCTGACGCCAGTGGCGTCGGTTAGCGGGTCGGCGACGGCGGACAAGACGCCGATGGCGGCCGTCAAACGATTCTGGTCCACCCCGATCCGCATGGTCCCAAGCGCCTCGTTTTCGTAGGTTCCGGCGTAGGCTTGAGGCGGTTGCGGTAGAGACCAGGGGCGTGCGGCGCGCTCTCTCCGGCTGCGCGCGACAGCCTGGCGTCGGCCATCGCGACGGGCGACAAGCGTGTCCAGTTCGGCGGCATAGGCCGTCTCCAGATCGGAGCGACCTTTCAGCCGATCGTAGGCGTAGTTGGCGATCAGGTCGGCCATGTCGCCGCCGAACAGATCTTCATTGATCAGCACCGCCACGCCGATGCGCCGATCGGGCATGAAGGAGACGTGGGCGCGCGATCCGGCGAAGTTGCCGAAATGATGGATCAGCCGGTCGTCGCCATACCATCCCGTCTGCCATCCGAGCCCGTAGCCGTCCCGGCGATAGGGCCCAAAGGTCGTCTCCTGCGCGACCTGCGGCCGATGGGTCGAGGCGACCAGCGGCCCAGCCTCGATCTGTATCGCCAGCCACCGGGCCATGTCGTTGGCGGTGGACATCAATCCGCCCGCCGACTGCATGGTGTCATCGACCTTTTGAAGAGGACTGACGACCGGGTCGCCCGCCCGATCTGCGAAATGCCCGACCGCCGTCACGCCCCGACGGCGCGCGTCCGATACCCAGGCGGTGGTCTGCATCATGCCCGCCGGGATCAGAACCTCGTCTCGCACCATCAGCCGCCAGTCGCGGCCGAAGCGTCGCTCCAGCAAGGTCGTCGCCAGATTGTAGCCGGCGTTGGCGTAGCGGAACACACCGTGCGGCGCGTCCGGCCTTTTGGTGGTGCGCGCCAGAAGGGCTTGCATCATCGCTGGGGTGTGGTCGCCGGAATAGGCGGCGCGAAACGAGATGGGACCGTTGTCCACGCCCGAACGATGGCTGAGCAGGTCGGTCAGGGTCACGGTCGTCGCGATGTCGGCGGGAAGCGGTGTGTCGCCGATCCAGTCCGCCAGCGGCGCATCCAGATCGACCTCGCCTCGCGAGGCCATCGCCGCGAGGCCGAGCGCGGTGAAGGATTTGGTCGCCGAGGCAATATAGAAGGCGGTGTCGGCGTCCACGCGGCGACCCGATCGGATGTCGGCTACGCCGTGGCCGGATACAAGAACCGGCCCGTCTTCATTCACCACTGCCAGCGCCAAGCCGGGCGCGGTCCCGAGACGTCGCATCGCCTTTCGGACGAAGCTCTGAATGTCATCGGCCGCCGCCTGGGTTGCGATGGGGCGGGCCATAGCTTGACCGGCGTGCAGCGCCGGGGCGCAGAGGCCTGCGATCAGTAGGTTGCGGCGGTTTACGGTCATGGTGCGGGGTCCCTTTCCCGCCTAGAGGCCGTCGGTCGCCGGATTGGATGCGTCGGGACAAAAACAGGATGCAATCTGTGCACTTCACCCGATCCCATAGTGATCCGCCAGCGCCTGGAGCGCCTGTTTCAGGACGGTCTTGCCCTGGCGGCGGCGGAGGCCCAGGCCCGTTTCGGCCAGTTGCAGGCTGTCGCCGTGGATGCAGATGCGGGTCAGGATGGGGCGAAGGCGCGGGCCGACGGCGGTCAGCGCCTGTTCGACGCGGCGGGCGGCGGACAGGGCGCGGTCGGTCGGCTCCATCCGCGCTGCGGTTCCCGAGCCGGAGGTCGGCAGGGCGTCCCAGCGCATCGTGACCGACGCGCCCTTGGTCGCCTGTTCCGCCTCGCGCCGCAGCCGTTCGCCGGCGGCGGCCTCGGCCGGGGTCAGCCAGGGGCGGCCGGACGCATCCTTGCGCCGCGCCAGCCAGGCGATGGGGCTTTCGCCCAGATTGGCCCGTGCGCGGACCATGCGGCCGTCCGGCTGCATCAGGTCACGCTGGCCCGCCACGAAGCCGGGACGACCGGGGGCGGGGGGCGGCGTCGTGTCCGGCTGGGCGCGTCCCGACCAGCCGCCGCCGGGTCGCACGCGCAGGCCGGGCTGGTCGATCAGGGCGCGGAACTCGGTCTCGGTCAGGGTCAGGCTGATGCGGCTGCGGCGATCGGGCGACAGGCGCAAGGCATAGGCGCCGCCCTCGGCCGACAGCCAGGCGCCGGGCTTGGCCATCAGATCGCGCGCGCGTTCCAGAAGCCGGCTCATTGCGGCAGCTCCAGGCGGGGCGACGTATACAGGCCCTGGATGCAGCCTTCGAGGTCGTTCATCAGGTCGTCGATGCTGCGCCGTTCGCGCTCGTCCTCGACCCAGCGGCAGGCGGCGCCGACGCTGGCGCGATTGACGCCGAAGACGTGGCCGACCCGCTCCAACGTCCAGCCATAGGCGACATGAGACAGATACATGGCCAGCCAGCGCGGGCGGGCCGCGCGCGGGTTCATCCGGCCCCGGCCGGTCATCTGCGACGGATGGGCGCCCGTGCGCGCCGCGATCAGATGAATGGCCAGCCCGGCCTTGACCTGATCCTCCTCGGTGACCGGCACCCTGTAGTTCTCCAGCACAAAACGTCTCCCTCTCACGAACGCTAGACGTCGGCATCATAGGCGGCCGCGACGTCGCGATAGGAATATCGTCCTACTGTGCGCCAAAATCGGTCGTGGCGCCTTAACCGCCTTGAGGTTGCGGGTGGTACGTTGTGCTTGGTGAGTGGTGAGTGGTGAGTGGTGAGTGGTGAAGAGTGAGGGGGGAGCATTCGTATGCGCTCTTTCGGCGTCGCCCACTCACGAGTCACGCATCACCACTCACACTCCAGGCCGCCCAAACATGGTTAATAAATTTCCAATCATTGACTCCAGCCCCTCGACGCCGATTCGCAAATCAGCCTAGATTCGCCTCAATTGGATGGCGTTAACCCTTCTTAAGGTTTTCACGTCTTAACTTGCGAACAAGGTTACCCGGCCGTGTGTCAGGGTGGTTACCGCAAAGCTTTTGCCTGGAGGGGCACGTATGCGCGTCCTGTTGATTGAAGACGATCACGCAACCGCCCAAAGCATCGAACTGATGCTGAAGTCGGAAGGCTTCAACGTCTATACGACGGACCTGGGCGAGGAAGGCATCGATCTGGGCAAGATCTATGACTACGACCTCATTCTTCTTGACTTGAACCTGCCGGACATGAGCGGCCTGGAAGTCCTGCGCCAGCTGCGCGTCGGCAAGGTCAACACCCCGGTCATGATCCTATCGGGCAGCCACGAGATCGAAACCAAGGTCAAGACCTTCGGCGGCGGCGCCGACGACTATATGACCAAGCCCTTCCACAAGGACGAACTGATCGCGCGCACCCACGCCGTGGTCCGTCGCTCCAAGGGTCACGCCCAGGCGATCATCCACACCGGCGAGATCGCCGTGAACCTGGACGCCAAGACGGTCGAGGTGAACGGTCACCGCGTCCACCTGACGGGCAAGGAATACCAGATGCTGGAGCTGCTCTCGCTCCGCAAGGGCACGACCCTGACCAAGGAAATGTTCCTGAACCACCTGTACGGCGGCATGGACGAGCCCGAGCTGAAGATCATCGACGTCTTCATCTGCAAGCTGCGCAAGAAGCTGGCCACCGCCGCCGACGGCAAACACTATATCGAAACCGTCTGGGGCCGCGGCTACGTGCTGCGCGACCCGGCCGAGGGCGTCGTCACCGTCGCCGCCTGATCGACCTTCGACCCGCGATTTCGAAACGCCCGCCGGTGACGGCGGGCGTTTTGCGTTGAGACCCTACTGACGCTTGGCCGGCATGTCGCGGCCGCCCTGGTGCAGGACCAGGCCCTCGACGGCGCCGGCGGCGTTGCGGGTGAAGGTGATCTGGGCGTCGACGGCGGTCAGGTAGAAGGCGTCCTGGGCCTCCGCCGTCAGTTCGAAGGCGGGCTGGCCGGTGGCCTGAGCCATCAGCTTTCCGTCCACGACCGAGATCGTCAGGGCGAAGGTCGGGGCCAGATTATAGACGCCCTCATAAGCCTTCAGCACCTCGGGCGAGAGGGCGACGGCGCGGCGTTCGCTGGGCAGGGTGACGGTTCCGCCGCGCGCCAGGGTGACCAGGGCCGCGCCCAGCTTGTCGGGCGCCTCGCCGTTCAGATTGCCCAGGACGATGACGGCCGTCCGGTCGCCCGGGTCATATGCCATATAGGTGTTGAAGCCCTCGATGCCGCCGTTGTGCCAGATCAGACGCTTGCCGTCGGCCTCGGCAACCACCAGCCCCATGGCGTAGCCGTTGTGCACCGGCGTGGTCAGGGCGGTCATGGATTGGGCGTTCAGCAGCCGCCCGCCGAACAGGCCCTGTTCCCACTTCAGCAGGTCGTGGGTGGTCGAATACAGGGCGCCGGCGCCGGTGGGGATGGTCATGTCCACATAGTCGGCGTTGACGACGCCGTCGGCGCCCGGCGCATAGCCCGAGGCGCGGCTGGGCAGGATCACGTCGTGGCGGTCGTAACCGCTGTCGCTCATGCCCAGCGGCTGGAACAGATTGGCGTTTACGAAGTCGGCGTAGGTCTGGCCGCTGACCGCCTCGATGATGGCGCTGAGCAGGATATAGCCCGAGTTGGAATAGGCGAACCTTGATCCGGGCGCGAAGTCCAGCGGCCGGTCGCGGAACCGGGCGATCAGCTGCGGCAGCGTCGCGGGCCGGGTCTTCTGGGCCTCAAAGTCGGAAAAGGCGGTGAAGTTGGGCACGCCCGCCGTGTGGCTGAGCAGATGGCGCGGGGTGATCGCGTCCCAGGCCGCCGGGGCGTCGGGCAGCCAGGTCTTGATCGGCGCATCCAGATCCAGCTTGCCCTGCTGGTTCAGCAGCATGACCGCGACGGCGGTGAACTGTTTCGACAGGGAACCGAGGCGGAACTTCACATCACCGTCGTTGGGGATATTCCACTCGCGATTGGCCAGGCCGTAGCCCTGATCCAGAAGGATGCGACCGTCGCGGGCGACCAGGACGGAGCCGGAAAAGGCGTCGGCGTCGCTGGAGGCGCGGATCACCTGGTCCATGCGCGCCGCGTCCTGGGCGGCGGCCGGGCGGCTGGCCAGCGGGCTGAGCGTGAGGGCCAGGGCGCTGGCGGCCAGCAGCAGGATAGCCGGACGGCGGCGGGCGAGGAACGAATGAGGCAAGGGGCGGTCTCCTGAACGCGTCACGCTAACGCTTTCAGAGAGAGGCGGCGAGCGCGGCGTTCGGATGCAGGCGCCGCGACCTTTTTGTCAGGGCTGTCGGAAGGTCAGGGTCGCCTCCAGCCCGCCGCCGTCGGCATTGGCGAGCGTCAGATGGGCGCCGGCGCGTTCGGCCATGCGGCGCGCGATGGTCAGGCCCAGGCCGGACCCGCCGCTGTCGCGCGAGCGGGACGGATCGAGGCGGTAGAAGGGCTCGAACAGCTTCTCCAACTGATCGGGCGCCACGCCGGGACCGTGGTCGCGCACGATCAGGCGCACCGCATGGTCGTCGCGCACGCCGCTGACGGCCGCGTCGCCGCCATGGCGGACGGCGTTGTCGATCAGATTGGTCAGGCAGCGGCGCAGGGCCTGGGGCCGGGTCGGCACGACGGCGTTGCAACCCTCGGTGAAGACGACCGGCTGGCCCGCCTCGGCCGCGTCCTCGCAGATGGCGGACAGCAGCGCGTCCAGATCGACGGGTGTCACGGCTTCGACCGTGGTTTCGATCCGGGCCAGGTCCAGGCCTTCGCGGACCAGATGCTGCATGCCGGCCAGGTCGCTGATGAACTGGGCGCGCAGGGTCTCGTCCTCGATCTTTTCGACGCGCAGCCGCATCCGGGTCAGGGGCGTCTGCAGGTCGTGGGCGACGGCGGCCAGCACGCGGGTGCGATCCTCGATCAGGGCCTTCAGCCGGGTCTGCATGGCGTTCAGGGCGGCGGCGGCTTCGCGGACCTCGCGCGCGCCCTCCTCGACCAGGGGCGGGCGGTCCAGATCGTGGCTGAGGGCGACGGCGCCCTGGGACAGACGGTTCAGCGGCCCGGCCGCCAGACGCGACGCCATCCAGCCGGTCAGCAGCACGGCGGCGAGCCCGGCGAACAGCAGGGCGGCGGCCTCGCGGCTGAGCGTCCAGGGGCGCGGGGCGGGCGGCAGGCTGATCGCCACCGGGACAGGCGCGCCATTGACGGGCCGCAGGACCAGGATGCGGCATCTCAGACGATCGGTCGCCGCGCCGCACGCCCCGGCCGAGGCCTCGAACGCCTTGACCGAGACGCCGTCCACGCCGCGCCGCTTCAGCGCCTCGGCGACCGCATGGGTCAGCGACGGATCGGGCGCGCCCAGCCTTTGGCCCGCCGCATCCGGCAGTCCGTCGGTCAGGCCGACGGCGGGATCGTCGCTGGAGCCGGCCAGGTCCACGATCCGTTCGGCGGTGGTGAAGTCATGGGCTTGGGACAGGCGATGGCGATGGTTCAGGCCCAGGGCGGCGAAGGTCACGCCCGCCGCCAGCAGGGCGCCGACCAGCAGCAGCAGGAACAGCCGCGTGGTCTCGGCCTCGGCCCGGCCTTGGCGGGTTCTCACGCTCGCCATGTCACAGGCCCCGCCAGCATATAGCCCAGGCTGCGCACCGTGCGGATCAGGGCCGGGGCCTTGGCGTCGTCGCCCAGCTTCTGGCGTAGGCGGCTGACCCTCAGGTCGATGGCGCGGTCGTCGGCGTCGGCGACGGTGGACAGGGCGCGGATCCGCTCGCGCGACAGGGGCTTGCCGCCGTTCCTGACCAAGGCGTGCAGCAGGTCGAAATCGGCGCCCGACAGCGGGGCCAGCCGCCCGTCCGGCGCCGTCAGCGCCCGCGCGGCGATGTCCAGCGACCAGCCGGAGAAGTCGGCGTGTCGCCCTTCGTTCGTCGTCGCCTCGCCGCCAGTGCGGCGCAGGACAGTGCGGATGCGGGCCACCAGCTCGCGCGGCTCGAACGGCTTGGCCATATAGTCGTCCGCGCCCATCTCCAGCCCCACGATCCGGTCGATGGGATCGCCGCGCGCCGTCAGGATGATGACGGGAGTCTTGGACGCCGCGCGGATGCCGCGACACAGCGACAGGCCGTCCTCGTCCGGCAGGTTCAGGTCCAGCACCACCAGATCGACCGGGCCGGCCTCCAGCGCCGCCTTCATCGCCCGGCCGTCGGCGGCCTTCACCGTGCGAAACCCGTGCTGCTCCAGATGGTCGGACAACAGGTTTCGGATCTCGCGGTCGTCGTCGACGACCAGAAGGACAGGGGCGGCGGAGGTCTGGGACATTGGCGTGTGGCGGGCGGCAAGACGCGCGATCTGTCGTCCTGTCTCATGGCCAAAGCGCGGCGGATACAGTCGGACACAATTCTCTTCGCCGACGATACGCGGCGACACCGACCGGCCCCGAACCGGCCGGACGCGGGTCGGAAACAGCAGTTGTCCGACACGAGGCCGGACGCCAAACCCACAGAAAGACCCGCCATGAAGTCCTTCCGTTCCACCGCCGCTTTCGGGGCCGCCGCCCTGGTGATCCTGACCAGCGGCGCAGCCTTCGCCGGCACGCCTTCGGCCCCGTCGTCGGGCGCTCATGCCCGCCCCGCCGCCTCCGCCCGTGCGCATCATCGGGTCAGCCACGCCCGCACCCACCGCGCCGTGACGCCCGCCAAGAAGAAGTAAGGCCCGACGCCTTGCTGGTCCTGCCGGCGTCCCCGGCCGGCAGGATCCCCGACACGCCTGAGACTTCGACCTTCAAAAGAAAGACATCGACATGAAATCCTTCCGCACCGCCGCCGCCGTTTCCGCCGTCGCCTTCGTCGCCCTGACCAGCGGCGCCGCCTTCGCCGGCACGACCCCGGCGCCCTCGACCGCCATGACCGCCCGTCCGGCCGCGACCGCTTCGGCGACGACCCCTGCGCCGTCGGCCCGCGCCCCGCGTGCGCACCGCCGGGGTCATCAAGCCCAGGCCCAGACCTCGGTACAGGCGCCGGCCGCCGCGACCGCCAAGAAGAAGTAAACCGGCCGCCCCCTCCGGTTCGCACAGGAACGCCCGGCTGTCGCAAGACGGCCGGGCGTTTCCGTATTCACAAGCCTGTCGTCAGGCGGGGGTCTTGAAGCCTGCCGCTATGGCGGCCGCCATCGGATTGGGACGGCCGAAGCTGTCGAAGGGCAGGGGCTTGTCCCGGCCGTCGTCCTTGTCGCCCTGGCGATACCAGCTGTCGGTGTCGCGCAGGCCCCAGACGGTGAAGGCGAACTGCTGAGCCCTGGGCAGGGTCGCAAAGGCCGAGGCCAGTTCGGTGACGCGCGCGCCCTGGGCCGCGATCCGGTCGGCCTGGCTGCGGAGGTCCAGCCGGTTTTCGGTGCGCAGGGTGCAGTCCAGCTCCGACACATGGATCGGCAGGCCGAACTGGCTGATCTTGCGCATATAGGCGGCGATGAGGCCCTCGGGGATGTCGATCCACAGGTGGGATTGCAGGCCCAGGCCCTGCAGCGGACAGCCGGCCTTCAGCAGGCGCTCGACCAGTTTCAGGAACTGTGCGCCCTTGGCCGGCACGCTTTCCTGATTGTATTCGTTGAGAAACAGGACGGCGTCAGGATCCGCGATCCGGGCCTTTTCGAAGGCGCGCAGGATATAGCCGTCGTGGCCGTATCGCGCCGACCAGTGACAGTCGCGCATCCCCGAACCATCGTCCAGGATCGGCTCATTGACCACGTCCCAGCTGCGGACCTTGCCGCGATAGCGGCCGGCGACCGTGGCGATATAGCCGTCGAAGGCGCGGTCGAAGGCGGCGCCCGACAGGCCGGCGAAGGCCTCCTTGCCTTGGGCGTACCAGATCAGGGTGTGGCCATGCATCGCCATGCCCTCAGCCTGGGCGAAGGCGGCGATACGATCCGAGCGGTCGAAGTTGGGCCGGTCCAGGCCGTCGGCCAGGATGTATTCCATCTTCATCTCCCACTCGGGCGTGAGTTGGGAGACGTTGGCGCGCGCCAGGGCGACCCAGTCCGGGTCGTCGATCTGGCTGGCCTTGATCGCCGTGCCGAAGGGGGCGGGGGCGATGGACTTCAGCGGGGGGACGTTGGGCGGCGACGGCTCCGCCGAGGCGAAGCGGTCGCAGGCGGCAAGCGCGAGCGGGGCGGCGAGGATTGTGCGGCGACTGAAATCCTCCCCCGAAGAGCGCAGCGGAACGGGGGAGGGGGACCGCGAAGCGGTGGAGGGGGCGACCTCAGACTCGATCTGAACAGGGCGAGCAAGAACCGACGACGACGGTCCGTGCGACGTCCGCCCCCTCCACCACGCTACGCGCGGTTCTCCTCCCCCGCGATGCGAGGGAGGATCTTTGGAGTCAGACCGCACGCTTCCGCAGACCCAGCTCGTCGAAGGCGGCGGTTTCGCGCTTGGCGAGGGCGATCAGCTGGTTCAGGCGCGTGGTCTCGGCGACGTGTTCGAACTTCTTCAGCTCTTCGAACGCGCCGGTCAGGGCGTCGCGGGCGCCGGCTTCCTCGGCGTCCAGCACCGACAGGTCGCCTTCGGCCGCGGCCTTCCTTGATTTCCAGCCGTTCAGATAGGCGCCCAGCATCATGCCGGCCTCGGCGTCCATGCGGGCGCGGTTGCGTTCGCCCTCGGCCTCGGCGTCCAGCACGGCGATGCGAAGTTCGGCGCCGGCGCGGCGTTCGGCGATCTCGGCCAGGCGCTTCTGCAGCGTCTCGACCTCATAGTTGGAGATGCGGATCAGGGATTGGGCCCAAGCGGTCATCTAAATCATCACTCCCTGATCATGCCTTGGTTCAGGATTGCTTCCAGCCGGGTAAAGGAATCGGAAAGACGCGTCGCATCGTCCTTGTCCTGACCCAGAAAATCTTCCAGCGCGGGGTTCAGCGCGATGGCCCGGTCCACGATGGGGTCGGCGCCGGTGCGGTAGGCGCCGATCTTGATCAGCTCTTCCATATTGGCATAGGCGCTCAGGCACTGGCGGGCGCGCTTGTTCAGCTCGCGCTCTGGCGGGGTCTGGCAGGCGGGCATCGTGCGGCTGACGGACTTCAGTACGTCGATGGCGGGGAAGCGGCCACGCTCAGCGATCTTACGATCCATGACGATGTGGCCGTCCAGAATACCGCGCACGGCGTCGGCGATCGGCTCGTCATGGTCGCCGCCGTCCACCAGGACGGTGAACAGGGCGGTGATGGGCGCCGCCGTCGTGCCGTCGGGCCGGATCGGGCCGGGACCGGCGCGCTCCAGCAGCTTGGGCAGTTCGGTGAAGACGGTGGGGGTGTAGCCCTTGGTGGTCGGGGGCTCGCCGGCCGCCAGCCCGATCTCGCGCTGGGCCATGGCGAACCGCGTTACGCTGTCCATCAGGCACAGCACCTCCAGGTCTTGGTCGCGCAGATATTCGGCGATGGCCATGGTCATATAGGCCGACTGACGGCGTTTCAGGGCCGGTTCGTCCGAGGTGGCGACCACGACGACGGCGCGTTTCAGCCCCTCTTCGCCCAGGGTTTCTTCCACGAACTCGCGCACCTCGCGGCCCCGTTCGCCGATTAGGCCGACGACGACGGCGTCGCAGGTCGCCTCCTTGGCCAGCATGGACAGCAGCACCGACTTGCCCACGCCCGAACCGGCGAAGATGCCCAGGCGCTGGCCCCGGCAGGTGGTGGTGAAGACGTCCATGGCCCGCACGCCCAGGTCCAGCCGCTCGCCGACCCGGCCGCGCGAATGGGCGGGCGGGGGCGGGGCGCGCAAAGGGTAGGGGGCGGGGCCCTGCGGCAATGGTCCCTTGCCGTCGATCGGCTGGCCGAAGGCGTCGATGATGCGGCCCAGCCAGGCGGTCGTCGGGCGCACGCTGGCGGCCTGGTCGATGATGCGGATGTCGGCGCCGGGGGCCACGCCCTCGACCGGACCGAAGGGCATCAGCAGGGCCTTGGAATCGCGGAAACCGACCACCTCGGCGGGCAGGGGATCGTGGCCGCGCCGTCCGATCTCGGCCCGGGCGCCGACGGCGAGGCGCGACAGGCCGCCGCGCGACTCGATCAGCAGGCCCGACACGCCCGCGACCTTGCCGGTCACGACCAGCGGATCGATCGCTTCGACGGCGGCGACGAGATTGCGCAAAAATCAGACCCCAGGAACAGGGCTCAACAGATGCGGCAACGTGGTTAACGACCGATGAAGCGCCGACGCATCCTGGCAACCTGATCCGCAAAAGTACGTAAGCGTTGCAACTCAGGCGAGAAACCATTTTTCAATGATTGGACGCGCTAATGTTGCAACCGAGGCGGGCGGGGGTCTGCCGATAGCGAAGAGGTTGGGGCCTATGTTCGCGCATAAATTCAAGTCGTCGGAAGCGCACGGTCGACTGGCTGATCTGAACGGAAAGCTGGAGGCCATCGGCCGGTCGCAGGCGCTGATCGAGTTCAATCTGGACGGAACGATCATTGACGCCAATGCGAACCTGCTGAACACGATGGGCTACAGTCTGGAGGAAATCCGCGGCGAGCATCACCGCAAGTTCATGGACCCGGTCGAGGCGGAGTCGCCCGACTACGCGGCCTTCTGGCGCGAGCTGAATGCGGGGCGGTTCCTGGCGCGCAAGTTCCGGCGGATCGCCAAGGGCGGGCGCGAGGTCTGGCTGCAGGCCTCCTACAACCCCGTCTTCGGACCCGACGGACGGCCGGTGAAGGTCATCAAACTGGCCATCGACATCACCGCCGACGAACAGGAGGCCGCGCGTCGCGAGGCCGAACGGGTCGAGGGGGAAAAGGCGCAGGCCTTGCTGGTGGACGCCTTGGCGGGGGTGCTGAACAAACTGTCGGCCGGGGATCTGACCGCGCGTATCGACGCACCCATGCAGGGCGCGCACGTGAAGGTGCGCGACGACTATAACTCAGCGGTCGAAAGCCTTCGGCAAGCCCTGGATCAGGCGTTGCGCGCGGTCGAGGGTCTGAGGGGCGGGGTCAGCGAGATTTCGGGCGCATCTGACGACCTGGCGCGACGCACCGAACGTCAGGCCGCCAGTCTGGAAGAGACGGCGGCGGCGCTGGACCAGATCACCGCCACGGTGAAACGCAGCGCGGAGGGCGCCAAACAGGCGTCGACGGCGGCCGTGGGCGCCCGGACCGAAGCCGACCGCTCGGGCGAGGTGGTGCGTCAGGCGATCGCCGCCATGGACGGCATCAAGCGCAGCTCGACCCAGATCAGCGACATCATCGGCGTCATCGACGAGATCGCCTTCCAGACCAACCTTCTGGCCCTGAACGCCGGGGTCGAGGCGGCGCGGGCGGGCGAGGCGGGACGCGGCTTCGCCGTCGTGGCGTCCGAGGTGCGGGCCCTGGCCCAACGCTCGGCCGAGGCCGCCAAGGAGATCAAGATCCTGATCACGACGTCCGGCCAAGAGGTGGCGCAGGGCGTTCGTCTGGTGGACGAAACCGGAGAGGCCCTGTCGGCGATCACGGTCAAGGTGGCCGAAATGGACGCCCTGATCTCGGAAATCGCCAGCTCGGCCCAGGAACAGGCCGCCGGATTGAGCCAGGTGAACACCGCCATCAATCAGATGGATCAGCTCACCCAGCAGAATGCGGCCATGGTCGAAGAGACCACGGCGGCGGCGATGAGCCTGAAGAACGAGACCGAGCAACTGGCGCATCTGGTCGAACGGTTCGAGACCAGAGAGGCCTCCGCGCCGGCCCGCGTCCACGATCTGTCCAAGGGCGCCGAACCCGTCTCGCTGGACCGCGAGCGTGCTCGCGTCCGCGCCTATGCCGGCGGCGGCGGGCTGTCGGCGGCCCTGACACAGGACTGGGAGGCGTTCTAGGGCGCGCTGGGCTCCAACTCGATCTTCGCTTCTCGCGTCGTCGCGATCGCGCCGACCGAGGCGGCGACGATGGCGGCGATGGCGAGCCATTGCTGGCCGGTCAGATGCTCGTGCAGGATCAGAAGCCCGGCCAGGGCGCCGACGGCCGGCTCGGCGCTGAGCACCACGCCGAAGGTGCGTTTGGGGATGCTGCGCAAGGCCACCATCTCCAGCGAATAGGGCAGGGCGCTGGAGAAGATCGCCACCGCCACGCCCGCCAAGATGATGGCGGGGTTCAGCAGGGCGGCGCCAGCATGGGCCACGCCGAGCGGGACGACGACCATGGCCGCCACGCTCATGCCCAGCGCCACCGACTGACCGGCGTGCAGGTGCGACAGCCGCTTGCCGAAGACGATATACAGCGCCCAGCACAGGCCGGCGAAGGCCGCCAGCGCCATGCCGACAGGGTCCAGCGCGCCGGCCCCGGCCTTGATCGGCAACAGCAGGACCAAGCCGACGACCGCCAGACCGATGCAGGCGAAATGGATGGGCTTTCGGGAATGGATCAGGGCCAGGGTCAGCGGCCCCATGAACTCGATGGCGATGGCCAGACCCAGCGGAATGGTGCGCAGGGCCATGTAGAAGCTGAGGTTCATCGCCCCCAGCACGACGCCGTAAAGCGCGATGGCGCCCAGGTCCGCGCGGGCCAGACGGAACCGCCAGGGCCGGAACACGGCGACCAGCAGAACGGCAGAAATCCCGACGCGATAGGCCGAGGTCCCCTCCGCCCCGATCACCGGAAACAGCGTTTTGGCGAAGGAGGTGCCGCACGCCAGCGTCACCATGCCCGCAAACAGCGCCAGATAGGGGATCAGGCGCGCCGCCAGCGGCGAGTTCAGATGGGTTTTCAGGGGCAGCGACGTCATGGCGTAAAGCTAGCGTAACGCCGCTTGCGCTTCCCGGCGATTTTCCGCTTGAATGCGACGGAAATCGTCACTGGAGACCTCGTAATGACGAATTTCGTCACGCTCGACGATTTCGACCATAAGCTGCTGATGCGGGTCCGGCGCAACAATCTGGAGCCGGCGCGGGTGACGGCTGAGGCGGTGGGCCTGTCGGAATCCGCCGTCCTGCGCCGCCTGCGTCGCTTGCGGGCCGAGGGCGTCATCGCCGCCGACGTCGCCGTGATCGACCCGGCCAGGGTCGAGCCGCGCATCGTGCTGCATGTCCAGGTCGAGATGAACACCCAGGACCGCAAGGTGATGGACGCCTTCCAGCGCGCCATGAAGGCCAGCCCGGAGGTTCAGGGCTGCTGGGATGTGACGGGCGAAACCGACTATCTGCTGACCGTCGCCGTGCGGTCCATGCAGGACTACGAGGTCTTCGGCATCCGCGAACTGGTCCCCGAAAAGGGCGTGTGCGGCTTCAAGAGCATGATCGTGATCCGCGAGGTCGTCGGCTTCGACCCCGCCCGCGCGGTGCTGGAGCGCTGAACCGTCAGAACAGCGGCACGGTGACGCGCAGGGAGACCACCACGACATCGTCCGCGTCGCGCACCCCGCCCGGATTGCGGATCAACTGGATGTCGGGCTGGACGCCGAACCGGCCGATCGTGTCGGCATAGGTCAGTTCGATCCCCTCTTCGTGGCGGCTGGGATCGAG
The DNA here is from genome assembly GCF_900445985.1 of Brevundimonas vesicularis. Classification (GTDB taxonomy): domain Bacteria; phylum Pseudomonadota; class Alphaproteobacteria; order Caulobacterales; family Caulobacteraceae; genus Brevundimonas; species Brevundimonas vesicularis_D. Next base: position 163,500 of record NZ_UAQP01000005.1, read on the forward strand.
ACCCGTGTCGGCGATGTTGGCGCGCGCCTTGTCCGACAGCCAGCCCTGGTGGATGCCGAAGGACAGCTGACCGTCAGGACGGGCGGCGAAGATGCGCTGCATCAGCAGCCCGGCCTGCCAGCCGCCCTTGAAATCCGTGGTGTCGCCATCCGACAGCCCCAGACGCGTGAAGCCGTCGATACGCGGACCCTCCTCGGCGTCTCCGAAAAGCTTGCCTTCCAGCAGGGCGTAGGCGCCGTGGGCGCGGCTTTGGGCGGGATCGCCGTCGGGGGTCAGGTCGCGGATGTCGTCTTGACGCTGGTCGTAGCGCCAGACGCCCACGGCGTAGCGGATCGGGCCGCTCATGCCGGCCTCGGCGATGCCCAGCACCCCTTCGTCCAGGCTGGTGTCCACGCCGCCGCGATCGCCCAGAGTGCGGGCGTCCGCGTTGACGACGGCGACCTGACCGTAAGGTCCCTTGGCCTGTCCACCCGAAGGCGCGCCGCCAGCGACGATGACGGGAAGATGGCCGGGCCGTTCGGGCCGGTGGAGGCCAGTTCCGACCCGATGCCGAAGGGCGGCGCGATCAGCAGGCCGGACGCCTCGGTGGCGTAGAATTCGCTGTTGAGATCATACAGGCCCGCCAGCAGGGAGGCCGAGCCGCCCAGATCCTGTTCGATCCAGGCCTCGAACAGGCGCGCTCCCTGCTGGGCCACCTCGATATTATCCACGCCCTGTAGCGTGCCGGCCAGGGCGTTGGGTTCGCCCCCGCCATTGTACAGGCCCGACATATGCAGCCGAGCCCCGCGCCAACCCACCGCCTGTTCGAGGTCGCCGTCCAGCGTGACCGACAGATTGTCCAGATAGCGGCCCGCTCTGGTCGCTGCGCCCGAGACGACGCCCGACACATCGGCCGTGTATTCCGCCGCCACCGTCCAGGAGGGATCGGCGACGCGGGCCGCAGCCGGAACGGCCGTTAGAGCGAGGCCTGCGGCCAGAACGGCGAGCAGGCAGGCGGTCTTCCGTGGCGTCGCATTCTGCATGCCAGGTCTCCTTCTTGTCGGAGACCTTCGTAATCCGAAAAGATGAAGAACGACCTTATCGTCGCCGTCGCCTGCCCTGACGCGACGGAAGCGAAGCGTTAACCCTGGTTCGTCTATCGCTGCTATACGCATCATCTAGGAGCGCGGCCATGATCTGGACCATCGGCAAGAAGGTCACGGCGACCGGGATCGGGGTGCTGCTGCTCTCCGTCGGCACGGCCAGTGTCGGACTGATGGTGAACACCCGGCTGAGCGAGGCCCTGGACCGCGCGGCCGTGTCCGGCGAGGTTCTGCGAAACCACATGCAGGCCGACATGATGCACGACGCCCTGCGTGCCGATGTCTTCGCCGCCTTGCTGTCCGCCGATCCGAAGAACGGCGTCGCCCTGGATGATGTCCGAGCCGCCCTGAGCGAACATCGCGCCACGTTTGAAAAGGCGATCACAGACAACACGGCCCTGGCGACGGACCCGGCCATCAAGGCGGCGCTGGAATCGGTTGATGCGCCGCTGAAGACCTATGTCGACGCGGCCGGCGAGGTCGTGGATGCCGCCGGGCGGGACCCGGCGCAGGCGCAGCGAATGATGCCGGCGTTCCTGACGCAGTTCTCGACCCTGGAGACCGCCATGGGGGACGCGGCCGACAAGATCGAGGCGGCGGCGCTGAAGAACCACGACGCGGCCGAGGCGACGGCGGTCGAAGGGCGGCTGATCATGATCGGCGCGGTGATCCTGAGCCTGCTCATCAGCATCGGCCTGATCCTGGGCGGCGTGCGCGGCCTGGTGGCGCCCATCCGACGGCTGACCGGCGGCCTTCGCGCCATGGCCGAGGGCAAGACCGAGGTCCATCTGGGCGAGGCGCGCCGCAAGGACGAGATCGGCGACATCGCCTGCGCCGTGGTCGATATTCAGGCCCTGATCGTCAGCCGCGCCCAGGCCGAGGCGGCCCAGGCGGAACAGCGACGTTTGAGAGAAGATGAAGACCGCGCCGCCGGCGACCATGCGCGTCAGGCCGCCGCGCGCGAGCAGGCCACGGTCGTGACCGGCCTGAGCCAGGGGCTGGAGGCCTTGGCCGGCGCGGATCTGACCTACCGCATTCAGGATCCGTTCCCCAGCGCCTATGAGCAGCTTCGCGCCAACTTCAACGCGGCGCTGGACGGGCTGCAGCAGGCCATCGGCTCGATCGCCGCAAACGCCGGAGCCATCAACGCCGGCGCCGGTGAGATCGCCCAGGCCGCCGACGATCTGTCGCGTCGGACCGAGCAACAGGCCGCCAGCCTGGAAGAAACCGCCGCTGCTCTTGACCAGATCACCGCCACCGTGCGGGCGACCGCCTCCGGAGCCGTTCAGGCCGCCGGCGCGGTCCAGGCGGCGCGCGGCGACGCTGACAAGAGCGGCGCTGTGGTCCGCGACGCCATTACGGCCATGGGCGAGATCGAACGCTCGTCCAACGAGATCGGCCAGATCATCGGCGTGATCGACGAAATCGCCTTCCAGACCAACCTCTTGGCCCTGAACGCCGGGGTCGAGGCGGCGCGGGCCGGCGAAAGCGGCCGGGGCTTCGCCGTCGTCGCCTCCGAGGTCCGGGCCCTGGCCGAACGCTCGGCCCAGGCCGCCAAAGAGATCAAATCCCTGATCACCCAGTCCGCCAGCCAAGTGGAATCCGGCGTGCGTCTGGTCGGGGAAACGGGCGCCAGCCTGGAGCGGATCACCGCCCATGTGGCGCAGATCGAGACCCTGGTGACCGACATTTCCGGATCGGCCGCCGAACAGGCGACCGGGCTCCAGCAGGTCAATACGGCCGTCAACCAGATGGACCAGATGACCCAGCAGAATGCGGCCATGGTCGAGCAATCCACCGCAGCCAGCCATTCCCTGTCGCAGGAGGCCGGCGGCCTGAACGCCGCCGTCGCGCGCTTCAAGGTGGGGCAAACGTCTCAGCGCCAGCAGCGCCCGGCGCCCGCACGGCCCGCCCCATCGCCGGCGCCGCGCACGGTCACCGCCATGAAGACGCTCGGTCGCGGCGGCGCAGCCCTGGCGCCGACCTCCGACGCCGACGGCTGGGAAGAGTTCTAGCCGAGGCGGCTCGCCCGACGGCTAGAGCATTCGCTGGAAGAAGCGGACGACGTCGCGGTTGAGGTCGTGATGGAAGGCGTCGCGGTCGAAGCCTGGCGTCGGGGTGCAGATTTGCGGCGCCTCGGCCGCCAGGGCCGGAGAGCAGGGCGGCAGGAAGTCGTAATGGCCTGCGCCTTCGACCCGGTGATACTCGGGCGCGGCGCCTAGGCGATCGCGGATGGGCTCGACGTTGTAGGGCGCGGGGAGAATGTCGTCGGCGCCCGCCTGCCACAGCTGAACCGGAATGCGAACGGCGGCGAGGCTGTCGGACGTGAAGGAGAAACCCAGGGCCGGGGCGGCGATGACGGCGGCCTTGATCCGGTCGTCCTTCGCACGCGGACGCCAGGTCGACAGGTCGATCCCCATCGCGTCCAGCAGACGGCAGGCGAAGAAGCCGGGATGGGCCTGGCAATGGTCGCCGATGGCCGCCGCGTCCGAGACCCCGCCGATGGCCGAGGTGACCGTGAAGCCGCCCGCCGAGAAGCCGAAGGCGCCGATGCGGTTCGGATCGACGGCGACGCCGCCCGGTTGCGAGCGCCAGTCGCCGGTCATGTAGTCGATCAGGCGGCTGAGCTGGGGCGCGCGATTGGTCAGTTGGGTGGAGCGGCTCATGTCGCGATAGTTGTCGCCGGGATGGGTCAGGGCGGCGACCACGAAGCCGGCGTCGGCCAGGGCTCTGGCGGTGTCGGCATGGCTGCGCAAGCCGCCGCCGTTGCCGTGCGAGATGACGATCAGGGGCGCGGGCCGGCCATCGGCGCGGCGGCTCGGCAGCCAGACCCCGGCCTCGACCGCGCCGTCCGGTCCGCCGGGAAAGGTGAAGACCTGGTCGGGCGCCTGCGGATCGGTCTGGGCGCGCGCCGGGCCTTCGGCTTGTGGCGCGGTCGCCTGCACGGGGGATGCGGCGCCGGCCAGAAGGGTCAGGGCCAAGCTGACGCCGGCGGTCAGTTTTTGAGGCGGGGAGCGATGGGTCATGTCGGTTTCCTTGGTCGAGCGGGCCAGGGTTCTGACCGACGGCGAGCAAGCGCCAGTCGCATTTCGCCAATGGGCGAACGGGTGCGTGGACGGGCGAAGGGTTCGACGATAGTGGGCTGAAGAGGGGAGGGCCGATGAAGCAGAACGCCGCTGACAGACTGAATACGCCGCGCGCCTGGGCCGTCGATCTGGCGGCCTGCGCCGTGACGGGGGTGGTGCTGGGCGCGGTCGGTCCCTTCGGCAGCTTCTTCAACGACGGGCTGGCGGTGCGGATCGGCTATTGGACGGCGGTTCTGGTGATCAGCGGCGCGGTGTTCGGCGCTGCGATCCGCTGGGCCTGGCCCAGGATGCGCCGCAGACGCGTGTCCATGCGGTTCTGGCTGCCGGTGCTGATCGTCGTCGCCAGCGGGCCGACCGCCGTGATCAGCCGGATGATCGCCGTGCTTATGTGGCCCGGCATTCGCCAGCGTGTCGGCTGGGTCGAATGGTATGGGCAGGCTCTGCTGATCGGGGCCGTCTATGTAGCGCTCTACGCCCTGTTGCGGATGCGGACGTCCGCTGCGGCGACGCGAGCGGATGAAGGCGATCCGGGCTTCCCGCGTACCCTGCCCGCCGGGTTGGGTCGTGACCTGATCTGCCTGCAGATGGAGGACCATTATGTGCGCTTACACACGACACGGGGGTCGCAGCTTGTTCTGATGTCGCTGTCGCAGGCTGTCTCGGCTTTGAAGGGCGTCGAGGGGCTTCAGACCCATCGCTCGTGGTGGGTGGCGCGCGCGGCCATCGTCGGGGTCGTCGAGGACGGCCGTAACCTGCGCCTGGCCTTGGCCGGCGGATTGACGGCGCCGGTGTCGCGCGCGCGGGTGGCCAACCTGCGGGCCGCGGGCTGGCTTTAGGTCAAGGGTTCTGACGGTCGTTCGCAGAAATCATCGCGCGTCACCCCTTGCGTGGGGCGGCAAGGCCTTATCTGTTGTGCGCCAGCATTCGAGGAGACCTTTTCCATGACCGACTTCAGCTATGACGCGTCCCGCCACCTGAAGAAGGGCCGGGGCAAGGTCTATGACTCGATCGTCGACACCATCGGCGACACCCCCATCGTGCGGCTGCCGCGTCTGTCGGCGGAATACGATACGAAGGCGACGGTTCTGGCCAAGCTGGAGTTCTTCAACCCCATCGCCTCGGTCAAGGACCGGATCGGCGTGGCCATGGTCGAGGCGCTGCAGGAGGCGGGCAAGATCGATCAGGACACGGTGCTGATCGAGCCGACCAGCGGCAACACCGGCATCGCCCTGGCCTTCGTGGCGGCGGCCAAGGGGCTGAAGCTGACGCTGTGCATGCCCGAAAGCATGTCGATCGAGCGGCGCAAGATGCTGGCGCTGCTGGGCGCGCGGCTGGAGCTGACGCCGGCCGAAAAGGGGATGAAGGGCGCGATCGCGCGGGCGCAGGAACTGCTGGAGACCACGCCGAACTCGATCAGCCCGTCGCAGTTCGAGAACCTGGCCAATCCCGCCATTCACCGCGTCACGACGGCCGAGGAGATCTGGAACGACACGGCCGGGGCGGTGGATATCGTCGTCGCCGGCGTCGGCACCGGCGGCACCATCTCGGGCGTGGGCCAGGCGCTGAAGGCGAAGAAGGCTTCTGTGCAGTTCATCGCCGTCGAGCCCGAGGCCTCTCCGGTGCTGTCCGGCGGCGCGCCCGGCCCGCACAAGATCCAGGGCATCGGCGCCGGCTTCGTGCCCGCCATCTATGATCCGTCGGTGGTCGATGGGGTCGAGCAGGTCTCGAACGACGACAGTTTCGACATGGCCAGAAAGGCCGCGCGGGTCGAGGGCATTCCCGTCGGCATCAGCTCGGGCGCGGCCCTGACCGCCGCCTTCCGCATCGCCGCGCGCGAAGAGAATGCGGGCAAGACCATCGTGGTGATCATCCCGTCCTTCGCAGAACGCTATCTTTCGACCGCGCTTTTCGAAGGGCTTTAAAGGGAGCATGATTCACGCTTTTTGACGCCGCCGCCGCGCGGCTTCGTCAAAAAACGATCACGCTCCAAGCGGAGCCTTTAGGCCGTTCGCGTGTTCGATATCGGACGCGCGTGCGGCTCCGCTTGGGATGAGGGACGACGCGCGGCGGATCAACAACGCCGGAGCGTTTCATGCCTGTCGCCGCCCTTCGCCTGATCGCCGTCGCCGGGGTCTCGGCCCTGGCGCTCGCCGCCTGTTCCAACAATGACGACAAGGCGGCGGTCGATCCGTCGATGTCGCCCGAGCAACAGGTCGCAGCCGCCGCCAACACTCCCGTCACCGCCCAGCCGCGCCAGATCCGCAATGTGCCGGTGGATGTGCAGGGCGTGACCGAGGTGGGCGCCACGGTGCGGGTCAAGAACGTCGACCTGGCCGAGGACGCGACCATCCTGGACGTCAGCATCTCGTTCGCCAGCGACATGACGAACAATGTGCAGATGGCGACCAACGCCACCTATATCGAACTGCCCAACGGCCAGAAGCTGCGTCTGAAGCCGCCCGAGGGCAATCCGAACATGAACATCGTCAAGGGCGACACGATGAACGGCCGCCTGGTCTTCATGGGCGCGGTGCCGGCCGGGGTGAACCAGATTTCGGTCGTGTTCAACGAAGGCTCCACCTCGGACAGCATCATCGGGCCGTTCCTGCGCATGACGATCCCGCTGACCGCACAGGCAGCTCAGACTCCGACGACCGGAGCGGCCGGATGACGGGACGACACGCGCCCGCCATGGCGGCGGCGCTGTTGGCTGCGGGTCTGACGCCCTGCGTCGCCTCGGCCCTGACGGTGCGCCTGATGAGCGGCAGCGCCATCGGCCTGCGCTCCACCTTCGAGAAAGACATGGCCGCGCCCCGGTCCACCTTCGCCAAGTCGGGGCCGGACAGCGCGCTGGAAAGCGTGTTCGTCTCGTCCGAGGTCGCGCCTGAACGGGTCGAGACGACCCGCAGCCTGCTGAGCGAACTGAACGCGCGGCGCGCCGACGGGGTGATCGTGATCGACCTGCCGGCCGATGTTCTGTTCGACTTCGACAAGGCGACGATCCGGGCGGACGCCGAGCCGGCCCTGACGCGGGCGGCGGAACTGCTGAAAAGCTATCCGCAGGCCCAGGTCAGCATCGGCGGCCATACCGACGCCAAGGGCGACGACGCCTATAACGAGGGCCTGTCGCTGCGCCGCGCGCGGGCGGTGGCGGCGCGGCTGCAACGCGAGGCCGGGCGCACCCTGGGCGCTGAGGGCTTTGGCGAGCGGAGACCCGTGGCCCCGAACGTCAAGCCGGACGGTTCGGACGATCCCGACGGGCGTCAGAAGAACCGCCGCGTCGAGATCCGAATCACGCCGCGTGCGGGAGGCTGAGCATGGGCTTGATCCCTTGCCCCGCCTGTGGGCGTCAGGTGTCGCAGGCGGCGGTCGCCTGTCCCAACTGCGGTCATCCGATCGCAGGTGACGGCGGCGGCACGTTCAAACAGGCCCTGACGCGGCCTGAGGCGGTCAAGAGCGGCTTCACCGTGCTGGGCGTCTTCGTCGCCGCGCCGTGGATCGCGCGCATCCTGGCGTTGATCCTGTTCGTCATCCTGGCCATCGTGGTGGTGGTCAACAAGAGCTGATCCGGCTCACGCCCGGTTAACCGCTCGCGTCTAGGGTGGGGGGATGGGCGATCTGGCAGCCATGATCGGGGACGAGGCGACTCCGCCGCCGCTGCGTGCGCGCCGGGCGCTGCTGAAGCGTCTAGCCGATGTCGTGTCGCTGCCCGCCAGCCGCATCAACGCTTTCGAGCGGTCGGTGACGGGCGACCTGCTGGTCGAGATGCTGCGGCTGGCCTCGCACGATGAACGCAAGCGCGTGGCCGCGCGTCTGGCGCCGCTGGCCGAACTGCCCAACAGCGTGGCGCGTATCCTGTTGCGCGACGATCCGGATGTCGCCGCCCTGCTGATCGAACAGTGCGCGTCGCTGAGCGATGCGGACATCGTCGGCTGCGCGCGCGACGCCGGCTTCGAGCACAGGCTTATGATCGCGGCGCGACGCGGTCTGTCGGAGATCGTGACCGAGACTCTCTTCTCGTTCGGCGAGATGGAAGTGATCGAGGCGGTGCTGCGCAACACGACCGCGCGCCTGTCGCAGCTGGGCATCGAGACGGTGGTGGGCCTGAGCCGCCAGTCGCCGAGCCTGTGCAGCCCCCTGCTGAAGCGACCCGAGCTGAGGCCGTCGGGCGCCTATGTCATGTTCTGGTGGTGCGCGCCCGAGGATCGCCGCACCATCCTGCAACGGTTCGCTGTGTCTCGCGAAGTCATGCAGGAGGCGTCGGAGGACGTCTTTCCCATGGCCAATCAGGAAGGCTGGTCCGACCCGGTCGCGCGCAAGGCGTTGCAGTTCATCGAGCGTCGTCAGAGGAACCGCGCCGCCGTCGAAAAAAGCCCGTTCGACAATCTGGAGCACGCGGTCATGGTCGCCGCCCGCGACGGCCTGACGCGCGAGACGGCGTCCGAGATCGCCTTCCTGGCCGGGATCAAACCGCTGACGGGCGCCAAGCTGCTGGGCGATCCCGGCGGCGAGCCGCTGGCCATCCTGTGCAAGGCGACGGGGATGTCGCGCGTCGATCTGACCAATCTCTGGCGCTCTATGCGGCGGCCCGAGACGACGGCGGACGGTCATATCCATCCCGATTGGGAGCGGGTGCAGATCACCTATGAAATGCTGGCCGTCGATCGCGCCCAGACGGTGCTGCGTTACTGGAACTGGTCCTTGTCTTCAGCCCTGACGCCCACGCTGTTGCGCGCCATTCGCGACGGCGAGGATGACGCCGTCGATGAATATTCGGCCCCAGAGCGGGCGGCGATGATGGTGCTGGCAGAAGACTTCGGCCGATAGGTCTGATCACTAAAGTCGAATGCATAGACGTGCATATCGCACCGCTTATACGCGTGTTTGCTTTCACCGCGAAACAACTCTATGACGCTATTGGGGTCGTTCGGTTGGAGAATCAGCCGAACTCAATAGATCAGGAAAGCGAAGTCCATAATGGAAGATAAGCCCGAACTGCTGGAAATGACCGCAGACATCGTGTCGGCCTATGTCGGCAACAACTCGGTCTCGGCAGAGGCCTTGCCTGCGCTTATCGCCAATATTCACGCGGCGCTGTCGGGCGTGTCGAATGGTCCGGTCGAGGCCGAACCTGAACCCAAGGAACCGGCGGTGCCGATCCGCAAGTCGATCGCGCCCGATTTCCTGATCTGCCTGGAAGACGGCCGCAAGTTCAAGTCGTTGAAGCGTCACCTGCGCACCAAGTACGACATGAGCCCCGAAGAATACCGCGCCAAATGGGGTCTGCCGAAAGACTATCCGATGGTCGCCCCGAACTACGCCAAGGCGCGTTCGGAACTGGCCAAGTCGATGGGCCTGGGCCAGGGCGGCCGCAAGCCCGCCCGCGCCGCCGGAACCCGCGCGAAGAAGTAAAACGGATCAGTTTCGGTCTGGAAACGCCCGCTTCCGACAGGAGGCGGGCGTTTTCGTTTTGGCGGCACGAGCATTCTCCCTCCCCGGCGGGGGAGGGTGGTCGCGTAGCGACCGGGTGGGGCCGGCCCGGCAGGGACTCACTTTCTTGAAACAAGAAGGATGGTGGGACGTCGCTTGCCGTCCCCACCCGGCTTCGGCTGCGCCTCAGCCACCCTCCCCCGCAGGGGGAGGGAGAGGTCAGTGAGGCGTTACGCCGCCTGGGCGGTCCGGCGCATGCGCCAGAAGCGCAGGGTGCGAAGCGCCGCGTCGCGGGTCAGTTCGCCGTACAGGCGGCCGTAGGCTGCGGCCTTGCCCATCGGATTGTCTTCCGACCCCAGAATGGCCACGGCGTAGGTCAGATAGACGGCGCGGTCCATGTCGGCCGCCTTGCAGACCACCGACAGGGCGTCCAGGTCCTTGCGCTCGACGATGCCGCGCGCGGTGTGGAAGTCGATTTCGGCCAGTTTCGACAGGGCGATCAGGAACTGGGTCTTGGCGTTGGAGCGCAGGAAGCGGATCAGGGTCTGGGGCGTCAGCTGCCCGGCCGCCTGAAGTTCGTCGATATAGGCCAGATTCTCGACGTAGTCGGCGGGCAGGGAGCCGTCGTGGGTGGCGACGCGGGTGCGGCCGGCGGTCAACGCCGCCTCCAGCAGGGCCGGGTCCATACGGGCGTTCTGTTCCAGAATCTGGTGACGCAGGCGGGCCTCGACGACGAAATACATCTCGTTCAGCAGGTCGGCGGGCAGGCTCTGGCGCTCGACCGTGGCGGCGTGCAGCGCCGGATTGGCCTTGGCGCGTTCGACGGCGGTTTCGGACGCCGCGCGCGACAACCGGGCGCCGTCGTTTCGCAGCAGGGTGTCCAGCGTGTGGTCGTCGCCGTGTTCGACGATGACGTCCGAGACGGCCTCGGACACGGTTGCACGGCCCGAGACGGCGCGCAGATGGCCCTGGCTGCGCTTGCGAACGATCTGGATCAGGTCATCGTCGGTCAGGACGGTGGAGGCGCGCAGCACCTCTTCAGCGACTTCGATCTCGTCGTCGGCGAAGCGTCGGATCAGGCTGTGGGGCGCATTGGGCGCGTGGGCGAACCGCGCGGCCAGCTCGGCGCGAACCGCGACCTCCATCTCGTCGGACAGCTTGGCCAGCACGGCGCCGTAAAGCACGTTCTCATTGGCGTTGGGGGCGGGCACGCCGAAGAAATGCTCAGTCAGTTCGCGCAGAAGCAGGCGGCGCTTTTCGCTGGACTCCTCGCTGGCCAGGGCGATGAGTTCGGGCAGGCGCGAGCCCTTGATCTCGGCAGGTTCGATCACGGCGCGATCGCTCATGGCAGGTTGTCGGCTTCGGTCTGGGGCACGGCGCGCAGGGAACCGTTGGCGTTGCGGATCAGGGCGGGCGGACCGTCGGGCTGGGCCAGGTCGCTGGACTGCGGCGTCTGGGCCATCTGGACGGGCAGGGCGTCGAGGTAGGTCTGCTGCGGCGCAGGGATGGCGTCGGGGTGACGACCGGCCTGGCGGTGGACCGAATAGTAGCGGGCGCTGTTGTCGCCGGCGACGGGGGTCTGGGCGCCCTGATCGCTGGCGGCGACGGCGGCGGCGTCCAGCGGCGCGCCGGCCTGGGGCCGTTGCAGGCGATAGATGGGGGCGTCCCGGCGCGGGGCCATTGGGTCGGCGACCGCCGCCTGAGCCGGCTGGGGCGCGGGTTGGGGCTGGGGCTCGACCTGGGCGGCCTGTTGCGGGGCAGGCGCAGGCTCGGCCTGCATCTGAGCTTCAGGCTGACGCTGAGGCGCGGAGGCTTGCGGTTCCGGAACATAGGGCGAGGGCGCGACGCGCGTCGCCTGCGCCGGGACGGTTTCGACGGGTGCGGCCTCTACGGGTGCGGTCTGCGCAGGCTCGGCCGGCGTCGGCGCACGCTGGGGCATCCAGGCGCTGGCGGGCGTCAGGCCGTTGCTGCGCGGCGTCGTGACCGAGGGGGTGACCGAAGGGGCGGGCGACAGGCGGGCCAGGGGGATGGCGCCGGGCAGGGTGCGATTGGCGGCGGTCAGGGTCGGGGCGGGCGCTTCGGCCTGGATGACGGCGGGCGTCGGCGTCGCGCGGGCGGCGACCGGCGGCTTGCCGGGCCAGGACAGGTAGCGCAGACCCGACGCGTTGGTCGGCGCCTGTTGCGCCACGGCGGCGCCGGCCGCCAGATTGACGGCGGTCAGGACGATCGAAACTGCGAGGGCGCGGCGCATGGCGGCTCTCCGGAGAGGAATTCCAGCGCACACACTAGGGATCGACCCCTTAATCCCGCGCTAATGTGAAGCCGGGATTCGACAACGACTGCGTGTCAGCCGCGACCGGGCAGATAGTTGTCGGTGAAGGCGTCGCGCCAGTTCAGACCGGCTTCGTAAACCCCCGCTTTCGAGGTCACGTCGAAGAAGGCCTGCCAGCGGTCCTCGGTCAGGGCGCCCAGGCCGTAAAGCGCCGCGTCGCCGCCGTCGACGATGGCGTGGTCGCGTAGGCGTTCGCGGGCCTGATCCAGCACCGCCTGGGTCATGTCCGGGTTGTCCTTGCGGATCAGGGCGTCGGCGGCCGAGGCGTCGCCGCGGATATAGTCGCGCCACCCTTCCGCCGAGGCGGCGATGAAGCTGCGCAGGGCCGCCGCATTGTCGCGGGCGAAGGCGTTGGGCGCCAGGACCATGGCGGCGTAGGAGGGATAGCCCTCGTCGGCCAGCAGAAAGACGCGCGGGTCGAAATCGGCCGCCTGTGCGATGGCGTAGGGGTCGCTGGTCAGATAGCCCTGCTGCACCGCCCGCGCATTGGCAAGGAAGGCCGTCGGGTCATAGGCGAAGGGGCGCAGCTGCTCGTCGGTGAAGCCGTATTTGGCCTTCAGCCAGACCCAGAAGGTGCTGATCCCGGCCTCGGACAACAGGAAGGGCCGGCCGGCCAGATCGGCGATGGTCTCCAGCGCTGCGTCGGGATGGGCCATCAGGACCTGTGGGTCCTTCTGGAAGAAGGCGGCGACCGCCTTCACCGGCGCGCCGGACGCGACCAGGTTCAGGGGGATGAAGCTGTTGGAGCCCATGCCCAGCTCCACCGCGCCCGAGGCCAGCAGGTGCGGCACGTTCACGCCCGGCCCGCCCTGGACGATCTGGACGTTCAGCCCGCGCTTCTCATAGGCCCCGCTGGCGAGCGCCTGATAGAAGCCGCCCTGTTCGGCCTGGGCGCGCCAGTCGGTGGCGAACCGCAGGCGCACCCGGCCCTGTTCGTCGACCGGCGCCTCGGCCCGCCCGCAGGCCCGAAGCCCGATCGCTCCCGCCGCCACAGCCGCCCCGCCCGCGATCAGCGCACGGCGACGGGTCAGCAGGCGATTCCCCAACAAGCTCATGCCCCTGACTTACGGGGCGATAGGGGCCTTGGGAAGGCGGGGCGTCAGTCGGTCGCGTTGTCGGCGCGCATATTGTCCGAACGACATGAGGCCAGTAAAAAGGACGCTCCACGGAGCGCCCTTAACAAGGTGCATCGGGGGTCCGTTAACCGCGAGCGGCGCAGCCGACCTGATCCCGATGTTTCACTGGCAGATATAGTGCTAAGCGTTGCCGATGTCAAAGGGGTTGTCGGATCAAGAAATCGCGTTGGTCGCGTCCTGGCTGTCGTCGGAGCGCCTAGCCGCATTTGTGAAGATAAGCGGCACTGAACGTGACGCATTCGAGCTGCATCAACAAATGATGGCGGTCGCGGGAGCGCTGATGCCTGTGATCGGGCTGATCGAAATCGCTTTGCGCAACTCGATTTGTGATCGCCTGCGTAAGCATTTCGACGTACCGGACTGGTTGAATCATCCTCCAGCACCATTTGCTTGGCGGGGCGAAGAACTGCAAAGCCTGAATCGCGCAGTCCGGCAAGGACAGAGGGCTGAGTACGCGAAGCTGAACAATGCAGAAAAGCGCGCACTCGATGAAGTGGCTTTTCCGATGGGAATACCAGCGGGCATCAGTCACGAAGACCGCTCGAAGGCTAGGCAGAAAGCCATTCGGGTCACACAGGGGCAGCAGATCGCCCAACTGACCATTCTGTTTTGGAAGCGTCTGTTTTCAAATGATTATGAAGCGACCTTGTGGGCGCGATCTCTCAAGCGGCTTTTTCCGAACAAGACGCTGACGAGAGGCCAGATCGCGGCAGAACTGGAGCATGTCTACCAAGCGCGAAATCGGATTGCGCATCATGAACCGCTGTATGGTCGGCGTCTGGGGAATACCCTGCTCGCCATCGATTTTCTAGCTCAGAATTTTGAGACCAAGACGCCAGGGCCGGATTCTGTTCTAGCGAAAGCTACAAGCGCGGAGCGTGAACGTCTTCAGACGGAGGCGGATAAGCTCAAGGCCATGCTTGAGCGCTTCGATGTATCTTCGGGCTGAGGTAAACCCCAATTGAGCGAGGGGACGAAGCGTTCGGGCGGACCCGTCAGCTTCGTCCCCTCGCCAAGTCCGGGTTGGACTTGGCCGTTCGGGTCTGGACCTTGGCGTCGGCGTCGTTTCGGGCGAACCCGAAAGGGCGGTCAGCTGTATCCTGTCGCGCTCCTGGTCTTCAGCGTTCCGCGGCATTTTAGTCCGCGTCGTCCGTCGATCCCGATCCGGTTCTCCTGTCTGTCGTCGATCCGAAGACCGTCGAGGACCGGAGCCTGGATCCCGCCTGTCGCACGTTACGATCCGAAGATCGCCCGAAGCGCCGGGTCGGAGAGCCGGGCCGGTTCGCTGGAGGTCCAGGTCTCCCTGGATTTCCGCTGCCCCGTGTCCCTTGGCCTGTTGACGTTCGGACGAAACCGGCTATGAGGCAAGCGCCCGAACTCGCCCCGATGTGCGTCATTGGCCCGGCGGCGGTGGACAAGCCTGTGAACATCGGTGGACGGATCAAATTCGCGATTGCGGATCAGCGACTTGCCTTGTCCACAGAAACCCGGCGATAGACGCCTATGTTCGGTGTCGGACACATTGCGTGCAACCCAGCGGGGGCGCTTCGGGTTCTAGGCGCAGCGGACGACGGTCCTCGGGGGAATTGAGTGTCTATCAGCGGGTCTGACCACGCCTTGTCTATCGGTATCAATCGCAGCCAATTGGCGCAGATGTTCGCGCATGCGCCGGGGTTCATGGCGCTTCTGGCTGGGCCGGAACACCGGTTCGAGCTGACTAATCCAAACTACCAGAAGGTGATCGGCCACCGCGAGGTCGTCGGGCGCACGGTGGTCGAGGTGCTGCCCGATGCGGTGGCGCAAGGGTATCTGGAGCTGCTGGACCAGGTTTACCGCACTGGCGAACCGCACCGTGCCGAAAGCGCGCGGTATGCCGTTCAGGCCGAACCGGGCGGCGAGGTGGTGGAGCGTTACCTCGACTTCGTCTACCAGCCGCTGAAGGACGCCCAGGGTCAGGTCTGGGGCATCTTCGTGCAAGGGATGGACGTCTCGGATCGCCACCGGGCGGACCAGGCGCTGGCGCTGAGCGAAGCGCGATACGGCGCTGTGTTCGAGGCGATGGCGACGGGCTTCTGCGTCATCGAGATGAAGTTCGACGCGGCGGATCGGCCGGTCGATTACAAGATCGTCGAGGGCAACAAGGCCTTCGAGGAAATGACCGGCCTGGTCGATCCGTACGGCAAATGGGTCAGCGAGATCGCGCCGGGGCTGGAGCAGCACTGGTTCGACCTGTACGGCGGGGTGGCGCGCACAGGCGAGCCGGTCCGCTTCGAGAACCCGGCCGACATCTTCGGTCGCTGGTATGACGTGCAGGCGCTGCGGATCGGCCAGCCGGGCGCCTGGCAGGTCGCCATCCTGTTCAACAACATCACCGAGCGAAAGCAGAGCGAGACGCGTCAGAACGCGCTGCTGGAGCTGAACGACGCAATCCGCGACCTGACCGACGCCGGCGACATCGCACAGGCCTCGGCCCAGGTTCTGGCCCGCACCATGGGCGTCAGCCGGGCGGGTTACGGTACGGTGGACACGGTCGCCGAGACCATCACCATCGCGCGCGACTTCAACCAGCCGGGCGTGAGCAGCATCGCCGGCGTCCTGTCGTTCCGCGACTACGGGTCCTATATCGAGGACATCAAGCGCGGCGAGACGGTGGCGATCGACGACGTCGCCCTCGATCCGCGCACGGCGGATACAGCCGAGGCCCTGAGGGCCATCAGCGCCGGGTCGTTCGTCAACATGCCGCTGATGGAACAGGGGCGGGTCGTGGCGATGGTGTTCGTCAACCATGCGACGCCCCGCCATTACACCGATAGCGACCTGCGCCTGATGCGCGACGTGGCCGAGCGGGTTCGCACGGCGACCGAGCGCGCCCGAAGCGAGGCAGCCCTGCGTGACAGCGAGGCCCAGTTCCGGGTCTTCGCCCAGGCCACGCCGATCCAGATCTGGGCCAGCTGGTCGGATGGGTCGCTGTATTGGTTCAACCCCCAGGTCTATGCCTACTCCGGCCTTGCAGAGGGCGCGTTGGACGGCACGACCGGGTGGGGCAAGGTCGTTCACCCGGACGACCTGGACTGGGCGTCCGAGCGATGGGTACAGGCCCTGGCCAGCGGCCAGGTCTATGAGAACGAGTTCCGCATACGCCGCCACGACGGCGTCTATCGCACCTTCATGGTGCGGGCCGAGCCCGTACACGACGAAGAGGGGCGGATCCTGCGCTGGGTCGGCTCCAACACCGACATCGAGGACCTGCGCCGTCAGTCGGCCGAACTGGCGCGGTTCAACGAGACCCTGGAAGAACAGGTCGCCGAACGCACCAGCGCCCTGATGCAGGCCGAGGAGGCGCTGCGCCAGAGCCAGAAGATGGAGGCGGTCGGGCAGCTGACCGGCGGCATCGCCCACGACTTCAACAACCTGCTGGCCGGCATCAGCGGCAGCCTGGAACTGATCACCAACCGGATCGCGCAGGGGCGTCATGCCGAGGTAGAGCGGTTCACGGTGGCGGCGCAGGGGGCGGCGAAACGGGCGGCGGCCCTGACGCACCGGCTGCTGGCCTTCTCGCGGCGTCAGACCCTGGATCCCAAGCCGACCGATCCCAACCGCCTGATCCGCGGGATGGAGGATTTGGTGCGGCGCACGACCGGGCCGGGCATCGAGGTCGAGGTGGTCGCCGGCGCCGGCCTGTGGCCCGTGCTGATCGACGCGCACCAGCTGGAAAACGCGGTGCTGAACCTGTGCATCAATGCGCGCGACGCCATGCCAAGCGGCGGGCGTCTGACGATCGAGACCGGCAACCGCTGGATCGACGCGCGCACGGCCAAGGCCCAGGATCTGGAGCCGGGCCAATATGTCTCCATCTGCGTCAGCGACACCGGCACGGGCATGGCGCCCGAGGTGGCGGCGCGCGCGTTCGAGCCCTTCTTCACCACCAAGCCGCTGGGCGAGGGGACGGGCCTGGGCCTGTCGATGATCTATGGCTTCGTGCGCCAGTCGGGCGGGCAGGTGCGGATCTATTCCGAGGCGGGCGAGGGGGCGATGGTGTGC
This sequence comes from Brevundimonas vesicularis, assembly GCF_900445985.1. GTDB lineage: Bacteria > Pseudomonadota > Alphaproteobacteria > Caulobacterales > Caulobacteraceae > Brevundimonas > Brevundimonas vesicularis_D. The sequence continues at coordinate 180,607 of NZ_UAQP01000005.1, forward strand.
CTGTATCTGCCGCGCCACTTCGGCGAGGTGGACGACGCCGATCTGATCCCCGAGGTCGAACAGGCCCCGCGCGCCCAGGCCGGCGAGACGGTCATGGTCGTGGACGACGAGCCGACGGTGCGGATGCTGGTCGCCGAAATCCTGCATGAGCTGGGCTATCAGTGCATCGAGGCGTCCGACGGCGTGGCGGGGCTGAAGCTGCTGCAATCCGGTGCGCGGATCGACCTCCTGGTGACTGATGTGGGTCTGCCGGGCGGGATGAACGGGCGTCAGATGGCGGATGCGGCGCGGATCGATCGGCCGGACCTGAAGGTGCTGTTCATCACCGGCTATGCCGAGAATGCGGTGGTCGGCAACGGGCACCTGGATCCCGGCATGCACGTCATGACCAAGCCCTTCGCCATGGAGGCGCTGGGCAGTCGGATCCGCGAACTGATCGAGGCGAGCTAAAGCCGGGCGCTCAGCCAGGTGCGGATCGCCTTGCGGGCGCCGCGCGCGGCCGGGCCGCCGAAATGCAGGAAGCCGTGCGGGGTCTCGGGCACGCGGATCAGGTCGGCGTCCGAAGCCTCGCCCCAGCGGGTGGCCATCAACAGACTGTCCTCGAACAAAGGGTCCTGTTCGCCGGCGAGGAACAGGGCGGGCGGCAGGCCGGTCAGGTCGGCATACAGGGGCGAGACGTCGGGCTGGCGCAAGGCCGCCTCGTCGCGATCCGGCGCCAGGCGCGCCAGATCGGCCTGCATCGTCGGGCCATTGAACAGCAGGGTCTCTGGCCCCGCAGAGCGCACGCTTTCGGTGCCCGACAGGTCGAAGACGCCGTAGGTGAAGACGCAGCCCTTCACCAGATCGATCAGCCCCTGGTCGCGCAGGGCGACGGCGGTCAGGGCGGCCAAATGCCCGCCGGCGGATTCGCCCGCCAGAAACAGGGTCGAGGCGCCCAGTCGATCGACATTGGTGACCGTCCAATAGGCGGCGGCCAGACAGTCGGCGATGGCGGCGTCGATATAGATCTGACGCCGCTCGGACAGCAGGCGATAATCCACCGAGACGACGCAGAAGCCGTGGTGGGCCAGATGGGCGTTCAGCCGATCGTTCAGCCCGGCGCTGCCCAGCACCCAGCCGCCGCCGTGGATGTCCAGGATGACGGCGCGGGGCGTGCCCGTCGGATGGAGGATGCGCAAAGGAACGGGGTGGTCGCCGTCCGTCTGGACGATCTCGACCGTGACGCCGCGCTTCCTGAGACGCGGCGTGGTGACCCGCCCGGCGGCCGCGTCCAGCCACAGCGACAGCCGCTGGCCCGCATCGATCCGCCAGCCGTCGGTGCGCAGACGCGGCGCGCGGGCGAGGACGGCGTTGATCCGCCCCACCGCCGCCTGCTGGGGCGGGGCGAACTCGACGAGGTGGCTACGCAGGGTCATGAAGCTTGAGTGTGCGGCGGCGGGTTTGGTTTCAAGTCCGGGCCTTTGGCGCAGCCTCGTCAGCCACGACAAAGCCGGTTATCGTCCGCCCCATGAAACGGCTCACCCCCTTCGGCGTCCTGTTGATCTTTGGCCTGATCGGGCTTTTGACGGGCAAGTTCGGCCCGTGGTTTGCGTTCGGCCTGGTCGCCTGCATCGCGGTCAGCGTGACGCAGAACCGGGGCCCGGCGAAGACGCCGCCCGGGGATCAGGACAGTCAGGGTTAGGACCTCAAGCCGTCCTCGCCGGGTGACCAGCCGTTCGGTCCCTACCCCGCCAGGGCCGCCTTCTTCTCTTCCAGCTCCAGCCATTCCAGTTCGGCGGATTCCAGGTCGGCGCGGGCTTTTTCGGCGGCCTTCATGGCGGCGTCGAAGGCCTTGGGGTCGCGGGCGTAGAGGCCGGGGTCGGCCAGGGTCGCATCGTGTTTGGCGATGGTCGCGGGCAACGCATCGATCAGGGCTTCCAGCTCCTTGAGGCGGTGGGCGTCCTTGAAGGAGAGTTTGGCGGTCTTCTTGGGGGCGACGGCGGGCGGGGGCGCCGCGGCGGCGCGCTGGGCGGCGGCCTTGTCCTGGGGGCGGGGGTTCGAACCGGGCTGAAGGAAGCCGGGGTTCTGGCGGATGAAGTCGGTCCAGCCGCCGGGGGTCTCGACGATGTCGCCGCGTCCGTTCAGGGCCAGGGTCGAGGTGGACAGCCGGTCGATGAAGTCGCGGTCGTGGCTGACCAGGATCAGGGTGCCGTCATAGCCCTCCAGCAGCTCTTCCAGCTTGTCCAACGTGTCCATGTCCAGGTCGTTGGTCGGTTCGTCGAGGATCAGCATATTGGCCGGCTTGGCCAACGCCCTGGCCAGCAGCAGGCGGTTGCGCTCGCCGCCCGACAGGGTCGAGATCGGTTGGCGCAACTGGGCCTCCGAGAACAGGAAGTCCTTGGCGTAGGCGGCGACGTGTTTGGACACGCCGCGCACCAGAATGCTGTCGCCGCCGCCCGGCGTCAGGGCGTCCCACAGGGTCATGTCCGACTTCAGCCCCTCGCGCGACTGGTCCAGATAGACCGGCTCGAGGTTCGCGCCCATGCGCACCGTGCCTTCGTCGGGCGCGAGTTCGCCCAGCAGGGTCTTGACCAGGGTGGTCTTGCCCGCACCGTTGGGACCGACGATGCCCAGACGGTCGCCGCGGATGATGCGGGTGGTCAGGTCCTTGAACAGGGTGCGGCCGTTGAAGCCCTTTGAGACGTGCTTGATCTCGGCGACCAGCTTGCCCGAGGTCGAGCCGGAATCGACGCCGAGATAAAGCTCGCGCGGCACGTCCTTCATCTTCTCGGCGCGCTCGGCGCGCAGCGCCTGAAGCGAGCGGGCGCGGCCCTCGTTGCGGCTGCGGCGAGCGGTGATGGAGGAGTAGAAGGTGGCGGTCTCGCGCTCGATGGTCTTGGTCAGGCGGCGAAGGGATTCGGCCTCTTCCTCCAGCACCTTGGAGGACCATTCGTCGAACTCGACGAAGCCCTTGTTCAGGGTGCGGACCCGGCGGCCTTCCAGCCAGTGGACGGTGTTGGTGACGCGGTTCAGGAAGGCGCGGTCGTGGCTGACGACCAGCAGGGCGAACCGGGCCTGGATCAGCTCGTTCTCCAGCAGTTCGATGGCCAGGATGTCGAGGTGGTTCGTCGGCTCGTCCAGCAGCAGCAGGTCGGGTTCTTCGGCGAAAGCCTTGGCGAGCGCCGCGCGGCGGGTCTCCCCCCCCGACAACCCTTGAGTGGACTTCGCCGGGTTCAGGCCGAAGGTCTCCAGCCAGCTTTCGGCCGTCCAGGTCTCGGCCTCGCCCGACGACGCATAGTCCAGCAGGGTTTCGCCGGTGATGACCGGCTCTTGCGGCACATAGGCGAAGCGGACGGCGGACTGGATGGAGCGGTCGCCGCTGTCCGGCTCGATCAGGCCCATGACGACCTTCATCAGGGTGGATTTGCCTGCACCATTGCGCCCCACGAGGGCGGCGCGGCTGCGCGGTTCGACCGCAAGGTCGACGCCGTCGAAGAGGGGGCGCTGGCCGTCCTGAAGACGGACGTCCTTGAGTGCGACGAGAGGGGGTCTGGCTGCCATGGGCGGCCATATAGAGGAGGGCCGGGCGAACCGCCACGACCTTTGACATTTGACAGTTACCGTCCGGTTGGTATGTAGTGCGAATGGACAGCACCACACGCCGCCGCGCGCCTGACGACACCCGCGCCGAGATCATCGAAAAGGCCCTGGAGGTCGCCGCCGAACTGGGGGCGTCAGGCTTTACCCTGGATGCGGTGGCGGCCCGCACGAGCGTCAGCAAGGGCGCTGTGCTGCATCATTTCCCCAGCAAGAACGCACTGCTGGCAGGTATGGTCGATCATCTGGGGGCCATGCATGTCGACAGCGTGCTTGCGGAAGCGGCGCGTGATCCCGAACCCTATGGTCGAAGCGCCCGCGCCTATCTGAGGGTCACGGTCAATGAGCCGGTGACGCCGCAGGACGTCAGTATCGGCCGTGTTGTTCTGGCCGCCTTCGCCATCGATCCCAGCCTGGTGCTGCGCTGGAAGGCCTGGATGGACCGGATCAAGATCGATGACCCCGAGGATCCCGTCGGAGCCGACGACGCCTTGATGCTGCGGCTTCTGGCCGATGGTCTGTGGGTGTCGGATTTGTTCGGAATGCATCACGTCTCGACCGAGCAGCGGAAGGCCCTGTTATGTCTGCTGACGCCAGGGCACACGATCATGGCCAACGATCTGTGAGCCCGCTTACCTGGGCCGCGCTGCTGGGCGCCATCGCGCTGGAGGTGGCGGGGACGACGATGCTGCAGGCCTCGCAGCAGTTCACGCGGGTCTGGCCCACGGCGGGCATGGCGGTCTGCTACGGCCTGGCCTTCTATCTGCTGTCGATCGCCTTGCGGCAGATGCCGGTGGGGATCGCATATGCGATCTGGAGCGGGCTGGGGGTGGTGCTGATCTCGGTGATCGGGACGGTGGTGTTTCGCCAGCGGCTGGACCTCCCGGCGATGGTCGGGCTGGCGATGATCGTTGGCGGAGTGGTGGTGATCAACCTGTTCTCGAAGACGGTCGGGCATTGAAACGATCCTCCCCTGCGAAGCGGGGGAGGGGGACCGCGAAGCGGTGGAGGGGGCGGAAGCGGGCTGGGTGTCAGACGGGCGGCGCAGCGCGCGTCCTTGCCCCCTCCACCACGCTACGCGAGGTCCCCCTCGTGAACGGGGGAGGATCTAGAGGGACAGGATGAATTCGGCGACGGCGTCCGGGTCGTTCAGGACGGCGGTGGCGGGGATGTGGATCGTGCGGACATCCTTGTCGGCCAGCCAGGCATCGCGGCGGGCGTCGCGGGCGAGGTCGTGCTGTTGGCCGTCGATCTCGATGCAGAGGCGGTCGCTGGGCCGATAGAAGTCCAGGATGAAGGGGCCGAGGGCGTGCTGGCGGCGGAATTCGCCGCCTCGAATACGCTGCCAGATCAGGACTTCCGGCAAAGACATCGACCGGCGGAGACTTCTGGCGCGTTTTTGGGTAAGGACCGGCGCTCTCATGGAGCGTATCACCATCACAAGCTGTGCTTTTGGCAAGGGGATGCGTCGCGCATGGTGCGGCGCCCGCCCCCTTCACCGCTACGCGGTCCCCCTCCCCCGCAGGCGGGGGAGGATCTGATGGCGCCCTACTGGGAAACCAAGACCCTGGCCGAGATGTCGCCTTCCGAGTGGGAGGGGCTGTGCGACGGGTGCGGGCTGTGCTGCGTGATCCGGTTCGAGGACGAGGATACGGGCGAGGTCATTCCGACGCGGGTGCATTGCAAGCTGTTTGATCCCGAGGCCTGCGCCTGTTCGGACTATGCGAACCGCAAGGCCCAGGTGCCGGACTGCATCAAGCTGACGCCCGGCAATATCGAGGCGTTGGAGTGGATGCCCAAGTCGTGCGCCTATCGCCGGCTGCACGAGGGGCGGCCGCTGGCCAAATGGCATCATCTGATCTCGGGCAGTCGCGAGACGGTGCATACGGCGGGCGTGTCGGTGCGGGGCCAGACGATTTCGGAGCTGTCGCTGGCCGAGCCGGAGGATGCGCTGGATTTCGAGGCGCCGGAATGGACGGTCGAACGCGGCCGGGAGCGATAGGGTAGCGCCCCCTAGCCAGCGCAATGACGCTGGTTGAAAGGCTGCGAAAACAAGCCATTGGCGAATTATGTGGGCGTTCTTCTGGCCTGAGGACGCTGGTCCGCTATGGTTTGGGCATGACGGGAAATCGGGAAGACGGAGAGGGCGGCTGCGGGGGCGCGCGCGAGACGGCTGCGTCCTGCGCCGGGTGGATGGAGCCCCTGTTCCTGATGATGAAGGCCAAGATCGAGGAGACGGCCAAGAGCGTCTGCGAGACGGACGTCAAGGACGCCGCCGTCGCCGAGAAGGTCGCGCGCCAGATCGGGGTGATCGCGCGGTCGGCCAAGGCGGTCGAGGCGATGCGACTGCTGTGCCTGAGCGACAACGAAGAGGACGAGATGGGTGGACGAACCTACGACCCCGCCGAGGACGAGCGAATCCGACAGGAACTGGTCGTCGAGCAAGAGCGGCTTGATCGGATTCTGGAAGAGAAGAACGCTGAGGCAGCTGAAAGGGCGCGAGCTAAGGCTGCATCGCAGCCATTGTCGCGTGGCGAAGCATCAGTGTTCGCCAACGGATGACGACCTGAAGACCTGGCTACTGCTGGGCGGCCGGGGATCGGGAAAGACGTTCGCCGGGTCGGTCTGGATCGACATCATGGCGCGCGAACTGCCCGGCATCACCCTGGCGCTGGTCGGACCCGCCCTGCATGATGTGCGCGAGGTGATGGTGGAGGGGGCGTCGGGGATCAAGGCGCTGGCGGAGCCGGGCGACCGGCCGCGTTGGGAAGCGGGGCGGCGTCGGCTGGTGTGGAAAAATCAGTCGGCGGCCTATGCGTTTTCGGCCGAGGATCCCGACAGTCTGAGGGGGCCGCAGTTTCATGCCGCCTGGGCGGACGAATTCTGCGCCTGGCGACGCCCGGAGATGGTGCTGTCGAACCTGAGGTTCGGACTACGGCTGGGGGCCTCGCCGCTGCTGGCGGTGACGACGACGCCCCGGCCGATCCCTGCGCTGAGGCGGTTGATGGCCGAGGCGGGGACGGTGACGGAACGGGCGGCGACGGCGCTGAACGCGCAGAACCTGTCGCCCGGCTTTCTGGCGCATCTGAACGACGTCTATGGCGGGACGCGGCTGGCGGCTCAGGAGCTGGAAGGCGTGGTGGTCGAGGGCGAGGGCGCCCTGTTCCGCATCGCGGACCTGAAACGGGCCAGGGGCGCGCGACCTGTCGAACTGGACCGGATCGTCGTGGCGGTCGATCCGCCGGCGACCGCGACCGGAGACGCCTGCGGCATCGTGGTCGTGGGGCGAAAAGGTCGCCACGCCTTCGTGCTGGCCGACCGGACGGTGCAGGGACGCTCGCCCCAGAGCTGGGGCGGGGCGGTCAGCGCGGCGGCGCACGAGTTCGGCGCGCACGAGGTGGTCGCCGAGAGCAATCAGGGCGGCGACATGGTGCGCTCGGTCCTGGCCATCAGCGCGTGTCCTTGCCGGATCGAGATGGTCCACGCCTCGCGGTCCAAGGCGGCGCGGGCCGAGCCGGTGGCCCTGCTCTATGAACAGGGGCGGGTGGTCCACTGCGACGCCTTCCCGGCGCTGGAGGAAGAGATGCTGGCGCTGGGCAGCGAAGGGGGACCCAGCCCGGATCGGGCCGACGCCCTGGTTTGGGCGATCACGCGGCTGATGCTGGGGCCGCAGTCGGCGGGACCGCGATTGCGGGGATTGTGACGAACCTTTCCCTCCCCGTTGCGGGGAGGGTGGTCGCGAAGCGACCGGGTGGGGGCGGCCCGGCAGGGGCGCACGGATTGATCGCGCGAGGTTAGTGATGGGTCGCCTCGCCGTCCCCACCCGGCTTCGCCTGCGGCTCAGCCACCCTCCCCCCGCGGGGGAGGGAGATTTTTGTCATTCAGGAGAGACGATATGCCGGCCATTCCCGAGCGGGACGGATTGCTGAACCATGGGCGCGACGCGGGCGGGCCGGCGAGGCGCGCGGCGGCGGTCACGCCCAGCGATACGGCCGATCTGACGACCTACGCCAAGGCGCTGTATGTCGGTGCGGCGGGCAATGTCCGTGTACTGACGGTCGGGGCCGAGGATGGGGACGCTGTGACCTTCGCCAACCATCCGGTGGGGTGGTTGCCGGTGCAGGTGCGCCGGGTGCTGGCGACCGGGACGACGGCGACGCAGATCGTGGCGGCCTTCGACTGATGTCGGGTGTCGAGATCGGAGCGGCGGGGGCGGCGCCGGGCGGGGTGCTGGGGAGGGCGGGGTTCTCCGTGCCCGACCTGCCCGTCTGGTCGGCGGCGGTCAGAATTATGCAGGCGGGCGGGCGCGAGGCGCGGCTGCTGTGCATCGGCGACAGCGTGACCCAGGGCTATGGCGCGGTCTCCGGCGGTTGGACGCCGAACGGTCGGGCGGGCGCCTGGCCCGAACGGCTGGCGGCGATGATGAGCGGGCGGGGCCTGCCGGCCTCGGCGGCGTCGGTCGCGGGCGCGGGGGCGGCGGATGGGGCCAGCGGAGGCTATTCCAGCTATGACCCGCGTGTGACGATGGGCGCCGGGTGGGGCGTAAACGCCCTGACCGGGATGGGCGGCAAGCTGTTCTCGGGCGCGGCCTCGTCGACGGGCGTTTGGAGTTTTCAGCCGGACCGGCCGGTCGATCGGTTCGATCTTTGGGCCGTGACCAATACGGCGCTGGGGGTGCTGACGGTCGAGACGGACGGCGCAGTGCGGGCGACGGTCAGCACCACCAAGGCGGCGTCGATGGAGGTCACGACCGTGGCCTTTCCCGAGACCGCCGGGCCGGTGAGCGTGCGCTGGGCCTCGGGCGGGGCGGTGTTCATCGCGGGCGGGATCGCGTGGCGGTCGGACGTGCGGCGGGCGCGGGTGATCAATGCGGGTTGGGGCGGGGCCAGGATCGCGGACTGGATCACGACGGATCAGCCGTACCGGGCGTATGGGTCGATCCTGGCGGCGGCGCCTGATCTGTCGGTCGTGTGTCTGACGATCAACGACTGGAACGCGGGGACGGCGGTCGCGACTTATAAGGCCGGGCTGGGGACGCTGGTGGATCGGTGCCTGACGACAGGGGACGTGCTGCTGATGACGGGATGTCCGTCGGATCCGGCCCAGGGCAAGGCGAGTTATGCCGCGCAAGCCGCGTTGCGGGACGCGTTGTTCGAGGTGGCGGCGACGCGAGGGTTGGCGGCGCCCATCGACGGGACGGCCCTGTTCGGCGGGAGTTTCGCCGGCGGGCTGATGTTCGATTCCGTCCATCCCAATGCGGCGGGCCAGGCGAGGATCGCCGAGGCGGTGCGGGCGCGTGTGATGATCTGAGGTTGTCGCGTGCTCTCGCGTGGTGGTAACCGTGGCGGATGGGGGAGCGGTTCTACGGGGTGCAGGCGCTGCGGTTCGCGGCGGCGACGGCGGTGGTCGTCACGCATGCCGTGGACTTGGCCGGGACGCGGCTGGGGTTGGAGACGGTGCTGGCTGGCGGGACGCTGGAGAACTTCGGCGCCGTGGGCGTGGACGTTTTCTTCGTCATCAGCGGGTTCATCATCGCCACGACGACGGAGGGTCAGACGGGCGTGGGCGCGGCCGGGGCCTTCCTGTGGCGGCGGTTTCGACGGGTGGCGCCGATCTACTGGCTGCTGTCGCTGCCGATCCTGATTGGCATGGCGCGGGGCGGGACGCTGAGCGCGGACGTGGCGGCGGCGACGTTCCTGTTCTGGCCGTTCAGCGGGCTGGAGATGACGTTTCCGGCGCTGGGGCCGGGGTGGACCCTGTGTTTCGAAATGCTGTTCTACGCCGGGTTCGGGCTGGCGATAGCGGGAGCGCGGCGGGTCGGCTGGGGGCTGATCGGGGCCTATGCGGCGATGCTGGCGGCCGGATTGGTCGTGGCGGCGCCGGTGCTGAGGTTTTTGGGCGCGCCGATCATTCTGGAGTTTCTGCTGGGTGTCGGGATCGCCTCGATTTGGCGGTTCGCGCCGCGTCGGTTGGGGCTGTGGGCGGTCGGGCTGGCCGTGCTCGGGTTCGCGCTGGGCCTGGTCTTCGGCTATGGCGGCATCGACGATGTGCGGGCGCTGAACGATCCGTGGAACGGGCTGAGGCGGGCAGCGGTCTGGGGTCTGCCCAGCGCCCTGCTGGTGTTCGGCGTGGTGCGGATGCAACAGACGGATCGGGTGCCCGGGCGGCTGGAACGAGCGGCGGCCTTCATGGGGGATGCGTCCTATTCGATCTATCTGGTCCATGTGCTGGTCATCCGGGCCTTGGGGCGACTGTTCGAGAGTGGGATGGTCGCCCTGCCGGGGGATGCGGTGGTGGGGCTGACTGTGATCGCCAGTCTGGCGGCGGGGGCGCTCGTCCACGTCTGGATCGAGCGGCCGTTGCTGAAGGTGATGACACCCTCTCCCGCTGGGAGAGGGCTTGAGCGTCCGAGAGCGTAGCGATCGGTCAACGCGACCCGAAGGGCGGCGCGAAGCAGCCAGAGGGTGAGGGTCGCGCCCGTGCGCCTTGGCCCGCCAGCCGACCCTCATCCGGCTCTTCGAGCCACCTTCTCCCACTGGGAGAAGGGACAAGAAATTTGAGGAGATTGCGATGGTTTCGATCCGGTGGCCGTTCGGCCGGGCGGGGCGCGTGGGCGCGCCTGAGGGCAAGGAGAGCCGGGCGGGCGGGGTGATCGCCTTGTCGGGGGTGGGGCGGCCGCGGTGGACGCCCAACGACTACGCCAGCCTGGCGCGCGAGGGGTATCAGAAGAATGCGGTGGCCTATCGCTGCATCCGCATGATCGCCGAGGCGGCGGCGTCAGCGCCCTTCGCGGTGTTCGTGGACGGGGTGCGCGACGATGCGCATCCGCTGGCGAAACTGATCCGTCGGCCCAATCCCGAGCAGTCGGGAGCGGAGCTGATGGAGGCGGTCTATGGCGCGCTGCAGGTGTCGGGCAACGCCTATGTCGAGGCGACCGGCGATGCGGATAGGGACGGGGCGCCGGACGAGCTGTGGGCGCTGCGGTCGGATCGGGTGAAGGTGATCCCCGGTCGGTCGGGCTGGCCCGAGGCGTGGGATTATTCCGTAGACGGACGGTCAGTGCGGATCGGGCGGGCGGCGGACGGCTGGGCGCCGGTGATGCACCTGAAGCTGTGGCACCCGCTGGACGACTGGTACGGGCTGTCGCCGCTGGAGGCGGCGGCGCAAGGGGTGGATGCGCACAATGCGGCCGGCGCCTGGAACAAGGCCCTGCTGGACAATGCGGCGCGGCCGTCGGGGGCGCTGGTCTATGGGGCGAGGAACGGCGAGCGGCTGACGGACGGACAGTTCGAGGCGCTGAAGGATCAGTTGTCGAACGTCTATGCCGGGGCGATCAACGCCGGACGGCCGATCCTGCTGGAGGGCGGGATGGACTGGAAGCCGCTGAGCCTGACGCCGGCGGAGATGGATTTCACGGCCGGCAAACATGCGGCGGCGCGAGAGATCGCCCTGGCGTTCGGGGTTCCGCCGCAGCTGCTGGGGATACCGGGCGATGCGACCTACGCCAACTATCGCGAGGCCAATGCGGCCTTCTGGCGACAGACGGTGATCTCGCTGGTCCGGAAGGCGGCGGGGGCGATGACGGGCTGGCTGGGCGAGCGGTTCGCGGGGTGCGAAATCCGGGCGGACCTGGATGCGGTCTCGGCCCTGCAGCCCGAGCGGGACGCCCTGTGGGCGCGGCTGGAGGCGGCGAGCTTCCTGACCGACGAAGAGCGTCGGCGGATGGCGGGGTTGGGGGCATGACCGAACATCAAATCCGGCGCGTGCCGACGGCGCTGCTGATCGCCGTCGCGGTGCAGACAGTAGGCGGCCTGGTCTGGGCCGGGGGCGCCGCGGCGCGGATCGCGACGCTGGAGCAGCGGGTCGGGGAGCAGAGGCTGGTCGCCGAACGGCTGGCGCGGCTGGAGGTCCAGGGCGAGGCGACGGCGGCGGCCGTGGAGCGGATCGAGCGTCGGTTGGAGGGTGGATCGTGAGTGGTGCGCGCAGTTTTCTCCCTCCCCGCTCCGGGGAGGGTGGTCGCGGAGCGACCGGGTGGGGGCGGCCAGGCAAGGCCGCACTGCTGGAAACGAAGGAGGTCGGCGGGACGTCGCCTGGCCGCCCCCACCCGGTCTCGCCTGACGGCTCGACCACCCTCCCCCGCGGGGGGAGGGAGAAGTCTGGTGCGCTGGTGATCGAAGGCTACGCCTCGCTGTGGGGCGCGGCGGATCTGAACGGGGACGTGGTGCAGGCGGGGGCGTTTGCGGACAGTCTGGCCAAGACGGGGGCTGAGGGGGTGCGGATGCTGAACCAGCACGATGCGCGCGCGCCGGTCGGGGTCTGGGAGCAGATCGTCGAGGATGCGCGCGGCCTGTTCGTGCGCGGCCGGATCGAGGACTGGTCGGCCGAGGCGCGGTTCGCCGGGGCGTTGAGCCGAGCCGGGGCGCTGGATGGTCTGTCGATCGGATACCGCACGGCGCGGGCCCGGCGTCAGGGACGGCTGAGGGTGCTGAGCGCGGTCGAGCTGTGGGAGGTGTCGCTGGTGACGTTTCCGATGCTGCCGGGGGCGCGGTTCAGTTTGGCTTGAGGGCCTGGAAGGCGCCGTTGCGGTCGAGGGTTTCGGCCAGGGCGGCCATCTGGACGCGGCCCTTCTTGCCGTGGAGATAGCGCAAGGCCCAGCCGGCGAGCACCAGGCCGAAGATCCAGCCGACGTGCAGCACCAGGTGGGCGAACAGGATGAAGACGGCCGCCAGCGCATAGGCGCCGAGATAGACCAGGGCCAGCTGTCCGCCGCGCGAGGCCGTGGGGTTCGACAGGCCGGCGATGATCTCGGCTACGCCCGGTGCTGCGGCGGCGGACGGCAGGGCGTGATCGGAGGGCTTTGACGCCGGTTGGGGCGCGGGTCTGGACTGCGCTTTTGGCGCGGCCTGGGCCGCAGGCGCAGGGACCGGTCGGGCGGTGGGTTTGGGCCTCGGCGGGGTCGGGTCCGGCGCGCGCCGGGCGGGACGGAACAGGATCGAGCGGCCGGTTTCGTCGACGGTGAAGACCTCTTCGAAGGCGGTGGTCGAGAAGTCGATGGCGCGGGTGTCCTGGCCGTAGCTCTGGCCATGCAGGGCCGTCAGCCGGCCCTGGCGCAGCTCGATCTGGAAGCCGACGGGGTCGGGCAGGCCGGCGACCATGGCATGGACGGTGCCGAACAGGCCGGTGGCGTCCGGGTTGGCGATCGCGCGGTCCGCATCGACGACGATCTGGGAATACAGGCCCGCGCCGGTGTTGCGACGCAGGCCCGGCGAACTGGCGGCGACCTGGGCGCGAAGATCCGGCACGCTGTCGCCCATCTGCCAAATCATGGCGTCCATGACGGCGCTTTCGAGGGGCGTCAGGTGGGACATGGGGCGCTAGGACGACTTGGATGCAGCGTTGCGACGCAGCATCAAAACCACGATGCCGACGATCAGGACGAGTATGGCGATCTGCGCCGCGCGGTAGGGCAGGCCGCTTTGGCCCTCAGCCTCGGCGCCGCGATGCAGGGCGGTCAGGACGATATCGGCCATCGTGTAGACGACGACCGGAAAGCCAACGGCCGCCGCCCATGGCCAGCGGGCTACACGTCGTGACCCTGCTGAAAGCGTGCCGGGCGGAAAGAGGATCGCGAAGAGGATCAGCGCGGCTGCATGAAGCAGCGGGCTGTAAAAATCGGCTTCGACGAAGATCGGCGCGGGCATGAGGCGAGCCTAGCGGTCGCCTGAAGCCTCCGCAATCACAGGTTTCGGGCGGCCGATAACGGCCGTTCGCGAAATGGGAAGGTCGCGACGCGGCCGCCCCCTCCACCGCCTTCGGCGGTCCCCCTCCCCCGCATCGCGGGGGAGGATCGTTTCAGCAGGAGACACCATGAAAGAGACCAAACAGGCTTCGGGCCAGCCCGAGGCGCGCGATGTCGTGCGCGAGATGATGGCGGCCTTTGAGGCGTTCAAAGGGGCGAATGACGCCCGACTGGGCGAGATCGAGAAGAAGGCGGCGGCCGATGTGCTGCTGGAGGAGAAGGTGGCGCGCATCGACCAGGCGGTCGCCTCGGCCCAGGCGCGGCTGGACCGGGTGATGAGCCAGAGCCGTCGACCGGTGATTGGCGGCGAACCGGCCGAGCCGGCGTCTGCGCCCGAAGCGAAGGCGGCGTGGGACGGCTATTTGAAGACAGGCCAGTCTGGCGCACTGGAGGTCAAGGCGGGCCTGTCGGGCGGCGCGACCTCGGGCGGCTATGTCGTGCCCTATGAGACCGAGCGGGCCATCGAGCGGCGTCTGATGGCGGCGTCGCCGATGCGCGAGATCGCGACGGTCAGGACCGTGGCGGCCGGGGTGTTCCGCAAGCCGGTGTCGACGGCGGGCGTGGCCTGCGGCTGGGTGGCGGAGACGGCCGCGCGGCCCGAGACGGACCCGGCGACCCTGGCCCTGCTGGAGTTTCCGTCGGCCGATCTCTACGCCAATCCGGCCGCGACGCAGGCCCTGCTGGACGACGCCATGGTCGACCTGGACGAATGGCTGGCGGCTGAGGTCGAGGACGCCTTTGCGGCGCAGGAGACCCAAGCCTTCATCAATGGCGACGGGGTGAACAAGCCCAAGGGGCTGCTGTCCTATCCGACTGTGGCGGACGCGGGCCAGGCCTGGGGCCAGATCGGCTATATCGCGTCGGGCGCGGCGGGCGGGTTTGCGGCGACCAGTCCGGCGGATCGCCTGATCGATCTGATCTATGCGCCCAAGGCCCAGTACCGACCGAACGGCCGGTTCGTGATGAACCGCAAGACGGTCTCGGCCGTGCGCAAGTTCAAGGACGCGGACGGCAATTACATCTGGCAGCCGGCGACGCGGCTGGGCGAGACGGCGTCGTTGCTGGGCTATCCGGTCACCGAGATCGAGACCATGCCGGACGTGGCGGCGGGCAGCCTGTCCATCGCGTTCGGGGACTTCCAGCGGGGGTATCTGATCGTGGACCGGGCCGGGGTGCGGGTGCTGCGCGATCCCTATTCGGCCAAGCCCTATGTGCTGTTCTACACGACCAAGCGCGTAGGCGGCGGGGTGCAGAACTTCGACGCGATCAAGGTGATGAAGTTCGCGGCCGCCTGACGGCGGCAGTGACGAGCAGCGAGTGGCGAGTGGCGAGGGCCGCTCGCCTCTTCGTTCGATGACAGACGGCGACGTAAGGCAGGGACGGGGCGATGCTCGCCACTCGTGACACGCCACTCGCCACTCCCGAGCAAAGCGAGGTGACACATGGCGCAGCCGGTGACGGTGGCGGAGGCGAAGCTGTTTTTGAGGGTCGAGCATGAGGTCGAGGACAGCTTGATCCAGACCCTGATCGCGGCGGCGCAGGCGAAGGTCGAAGCGGACGTGGGGTTGAGCCTGACATCCACCTCGCCGGCGCCGCTGAGGCTGGCGATCCTGATGCTGGTGCTGCGGGCCTATGAGCGGGGCGAGGCGGTGGAGATCGAGCCGGTGGAGGGCTGGATCGCGCCATACCGCGTGGTGAGGTTGTGAGAGTTCTGGCGGGGTTGTTTCAGCCGGTGGAGGCCGAGACGCCTTACGGCGGGCGCAGCGTGTCGTTCGAGGCGGCAGGATCCGCCTGGCTGAAGTGCGGGGCGCGTCGGCGCCTGGAGCGCGGCGAGGGCGATCAGCGGCGCGCGGTCGAGACGATGGGCGCGGAGGCGCGGGCGGACGCCCGGCTGACGGTCGGTCGCGTGCTGCGGTTCGGCGGGGCGGACTGGCGGATTGTCTCGGTCGAGGATGCGCGGCCGGGGCGGGCGAAGCTGGATCTGGAGCGGTTGCGGTGAGGGATCATGAAGGCGCGCTGCAGAAGGCGATGGTGGCGGCGCTTAAGGCCGATCCGACGCTTTCGGCCCTGATCCAGGGGCGGGTTTACGACCAGGCGCCGGAAGGGGCGCTGTGTCCCTATCTGGCGCTGGGGCGGTGCGAGAGTCGGCCGGTGGCGGCGGACGGGGGCGGGGTCGAGCAGAAGCTGACCCTGACGGGCGTGTCGCGCTTCGCGGGATCGGAAGAGGCCAAGGCGGTCGCGGCAGCGGTGCGGGCGTGTCTGCACGAGGCCGTGCTGGAGGCCGACGGGGTGCGGACGGCGACGCTGAGGGCGACGTTTGCGGACGTGTTCCGCGCCGGCGACGGGCGGCGGACCTATGCGGTCGTGCGGCTGAGGGCGGTCACGGAAGAGATTTGATCCTCCTCCGCGTCAGCGGGGGAGGGGGACCATGCGCAGCATGGTGGAGGGGGCGAAAGCGGACCGGGTGCGGAAATCAGGCGGCGGAATGCGTGTCCGCCCCCTCCACCACTTCGTGGTCCCCCTCCCCCGTTTCGCTGCGCTTCACGAGGGAGGATTGAGCAATGACGGCACAGGCCGGCAAGGACATGTTGCTGAAGATCGAGGGCGCGCCGGGCGTGTTCACGACGGTGGCGGGGTTGAGGGCGCGGACGATCTCGCTGAACGCCAAGACGGTGGATACGACCGATGGCGACAGCGCCGGGCGGTGGCGCGAGCTGCTGGCCGGCGCAGGCGTCAAGTCGGCGGCGGTGTCGGGGCAGGGCGTCTTTCGCGACGCGGCGTCGGACGCCCTGGTGCGCGAGGCCTTCTTCGATCAGGCGGCGAAGCGATGGCGGCTGATCGTGCCGGACTTCGGCGTGCTGGAGGGGCCCTTCCTGGTGGCGGCGCTGGAATACGCCGGCGAGCACGAGGGCGAGGCGACGTTCGCGCTGAGCCTGGCCAGCGCCGGGGCCATCGGGTTCGGCGCGATATGAACGGCATGCGGGGCGAGGCGGCGGTGATCCTGGGCGGCGTGCGGCGTCGGGCCTGTCTCACGCTGGGGGCGCTGGCGGAGATCGAGACGGGGCTGGGCGTCGATGGGATGGCGGCGGTCGCAGAGCGAATGAAGACGCTGTCGGCGCGGGATCTGATGATCGTGCTGGCGGCGGTGTTGCGTGGCGGTGGCGAGGTCGAGCCGGAGGTGGCGGCTGTCGATCCGCGCGAGGCGGCGGTCGCGGTGGCGCAGGCGTTTGCGGCGGCCGCCAGGTGACGCCCTGGGGCGAGATGTTGCGGCTGGCGGCGGTGATGGGCGTGGCGCCCGAGGCGTTCTGGCGGCTGTCGTTGAGGGAGTGGCGGATGTTGACGCAAGTCTCGCAGGGGACGGCGCCTTTGGGACGCGAAGGGCTGGCGCGATTGATGGAGGGTTGGCCGGATGGCCGATGAGTTCGGGCGAGACGGGATCGATCAGGTCGCGCTGAGAGCGGCCGAAGCCGGGGCGGCGCTGGAGGCGTTGAAGGCCCCGGCGCAGGAGGCGGCGGATGCGATCGAGGCGGCGTTCGGGCGGTCCGGCGACAGCCTGACGCGATCGCTGGCGCGGGCGGCGGCGGACGGGGAGGTGTCGCTGGCCGAACTGGCGCGGGCGGTGCTGAACGCCGTCAATGCGGCGGCCGGCGCGAACGGCGGCGGGCTGAGCGCGGCGATCCAGTCGGTGATGTCCAGCTTCGGCGGGGCGCGGGCGGACGGCGGGCCGGTGCTGGGCGGTGCAGCCTATCTGGTTGGCGAGCGCGGGCCGGAGGTGTTTCGGCCGACGACGGGTGGCGAGATCGGGCCGGTCGGCGGTGGCGGCGTGACCGTCAATGTGGCGGTGGACGGGGGGGCGCCGGCCCTGCTGCGGTCCGAGGCGCAGATCGCCCAGATGCTGGCGCGGGCCGTCAGTCTGGGCGCGCGGCGGATGTGATCGACGAGTGGCGAGTGATTAGTGGCGAGTGCCGAGCGAGGATGCCGACGCGGCGCGCCTCACGCCTGACCACTCTTCACTCGCCACTTGCTGCTTATTCGCCCTTGGGGTTCGGGCCGAAGCGGTTTTCGCCCTTCTGGCTGTCGACCAGACCGATCCACAGCAGGAAGGCCAGGCCCAGAAGGCCGGCGATGGCGAACAGGCCGAAGGCCGGTCCCATCAGGGCGAAGACGGCCGCCGGGTTGCCCTCGTAGTAGTCCTCCGAATAGCCGTTGGCGACGTGGGCGGCGATGATCATGGCGACACCAGCGAAGAAGGCGACGACCGAGCCGACCCAGGGAATGGCGATCAGCCAGCCGGTCTTGCCCATGTCGTGCAGACGCTTCACCGAAATGGCCAGGTTGGGCCAGATCAGCACGATGCCAAGCAGATTGATGAAGGGGATCCAGCTGATGACGACGTTGACGCCCAGCAGGATCAGCCAGCCGATCCAGAAATGGCTGCGGCGGATGCGGCCCTCGAAGGACAAGAACAGCTTTTGCCAATCGAATCCGGCGACGGCGGTCGAGGTCGAGCTGGCGTAGCCGCCGGCGACGCCGGTGGTGGTGGGCGAACCGGCCAGGATCAGGATCTGGGTGGCCGCGGCGCCTTCGGGGACGAAGTCGACGCGGACGCCGGCGGCGGGCACGGCCGGCGATTGCAGCGCGGCCGAGGTGAAGTCGTAACGGGCGCCGTCGTCGCCGCTGATCAGGCCGACGCCGGTCGTGGCGTCGTAGCTGAGAATTTCACCGCGCACTGAGATCTCCATGACTGGCGCCACGTCCGGCGCGGCGGCAACATCGCCGACCCTTGCAATCCCAGCAACCCGAAAAGGTCAAGCTGGCCGATCCTGACGCGTTTGTAATGCGGGCGACCCCTTGGGTGGCGCGCCGTGGACGTTCGCGCCCGGCTGTGACGGCAGGAGACTGACGATGAAGATGAACAGCCCGCCGACGTAGGGGATAAGGCCGATCAGGATCAGCCAGCCGCTGAAGCCGACATCGTGAAAGCGCCGGATGGTGACGGCGATGCCGGGCGCCACCAGAGCCAGATAGACAAGGATGAGGAGGCAGACCCAGGCCATGCCCCACGCCTCCATGTCATAGCCCATCTCGGCGTCGGCGATGGCCAGGCCGATTACCGGCATGAAAGCGATCACCATGATCAGAAACTGGAATAGGGCGAAGGACCAGTATTCCTTTCGCCGCGCTCGACCATGGCCCTCGATATAGAGGTCGGTGACGCACCGGACGAAATAGCCCCACAGGCCCAAGTCCGGCTCTGGCGCATAGACGGGCGGCGGCAGTGGGCCGTCGCGCAGGACCATCAGGCTGAGGGCCTGGTCGTCCTGAACCACGAAGTCGACGCGGCGGCCGGGTTCGAGACCGGCGGCGGTTGAGGTGAAGGCGTAGCGCTGCAAGTCATCGCCGCTGATCAGGCCGTCGCCGGTCGTCGGATCGTAGCTGAGAATTTCGCCGCGCAAGGCCATGTCCAGGAAAGACGCGGCCTGAGCGCCGCCGCCAAGGTTTGGACCGGGCGGGCGGCATTGCACAACAGGAGAGTGTAGATGGACGCCTTTCACGAGGTGCGCCTGCCCGCGCGGCTGGCGTTCGGTTCGACCGGCGGGGTGGAGCGGCGGACGGAGATCACGACCCTGGCGTCCGGGTTCGAGCGGCGATCCACGCCCTGGGCGCTGGGCCGCAGGCGGTATCTGATCGGGGCGAACCTGAGATCGCTGGACGACATGGCCGACCTAGTCGCCTTCTTCGAGGCGCGGCGGGGAAGGCTGTATGGGTTTCGGTTCAAGGACTTCGCCGATTTCAAGTCATGCGCGCCGGGCGGGGTGGTCTCGGCCGAGGATCAGGTGCTGGGCGTGGGCGACGGGGTTCGGACCGCGTTCGATCTGGTGAAGCGCTACGGCGATGTGGAGCGGCTGATCGCCAAGCCGGTCGAGGGATCGGTGCGGATGGCGCTGGGTGGTGTCGAGACGACGGCCTTTGCGGTCGACTTCGCAACCGGGCGGGTGACGCTGGAGAGCGTGCCGAAGGCGGGTGTCGCGGTGACGGCGGGGTTTCAGTTCGACACGCCGGTGCGGTTCGATTCCGACCGGATCGAGACGACGCTGGAGAGCTTCGAGGCCGGACGGATGGCGGCGGTTCCGCTGATCGAGGTTCGAGTCTGAAGGGGAGTGGCGAGTGGTTAGTGGCGCGTGGCGAGAAATCGGCCCCGGCATCGACCAACGCCCCGACACAGCCAGCCCGATGCGTTCGAGCAGCCTGCTCGCCACTCGCCACTATCCACTCGCCACCGAGCGAAAGCGAAACATGAGAAACATAACGGAAGAAATGGCCGCCCGCATCGAGAGCGGGGCGGCGACGCTGTGCCATGTCTGGCGGCTGGAACGAGCCGACGGCGTGGCGATGGGGTTCACCGATCACGACCGGGACCTGGTGGTGGACGGGGCCGTCTGTCGGGCGGCGAGCGGCTGGACGGCGGGGGCGGGCGAGAGCGCGGTCGGGCTGGCGGCGGGGTCGGTTTCGGCGGCGGGCGTGCTGGACGACGCGACGATCGCTGAAGCGGATGTGGCGGCGGGTCTGTTCGATGCGGCGACGGTTGAGCTGTGGCGCGTGGACTGGGCGCGGCCGGATCTGAAGGTGCGGCTGTGGTCGGGGGCGCTGGCGAAGATCCGGCGCCAGGGGGACAGCTTCGTCGCCGAGCTTGAGGGACCCCTGGCGAAGCTGGAGCGGGTGGTCGGGCGGACCTATGGGCGGATGTGCGATGCGCGGCTGGGAGACCAGAGATGTGGGGTCGCGGCGCCGGCGGGGCGGGTCTGCGACAAGCGGTGGGAGACCTGCGTTGGGACGTTCGGGAATGGCGCGAACTTTCGCGGATTTCCGGATGTGCCGGGGGACGATTTCCTGACAGCCTATCCAGCCGGAAATGCGCGAAACGACGGCGGGAGCCGGCGGTGAGCGATGAGAGTTCAGTTCTCCACCGCGAAGCGGGGGAGGGGGACCGCGCGAAGCGGGGTGGAGGGGGCGGACGACGCAAAGGCGGAGGGCAAGCGGCTTTCCATGCTGGCTTAGGCGACTGCGATGCTGTCGCCCCCTCCACCGCTTCGTGGTCCCCCTCCCCCGTAGACGGGGGAGGACCTTTGGTCGTCGCTGCCGCCCGGTCCTGGCTCGGCACGCCGTATCGGCATCAGGCCAGCGTGAAGGGGGTGGGCGCGGACTGTTTGGGTCTGGTGCGAGGGGTGTGGCGCGAGGTGGTGGGCGAGGAGCCCGAGGTCTTGCCGGCCTATTCGGCCGACTGGGCCGAGGTCGGCGGGCGCGAGACGCTGCTGGAGGCGGCGGGGCGGTGGATGCGGCCCGTTGCGGTCGATCAGATGCGGCCGGGCGACGTGTTGCTGTTTCGCATGTCGCCGGGGGCGGCGGTGAAGCACTGCGCCATTCTGAGCGACCTCGACGGACCGGAGCCGAGGATGATCCACGCCTATTGGGGACGGGCGGTGGTCGAGAGCTGGATCGGCGTGTGGTGGCGAAGACGGCTGGCGGCCGTGTTCCGGTTTCCTGCCCCGCACCGCAAAGCGGGAGAGGGCGACCGCGCCCCCGGGTCTCGCCAAAGGCGAGCCCGAGGACAGGCTGCGCGTGGTGGAGGGGGCGAAAGTCCCACGAATCTTGGTGAAGCGGGATCAGACGCCGGAGGTGCGGTCGCCCCCTCCACCACTTCGTGGTCCCCCTCCCCCGTGAACGGGGGAGGATTTTTGGAGGCGTAGATGGCGCAAGTTGTTTTGAGCGCGGTCGGGCAGTCGGTCGGCGGGCCGGTCGGGCGGGTGATCGGCGCGACCCTTGGGCGGGCGATCGACAATCGGGTGGTGGGCTCGCTGGGTCCGGCGCGGCAGGTGGGGCCCAGGCTGGAGACACTGAAGGTTCAGGGCACGGCGGAAGGGGCGCCGATGGCCTGCGTCTTCGGACGGGCGCGGGTGACGGGTCAGGTGATCTGGGCGGCGCGGTTCCTGGAAAGCAAGTCCAAGGTCCGCGCGGGCAAGGGCGGTCCGAAGACGGTCGACTATGTCTATTCGCTGAGTTTCGCCGTGGCGCTTTGCGAGGGCGAGATCGACGGGGTCGGGCGGGTCTGGGCCGACGGGCGGCTGATGGACATGACCGGCGTGGTGATGCGGGTGCATCGCGGGGGCGAGGACCAGACGCCGGATTCGCTGATCGAGGCGGTGGAACGGGATGCGCCGGCGTATCGCGGCACGGCCTATGTCGTGTTCGAGGACCTGCCGCTGGGGCCGTTCGGGGATCGGGTTCCGCAGCTCAGTTTCGAGGTGTTCCGGCGACCGCGCGGGCAGGCGGCGCGGCTGGAGGACCTGCTGGAGGGGGTGTGTCTGATCCCCGGCGCGGGAGAGTTCGCCTTGGCGACCGAGGCGGTGGTGCGCCGCGAGGGACTGACGCGAACGACGGCGGAGAATGTGCACAATGGGGAGGGCCGAGCCGACCTGGTCGTGTCGCTGGATCAACTTCAGGCGCAACTGCCGAACCTGAAACGGGTGAGTCTGGTGGTCGGGTGGTTCGGCAGCGATCTGAGGGCTGGGCATTGTCAGGTTCGGCCGGGGGTGGAGCGGCGCGAGAAGCCGACCGAACCGCTGGTCTGGTCCGTGGCGGGCGTCGCGCGCGATGAGGCCTATGAGGTCAGTCAGGTGGATGGGGCGCCGGCCTATGGCGGGACGCCGTCGGACGACAGCGTGCGTCAGGCGATCCGCGAGCTGAAGGCGCGGGGGCTGGAAGTGACCCTGTATCCGTTCGTCTTCATGGATTGCCCCGGCTATCCGTGGCGGGGGCGTGTGGCGGGCGTGGACGGGGCCGAGGCGACGGCGGAGATCGCGGCGCTGTTCGGCGGCAGCGAGGATTGGGGGCTGCGGCGGATGGCGCTGCACTACGCCCGGATCGCGGCCGAGGAGGGGGCGGACGGCCTGTTGATCGGCTCGGAGATGCGCGGCGTGACCTGGACGAGCGATGCGGTCGGGGGCTTTCCGGCGGTCGATCAGTTCCGGGCGCTGGCGGCGGAGTGTCGGGCGGTGGTCGGGTCGGACGTGACACTGTCCTATGCGGCGGACTGGAGCGAATATTTCGGGCGGCAGGCGGCCGGGGAGGTGGTGTTTCATCTTGATCCGCTGTGGGCCGATCCGAACATCGATCATGTATCCATCGACTGGTATCCGCCGTTGACGGACTGGAGAGCCGGCGACGGCGGGGTCGATGCGGCGACGTTTGGCCGGGCGGCGGACCCCGCCTATCTGGCGGCCGGCGTCGCGGGCGGGGACGGGTTCGACTGGTTCTACGCCAGCGAAGCGGATCGGGCGGCGCAGATAAGGACGCCCATCGTCGACGGGGCGCATGGCGAGGACTGGGTGTTTCGGCCCAAGGACCTGAAAGGCTGGTGGTCGAATCTGCACCATGACCGCCCGGGCGGGGTGCGGAGCGCTGTGCCGACGGCCTGGATTCCGGGAATGAAGCCGGTGCGGCTGTCGGAGTTCGGCTGTGCGGCGGTGGACCGGGGCGGCAATGCGCCGAACCTGTTTCAGGACGCCAAGAGCAGCGAGAGCCGCCTGCCGCCGGGATCGACGGGCGCGCGCGACGATGCGGTGCAGGGGGCGGCGCTGGAGGCGGTGCTGGGGCATTATGCGACGGCTGAGAACAATCCGGTTTCGGAGGTCTATGGCGGGCGGATGCTGGAGGCGGCGGACGCCTGGTGCTGGGACGCGCGGCCTTATCCGGCGTTTCCTGCGCGGGGCGATGTCTGGGCCGACGCAGGGGCGTGGCGCGCCGGGCATTGGCTGAACGGACGGCTGGCCGGCGACGGGCGCGATCTGATCGAGGCGGTGCTGGCGCGAGGCGGATTGTCGCCTGACGAGATGGCGATCGAGGGCGTCGAGGGGGCGGCGGCCGGCTATGTCATCGACCGGCCGATGCGGACGCGCGATGCGCTGGAGCCGCTGCTGGCGGCGTTCGACGCGGTGGCGGCCGAGCGGGACGGAAAGGTCGCCGTGCTGGGGCGGGTGGAGACGGTGGTCGAGATCGCGGGCGAGGCGCTGGCTCTGCCCGATGGCGGGGCGGCGGAAACGGCGACGCGGACGCTGGAGCCCAGGGCGGGCGAGGCGCGGGTGCGCTTCATCGACGAGACGGCGGACTATCAGACCGGGGCGGTGGTCGTGCGGTCGGACGATGCGGCGGCGACGGCGGGCGGGGTCGATCTGGACTTGACGCTGGCATGCGGCGGCGGACTGGCGACGGCGGCGGCGCAGCGGGCGCTGGACGGCGAGGGCGTGGAGACGAGAACGCTGGCGCTGGGGCCGCTGGAGGCCTTGCGGCTGGAGCCTGGAGACGGGGTGCGGCTGGAGGGTCGATCGGACGACTGGCGCGTGATGCGGGTCACGTCGGACGAGACGCCGTCGGCGGTGCTGGAGCCGGTGACTGCGCGGCGGACGGTCGAGGACGACGGCGCTTGGCGCGGGGGCGAAACGCCGGTCGTGGTCGGGGCGCCGTTTCTGAAAGTGTTGGACCTGCCGCCCTTGATGGGGCGTGAGGCGGACGCACGGCCCTTGATCGCCGTGGCGGCCGAGCCGTGGCGGACGATGCGGCTGCATGTGGGGCCGACCGCTGAGACTCTGACCGCGAGGGGCGATGTGGAGGCGCCGGCGACGGTCGGGGTGCTGCTCGAGGCGCTGGGACCGGGCGTGCGGAATCGCTGGGACGAGACCAACGCCCTGGTGGTGCGGGTCGAGGGCGAGGCGCCGCAAAGCGCGGTCGAGGCGGCGGTGCTGGGCGGCGGCAATGCGCTGGCGGTCGAGACCGCTGTGGGCTGGGAGATCGTGCAGTATCGGTCGGCGGAGCTGGTCGGGCCGGGGACGTGGCGGCTGACGGGTCTGTTGCGCGGGCAGCAGGGGACCGAGGTGGAGATGCGGGCGGGCGCCGGGGCGGGGTCCGTCGTGGTGTTTCTGGATCGGGATCTGGCGCGCGCGGAGATCGGGCGGGGCGAGCGAGGACTGCCGCTGGTCTGTCGCGCGGGACCGGCTGGCGCGGCGCCGGGCGGTGCGGGGTTCAGCGAGACCCTGTTCGTGGCGAGGGGCGTGCATGATCGGCCGTGGTCGCCGTCTGGCCTGACGGTCGAGACGTCGGCCGAGGGGCTGGCGATCCGATGGACGCCGCGTGTGCGGCTGTTCGGCGACAGTGGGGATGGGGAACCGACAGCGGTCGATCCGATGCGGTTCCGGTTGCGCATCTTTGATCATGACGTCGTGGTGCGGACGATGGAGGTCGAGGGGCTGTCGGCGTTCTATTCTGCGGCCGACTTGGCGACGGACTTCCCAGAAGGCGCGACATCGACGGCGGGGATCGCCGTGGCGCAGTGGAACGACGGGTTCGGGTGGGGCCCAGAAGCGGAGGTGGAGGCGGAAATCCGGCCGGTCTGACGAAATAGGGCGGGTCCAGCCCTTTGCGCGGGGCGGGGCATGGCTTAACTGACGGCCTCTCGACCTTTTTCAGCTGGAGCGACAACGGACGTGGCAGGCGACCCCTACAAGGAACTGGGCGTTTCGAAGGGCGCGAGCGCGGACGAGGTCAAGAAGGCGTATCGCAAGCTGGCCAAGGAGCTGCATCCCGACAAGAACCCCGGCGACAAGATCACCGAGGACAAGTTCAAGCGGGTGACGGCGGCCTTCGACATCCTGGGCGACAAGGAAAAGCGCGCCAAATACGACGCGGGCCAGATCGACGGCGACGGCAACGAACAATATCGCGGCTTCGGCGGGGGCGGTCGCGCCGGCGGCAGCCCGTTCGGCCAAGGCGGCAATCCGTTCGGACAAGGCGGCGGACCGGGCGGCCGCGCCAACTTTGAAGGCGTTGATCTGGACGAGCTGTTCGGCATGTTCGGCGGGGGCGGGCGTCAGCGCGGCGCAAGGGACTTCACCTCACGCGGTCAGGACGTGAAGGCGACGCTGGACATCAGTCTGGAAGACGCCATCGCCGGGGCGACGCGGCGGATCCAGTTCTCGGACGGGCGCACCCTCGACGTGACCATTCCCAAGGGCGCGTCGGAAGGCCAGACCATCCGCCTGCGCGGCCAGGGATCGCCGGGACGCGGGGCCGAGAACGGCGACGCCCTGATCGAACTGCGGATCGAACCGCACCCCATCTACAAGCGCGACGGGGCGGACCTGACCATGGACCTGCCGGTGTCGGTGCCCGATGCGGTGCTGGGCGCCAAGGTGCGGGTGCCGACGCCCGAGGGCGTGGTGCAGATGACGCTGCCGGCCGGATCGAACTCGGGCAAGGTGCTGAGGCTGAAGGGGCGCGGCGCGTTTGCGCAAGGCAGGCGGGGCGATCTGCTGGCGCGGGTGATGGTGACGCTGCCGGATGCGCCGGACACCGAACTGACCGCCTTCGCCGAGGATTGGCGGGCCAGGCGGCCCTATACGCCGGGGCGGTGAGCGCATTCAAGCCGCGTGAAGCTCGGCAGCGCCAAAGGAAAAGAGCATGAGCACAAAGCCTGATGTGAAGCCGGCGCGGCCGTGGTTTTCGGCGGGGCCGACGGCGAAGCGGCCGGGCTATGCGCTGGGTGGATTGCCGTCCGATCTGCTGGGACGCGGCATTCGCGCGCCGGAGGTGGTCGAGCGGTTCGCGCATGGCCTGCGGCTGACACGCGAGGTGCTGGAAGTGCCCGACAGCCATGTGATGCTGTATACGCCGGGGTCTGACACAGGCGCGGTCGAGGCGGCGCTGTGGGGGATGTTGGGCGCGCGGCCCGTGCAGGTCGTGGCGTTCGAGAACTTCGGCCTGACCTGGCTGGCGGACGTGAAGGATCATCTGGGGCTGGAGCCCGAGGCCCTGACGGCGCCGTGGGGCGAACTGCCGGATCTGAGCCGGGCCGACTGGTCCAAGGACGTGGTGTTCCCGTGGAACGGCACGACCTCGGGCGTGCGCGTGCCGGACGCCGACTGGATCGCCGACGATCGCGAGGGGCTGGCGATCTGCGACGCGACCTCCGCCGCCTTCGCCATGCCGCTGCCGTGGGACAAGCTGGATGTCGTGACCTTCAGCTTCCAGAAGGCGCTGGGCGGCGAAGCGGGCATCGGGGTGATGGTGCTGTCGCCGCGCGCAGTCGAGCGGCTGGATACCTACCGGCCGGATCGGGCGATTCCGAAACTGCTGCGGCTGACCGACGGCAAGGGACGGTTCGATCGGGCGCTGGCGGACGGGGTAGCGATCAACACCTTCTCGATCCTGACCATCGAAGACTGGATCGACGCCCTGGGCTGGGCCAAGGACATCGGCGGGTTGAGTGAACTGATCCGGCGGACGGACGCCAACTATGCCGCGCTGGCGGAATGGGTGGAGCGGACCGACTGGATCGCCTTCCTGCCGGATCGGCCGGAGATACGATCGACCACATCTGTGTGCCTGAAGTTCACCGATGCGCGGATCGCCGCTTTGGACGACAAGGCGCAGAAGGCCTTCGTCGTGCGGTTCAAGGCCCTGCTGGAAGGCGAGGCGGCCGTGTTCGACATGGAGCCGCACCGCAATGCGCCGCCTGGTCTTCGACTATGGTGCGGCTGCACGGTCGAGACGGCCGATGTGATCTCGGCGACGCCGTGGCTGGAATGGGCGTTCGAGACGGCTGTCAGCGAAGTCGGATAAATCCGCCTGACGGGACGACATCGGACGATTCCCTCGCTATAGGCTGCGCCCGCATTCCAGTGCGGAGAGACGGTTTTGGCGAACGTAGCGGTGGTCGGCGCCCAGTGGGGCGACGAGGGCAAGGGCAAGATCGTGGACTGGCTGTCCAACCGCGCCGACATGGTCGTGCGGTTCCAGGGCGGACATAACGCCGGCCATACGCTGGTCGTGGATGGCAAGGTCTACAAGCTGGCGCTGCTGCCCAGCGGCGTGGTGCAGGGCAAGCCGTCGATCATCGGCAATGGCGTGGTCGTCGATCCCTGGCATCTGGTCGGCGAGATCGAGAAGATCGCCGCCCAGGGCGTGGCGATCAGCCCTGAGATCCTGACCATTGCGGACAACGCCTGTCTGATCCTGCCCATCCACCCTGCGCTGGACGTCGCACGCGAGGCGGCGGCGAGCGCGCCGGGCGCCAAGATCGGCACGACCGGGCGCGGCATTGGTCCGGCCTATGAAGACAAGGTGGGGCGTCGCGCCATTCGCGTCTGCGATCTGGCCAATGAAGACGATCTGAAGGTCAAGATCGACCGGTTGCGCTCGCACCACGATCCGCTGCGCGCCGGTCTGGGGCTGGAGCCGATCGATCCCGACGCGCTGCTGGCGCAGTTGCTGGAGATCGCGCCGAAGATCCTGCCCTATGTGAAACCGGCCTGGCGCGTGCTGGATCAGGCGCAGAAGAACGGCAAGCGCGTCCTGTTCGAAGGGGCTCAGGGCGCCTTCCTGGACGTGGATCACGGCACCTATCCCTATGTGACCAGCTCCAACACGGTGGCCGGCCAGGCGGCGGCGGGTTCGGGCATCGGGCCGCGCGGCGTCGGTTATGTGCTGGGGATCGTGAAGGCCTATACGACGCGCGTCGGAGAAGGCCCGTTCGCCTGCGAACTGAACGACGAGGTCGGCGCGCATCTGGCGACCGTGGGCCGCGAGGTCGGGGTAAACACCGGCCGCGCGCGCCGCTGCGGCTGGTTCGACGCCGTGTTGGTGCGCCAGTCCGTGGCGATCAACGGCATCGACGGCATCGCCCTGACCAAGCTGGACGTGCTGGACGGGTTGAAAACGTTGAAGATCTGCGTCGGCTACAAGGTCGATGGCGAGGTGCTGGACTACCTGCCCTCAAGTTTGAAGGCCCAGGGCGCAGCCGAGCCGGTGTTCGAGGAGCTGGAGGGCTGGAGCGAAAGCACCGCCGGGGTCCGCAGCTTCAAGGACATCAACGCCAACGCCATCAAATATGTGCGCCGGATCGAGGAATTGATCGGCGCGCCGGTGGCCCTGCTGTCCACAAGCCCCGAGCGCGACGACACCATCCTTATGCGGGATCCGTTCCAAGGCTAAGGCCTTGGAGGGGGGCGGCGTGAGGCGGCAGACTACGCAGAAAGACCTATTCAACAGGTCTTAACCCGTGGGCAGTAAGGATAATGGCTCCTACTTCGGAGTCTGATGTGTTCGCCGCAAACGCCAGAACCATGAGCCGCATGGAGCCCGCGCTCCGTCGGGTGGTCATCGTGGACCCTAATCCGTCGTCGGCGCGGCTGCTGTCGGACATCATGAAGGGCATGGGCGCGCGCGAAATCTATTCGGAGAGCGACGAGGAACGCGCGCTTGAGCTGCTGCGAGACGTCGAGCCGGGCGTGATCTTCACAGAACGGTCCGGAGACACGCTGAACGGCGAAACCCTTGCGCGGCGTATTCGACGTTCCGGCATGTCGTGCCGCATGTCGCCGATCATCATGGTGACGAGCGAGGCGACCGCCGCGGCGATCAAGGGCGCGCGCGACGCCGGCATCCACGAGTTTCTGAGAAAGCCGTTCACGACCGGCGACCTGTTCAAACGGGTCGAGAACGTGACGCTGAAGCCCCGGCCTTGGATCGAGGCCGTTGGCTATGTTGGGCCGGATCGTCGTCGGTTCAACTCGGGCGAATATTCGGGCGCTCGCAAGCGCCGCAGCGATGGCGCAGGCGGAGGCGGCCCCGCCGAAATCCGCGATCAGGCGTCGCGAATTCTGGTTTCGGCCCTGTCTCAGTTCGAACAGGACCCGTCGCAAGCGACGCGCGCCATTCGCCAACAGGCCGAGACGCTGAACGGTCTGGCCATCAAGACGGCGGACGCGCGACTGGCGATGGCTGTCGCGACCCTGCAGGCCTATGTGGCCAGCGGTCAGGTGACGAAGGCGGGACTGGCCCAGCCCATCGGCACGGTAGTGGCGGCTGCGAAAGCCGCCAACGATGCGGCGCCGGTGGCGCGCGCGTCGTGACAATCGACGGTCCGCCGCGCCGTTGAAGGCGCAGCGAACCGAGTTTGCTCAGGCGTCGACCAGGTTCCGCTCTTCGGCGGCGGCGCGCATGGCCTTTTGCAGCTTCTCGAAGGCGCGGACCTCGATCTGGCGCACGCGTTCGCGCGACACGCCATACTGGCCAGCGAGCTCTTCCAGCGTGACCGGGTCGTCCTTTAGGCGACGCTCCGTAAGGATGTGCTTCTCGCGGTCGGTCAGCTCTTCCATGGCCTCCTGGAGGAGGCTCATGCGGATGCCCTTTTCCTCGTCGTCGGCGAGTTGGGTTTCCTGAGATACGGCCGTGTCATCGGCCAGCCAGTCCTGCCATTCGCTTTCGCCGTCGGCGCGCAGAGGGGCGTTCAACGAGGCGTCGCCGCCGAGACGGCGGTTCATGTTGGTGACCTCTTCCTCCGTCACGCCCAGTTTGGTGGCGATGGCGGCGAGGTGTTCAGGATGCAGATCGCCTTCCTCGAAGGCCGAGATTTGGCTCTTGGCCTTGCGCAGGTTGAAGAACAGCTTTTTCTGCGCCGCCGTGGTGCCCATCTTCACGAGCGACCAGCTGCGCAGGATGTATTCCTGGATCGAGGCGCGAATCCACCACATGGCGTAGGTCGCCAGGCGGAAACCCTTGTCGGCGTCGAATTTCTTGACGGCCTGCATCAGGCCGACGTTTCCTTCGGAAATCACTTCGCCGATCGGCAGGCCGTAGCCGCGATACCCCATGGCGATCTTGGCCACGAGACGAAGGTGCGAGGTGACGAGACGGTGTGCGGCTTCAGGGTCCTGGTGCTCAGACCAACGTTTGGCGAGCATGAACTCCTCGTCCTTGGTCAGCATCGGAAACTTGCGGATTTCCGTCAGATAACGCGACAGGCCTTGTTCAGGCGACATCACCGCGAGCGTACTATTGGCAGCCATATACAGGTCCCTCCGACCGTCTTGAACGAGCGGGCTCTTCGTCATCGGCCACGGTGTGTGCGCCGACGTCTCACCCCTCAACCGGTGAAGTAGCGATGGGTTGCCGCCATTTTTAGAGGCGGATCGTCACACGAAAGCGTGACCGTGGCCCTGGCGCCACTCGCGCCGATCGACGCCCTATATATAACTTCGTCAGTTGCTATTCAAGACCCGCTCGAACGGGCGGCTGTTCAGAGTTCGGCGAGGCGCTTTTCGAGACGCTGCATGTCGGACGGCGGCGCGGTCTCGAAGCGAAGCGCCTCGCCCGTGACAGGATGGACAAAGCCCAAAACGGCGGCGTGGAGGGCCTGACGCATCAGGCCAGCCTCGGCGATGGCGGCGCGGACGGGAATGGCGGGGCTGCCTGAGCCATAGGTCGCGTCGCCGAGGATGGGCGCGCCTTTGGACGACAGGTGGACGCGAATCTGATGGGTGCGGCCGGTGTGAAGGGTGCAGGCGACGCGGGCGGCCATAGGTGCGCCGCCAGCTTTGGCCGGTTCGCCGTAGGTCGCCTGAACGGCATAGTCGGTGATGGCCTCGCGTCCACCGGCCTTGAGGATCGCCATCTTCTTGCGATCGCCGGTGGAGCGGCCGATGCGGGTATGGATGCGGCCGGTCGCGGGCGACGGCGCGCCGCGTGTGAGGGCGATGTAGGTGCGCTCGATATCGTGCGCAGCGAACAGGGCGGAGAGGCCGGCGTGGGCGCGGTCGGTCTTGGCGGCGACCATGACGCCGGAGGTGTCCTTGTCCAGCCGGTGAACGATGCCCGGGCGGGCGACGCCGCCGATGCCCGACAGGCTGTCGCCGCAATGGGCCAGAAGGGCGTTGACCAGGGTGCCGTCGGGCGTGCCGGGCGCGGGGTGGGCGGCCATGCCCGCAGGCTTGTCGATGACGATCAGGTCGGCGTCCTCGTAGAGGACGATCAGGGGAATGGCCTGGGGCTGAGGCTTGGCCGGCGCGACGGGCGGCAGGGCGACGGCATAGAGGCCAGGTTGGGCCTTGGCGGAACCGCCGGTGAGAACCGCGCCATCGCGACTGACGGCGCCCTCGGCCAGCAGGGCCTGGAGCCGGGCGCGTGACAGGGCGGGGAAGGCGCCGGCCAAGGCCTTGTCCAGGCGAACGCCGGCCGCGTCGATGCGGGCCTCCAGCACCTCGGCGGGGACGCCGGTCGCGGGGTCTTCGTCTTCGTCGATCAGATCTTGGGCGGACACGTTGTCTCCCTAGCACGGCCGGCCGCTTGCGCGAGGGGCGCGGGTGAGGCGATAGTCAAGCTAGGGGGCGTTGGGGACATCCGATGAAGCGGTTGATGATCGTCGGGGGGGCGTTCGCCGCGGCGGCGCTGCTGAGCAGTTGCACGACCATGAGCAAGGACGAATGCCTCGCCGGCGCCTGGGGCGAGAAGGGCTATGTGGACGGGTCGTCGGGCTATCCGATGACGCGACTGGACGACCATACAAAGGCCTGCGCCAAGTTTCAGATCGCACCCAATCCGGCCGCCTATGGCTCGGCGCGTGAGGATGGCTTGCGGACCTATTGCACCTTCCGGCGCGGCTGGGAGGAGGGGCGGGCGGGCAATGCCTAATGCTGCATGAGGTCGAGGATGCGTACGACACGGCGCAGGACGCGCTGAACAGCGCCGAGGCCCGGATCGAGAACCGCAAAGACAAGCTGGAGGCCAAGGAGCGTGAACTGCGCGGCGAAGGCCTGACGGACGAAGAGCGGGAGCGCATTCGTGACCGCATTCAAGAGGTCAGAGGCGAGATCCGGGATGCGCGTCGCAATGCCCGAGAGGCACGCGACGCGCTGGATCAGGCGGAATGAGACGTTCGACGGTTGCGGCGCGAACTGAGCGGCCGCTACCCGGTCTAGGCGTCGGCCCTAGGCGGCCTTGACGGATGCGCCGCGGAAGGACGGATCGAGGTCGCCCGAGGCGTAGCGCTTCGCCATCTGGGCGGTGGAAAGCGGGCGGATCTTGGAGGCCTGACCCTCGCAGCCGAACTGCTGGTAGCGCTCCATGCAGAGCTTCTTCATCGCCTCCTTGGCGGGCTTCAGATAGTAGCGCGGGTCGAACTCGCCCGGCTTTTCCATCAGGGCCTTACGGATGGCGCCGGTGATGGCCATGCGGTTGTCGGTGTCGATGTTGACCTTGCGCACGCCGTGCTTGATGCCGCGCTGGATTTCCTCGACCGGAACGCCCCAGGTCTGGGGCATTTCGCCGCCGTACTGGTTGATGATGTCCTGCAGATCCTGCGGCACCGACGACGAGCCGTGCATCACCAGGTGGGTGTTGGGCAGGCGGCGGTGGATTTCCTCGATCACATTCATGGCCAGAACCTCGCCGTCCGGCTGACGCGTGAACTTGTAGGCGCCGTGGCTGGTGCCCATGGCGATGGCCAGGGCGTCTACCTTGGTGGCGGCGACGAAGTCGACGGCCTGATCCGGGTCGGTCAGCAGTTGCGAGTGGTCCAGCTTGCCTTCGAAGCCGTGGCCGTCCTCGGCCTCGCCCATGCCGGTTTCCAGCGAACCCAGCACGCCCAGTTCACCCTCGACCGAGACGCCGCAGGCGTGGGCCATTTCGGTGACGCGGCGGGTGACGTCGACGTTGTACTCATAGGAGGCGGGGGTCTTGGCGTCCTCCTCCAGCGAGCCGTCCATCATCACCGAGGTAAAGCCGTACTGGATGGCGGTGGCGCAAGTCGCCGGGCCGTTGCCATGGTCCTGGTGCATGCAGACCGGGATGTGGGGATAGAGCTCGGCCAGGGCGTCGATCAGCTTGGCCAGAACGATGTCGTTGGCGTAGTTCCGGGCGCCGCGCGACGCCTGGATGATGACGGGGGCGTTGACCTCATGGGCCGCCTCCATGATCGCCAGACCCTGTTCCATATTGTTGATGTTGTAAGCGGGCAGGCCGTAATCGTTCTCTGCCGCGTGGTCGAGCAGCTGTCGCAGCGTGATGCGCGCCATGGGGTAGTCTCCTGAGCCGAATAGTCTTTTTGGTTGGGCGAGAGATTAGACGCCGGACAGCGCGAAGTCACGCCGTGTTACAGCCGTTTCAGCGCCGATTTCGAAGACAGGGTGCAGGCGTGATCCGCCTGCGTCGCTGAGCCTTCAGGCGCGCAGGGCCTCGACGCCGGGCAGGGGCTTGCCCTCCATCCATTCCAGGAAGGCGCCGCCGGCGGTGGAGACGAAGGTCAGGTCCGCCGCGACGCCGGCATGACCGACCGCCGCGACCGTGTCGCCGCCGCCCGCCACCGCGATCAGGGCGCCGGCCTTGGTGCGCTCGGCGACGTGCTTGGCGGCCGCGACCGTAGCGGCGTCGAAGGGCGGGACCTCGAACACGCCCAGCGGGCCGTTCCAGATCAGGGTCTTGGAGCCGTCCATGGCGGCGTTCAGGCGCGCGACGGTGTCGGGGCCTGCGTCCAGGATCTTGTCTTCAGTCGCGAGGGCTTCGCCTGTCTTGACGGTGCGGGCGTCGGCGCCGGGCCTGACCTCGGTCGCCACGACGACATCGACGGGCAGCAGGATGTCGCAGCCCTTGGCCTGGGCTTCCGCCAGGATTTCGCGCGCCGTGTCCGCCATATCCTTTTCGGCCAGCGAGCCGCCGATATCGATGCCTTGCGCGTAGAGGAAGGTGTTGGCCATGCCGCCGCCGATGGCGAGCGTGTCCAGCTTGCCGACCAGGTTCTTCAGCAGGTCCAGCTTGGTCGAGACCTTGGAGCCGCCGACGATGCCGACGACCGGCTTTTGCGGATTGCCCAGCGCAGCATCGAGCGCATCGAGTTCACGACGCATGGATTCGCCGGCATAGGCCGGGATGTGGTGGGCGACGCCTTCCGTCGAGGCGTGGGCGCGGTGCGCGGCCGAGAAGGCGTCGTTGACGTAGAGATCGCCGAGATCCGCCAGCTTCTGGGCGAAGACCGGATCGTTGGCCTCTTCCGCCGCGTGGAAGCGTACGTTTTCCAGCAGGACCACGCCGCCCGCATCCAGATCGCGAATGGCCTCCATGGCGTCAGGACCGATGCAGTCGTCGGCGAAGCGGACGGGAGCGCCGAGCAGCGCTTCCAGCGGCTGGACGACGGGTTTCAGGCTCATCGACGGAACGCGCTGGCCCTTGGGGCGGTCGAAGTGCGCCAGCAGGGCGACCTTGGCGCCCGCGTCGCGCAGGCGCTGGATCGTCGGCAGGGCGACCCGCAGCCGGGTGTCGTCCGTGACCTTGCCGCCCTCCATCGGGACGTTGAAGTCCACGCGGACCAGAGCCGTCTTGCCGGCAAGGTCCTTGGCGTCGTCGAGAGTGCGGAAGGTCATGATCGTTTCCTGTCTCCTCCCTGTCGCAAAGCGATGGGGAGGTGGCGCGGCGCGCTTGCGCCGTGACGGAGGGGCTTTGGCCCCAAGTTCGGTGCGATGGAAAGAGCCCCTCCACCACTTCGTGGTCCCCCTCCCCACGGTGTGGGGAGGAGACTTTTGCGATCCTACAGGAACTTCGCCATCTGCAGCGCGGTGTCGCTCATGCGAGTCGCGAAGCCCCATTCGTTGTCGTACCAGCTCAGCACGCGGGCCAGCTTGCCGTCGACGACCTGGGTCTGGGGCAGGGCGGCGGTGGAAGAGGCCGCGATGTGGTTCAGGTCGTGCGAAACCAGGGGGTCGGTCGTCGTGAACAGGACGCCCTTCATGGGGCCGTCGGCAGCGGCCTGAAGCGCCGCGTTGATCTCTTCGACCGTGACCTCGCGACCGGCGACGACCTTAAGATCGACGACCGAGACGTTGGGGGTCGGGACGCGGATCGACGAGCCGTCCAGCTTGCCCTTCAGCTCCGGCAGGACCAGACCCAGGGCCTTGGCGGCGCCGGTTGAGGTCGGGATCATCGACAGGGCCGCGGCGCGGGCGCGGTACAGGTCCTTGTGCATCGTATCCAGGGTCGGCTGGTCCCCGGTGTAGGAGTGGATGGTCGTCATATAGCCCCGCTCGATGCCGAACAGGTCGTTCAGCACCTTGGCGACCGGGGCCAGGGCGTTGGTGGTGCACGAGCCGTTCGACACGACGATGTCGTCGGCGGTCAGGGTTTCGTGGTTGACCTTGAAGACGATGGTCTTGTCGGCGTTGTCGGCGGGCGCCGAAACCAGGACGCGCTTGGCGCCGGCTTTCAGGTGGGCGCTGGCCTTGTCCTTGGAGGTGAAGATGCCGGTGCATTCGAAGGCGATGTCCACCTTCAGCTCGGCGTGCGGCAGGTTGGCGGGGTCTCGCTCGGCCGTGACCTTGATCTTGCCGGTGCCGACGTCGATCCAATCCTCGCCCGAGGTCACCGTGCCGGGAAAGCGGCCGTGGACCGAATCGTAGCGGAACAGGTGCGCGTTGGTCTCGACCGGACCCAGATCGTTGATCGCCACCACCTCGATGTCCGTGCGGCCGTGCTCGATGATCGAGCGAAGGACGAGACGGCCAATGCGGCCGAAACCATTGATGGCGACGCGAACGGTCATGGAGAGCTCCTGTGATCGGTATGACGAGCGTTATATAGGTGCGCGTCTCAATGGAGCGGTCGTGGGCGGGTTTCAACCCCGCGCGCGTAACATGATGTGATGGACGGTTACGCTTCGAAAATCGCCGGTGCCAGCTTCGGGCAAGAAACACCCCGGACGCAGTCGTTTTCGATCCGTTACGCAAAATTATTGCGACGGGGGTTGTGTGGCTCCCGCGGCTATGGTTTCTTGGCGTCAGAACAGGGAGCCGCCCGTGGCCACGATGACGCGCGACATGACGAAGGGACGCACCGCCAAGGCGGTCGCAGCCGTTCGCACGCCGGTCGGCCTGGAAAGCCCCGTATTCCTCATTACCGTCGTACTTCTCGGCCTGCTTACGCAAGCGGCGTGGATGCACGCGACCTGACCTAGACACACTCAGGATCGCCTCGCACCACCCCGCCTCCGGAAGGAAGCGGGGTTTTTAGTGCGCGGCGGTTCGAAACGAACCGGACCGATGACGCAAGATTCTACCTCTCAGCCCAAAAAGCCCAACGCGCGCAGCGCGGCGGTGACGGCTGGCCCGAACCGGGCCGCTGCCCGCTCGTATCTGCGCGCCGCCGGCATGCAGGACGCCGACTTCGACAAGCCGATGATCGGCATCGTCAACACCTGGTCGACGGTCACGCCGTGCAACATGCACCTGGACCGCCTGGCCAAGGATGTGCGGGCCGGCATCATCGCGGCAGGCGGCTATCCGGTCGATTTCAACACCATCGTCGTCACCGACGGCATCTCGATGGGCACGGCGGGCATGAAGGCCTCGCTGATCAGCCGCGAGGTCGTCGCCGACTCGATCGAACTGGCCATCGAGGGCCACCAGCTGGACGGCGTGGTCTGCATCGTCGGCTGCGACAAGACAATCCCGGCGGCGGCCATGGCCTTGGCGCGGATGGATATTCCCGGCCTGGTCTATTACGGCGGCACCATCATGCCCGGCGTGATCGGCTCGAAAGAGGTCTCGGTCCAGGAGGTGTTCGAGGCTATCGGCGCTCATTCGGCCGGCGCCCTGGACGACGAGGGGCTGAAGGCGGTCGAACAGGCCGTCTGCCCCGGCGCCGGGGCCTGCGGCGGCCAGTTCACGGCCAACACCATGGCCATGGCCTTGTCGGTCATGGGGATCTCGCCCATGGGCGCCAACGACGTGCCGGCCGTCGATCCGAACAAGGCCGCCGAGGGCGAGCGTTGCGGTCGGCTGATCGTCGAGCGCGTCTTCTCGGGCGACACAGCCCGCAAATACATCACCCGCGCCAGCCTGAAGAACGCCGCCGTCGCCGTCTCGGCCTCGGGCGGGTCGACCAATGCGGTCATGCACCTGACGGCCATCGCGGCGGAGGCCGGCGTCGAGTTCGGCGTCGAGGACTGCCATCAGGCCTGCGTCGAGGCGCCGGTCATCTGTGATCTGAAGCCGGGCGGCCGCTTCCTGGCCTCGCACCTGTTCGCCGCCGGCGGCACCCGTCTGGTCACCCAGCGGATGGCCGAGGCGGGCAAGATCGTGAACACCCCCACCGTCACCGGCCGCAGCCTGTTCGCCGAGGCAGCCGAGGCCGAGGAAACGCCAGGCCAGGTCGTGGTGGCGACGTTTGACGCCCCTGTGATGGATCGCGGCAGCTTCGCCGTCATCTATGGCGACGTCGCCCCGGAAGGCGCGGTCATCAAGCTGACGGGTCACAAGGTCGATACGTTCGAAGGTCCGGCCTGCGTCTTCGACTCGGAAGAAGACGCCTTCCACGCGGTTCAGGACGGATCGGTCGGCGAAGGCGACGTGATAATCATCCGCTACGAAGGGCCCAAGGGAGGCCCCGGCATGCGCGAGATGCTGCAGGTCACCGCCGCCCTGAAGGGCCGCAAGATCGACAATGTCGCCCTGCTGACCGACGGCCGGTTCTCGGGCGCCAGCTACGGCTTCGTCGCCGGACACGTCTCGCCGGAAGCCGCCGTGGGCGGCCCGATCGCGCTCATTCGCGATGGTGACCGCATCACCATCGACGTCACCAACCGCCGCATCGACGTCAATGTCGATCTGGCGACGCGCCGGGCGGGCTTTACGCCCCACGTAGTCCGCCCGGCGCGAGGTGTCTTCGCCAAATACCGCGCCTCGGTCGCCTCTGCGGCCCAGGGCGCCGTCACCATCCCCAACCCGCCGCCGGCCCAAGTCCCGGCAAGCCACAAAACCAACGCTGCTCAGGACGCCTGACCCATGGCCATCACGATCTACACCAACGAAGACATCAAGCCGGGCGCCATCGCCGGCCAGCGCATCGCCATCATCGGCTACGGCTCGCAGGGTCGCGCCCATGCGCAGAACCTGAAGGACAGCGGCCATGACGTGGTCGCCGGCGTCCGTCACGGCGGCACGGGCTGGAAACACGCCACCGCCGACGGCGTGCCGACCGCCGAGCCGGCCGAGGCCGTCAAGGGCGCCGACATCATCGCCATCCTGACGCCCGACATGGTTCAGGGCGACGTCTATCGCGACATCATCGAGCCGAACGCCAAGGAAGGCTCGGCCCTGCTGTTCGCCCACGGCTTCTCGATCATCTACGAGCGCATCACCCCGCGCCCCGACATGGACGTCATTCTGGTCGCGCCCAAGGGACCGGGCGATTTGGTCCGTCGCGAGTTCCAGCGCGGCCGCGGCGTGCCCTCGCTGTTCGCCATCGAGAAGGACGTCACCGGCAAGGCGCGCGACCGGGCCATGGGCTACGCCAAGGGCAATGGCGGCGCGACCGGCGGCCTGCTGGAAACCACCTTCCGCGAAGAGACCGAGACCGATCTGTTCGGCGAACAGGCGGTCCTGTGCGGCGGCGCCAAGGAGCTGGTCATGCAAGGGTTCAACACCCTGGTCGAGGCCGGCTACCAGCCCGAGATCGCCTATTTCGAATGCCTGCACGAGCTGAAGCTGATCGTGGACCTGTTCTACGAGGGCGGCATTTCGAAGATGCACCACTTCATCTCGGAAACCGCCAAATACGGCGCGGTCGCCAGCGGCCCGCGCGTCGTGACCGAAGAGACCAAGGCCCGCATGAAGACCATTCTGGAAGAGATCCAGGACGGCACCTTCGCGCGCAACTGGATCGCCGAGAACGAGGCCGGCAAGCCGCAATACGAGGCTTGGCTGAAGGCGGACCGCGAGAGCCAGATCGAACAGGTCGGCGCCCGCCTGCGCGAACGCATGGCCTGGCTGAACACGCCCAAGGCCGAAGCGGCCTGATCGCCGCCTGAACGACCGGATGATCCTGATGACCGCCGCCGCCTTCAAACCCTCAGCCGAGACCGCTCCCCAGTCGGGCGCGCGCCTGCTGGTCTCCACCCTGGAGCGGCTGGGGGTGGAGGTGGTGTTCGGCTATCCGGGCGGCGCCATCATGCCGGTCTATGACGCCTTGGCCGGCTCGAAGCTGAAGCACATCCTGGTCCGCCATGAGCAGGGCGCGGCCTTCTCGGCCGACGCCTATGCCAGGAAGAGCGGCAAGGTCGGCGTCTGCATGGCGACGTCAGGCCCCGGCGCCACCAATCTGGTCACCGGCATCGCCAATGCGATGATGGATTCGGTGCCGATCGTCTGCATTACCGGCAATGTCGCCCAAGGCCTGATGGGCACCGACGCCTTCCAGGAGATCGATATCCTGGGCGTCACCCTGCCGATCGTGAAACACTCGATCCTGGTCCGCTCGGCCGCCGAGGTTCCCGCCGCGATCGAGGAAGCCTTCCATATCGCCCGGTCGGGCCGCCCTGGGCCGATTCTGGTCGATCTGCCCAAGGACGTGCAGTTCGAGACGACCGCGGACGACTACGGTTTTTCGATTCCCAACGCGACGCCGCGCGTCGATCACGACGCCATCGCCGCCGCCGAGGCTGCGATCCGGGCGGCGAAGAAGCCGCTGGTCTATATCGGCGGCGGGGTGAAGATCGGCGGCGCGACAGAAGCCCTGCGCGCCTTCGTCGCCGCGACCGGCATCCCTCAAGTTTCGACGCTGAACGCCCTGGGCACCATCCCGACTGATGCGCCCGGGATGCTGGGCATGCTGGGCATGCACGGCACGCGCGCCGCCAACCATGCGGTGCAGGACAGCGATCTGCTGATCGTCGTCGGCGCCCGGTTCGACGACCGCGCCACCGGCAAGCTGGCCGAGTTCGCGCCCAACGCCAGGATCGTCCATTTCGACATCGACGCCTCGGAGGTCGGCAAACTGCGGAGCGCCAATGTCGCCGTCGTCGGCGAGCTGCGCGACGGCGTTGAGGCGCTGACGGCGCGGATGCGGTCGGGCGCGGCGCTGGACATCCAGGCCTGGGCCGACGACTGCGCTGGTGCGGCCAAAGCCGGCGCCCACCGCTATGACGCGCCGGGCGAGGGGGTCTATGCGCCTGCCCTGCTGAAAGAAATCTCGGAAGCGGCGGGCGATGACTTCGTCGCCGCCTGCGACGTGGGTCAGCATCAGATGTGGGCGGCTATGCACTGCCGCTTCGCAAAGCCGGAAGCCCACATCACCTCGGGCGGTCTGGGCGCGATGGGCTTTGGCCTGCCCGCCGGCATCGGGGCCAAGCTGGCCGATCCGTCGGCGACGGTCGTCACCATCGCCGGCGACGGCGGCTTCATGATGAACATCCAGGAGCTGGCGACGCTGAAGCGTTACGGCATCCCGCTGAAGATCGTGCTGATCGACAACTCCTCCCTGGGCCTGGTGCGCCAGTGGCAGGAGCTGTTCTTCGCCGAGAACTATTCCGAGATCGACCTGTCCGACAATCCGGACTTCGTGAAGGTCGCCGAAGCCTTCGGGATCGAGGCCTTCCGCATCGATCGCCGCGATCAGGTGTCGGACGGCATCCAGCGCCTGCTGGCCGCCGCCGGACCCTGTCTGGCCCATGTGGTCATCGACCCCCGAGACAATGTCTGGCCGCTGGTTCCGCCGGGCAAGAACAACGCTGAAATGATGGAGGGCTCCTGAGATGAGCAACACGATCCACATCCAGATCGACCGCGCGGACGGTTCGCTTCAGCGTCTCATCGGCCTGGTGGAGCGCCGCGGCTTCCACATCGACGGTATGGCCCTGGCTGACGAGGGCGCCTTCCGCCGCATCGCCCTGACCGTGCGCGGCCGCGACGCCGGCCGCTGCATGGACAACCTGGGTCGCCAGATCGACCGGCTGTTCGGCGTGCGCCGCATCAGCAACGACATTATTCAATCCGAGGCCGCGTAATGGTTACCCCCGAAAGCGTACGCGTATCGGGCGTATCCCGCACCGAGGAGATCGCCGCCGATCCCAACCGCGTCATCGTCTTCGACACGACGATGCGGGACGGGGAACAGGCTCCGGGCTTCTCTATGAGCGCTCAAGCCAAGGTGAAGATGGCCCAGGTTCTGCGGGACCTGGGCGTCGACGTTATCGAGGCCGGCTTCGCCGCCGCCTCGCCCGGCGACGAGGACTGCATCCGTCGCGTGGCGGGCGAGGTCGAGGGACCGATCTTCTGCTCCCTGTCGCGCGCCAACGAGAAGGACATCGACGCTACCTTCCGCGCCCTGGCGCCGGCGCCGAAATCGCATCGTCGGTGCCACACCTTCATCGGCACCAGCCCGATCCACCGCTCGGCCAAGCTGAAGATGTCCACCAATGAGGTGCTGTCGACGGCCGTGCGGTCGGTGGAATACGCCCGCAGTTTGTTCGACGACGTCGAGTTCTCGGCCGAGGACGCCTTCCGCACCGAGCCGGAGTTTCTGGCCGACGTGCTGGAGGCCGCCGCCGACGCCGGCGCGCGCACTCTGAACGTGCCCGACACCGTCGGCTATGCGACGCCGCAAGAGGTGCGCGAGCGGTTCGCCGCCCTGGCCGCACGGATCAAGGCGCGGCATCCGCACGTGATCTTCTCCGCCCACTGCCACGACGACCTGGGCATGGCGGTCGCCAACTCCCTGGCCGCCGTCGAGGGCGGCGCGCGTCAGATCGAGGGCGCGATCAACGGCATCGGCGAGCGGGCCGGCAACTGCTCGATCGAAGAGGTCATCATGGCGCTGAAGGTCCGCGAGGACCGCTATGGCGTCACGACCGGCGCCGACAGCCGCCATCTGGTGCGCGCCTCCAAGATCCTGTGCGAGATCACCGAGACGGTCATCGCGCGCAACAAGTCGGTGGTCGGAATCAACGCCTTCGCCCACGAGGCGGGAATCCACCAGCACGGCATGCTGGCCGACAGCCGCACCTACGAAATCATGCGGCCTCAGGACGTGGGCTTTGAGGGCAGCTGGTTCGTGCTGGGCAAGCATTCGGGCCGTCACGCCATCGCCAAACGCGCCGAAACGATCGGCCGTCCCATCGAGGGCGAACGTCTGGCGGCGGTGGTCGCGGGCTTCAAGTCGCGCGCGGATCAGATCGGCGAGATCAATGACGCCGAACTGATCGCCATCATCGACCGGGTCGATGGCGTGTCCGAGTTTGTGGCCCAATATGCCTGATCCCAAGACCCTGTTCGACAAGGTGTGGGACGCCCACGTCGTGCGGTCGGAAACGGCCGATACGCCGGGGGTGCTGTATATCGACCTGCATCTGGTCCACGAAGTCACCAGCCCCCAGGCCTTCAGCGAGATCGAGGCGCGTGGGCTGAAGGTCCGCCGTCCCGACCGGACCTATGCGACCCTGGACCATTCGACACCGACCCTGCCGGCGGGGCTGAACGGTCTGAAACCCTATGTCACCGCCCAGGCCGAGGCTCAGGTGCATACGCTGGAGCGCAACTGCGCCGCCTACGGCGTGCCGCTGGCGGGTTGGGATTCCGATGATCGCGGCGTGGTCCATGTGATGGGGCCGGAACTGGGTCTGACCCAGCCGGGCATGACCGTGGTCTGCGGCGACAGCCATACCGCGACCCACGGCGCCTTCGGCGCCCTGGCCTTCGGCATCGGCACGTCCGAGGTCGGCCATGTGCTGGCGACCCAGTGTCTGTTGCAGCGCAAGGCCAAGGCCATGCGGGTGACGGTGGACGGAAAGTTGCAGCCTGGCGTTTTGGGCAAGGATGTCGCCTTGGCCGTCATCGCCGCCATCGGTTTCGGCGGCGGCACCGGCTATGTCATCGAATATGCCGGCGAGGCGGTGCGGTCGCTGGACATGGAAGGGCGGATGACCCTGTGCAACATGTCCATAGAAGCCGGGGCGCGGGCCGGCATGATCGCCCCGGACCAGACCACCATCGACTGGCTGCGCGGCCGCAAACATGTGCCCGCCGACTATGAGGCCGCAACGGCCGAATGGCTGAAACTGGCGACGGATGCGGGCGCGGTCTTCGATAAGGAAGTGACCATCGACGGCGCCGCCATCCGACCCATGGCGACCTGGGGCACGACGCCGGATGCGGGCGCGCCCATCGGCTTGCCCGTGCCGCAACCGCAGTCGGACTCGGATCGCAAGGCCATCGCCTATATGGGCTTCACGGCCGGGGAGGCGACGACCAGCCAGCCGGTGGACGTGGTCTTTATCGGCTCCTGCACCAACGGGCGCCTGCCCGATCTGCGCGCCGCCGCCGAGGTGCTGCGCGGTCGCAAGGTCAAACCGGGCCTACGCATGCTGGTGGTGCCGGGGTCCGAGGCCGTGCGTCGCGACGCCGAGGCTGAAGGCCTGGATCAGGTCTTCATCGCCGCCGGGGCCGAATGGCGCATTCCCGGCTGTTCGATGTGCATCGCCATGAACGGTGATTTCGTCGCGCCGGGCCAACTGGCCGTATCCACGTCGAACCGCAACTTCGAAGGCCGCCAAGGCAAGGACGCCCGCACCATCCTGGCCAGTCCAGCGACGGCGGCGGCGACAGCGGTCGCTGGGGTGCTGACCGATCCGCGCGTCTATCTGAAGGCGGTGGAGCATGTCTGAACCGTTCCAGGTGCTGACCTCCAAGACCGTGATCCTGAGCCAGGCCAATATCGACACCGACCAAATCATCCCCGCACGTTTCCTGACCACGACCACGCGCGAAGGGCTGGGCAAGGCCGCCTTCTATGACTGGCGTTACGAAGACGACGGCTCGGAAAAACCCGAGGCCATTCTGAATCGCATCGATCCGGCCGAGCATCGCATATTGCTGGCCGGACGGAACTTCGCCTGCGGTTCGTCGCGCGAACATGCGCCCTGGGCCTTGCTGGACTATGGGTTCCGGGCGGTGATCTCGACCGAGATCGCTGACATTTTTACATCGAATGCGCTGAAAAACGGCTTGCTGCCGATCGTCGTCAGCCAGGCCGTTTGGGACGATCTGGCGTCGCAGCCGGACCAGCCGGTCACGATCAACCTCCAGGCCAATCAGATCCAGCGCGGCAATGCCGAACCCGTGCCGTTCGGGGTCGAATCCTTCGCCCGCCAATGCCTG
Organism: Brevundimonas vesicularis; assembly: GCF_900445985.1. Lineage (GTDB taxonomy): Bacteria > Pseudomonadota > Alphaproteobacteria > Caulobacterales > Caulobacteraceae > Brevundimonas > Brevundimonas vesicularis_D. Next base: position 224,782 of record NZ_UAQP01000005.1, read on the forward strand.
CTGGACGGGGTGGACACCCTGGGCTGGCTTCAATCAAACATGCCTGAAATCGAAGCCTACGAGCGATCGAAAGAGACCGTAAGATGAGCACCGCCGCCACCAAGACCTACAACATCGTCCTGCTGCCCGGCGATGGCGTCGGACCGGAGGTCACACGGGCCGCGCGCGATGTCCTACGGGTCATCGGCGACTTCTATGGTCACCATTTCGAGTTCGCCGAGCATCTGATCGGCGGCGCGGCCATCGACGAGACGGGCGAGCCCTTGCCCGAGGCCACGCGCGCCGCCTGCGTCGCGTCCGACGCCGTGCTGCTGGGCGCCGTCGGCGGGCCGAAATGGGATGGCGGTAAGGCGCGTCCGGAACAGGGGCTGCTGGCGATCCGCAAGGCGATGGGCCTATTCGCCAATCTGCGGCCGTTGCAGGTGTCGCCGGTGCTGGCGCACCGCTCGCCGCTGAAGAAGGAGATCGTCGAGGGCGTCGATCTGATCGTCTTCCGCGAACTGACCGGCGGCGTCTACTTCGGCGAGAAGACCCGCACCGCCGATCGCGCCACCGACCTGTGCGAATACACGGTGCCGGAGATCGAGCGGGTGACCCGCGCCGCCTTCCAGACCGCCCAACAGCGTCGTGGCAAGGTGACCTCGGTCGACAAGGCCAACGTCATGGAGACCAGCCGCCTGTGGCGCGAGGTCGTGACCCGCATCCATGCCGAGGAGTTCCCCGACATCACGCTGGAGCACGCCCTGGTGGACTCCATGGCCATGCACCTGATCCGCAAGCCGCGCGACTACGATGTCATCCTGACCGAAAACATGTTCGGCGACATCCTGTCGGACGAGATTTCGGTGCTGGGCGGCTCCATCGGCCTGTTGCCGTCGGCGTCGCTGGGCGCGGGCGGGCCGGGTCTGTTCGAGCCGATCCACGGCTCGGCGCCGGACATCGCCGGTCAGGATCTGGCCAATCCGGTCGGGACCATCCTGTCGGCGGCCCTGCTGCTGCGTCACAGCCTGAAACTGGAGGACGAGGCGGATTCCATCGAGGCCGCGGTCGCCGCCGTTCTGGCGGCTGGCGCCGTGACGGCCGATCTGGGCGGCGCGCTGGGCACGCGCGCGGCGACCGAGGCCGTTATCGACGCCATCCGCGCCATCCACTGGGCGGCGGCGCATCGCGTGCAGATGCATTGGGCCTGACGGCTGGCACTGACGCTGAAAATCCTGCCGCAGAGCTTGGCTACGTTGGCATGCTCAATCTGACATCGGGCCGTATGATCGAAGGATCGTGCGGTCCTGATCTTTTTGTTCGTGACCGTTGCAAGAAAGTTGCGCCGTTCACGGTCTAGCCTCTTGCGCCTATCGCAAATGCGGTAAAATCTTCGCAACTGCGAGATTGCATAGGGGGTACTAGCTCATGTCGCAGACCACGAAACGACTTACGGGAGCTGCTGCGCTCCTGCTTCCCACACTCTGTCTGATGGCTGCCGGCGCGGCGAATGCGCAGGACGCCGCGCCCGCCTTGCTCGGCCACCAGGCTGCGCTTGAGCTGGACAGCGCCGGGGCCTCATGGCTCGGCACCTCGACCGCTCTGGTTCTGCTGATGACCCTCCCCGGTCTGGCGCTGTTCTATGGCGGCATGGTGCGCAAGAAGAACGTCATCGCCACCATCACCCAGTCCGTCGGCGTCTTCGCCGTGGTGTCGCTGGTGTGGTTCATCGCCGGCTACAGCCTGGCCTTCGGCAAGAACGAGAGCGCCGGCCTTCAGCCCTTCATCGGCAGCCTGGACATGCTGTTCCTGAACGGCGTGTCGCTGAAGACCGCCAACGCCCTGCTGCCGGGCATTCCGGAGTTCCTGTTCATCTCCTTCCAGATGACCTTCGCCATCATCACCCCGGCGCTGATCACCGGCGCCTTCGCCGAGCGGTTCAAATATTCGGCCCTGTTGCTGTTCACCGCCCTGTGGTCGCTGCTGGTCTATGCGCCGATCTGCCACTGGGTTTGGGGCGGCGGCTTCCTGGGTTCGGCCGGCGTGCTGGACTTCGCGGGCGGCGCCGTCGTTCACGTCAACTCGGGCGTCGCGGGCCTTGTCTGCGCCATCTTCCTGGGTCGCCGTAAGGGTTACGGCACAGAGGTCATCACCGCCCACAACCCTGTCCTGACCATGATCGGCGCCTCGCTGCTGCTGGTCGGTTGGATCGGCTTCAACGCCGGCTCGGCGGGCGCCGCCAACGACCTGATGGGCGTGGCGCTGCTGAACACCATCCTGGCCGCCGCCGCCGCCGCCCTGACCTGGAAAATCGTTGAATATATCGAGAAAAAGAAGGTCTCGTTGATCGGCATGCTGTCGGGTGTTGTGGCTGGTCTGGTCGCCATCACTCCGGCGGCCGGCTTCGTCGACCCCAAGGGCGCGGTCATTATCGGCCTGATCGCCGGCCCGGCCTGCTATGCCTCGTCGGTGTGGATCAAGAAGCTGCTGCGCTACGACGACAGCCTGGACGCCTTCGGCATCCACGGCGCGGGCGGCCTGATAGGCGCCCTGCTGACCGGCGTGTTCGCCACGACCGCGATCAACAGCCTATCGGAAGGCGCCAACGTCGGCGCCCAGGCCCTGGGCCTGCTGTGGACCATCGTCTACAGCGCCGTCGGCACCCTGATCATCCTGTTCATCTGCAAGTTTACCACGGGCCTGCGCGTGAGCGAGGCGGAAGAAGCCGCTGGTCTGGACACCTCGCTGCATGGCGAGGCGCTGGAACACTGAAATCCGTGTATAGGGCGCGGCTCCCAATCCGCGCCCTTTCTCGGCCAACAAAAATAAAAGGGGATAGACTATGAAGAAGACCACCATCCGCGCGGCCGCCGCCGCGACTCTCACCGCAGGTCTGATCGGCCTCGCCGCGCCGGCCTCGGCCCAGAGCGACGTCGACGTCGACGTCGCCTGGAACGTCGGCGTCGTCAGCGACTACGTGTTCCGCGGCTTCACCCAAACCAGCGAAGACCCCGCCATTCAAGGCGGCGTCGACCTGACGTCGGGCAGCTTCTATGCGGGAGCCTGGGCCTCGAACGTCGATTTCGGCGACGACACCGATGCGGAGGTCGATCTCTACGGCGGCTATCGTACCGAGGCCGGCGGCTTCGCGCTCGATTTCGGCGCAATCGGCTATCTGTATGTCGGGGAGCCGGACGGGGCGGACTATAACTACGCCGAGTTCAAGGCTGCGGCCTCGCGCGCGGTCGGTCCCGCCACCTTTGGCGCGGCCGTCTATTACTCGCCCGACTTCTTCGGTGCGGACAAGGAAGCGACCTATGCCGAGGTCAACGCCGCCTTCTCGCCGGCGCCCAAGTGGACGGTGTCCGGCGCGCTGGGCAAGCAATGGCTCGACGTCAGCGACGACTACACCACCTGGAACGTCGGCGTCGGCTATGCCCTGACCGACAAGGTGGGCCTCGATGTCCGTTATCACGACACCGATGTGGACGGCGTGCCCGGCGCCGAAGATCGGATCGTCGGGGCGGTGAAGCTCACCTTCTAAGCCGCGTCAGCCCGAAATGAGTACGGCCCCGGAGAGCGATCTCCGGGGCCGTTTTCGTATCAGCGGGCGTAGCGGTCGTGCACGGGGTCGTAGCTGTCCCAGACCTTGCCGTCGGCCAGAGACCGCAGCAGTTTCAGATATTCCGCGTGGGTCCAGGCCAGCGGGGTCGCCGAGTCCGTGTTCTGACCCACAGCGTAGTCCTTGGCCGTCGGGTTGCCGACGCCGTCCCACACCTGTTCGGCCAGCATCAGCCCCTCGTTGGCGAACCGCTCCATGCCGCGCACATAGGTCTGGCGGATGGCGGCGATGTCGGCTGCCGAGGGGGCGCCGTTCACGCTGACGCGAGCAAGCTCATAGTGACCGCGCTCGCCCGTGAAGAAGGGCCAGACCCGGCCGCGCTGACCGGGGCTCATTTCCCCGCCGACGCCATAGTTTGCGCCCGTCAGATGGTCCTCGCCATAGCCGTCGACGCCATAACGGCGCCAGCCCGGCGTCTTGTCGCCCTCAGGACCGAAGTCGTAGCGGACGCGATAGAGCGGCTCCAGCGACTGGTCGTCATAGACGGGCAGGGTGGACAGGATGTGCGGATCGTCGGCCTTGCGCACCCCATAGCGCACCAGTTCTAGGAAGCCGCCGTCCACGACACGGTCTTCCGCCGGCGCGATCTGGCCATTGGCGGCGCCGATCGGGGCCTTGTCGTTCGGGTTCTCGTTTTGCGTGATGCGGATGAAGTAGCGACCGTCGCCGAAGTCGCCGTTGGTGGTGAACATTCGGTCTTCGATCTTGGACGCATAGCTGTCGGCCGCGATCTGGTAGCGCGTCGCGCCGGCGGCGTCGCCTGAGGCGCGCGCCATTTCGGCGGCGACCGTCAGGCCCGCGACCACGGCGGCGGTGCTGGAAGGCGAATAGCCCTGCTGCTCTTCCCAGCGCTCCTGCTGGGTAAAGGGCGGCTTGATCTCAGCGTCGTTCCACATCAGCCCGATCTTGCCGCCGTCGACCAGGAAGTCGGCCGCCGGCTTCAGCATGGACCGATAGTGTTCGGTCATCTGGGCGTCCGACAGCCAGCCCATCTTCCACAGACGATAGCCCAGCATGATCGGCATGGCGGTCTGGTCCAATTGGACCGCAACCCATTCCAGTTCGCCGTCCACGTGCGTCTTCTGCAAGAACCAGCCGCCGACGCCGGTGTTGCCCGGCGTGTTCGGGCCGACCTGAACCTGGGGCAGATAGTTGAAGGCCGCCAGCGGCGTCTCCTCGTCGCCTAGCGCCGCCAGAGCCATCGCCACCTGATAGAAGTCACGCGGCCAGACGGCCTTGTAGCCTGTCGAGGACTTCGACGCGTCCACCGTGTCGCCCCACGGGTTCGACAGTGACGCGATCAGGGCGCCGGCGTGCGTGCGATCCTCCTGAACCTTCAGCATCAGAGCCGAGACGTAGGCCAGCTTGCCGCCGTCGGTCGCCTGTTCTGCGATGCGCGGCAGTTCGGTCAGCGAGGCGACATAATCCTCCCAACCCACGCGCTCGCCCTCGCCGTTGAAGCGGGCCAGCACCTCGTCCAGACCGGTCGAGAACGAACCGTCCGCAGCGGCGCGCGCCTCAGCTTCGCTGGCGCCGAAGCCGATGACGAAGTCGCGCGTGATCCGGCTGCTTTGGCGCAGGCGCGGCAGAGCCCCGGTCATCATCGTATTGCCGGCCTGATCGCCGGTGGAGGCGTAGGTCCAGTCCAGCTTGCCGTCCTTCAGATCCGTCAGACCGTCCGAGGCGCCGACGAAGCCGACGCTGGCCTTATCGAAGGCTTCGCTGGGCTTCAGGAACAGGTGTGTGTCGCCTTCCCAGGCGTGAAAGCCGTCGCGTGTGACCTGGCCCCGGTCATCGACGCCGGTGTTGGCGATATGCGGCTCCAGCATCAGATAGGGCGTCACATCGCCCTTCAGCGCCGTGATGGTGACGCGCAACACCAGGGCGTTGCGGTCAGGATCGCTGAAGATCTGCTTTTCGATCTCAAAGCGGCCGTTCTTATCCTGCGTCGTCACGCGATAAGCCGGCGACAGCGGACGCCCCTGCGCGTCGACGTGCAGATATTCGGTTCGGCTGGTGGTGTCGTCGCCTTCGACGACCAGACCGTCTTGGGTCACGCCGGCGAAGCGCAGCGCCTTGATCTGGGCCTCATGGATCAGGCCGTACATCGTTTCGGTCAGAACGCCGTCGGCGATGGAATACCAGACCTTGGACGCCGCGCCGGTCGGGCCGCCGTCGCGATACTGGCCATCGACATAGGCTTCGTAGGATGCGCCGGCGCCGGTCTTGGCCGCGCTGGACCAGACGGGCGGGGCGCCGGGCGCGCCGGGGGCGACGCTCGATTGGGCGCTTGCGACGGAAGCGAGGGCCAGGCCGGCGGCGCCGGCGAGGCAGAAGGTACGGAAGTGACGCATTGTGGTCCTCACGGGTTGCGCGTGGGGGCGGGGGAAAGAAGGAAGGTCAAAGGTACGTCCAGGCGCTGGTTCCAGGACGCTTCATTGTGCTGGGCGCCGGGGAAGACCAGGCTGCGGAAATCGCCGGGGCCGTAGCCGCGACGGCGGAAGATCTGGTCTACCTGGGTCTGGAAGACGGCGTAGAACTGATCCAGCGTCTCGTCGCCCCGGTCGAAATAGAAACGGTGGTCGCCCGGTTCGGGCAGGCCGCGTTCAATCACGCCGGTCCAGGCGGCGACCAGGCGTTCGCGCCAAGCGTCCAGCGTCGCGCCGGGCTCAAGCCCTTCGACCTTCAGCGGCCAATGGGTGGACAGACAGGCGGCGGCGGAAAAGACCTGCGGCCGCTTCATCACCGCATACATCGAGATAAGGCCGCCCATGCTGGAGCCAGCGATCATCGTGTCCAGCGGACCGCTCAGGGTGCGGTAGGCGCCGTCGATAAAGGGCTTCAACTCCTCGACCAGGAACCGCAGATGGGCGTCGGACAAGGACGGACCGCCATAAATGGCCTGGACCTCGTCGCGCATGTCGGCGGGCAGGGCGGCGATCAGGTCGGCGGGGACATATTCCCTCAGCCGCAGGTCCGTGTTCCAGACCCCCACCACGATCGGAGCCCGCACCTGGCCGCTCGCGATCAGCCGCATCAGATGCTCGTCCACGCCCCATTCGCTGAAGTTGGCCGTGGCCGGATCGAACAGGTTCTGGCCGTCGTGCATGTAGAGGACGGGATAGGTCTCGTCTGACGCCTCATATCCGGGCGGCAGCCAAACCGAAACATTGCGCGCCTTCACATGGGCCGACGCGACTGCCTCATGCAGCACCAACCGCCCGCCCGCGATGGCGCCCTCGGCGCGCGCCGCGCTGGCGAAGGGCAAGGCGGCCATGAGGGCCAGAAGACCCCGACGGTTCATCCGCGATGCTCCTTGACCATCAGCGCGCTGGCGGCGGCCAGAACGAAAGAGATGGCGCCCAGCACCAGGGCCCAGATCGCCTGACCATCGAACAGGCTCTTCAGGATCAGGCCCAGAACTGTGGCGGCCAGCAACTGGGGCACGACGATGAAGATGTTGAAGACGCCCATATAGACGCCCATCTTTCGGTCCGGCACCGCCGCCGACAGGATAGCGTAGGGCATGGAGACGATCGACGCCCAGGCGAAACCGACGCCGATCATTGGCAGCCACAAGAGGCCCGGCTCGCGGATGGCGAAGACGCCGAACAGGCCGGCCGCGCCAAGCAGCAGCATCAGCGCGTGGGTCGCCTTGCGTCCGATCCGTTTGGCGATGACCGGCAGGGTGAAGGCCGCCAGGGCCGCCACGCCGTTATAGACCCCGAACAGAACGCCCACCCAGTCGGCGCCCGTGGCGTAGGCGGCCGAAGTCGTGTCGGTCGCGCCGTAATGGACGCGGGTCACGGCCGCGGTAGTGTAGATCCACATGGCGAACAGGGCGAACCAGCTGAAGAACTGAACGACAGCCAGGCCGCGCATTGTCTCGGGCATGCGGAAGATGTCGTTCAGGATTTCGGTCGCGGCGTTGGTGATGCGGCGACGCTCCATCATGCCCACGGCGATCTGGAGCAGGCCGAACCCGGCGAAGAAGCCGGCCAGGATCAGTAGCTCCTTCTCCAGATCGAGCGCGCCGATCAGCACGAAACCCAGCCCGCCGAGGACGGCGCAGACCAGGCCCGAAGTCATCCAGCCCTGGACGCTGCGAGCCGGCGCTTCGGCTTCGACGGGCGCGGTCGGCGCGTCGTCTCTGGCGCGTTCGAAGGCCGCGATCTGTTCGGGGCTGTATTCCTTGGTCGACAGCACCGTCCACAGCACGGCCGAGAACAGGCCGGCGGCGCCGACGTAGAAGGCGATCTTGACCGACAGGGGCACCACGCCCGCCTCGGCGGTCGAGGCGATGTCGAAGACGTTCGACAACAGCCACGGCAGGACCGAGGCGAAGACCGCGCCGGCGCCGATGAAGAAGCTCTGCATCGCATAGCCGGCGGTGCGCTGCTCCTCCGGCAGGTTGTCGCCGACGAAGGCGCGGAACGGCTCCATGGTGATGTTGATCGAGGCGTCCATGATCCACAGCATGGCGGCGGCGAACCACAGGCTGGGGCTGTTGGGCATGGCGATCAAGGCCAGGGTGGTGGCGATGGCCCCAACCAGGAAATAGGGCCGCCGCCGGCCGAACCGGGTCCAGGTCTTGTCGCTGAAATGGCCGATGATCGGCTGGACCAGCAGACCCGTCAGCGGCGCGGCGATCCACAGGATCGCCAGGCTGTCGACCTCGGCGCCCAGCGTCTGGAAGATCCGGCTGGTGTTGGCGTTCTGCAGGCCGAAGCCGATCTGGATGCCGAAGAAGCCGACGCACATATTCCAGATCGCCAGGCCGGACAGGCGCGGGCGGTGCGCGAGCAGGGTCATCCGCGTCGCGCCCGGCCGACCGGCACAAACCGGATCGCTTGACCGCCGCCGGGCGCCAGCGCCAGGGTCAGGGTGTCAGACGACGTCACCTCGCGCTGCTCGATGACGATGTCCTCGCGCTTGCCGCGATAGTCGGCGTCCGGCCCGTCGCGATAGATTTCGGCCCGATATCGACGGCCGGCGTCCAGGAAATCGAGCGGGGCCTTCAGCACGCGCGGATGCTCGTCGGTGACGGCGCCCAGGGCCCAGACATCCGTGCCGCGCTGCTTGCGAACCGTGACGACATAGTCGCCCATGGCGGCGTCCAGCGTGCGGCTCTCGCTCCAGTCGACCGGCACATCCTTGATGAACTGGAACGGGCCGGGGTTGGCCTCATAGTTGACCAGCAGATCCGCCGCCATCTGGATCGGGCTGTAGATCACGACATAGAGCGCCAGTTGTTTGGCCCAGGTCGTCTGCACGCCGCCGGGGCTGCGCGTCTCCATGCCGAAGATGCCGGGCGTATAGTCCATCGGCCCGGCCAGCAGGCGGGTGAACACCAAGTTCGGCTCATGCTCGGGCGGATTGCCGGGATTGCCCCAGGCCGAATATTCCATCCCGCGCTGGCCCTCGCGGCTGATGATGTTCGGATAGGTGCGGCGAAGGCCGGTGTCCTTGAACGGCTCGTGAGCGTTGACGGCGACCTTGTGGCGATAGCCGGCCTCGACCACGCGCATGTGGTGCTGGGCCATCGCCTGGCTCTCGTGCCAGGCCATGACCATCTGTCCATCCGGCCCGGCGACGCGGGCGCCTTGCGCGTCGGCGACATAGCCGGTCTTCACCGAATGGACGCCGAGGCGTTCATACAGGGCCATGGCCGGTTCGAGTTGCTGCTCATAGTGGAAGGCGTTGCCGCCGGTCTCGTGGTGGCCGATGAGCTGCACGCCTTTGGACCGCGCGTGGGCGCAGACCGCTTCGATGTCGAAGTCGGGATAGGCTTCGGTGAAGCTGAAGTCCGCGCCGTTGGCGAACCACTGGCCGTCCCAGCCCTTGTTCCACCCCTCGACCAACACCCCGCCCAGGCCGTGCTTGGCGGCGAAGTCGATATGTTTGATCGCATTCTCGGTGGTCGCGCCGTGCTTGGGCCCGGAGTTCCAGGTCTTCAGGTCCAGGTGCATCTCCCACCAGACGCCGACGTATTTCATCGGCTTGAACCAACTGACGTCGCCCAGCTTGTTGGGCTCGTTCAGGTTCAGGATCAGGCTGGAATCCAGCAGGCCAGCGGCGCTGTCGGAGATTTGCAGGGTCCGCCAGGGCGTGTTGAACGGCGCCTCGCGCACCACCGCCGCATTGGTGAGGCCCGGCGTCAGCTGAGCGCGGAACTTCGTTTCCTCCGACCGGCGCAGGTTCATCCCTGCGTAGTCGAGGCAGGCGGCCTCGTGGATCGAGACGTGCAGCCCTGACTGGCCCTTGACCGTCATCGGCGTCTGGGCGCTGCCGACCGCATCGATGGGCGTGCGGCTGTAGAGATATTCCTCGCGGTTCCATTCCCACGCCGGGCACCACAGGGCCTCGCCGTTTTCGGCCAGGTTGAACTCGGTGATTTCCGAACCGATGCGCACGGTGGTCAGGCCGGCCTGCTGCGGGAACTCATAGCGGAAGCCCAGACCGTCGTCGTACAGGCGGAAGACCACGTCCACGCGGCGTCGCAGACCGCCGGTCTCGGCATAGGCGACGCGCCATTCGTTGTAGTGGTTGCGAATGAACTGCCGCTCTCCCCAGGGCTGCTCCCAAGTGTCGTCGACCGCGATCGGCTGGCCTGCGGTCAGGGTCAGGCCGCGCTCGATGGCCGGCGCGTCAGTCAGCAGGAAGCCCAGCTTGGACGGCGCCACAACGACACGGCCCTGACGCAGCACCGAATACATCGGCCGCCCGTCATTGTCGGTGAAGGCCTCGACCGTCAGCACGCCGCCCGGCGAGGATGCCCGGGCATGGTTCGGCGCGGTCTGGGCGCGCGCGCCAGTCGCCCCCAGAGCCAGGATCGACACGCCGCCAAGGGCCAGGAAGGATCTGCGCTGCATCATGGGAACTCCGTTACGCCGCCTCTTGCCAACCGCCGCGAACGGTGGCTGAAATATTTGCAGAAAATTTTGCAGCTTCACCATGCTGCTGTGAGGACCCGCGACCTTGAGCCGCAAGACCACCCGTCTGGAAGACATCGCCCGCCTGGCCGGCGTGTCCATCGCCACCGCCTCGCGCGCCCTGAACGACAACCCCGCCGTCAACGATCGCACCAAACAGACGATCTGGAAGCTGGCCAAGGAACACGACTATCCGTTCCGCCGCCACATGCCCGCCGGTCCGATCGGCGCACAGGGCACCATCGCCCTGGTGGTGCCGCGGCCGCAGGGGCGCGAAGGGCGCCTCAGCGACCCCTTCTTCCTGGAGCTTCTCGCCGGGGTGGGCGAGGCGGCGCGCGAACGCGGCTGCGACCTGCTGATGAGCCATATCTCGCCCGCCAACTATGACGAGCTGTCGGCGGCGCTGAACACAAGCCGGGCGGATGGCGTGATCTTCCTGGGCCAATCCAGCCTGCATTCGGCCTTCAACCGTCTGGTCGACGCCGACCATCGTTTCGTCGTCTGGGGCGCAGAACTGCCCGACCAGGACTATTGCTCCATCGGCTCGGACAACATCTCCGGCGGACGCCGCGCGACGTTGCATCTGGCGCGGCTGGAGCGAAAGCGCATCGTCTTCCTGGGCGATCTGGATCCGCCCGAGGCCATGCAGCGGCATCGCGGCTATCTGGACGCCTTGAGCCAGAGCGGGCTGGACGTGGACGCCGACCTGATCGTGCCTGCGCATTTCGAGGTCGAATCCGCAGAGGCCGCCGTGGACGCCCTGATCCGACGCGGGCTGGATTTCGATGGCGTCGTGGCCGCGTCCGACCAGATCGCGCTCGGCGCCGTGCGCGCCCTGTTGCACGCCGGCGTCGAGGTGCCGGGCCAAGTCTCGGTCATCGGTTTCGACAATGTGCCGTTCAGCCGCTACTCGCGCCCCGCGCTCAGCACCATCGCCCAGGACACGATGAAGGCCGGCCGGTTGATGGTGTCCAAACTGCTGGATCACGGCGGTGCCGCAGCAGGCCGTTCCGAGCGCGTTCCGACCGAGCTGATCGTTCGCGAGACCTGCGGCGGCTGACCCCGTCATCCGGCGTCGGCGAAGATCAGGCCGGCCAGCGGCCTCAACGTCGATCCGTCCACCTCAGTCCAGTTGACCGCCGCGATCCGGCGCGCACCGGCGGGCGTTGACCAGTCCACGGCCTCAAAGCCCAGGTTGAATACGCACAGCAGACGCTCGCCGCCCCCGGCCCGTTCGAACCGGCGGAAGACCACCAGGTCGCCCGCGCTCTCGATCTCCAGCCCTCCGGTCCGCAGCGCCGGATGGGCCTGACGCAGGGCGATGATGCGGCGCGCGGCGTGCAGGATCGAGGTCGGGTCCGCCTCCTGCGCATCCACCGCCAATGCCAAGTGGCGCGGATCGACAGGCAGCCAGGGCTCCACCGTCGAGAAGCCGGCGTTGGGCGCCGAGGCCACCCAGGGGATCGGTGTGCGGGCGCCGTCGCGGCCCAGAGTCTCAGGCCAGTTGGCGATGGCCTCGGGATCGACCAGCCGCTCGAACGGCACCTCGGCCTGAGGCAGGCCCAACTCTTCGCCCTGATAGACGAAGACATTGCCGCGCAGGCACATCAGCAGCAGCAGGGCCATTTCCGAGAAGGCCTTCTCGTCCCGGCCCTGGGCCCAACGCGACACCGCGCGCGGCGCATCGTGGTTGGAGAAGGTCCAGGACGGCCAGCCCTCGCCCTGCTGATCCGGCCACATCCCATCGCCCACGCCGATCAGTTCGCTCTTCAGCGTATCGGCGTAGAGATAGAGGAAGCCGTAGGCCGAGTGCAGACGGTCGTTCCCGGCGGTGAATTCCTTCATCTCGCGATCGGCGTGATCGCCGCCGACCTCCGCCACCGTGAACCGGCCTTCATAGCTGTCGGTCAGGGCGCGGATGCGGTTCAAGAAGCCGATGATGTCCGGGTGGGACTGATTGTAAATCTTGTCCTGGAAATCGAACGGCCGCGTGCGCTTCTTGCCGTCTTGGATCGGCGGATTGTCGCGCAGGGACGGATCGTGGATGGCGAAGTTGATCGCATCTAGGCGGAAGCCGTCCACCCCCCGGTCCAGCCAGAACCGCGCCGCTGCGATCAGGGCGTCCTGAACCGCCGGGTTCCTGACGTTCAGCTGAGGCTGCGAGGCCAGGAAGTTGTGCATGTAGTACTGGCCGCGCCGCGCGTCCCAGGTCCAGGCTGGGCCGCCGAACACCGACTGCCAGTTCGACGGCGGCGAGCCGTCCGGCTTGGCGTCGGCCCAGACATACCAGTCGGCGTGGTCGCCGTTTCGGCTGGCGCGGCTGTCGGTGAACCAGGGATGTTCGTCCGAGGTGTGCGAAAACACCTGATCGATGACGACCTTCAGCCCCAGGGCATGGGCGCGCACGATCAGGGCGTCGAAGTCGGTCAACGTGCCGAAGATCGGATCGACGTCGCAATAGTCCGACACGTCATAGCCGAAGTCCTTCATCGGCGACGTGAAGAAGGGCGACAGCCAAATGCCATCCACGCCTAGAGAGGCGACGTGGTCGAGGTGCTGGGTGATCCCCTTCAGATCGCCGACGCCGTCGTCGTTGGAGTCGGCGAAGCTGCGCGGATAGATCTGATACAGCACCGCGCCGCGCCACCAGTCGTGCGCCAATGCGGGGGCGGCGTCAGCCGTGGAAAGATCGACGGGCAGGGCAGTCACGGCACGCTCTTGCAGACGAGGTAATCGAGGGGGGGCACGCGAGCGGCGACGCTGGCGGGAGCAGAAGATTCGGGTGCGCAATCGCCGCGCAGAGCTTGCCACCGCATTGAACCGGGCTCCACCTCGACTTGAGCGGCGACGGGCGCAGTGGAGGTGTTGAACAGGGCCAGAACTTCCGATCCGTCCTCGCCGATGCGAGACATTGCGAACAGACCGGGCTTGTCGCTATAGGCACGCACGATCTGACGTCCGCGTCGCAGGGCCGGTTCGGCGGCGCGCACGCGGGCCATTTCGGCAATGGCCTGATACAGGGGCGCGTCGGTTGAATAGGCTGGCTGGCGACCGCCGACGGGCGTCTCGTTCGCATAGACCGGCGTGCGGCTGGGCCACATGTCCTGGCGCGAGTTCCCGTATCCGCCCGCGCCGGCGAAACCCTGTTCATCCCCGTAATAGAGCGTGGGCACGCCCCGGCTGAACATCATCAGGGCATGGGCCAGTTTGATGCGCGCCAGCACCTCGGCGTCGTCGGCGTTCGGATTGGCCTGTTTCACGAAGAAGCCGACCCGGCCCATGTCGTGGTTGCCCAGGAAGGTCGGCAGGATGGCGGCGGTCTCAGCGCCCTTGTCATAGATCGTGTCGGCGTCGAACAGCTTGGCCAGGGCGTCGGTCCCGACCTTGCCGGACGCCACATCGGTCGCCTGCTTCTGGAACGGGAAGTCCAGCACCGCCGGATAGCCGTCGACCCGCGTGAACCGCGCCGTCACCGCCGGATCGGGATCATAGACCTCGCCGAAGATGTGGAAGTTCGGGATGCCCTTTGCCTCGGCGCGGGCGATCATGGCGGGGATGAAGGCCTGCCAGAAGCCCGGGTTCACATGGCGGGCGGTATCGATGCGGAAGCCGTCGATGCCGTATTTGTCGATCCAGCCGCCGAAGATGTCGATCATGCCCTGGATGACGACCGGGTCCTCGGTCAGCAGGTCGTCCAGCCCGGCGAAGTCGCCGTCCAGGCTGCTTTCGCCGGTGAAGGTGCTCTCGCCCCGGTTATGATAGTGGATCGGGTCGTTCAGCCAGGCCGGAACCTTGGCGTTCTCCTCGCCCGCCGGGACATAGGGCGTGTAGGCGTAGTCGGGCCGGGTCAGGCGCGAAAAGTCCCGACCGTCGAAGCCCTCATTGATCGGCGCACCGTCGACGCCGCCGCGACGGGTGTAGGGATAGTCGGCGCGGCTGCGATAGGCGCAGCGACCCTCCGGGCATTCGCGATACTGGATGACGTCGGCGGTGTGATTAGCGACGATGTCCAGATACACCTTCATGCCGCGCGTGTGGGCCGCCTCGACCAGGGCGCGCATCGCAGCCTCGTCGCCGAAGTGCGGATCCACGGCGGTGAAGTCGGTGATCCAGTAGCCGTGGTGCGCCGCGCCGGTATAGCCGCCATGGCTCTGCACAGGCTTGTTCTTGAACACCGGCGCCAACCAGACCGCCGTCGCGCCCAGCCCCTGGATATAGTCCAGCTGTTGGGTCACGCCGGCCAAGTCGCCGCCGTGATAGAAATCGGTATCGGCCGGATCGAACCCGCTCTTCAGCCGGTCGGCAGCGTAACCGCCGTGGTCGTTCGATGCATCGCCATTGGCGAAGCGATCCGGCAGCAGGAAGTAGATCACCTCGTCCTGAGGCAGGCGTTGACGCAGGGCCGACAAGGCGTCTTCGGCCTGGCGGGTTTGCGCCGTCGTCGGCGTTGCAAAGCCGCTCAGCAGAGCCGCCGCCGCCATCGCGGCGTGCAGTCCAGCCCTTCTGGGGGTTCCCCTTGCCATGACGCTCACTCCCTTGCGCCTGGAAAGTGCAAAGCCTTCCAGATCGATTTGCAAGATTTTGCAGCAATGGGCGGGGCTGTCAACGCGTCGCTGAAATGCTGCGACGCGTCATAAACATAGCGCGAAACCGCACATTTCTGTGCCCTTGCAAGCTATGGCCCGGCGCGAAGTGCGACGGAAATCAGACCCCCGCATTAACTGCTTGCAACATTCCAAAAGATTTGCATATTTTTGCGACGGCTTCAGATCGCGACGTTCAGAAACGCGGTCAGCCCAAGGGAGGATGACCATGTTCCAACGTCTCAACCGGCGCGCGCGCCTGCTATCCGGCGTCGCCTTCGGCGCAGCCGCCCTGATGGCGGTCGGCTCGGCCCACGCACAAACTGCAGCCGCCACGACGGGCCAGGCCGACGACCAGGCCACTGAAGTCGGCGAAATCGTCGTCACCGGCATTCGTCGTTCGATCGAAGCCGCGATCTCGGCCAAGGCCAACAACACCTCGATCGTCGAAGTCATCTCGGCCGAAGACATCGGCAAGCTGCCGGACGTCTCGATCGCCGAATCCCTGGCACGCCTGCCGGGCGTGACGATGCAGCGCCTCGACGGCCGCAGCCAGGCGATCTCCATCCGTGGCTTGGGCCCCGACTTCACGACCGCCCTGCTGAACGGGCGCGAACTGGTCACCACCGGCGACAACCGCGGCGTCGAGTTCGACCAGTTCCCCGCTGAACTGCTGAACAGCGTCGTCGTCTACAAGACCCCGGACGCGGCCCTGATCGGCCAGGGCCTGGGCGGCACCGTCGACCTGCGCACCGTTCGCCCGCTGGCCTACGGCCGCCAGGCCATCGCGATGAACTATCGCCACGAGTGGAACGAGATCGGCGCCCTGAACTCGGGCACGACCGACAACGGCGACCGCTACACCATCTCCTACATCGACCAGTTCCTTGACGGTACGCTAGGCGTGGCCCTGGGCTACGCCCACATGAGCTCGCCCTATCAGTCGGAGCGCTTCAACGCTTGGGGCTATCCAAACTACACGGACGGCAATCTGCTGACCGGCGGCGTGAAGCCCTATGTGATGTCGTCGGAGCTGGAGCGCGACGGCTATATGGGCGTGCTGGAATGGCGCCCGAACGATCGCATCCACTCCACGATCGACGCCTTCTATTCCGAGTTCAAGAACACCCAGGTTCTGCGCGGCATCGAATTCCCGCTGGCATGGGGTGGTTCGGCCGGCAATTGCACCGTGAACGTCCCCTCGGCGGTCTGCCGTCCGGCACCGTCGCTGCGTCCCGGTTACACCGTCGAAGATGGCCTCATCGTCGCCGGCACTTGGGACAACATCAAGGGCGTCGTCCGTAACGACCTGAACAAGCGCGACAGCAACATCACTGCTTTAGGCTGGAACACCGAATTCACGCTCAGCGACGACTGGTCGGCGAATCTGGACCTCAGCTATTCGAAGGTCGAGCGTAACGACATCATCCTGGAAACAAACGCCGGCACCGGCCGCAATATCAACGGCGCGCTGGATACCTTGGGCTTTGAACTGACCGACGACGGCGTCACTCGCTTCACCAGCCGTTTGAATTATGCCGATCCGAACCTGATCCGCATCACCAGCCCGCAAGGCTGGGGCGGCGACGTTATTACCGGCGGTCAGGCCGGCTATATGAACACTCCTTCCATCGAGGACGAGATCAAGGGCGCGCGCTTCTCTGTTACGCGCCAACTGCATCAGAGCCCTTTCAAGTCGATCGATTTCGGCTTTAACTATACCGAGCGTCAGAAGAGCTTCGTCAACGACCAGTTCTATCTCGGTGTCCCCGGCGGCGGCGATCTGACCGTGCCTAGCGCATTCCTGCTGGACCCGACCGATTTGGGGTATCTGGGTATCTCGCAGGTCCTGAGCTACGATGCCTTGGGTTTGGTCAACAGCGGCGCGCTGGATCGCATCCGTAATCCGAACGCTGATGTCGCCGCTGGCAACTGGTCGGTGACCGAGAAGGTTTCAACCTCTTATGTCCGCGCCAACATTGACCACAATCTCTTCGGCCTGCCGCTGACCGGCAATGTCGGTATGCAGTTCGTCTACACGGACCAAGCGGGCCAAGGCTTCGAGGCCCAGCAGTTGAGCCAAGGCGTGGCCGCTGTCGCCAATCTTCAAGGCGGCGCCAAGTATCTTGAAGTCCTGCCGAGTTCAAACTTCATTCTGCAGGTCGCCGACGACGCCTTCGTGCGTTTCGCAGCGGCGCGCACCTTGGCCCGTCCTCGGATGGACGATATGCGGGCCTCGCGTAACTTCTCATTCGATTCGGGCAAGAATAACGGGACGCCCGATCCTGCGAAAAACTCGCCGTGGGGCGGCGGTGGCGGCAATCCTACTTTGATGCCCTATATCGCGGACGTGGTGGACCTCTCGTTCGAGAAATACTTCGCCAATCGCAAGGGCTACGTCTCGCTGGCCGCCTTCTACAAGAACTTGGAAAGCTACGTTTATAGCTACAACCGTCTCTTCGATTTCAGCGGTTATCCGACGGGCGGTATTACGCCTGTGACCAATCTGGGCACGCTCTCGACGCCTGAAAACGGCGAAGGCGGCTGGATCAAGGGTCTTGAGCTGGCAATCTCTGCGCCGTTCGACATCTTCCATCCGGCCTTGGAAGGTTTCGGCGCCCAGTTCAGCGCCTCGACCACGGACAGCGAAGTCCTGCCGGACCCGACCCAGCCCCCGACCGCTCTGCCGGGTCTGTCGGAGAACGTGATCAACGGCTCGCTCTACTATGAGCGCTACGGCTTCCAGTCGCGGATTTCGGCCCGCTATCGCTCGGATTACCTGGGCGAGGTCGCCGGCTTCGGCAACGGCCGCACCCTGCGTTCGGTGGCGGCTGAAACGGTCGTCGACGCCCAGGTCGGCTATGAGTTCCAGTCCGGTCCGCTGGAAGGCCTGTCGGTTCTCGCTCAGGTCAACAACCTGACCGACGAGCCGTTCAAGACCTTCGAGAACGGCGATGAGCGCCGGACCATCGACTATCAGCACTACGGCCGCACCTTCGCAGTCGGGCTGAACTACAAGTTCTGATTTCCCCTCTCTTCTGAGCAAACTTGGGCCGCCGCGTTCGCGAGGCGGCCCTTTTCTTTGCCTGCGCCACGGGCCGGCGGAAACGTTTCGTTACAGAGCGCGCTTTTCGGCTGGACGCGCCTTTCGCGATGTCCGAACCAAGCAGGATGAGAACCGCGCGACCACAGCGCGGCCGTTCGATTTCACTGGGGGATCATCCATGACCGTTCCGGACGCCGGAAAACGCCAGGGCGCAGGCCTGGCCTTCGCCTATGTCACCACGCTGTTCTTCGCCTGGGGCTTTGCGACCTCGCTGATCGATCCGCTGATCGCGGCGGTGAAGCGGGTGTTCGACCTGAACAACGCCGAGGCCTTCCTGACGACCTTCGCCTGGTTCATCGCCTACGGGCTGATGTCGCTGCCGGCGGCTTCGGTCCTCAGCAAGCTGGGCTACAGCCGCTCGATCATCGGCGCCCTGATCGTCATGGTCGCGGGGTGCCTGATCGTGCCGGCCGCCACCGCCGCCGACTGGTATCCCGGCGTCCTGATCGCCCTGTTCGTCATCGCCTCGGGCGTGACGCTGCTGCAGGTCGCGGCCAACCCGCTGGTCGCCGAGCTTGGCAGCCCCAAAGGCGCCTCCAGCCGTCTGAACCTGTCGCAGGCCTTCAACTCGCTGGGCACGACCGTCGGTCCGTGGCTGGGCTCGCACGTCCTGCTGACGGGCGGCGTCTTCGCCGCCGGCGCCGTGGTCACCGCCGCGACTCGCACCCAGTCGCTGCGCAGCATTGACATGGCCTTCCTGGGCATGGGCGCCTTCTTCGCCTTGATCGCCGTCTTCATCTTCACGGCGCGCAAGAAGATCAATGCGGCGGCGCCTGAATCGCACAATGCGGTCTCGCCGCTGAAGGCCCTGTCGTCGCCCTGGGCCGTGTTCGGCGCCTTGGCCATCTTCCTCTACGTCGGTTCCGAAGTCGCCATCGGCGGCATGCTGACCAACTTCCTCGAAAGCCCCGACATCCTGAACGCCCCCATCGAGACGGCGGGCAAGATGGTCGCCCTGTACTGGGGCGGCGCCATGGTCGGCCGCTTCATCGGTTCGGCCGTCCTGACCAAGGTGCGCCCCGGCATCGTCCTGGCCTGCTGCACCGTCGCGGCGGCGGTGCTGTGCCTGACCGTCAGCCAGATCGGCGGGCCGACGGCGGCCTATGCCGTTCTGTCGATCGGCCTGTTCAACTCGATCATGTTCCCGACCATCTTCACCCTGACGCTGGAGCGCTCGACCGCACCGACGTCGGCGACGTCGGGCCTGCTGGTGTTCGGCATCATCGGCGGCGCCCTGCTGCCCCAGGTCGCGGCGCACATCGCGGATGCGGCCGGCAAGCTTCAGCCAGCCTTCATCGTGCCGATGCTGGGCTACGTCGGGCTGACCATCTTCGCGATCGGCTGCATCCGCACCAAGGCGCGGACCGAAGTGACCTCGACCGCCTCCCACTGAGGCTGGTCGCCAGACAAGACAAAGGGCGCGGAGGTCACCCTCCGCGCCCTTTTTCATTTCCGCGATGGGATCAGCCGTCGATCAGGGACTGAAGAATGGGCGCCAGTCGGTCGCGCATCTCCTCGCATTGAGCGGGTTCGATATTGAAGCTGCCGCCGCCCAGTTCACGACTGACCGACATGCCCATGATGAAACCGGCCAGGAGCCGCGCGCGGACCGTGGCGTCCGGCCCGCTCAGCCATTCCTCCAGCGGGCCGAAGAACCGCTGGGTGCAGGTGTTCTGAACCATCTCCGACGCCTTGGCCGAACCGATGGAGCGCAGCATGATCGACATGCCCTTCAGCTTTTCGGCCTTCTTCGGTTCGAAGACGATCTCGTGCGCCACGCGCCGGCCGAACTCGCCCTTTTCACCCTGCATAAGCGCGCTGCCGTCGCCGCAACTGTCCAGCGCGGCGAGGAACAGATCGTCCTTGGAGCCGAAGTAGCGGCTGATCAGGGCCGCATCGACGCCCACGTCGCGGGCGATGTCGCGCATGCCCACGTCGTCATAGCTCTCGGCCGCGAACCTCTCGCGCGCAGCATCGAGAATGGCCGTGCGCGTGGCGGCGGCGTTTCTCGGGCGTGGGCCGGGACATAACAAGGTGATGACACTCCACAGACAATAACCGTAGAGCACATATGGCTTTGTCAACGCCTGTTGACAAGCGCCACTGCGCCGACCATTAAGTCACCACGCGTTGACAAGGCCGACTCCCCATCGGCCTTCGTCCGCACGACAGGGATTTACCTCCGACAGGGAGATGCGCAGATGCGCGGGCTGAAGATTGCGGCGGTATCCGTCATGGTGACGGGTGCCCTTTATGGTTGTTCGCCAAAGGCAGAAGCGCCGGCGCAGGGCGCGCCGCCGGTGACGGTGGCTGTGCCTCTGAAGCAGCAGGTGCGGGACTGGGATGAGTTCACCGGCCGCTTCGAGGCGGTCTCGAGCGTGGACGTGCGCGCCCGTGTCGGCGGCTATATCCAGGCGGTTCACTTCCGCGACGGTCAGATGGTCCAGCGCGGACAGCTGCTGTTCACCCTGGATCCGCGCCCGGCCCAGGCCGCCTTGGCTCAGGCTCAGGCCCAGGTGGCCCAGGCTCAGTCGCAACTGTCGCTGGCCCGAGCCAACCTGGCCCGCAGCGAGGCTCTGCTGGCCTCGCAGGCGGTGTCCAAGGCCGAGTATGATTCCAACAAGGCGGCCGTCGATGCGGCCCAGGCCAATCTGGCGGCCGGCAACGCCGCCGTCCGTAATGCGCGCCTGAACCTGGAATACACCCGCGTCACCGCGCCGGTGTCGGGCCGCGTGTCCGACCGTCGCGTCGACCCGGGCAATGTCATCGCCGGCGGATCGTCGGCCGGCGACGTCCTGACCACCATCATTTCGGGCGGCCCGATCCACTTCGTCTTCGACGGTTCGGAAGCGGTCCTGCTGAAATACCTGCGTCAGGGTGGGGCCAACCAGGGTGCGACGGTCAATGTCCGTCTTCAGGACGAAAGCACCTATAAGCACACCGGCCGTCTGGACTTCTCTGACAACGCCGTGGACACCGCCTCGGGCGTGATCCGCCTGCGCGCCATCCTGCCCAACGCCGACGGTTTCCTGCGTCCCGGCATGTTCGGCAGCGCCCAGGTCGCCGGCGCCGGCGCCTATGACGCCCTGCTGGTGCCGGATTCGGCCATCGGCACGGATCAGGCCCGCCGCACCGTCGCCGTGGTCAACGCCGACGGCACCGTGACGAACAAGGCCGTCCAGCTCGGCCCGATCGTGCAGGGCTTGCGCGTCGTCCGTTCCGGCCTCGCCCCCACCGACCGCGTCATCATTGCGGGTCTGCAACGCGCCGCTCAGCCGGGCTCCAAGGTCACGCCCAAGAACGGCAAGATCGAACCCGTCGCCGGCGATGCGTCCCAGGCGCCCGTCACTCAGTCGGCGCCCGCGTCCAGCGCCTCCTTCGCCAACAGCCTGCCGGCCGGCTAAGCCATGAACATCTCCCGCTTCTTCATCGACCGGCCGATCTTCGCGGCCGTGATCGCGGTGGTGATCTCCATCATCGGCATCGCCGCCTATCCGCTGCTGCCCTTGTCGCAGTATCCGGAGATCGCGCCGCCGACGATCACCATCAACGCCGCCTATCCCGGCGCCTCGGCCGAGACCCTGGCCGAAACCGTCGCCGCCCCCATCGAGCAGGAGGTGAACGGCGTCGAGAACATGCTCTACATCTCCTCCTCGTCCACATCGGACGGGGCGGTGGCCATCACGGTGACCTTCCAGCCCGGCACGGACCTGGATTCGGCACAGGTGCTGGTCCAGAACCGGGTGGCGCTGGCCGAGCCCCGTCTTCCCGAGGCGGTTCGCCAGACGGGCGTCGTGGTCAACAAGGCCGAGAGCGGCTTCCTGATGATCCTGGGCCTGACGTCGCCCGACGGCACCCTGGATAACGACTATGTCGGCAACTACGCCAACTCCACGCTACGGGACCGTCTGCTGCGGATCGACGGCGTGGGCGCGGTTCAGGTGTTCGGCGGCGGCAACTATTCGATGCGCGTCTGGATCGACCCGGCCAAGGCGGCCGAGCGCGGTCTGACCGGCCCCGAAATCGTCTCCGCCCTGCGCGCCCAGAACGTTCAGGCCGCCGCCGGCTCCATCGGCCAGCCGCCGTTCCCCAACAGCGCGGCCGCCTTCCAGCTGCCGGTTCAGGTCCAGAGCCGTCTCAGCGATCCCAATGAGTTCGCCAACGTCGTTCTGAAGACGGACGCCCAGGGCCGCGTCACCTATCTGCGCGACGTGGCGCGGATCGAACTGGGTGCCCAGGATTACGGCATCCGCGGCTTCTTCGACGGCCAGCGCGGCGTCGGCATCGCCATCGTTCAGCAGCCGGGCGCCAATGCCCTTGGCACCGCCGACCGCGTCCTGAAAGAGGTCGAGGCCCTGAAGTCCGAAGTGCCCGCCGGCATGAAGGTGGACGTGCCGTACAACCCGACCGAATTCGTCGCCGCCTCGGTGGAGTCGGTTCAGCACACCCTGGTCGAAGCCGTCATCCTGGTCATCATCGTGGTCATGGTCTTCCTGCAGACCTGGCGCGCGGCCATCATCCCCATCGTCGCCATTCCCGTCGCCCTGGTCGGCACCTTCGCGGTGCAGCTGGCGCTGGGCTATTCGATCAACTCCCTGTCCCTGTTCGCCCTGGTCCTTGCGGTCGGCATCGTCGTCGATGACGCCATCGTCGTGGTCGAGAACGTGGAGCGGGCCATCGGTGAGGGGCTGACGCCGAAGGAGGCCGCCTATCGATCGATGCAGGAGGTTTCCGGCGCCCTGATCGCCATCGGCCTGGTGCTGGTGTCGGTGTTCGTGCCCACCATGTTCGTGCCCGGCATCCCCGGCATCTTCTATCGCCAGTTCGCGGTCGTCATCGCCTCGGCCTCGGTCATCTCGCTGTTCGTGTCCCTGACTCTGTCGCCGGCCATGGCCGCCTTGCTGCTGAAGCCGCACAAGAAGGATCATGAGCACGCTCGCAAGCCGGGCGTCCTGGGCACGGTCGTTTATTACGGCGGCTGGGCCGGGCGTAAGTTCAACGAGGGCTTCGATTGGCTGTCGGATCGTTACGGGCGCCTGACCGCGCGTCTGGTGCGCACGGTCGGGCTGGTGCTGATCATCTACGCCGGTCTTCTGGGCCTGACCGCCTGGCGTCTGGTCGACACCCCCTCGGGCTTTATCCCTGAACAGGACCAAGGCTTCCTGATCGGCGTCATCCAACTGCCGGCCGGTGCATCTCTGGACCGCACCCAGGCGGTGATGGAACGCGCCACCAAGATCATCCAGGGCACCGCCGGGGTGGACGGGACCGTGGCCTTCGCCGGCCTGGATGGCTCCAGCTTCTCGTTCGGCTCCAACGCCGCCACCATCTTCGTGCGCCTGAACGGCTTCGAGGAACGCTCCAAGGAAGAGGCCGCCACGGCCCTGGCCGGCGCCATCACCCAGGCGACCGGACAGATCGAGGACGCTCAGATCTTCGTCATCGCCCCGCCGGCGGTCCAGGGTCTGGGCACCGGCAACGGCTTCTCGATGATGATCCAGGACCGCGAAGGCGCCGGCTATCGTCCGCTGGAAGGCGCGACCTTCGCCATGATGGGCGCCGCCGCGCAGAAGCCAACCGAGGTCAGCCAGGTCTTCTCGACCTACAACACGGCCTCGCCACGCATCACCGCCGACGTCGATCGTGACAAGGCGCTGATGCTGGGCGTCCAACCCAGCTCGGTGTTCGACACACTGGGCGTCTATCTGGGGTCGTCCTACGTCAACGACTTCAACATGCTAGGCCGCACCTTCCGGGTGACGGCGCAGGCGGAGCCGACGGCGCGCGACGACATCGCCGACATCGCCAATCTGAAGACCAAGTCGTCCACGGGCGCGATGGTGCCGATCGGGTCGGTGGCCAATCTGGTCAACGATTCCGGCCCGGCGCGGATCGTTCGCTACAACCTGTTCCCGGCCGCCGAACTTCAGGGCAACGCCGCGGCAGGGGTCTCTTCCGGCGAGGCGCTGCAGGTCATGGAAACCATGGCCGCCCAGACCTTGCCGCAGGGCTTCTCCTACGAGTGGACGGGTCTGGCCTATCAGCAGAAGGCGGCGGGTTCCGGCGCGACGGTCATCTTCCTGATGGCGGTGGTGTTCGTCTTCCTGGTGCTGGCGGCTCAGTACGAGGCGTTCACGCTTCCGCTGGCGGTCATTCTGATCGTGCCGATGTGTCTGCTGGCGGCCATCATCGGGGTGAACCTGCGCGGCCTGGACAACAACATCCTGGTTCAGATCGGGCTGGTCGTTCTGATCGCGCTTGCGGCCAAGAACGCCATCCTGATCGTCGAGTTCGCAAAACAGGCCGAGGAAGAGCAGGGCATGAACCGGTTCGAGGCTGCGGTCGCCGCCGCCAAGACCCGCCTGCGTCCGATCCTGATGACCTCCTTCGCCTTCATCCTCGGCGTCGTGCCGCTGATGCTGGCCTCGGGGCCGGGCGCCGAGATGCGTCAATCGCTGGGCACGTCCGTCTTCTCGGGCATGCTGGGCGTGACCTTCTTCGGCCTGATCTTCACCCCGGTCTTCTATGTGGTCAGCCGCTGGCTGTCCTCGAAACTGCCGCAAGGCAAGAAACCGACCCCGACGCCTGACCGTCCTTCGGACCGGCCCGTGCGTTATGACGAAACCAGCGACCTGACCGATCCGAACGCGCCTGCGCCTGCGACCGGCCGGGGAGGGGACATCTGATGACCCGCAACACGACCCTCAGCTTCCTGACCGCCGCAGCCTTCAGCGCCCTGCTGGCCGCCTGCGCGGTTGGACCCAAGGCGCCGGTCGCCGACCTGCCCGTCGCCGGCACAGGCGCCTTCGTCGGCTCGGCCAGCCCCACCGTTTCGACCGCTGCGGCGCGCGACGACTGGTGGCGGCTGTACGAAGACCCCACGCTGGACGCCTTGATCCAGCAGGCCTTCGCCGAGAACAACCAGCTCGAGGCCGCCTTCGCCAATCTGCGCGCGGTCCGGGCGTCGCTGTCGGAGGCCCGCGTCGGCCGTTTCCCGACCACGACGACCAGCGCCCAGGCCCAGCGCAGCCGCGCCTCGGCCGCCACCGTTCAGGGCCTGCCCGCCGGGCAGGATGCGCCCGAGATCGACACCTATGACGTCGGCATTCAGGCTGCCTATGAGGTCGACCTGTTTGGACGGGTGGAATCCACCATCCGCGCCGCTCGCGCCGACGCCCGCGCCGCCGAGGCCGCTCTGGCCACGGTCCAGGTGACGGTCGCGGCCGAGACGACCCGCGCCTATGCCGACACCTGTTCGGCCAATGCGCAGATCGCGGTGGCCGAACGGACGCTGGAGCTGCAACGCAACACCGCCAACCTGACCCAGACCTTGCTCGACGGCGGGGCGGGCACAGGGCTGGATGTGGCCAGCGCCCGCGCGGCCCTGGCCCAGACGGCGGCGACCCTGCCGACCCTGCGCGCAGCCCGTAACGAGGCCCTGTTCCGCCTAGCGACCCTGACCGGCCGCACCCCGGCCGAGGCCAGCCAGGCCGCCGCCGCCTGCGTGCGTCCGCCACAGCTCAGCCAGCCGATCCCGGTCGGCGATGGCGCGGCGCTTCTGGTCCGCCGTCCCGACGTGCGCCAGGCCGAGGCCGAACTGGCCGCCGCCGCCGCGCGCGTGAACGTGGCGACCGCCAACCTGTTTCCGCAAATCAGCCTGGGCGGCTCCTTCGGCTCCACCGCGCTGGACGCTGGCGAACTGGGCGACGACCAGAACTTCCGCTTCAGTTTCGGCCCGCTGATCAGCTGGTCCTTCCCCAACGTCTTCGCCGCCCGCGCCCAGATCAAGGCCGCCGGCGCCCGTTCGGACGCGGCGCTGGCGACTTTCGATCAGACCGTGCTGACGGCGCTTCAGGAAACCGAGACGGCGCTCAGCAACTACGCCAACGAACTGGACCGCCGTGCGGCCCTGACCGAAGCCAGGGATCAGGCCGCCCGCGCCGCCGACCTGTCGCGCCTGCGCTTCAACGCCGGCGCCGACAGCTTCCTGCTGGTGCTCGACGCCGAACGCACCCAGGCGGCGGCGGACGCGGCTTTGGCCCAGTCCGACGCCCTGGTCACGACCTATCAAATCGCCCTGTTCCGCGCCCTGGCCGGCGGCTGGCAAGCCGACAGCTGATCGCGTCGCGATGCTGAAAGAAAAGGGCCGGGCGACGTATCGCCCGGCCCTTTTTCGTTCGTCCACAGTTTGGCGACTGCCTGAGTGTTCTTCATTTGTTCCGTTTGTGCTCTAACCGTCTGCGGCGGTCGGCGGCGTGATGGAGGATCAGATGAACGACGGAATCCTGGCCCATATGATGGCCGAACTCGATGCGGAGCTGGCGCGGGCGGAGCCGTCCTTGCCCGCCCATCCGGAACATATGCGACAGACCGAGATCCTGCGCGCGCTGGCCCTGGGGCTGGGGAACTTCGAGCGGATGCGGGCGCACGACGTGCATCTGCTCGCCGCCAGTCTGTCGCCGCGATCGGCCTGATCCGGCGTCAGGGCTTGCGCTTGAAGGTGTCGCCGATCTCAGCGGCGTCCGGACCGTCTGGTCCCGCGCTGTGGCGCTCGGCCTGACCGACTGCCTTCGTCGCCTTGTCGGAGGTCAGGGCGTCCGGCTTGCCGGCCGGATCGGCGCCGTTCTCTTCGCGACCCTTGGTCTGTTCGAGGTCCATGGTGCTCTCCCTTGCTGAAAGAGGTAGCGCGATGCAGAGCGGCGCGTTCCGTCAGTCGGCCGTATTCACCTTCGCCACCACCGACATGCCCGGCGCCAGACGCTCGGCGGCGGGCTGGTTCGGGTCGATGCGGATGCGGACCGGGATGCGTTGGGCGACCTTGGTGAAGTTGCCGGTGGCGTTGTCGGGACGGATGACGCTGAACTCCGACCCGGCGGCGGGGGCGATCCTTTCGACATGGCCGCGCAGGGTCTGGCCGCCCAGGGCGTCGACGGTGATCTCGACCGGCTGGCCGACGCGGATATTCCTCATCTGCGTCTCCTTCATATTGGCCGTGACCCAGACCACGTCCGGCACCAGACCCATCAGTTGCGTGCCCGCGGTCACATACTGGCCCTGGCGCACGCCGATCTCGCCGAGGCGACCGGCGCGGGGGGCAACGATGCGGGTGTTGGCCAGGTCGATCTGGGCCAGACGCACGGCGGCCTGGGCGTTCTCGACGGCGGCGGCCAGGCTGTCGCGGCCGACGACGGCGGAGGTGACGCCGGTCTGGGCGATGCCCTCGGCGGCGCGGGCCTGGGCGACCTGGGCCTGGGCGCTGCGCAGGGCGGCTTCGGCGACGTCCACATTGGCCTGGGCGACCCAGCCTCCGGCCTTCAGGGTGCGGGCGCGGTTGGCGTCAGCCTGGGCCCGCGTCAGCGTGGCTTCGGCGGCGGCGATGGAGGCGCGCTGCTGGGCCACCGATCCGCGCGCCGACGCCTGGGTCTGGGTCGAGTTGGACAGGGCCGCCTGGGCCGAGTGCAGGCTGGCCTCGGCCTGCTCCAGCCGCTGGCGATAGATGCGGTCGTCCACCTGGGCCAGCAGCTGCCCCTGTTGGACAGTCTGGAAGTCCTGGACCGGCACGGCCGTGACATAGCCGTTCACCTGCGGGCTGATGATCGTCACCTGGCCGCGCACATAGGCGTTGTCCGTGCGCTGGATCGCGCCCCGGAAGGGCGGCAACTGCCAGGCGTACAGCACCATCAGCACCCCCAGCAGGGCGACCCCGGCTGCGATGACGGTCCACATGACGTTCTTCTTCGGTGCAGGCGGAGCGGCTGCGGGCGCCTGCGGGGCAGTAGGGGCGGCAGGGGCGGCAGGGGCGGAAGAGGCGGGGGCGGGCGGGGCGGCGTCGGTCATTGTGGGTCTCGGTTCAGTCGGCGGCGGCGACGGCGGCGCTTTGGACCGCAGCGTCTGCATTGTTGGTCTTGGCGTCGCGGCGCGCCTTCCAGCGCGGCCGCAGGTGGGTGACGGTCACCCAGGCGGAGCCCAGGGCCGCGATCACGGCGATGACCAGAAA
This sequence comes from Brevundimonas vesicularis, assembly GCF_900445985.1. Taxonomy (GTDB): domain Bacteria; phylum Pseudomonadota; class Alphaproteobacteria; order Caulobacterales; family Caulobacteraceae; genus Brevundimonas; species Brevundimonas vesicularis_D. Next base: position 253,001 of record NZ_UAQP01000005.1, read on the forward strand.
GACGTCATTGTAGGCCAGCACATTGGCCTGTTGCGTCACCTGTCGGCCCAGCAGGACGGCGCCCTCGGCGTTCGCCAGTGCGGGGTCCGTTATCGTCGAGGCATAGGCGCCCGACAGCTGACGCAGCCGCAAGGCGACCTGCGGGTCCAGCGCCGAAATCCCGGCCGCCAGCTGGTTGGAATGGTATTTCTCGCGGATGATCTGGAGCGTTCCGGTCAGGGCCGATCCCGCCAGACCGCCGACGTTCTGAAGCACGCTGAACATGACGATGAAGCTGATCAGGTTCTGCTTGCCCTGGGTCAGCACCTTGACGATGCCGATCATCAGCGCCGGGCCGATGAACATGGCTGAGGCGAAGGCTATCAGGGCCTGGCTGAAATACAGCTGCGCCGGGCGCGTCAGGACCGTCGAATGGCTGTCGATCCAGGCGCCGATCGCGATCAGCGCCAGGGCGATGGCGATCGGCTTGTTCAGCTTTTCCATGTTCAGGGTGAAGGCGCTGACCAGGGTGCCGGCGATCATCGACAGCAGGATGACGACGAACAGGCCGTGAAGCTGATCCGGTCCCAGGCCGACGACGGTCAGGAAGCCCACCGCGCCGGAGGTCTGTTCCGACAGCACGATGCGGATCAGCAGGATCGCCCCGAACAGGCGCAGCAGATCCGGCCCCGTAAGCCAGCGGGTGTTGATCAGCGGGTTCTTGCGATTGTGCTCGACCAGGAACGCGGCGGTCAGCAGGATGACGGAGCCGATCAAGGCCCAGCCGATCCAGGCGGCTTGCGTCCACCAGACGATCCGCCCCAGACCCAGGGCCGCGCACAACAGGGCCACGCCTGGCGCAAACAGGGCGAAGGTCAAAAAGTCCAGCCGGTCGAAGACCCGCAGCCGCTCGGACGGCGGCAGTTTGACGACCTGCACCGCGCCCCAGGCGACCAGGCACAGGCCCAGCTCGAACAGATAGAAGGCGCGCCAATCGCCCAGCTGGAGCAGGCCGGGCATGACCAGGCGCGAAATCGGCACGGCGAAACTGGCCAGGCCGATGCCGATGATCAGCCCTTTGAGCCTATGCGCCGCCGGGAAGGCCTGGATGATGTAGAGAAAGCCCAGGCTGGAAAGGCCCGCGCCCGCCATGCCGGCGATGGCCCGCACCAGCAGGGTCGATTGATAGTTGTCGACGAACAAATGAGCAGCGCAGACCAGCACGAACGCGCCCAGGAAAATCTGGGTGAACAGGCGCAGGCCGTACTGCATCCGGAACTTGACCAGGATCAGGTTCATGCAGGCGTTGGTCATGACGAAGACGACCGGCAGCCAGGCGGCCTCGGTGATCGTAATCCCCAGCGAGCCTTGCAGGTTCTGGATGTTGGCGGTGACGGCGGCGTTGCCCAGCGATCCGACCATGGCGACCAGCAGGCCGGTCAGGGCGTACTGTATCCGGATCGGCCAGGCGTGGTCGGGCGTGGCGGGCGAGCCGGGCATCATCGGCCGCTCGTGCGGCTTCAGCGTCTCGACATACTGTTCCCAGGGCAGGTGCCAGTTGTTGCGGGCCATCAGCGCGGCTCCCCGCGCGGTCTCAGCCCGTCCAGAACGAGCGCGCGGGTGCGCAGCGACACCGCCTGGCGCTCGGCTTCGTCTGCGCCCTGAAAACCGGCGCCCAGCAGGGTGGCGATCAGACGGATGTCCATCGGCCGCAGATCCTCCCTCACCAGGCCGGCGGCCTGGGCCCGCTTCAGCGGTGCGGCGCCCGCCTCCATCAAGCTCTGCCGCAACGGTGTAAGCGCATCTGGCGACCGCACGTTCCGCACGACCCCGGCCAGTCCCGCATTGCGCACCATGTCCTCGGCCAGCCGGTCAAGAAACCAGAAGAAGGCCTGCGGATCATCGCCCTGTTCGGCGGTGCGCCGACCCAGGTCCGCGACATCAGCCTCCAGCACCGCCAGAGCCAGTTCCGTGCGGTCGGCGAAGTGCCGATAAAGGGTGCCGCGCCCCACACCGGCCCGTTCGGCGATCAGATCCAGGGGTGCATCCAACCCTTGGCTGGCGAAGACCGCGCGCGCGGCCTCCAGCACCGCCGCCCGGTTCAGAGCGGCGTCCTTGCGAACAGGTTTTTCGGCAGGGCGCGTCATGGTGAGGCGCGTAAATGGACACGACTGTCCGTTTTGCAAGGGGCGGCTAGAGCGCTTTTTCCAGCACCGCGAATTCCAGCTCGGGTCGGAGCGGATCGACGGGGAAGGGGCGAGTCTCGCCGGTAGGGGCGTAACCGCGTCGTTCGTACCAGGCGATCAGTTCGGTCCGGCGGTGGATGACGGTCATCTCCATGCGGCGCGCGCCGAAACGCGCGATCGCCTCGCTTTCGGCGGCCGCGAGCAGACGACGGCCGAGGCCGGACGCCTGCAAGGTCGGCTCGACCGTCAGCATGCCGAGATAGGCCAGGTCGTCCCCGGCGCGGGCGACCTGGACGCAGCCGATCAGCGCGCCGTCGCTATGGGCCAGCAGGATGACCCGGTCGGGATCGGCGATCAGGGCCGACAGCTCCGCCGCGCTGGTGCGATCATCGAACAGCAGGTCGGCTTCATGCGTCCAGCCGGCCTTGGCCGTTTCGCCGCGATAGGCGCGCTCGATCAGAGGATGCAGCGCGGCGACGTCGTCGGGCGTCGCCACGCTGACGGCGATCTGCGTCACCGGCTGACGCCCAGCTCCGTCAGCAGATGATCCATCCCATAAACGTCGCGCAGGGCCACGGTGACGGCCTGGGTTGTGACGATCACGCTGCGGTTGGTGTTGCGGTCATAGCCATAGGCGTTGCGCTGTGTCAGGACGGTGGAATCGAAGTTGGCCCCGATGATCTCGCCCCGGGCGTTGACCGCGGGCGAGCCGGACGAACCGCCGATGGTATCGGTCGAGACGGCCATGTCCATCACCGCGTTCGGATCGATCCGATCCTTGGCGGCCATCAGCTTGGGCGCGACCTTGAACGGTTCGGCGCCGGTGGCGCGGTCCCACAGGCCGGCGAAAGTGGTGAAGGCGCCGAAGCGCTGGCCCGGTACGTCGGAGCCTTCGACCTTGCCATAGGTCAGACGCAGGGTGCCGGTGGCGTCGGGATAGACGGCGTCGCCATAGGCGGCGAAGCGAGCGGCCGCCAGCTGTTCCGACGCCCGGTCGGTCGGGGCCTTGACCTTATTCTCCCATTCCGTGCGGACGGCGCGGGCGTCCGCGTCTATCGACAGCACATACTGGATCATCGGATCGTCCGACGCCTGAACCGCCGCCAGGCCGCCGGTCCACAGGGCGCGACGCACGGCCGGATCGGCCAGCTTGGTGCCAGTGACGACGCGGGCCGACAGTGCTTCGGGGCTTTCCTTGCCCAGCAGGGTGCGGACATGGGGGCTGTCCACGGTCAGCCATTCGCGCGTCTTGGACAGCCACCATTCCAGCCGGATCTGCTCCAGCTCGGGATAGGTGGGCCGTTCAGCGAACAGGCCGGATTCGACGCCCGGCAGGCGGCTGTCGGCGAACTCGGCCAGACGTTGGTCCGACGGCTTGGCCCGTTCCTGCGCGCCGCGCACGATGGCCTTGGCCCACTGGAACAGCTGCGATCCGCCGGCGACCGAGGTGGTGCCCAGGCCCGTGCCGCCTTCCAGCAGGGCGGTCGGCGCATAGAGTTCGCGCGCGATGGGCTGAACCGCTTCCAGCGCGCCCCAGGGATCGGGACCATTGCCGTTGGCGGCGGCGTAGCGCTGCATGAAGTCGACCTCGGCCGCCGCCTTGGCCTGGATGAACTGAGCGTCGGTCAGGGCGCGCATTCGGCCCAGGCCGCGCTTGTAGGTGTTCTCCACGCCCACGATCGGGTCCATGGCGATGAAGGCCTGGTCCTCGCCCTCTTCGGAATAGCGGATCAGACGGCCGCGCAGCTCCGAGGCGATCAACTGATCCAGCGGCAGGACCACGTCGCGGATGGTGGCCAGCTGGTCCATTGTCAGCAGGCGCTGGGTGGCGCCGGGATTGCCGGTGATGAAGACGGCCTCGCCTTCGGTCGGCTTGTCGGCGTTCCAGGCGAAGTGGATCGGCGTCTCGACCGGCTTGCCGTCCTCGTACAGGCGGATGAAGGCCGCATCGATGGCGAAGCGGGGGAAGGAGAAGTTGTCCAAATCGCCGCCGAAGGTGGCGGCGCGGTCTTCCGGCGCCCAGGCCAGGCGCACATCGCTGTATTTGCGGTATTTGTAGAGTTTGAACTGACCGCCCCGGTACAGGCTGACGACCTGGCAGCGAATCTTGGGATCGTTTCCGCAGGCTTCGGTCTCGATCCGACCCGCCTCGGCCTCGCGGGCCTGGGTGAAGGCCTGGCCCTCAAGACCTTCGCCGGCCTTGTGCATCCGCTCGGTGACATCGGAGATGTCGGTCAGGATCTCGGCCGTGGCGCCGGGGCATTTGCGTTCTTCCTCGCGCGTCTTGGGCGTAAAGCCCGTCTCGCCGTACTGCTGTTGCGGCGTGGACAGGTTGGCGACGCAGGTGGCGACGCAGTGGTTGTTGGTCATCACCAGACCCTGGCCCGACACCACGCCCGCCGAACAGCCGCCGAACTTCACCGACGACAGCCGCACCCGATCCAGAAAGGCCTGATCGATATTGGTCCCCAGCGTCTGGTTGGCGCGGGCGATGGGGAAGTTGTCGTAGGTCCACATGCCTTCCTCGGCGCTGGCCGAGGTGGCGGCGGCGAAGGCGAGAACGGCGGCGGAGGCGAGGAGAAGAGGGCGCATGGAAAACTCCTGATCCTTCTCCCCTCGGGGGAGAAGGTGAGCCCAAAGGGCTCGGATGAGGGGGCTCTGTCCGCATTCAAAATGGAAAAAGGGAGCCTGGGTCAACCAGCCCCCTCATCCGTCTCGCTAGCGCGAGCCACCTTCTCCCCCGCGGGGAGAAGGATTTTCAGCTTAGCGACGCACGCCCAGTTCGCGCAGCAGGCGGGGCTGGTTGTAGACGTTGCGCAGGGCCTCGGTAATGGCGGCGGTCGAGACCGTCACCGTGCGGTTCAGTTCGGGATCGTAACCGAAGCTGCCGCCCAGCGAGTGGATGTTGCCGTCGAAGGCCGCGCCGATGACTTCGCCCTTGGCGTTGATCACGGGCGAGCCCGAGTTCCCGCCGATGATGTCGTTGGTCGAGACGAAGTCATAGACGGTCGACTTGTTGACCTTGCCCTCGGCCGCCAGCCAGTCCTCGGCCGCGTTGAAGGGCTCGGCGCCGGTGTTGCGCTCATACAGGCCGCCGATCTGGGTGAAGGGTTCGACCGTCACGCCGCGATAGGTCCAGCCCTTCACCTGGCCATAGGACAGGCGAAGGCTGAAGGTCGCGTCGGGATACAGGTTGGTGCCGTAAACCGCGAACCGGGCCTGGGCGATCTTTTCGCCGGCGCGGCTGGTCGGACCGGACACGGCCGATTCCCACTGGGTGCGGACGGCTTGAGCCGCATCGTCATTGGCCAGGGCGAACTGGATCAGCGGGTCGCCCGAGGCGGCCAGTTGCTCCGGCGTCATGGCCAGGGCCTGGGCGCGGAAGGCGGGATCGGCCAGGCGCGTGCCATCGACCAGACGCTCCGCGATCTGCTCGGGGCTTTCCTTGCCCAGCAGCGCCTTAACGTTCGCATTGTCGACCGTCAGATATTCGCGGGTCTTGGACAGCCAGAAGTCGAGGAAGATCTTCTCCAGATCCGTCGAGATCGGCGTCTCGGTCGCCAGGCGACGGCCTAGCGAGGCGATATCGGCGTCCGAATAGCCGGCGCGGCGCTCGGCGACCGGCTGGGCCCGTTCCTTGGACGCGCGGACGATGGCCTTGGCGTAGCTGTAGAGCTGCGACCGCTGGCCCGCCGCCGACTCCAACTGGCGATAGGGCAGATACAGGTCGCGCTGGGCGGTCGAGACGCGCTCCAGATCGGCCCAGGGATCGCCGATGCGCTGGGCCAGGGCCGGGTCGGCGGCGACGCGCTGGCGCAGTTCCTGCTCCTCGCGGCGCTTGGTGGCCATGAAGGCGGGATCGGTCAGGGCGCCCTGCTGGCCGTAATAGACCTTGAAGCTGTTCTCCAGGCCGAACAGCGGATCGACGGTGACGCGCTTGGCCTCTTCGCCGGTGGTCGAATATTCCAGCAGGCGGCCGCGCAGTTCGGACGACTGGATCAGCGTCAGCGGCATCTGCTGGTCGCGCAGCGCCTCCAGCTGGGCCACGGTCAGCAGGCGCTGGGTCGAGCCGGGATTGCCGGCGACGAAGGTGACGTCGCCTTCCTTGGGCGCATTGGTGTTCCAGGTCAGGTGGTTCGGCGTGGCGACCGGCTTGCCGTCCTCGTAGAGGCGCAGGAAGCCGGCATCGAGGGCGTAGCGCGGGAAGTTGAAGTTGTCCGGGTCGCCGCCGAAGAAGGCCGCCTGGAACTCGGGCGCGAAGACCAGGCGCACGTCGTCATACTTGCGGAACTTGTAGAGCTTGTACTGGCCGCCGCGGTAGAAGCTGATGACCTGGCAGGTCAGCTTCTGGTCATCGCCGCAGGTCTCCTTCTGGATCTTGTCGATCTCGGCGGCGCGGGCCTGGACGAAGGCGGCGCCCTCAAGACCGGCGCCGGCGCCGGTCACGCGGTCGGTGACGTCGACGATGTCGGTCAGGATCTCGGCCGTCTGGCCGGGGCACTTCTTCTCTTCCTCGCGGGTGGCGGGCATCCAGCCGTTCTTGACGTAGTCGTTCTGGGCCGTGGACAGGTCCTGAACGCAAGACACGACGCAGTGGTGGTTGGTCAGCACCAGGCCTTCGTTCGACACCAGCGAGGCCGAGCAGCCCTGCAGGCGGACGGCGGCGTTGCGCACGCGGTCCAGCCAGGCCTGGTCGATGTTGGCGCCGTACTTCTCGTTCACCGTGGCGATGGGGAAGTTGTCGAAGGTCCACATGCCCTCGTCGGCGCGGGCGGAGGTCGCGGGCGCGGAGAGGACGGCGGTGGCGGCGCCGAGCGCGGCCAGAGAGGCGGTCAGACGAAGCGAGGGCAAGGACATGAAGGCGTGTTTCCCAGAGCGTGGGACGGCCTGTCCCATCTGTTATGTTGTAACTAGCGCCGACGAAGGGGCGGCGCCAAGAGGCTGTAAGGCCCTTAATCCCCTGATTTCGAACCCGCAATGACAGCTCTTCACAAGCCTTACCCCGATTTAACTTGGCGGTGAGGAGGCGCACGGTCAGATAGGCGCAAGTACCGGGGGTTTATCGACGACAATGTCGCTTGCGCTATCAACACTGCTGTTCGAGTGGCGCCGCTATATGGCGGCGGTCATGGCCCTGGCCCTGTCGGGGCTTCTGGTCCTGGCGATGACCGGCGTCTTCATCGGCATCGGCAAGGGATTCACCGCGACGATCGAACGGTCGAACGCCGACATCTTCATCATGCAGCCCGGCGCCAAGAGCCTGATCGGCGGACCTTCGGGCGTGCCGCGTCGATTCATTCCTTTGGCTTACAACCACCCTGAGGTGGTCGAGGTCATGCCGCTGGACGGCGCCGGGGGCACCTTCCAGAACATCAAGGAAGTCGATCCGACCAAGAGCCAGGCGGACAATGCGTCGCAGGGCGCGCCGCGTCAGAAGTTCGTCCAGGCCAGCATCATCGATACCCGTCCCGGCTCGGTGACCATCCCGACCGACTATTCGCAGGAACTGGTCGATGCGTTGCGCCAACCCTACACCGTGGCGGTCGACGAGACGGCCCTGACGACCCTGAGCGTGAAGCTGGGCGACAAGGCCCTTTATAACGGCCAGACCGTAACCGTCGTCGGCGTCACGCGCGGCTATCCCAATATGATGCAGCCGGGCGTGGTCATGTCGCGCGACACCCTGCGGATGCTGGGTCAGGCGGACACCGGCCCACGCGTCGGGCCGCTGATGGTCAAGCTGCGCGATCCGGCCCGCGCGCCCGTCGTGGTGGCCCAGCTGAACGCCATGGGCAACGGTCAGTGGAAGGCCTGGACCAAGCAGCAACTGGCCGACGCCAACGCCGGCGCCATGTTCGAGGAAGGCATTCTGGTCATCATCATCGGCGGCTGCGTCGTGCTGGGGATCATCATCGGCGTGGCCATCACCTGGCAGACCCTGCGCGGCGCCATCATGGCCAACATCAAGGAGTTCGCCTCTCTGCGGGCCCTGGGCGTCAGCATGGGGTCCTTGCGTCGGATCGTGGTCGAGCTCAGCTTCTGGGTCGGCGTCGTCGGCGTCATCGCGGCCATTGTGCTGACCTGGCTCGTCTCGCTGCTGGCGATGATGGGGGCGGTGATCATCGCTCTGCCGCTGTCGCTGCTGATCGTCGTCGGCATCGGCCTGATCGCCATCGCTATGGTGTCCGGCCTGCTGTCGCTGGGCATCCTCAAGAACAGCCAACCGGCGGACCTGCTGCGATGAACGTTCATACAAAGGTTCACGGCAAGCACGGCGACTTCGCCATCGAGGCCAAAAGCCTGGTCAAGCGGTTCAAGTCCGGCAAGGCCTGGGTCGACGTGCTGAAGGGCGTCGATTTCGATGCGCGGCATGGCGACCTGACCATGGTCATGGGGCCCTCCGGCTCGGGCAAGTCCACCCTGATCGCAGCCCTGTCGGGCCTGCTGAAGCCCGAGGAGGGCCGGGTGGACGCGCTGGACGTCGATGATCTGTGGAAGCTGTCATCCGGCCGGATCGACAAGTTCCGCCTGGATAACTGCGGCTTCATCTTCCAGGGCTTCAATCTGTTCCCTGCGCTGACGGCGCTGCAGCAGGTCGAGACGGTGCTGAAGTTCCAGGGGTTGACCGCGGGCCAGGCCAAGAAGCGCGCCACGATCGCCCTTGAAGAGGTCGGCCTGGGCCACCGTTTGCACCAGAGGCCGGCGGCCCTGTCGGGTGGTGAAAAACAACGCGTCGGCATCGCCCGCGCCCTGGCCAAGGATCCCAAGATCCTGTTCGCCGACGAACCCACCTCGGCCCTGGATGGCGAAAACGGCCAGGTGGTCATCAAGCTGCTGCGCCGAGCCGCCACAGAACACGGCGCCGCCGTCATCTGCGTGACCCACGATCCGCGCCTGGAGGCCTGGGCCGACCGGGTCATCCACATCGAGGACGGCAAGATCCTGGACGACCAGCGCCGCATCCCCGATCCGAACGCCATCCTGGCGTCCCACTAACCGACACGACGATTTCCTCTTAGGGACGACACGCCAATGCCCGGCTTTCTGAAGAAAAAACGCACCTGGATCGGCCTGCTGCTGGTGATCGTGCTGGCGGTCGGCTTCATGCTGTTCCAGTCCGCCGCCAAGACCAAGAAGGCGGAGGCAGAGAAGGCGGCGGCGACCAAGGTCGACAGTCCCTATGCGGCCATCGCCAACGGCAAGGTCGACGTCGAGGGCGGCATCATCCAGATCGCGGCCCGTCGCGGCGGTATCGTCCGTGACGTCCTGGTTCAGGAAGGCGATCGCGTCGTCGCCGGTCAGATCCTGGCCCGTCAGGAAGACGACGAGGCGCGTCTGGCGGTACAGGCCGCCGCCGCCGCCGTCAGCCAGGCCGAAAGCCAGCTGACCCAGATCCGCGTCGACATCCGCACCGCCCAGCGCGAGCAGGAGCGTCTACAGCGACTGGTCGCCACCAACTTCGTCGCCGCCCAGCGCATGGACCAGGCTCAGGACGCCGTCGCCACCGCTCAGGCCCGTCTCGGGTCGCAGGTCGCCGCCGTCCAGACCGCGCGGGCACAGTTGGATCAGGCCCGCTACAATCAGGAACTGACGGTCATCCGCGCCCCGACCAGCGGCCGGATCGTGCGCCGCTACGCCAACCCCGGCGCCGGCGCCTCGACCCTGAACGTCTCCAACATGTTCGACCTTGAGCCCGACGCGCCGCGCATCGTCCGCGCCGAGGTGGTCGAGAGCGACCTGCCGAACCTGACCGACGGCCAGGCCGTCGAGATCAGCCCCGAGGGCGACGCCAGCAAGGTCTATATCGGCGCGGTCATGCGTCGGGCCGCCGTATTCGGCGCGCGCAAGCTGGCCTCGGACGATCCCTCGCAGCGCAGCGATGAGCGGGTGGTGGAAGTCGTCGCCTCGGCCGGCGATGCGCCCCTGCTGATCGGACAGCGGGTGCTGGTCAAGTTCATGAAGCCGGGCGAGACCGCCGGGGCAAAACGCGCCGTCGCCGCCGGCGTGGGGCCGAACCAGGCCATGAAGACGAAATAGGGCTTCGGATCAGCGGCCGGTGAAGTCGCCCGGCCGCTTTTCCAGTACGGCTGCGACGCCTTCCTGATGGTCCTCGGTCAGGTGGGCGAGCGCCTGCATCGCCGCCGACATCTCCAGCATCTGGTCGAAGGTCGTGTCGCGGCCCTGACGCAGCAGGGTCTTGGCCATGCGCAGGGCCTGGGGCGGCTGGGCCGCGACCTGGGCGGCGGTAGCCAAGGCCTCGGTCATCAGGTCGTCGTGCGCGACCACGCGATTGACCAGCCCCCATTCGGCCGCCGTGGCGGCGTCGATGGATCGGGCGGTGAACAGCAGTTCGGCGGCGCGCGCATAGCCGATGTTGCGCGGCAGCAGCCAGGACCCGCCGTCGCCCGGGATGATGCCCAGCTTCAAGAAGGGCACGCCGAAACTGGCGCGTTCAGACGCGATGCGGATGTCCCCAAGCCCCGCGATATCGCAGCCCAGCCCCATCGCCGGGCCGTTGACGGCGGCGATCAGCGGAACTTCAAGCCCATACAGCGACCGCACGATCCGATGGACAACGCGGCGATAGCGTTCGCGGATGGCGGCACCCGAGCCCTCGAACAGGTCGCGCCTGTCCCGCATCGCCGTCAGATCGCCGCCAGCCGAAAACGCCCGCCCGGCGCCGGTCAGGACCACGCAGCGGATCGACGGATCGGCGTTGACCCGCTCGCACGCCGCCGCGACCTCGTCGCCGTCGCCCAGATCGGGCAGGGCGTTCAGCCGCGCCTCGCGATCCAGCGTCCAGATCAGGATCGCGCCCCGCTTCTCTTCGGTGATCAGGCCCATGCGTCGTCTCCGTCTTCGCGCCCGTCATCGACCGCGAACGCCGCGTCATGCAAGCCCGGAATTGCAAAAGCCCCGGCGAGACCGGGGCTTCTTCAGGCTGAGGGCCGAAAGGGCCGTCAGCGTTTCTTGATCGTATAGGGTACGAAGTTGGACGGATGGCTGACCACCCGGCCCGAGTTCGACGGCATATGCCGACTGTTGACCAGCATCCCGCCCCAAAGGGCGAAGGACATCATGGCGTGTTGGAGGTTACGCTCCTTATCGTTCATCTTGGCGTCTCCTTTCGCAGAACGATGAAAAGAGACGCGTCGTACCAATGGGATTCCACCGTCAGTCGTTTCGCGTCATCAGCCGATATAAGACAGTTTCATGAATTTGCAACTTTATTCGTCAGGAGTCGGAGTGATTTTCGCCACTGTGTCACAATGAGCGCGACGACCCCAGGCCGGCCCGGACCGCCGAAGGCCATCGCGACGCCCTGCGTCATGGTGTGCGCGGTCGATGGCGAGAGCGGCCTGTGCCTCGGCTGTTTTCGCACGCTGAAGGAGATCGCCGGCTGGCGGGCGCTGAGCGACGCCGAGCGCGCGATGGTCATGGCCGACCTGCCGTCGCGCCGCAGTCAGGTGGATCCGGCCAAGCTGGGCTAGCGCGGTTAGCGGCTTAAGCTTTCGTCAGCCACGTCGTTTCACCCCATCCAAACGCAGCGCCTCTAAGACAGAGGCATGGTTCGCATCGATACCCAGTCTGTGGTCGTCCTCGGCTTCGCTCTCATGGCGTCGTTCGGCACCGCCCTGACGATCCGCCATCTGGAAGGCGACGGCATGGCTCAGGCGGCGACGCCCGTCGTCGAGGCGGCGGTGGGGGCCTCCGGCACCGACGCCCAGGTGGTGAAGGGCGCGGACGGCCACTACTGGGCCGAGGCCAATATCGACGGCAAGGCGGTGCGGGTGCTGGTGGATACGGGCGCCAGCGTGGTCGCCCTGACACGCGCCGACGCCCTGAGGCTGGGCGTCGATCCCGAACCCGAAGCCTTCACCGGCAAGGTCCAGACCGCGTCGGGGGTCGTGCGCGCCGCGCCGGTTCAGCTGAAGACGATCTCGGTCGCGGGCGCGCGGGTGGACCGGGTCGAGGCCCTGGTGGTGGAGCAGGGGCTGGAATACTCCCTGCTGGGCATGAGCTATTTGGGCCGGCTCTCCGCCTTTTCCGCCACGCCGGCCGGGCTGACGTTACGGCCCTAAAGATCCCGCATCTGGCGACGGGCTTCGCTGAAATACTGCCAGCCGGTCCACAGGGTGATGATGGCGGCGAACCAGATCAGGAAGATGGCGAAGGATTCGAACGCCGGCTGCCAGGCCAGCGGCGATCCATCGTCGTTCTGAAGACCAAGGGCGCCCCACAGCAGGGTCAGCTGAAGCGCGGCGAGCGCCACCATCTGCACCGTAGTCTTCCATTTGGCGGCCAGGGTGACCGGCAGTTCGATGCGGCCGGCCATCGTCTCGCGCAGGGCGGAGACGGCGAATTCGCGGAACAGGATCAGGCCGCAGGGCAGGGCGATGCCGGGCAGCGAACCCGAGGCCAGGACGCCCAGAATGGCGCCGGTCACCAGCACCTTGTCGGCGATGGGATCGAGAATGGCGCCCCAGCGCGTGGTCGCGTTCCAACGCCGGGCGAGGTAGCCGTCGACCCAGTCGGTCGAGGCGGCGATGACGAAGATCCAGAAGGCCCAGACGCTGAACCGCCCTTGGGTTTCCGGCGACAGCCAAGCCTCAAGCGCGCCCGGCGCGGCCCCGGCCATCATGGCGAACATCACCACCCCGGCCGCCAGACGCAGCCCGGTCAGGATGTTGGGAATGGGGTTGGCGCGGTGGGCGGAGGTCATCGTCATGTCCGTTGCAACGCGCCGGGTGTGACACGGTTCGCCGCTCAATCCAACGGTTCGAACCGCGGCTTGTCGGTCAGGGCCGTAAGCGCGCCCTCGGCGATGCCGAAATGCAGGCCGCTGAGCTGAAGCTCGCCCTTGGCTTCGCGCTCGGCGATCCAAGGGAAGGTGCGCAGGTTCCGGATCGACAACCGCACGATGGCCTCTTCGGCGGCGCGCTCCAGCTGGTCGGGGGCGACGGTTTCGGCGACATGCTGGACGACGGGCGCGCCTTGGGCGATCCAGGGGGCGACAAAGTCGGCGACGATTTCAGGGGCGCCGTTGATCATGGCGTTGACCCCGCCGCAGTGGGCGTGGCCCATGACCACGATCCGCTTGACGCCCAGCACCTTGACCCCGAACTCCAGCGCCGCCGACACGCCGTGCAGCTTGCCGTCCGGCTCATAGGGCGGGACCAGATTGGCGACGTTGCGCACGACGAACAACTCGCCTGGCTTGGAGTCGAAGATCAGGGCCGGATCGGCGCGGCTGTCGGAACAGGCCACGATCAGGGTGTGTGGCTTCTGGCCCTTGGTCGCCAGGCTCTCGTACTCGGCGCGGGCCGTCGGCCAGTGCTCGGCGCGGAAGCGGCGATAGCCGGCGGTCAGTTCGTCTTCGATGTCGCTCATGCAGCGCCTGTAGCGCTTTGAGCACCGCCGATAAATCGTGTATACGTGTCTATACGAAGGAGCTCGCCATGGCCGTCACCAGTCGAACATTCCGAAGCGGCAACAGTGACGCTGTGCGCCTGCCCAAGGAAATTTCGTTCGGTCCCGGCGTCGAGGTCGAGATCGAGCGCAAGGGCGATGTCGTCACCATCTCCCCCAAGCAGAAATCCGTCAAAGAGATGCTGGCCAAGCTGCGCAGCCTGCCTAAACCCGACAGCATCGGCGTCCGCCACGAGGTGGAAATTCCCGAGCGTCCGGGCCTCTGACGCGTGGCCTACATGCTGGATACGAACGTCGCTATTCACTTGCGGGACGGCGATGCGGTGATTGATGAGCGTGTGGACGCGTTGAACCCGCCGCTTCTGCTCTCCATCGTCAGCAGGGTGGAGCTGGAAGCCGATCTCGGCCGGATGGACGCCAACGTCGTTGATCGGCGAGCGAGGTTGGACGCCCTGTTGGACGCCGTGCCTGTGCTGGCCTTCGGCTCGGCCGAGGCGCAAGCCTATCGCGGCATCGTCGAGACGTGTGGCTTCTCGCGGCGCAAGGTGCTGGATCGGATGATCGCGGCGCAGGCGATCACCGCGGGCGCGACGCTGGTCACCCGCAACGCTGAGGATTTTCGCGACATTCCCGGCCTCACGCTGCTGGAATGGTGACACGTTTCACGCCTTTCGGAAGAAGGCGTGGATGCGTTCGGCGAGGGGTTGGTTTATGCCATCGACCTTGACCAGATCGGCCAGGGAGGCGCGGCTGACGCCCTTGGCCGAGCCGAAGGCGTGCAGCAGAGCCTTCTTGCGGCCGGGGCCGACGCCTTCGATCTCGTCCAGCGGATTCTTCTTGATGTCCATCGAGCGGCGCTTGGCGTGGGCGCCGTTGGCGAAGCGGTGGGCCTCGTCGCGCAGTCGCTGGAGGTAGTAGAGGGCCGGCGACTTCAGCGGCAGCATGAAGGGGGCCTTGCCGGGCATGAAGAACTTCTCCATGCCGGCGTCGCGATCGGGCCCCTTGGCCACGCCGACGACGGTGATGTCATCTAGCCCGCCCAGGTCGGCCATGACCGCCAGCACCTCGGCCAACTGCCCCGCGCCGCCGTCGATCAGCAGCAGGTCGGGGCGGACGACGTCTTCGCCCTCTTCCTCGTCCTTGACCAGGCGCGAGAAGCGACGGCGCATCACCTCGCGCATCATGCCGTAGTCGTCGCCGGGCGTCAGATCCTCGCCCCGGATGTTGAACTTGCGATACTGCGACTTCTGGAAGCCTTCGGGGCCGGCGACGACCATGCCGCCCACCGCGTTCGTCCCTTGAATGTGGGCGTTGTCGTAGATCTCGATCCGCTCGGGCCGGCTCTCCAGTCCGAAGGCCTCGCAAACCTCGTCCAGGATCTTGCCCTGCGCCGAGCTTTCGGCCAGGCGGCGGCCCAGGGCCTCGCGCGCATTGGTCAGGGCGTGGTCGACCAGGGCCAGCTTCTCTCCGCGCATCGGACGGACGATCTCGACCTTGCGATCCGCCTTCATCGAAAAGGCCTCTTCCAGCAGTTCCAGCTCGTGCGGGCGGACGTTGGACAGGATCAGGCGCGGGATCGGCTTGTCCTCGTAGAACTGGCCCAGGAAGGCGGCCAGGATCTCGGGATCGGTGTCGGTCTTGTCCACGCGCGGGAAATAGGCGCGGCCGCCCCAGTTCTGGCCGGCGCGATAGAAGAAGACCTGGACGCAGGCCTGGCCCCCGTCGGAATGCAGGGCGAAGACGTCGCCTTCGGCGACGCTGTCGGCGCTGACCGAGTTCTCCATCGCAATGGCCGACAGGGCGCGGATGCGGTCGCGCACGCGGGCGGCCTGTTCGAAGTCCATCTCGTCCGACGCCGCCTGCATCTCCTTGGACAGGCGGCTGATGACGGCGCGGGACTTGCCGCGCAGGAACTGCTCGGCCTCGGTGACCAGTTCGCCGTAGTCGTCCAGGCTGATCAGGCCGGTGCACGGCGCCGAGCAGCGCTTGATCTGATGCAGCATGCAGGGGCGGGTGCGGGTCTCGTAGACGCTGTCGGAACAGGAGCGCAGCAGGAAGGCCTTCTGCAGGGTGTTCAGCGTGCGGTTCACCGCCCAGGTCGAGGCGAAGGGGCCGAAATAGTCGCCGGGCGTGGTGTGGGCGCCGCGATGCTTCCTGACCTGGGGCGCGCGGTGGTCGCGGCGGATCATCAGTTCGGCGAAGGACTTGTCGTCGCGCAGCACCACGTTGAAGCGGGGCTTCAGCTTCTTGATGAAGTTGGATTCCAGCAGCAGGGCTTCGGTCTCGGTGGCGGTGACCACCAGCTCCATCGACCGGGTCTGCGACACCATCAGGCCGATCCGCTGGGTGTGAAAACGCCCTTGCGCATACTGGACGATGCGCTTCTTCAGTGACTTGGCCTTGCCGACGTACAGGCACGACCCGTCCTCGCCATACATGCGATAGACGCCCGGCTTGTCCGGCGCCCGGCGCGCCTCGTCGGCGATCAGGGCGGCGGCTTTCAGTTGGGAATCAGGCGTCTCCTCGGTCATCGCGCCCGATATAGGGTCAAGAGCGCCGGACCAGAAGGACGCCGGCCAGAACAAGCCCCACCCCGGCGACGCGACCGATGTTCAACGGCTGGCGCGGCACGCCCAGCGCCCCGAAATGATCCAGCGCCAGGCTGAGCAGCAGCTGGCCCCCGACCATCAGGGTGATGGTCATGGCCACGCCCAGGCGCGGCACGCCCCAGGCGGCCGCGACCACGAAACAGGCGCCGTAGGCCCCGCCCAGCCAGGCGTACCAGGGCAGGGCCCGCGTCGCCGCCATGTCCGGCCGGGTGTGCAGGATCGCCGCCAATATCCCCAGCGCCGTGGTCCCGACCGCAAAGGAGATGAAGGCGGCGTTGACCGGAGAGGCCACGGCGGTCGCCAGCTTGGCGTTGGTCGGGGCCTGAAGCGCGGTGGCGCCGCCGGCCAGGATGACGACGAGGATGGCGAGCAGGGACGGGTTCATGGCCCTTGGCTAGCATGGCGCTCGCCGATTGTTACCCCCGGATGAAGCGGGCGGCGCGTTCCCCTTCCGGATCGCCGGCGACGCCGAAGTCGCGCTTGATGGTCATGTGGCTGTCGTCCGGGGCGGCGATGACCTCGGCGCGTCCCCCGACCTGGATCAGGGCCTCAGCCAGGCCGCGGCTCTGGGCTGTCGAATCTTGGCGGCGGGCGACGTGGAAGATGAGGAAGGGCGGATAGGTCACGCCGGGGCGGATAAGCAGAGTAGGCGACAAGGCGGCGGCCTGATCGCCGAAGGCCTGATCGTAGGTCCGGCCCAGCCAATGGTCGACCGGGCCGGTCCCGCGCGCGGCTGTGGCGTCATAGCCGGCCCCGTCCAGCAGGATCACCCCCGCCAGATCCGAGGGCTTCGCCCCAATTGCGCCGAGGTATTCGGGATCGATTCCGACCAGCGCGGCCAGATGGGCCCCGGCCGAATGCCCCAGCAGATAGATCGGCCGTCCGGGCAGGCGGCGCTTCAGATCGGCGACAGCGGCGGTGACATCCAGGGCCGACTCGCGCGCGCTGACGGCGGGAGCCAGCCGATAGCTGGTCGAGGCCAGAGTCAAGCCGTGGCGCTGGGCATAGTCAGGCAGGGCGGCGACATTGGTCCGTTCGCCCCGTGACCAGCCGCCGCCGTGCACGAACATCAGGATCGGTCCCGTCCCTCTGTCCGCATAGAGATCGTAGGCCTGAAGCGGGTCGGGACCGAAGGTGAAGGTATGGGCGGGTGCGACAACCGGGCCGGAGGGCGCCATGCGACGCTGTCGACGATCGCTGCGGGTTTGGGCGAGGGCGTGGGCGGGGAGGGTGGCGCTGACGGCCAGGCCGATAAGGGCCAGGCGACGCGAGAGAGGCATGGTGCGATCCTTTCGAACAGGCTTGACCGTTCTTCAACGGAGCGAAGGGCGGTTTCCGTCTCACCAGTCCGGATCGACCGGGGCGCCGTCGAAGATTTCGTCCAGACGCGCGCGACAGCCCCGGTTCACGTCGTCGGGCAGGGCGGAGGGCGAGAACCAGCCGATCTCGGCGATCTCGCCGTGGCTGGTGCGCTCGCCCACATCGAAGGCGTCGATGCGGAAGACGGCGACGTGATCGCCGGGAAAGAAGCGCTCGTTGGAATGGATCGACACCAGGCGCGGCGCCGCCCGCGCGATCAGCCCGGCCTCTTCGTGCAGTTCGCGCACCACGGCGGCCTGGGTCGTCTCGCCCCGATCCACCCCGCCGCCCGGCAACCACCAGCCGGCCAGATAGGTGTGCCGGACCATTAGCACCCGCCCGTCCGCATCCACCGCCACCGCCCGCACGCCCAGCGTCTTGCCGCGCGTCAGGCGTGACCAGGCGAAGAAGAGGGGACGGGTGAAGGGTTCGACGTGGATGCGCCAGGTCATGGATTTTCTAGTTCAAAGCCCTGAAAACCGCTCTGGCGCTGTTGTTTAGCTCTGTTCAGTTTGTCAGACAGCATTTCTTGAACTTTTTGCCGCTTCCGCAAGGACATATTGCGTTTCGGCCCACGCGTGCGGCGCCAACTGAATTGATCGCGCTCCAAGGTGTCGGTGGCGGCGGCGGTCTTTTGATGAGTGCCTGCGCCATGTCCGGGTCGAAGACCCACGGAGTGCGTGATCCCACAGAGATGACGATCTTCTTGGTGTCTGGATCGAGGATTACGCCATACCAGCTGTCTGCGCGAGCATGATACTTGCGAACATTGCAGTGGTTGATCAGCCGGCCCACTGCGTCTTGGTCCTGCCCATAGCGGCAATGGATTGTTAGGCCGCTGTCGCTCTCGCCCAAAGCCAAGGACAAGTCGTGGGGCCGACGATCGGCCCGCGCCGCCGCTGCCATCTTGTCTATCCCCGCCGTCAAAGCGCGGGCAGTCTCCTCCCCAAGCTGTAGGAGCTCCAAGCCGATATCGATCGCCTCGGCGTCATCGCTCTCTTCGATCTGATCAATCAATCCGCCAAAAGTGGTGTTCTTTAATCGCGTCAGGATACCATCAGGGGTCCTTTTACCGGGCAGCCCCTCGCGCCGCACGAGCATCGCGATGTCCAGATGCATGGCAATATCGTCTGTCAGCATCACGAGGGTGTTTTCGCCATCGAACCAAAAATTTCGTGCGAGATGATAGCCGAGCAATGTCAACTCATGCCCTGCGGAGACCTTGTGGCCGAACCGGGTCCTGAGCGTCAGATAATGCAAGAAGTGGAGCGGCGTGGAAAGCATCTCCGCCAAGACGTCAAGCGCGAACACATCAACGACGACGGGTTCCGCGATGCGGTCGCTGGAACGGGCGTTAAGAAACTCTCGCACTTGGATGGCGAGTGACGGGTAATGATCCGAGACGACACAAAAGGGCTGAATCACTTCGAAGTCGCGAGGCAGCTCAATCGTTTCGCCCTCGGCGGTTTTGAGCTTGAAGGAGGAATCAAGAAGAGCTTCAGCGCACTCGA
This sequence comes from Brevundimonas vesicularis, assembly GCF_900445985.1. Taxonomy (GTDB): domain Bacteria; phylum Pseudomonadota; class Alphaproteobacteria; order Caulobacterales; family Caulobacteraceae; genus Brevundimonas; species Brevundimonas vesicularis_D. The sequence goes on from NZ_UAQP01000005.1 coordinate 272,075, forward strand.
ACCCTTGGTCCGCCGCATCCTGCACCGCTTTCTTGAAGTCCTCCTTGATCTGCAAGTCGTTGCCCTTGCGCGCCTCTATCGTAAGGCGTTTGGACTTCGCTTGAACTAGAATAGCATGGCGTCCGAAGACAACGAGCACATCGATCTCCCCCAGACGGTTTCCATTGGGTCGGTAGATGTCGATATTCCGAAATACCCGCTGGGGCGTGAAAACCCTTTCAAGACACGTTGCTACAAAACTTTCTGTAAAAGCGCCGCGCCGTTTGATGGCCGTGGGCAAATAATCCTTGTCCTTCATCATCCAGAAGGTGGGGCTCTCGTATATCGACTCCAGCAGGCTGTAGTGCTGAAGTAGAAGATAACGACCGCCTGACCATCGAATTAACGGCATGGCGTTCGCTACATTGAAATCATTCAGGCCGATGAAAGTTGGGTTCATTTCACCGTCTGTAAGGGTGAAAGCGTCAAGAACAGCCTGTATCCGATCTAGAGAGATTCCAAGACGAGCATTCAGTTCCTGCGCGGTCAGGAGAAATCCTGAAAGCATCGTCAATTCATTGCCTTTGATACGCCGCATCGACTTCATGAGCGAGACCTGACGCTCGGACAGTAATATCGACGCCATTTCCGCCACAGCCACGGCGTCCTCAATCTCGAAGCCCTTCTTGGCCAACAGCCAAGCGTTGTCACCGCGATATCGTTCTATGGCCAAGGCGCGATACTGAAAACCGTAAGCGGACTCACCTGAGTAAAAGATGGGCTCTCGAAGGTGTGCGCCTGCCCAACTATCGCTTGTGGAGGTGAGAACTCCCTCCTTAATAGTAAAGGCGTCTTTCCACGGCTCCATCAGAGCATGATGCAGCTCCTGAAGAAGCGCTTGGGCGCGATCGATGTAAGCCTGAAGCATTTCCGGCTCGGGCACGACTTCATCGACAGGGTGTTGAATGAGGAGCCCGTTTAATGTCGCTATCTCGGTGCGTACCAGACGCTCTGGGGCGTGCTGGCTTTCCATGGCTTCACGGTCCAGTGTTTTGCCATACCGGATTAGATTGTCTCGGAAGCTGAAGTAGGCAATCGCGTGCACGAACCCAGGCGACCCACAAAGTTCGCGAAGGCTCTCAAAGATCTCGGTTTCCGAGCGCGCAACCATGGGTCACCTCTTTTCGCCACCAAACACCATGAAATCCGGTTCGCAAAGCAGACCCGCTTAAAGGGACGGTTTGATCCACCGCCTAATGTCAGTTTTTGCCATCCAGTCTCCGAATGCTTCCCCGCTTGAACCCCGCCCCGGTCCGCTCTAATCGAAGGCAGACAACAGGAGCATTCCATGCTGGCTCTCGGCATCATCTTCGGCTTCATCGCCGTTTTGGCGGCGTTCAACGTGTTCGAGTTCGGTCGGGTTGACTGAGGCGGCTGCTCGCTCTGAGCGGGGCGTCGCCCTGGTCACGGGCGGCGCGCGGCGGATCGGGCGGGCCATCTGTCTGAAGCTGGCCCAGGCCGGGTTCGACGTGGCGATCCATCATCATGCGTCGGGCGACGATGCCCGGACCCTGGCCGACGAGATCGGGGGCCTGGGACGACGCGCGTGCCTGTTGCAGGCGGACCTGACGGACGAGGCCAGGGTGCGGGCGCTGATCCCCGCGGCGGTCGAGGCGCTGGGGCCGGTCAGCGTGCTGGTCAACAACGCCTCGGTGTTCGAGGACGACCGGATCGGCGCGCTGACGCGCGACAGCTGGGACCTGCATCTCGACACCAATCTGAGGGCGCCGATCGTGCTGGCCGAGGCGTTGGCCGCCCAGGCTGTCGAGGGCGCCGTCGTCAATCTGCTGGACCAAAAGGTGCTGAAGCCGGATCCGCGCTTCTTCTCCTACAGCCTGTCGCGGAACGGCCTGTGGTGGGCGACGCAGACCCTGGCCCAGGCGTTGGCGCCCGGCATACGGGTCAATGGGGTGGGGCCGGGGCCGACCCTGCCGTCTATCCACCAGACGCCCGAAGAGTTCGCCGCCGAGGCGCGCGCCACCCTGCTGGAAACGCCCGGCAGCCCCGAGGCGGTGGCTGAGGCGGTGCTGTGGCTGATTGACGCCCGGATGGTCACGGGCCAGATGATCGCCGTCGACGGGGGCCAGCATCTGGCCTGGCGCACCCCCGACATTCAGGAGTAGCGCGTGGTTTCCTCTCCTCTGGCGACGCCTGTTCCGGCGGACGATCGGCTGCGTTTCGAGCGGCTGAGCGTGTTCGTGCGCGGGCTGGAGGTCGAGGCCGGGATCGGGGTCTATGACCATGAGCAAGGGCGGCTGCAGCGGCTGGTGATCGATGTGACGCTGGAGCTGGAGCCACGCCCCATCGAGCGGCTGGGCGACACCATCAACTATGAAACCGTGGCCGACGCCGCGCGCGCCATCGCCGCCGAGGGACATGTGGGGCTGGTCGAGACCTTCGCCGAACGGCTGGCGCGGGCATGCCTGGAGGACGGCCGGGTGCAGCGCGCCACGGTGCGGATCGAAAAGCCGGGCGCCTTGGCGGCGGTGGCGGCGCCGGGCTGCGAGATCGTGCTGGGGCGGTAAGGGCGGTTGCTTCGCGCCGCGCCGACCGCCATTGTTGTCGCCAGATTCCAGCCGGGCGTCCGGCGTGACAGAAGCGTTGTTCATGGCCGAACCCGGCGATCCGAAAGACCCAACAGCGCCCCGCGATCACGACCACGATCATGACGCCGAGGTCGGCTTCGTCTCGCCCGCGTCGCTGGCGGGCCGTGCGCGCGAGCGCCAGCCGGAGCCGTTTCCCACAGACGAGCGCGAACCGGACCTGTTCGACCCGCCCGAATTGGCGCCGGGGCCAGGGCCTTTCGACCGGTCTGGCCCGACGACCCGGCCGACGGCCCCGTTTCCGCCCCGGTCCGAGCCGACGCCTGTCGAGGCCGAGCCGGCGCCGGCCGTGCGCGCGGTGCGCCAGCGTCTGACGGCCGAGGCCGCGCCGCGCCGCGAAGGACCGGTCGTGCCGATGCGGCTGTATGCGATCTATGTGCTGATCCTGTTGGCGGTGCCGACGCTGGGCGTGTCGTGCCTGGTGGCCCTGCTTGCGGTGATGCGGCGCGATGGGTCGACGGATCCGCTGGAGCACAGCCATGCCGTCTATCAGCAGCGCACCATCGTCGGTGCGGTCGGGGCGGCGGTCGTCGGTGCCCTTCTGATCGTGGTCAACATCGGCGTGCTGGTGCTGTTCGCCCTGGCGATCTGGGTTCTGGCGCGCGGCGCGTTCGGGGTGCTGAAACTGAAGAGCGGACAGGCCGTTCCTCACCCCCGCAGCCTGTTGTTCTGAAGGACCGACGATGACGAACGAACCCAATTTCATCGCCGGGCAGCCGTCCGAGGGCAAGGTCGGGGCGCTGATCGCCTGGGCTCTGTTCATCATGTCGATCCCCAGCGCCAATGTGCTGGTTCTGATCGGGCTGGTGGTGTCCTATGTCACGCGCGGGACGGCGACGGGTGTGGCGCGCCAGCATATCGAGGCGCAGATCCGGCTGTTCTGGTCGGTCTTCTGGTGGACCATCGCGGCCTGGGTCGGGATCTTCGTCAGCGCCCTGGCGTCGGTGGTGCTGATCGGCATTCCGTTCCTGCTGCTGTTCCTGCTGGCCTGGTTCCTTCTGAGCGTCTGGTTCACGGTCAAGAGCGTGATCGGCCTGCTGAATCTGCTGAACGACAAGCCGATCTAAGGGCCGATTTGAACATGACGGAACGTCCCGACGGCCTTGGCGGTTGATCCGTCAAAGGAGAACCCGATGGGACAGTTCAAGGACGTCGAAGGCGACAACCGGTTCGAACAGGCGTTCGACGACGACAAGGGCGCGGGCCTGGTCTGGGCCGACTATGCCGTGAAGGGCGATGCCCGGATCATCCTGCATGTCGAGGCCGAGCCATCGCTGCGCGGATCGGGCGCGGCGGGGCGGTTCATGCAGTCGCTGGCCGATCATGCGCGCCAGACGGGGCTGAAGCTGTTTCCGCGTTGCAGCTACGCCGTCGCCTGGCACAAGCGGCATCCCGATTACGACGACGTCTTGGCCTGACCTTCCATTAACGCCGTCATTCTCGCCCTCGTGGCGAGGATCTATACTCACGGTGTTTGGCGTGGCGCGTTACCGGATGAACCGGGAGTATGGACCGTAGGCATAAGGCCTAGGGTGACGGCGTTGGACGAGGAAGTTGGCGTCCCTAGCCGCCGGCGTAGCCGCCGATGATCGGCAGGATTTCGCCGGTGATGAAGCTGGACATCTGGGGCGAGGCCAAGAAGACGTAGGCGGGCGCGATTTCCTCGGGTTGGGCCGGGCGTTTCATCACCGTGTCGGCGCCGAACTTCGAGGTCGCCTCGGCATCCTTGTCGGCGGGGTTCAGCGGGGTCCAGACCGGGCCGGGCGCGACGACGTTCACGCGAATGCCGCGCGGCGCCAGATGCGTGCCCAGCGAGCGCGCATAGGCGTGGATGCCGCCCTTGGTCAGGGAATAGTCCAGCAGATCCTTGTTGCCCATCAGACCCGTGACCGAGCCGGTCATGACGATGGCGCCGCCGGCCTTCATGTGCGGGACCGCCGCCTTGGTCATGTTGAAATAGCCGTAGAGGTTGGTCTTCAGCGTGCGATCGAAATGCTCGTAGGTCAGGTCCTCGAAGGCGGGGACGTGTTCCTGGAAGGCGGCGTTCGGGACCAGGACATCCAGGCGGCCGAAGGCGTCGAGCGTGGCCTTGACCGCCATCTCGGCGAAGGCGGGATCGGACACGTCGCCTTTCAGCACGACGGCGCGGCGCCCCTCGGCCTCGACGGCGGTCTTGGTGGTTTCGGCGTCGGCGTCCTCGTCCAGATGGCAGATGACCACGTCGCAGCCCTCGCGCGCGAACAGGACGGCGACAGAGCGGCCGATGCCGGAATCCGCGCCGGTGATCAGGGCGGCGAACCCGTCCAGCTTGCCTGACCCCTTCCAGAAGGGTGCATCATAGAGGGGCGCGGGATCCAGCGCCGCCTCGTCGCCCGGCTTGGTCTGATGTTGTTTGGGGAAGGGCGGTTCGGGATAGGGGCGGGCGCCGGCCTGCATCGCGCCGGACGGTTTGTCATCGCCGGCCGTCTTGTCCTTGGCGTCGATGTCGCGCTGGATGGCGCGTTCCTGATCGGCGATGTCTTCGGCGCGCGCGTTAGTCCGGTCGTCCATGGATGTCGTCTCCTGAAGATGGGGTCTTCAGGAAAGCGGACGGGTGCGAGGGTCGTTCCGACGGCCCAGCTTCGGTTTTTCAGCCGACGCGGTGGACGATGGTCTTGATGGTCTCGGCCTTGGTCGGCAGATCGGCGGCGAGGCGCGAGGCGATCTCGCGCGCGCCCACCGGATAGGCGTCGCCGCCGTCCGCGATGGCCTTGGCCTTGGCGGCGGCCTCGAGCAGGAGCCGTTCCAGCGCCTCGATCTCTTCCAGCGCCAGGGCGTGGGCTTCGAGCTGGAGGCGTTTGACGCGGTCGGCCGTGGTTTCGGGCGCGCGCATCAGGTCATAGACGGCGGACTCGGATTCGACGATCCGCAGGTCGGGCTTGGTGTCGGCGCTGGTCTTCTTGGTCATGGAATCAGTCCGCAGCAGGTGGCTGAAATCCAAGAGTGAACGCGAACCCTTCAGCCGTCGAGCTTGACCGTAACGGTTGTGGCGGCGCTGTGGCCGCCACGCATCGGTTCTGGATCGATCAGAGTTCCGGCGCGCGGGCCGGGACCATCGCCGGGGCGGCGACGGGGGCCAGAACGCCGCCGGCGACCGCACGTAGCGGCGAGCGCGGCGTGTGCAGAACGGCCGGCGAGACGCTGGCGCCGTCCTGAACCGGGGTGACCAGATAGCCCTTGGCCGCCAGCTTGTCGCCCGAGCGGACGCGCGAGGTCCAGACGGTGATCGGGGCGGCCAGCAGCAGCGGCAGAACGATCGGGGCGAACCAGGTGGCCAGGTCGGGACGGACGGCCAGCGGGATCAGGAAGCCCACGCCGGCGATCATCTGCCAGCGCATGGCGCGGAAGGCGTCCGACCAGGCCAGGCCGTCGGCCTCGCGCTGCTGGGTCGACCAGCCAGTGTCGTGGCCCGAGACGATCTGGATGAAGGCCTTGGTGTTGGCGACCATCAGGATGGGGGCCAGGATGGCGGACAGGGCGATCTCGGCCGCCATGCCCTTGGCGATGGCGCGACGGCCGCCGAAGGCGCGCAGCTCGGCCGGGCGGCTGAGGACCAGGGCGGCGCCCATGAACTTGGGCCCGATCAGCAGCACGCCGGACAGGAAGGAGGCCAGCATGAAGGGCGTGAACTGGGGGTTCAGGATGTAGAAGAAGCTGGTCCAGTCGACCGGATAGAACATCTGGATAAACAGGCCGACCATCAGCGACGCCAGCCACAGGGGCGACGACAGATAGGCCATGCAGCCCATCAGCAGCTGCAGGCGGCTCATCGGCGACAGGCCCTTGGCCGTGATCAGGCCCAGGTGCTGGAGGTTGCCCTGGAACCAGCGGTGGTCGCGGCGGATGAAGTCGGTGATCGACGGCGGGGTCTCTTCCCACGATCCGTCCAGCGAGGCGGTGACGTGGACGGCCCAGCCGGCGCGGCGCATCAGGGCGGCCTCAACCACGTCATGGCTCATGATGTGACCGCCGAAGGGCTTGCGCCCCTTCAGGTGTGGCAGGCCGCAGCAGGCGGCGAAGGCGCGCGTGCGGATGATGGCGTTGTGGCCCCAGTAGCTGGATTCCGAACCGGTCCAGTAGGCCAGGCCGGCAGCGGCGACGCGGCCGTACAGGCGCACCGAATACTGCGACACGCGCGCGAAGATGGTGCGGGCCTTGATGATGACCGGGGCGGTCTGGATCAGGCCGACGCCGGGATTGCGCTCCATGGCGTCGACCATGCGCAGCAGGGTTTCGCCGGCCATGGTGCTGTCGGCGTCCAGGACGATCATGTTCTCATAGGCGCCGCCGAAACGACGGACCCATTCGGCCAGGTTGCCGGCCTTGCGCTCGGCGTTGTCGGTGCGGCGACGGTAGAAGGCCTTGGAGTTGGCGGCCATGCGGAACGCTTGGAAGACCGAACGCTCGGCGGCGGCGGCGTCTTCCTTGGTCGAGTCGCTGAGCACGAAGATGTCGAAGGCCGACGAGGCGCCCAGACGCGCCAGGCAGGAATCGATCTGGGACAGGCGCGCGAAGGACGAGCGGGCGTCCTCGTTGTACAGCGGCATCAGCAGGGCCGTGCGGGTGCGCGGCATCGGCGGATGCGGCGAGAAGGCGAGGTCCGCCTGATCCTTGCCGCGCAGCATGACGAACAGGCCCATCAGGCCGCTGACGAACCAGCAGGAGATGGCGGTGATCAGGACCATGAACAGGCTGAAGGCCAGGATCTCGGTGCCGTCCCAACCCTTGCGGGCATAGAGGTAGAAGGGGGTGATGGCCGACAGTCCGGTCAGGACGATGGTGCCGGCCAGCAGGGCCAGGCGGCGCGTCGCCACCGTGCGCGGCGAGGTCGCGGGCGTCACGTCGGCGACGGCGTCGGGCGCAGACAGGGACTGGACCGGCATGGCCAGCGGCGCCTCGTCGGGCAGCCACGACCAGCTCGGCGTTTGCGCGCCGTGGATCGTCGTCTCGATTTCAGCCTGTTCGACAGGCCGGATCGCCAGCTTGTTCATGCCGCTCTGGACGCCCTCGAGTGAACCGGATGTCCTCCCGAGGGCTGGGGACGACGCGGAGTGCTGCACTGCAACACGACCTGCATAATCGATCACATTCGCGCGATTTTCAATCACGCAATGTTGATGAAACCAAAAAATATGGGGGTGAAGTCAGGCCGGAACGTCGAACGGGGCGGCAGCCGGGCGACCGTGCGGCGACTCCGTGGCGACCGACAGCAGTTTACGGTCCAGCACCCAGGCTGCAACCCCCACCCAGCAGACCAGGACGATGGCGTAGAGACGCTCCCACCAGCCGACGTTGGCGTCGTTGACCGTGCCCGGGAAGACGAGGTGCTTGGTCAGGACCGTCAGGATCGCCATGACGACGAAGGTGACGACGAGGAAGAGCTTCAGGCGCGGCAGGTCCCGACGTTTGGCCAGCCCCCACAGCAGCAGCATCGGCGCCAGCTGAATGCCGAGGGCCAGGTTGATGACCATGTGGCGCGGATCGGGCCAGGGCCACAGGGTCGAGGCCGACATGCCGCCGCCGGCCAGGATGAAGACGATGGCGATGACCCAGGCCGCGACCCGCGCGCCGGTCAGGGCGTAGATGGCCAGGCCGAAGCCGATCCCCGCCAGCCCGGCCATGACGCCGGCGACGAAGACCCCGCCGTTGAAGATGATCGGCGCCTTGGCCGTCGCCCCGCCCAATTCGCTCAGATACTGAGTGGCATTGTTGAAGCCGGGGTAGGCCAGGATGGCCACGGCGACCACCGTCAGGGCCAGAAGCGGGGCTGCGACGCCCACGCCCAGCAGCCGACGACGGCGGTGATAGCGAAGCTGCGGCTTCAGCAGGGCCTGGAGGTCCAGCGGCCAGGGCCGGCCGTCCAGCGGCTTCAGCCCCCACAGCGGGCGAATGGCCGGGATGCGCCGCACGACCTCATAGATCGCCAGGCTGCCGACGAAGGTGATGGCGATCAGGGACAGCAGTTCGACCGGCGCCGGCAGGTTCGCCGGGCGGATGATCCAGACGGCCGCGACCAGCACCGTCTGGTGCGCCAGATAGAGGGGAAAGGTCGCCTGCGTCAGATAGTTGAGTGCAGGGCCGCCCCGGTCGCGCAGATGGCGATAGCCGAAGCCCAGGATGGCGACGATCACCGCCCATTGGTCGACGCCGTAAACGGCGGCCTTGGGCACGCCCCAGAAGGCGCGCGCGCCGGGATGCCAGACCTGGACCATCATGATCGGCAGGGCGACGGCCGCCAGGGCCAGGGCGATCCAGCGATACCGCTCCATCGTGCGCCACAGGCTTTCGCGCCCCACGATGCTGAAGCCGAACAGGAAGGCGACCAGCGACAGGGCGTGGTTGTACCAGTCGTTGTGCAGGGTGTTGGTCAGGCCGAACCAGGGAAAGAGCAGCCACCGGATGGCGAACAGATAGAGGATCGGCAGGATCAGCAGGCGCGGGCCTGTCAGCGCCTTTTCCAGCCCATTGCCCAAGCGCTCGATCAGGCCGGGCTGACGCCACAGGACGACGGCGATCAGGCTGTAAACGGCGATATAGACGATGAACCAAAGATGGTTGACCGGCACGCCGTCGGCGAGACCGCTCCAGCCGAACTCATGACCCAGCCAGGCGACGAAGCCGGCGACGCCGCCGGGCCAGCCGCCCTTGTCCATCGACTCGATCCAGGATTGGATCGGCACCAGAACCAGGGCGCCGAAGATCAGGGGCGGGACCAGCCGCTCGAACCGGGCGCGGGCGACCTCGCGCGGGGTGCGCCGGAAGGTCATGAACCGCAGGGCGGCGCCCGACACCAGAAACAGCAGGGTCAGCCGCCAGGGATTGGTGACCAGAATCGCCTCACGCATCCACTCGAAGGTGTGGGCGCTGTGGATGTGCCAGTCATAGACCCCGTAAACCAGGCCCACATGATACAGGATCAGCAGGCCGAAGGCGCCGACCCGGATCCAGTCGAGATCGTAACGGCGCTGGGTCGGGGAAACGGGCGGGTTCACGGCCGCGTCTATGATCCGCGTCTGCGCATCAGGCAAGACGCCGGATGGACGCGGGGCGCCGCCAGCCCCGCATCCGGTTGAACGGACTAGACCATCCCCGTCAGGCCCAAGGCCTTCAGCGTCGTTGCGATCGAGGCGTCCTGTTCGGCGCGGTACAGGGCCATCTCATCCTGGACCAGGCGACCCAGCGCCTGTTCGAAATCGGCCTTGGCGGGATCGACGGCATAGGCGGTTTCGCGGGCCTCCGACCCCAGGTTGGACTGGAAGATGCCGGCGGCGCTGACAGGCAGGAAGTCTTCGTAGGTGATGGGCTCGGCGACGACGTGGCCCGAGGCGATCAAGGCGTCTAGATCGGCGGTCTCGGCGCGGGCGGCGAGCCCCTCAGGCGTCGCGCGATAACGGAACCAGGCGAGGTCTGCGCGGCGCAGCGCGTCCCAGTCGTCGGGCAGGGCGGAGAAGTCCTTCTTCGCCAGGGCCTCGTCATACAGGGCGCGACCGGAGGGGGTCAGGGCGCAGCCACGCTGTTCGATCTCGCCAAAGCGGGCGGTGTGGGCGCCCGCCGTGGGGCCGTCGGCGCCGGGGAAGGTGATTGCCTCCTGCAACGCCTTGAAGCTGGTCTGGCGCAGCAGGATCGGACAGGCGCGGGCGGGCGGACCCTCGATGGTTTCTTTAGGCGAAATGCCGCGTGCGGGCATGGCCGCCTGGGCCGCGTCGATATCCAGCGTGCGTGGCGTCAGGTGGTTGATGTGCGGCCCCTTGAAGCTGACCACATCGGCGATCAGACGGTGGGCGGCGACCAGCCGTTCGTAGGTCTGGGCGCTGACGGTCGCCTGGGCGTGCCAGCGGAAAGTCTCCAACAGTTCGGAGACGAAACGATCGGCCTGAGCCTCGTCCAGACCGCCGGCGGTCTCCGCCGTCTCGATCAACTCACGCGCGCCGGGGGTGAAGATGTCGCGGCGGGCCAGCGTCTCGGCCGCCTCCGCGCGCAAGGCGTCGTCCTCGATCAACTCCAGCCGCAGCAGCGAGGTGAAGACCCGGAACGGATTGCGCGCCAGGGCTGCCGGATCGACAGGGCGGAAGGCGGTCGAATGCACCGGCACCCCGGCGGGGGCCAGGTTGTAATAGCTGACCGGCTCCATCCCCATGACCGCAAAGGCGCGCGCGATCGTGGCCAGTTCGTCTGCCGTGCCGACGCGGATAGCGCCGTGGCGCTCCTCCGAAAGACGCGCCAGTTCGCCGGACGCCGCCAGCCGGTCCGCGCCGCCGGCATCCGCCTTCAACGTCTGCGCATTGATGTCCGCCACCAGCGTCAGCAGGTCGCCGTATTGCGGCACCTCGGCCCGGTACATGGCGGACAGGGCGGCCGAAAACCGGCTGCGGATCTCGTCAGGATGGACGAAGGCGGACATGAGCGCTCCCATTTTCGCCGATCCATAGTCCGACTGGCCGCCGGTTGAAACCCGGCGGCCGTCGCTTGGGTCAGGCGTCGACGCCGACCCCGATGGGGCAAACCACGCCGGTCCCGCCGATGCCGCAGTATCCGGCCGGGTTCTTGGCCAGATAGCCCTGGTGATAGCCCTCGGCGTAGAAATAGTCGCTCGCCGGCTCGATCTCGGTGGTGATCGTCCCGCGCCCGGCCTGGGTCAGGGCGGCCTGATAGGCGTCGCGCGACGCCTCGGCTTCGGCCTGCTGCTCGGCGTTCAGCGTGTAGATGGCCGAGCGATAGGTGGTGCCGATGTCGTTGCCCTGGCGCATGCCCTGGGTCGGGTCGTGGTTCTCCCAGAAAGTCTTCAGCAGTTCGGCGTAGGTGATGACGCTCGGGTCGAACACGACCTTGACCACCTCGGTATGACCCGTCCGGCCGGTGCAGGTCTCCTCATAGGTCGGGTTGGGCGTGATCCCGCCGGAATAGCCGGCCGACGTCACCCATACCCCCGGCAACTGCCAGAAGATGCGCTCCACACCCCAGAAACAGCCCATGCCGAAGGTGGCGGTCTGGAAACCGTCGGGATAGGGCCCCTTCAGCGGATGGCCGCTGACATAGTGGTTCACATCGGTGTCCAGCGGCTCGGCGCGGCCGGGCAAGGCGGTCTCGGGCGTGGGCATTTCGGCGGTCTTCTTGAACAGCATTTGCGGCTCTCTCATCGGAAAATGGCGTTGAAGTCCATATGGGGATGCGAGAGGCGCTTGCCGAGGGGGCAAGTGTGTTCTATCAGGCCCGCCTCCCGCCGGATCGACCTCCGGCGGCGCGCAAGACGCAGCGTGAAACGGACAGGTGGCGGAGTGGTCGATCGCGCACGCTTGGAAAGCGTGTGTAGGTGAAAGCCTACCGAGGGTTCGAATCCCTCTCTGTCCGCCATGTGCGTTGTTTTTGCAAAACTTTTTTCCTGGTTGCGCAGGTCACCCACCATCTTACCCGCCAAGGGGTTTGCGCTTGATTTCGGCTGTGCAGGCCTTTTTAACCGTTAAAAACGGTCCGTGCCTGACAGTCAGCGTGTCGGCTACCGATAGGCGGAAGCCTTCCCAGACGAGATCATCGATGGATCTGTCACGACGGATTTTGACCTTCTGTTGCTGAGCCTTGCTTCCCCGGCCCGGATCGAGGTCATGATGCCCGAGATGTGCTTGGCGAGGCTCAGTCTGGGCGACGCGGCCTTCTATGACGTCGGTCTGCTGGTCTTCGACGAATGCCACATGCTCAGTCCTGCCGCCGGATCACTGCGACGCGCCCTAGACGGAATGTTCGCAGTCCTCGGCTTCCTGAAGGCGACGCCGGAGGCCGATCTTCTCTTCCTCTCCGCGACTGATCGCCTGCGGCGACGACGAAGGGACGAGACGGTTCGTGGACGATATCGAAAGCGGCCTCGCCCTTTGTCAGGGCGACCGACCGCCTGCCGCGTTCGAAACGGACGCCCAGCGACGAGTGGCGGTTCAGATAGACGTGCGATCCGTCCTCCAGCGCGACGGTGAGCGGCGCGTCGGTCGTCGCATAGGTTCGCCCGTCAGGCACGAGCCAGAACGACAGACCGACCGCCAGCGCGACGCTGGCGGCGACGCCAAGTCCAGCCGCGAGCCAGGACGTGCGGCCCTTCGTGCGGCGAACTCTAGCCTCGGCCAGGTTCACGACGGGCGCGATCACGGGCCGCGGCGCGGCGGCGTCCAGATCGACCCACAGCCTCTCGATGGCGTCATAGGCGGCGACATGCGCCGACGAGGCCTCGAGCCAGTCCTGGAAATCGAGCCAGGCGGATTCGGGCGCATCGTCGTCACGCAGGGTGACGAACCAATGCCGCGCCTCTTCCTCGATGTCGGTCTGTGCGCTCATCCGATCCCGGCCTGGCCGGCCGCCCAGCGACCTGCCTCCTGATGACAAGACGCCGCCGCCAAGCCGCCACCTTCAGACAGAGTCTCCAAGTGCGCGAAAACTGTGTGCATCAGGGTTGAACCTTGCGAGCCAGGACGCGCAGGGCGTCCATCATTTGCTTCTCGACGGAACTGCGGGAAATGCCGAGTTGGGCTGCGACGTCGGCGTAGCTCACGCCCTCGAACTTGTGCAGCCGAAACACCGTCTGCGTCTTGGGTGGCAGGGTTTCCAGGGCGGCGACGAGACAGGCCAGTCTTTCACGACCGGCGACGACCGCCTCGGCGGATGGAGCGCCTTCCAGATCCTCGCTAGCGCCGACCTCATGGTTGAGCCGCCTCCACTCGCTGTCGCGGTGGACTGCGCGCTGACCGGAACGCCAACGGTCCATCAACAGATTGGAGGTCAGGCGAAACAGAAAGGCGCGGGGATTGTCCGGCTGGATCGACGGATCAAGCGCGGCCACCTTGAGATAGATGTCCTGCAACACATCATCGATGTCGCTCGATGCACCGCCCAGCCGAGCGCGACAGAACCGGGCCAGATCCTCGCGCTGCTCGAGGTAGGCGGCGATCAGGGGATGCGCGGACGGCGCGGTCAAGCAGATGAAGTCCTCTCGTGCGCCAATCCCGGGCTCGCCTCCTCAATGCCGTGACGATTTTCGTGAGGCAAGGGTCGCCCGGCGCCGTCTTGACCATGAAGGCGCCGTGCAACGGCGACGAGCAGGATCAAGATGCGCAGGCTGGTTGGACACGACGACTCCACGGTTCCGGTCTTCTCGGCCAGCTAGGGCGTCGTCGTGTTCGATCTCTGGCGCTCGGGCTTCATCCGCCGTCCCTTAAGCAGCTTCATTGACCAAGCTCCCCGGGCCGAGGAGGTCGTGTGGCTGCCGGACTGCGGCCCGCATGCCTATGTCGCGGACCCGTTCGGGATCATGCGCGACGGCGTGCTGACCGTCTTCGTAGAGGCGTTCGACTATCATGTGCGTCGAGGCGAGATTCACTATCGCCAGTATGACGCCGACGACCGACTGGTGGGGCAGGGCGTGGCCCTGTCCGAGCCCTGGCACCTGTCCTATCCGACGCTGATCGAGGACGGCGGCGAACTCTACATGCTGCCGGAGGGCTACAAGAGCGGCGGCCTGATCCTCTATCGCTGCGTGCGTTTCCCGGATCGCTGGGAGGCGGTGGCCCGGATCGGCCAGACGGCTGCGATCGATGCGACGGTGGTCAAGCACGACGGCCGGTGGTGGATGTTCCATGCCTTGTCGGGACCGGACGACCGCGCGATGCGTGAGTTGCACATCGCCAGCGCGGATGCATTGACCGGTCCCTGGACGTCGCATGTCGGCAATCCTGTCATGCGCGGATTCGAGACGTCCCGACCGGGCGGTTCGGCTTTCGTCTGCGGCGGCGCGCTTCATCTGCCGGTTCAGGACTGCGCCCAGACCTACGGGGCGGCGATCAATCTGTTGCGGATCGACGCCCTGACGCCGGAGGCGTTTTCGGCGACGGTCGTGAAGCGGGTCGAGCCGGGCCATCTGCTGGACGGGTATGGCGACGGCTTTCACACCCTGTCGGGTCACGGCGACGTCACCTTCATCGATGTGAAGGGCATCCGCCGGTCGGCGGCCGAGCCTTGGCTGAAGGCCGGCTTCAAGGCGCGACGTCTGCTGGGCCTGAACGGGCCGCGCGGTCGCCGCGCCACCGGCGCCGCCGTTCATCCTGAAATCTTTTCGACCGTCTCCGTCCGCAAGCAAGGTTGACCATGCGTATCGCCGTCGTTCTGCCCCGTGGGTGCAGCTTCTGTCCTGGCAAGGACAATTCGATGGAGACGGTGGTTCGCACCCTGGCGGCGCACAGCCGGCTGAAGCGTTCGGTCACGCTGATTTGCGACGACGGCGCTCCCCCGCAGCCGGGCCTCAACATCCAGACCGTGCCGGCCGGCCTGGGACGCAAGGCGCGCAATGCGGCGGTGGCGTCCATTCTGCGCGCGGTATCGCCGGACATCGTCGAATATCATCAGCAGCTGAAGATGGCGTCAGAACTGGCGCGCCAATTCCCCGCCGCCGTCCACGTCCTTTACCGCCACACGCGCATCAAGCCGGCCAAGAACGTCATCGAGGCCTTCCGCTATGGTCGTCGCCTGGCGCGCTTCGACCGGCTTGTGTTCGTCAGCCAAGCGGCGGGGCGGGAGTTTGCGGAAGACTATCCGCGTCTGGTGGACCGCGTCGCTTCGGTCTGCAACCCGATCGCGATCGAGGCCTGGCGCGCCTCGCCGGACACGCGCGAGAACTTGATCCTGTTTTCCGGCCGCGCCATGCGCGACAAGGGTCTGGACCTGTTCTGCGTCGCCCTGGCCGAGACGCTTGATCGTCATCCCGACTGGCGCGGCGCCCTGATGCTGGGCGACTGGGAGAAGCATAGGGACTGGGCCGCGCCGCTGATCGGCGCGCTGGATCGGTTCGGCGACCGTGTCGAAATCTACAAATCCGCGTCTCTGGACGAGGTCCGGGCCGTGACGCGTCGCGCGGCCATTGCGGTCACACCGTCTCGCGTTCGTGAGGCGATGGGGCTGGCGGCGCTGGAGGCGCATGCGGCGGGGGCGGCCCTGATTTCGTCCGGACGCGGGGGTTTGCGCGAAGCAAGCGGCGAGCACGCCATCTACGTCGATGTCGAAAACGCGGAGCCGCTCACGGCGGCGCTGAACCACCTCGTCGAAAATCCGGCGGAACGGCTGGCTTTGGCGCGCGCCGGCCAGGCGTTCGTCGAACGTGTGCATGCCCCCGCCGCCCGCGCCGCCGAACTGGACGCCCTTCGCGAGACCTTGGCGGATCGGTCATCCTCGGGCCGGTCGCCGTCGAGCGCTCGCCAGCCTTTGCGCCAAATGCGGCATGGGACGCAGTCCGGCGCCTGAGCCGGCCGCTCAGGCCTTGCGAACGAAGCTGTCGTAGACGTGGGTCACGGTGTCAAACCGGACGCGTGAGGATCGGTCGCCCAGCGGCGCCGGATCGAAGTGCGCTTCGGTGAAGCCGGCCGCGACAGGGTCGCTGATCTTGTCTGTGTTCCAGCCAAGCAGCAGCCGTCCCCCGGGTCGAAGGATGGCGGCCAACGCCTTCAGCGCCCTTTGCTGCTGCTCGGAACTGTCGACGCCGTAGCCCAGCACGCCGTTGCAGACGACAGCGTCGAAGCTCAGGTCGGAGAAAATCCCGTCCGCCTCACAGACGTCGCCGGTGCGATGCCGGCCGCTTCGGCCCCAGCGCTCGGCTGCGGCGTCAATATCGGTCGTCCAGACTTCTCCTCCGCCGGCTTCCAGCGCGGCGTAATCGTCCAGCGTATATTCGCGACATCCGACCCACAGTATGCAGCCGCCCTCTGCGGCCAGGGCGGGGACGTAGCTTTCGGCCATCACGCGCCGGTCGGGGAGGGCGCGAATGCGCGCCGCCTTGGCCGACCGTCGTTTGCGATCGGCTTCCTTGCCGAAAATCAGCGTCCTTAAGACCGCTCCCATACCCATGCGCTTCCCCTCGCCTTGCCCCACAAGGTTGGTAACGAGCAGCGGATCGACTGCCAACCATCACGGGAGGTCAGAACGGGAAGAAGATCGGGATGGCCACCATGGCGGCCACCCAGGTGATCAGGTTCAAAGGCAGGCCGACGCGCACGAAGTCCATGTAGCTGTAGCCGCCCATGTTGAAGACCAGCACATTGGTCTGATAGCCGAAGGGCGTGGCGAAGGCCGCCGAGGCGGCCATCATCACGCAGACCAGGAAGGGGCGGGGATCGACGCCCAGGCTTTCGGCCAAGGCCACGGCGATGGGCGTGATCAGGACCGCGACGGTCGCATTGGATAGCAGTTCGGTGGCGAACAGGGTCACGCCGTACAGCACGATCAACGCCCCGAGCGGGCCGAGCGGACGGATGAACCCGATCAGACGGTCGGCGCCGGCGGAGGCCAGACCGGTCACCTCGATCGCCGTGCCGACAACCACCATTCCCGCGATCAGCAGCAGGATTTCGGGCCTCAGTCCGGCGTAGGCTTCTTCGGGCGTAATGACCCGAAGCAGGATCAAGGCGACAGCGCCGGCGAAGGCGGAGGCGGCGATGGGCGCCCAGCCGAGCGCAGCCGAGATGATCACCAGAACGAAGATGCCCAAGGCGATCATCGCCGGGCGAAGTCGGAATGGCCGGTCCGCCGCGCTGTACAGATCAATGTCGCCCAGATGCGCGTCGCCGGAGCCATCGGCCTGATTGCGGGATCCGCCAAGACGGGGAAGGCCGAATGGCAGGCGTCGCCGGCGTTTTGAAATTGCTTCGGCTTCGGCGCGCTGCCGCGCCTCCTCCATCTCCGCCAGTCGTGCGGCTTCCGCCTCGTCCATGGCGACGGACCGACCAAGCTGGCGCGCGCCGACGAAATACAGCCACAGGCCGCCGACGACGGCGATCGCCAAGCCAACGGGGGTTATCTCGAAAAGGCCAAAGACGGGTTGTCCCGCATTGCGCGCCATGTCGTTGACCAGGAGGTTGGTCGAGGTGCCGATGAGGGTCAGCAGCCCGCCCATGACGGTGACATGGCTCAATGGCATAAGGAACCGTTTGGGCGACAGCCGAAGCGACTGCGCCACGTCGCGGATCACCGGCGCAGCCAGCACCACCACCGGCGTGTTGTTCAAAAAGCCGCCCACCGATCCGCAAAGGCCGATGACGATCCAGATGCCCCTAGCGCCGATCCTCGAGGCCAGCTGCGTGGCTTGGCGGATCAACCAGCCAAGCAGGCCCGACAGCTCGATGGCGTAGGCGATCACGAATAGGCCGGCGAGAGCAATGACTGCGGGGCTGGCGAAGGCGCCCTGGACCTCGACGGGCCGAACGACACCCAGCAACAGCAGCACCGCCGCACCGGTCAGGGCGACGACATCGGCTCGAACCTTGCCATGAATGAGGACGCCGACAACGCCGACAAGAACGGCGAGCGCCGCGATCTGATCGAAAGTCATGATGCCGTGCAGACCGTCCCCCGTCTCTCGCGTCAACCAATTTCGTGAGATTGGCTCCCTGTCAGCGGTTCACGTGCTAGGGTGGTTCCATGCTCGAACCGATTGTGCCGCCTCGTTCATCGGTCGTCGCGCTTGCGGCGTCCGTCATTTTTCTAAGCGCCTGCCAGCGTGAGCCGACCGCAGCAAGCGCGCCTGTTGCGGAGCCGGCGCAGACTCCGGTCGTGACCGTGGCGCCCGCGCCAATCCTGGACCGCGCAAGCCTGCTTCAGGCCATGGACATCGCCGCCTCTGCATTCGCCGCCGGGCAGGAGGTCGCAGGCGCGTCTCTGGCCGGCCGACGCTTCGTCGTGCGCCAGGCCTTCGGCTGTGGTGGTCCCGCCGTGAATGGACCGTCGCAAGCCGGTTTGGCGACCGTGACATGGAGCGAAAATCGAGAGAGCGCGAAACTGACGTTGACGCCCGGCGACTGGTCCCAATCGGCGTTGATCGCGGGTGACGCTGAAACTTGGGAAGCGGCCGAGGGTTTCTGGTTGGCCCGCCCCTGGCTGCGCGTCGATACCTGTCCGGCGGTCCAGGGAGGCGCCTCGCCTGAAGCCCCATCGCCGGCCCAGACCATGGGCTTGGCGGCTGTTTTCAAAGAAGGCGGGTCCAGGACCGTGCGGCGCAACGGCCGGGCTTATGAGGCGACGCTGCGCGCCGAAGGCGATCAGCCTTTGACGCCGTCCGTACAAGGCTATCGCCTGGTGCTTGAGGGACGAATGACCGCGTTCGCGGACGGTCGCGCCATTCGCTGCCGCGCCGTGAATGCGGATCAAAGGCCGATCTGCATCGGCGCCGTTCAGCTCGACCGGGTCGCCTTTGAGGACGCCGAGGGCAAGACGTTGAGCGAATGGCGAGAAGGCTGAGGGCGCTGACTTTCCGTCCGCATCAGGCGGCGTAGTATTTGCGATAGGCCCGATAGTCGTAGTCGTGGTGGCCGTAGTTCCGGCCGGCCTCCGCCCGGACGTCGACCTGGCTGAGGGTGACGCCGGAAAGGCGAACGCTGGATTGGCTGAGGATGCGGATCGCGGCGGCGACGGCGCGCGCTGGGGTTTTTCGCCAGCGGGCGAGCAGGATGACGGTGTCGGCCTTGGCTGACAGGATGCGGGCGTCGGCGAGGACCAGGACGGGCGCGGTGTCGATGACGATCAGGTCGAAGGCCTGACGCAGGTCGTCGAGCAGGGCAGTCATCGGCGGGGCGCCGAACAGGTCGTCGGCCGACAGGCCTGATCCTGATAGCGGCAGAACCTGCGCTCCGGAGGCCGGGTCCAGCACCAGGACGTTTCGCCAGGCCGCTGCGCCATGCAGCACCTCGGCCAGACCCTTGTCGGGGTTCAGGCCCAGCATTCGCGTCACGCCGCGCCGACGCGGGTCGCCGTCGATCAACAGCACGCGTCCGCCCGAGCGTGCGGCGACGCGGGCCAGACAGACGGCTGTGGTGGTCTTGCCTTCGCCGGGCAGGGCGGAGGTGACGGCGACGATGCGCGCGGACGGTTCGCCCACGACGCTGACGATGGGGGTGATCGAGGTTCGTAGAGCCCGAAAGGCCTCGGCGAAGATTGACAGCGGGCGTTGGACGACGAGGTCGATCGGGTGCAGCGTCTGATCCTCCGCCGTCGCCACGGATGAGGCGAGGGGAACGGCGCCGACGGCGCCGACGCCCAGCCTGCGCTCGATGTCATCGGGGCCGCTAAGCCCGGTCTGCATGGCGTTGGCGATGATGACGGCGCCGGTTCCCGCCGCCGTGCCCAGCATCAGGCCGAGCGCGAGGCCGATCATCAGGTTCGGCGCGCTTTGCGCGGTCGGGGGCGCGGCGCGCGAGACGATGCGGGCGTCCGCCTGCTCGACGCCGGTCTGGGCGCTGGTCTCGCGATAGCGATCCAGGAAGGCGCGGTAGATGGCGCGGGCGGCCTCGGCCTCGCCTTCCAGTTCGCGCAGGCGCACCGAGGCGGCGTTGTTGTCGGCCAGGGCGCCGCGCGCGGCGTCCAGGCTGGACTGGACCCAGGCGGCGCGCTGGCGGGCGACCTGGGCCTGAGCGTCCAGGTTCGAGACGACACGGCGGATCTCGGCTTGGATCTGCGCGTCGATGTCGGACAGCTCCTGACGTCCCCGGATCATGTCGGGGTGCAGCGGGCCATAACGGACGGAGAGGTCCGCGACACGGGTGCTGATCGCCGCGCGCTGGCCGCGAAGGTTCTGGACGACGGGAGAGGACAGGGCCTCGCCCACATCGTCGCCGTTGGAGCCGGCCGCCATCTGGGCGCGGGCGGTGCGCAGGCGGGCGTCCTGTTCGGCCTGCTGCGCGCGAGCCAGGGCGAGTTGCTGGTTGTAGGCCGAGATTTCCTGCTCCGTCAGGGTCGCGCCCTGGGCGCTGAGCAGGCCGTTTTCGATCCGGTAGGCCGAGACGGCGGCGTCGGCGGCCTCGACCTGGCGGCGCAGATCTTCCAGCCGGGCGCCCAGGAAGGTGTTGGCCTGGGCGTTAGCGTCGAATTTGGCGGTCAGTTGAGACTGGAGATAGGCGTCGGCGAAGGCGTTGGCGATGCGGGCCGCCTTGATCGGACTTTCGGAGGTGACGCTGACCGCCATCGAATAGGTCAGGCCGACGCGGCGCACAGTCAGGCGTCGCCGGACGGCGTCGATCACCTGTTGACGCTCGATCTGGCCATCGGTCGGCGCAGGCGTGGCGCGCGGCAGGCGCAGGGTAAGGGACGAAGATCGCAGGCGGGCGTTGAACTCGGGATCGCGGATCAGATCCAGCGTCTGCACGACTTGGGCGGCAAGCTGGGGTGACTTCAGAACCTCGACCTCGGTGTCGACGATGGCCGCCTCGGCGTCGAGCGCCGACAGCACGGCCTGTCCCGCGACGACCTGTTCCTTGCGGGTGTTGATCTGGAGGCTGGCGGTCGCGGTGTAGACCGGCGGCTGGCCCAGCATCAGCGCCAGCACGATCAGGCAGACGACGGCTGCGACAGCGGTGAACAGACCGAGACGACGGCGGAAGGCGGCGATCAGGGCGTGCAGGTCGATGGCGTCGTCCGCCGGCTGGCCGGGACCGCCGATCGCGGTGTCGTGGTGGGTCATCGCGCCATCGAACGGTGATCGTCCCGCTAGTGGTGCGATGATGCCTTCAGGTTGTCAATCTTCGCGCTTTGGCGGTGTGTTCAGAACTGCGAGACGACCGCGACGGACAGGCGCGTCGAGTGATAGCTCGGTCCTGCAACCGCGCCGGACGAGGATTGATCGAGGAAGGTCACGCCGGCGGTCAGACCGTAGCGACGGTTGAGGCGATAGACGGCGCTGAAGCCGGCGGTAAAGCGCGTGTCCGTGCGGTCAAGGCCGTTGTAGTCGTCCTTACTCCACGCCGTTTCCGCCGTCAGGATCAGGTTGCGCAGTAGTTCGTGGTCCGCGCCGATCGACAGGTCGGTGCGCAGGGCGCCGGCCGAGTCGATCACGCCGGTGTCCTCGACGCTGCGCCCGGCGGTGGCGGTCAAAGTGGTCAGTTGCGTCGGAAACCACGACAGGCGCGCACGACCGCCGAAGCCGTCGAGATCGCCGTAGGCTGCGTCTTGGAAGTCCTGGCGTATGTATCCGGCGGCGACCTCGCCCCGGATCAGGGCACCGAGCTCAAAGTCCACGCCAGCCAAGGCTTCGTGGCCGGAAGAAGATCGTTCCGGCGACCCTGCCACGTTTCGATAGTCGCGGTCATCGCGGGCGACTTGGACGAACAGGGCAGTCGCGGGAGAGAGGGCGTAGTCGGCGCGGCCGGTCAGGCGGGCGACGGTGCGATCCCGGTCGTCCTGTTCGATGACTGCGCCGGCGTCGCTCAGTCCATCGCGGTAGTCGAAGCGAAGGACGGCGGCCTTGGCTGACAGGCGCAATCGGGCCCGTGTGCGCGTCGCCGCCAGCGATGCGGAGGCCAGATCGAAGGCGATCGGGCGGCGAGCGGCGGGATCGGCGCCGGCGGCCGTGCGGGCTTCGTGATCGTGGGCGTAGTCGGCCGCCAAGGTGATGTTGAAGCCTCGGGCAACGTCGAGACGGCCCGCGCCGCCTAGGCTCCAGTCGGTCGTGTTCTCGCTGTCGAAGTCCAGATTGCGATCGATCTCGGCGCGGGCGCGGGTTTCAAGCGCATGGCGCGACCAGTTGGATCGGACGACGACCTCAGGCGTCAGGCGCAAGGTCGTTGCAGGCTGACGGTTGTCCTCGGCCGCGAAGATGTTGTCGTCATGGATGACGCCCGACCGAAGCCGGGGAAAGGCCGTGAAACCCCCCGCCCGGATACCGAGCGCGTCGTAGGCGGGTTGCGACCGGTCACGCACGGCCACCGCGCGGTTGCGCAGAAGAGGTCGATTTGCGCGTCCTGAGCCGAGCGCAAAGCCTGGGCCGTGGCGTCGGTTGCGCCGAACAGCATCAGGGCGGCGCCGGCCGGCAGGATTTCGCGTCGCATCGGCCCCCCAGCCTTCTTGCGTCAACCGTTCTCGTATTGACGCCACCAGGCGACGAACTTTTCCAGTCCGATCTTCAGCGGGGCCTTTGGCTGGTAACCGCACAGGGCGTTCAACTTTGAAATGTCGGCATAGGTGGCGGTGACGTCGCCGGGCTGCATCGGCCGCATGATCTTGTTCGCGCTGACGCCCAACGCGGTTTCCAGCGTGGAGATCATCTCCATCAGGCCGACGGGCTGGCTGTCGCCGATGTTGTAGATCTCATGGACGCCCCGCGCGGGGGGACGGTCCAGAACGGCGATCACGCCGTCGACGATGTCGTCGATATAGGTGAAGTCGCGCGCCATCTTGCCTTCGCCATAGACCTCGATCGGCTCGCCGCGCACGATCTTCTGGGTGAAGCTGAAATAGGCCATGTCGGGCCGGCCCCAGGGGCCATAGACGGTGAAGAACCGCAGGCCCGACTGCGGAAAGCCGTAGAGCTTGGCGTAGCTCTGGCTCATCAGTTCGCAAGAGCGTTTGGTGGCGGCGTAGAGCGAGACGGGATTGACCGTCGGATCGTCCTCTCGGAAGCCTGAACCTTCCAGCGGCCGATCGCCATAGACCGAACTGGACGAGGCATAGACCAAGTGGGTCACGCCGTTGTGTCGCGCGGCCTCCAGCATCGACAGATGGCCGGCCAGGTTGGACCGCTCATAGGCGAAGGGGTTCTCAAGCGAATAGCGCACCCCGGCCTGGGCCGCGAGGTGGACGATCCGCTTGACCCCGGCGTCTGAAACGAGGGCGCGCATCTGCGCGTGGTCGGCGATGTCGGCGCGGACCATCTTGAAGCCGTCTAGCCCTTCCAGCCGGGCGGCGCGGGCGGCCTTCAGGCGCGGATCGTAGTAGTCGTTGAAGACATCGACGCCGATTACCTGCTCGCCACGGTCCAGCAGACGCTCGGCGACGTGCATGCCGATGAAGCCGGCCGCGCCCGTGACGAGGATCGGCGCGCCCATCAGCCGCGCCCGATGCCCATATAGCGGAAGCCGCGATGCTTCATGTCCTCGGGCCGATAGATGTTGCGCAGATCGACCAGGACCGGCTGATTCATCAGCAGCTTGATGCGGTCCAGATCCAGGGCGCGGAACTGGTCCCATTCGGTGACGAGGACGACGGCGTCGGCGCCGACGACGGCGTCATAGGCGCTGTCCTTCATCTGGATGTCGGGCAACAGCTTGGCGGCCTCGTGCATGCCTTCGGGATCGAAGGCCTGAACGGTCGCGCCGGCGGCGATCAGAGCAGGCGCGATATCCAGCGACGGCGCATCGCGCATGTCGTCAGTGTTCGGCTTGAATGTCAGGCCCAGGAGGGCGACGGTCTTGCCCTGGACGCTGGTGCCCAAGGTTGCGGCGACGCGGTCGGCCATGGCCTTCTTGCGGGCGTCGTTGACCTCGACCGTGGCCTCGATCAGCCTTGTCGGCGCGCCATACTGCTGGGCGGTGCGGACCAGGGCGATTGTGTCCTTGGGGAAGCACGAGCCGCCATAGCCGGGTCCGGCGTGCAGGAATTTCGAGCCGATACGCTTGTCCAGGCCGATGCCGCGCGCGACCTGCTGGACGTCGGCGCCGACGGCTTCGCACAGGTCGGCCATCTCGTTGATGAAGGTGATCTTCATCGCCAGGAAGGCGTTGGCGGCGTATTTGATCAGCTCGGACGTGCGACGGCCCACGAACAGCAGCGGGCTCTCGTTCAGGTTCAGCGGGCGATAAAGTTCGCTCATGACCTTCTGCGCGCGGCCGCCAGCGTCGCCGGTCATGTCGTCGATGCCGATGACCACGCGGTCGGGACGTTTGAAGTCGCCGATGGCGGCGCCCTCACGCAGGAACTCGGGGTTAGAGACGACGGCGAAGTCGGCCTTCGGATTGGTCTTGCGGATGATGGTCTCGACCTCGTCGCCCGTGCCGACAGGGACGGTCGACTTGGTGACGACGACCGTGAAGCCTTCGATCAGGCCGGCGATCTCCTCGGCGGCGGCGTGGACGTAAGACAGGTCGGCATGGCCGTCGCCCCGGCGCGTCGGCGTGCCCACGGCGATGAAGACGGCGTCGGCCCGGCGAATGGCCTCGGCGCCGTCCAGGGTGAAGAACAGTCGGCCCTCGCGCACATTGGCGGCGACCAGATCATCCAGCCCCGGCTCATAGATCGGGATTTCGCCCCGCTCCAGCCGCTCGATCTTGGACGGGTCCTTGTCGATGCAGGTGACGACATGGCCGAAGTCGGCGAAACAGGCGCCGGACACCAAGCCCACATAGCCCGTCCCAATCATCGCTACGCGCATCGAAATCCCTCATCAGCCGCGAGCCGACCTTTAGCGGTGCGGTGCGCCCGGGGACAATGGCTTTTGGTTTCGCGGTGCAACGGGTCTGCAGCCGACGCCATCCAGCGTCGGCTGCAAGATCAGAGCTAGAGGACGCCGATCATCGAGGCGACCAGCGGGTGACGGACGATGTCGCGCTCGGCCAGACGCACCACGGCGATGTCGGGTACGGCCTCCAGTCGAGCCGAGATGTCCGACAGGCCCGAGATGCCGGGCAGCAGGTCCGACTGCTGCGGATCACCCGTCACCACCATGGTCGAATGCCAACCCAGGCGGGTCAGCAGCATCTTGAGCTGGACGTAGGTGCAGTTCTGCGCCTCGTCCACGACGATGAAGGCGTTGTTCAGCGTGCGGCCACGCATATAGCCGACCGGGGCGATCTCAATCAGGCCTTCGGCCATCAGCGCCTTGACCCGCTTCATCGACAGACGATCGGACAGGGCGTCGTAGAGCGGGCGCAGATAGGGGGCCAGCTTGTCTTCCATGTCGCCGGGCAGGAAGCCGATGGATTCGCCGGCCTCGACAGCGGGGCGGCTGAGGACGATGCGGCCGACCTTGCCCGCCTCCAGCGCCTCGACCGCCTTGGCGACGGCGAGGTAGGTCTTGCCCGTGCCTGCCGGACCCAGCGCCATGACCAGATTGTGGTGGTCGATAGCCTCCATCAGTTCGCCCTGGCCCTCGGACTTGGGCTTCAGCGTCTTCAGATAGCCTTGGTCGCGGTCGTCGTTCGAAGGATAGGGCGACCACCCTGATCGCTCGTTATGCGGGGCGTGAAGCCGACGAACTTTCGACTCCTCCATGAAATCACGCGAATCCAGGATTCCGTGTTCACGCGTTTGACGCTTGGTTGCAGCACGCTTGGTCATGGACGCCTCCAGGGCATGAAAAAAGGCGGACCCGAACGGGCGCCGCCTTGGATGGTCTTGGGGAGGAAGAGGTCGCGGCCTGCACAGCGGCGGCCCGGATCGACAGCAGGGCCGTCTGCAACGGGGTGCGCCCGCCGCCGAACAACCGAACCAGGATCCCAACGCGCCACGCGAAAGCCCCGACTTGATGACCGGATCGGGCTTGATCCGGTTTCGGATCCGGGGCCGAAATGGCGACCCGCGAATCGCATCAACAGAATGATGCTATCGTGGTTAGCGATCCGTTAAAGCCCTCGTTTTTCAAAGATTAGGCGGTGTACAGATGACCATTTACGCTTTGGGCGACAGCAAACCGCAGCTTCCGCCGCAGGGCGAATACTGGGTGGCGCCAAGCGCATCGGTGATAGGGAATGTGATTCTCCATTCCAACGCCAGCGTCTGGTTCGGCGCCGTGCTGCGCGGGGACAACGATCCGATCACAGTGGGGCCTGACAGCAACATTCAGGACGGCAGCGTGCTGCACACCGACATGGGGTCACCGCTGACGCTGGGGCGCGGTGTGACTGTCGGACACAAGGCCATGCTGCATGGCTGCGAGGTCGGGGACTACAGCCTGATCGGCATCGGGGCGGTGGTGCTGAACGGGGTGAAGATCGGCCGAAACTGCATCATCGGCGCCAATGCGCTGATCACCGAGGGCAAGATCATCCCGGACAACAGTCTGGTGGTGGGCCAGCCCGGCAAGGTGGTGCGGGAACGTGACCCGGCGCACATCGCCGTGCTGCAGATGTCGGCCGAACATTATGTGCAGAACTGGAAGCGGTTCGCGGCGGAGCTTCGGCCTCTATGAGCGGCTGAGGACGGCCCGCGCCGCCGCCGCATCAGCGTCGATCTGGGTCTTCAGGGCGTCGAGACCGTCGAAGGTCTCCTCGCCACGCAGCCAGGCGACCAGTTCAGTGTCCAGCGTCCGGCCGTACAGGTCGCCATTGAAGTCGAACAGCCAGACCTCCATCAGCGGGGTCTCCAGCGCATACATGGGACGCACGCCCAAGCTGGCGACGCCGTCGATCACCCGTCCGTCCGGCAATCGGCTGCGGGTCGCATAGACGCCGTAGGCGGGGCGCATATAGTCGCCGAGCGCGATATTGGCCGTCGGCACGCCGATGGTGCGGCCGCGCTTGTCGCCGTGGATCACCTCGCCGCGAATAGCGAAGGGGCGGCCCAGGATGGCGGCGGCGCGGGCCATGTCGCCGGCTTTCAGGGCCTCGCGAACGGCGCTGGACGACAGTTTCAGCCCGTCCGCGTCATCCAGCCGTTCGGCGACCGACACGGTGAAGCCCAGCCGCTCGCCATAGGCGCGCAGACCCTCGGGCGAGCCGGAGCGGCCCTTGCCGAAGGTGAAGTCGAACCCGACGGCGGCGTGGCGGATGCCGAGGCCTTCGGCCAGAACCCGTTCGGCGAAGGCGGCGTCGGTCATGCCGGCCATCTCGGCGTCGAAGGGCAGCAGATACAGGATGTCCACACCCAGCGGCGCCAAGGCCTCGGCCATCTGGTCGGCCGTCATCAGGCGAAAGGGCGCGGCGTCCTTTTGGAACCAGCGGCGGGGATGAGGATCGAAGCTGACGACGCCCAGCGGCGCGCCCAGCCGTTCGGCGGCTTCGCGTGCGCCGGCGATGACGGCCTGATGCCCGCGATGCACGCCGTCGAAGGCGCCGACGGCGACCGCCGCGCCCTTCAGCGCGTCCGGCACCTCGCGCCAGTCGCGCCAAATACGCGCAATCTGCATCAACGCTGGGACGGTTTGCGCCGGCGGGGCACGCGAACGACGGCGACGCCGTCCATGATCATGGTCTCGCCGACGAAGCCTTCGCAGCTGAGTTTGACCCGCGCGCTCTCGGGCTCGACCTCGATCACCGTGATCAGGATGCGCACGACGTCGTCGATCCGCACCGGCTGATGGAAGGCCAGGGTCTGGGAGATGTAGATCGAGCCGGCGCCCGGCAGGATGGTGCCGACCACAGCCGATCCGAACGAGGCGCTGAGCAGGCCGTGAGCGATCCGGCCGCGATAGGCGGTCTTGGAGGCGAAGGCCTCATCCAGATGCACCGGGTTGAAGTCGTCGGACGCCTCGGCGAACAGCCGAATGCGGTCCTCCGTCGCGACGACGATTTTCTCGGCCGCCATGCCGACGTGAAGTTCGTCCAGGATGTAACCACCGGACGGATGCTGCTGAACCAATTCGACCATGGATGAGGCTTTAGCGGCGGTGCGACAAAATGGCGAGCCTTACCAGTTCAGTTCGAGCGTCGCGTACCGCGCATATGTGGTTTCAGCCTCCAGCAGGGCGCCTGCGCGAGCCGGATCGAGCGCGCCGTCTTCGCCCTTGGCCTGGTCGCCGTGGATGCCCTGGGCGACGAACAGGCAGTCCAGCCCTTGCGCGTTTGCGCCCATCACGTCGGTGACGACGCCGTCGCCGATGCACAGGACGCGCGAGCGATCGACGGGGCGGCCCAGCAGGCCTTCCGCCTCCTTGATCGCCAGATCGTAGATCGGAGCGAAGGGCTTGCCCGCCATGACGACCCGGCCGCCCTGTGATTCATAGAGGTCGGCCAGCGATCCGCCGCAATAGATCAGCTGGTCGCCGCGCTGCACGACGCGGTCGGGGTTGGCGCAGATCAGTTCGATATCCCGCGCCGCGCCGACGGCGAACCGCTCGCGATAGTCTTCGGGCGTCTCGACCGTATCGTCCACCGGGCCGGTGACGGAGATGAAGGCGGCGTCTTCCGGCGACGCGGCGCGCTTGAGGCCAAGGCCCGCATACAGCGGCGCGTCCCTTTCGGGGCCGACGATCCAGGCCGGGCCGGGGGCACGCTTGGCCAGTTCGGCGCGGGTCGCGTCGCCGGAGGTGACGAAGGCCTTCCACGCCTCGCGCGGCACGCCCAACCCGTCCAGCTGGGCGATCACGTCCGAGGCCGGGCGGGGCGAGTTGGAGATCAGCACCACATGGCCGCCCTCGCGGTTGAACCGCGTCAGCGCCTCGCACGGCGCCGTCCAGCTCTCGCGCCCATTATGGATCACGCCCCACACGTCGCAGAGCAGGATGTCATAATCGCCGGCGACGGCGCCGAGGTGGGGCAGGGCGTGGGGGAGGGTCATGGGACGTTGGTAGCGGCTAGGACGCAGAGGCGAAAGTCTCCTCCCCATGAAATGGGGAGGGGGACCGCGAAGCGGTGGAGGGGTTCTTGAAGCGGGCTCGGCGCCTGTGATGGGGAGAAGCCCCTCCGTCACGGCGTAAAGGCGCGCCGTGCCACCTCCCCACGGAGTGGGGAGGAGACGGACTGTTTTAGCTGAACCGGCGACGCTGCTCGGCGCTGCGCAGGGTGGAGCGCAGGAACTCGGCCGGGGGGTCGGTTTCGGCCAGCACCTGTTCCTTGATGGCGCGGGGTTCGCCGAACAGATGGCCCTGGCCCATGCCGACGTCCAGTTCGAGAATGTCGACGACCTGGCGTTCGTTCTCGACCTTTTCGGCGATGACCTCGACGCCATAGCGGCGGGTCAGGGCGGCGAAGTCGGCGGCCTGGATGTCGGGCATGGAGCGCAAGGGGGCGCCGCCGTCCAGGTCCAGCAGTTGTTCGATCATCAGGTCGGCTGCGACCTTGATGAACTTGACGTCCGAGCGTTGCAGGTCAGCGAAGTCGAGGTCCAGCGTCTGCACCTTGTCCAGCGAGAAGCGGAAGCCCAGGTCGGCCAGCTTGGCCATGTTGCGCGCCTCGATGGCGCCGCGGGCGTCGAACGTCGCCTGGCCCAGTTCGAAGATCAGCGCCTGGTTCAGGTCGCGGTTCTCGCTGAGGAAGTCGAGGAACTGCGGGAAGAAGGTCTCGTCGCCCAGCGAGGTCAGGGCCACGTTGCAGAAGACGCCGACCTTGCGGTCCTGACGCGCCAGCCGCCGCACGATCTGGGCGCAGCGGAACAGCAGCAGATTGTCGATCGCCGGCACCAGGCCCTCGCCCTCGGCCAGGGACAGATATTCCGCCGGCATCATGACGCGGTCGGTGGCGTCGCGCAGCCGGGTGAAGCTCTCGTAGAAGATGGTCCGGCGTTGGGGCAAGGACACGACCGGCTGCAGATACAGATCGACGCGCCCTTCGCTGAGCGCCTCGTGAATGGTGCGCAGCAGGACGTTCGACTGCGCCATACGACGACCCTCGAAGGTCTCGACGCCGATATGGGGCGCGGCGGCCAGGCGCTCGTCGATGCTTTCGCTCATCTGCTGGACCAGGGATTCCAGCATCCGAACCTCGCCGGTCAGGGCGTCGGTGTCGGACAGGACGCCGGTCTCGATGGCGTGCGCCAGTTCGGTCAAGGCGCCCTGGGTCGATTCCATCGCATCGGCGAGCAGGCGGTGGGCCTCGCGGACCTGGCCGATTTCCTTCTTCAGGACGCGGCGCTCGGCGATGCCGGTGACGATGCCGTGGAAGGCGCCCAACAGGCCCAGTGCGCCGAGCGTTCCGGCCACGCCTGCGCCGATCCCCAGGCCCGCGCGCCACAGGAAGGCGCCCACGGTCATGCCGAGGAACAGATAGGCGAAGTAGAGAAAGCCCGTTGTTACGTTGCGCATCGGCTGGCGGTCGGCCACTCCCGGATGGAATCGCCTGAGTATCAGGCTATCAATGTCATTCGGCTAGAGCGGGGCTGCAAATATCCCCGCCAAACCTACGGGAAACGCAATGGAACTGTTCGATCTGACCGGCAAGGTCGCAATCATCACCGGCTCGTCGCGGGGAATCGGCAAGGCCATCGCCGAACGGCTGGCCGAACACGGCGCCAAGGTCGTCATCTCGTCGCGCAAGGCCGGGCCGTGCGACGAAGTCGCCGCCGAGATCAACGGCAGGTACGGCGAGGGTCGCGCCATCGCGGTGCCGGCCAACATCGCCTCCAAGGAAGACCTGCAGCGGCTGGTCGATGAGACCAACGCCGCCTTCGGCCAGATCGACATCCTGGTCTGCAACGCCGCGACCAATCCCTACGCCGGGCCGATGGCGGGCATCGCCGACGACCAGTTCGAAAAGATCCTGCAGAATAACGTCATCTCGAACCACTGGCTGATCCAGATGGTCGCGCCGCAGATGGTGGAGCGCAAGGACGGGTCGATCCTGGTGATCTCGTCCATCGGCGGGCTTCGCGGCAACGCCCTGATCGGCGCCTACAATATCTCCAAGGCGGCGGACATGCAGCTGGTGCGCAATCTGGCGGTGGAGTGGGGGCCGTCGAACGTGCGCGTCAACTGCATCGCGCCTGGGCTGGTTCAGACCGATTTCGCCAAATATCTGTGGGAGAACCCAGAGCTGCTGAAACAGGTCACCGAACCGGCGCCGCTGAAAAGGATCGGCCAGCCCGATGAAATCGCGGGCACGGCGGTCTATCTGTGCAGCCCTGCGTCGGCCTATGTGACCGGCCAGACCCTCGTGGTGGACGGTGGATTGACGATTGCCTGGTAAGAGTAGCGATTGGCGACAGGATTTCGCATGGCGCCTGGAGGCCTTCGGCTTTCAGGCGCTGTTCGGCTTTCTGCGCCTGTTGGGCGTCGAGCGGGCGTCGGGGTTGGGCGGCTGGCTGCTGCGCACCCTGGGCCCGCTGACCGGCACGCAGAAGACGGTGGTGCGAAACCTCCGCATCGCCTTTCCCGACATGCCGAGCGATGAGCGCGAGGCGCTGGCGCTGGCGCAGTGGGACCAGACGGGCCGGACCTTCGCCGAGCTGGCGGTCATGGATCATCTGACGCCGGAAGGCGGGCGGGTCGAGGTGGTCGGGATGGAGCGGCTGCACGCCCTGCGCGACAGCGGCAAGCCGGCCGTGCTGATCTCGGGCCATCTGGCGAACTTCGAGGTGATGGCGGCGGTGATCATGGCGGCGGGCGTGCCGTGTCAGGTGACCTATCGCGCCGCCAATAATCCGTACGTCGACGCCCTGATCCGCCAGAGCCGGGAGCGTTACGGCATCCGCCTGTTCGCGCCCAAGGGCGACGGAACGCGCGAGCTGATGGCGGGGATGAAGCGCGGCGATTCCATCGCCCTGCTGGTCGATCAGAAATACAATCAGGGGCCGGAGGTGGAGTTCTTCGGTCAGCCGGTGAACGCCTCGCCTGGCGCGGCGAGACTGGCGTTGAAGTTCGACACGGTCATGCTGCCGCTGTCGGTGGTGCGCCTGCCGGGCGTGCGGTTCCGGGTGACGGCGCACGAGCCGATCGTGGTCAATCAAAGCGATGACAAGGCGGCCGATACGCTGGCGGGCATCCAGGCCGCCAATCGCTTCGTCGAGGACCGGGTGAAAGAGCATCCCGTGGACTGGTTCTGGGTCCACAAGCGTTGGCCGGACAAGGTCTATGCGGCGTTGGACCGTCCCATTTCGGACGACCGGCGGAACGGCCCGGCATAGTCGGGGGCATCGCGGCGCCGACGACAGGGGCCGACGTAATCCCGGCTCTTGATGAAGGGGCGCGGCCGCATGATGACCGCATTCAGCCGATCCAGCACGGCTTTGGCGGTGATCGGCTTGACGATGAACTCGGTCACCCCGGCGTCGCGGGCCTCGTAGACGCGGCTGCGTTCGGAATGGCCGGTCATCATGATGATCGGCAGAAACGGATTGGGGCTGTCGGGGCTGGTGCGGACCAGGCGGGTGAACTCGACGCCGTCCAGCGGGAACATGTTGAAATCGACGATGGCCAGATCGATCGCGTGGCGGCGGAGCAGGTCAAAGGCGGTCGCGCCCTCGGCCGCCTCATAGACGTTGCGGATGTCGGCCGAATGCAGCACGGCCGATGCGATGGCGCGCATGTTCTGATTGTCGTCCGCAAGCAGGACGTTCAGCGATTTCAGTGAGATCATCGGGGCCTGCCAGAGATTGGCGCGAGGCTAAGGGGATATGCGTAGTCCCGCAAGAGGAGCCCTTGATCAGGCGAGGGTTTCCGGAGCTTGCGCGCCGACCATCAGCGACGGGTCAAGGTTGCGATCGCGCCATTTCATGCGCCAGCACAGGTGGGGGCCGGTGGCGCGGCCGGTCATGCCGACGCGGCCCAGCGCATCGCCGCGCCGGACGCGCTGACCCAGCGCCACATCTAGCCGCGACTGGTGCAGATGGCAGCTGATCAGGCCCTGACCGTGGTCGATCAGGGTCAGGCCGCCCTCGAAATGCATGTCCGGACGGACGAAGGCGATGCGGCCGTCGGCGGGGGCGCGGATCACGCTGCCCTGAGGGGCGGCCAGATCGATGCCATAGTGCGGCCGGGCGGGCGTGCCGTTCAGGACGCGCTGAGCGCCCCAGGCGCTGGAGATCCGATAGTTCTCCAGCGGCCAGACGAAGCCGTCCTTGAAGTCGTCGGTGTCGATGCGGCTGGCGAAGCCTTCGGCCTTCAGCGCGATCTCTTGCTGGATGCGGGCCAGGAGGGCGGGGTCGCTCGGCTCGACGGTCGAAGGCGGCAAGCCGTTCACGCTGGTCGAGGGGAAGGCGTAGGGGGCGATGTCGAGCGTGCGACGAGCGGACCGGTCGCCGAACCGGGCTTCGATCTGGGTGGTCGGACCGGCGTCGCGGTCGAAGCCGATCACGAAGAGGCCGGCGGCCGAGGCGGTGGTCAGGGCCTCGCCGTCGACGAAGATCAGGGCGCGCGGCGCGGTGCGGCCGAAGGCGTAGCCGCCCTGACGCCAGGCGCCGTTCAAGGCCAGCGGCAGGGCGTTGCGGTCTTCAGCCATTAGCGGCGCGGCGATCAGGCTGGCGCCCGCGCCGGTCAGCAGGGCGCGGCGCGACGGGATCATCGATCGCCTTGCTGGGCCGCGATGAACTCGGCCGGGCCGAAATAGGGCTGCTGGCGCGTCGGGCTCCAGTAGCGGAGGGCTTCCAGCGGGATCGGTTTGTCCGTGACGGCGCAGCGCACGAAGCGGCCGGGCTTCAAGACGGCGAACTCGCCGTCGCCATAGTGAAGCACGGCCTGATCTGCGGCGATTTTGTCCATGAGCGGACGATAGCGGGCGCCGGACGGCGCGGAAAGGGGCTCAGGGCGCCGCGACCGCATCCGTGATCGGGCCGTCCGCGGCTGCGGGTCGGATCGCGCCGGCGGCGGGCGGCTTCGGCTTGCCGCCCATCCGGTCGGTGAACAGGAAGACGAAGGGGTTCAGCGAGATCGACAGCAGGGCGGCGGCCAGGATCAAATCGTGGGTCTCACGACTCATGGCGCCCAGGGACACGCCGAGCGCGGCCAGGATGAAGGAGAACTCGCCGATCTGGGCCAGGGAGGCGGCGACGGTGAAGCCGGTCGGCCGATCCAGTTTGAAGGTCTGGGTGATGACCAGGGCCGCGACCGACTTGCCGACGATGACGATGCCCAGCACGCCCAGGACCGCCCACGGCTGGCGCACCACGATCATCGGGTCGAACAGCATGCCGACCGAAACGAAGAACAGCACCGCGAAGGCGTCGCGCAGCGGCAGGGACCGCTCGGCCGCATTGTGACCCAGGGGCGAGGCGTTCATCACCAGACCGGCCAGGAAGGCACCCAGCGCGAAAGAGTGGAACAGGAAATAGGCCAGCCAGGCGATGCCCAGGGCGATGGCCAGGACGCCCAGGGTGAAGAGCTCGCGCGACTTGGTGTGGGCGATGCGGATCAGCAGCCAGGGAATGACCTTGCCGCCGACGACCAGCATGCCGACGACGAACAGCACGACCTTGAGCAGGGTCAGGCCGACGTCTGCCCCCAGGGCCGCAAAGTCCGTCTGGGTTCCAGCCGGAACCAGCACCATCGGCAGCATGACCAGGGCGATGACGATGACCAGATCCTCGACGATCAGCCAGCCGACCGCGATGCGGCCGATCTCGCCCTTGACCTGTTTGCGCTCCTCCAGCGCCCGCAGCAGGACGACGGTCGAGGCGACGGACAGGGCGAAGCCCATCAGCAGCGCCTCGACATCGCCCAGCCCCAGCACGAACCGGCCGAGCCCCCAGCCCAGCACGGTGGCGACGCCGATCTGAACCAGGGCGCCGGGGATGGCGACCTTGCGGACCTGCATCAGATCCTTGGGCGAGAAGTGCAGGCCGACGCCGAACATCAGCAGGATGACGCCGATCTCGGCCAGTTGCGGCGCCAGTTCGGTGTCGGCGACGAAACCCCCCGTATAGGGGCCGACAACGACGCCCGCGACCAGATAGCCCACCAGAGGCGACAGTTTCAGCCGATGCGCCAGCATGCCGAACACGAAGGCGAGGACGAAGCCCCCGACCAGGGTGAGAATCAGGCTGTCGGCATGCGGCATCAGGGCTCCTGTCGCGAGCGAAGGTGTAATTTGGGTAGGCTTTGCAGTTGGGGCGCGAAGGCCGGTTTGACAAGACGACGCAGTGTCGCGCGGGACGGAAAACGGCTTCGTCTTCGCGGCGTTCGGCCTGCGAAGTCTGGAGGGCTGGGCGGAGCGCCGGGCCTTCGCCCGGAGTTCTGTGGTTTGAGTTACCGTTTCGACGAAGGGTGTGACGCTCCGCGCGGTTGGTTGGCCTGCAAGCTCGGGGCGCCGAGCGGTGGCGGTCTTATCGCCTAACCCCATAAGCCTGCGACGGGTCGGCGGTCCCTGCGAGGACCGTCCCGAGTGCGGCCGAGTATCCCCCTCGACCCTGCGACGCGACTGCGGACGCCGGGGCGATTCCCCGACCGATCAGCCCCGGCGCCGCGATGGCATTTCACCACCGCCCCCGTTCCATCCGCTCTCGCCGCCGCAAGGTCGCAGGCCAGGCGAGCCCTCCATGCGACGAGACGGATGTATTATGCGGCCGTTTGACCCCGTGGATGGGAGAAGGGGCAGATATTTCGGCAAGCGGTTGAAATCGCTGCGGATGGACCAGCGGCATTGCGATGGCTGAGCGACGTCTCCTCCCCATGTCATGGGGAGGTGGCTCGGAGCGCAGCGGAGAGATGGACGGGGTCTTCGCGCATCGCAGGCGTCTGTGGGACGTCGAGAGCCCCTCCACCGCTTCGCGGTCCCCCTCCCCGCCAGGCGGGGAGGAGACGGTGTTGTGGTCAGGCGTGCGTCTGGTCCCAATACCGAACCGCATCGGCGTCGCGGGCCGAGAGGTCGGGGTAGGCGGGGTCGGAGCCGACGTCGGGGACCCGGCGCCAAGAGCGGGCGCATTTGGGCAAGTCCAGCGCCTCAATGACCGTTTCTTGAGCCCCATAGGGACCGGGACCGGCGAGATAGTAAGCTTGTGACGAGGGGAAGCCCAACTGGGGCGTTTCCAGCACATCGGCGGGCATTCGCGGTTCCAAGTGAGCAAGGCTGCTTCGGAAGACTTCGGCCGCGAATTCATCGCGTGAGATGCCGTCGACATCAAACGCAGCCACTAAATCTGGGTGAGCAGACACCCAAACCTGTGCATCTAGGATGTTACCGATTTCTTTTTTGTCCCGTGCGCGCTCAGCAGCCCAAGTGACACCGAGGACGACCCGCTTAATTTTGGCCCAACGCTCGGCCTCGGCCGGGTTGCGCCATTCCGCCGGGGTGTCGGGGATCACCCTAGCGCAGTTGGAGCCCGCGTCCGGGAAGCGCGTCGTCCAGGCCTCTTCCATCGTGAACGGCGTCAGCGGCGCCAGCCAAGCGGTGAGGCGCATGAAGACTTCGTCCATCACCGTGCGGGCGGCGCGGCGACGCAAGGCGTCGGGACGGTCGCAGTAGAGGGCGTCCTTGCGGATGTCGAAATACAGGGCCGACAGGTCGCCGGCGCAGAACTCCAGCACCGGACGGACGACGTCCTGGAAGCGGTATTCGGCGTAGGCGGCGCGGACCTGAGCGTCGAGCTCATGCAGGCGGTGCAGGACGAACCGCTCCAGCGGCGGCATCTGGTCCAGCGGCAGGCGTTCGGCCTCGTCGAAATCGGCCAGGGCGCCGAGCAGATAGCGGACGGTGTTGCGAAGCTTGCGATAGGCGTCGACCGTCGTCTGCAGGATCTGTTTGCCGATCCTCTGGTCGTCCGAATAGTCGACCAGGGCCACCCACAGACGCAGGATGTCGGCGCCCGACTCCTTGATGATGGTCAGGGGGTCGGTCGTATTGCCCTTGGATTTGGACATCTTCTCCCCCTTCTCGTCGAGGGTGAAGCCGTGGGTCAGGACCGCCTTGAACGGGGCGCGGCCACGGGTGCCGCAGCCTTCCAGCAGGGACGACTGGAACCAGCCGCGGTGCTGGTCGGAGCCTTCCAGATAGAGGTCGGCGGGCCAGTGGGCGGGACGGTCGCCGGCATAGCCGTTTTCCGGCAGGCGCGGGTCGAGCGTGAAGGCGTGGGTCGAGCCGGAATCGAACCAGACGTCCAGGATGTCCTCGACCTTTTCGTAGCGGGCCGGGTCGTGGGCGCCCAGGAAATCGCTGTCGGGCGCGGTGAACCAGATGTCGGCGCCGTGTTCGGCGACGGCCGCGACGATGCGGGCGTCGACCTCGGGGTCATGCAGGGGCTGGCCCGTCTGTTTGTCGATGAACATGGCAAGCGGCGTACCCCAGGCGCGCTGGCGGCTGACCAGCCAGTCGGGACGGCCCTCGACCATCGAGCGGATGCGGTTCTTGCCGGCGACGGGATGGAAGGCGGTGGCGTCGATGGCGTTCAGCGCCGTCTCACGCAGGGTGTCGCCGCTCTTCAAGGGTTGATCCATGCGGATGAACCACTGAGGGGTGTTGCGGAAGATGATCGGCGCCTTGGAGCGCCAGCTGTGCGGATAGGAATGCTCCAGCCGCCCGCGCGCCAACAGGTTGCCGGCCTCGATCAGCTTTTCCATCACTGCGCCGTTGGCGGGACCGAACTTGCCGGTCTTCTTGCCTTCGGTCTCCAGCACCTTCAGGCCCGCGAACAGGGGGACGTGCGCGTAGTAGGCGCCGTCGGGATCGACGGTGTCGGGCACCTCGTGATGACCGTGGGCCTTCCAGACCTCGAAGTCGTCGGCGCCGTGTCCGGGCGCGGTGTGGACGAAGCCGGTGCCGGCGTCGTCGGTGACGTGGTCGCCGGCCAGCAGGGGCACGGAGAAGCCGTAGCCGCTGTCGAGCGCGGCCAGCGGGTGCGCGGTCTCCAGGCCCGAAGGATTGATGTCATAGACGCGGGTCCAGGCGGCGATCTTGGCGGCCTTGAACACCTCCTCGGCCAGCTTGTCGGCCAGGATCAGGCGGTCGCCGGGCTTGGCCCAGGGCGCGAACTCAAGTCCTTCCTCCATGGCCGTGACCTCATACAGGCCATAGGCGATTTCGGGGCCGTAGCTGATGGCGCGGTTGGCCGGGATGGTCCAGGGCGTGGTGGTCCAGATGACGATGGACGGGGTGCTGGAGCGGAAGGCCAGCAGGTCGTCGGGATGGTCGTCCGACATGGCCGTGACCGGGAACTTGACCCAGATCGTCGGGCTGACGTGGTCGTGGTACTCGATCTCGGCGTCGGCCAGGGCGGTGCGCTCGACCGGCGACCACATGACGGGCTTGGAGCCGCGATAGAGCTGGCCCGAGTTCTTGAACTTGTGGAACTCGGCGACGATGGCCGCCTCGGACGTGAAGTCCATGGTGGCGTAGCGGTTGGCGAAGTCGCCGACGATGCCCAGCCGGTGGAACTGGTCCTTTTGCAGGTCGATGTATTTGCCGGCGTATTCGCGGCAGGCGCGGCGGAACTCGTCCTTGGACACCTCGTCCTTGCGGCGGCCCTTGGCGCGGAACTGCTCCTCGATCTTCCACTCGATCGGCAGGCCGTGGCAGTCCCAGCCGGGGACGTAATCGACATCGTAGCCCAGGAGGAACCGGCTGCGGACCACGAAGTCCTTCAGCGTCTTGTTCAGGGCGTGGCCGATGTGGATGTCGCCGTTGGCGTAGGGCGGGCCGTCGTGCAGGACATAGAGGGGGGCGTTCTGCTTCTGTCGCTCAGCGCGCAGGGTCCCGTAGAGGTCGCCCCACTGTTCCAGGATGACCGGCTCCTTCTGGGGCAGGCCGCCGCGCATGGGGAAGGGCGTCTCGGGCAGGAAGACGGTGTCGCGATAGTCGCGGGCGTTAGATTCGGGGGCGTCGGCCATGGGTCGTCTCGGCGTCTTGAAAATTAGGTCGCTGTCTTCGTTCGCCCGATCATCAGGGCGGTCTTCCCGGCGTGCACGGGGCCATGCGGCCCAGAAGCGCTACGCCGGGCGGCTAATCGAAATCAGGCGAATGGAGACGCGGACGGTCATTGTGCGGGCGGTCTAGCAGACGGATGCGGCATTGCGCCATCCCGAAGCGCAGGCCTCATCAACGGAAACGAAAGGCTTTTGCGGTTTTGTGACGGGAGGATCGGCCGGAATCTTGTTCGGCCGACACGATATTCGCTTGGGAGTTCCCGCCGATGCGGCTGCGGATCACGAAATGGATGCTGGGCCTGGCGGCCGGTCTCGCCGTCTCGGCGGGCGCCGGAGCCGCGCTGGCGCAATGCACGTCCGGCTGTCAGCCGCCGCCCTGCACGTCGTGCGAGCCGCCGCCTCCGCCTGAGCCGCCGCCCTGCAACGGCGGTGGAAACTGCGGTCCCGGCGGCGGTGGAAACTGGAACGGCAACATCAACACCAACGTCAATGTGAACGTGAACCTTGGCGCGAGCGCCAATGCGAACGCGGGCGCCGGGGCCAACTCGAACGCCAACTCTGGCGCGCGGTCCTACGTCAATGCGCGCGCCGGCGGGTTCTCGGGCAGCTTCGGCGGAGGCGGCGGCGCAGCCTATGTCAGCGTCGATCAACCCTATCCGACCACCATCCAGGGCCTGGCCGTCGAGGGCGTGATCGCCCAGACCGTGCGCACCCCCTACAGCGCCTTCCGCAGCATGATGAAGCGGGTCGTCATCCAGGCCGTCTGCATCGACGACCGCCAGGTGCCGCACCCCGCCTCACAAGTGCGGCCGGACCGCGAGATCGCCGAAGGGTTCGAAGGCGAGCTGTATCGCTGCCTGTCGGGCACTTGGCTGCAGGCGACCATCGCCGACTACAACGGCGACATCAGCTTCGATCACGGCACGACCCTGACCTGCCGCAAGCATGAGGCGCTGTGGTACGGAACGGGCGGCAAGCTGGAATGCCGGCCCGAGAAGCCCGAGCGGGATTGCAACGAGCGTTCGCTGCTGCGTCGCTACGGCGCCGGGATCAAGATCCTGACGATGTACCGCGAAGAGGAATACACCGAATACCGTGAGGAGCAGGTCGAGAGCGCGACCGTGCTGACCGGGGTGATCACCCTGGACGGCGGCGTCGGCGGCCGGGTCTTCTGAACCGGACCTAAACACGCCCGTTCAGCCGCCGATCAGGCGGGACATGAGATAAGGCGACCGTCGGCTCTCCGTCGACGATCCTGACGACTGGCCCCGGTTCGCGCGAACCGGGGCCTTTTTCGTGGGCGTTACTGGGCCGCCGGCTGAGCCGTGACGGTGGCGCGCCAGGCGCTGTCGGACTGCAGATACTGGCGAGCCAGGGCCTGAAGGTCGGCGGCGGTGACGGCTTCCAAGGTGGCGATCTGGTTGCGGGTCTGGTCCAGCGTCGCCGGATCGCTTTGGGCCTGCGACAGTTGGGTCAGCCAATAGCCGTTGTCGGCCATGCTGCGACGGATGCGCTCAACGGCCGGGCGACGGGCGCGGTTCAGTTCGTCCTCGCTGATCGGATTGTCGCGCAGGTCGGCAGCGATGGCGTCCACCGTCTCGAACAGCTTGGGCAGGGCGGCCGGCGGAGTTTCCGCAGTCACCGAGATGAAGCCGTAGCCCGGATAGGTGTCCGAGGCAGTCGAGCCGGCGCTGGGCGAATAGGCCAGGCCCTGTTTCTCGCGGATTTCGTCGTTCAGGCGCAGTTGCAGCACGTCCGACAGGATCGACAGCTGACGCGCGGTCTTGCGATCTTCGACCTGGTCGGTCGTCGGCCAGGCGACGAAGCCTAGCGCCTGTTCGGCGGGGCCGGTGTGATACAGCTGGACTGGCGTGGCGGTCGGGGCCGGGAACTTGCGCACCGTCGAGCCGGCGGGCGGTGTGGGCGCCGCACCGCGCGATGGCAGGGCGCCGAAGGTCGAGCCGACGGCGGCGATGACCGCGTCGACGTCGACGTCGCCGACGACGGTGATCTCGACCGGACCTTGGGCCAGGGCTGAGCGAACGCCCGAGCGGATGTCGTCGATCTGGATCGCGGCGATCTGTTCGGCCGTCGGGGTCGTCTCACGTGCATCGCCGCTGGCCAGCAGGCCCGAGGCGTCGCGTTGGAAGACGCCGCGCGGCGTGGCGCCCAGCTGGGCCAGGATCTGCGGGAACATGGCCTTGGTCTGTTCGAACGAGGCGCCGCGCAGACCCGGATCGGTGAGATAGGCGGCCAGGACCTGAAGCTCCAGCTGGAGATCGGCGGGCTTGGTGGCGCCAGCGAAGATGTAGGCGTCGCCGGCCTGATTGACGGCGGCGCTGTAGGTGCGGCCGCTGAGGACGCGGTTCATCTCGTCCAGGCTGAGCTTGCCAAGACCGCCGGGGGCCAGGACGGTGCTGGCCATCGACAGGGGCGACAGGGTGTCGGCAGGCAGGCCCAGTTCGCCAAGACCTGTGCGGGCGCTGACCAGAATCTGATCGGCGCGGAAGTCGGTCTTCTTGATGTTCAGCAAGGTGCCGTTCGGGAAGCGAACCAGGGTCGCGCCCAGATCTGCGACTTCCGAACGGGCGGCAGGGACCGCCGGGGCGCCGAAGTTGTAATAGGGCCACTTCAGTTCGGCCTCGGCGGCGCGGGCCTGCACCGGGGTGTTGCGCGAGGCCTCCAGCGCTGCGGTGACGGCGGCCTCGCCGCCCTCGACCGGCACGGGCGAGCTGAACAGAAGCAGCGGGCCCTGGCCTTCGAAGACCGCTTTGGTCGCCTGATTGACCTGATCGACGGTCAGGCCTTCGACGGCCTTGTTGAACAGATCGAGATTGGTCTGGGGCGAGCTGAACACTTGGTCGTCGTTGACGGCGCCCAGGAGGCCGGTCGCCAGAGCCGGAGTCGAACGGGTCGCGGCCGAGGCCACCGCGTTCTGAAGCGCGGTGCGGGTGTTGACGATTTCGCGCTGTAGCTCGGCGTCGCTGACGCCGTATTCAGCCAGACGACGGCTTTCCTGTTCGACGCTTTCCAGCGCACGCTGCCAGCCGCCGGGATTGAAGGCGACCGACAGGGTGCCGGCATCCAGACTGTCGAACAGCGACTGATAACCGGCTCCGGCGCCGATGAAGGGCGGGTTGTCCGCGCGGGCGATCTCGCCCAGGCGACGGTTCAGCACGGCCAGACCCAGGCCGCGACGGACGTCGGCGGCGCGTTCGGCGGCCGTGTCGGGGCTGAGGTCCGGGGCCTTGATCCAGTTGACCTGGATGGAGGACTGGATGCCCGGCTCGACCAGGATGCTGGTCTGCGGCTGACGCGGAGCGACGGTTCCCAGGTCAGGCTCCGGACCATCGGCGGCGGTCGGCTTCCAGTCGCCAAAGGCCGCGCGGACCTTGGCCTCCATCGCATCCACGTCGAAGTCGCCCACGGCGATGAAGGTGGCGCGCGATGGGCGATAGTAGGCGTCGTAGAAGTCGACGAAGCGCTGGCGCGGTGCGGTGCGGATGATGTCGAGGTCGCCGATCGGCAGGCGTTCCGACAGACGCTGGCCGGGCGCCAGGAGGCCCAGCTGAGTCTTTAAGACGCGATACTGCGGCGTGTCGCGCGTGCGCTCCTCGCCGACGATAACGCCGCGTTCGGAATCGATCGAGTCCGAGGCCATGAGCGCCGCCGACATCATCTCGCGCAGGATGTGCAGGCTGGGATCGACCGTCTCGTCCTTGGTGTTGGGCAGCTCCAGCATATAGGCGGTCTGGTCAAAGCTAGTGAAGGCGTTGGTGTCGGCGCCGAAGGCCAGGCCCAAGCGCTCGAGGATGCGCAACATCTCGTTTTCCGGCACGTCCTTGGTGCCGTTGAAGGCCATGTGCTCCATGAAGTGAGCCAGACCCTTCTGATCGTCGCGCTCCATCAGCGAGCCGGCGTCGATGCGCAGACGGAACGAGGCCTGACCCGGAGGCGTCGCATTGTGCAGCAAGGCGTAGCGCATGCCGTTGGGCAGCAGGCCGTAACGTACGGCCGGATCGGCGGGGATGTCGCTGGCGGCCTGGGCCCAGGGGGCGGACGGCGCGACCTGACCGGCGGCGACCGCAGCGGGCGGCGCAGTTTGGGCGAGAGCAGGGGCGGCGAACGCCCCGGTGGTCAGGGCCAGTCCCGAGACGGCGACAAGCAGTAGATGACGCGCAGAACGCATAATATCACTCCGAAACCGCAACCCCCGATGGCGCGATGCCGGATGTGTAAAGTGTGCTTGCCTTCGCCACAAGCGGGGCTGGCGAACCTTACCGACTTGTCATGTTCGGATCAGCCGCCGGGGCGGCTGATGTAGAAGCTGGCGCTGTTGCCGACGGCGTTGGCGCCCACCACGGCGGTGCGCCCGGACGAGACCGTGGCGTTGGTGGTCGCCGTGACATTGCCGCTGTTGGTCTGGTTGTTGTTGACGTTGACGTCGCCGCCGCACTGGGAACAGGCATAGCCCGTCACCGCATTGCCGACCGCGTCGGAGCCGACATAGGCGTCATAGCCGTTGACGCCGACATAGGTCGCGTTGGCCTCGACCCCGCCGGTGTTCAGCTGGGTGTTGTCCAGCTTCAGATAGATGTCGTTATTGCCGGCGACGGTCTCGTTGGCGACGCTGCGGGCCGCCAGAACCGTCTGGCCCTGGAGATTGGTCTGGACGCGGGCGTCGGCGCGGACGCGGCCGGCGTTGGCCTGGTCCGTCTGGATCAGCATGGAGCCGCCGGCGTTGGCGGTGATCGCCTGGTTGGCCCCGGCGTTGGCGCCGACCGTCAGGTCCCAGCCGTTGTCGACATAGACGTCGGTGCGCGCCTCGGTCGTCGAAGCGGCGTTCGACTGGCGGATGGCCAAGTCCTGGTGCGAGGCGCCGGTGGTGTTCGTCTGGACCGCATTGGCGACGGCCTGGGACGAGAAGGTGGCGGGCGCGGGGATGTATTGAACGTCGGCGACGGTCTCGGCGAAGACGGTGGTCTGGGCCCTCTGGTCGATGACGCCGGTCAGGGACGAGGAGGGGCCGCCCAGGGCGACGGTGTTGGCGACGGCGGTGCTGGTCGCGAAACCGCCTTGCAGCACGCGGCCGTTCGGCGCCTGAACATAGGTTCCGGCCTCGACCCGGTCGCCGGTCGCGGACTGGCTCGAGTCCACGGCGAAGGTCGCGCGATCGGTGGTCACGCCGAGATAGTTGCCGCGCGCGGTCGTATCGACGCTGAGTTGGCCGTCGGCCTCTCCGTTCACGACCACATTGCTGCGGGCCACCGTGGCGCCGGTCATCGACTGGCGCGAGACCAGGCCGGCGGAGGCGGCCGTGACCCCGCCCGCAAGCGCATTGCCCTGGGCGTTTGTGCTGACGGTCACCTGATCGACGGACAGGTCGATATCCACCAGGCCGGTGACATCGCCAGTCTGCGTCTGGGTGCTGGAGCAGGTTTCGCCGGCTTGCGGATCGCAGGTCGGCGTTTGCTGGGCGCTCGCCTCAGTGGCGAGTGCGGCGAACGTCGCCGTCGCGGCCATCATGCCAACGAGACGGATCGGCGCGGGTCTGGCCATTGTTGGTGTCCTGAGTGGGATAGGCCGGATAATAGCCGCCGGTCGGGCCGACCGTGGAATCGCCGAGCGGGTCGTTGGCGGGGTTCAGGCAGATTTCGGGGCCGGGCGCGCCATAGAGGTTGGCCATGAACTCGACCGTGGCCCGTTCGACCAGGGCGCGGACGGCCAACTGCGTCGGCTCCATCCCGCCGGTGCCGGCCGAGATGTCGAAGACGTTGCCGTTCAGGAAGTCGAAGACGCCGGCCGAGATTTCGCGGCCGATGATCTGCTTCTGATAGGAGACGACA
The DNA here is from genome assembly GCF_900445985.1 of Brevundimonas vesicularis. Lineage (GTDB taxonomy): Bacteria > Pseudomonadota > Alphaproteobacteria > Caulobacterales > Caulobacteraceae > Brevundimonas > Brevundimonas vesicularis_D. Next base: position 316,756 of record NZ_UAQP01000005.1, read on the forward strand.
TCGACGACCTCGAGCGTGGTCGTCTGGACCAGGCGCAGATCCATGGCGATGTTCATCACATAGACGCGGTGGTTGACGATGCCAGAGCCGGGGCGGTTGCTGTCGACCTCGCCGCCGGCGATGTCGAAGCCGCCGGAGCGGATGTTGTAGTTCACCTCGGTGATGCCGCCGACCACATAGAAGTCGGAGCCCGGCACCTGGCCTGCCAGGATGCGGCGGTACTGGGTGTCCTCTGGCCCCTTGGCGTCGGGAGCCTGGTCGCCGATCAGCTTGTTGTTGGCGTAGCGCAGCTCAAGCTCGGACACCGAGGTGTCGTAGCGTTCGACGATGCGGGCGCCGGCCTTGGCGAGCGCCGAGTTCGCCATCAGAGAGGCGCCGCCGGTGATCTGGCGGCCGCCGTCGGACGACACCGTGCCGGTGTAGTCGCTGATCCGGCCCACGGCCATGCGCGGCGAGGGCAGGTTGTAGCGACGCGCGTAGTCGGCCAGGCAATACAGCGCGGCGGAATAGGGCGTGGGGTTTGCGGTCACCGGCGCATTGCCGATCGGCGTCGCATATTGCCCCGACGGACCCGCGACGGGGCTGACGCAACCGGCGAGCAGAAGGGCGACGGCCGACACGGCGGCGGACCCCTTGATGAGATGACGGCGGCTCATGGCAGGTTGATGTTCCCGTTCAAGGCCGTACCGGCGTTGATGGCGCCGGTGTTGGTCTGGGTCGAGTTGACGATGACGGTGTTGCGGCTGCCTTGGACCACCACGTTCAGCTGATTGCCGATGGCGGTGGATCCGCCGATGGTCGTGCCGCCGTTGCTGGACGCGCCTGCGCGGGCATAGGCCGAGGCCGCGCCGCCGGACTGGCTGGAATAGGACGAGGCGCCGGACTGGATGATGCCGTTGACGATCAGACGATTGCCGTTGGCGTCGCGGGTATAGCCGGTCGCGGCCGTATTGGCGGCCGTTCGCGCGCCGCCATAGCCCTGCTGGAAGCGTGCAGCGCCGCCCGAACCCGTCGACTGCGCGATCGCCGGCACGCTTGCAGCGGCGGCGAAGGCCATGACGGCGGTGGATACAAACAGCCTCTTGGCGGGCATTTCGGGCTTCCTCGCGCACAAACGAACGCCGGACCACGAGCGTGATCCGCACCCCAACCTGCATTAAGGTTATTAAGAAGCGCTTGATGCCACGCCGGTCACTGAGCATTTGTGGCGTCATGTCAGATGCATCCGGTCGATTCGATCCGCCGAACAGCCGCCCGGCGCGAGAGCCGATGTTCAACGTGCCGCTGGTCGTGCTGCTGATCGCGGCATCGATGCCAACGCTGTATCTGTTCCAGCGCGACCTGCCCGACATGGGCATGAGCATGGCGTTCGCGCCCGTTGATCTGGAGCAGGGACGGTGGGGCGGCCTGCTGACAGCCATGTTGCTGCATGGCGGATGGACGCACGCGATCATGAATGCGGTGGCGGCGCTGGCGTTCGGGACGCCGGTGGCGCGGCTGTTCGGGACCAGGATGGGTCCGACGGTCTTTCTGCTCTTCTATCTGGCGTGTGGCGTGTTGGCGTCGCTGGGCTATGGGCTGATCCATTGGGGATCCAGCGAGCCGATGGTCGGCGCGTCCGGCGCCGTCTTCGGCCTGATCGGCGCCGCGACACGATTGCTGGGAGGGCAGGGCAGGGTGCTGCCGATGGGTGATCGCCGCGTGATCGGCGCGGCCATCACCTGGATGGCGGTCAACGCTGTGACCGGAATGATCGGCGGACTACCCGGCGCCGAGGGAGCCAGGATCGCCTGGGAGGCCCACGCGGTCGGCTTCGTCATCGGCTTTCTGGCCATCGGTCCCTTGGGGCGGATGTTCGGAGGCGGGGCCGCGCCTCGTCCCTGAGACGCGTTGATTCCGGACGGGGGCTGAGCGATCATCGCTCTCTGAGCGGCCCTGTCGCCATTCCGGCCCTGCGGTCGTCTCTTATAGAGAGAAGGGACCGCGATGTTTGTCGCCGAAATCCTCAAGACCAAGGGAAACGCCGTCTTCTCAATCGCGCCGGATCTGACGGTGACGCAGGCGTGCGCAGAATTGGAGCAGAAGCGGGTCGGGGCGCTGGTCGTCTGTGACGGCGACAAGGTGGTCGGGGTGTTTTCCGAACGCGATGTGGTCAAGGCGTTGGCGGCCGATGGCGCCGATGCGCTGGACCGCCCGGTCGCCGACTATATGACGGCCAAGGTGATCTACGCCGAACCGGCCGAGGAGATGTCGGCCTTGATGACGCGGATGACCGATCGGCGCATCCGGCATCTGCCGGTCATGCAGGCGGATCGTCTGGTCGGCGTCATCTCCATCGGCGACGTGGTGAAGTGCCAGATCGCCGAACACGCCCATGAGGCCGAGAGCTTGCGGACCTATATTGCAGGCTGAGAGGACGCCAAACCGTTTGCCGATTCCGGTTTTGCGAGAAACTTCCCCTGTCTTGTCAGAAACCGCTTGCTGACAAATCCGCGTCTCCGTATAGAGCCGCCTCGCTCGGAAACGGGCCGGCCGGCGGGGCTGCGGGGGTGAAAATCTCCAAGGTCCCACGGAAGAAAGAAGCGAAAAACTTCTTGCTTTCATCGGTTGGTTTAACTAGGTTCCGCGCTCCAATCGAATCGCCGACGGGTTTTAAGAGGTAAGCCTCGCTTTCCTCCGGTGGTTTCTTGCGGTCTGAAGGGTTCGCTCTTCTCTCCGAAAGATCTCTGAAAAGAGCGGTTGACACGGGGTTTGCGGTTCTCTAAATCGCCGCCTCCGCCGACGACACGGCGCTAAACGGTCGGGCCTCTTCGGAGGTTCCAGGTCTTTGACATTGTTGATTTGGAAAGAGAAACGCAGGCGGCGGTGTTCTTGCGATGACCCTAGAGGTCATCATACGACACTGACTATCTGCGGTCTTTTTGAAAAGATACCATGCGTCGGTCTTCGGATCGATGACGTGGGAACTCGTCAATAAAATACGTAGAACTAATGCCAAGACCGCTTCGGTGGTCTTCAAGCTTAGGTCAGAAGTCAACTCAACCTGAGAGTTTGATCCTGGCTCAGAGCGAACGCTGGCGGCAGGCCTAACACATGCAAGTCGAACGAACTCTTCGGAGTTAGTGGCGGACGGGTGAGTAACACGTGGGAACGTGCCTTTAGGTTCGGAATAACTCAGGGAAACTTGTGCTAATACCGAATGTGCCCTTCGGGGGAAAGATTTATCGCCTTTAGAGCGGCCCGCGTCTGATTAGCTAGTTGGTGAGGTAAAGGCTCACCAAGGCGACGATCAGTAGCTGGTCTGAGAGGATGATCAGCCACATTGGGACTGAGACACGGCCCAAACTCCTACGGGAGGCAGCAGTGGGGAATCTTGCGCAATGGGCGAAAGCCTGACGCAGCCATGCCGCGTGAATGATGAAGGTCTTAGGATTGTAAAATTCTTTCACCGGGGACGATAATGACGGTACCCGGAGAAGAAGCCCCGGCTAACTTCGTGCCAGCAGCCGCGGTAATACGAAGGGGGCTAGCGTTGCTCGGAATTACTGGGCGTAAAGGGAGCGTAGGCGGACATTTAAGTCAGGGGTGAAATCCCGGGGCTCAACCTCGGAATTGCCTTTGATACTGGGTGTCTTGAGTATGAGAGAGGTGTGTGGAACTCCGAGTGTAGAGGTGAAATTCGTAGATATTCGGAAGAACACCAGTGGCGAAGGCGACACACTGGCTCATTACTGACGCTGAGGCTCGAAAGCGTGGGGAGCAAACAGGATTAGATACCCTGGTAGTCCACGCCGTAAACGATGATTGCTAGTTGTCGGGATGCATGCATTTCGGTGACGCAGCTAACGCATTAAGCAATCCGCCTGGGGAGTACGGTCGCAAGATTAAAACTCAAAGGAATTGACGGGGGCCCGCACAAGCGGTGGAGCATGTGGTTTAATTCGAAGCAACGCGCAGAACCTTACCACCTTTTGACATGCCTGGACCGCCAGAGAGATCTGGCTTTCCCTTCGGGGACTAGGACACAGGTGCTGCATGGCTGTCGTCAGCTCGTGTCGTGAGATGTTGGGTTAAGTCCCGCAACGAGCGCAACCCTCGCCATTAGTTGCCATCATTTAGTTGGGAACTCTAATGGGACTGCCGGTGCTAAGCCGGAGGAAGGTGGGGATGACGTCAAGTCCTCATGGCCCTTACAGGGTGGGCTACACACGTGCTACAATGGCGACTACAGAGGGTTAATCCTTAAAAGTCGTCTCAGTTCGGATTGTCCTCTGCAACTCGAGGGCATGAAGTTGGAATCGCTAGTAATCGCGGATCAGCATGCCGCGGTGAATACGTTCCCGGGCCTTGTACACACCGCCCGTCACACCATGGGAGTTGGTTCTACCCGAAGGCGCTGCGCTGACCGCAAGGAGGCAGGCGACCACGGTAGGGTCAGCGACTGGGGTGAAGTCGTAACAAGGTAGCCGTAGGGGAACCTGCGGCTGGATCACCTCCTTTCTAAGGATGCTTCTCCAGGCCGTCTCTCACGAGACTGTCTATTGAGGCTCCAATAAACGGCGGAACGCCGCCGTCTCCGTTTCTCTTTCCACTTTCGTCATCGACGCCTCGACCATACGGGTCGTTGAGTTGGTGGCGCGATCGCGAGCCTGGGTGTCTATGACCCGGCTGTCGCTGCCATAGGCCCGTAGCTCAGGTGGTTAGAGCGTACGCCTGATAAGCGTAAGGTCGGCAGTTCGAGTCTGCCCGGGCCTACCAGGACTTCTGGTTCGCTGGGGGTTCTCAGCCTCAAGACGGCATCGCCGACAGCTCTCCTGGGCTTCGCACTATTCCTGATGGAATGGGGCCATAGCTCAGTTGGTAGAGCGCCTGCTTTGCAAGCAGGATGTCGTCGGTTCGACTCCGTCTGGCTCCACCAGGATCTTGTGATCGCATCAAGAATTGCCCGTCGGCGCTCGCCGGCTGGCATTGATATCGTAAAGGAAGAACGTGACCGGCTCCCCTGAGCTTTGAGGTCCTGTTCGAGAAGAAGACATTGTCTGACAAAAATCAGGCTTGGTCCCCCGGCATCTTTCCAGTCGGGCGGAATAAACCAAGCATGAGTTTTGCTGAGAAACGATCAAACGTTGAAGGGCTTCTGACGGATGCCTTGGCGTAGAGAGGCGATGAAGGACGTGGCAAGCTGCGATAAGAACCGGGGAGGCGCTAGCACCCTTTGATCCGGTTATTTCCGAATGGGGAAACCCACCTTTACAGTCTTCCAACTCTGTTTCTTCGGAAGCAGCGATTGGCGGATTGTTGAAAGGTATAATGAGCTGAATACATAGGCTTCATTAAGCGAACCCGGGGAACTGAAACATCTCAGTACCCGGAGGAAAGGACATCAACCGAGACTCCCGTAGTAGTGGCGAGCGAACCGGGACCAGGCCAGTGCTCTTGTGAAATAAAGACGAACGATCTGGAAAGGTCGGCCATAGTGGGTGAAAGCCCCGTAGTCATCAAACAGCAAGAGACTCGAGTAGGGCGGGACACGTGAAATCCTGTCTGAACATGGGGGGACCACCCTCCAAGCCTAAGTACTCCTCTACGACCGATAGTGAACAAGTACCGTGAGGGAAAGGTGAAAAGCACCCCGACAAGGGGAGTGAAACAGATCCTGAAATCGGAAGCCTACAAGCAGTCGGAGCCGCCAAGCGCGGTGACGGCGTACCTTTTGTATAATGGGTCAGCGACTTCATGTGTCGAGCAAGCTTAAGCCGTTAGGTGTAGGCGCAGCGAAAGCGAGTCTGAATAGGGCGCTAAGTTCGACGTATGACGACCCGAAACCAGGTGATCTATCCATGAGCAGGTTGAAGGTTGGGTAACACCAACTGGAGGACCGAACCCGTGAATGTTGAAAAATTCTGGGATGACTTGTGGATAGGGGTGAAAGGCCAATCAAACCTGGACATAGCTGGTTCTCCGCGAAATCTATTTAGGTAGAGCGTCCGACGAATTCCTTGGGGGGTAGAGCACTGGATGGTTGCGGGCTGCGCGAGCGGTACCAATACTAACCAAACTCCGAATACCCAAGAGAACTATCGGGCAGACACACGGCGGGTGCTAACGTCCGTCGTGAAAAGGGAAACAACCCTAACCATCATCTAAGGCCCCCAAGTCACGGCTAAGTGGGAAACGATGTGGGATTGCTTTGACAATCAGGAGGTTGGCTTAGAAGCAGCCATCCTTTAAAGAAAGCGTAACAGCTCACTGATCAAGCGATCCTGCGCGGAAAATGTAACGGGGCTCAAGCCGTGCGCCGAAGATATGGGTTTGCAGTTTACTGCAAGCGGTAGCGGAGCGTTCCGTAGGCCGGTGAAGGTCAGGCGTGAGCCTGGCTGGAGGTATCGGAAGTGAGAATGCTGACATGAGTAACGATAAGAGTGTGAGAGACACTCTCGCCGAAAGACCAAGGGTTCCTGCGTAAAGCTAATCTGCGCAGGGTTAGTCGGCCCCTAAGGCGAGGCTGAAAAGCGTAGTCGATGGGAAGCAGGTAAATATTCCTGCACCAGCTGGAAGTGACGGATGGCTTAACTCGTACCCACTTATTGGATTGTGTGTGCGGGGGCGTTGTCCCAGGAAATAACTCCAGCAGAGACCGTACCCGAAACCGACACAGGTGGTCAGGTAGAGCATACCAAGGCGTTTGAGAGAACTATGCTGAAGGAACTCGGCAAATTGCACGCGTAACTTCGGAATAAGCGTGACTCACCTTGCGCAAGCAGGACTGAGTGGCACAAGCCAGGGGGTAGCGACTGTTTAGCAAAAACACAGGGCTCTGCGAAGCAGCAATGCGACGTATAGGGTCTGACGCCTGCCCGGTGCCTGAAGGTTAAAGGGAGATGTGAAAGCGTCGAACTGAAGCCCAGGTAAACGGCGGCCGTAACTATAACGGTCCTAAGGTAGCGAAATTCCTTGTCGGGTAAGTTCCGACCTGCACGAATGGCGTAACGACTTCCCCACTGTCTCCAGCATAGGCTCAGTGAAATTGAATTCCCCGTGAAGATGCGGGGTTCCCGCGGTCAGACGGAAAGACCCTATGAACCTTTACTATAGCTTCGCCTTGGCGTTAGCGACCGTATGTGTAGGATAGGTGGGAGACTATGAAACCGGGGCGCCAGCTCTGGTGGAGTCGTCCTTGAAATACCACCCTTACTGTCGTTGACGTCTAACCGAGGGCCGTTATCCGGTCCCGGGACATGGCGTGGTGGGTAGTTTGACTGGGGCGGTCGCCTCCTAAAGTGTAACGGAGGCGCGCGATGGTGGGCTCAGACCGGTCGGAAATCGGTCGTCGAGTGCAATGGCATAAGCCCGCCTGACTGCGAGACTGACAAGTCGAGCAGAGACGAAAGTCGGCCATAGTGATCCGGTGGTCCCGAGTGGAAGGGCCATCGCTCAACGGATAAAAGGTACTCTAGGGATAACAGGCTGATTTTGCCCAAGAGTCCATATCGACGGCAAAGTTTGGCACCTCGATGTCGGCTCATCACATCCTGGGGCTGGAGCAGGTCCCAAGGGTATGGCTGTTCGCCATTTAAAGTGGTACGTGAGCTGGGTTCAGAACGTCGTGAGACAGTTTGGTCCCTATCTGCCGTGGGTGTTCGAAGCTTGAGAGGATCTGTCCCTAGTACGAGAGGACCGGGATGGACATACCTCTGGTGTACCTGTCATGGCGCCAGCTGTGCAGCAGGGTAGCTAAGTATGGAATAGATAACCGCTGAAAGCATCTAAGCGGGAAACTAACCTCAAAACAAGGCTTCGCTGAGGATCGTGGAAGACTACCACGTTGATAGGCCAGGTGTGGAAGTGGGGCGACCCATGAAGCTTACTGGTACTAATAATCCGATCGGTTTGATCGTTTCTCAGCAAAACTCATTCGATGATTGCTCCTTGACCAGAGCAATCTCAGACAATGTCTTCTCATCATCCGCTGTCCCCCTGGTTGACCTGGTGGCTATGTCGGAGGTTCCCCACCCGATCCCATTCCGAACTCGGTCGTTAAGCCCTCCAGAGCCAATGGTACTTCGTCTCAAGGCGCGGGAGAGTAGGTCGCCGCCGGGTCTACCAGGCGGACAGCCGATGATGAATAAAAACCGCAACCGCGGTCCTTCTCGAAACCGTTCTTCCTTCACGATACACTACCGTTTGCCGCGGGATGGAGCAGCCCGGTAGCTCGTCAGGCTCATAACCTGAAGGTCGTAGGTTCAAATCCTACTCCCGCACCCAACTTCGTAGTATTTTCGCCGTCTTGGTTCACCAGGGCGGCGATTTTGCCTTGTACGGTCAAGCCAAACTTACCCCGCTCTTCCAACGGCGTGACCACGACGGTTCTAATCAACTTGCGAACCAAGTCCCGTGCCTCAGCCGCTGCCTCGCTGTCGTTTCGAGCCAAGGCGCGTTCCAGCGAGTCCACGACGGTCCGGTAATTCTCGGCCACGCCAGGGTGTACGATGACGACGGGCTCTGCGGGTGCTTGAGACAGCTCCGATTCAATCTGTGTTCGCCGCGCTTCCAGCGCGTCCAGACGATCCTTGACAGTAGCCCCGGTAAGGACCCCATCGGCAATCTGGTCGACCAAGCGTTCGGCGCGGCGCTTCACCTCTGCAAGTTCAGTGTCCAGTTTCGATCGAGCCTGTGTGATCCTGCGCGCGTCATTCTCTGCTGCTAGCCTCGCCTCTTCGACGGCGAGCGCCACGCGTTCCGGCGCCAGAAGTCGGTTCTTGATCGCGGCTAGGACGCGCGCCTCGATCTCGGCGCTCTTGATCCCTCGGCCGTTTGTGCATGCCAGTTGTCCGCGTTCACGGCGCCATGAGCACATAAAGCGTTGATCGGCGCCGCTTCGGATCATCGGGCCGCCACAGACCCCGCACGTCAGCTTGCCACTGAGCAAGTGGCGTGGGCGCACAGATCCGCGGGGGGAGCCCGTGAGAGGCGGCAGCTTGTTCTCTTCATAACGATCACGAACCTTGGACCACAGGTCTTCGGATATGATCCGGAGATGAGGCACCTCGGATCGAAGTATCTCGCACGGGTCCGCGGTTCGCGCCTGGCGCTTTCCTGTGTGTCTGTCCTTGACCCAAGTTTGGCGACCAAAAACCAGAATGCCTCGATAGAGCTCGTTGTGGATCACGCCATTGCCACGCTCGGCATTGCCGTTGATGGTCGAAGCATTCCAACTGCCGCCTCGGGGGCTGGGGATCCTGCGAGCATTGAGATCGCTCACGATTGCCCGAGGGGATTGGCCGACGGCGTACCGCTGAAAGATTTCGCGGACGACTTCTGCTTCATCAGGATCGATATCGCGAAGGCCCCGGATCGCTTCGCCGATGGCGTCGAATTTTCGCCTGATTTTGTAACCGTAGACACGGCCGCCAGTATGACGACCGGACCGGACGACGCCTTGAAGGCCGCGCCTTGTCTTTCGGCCAGTCTCGCGCAGTTGGAGGGCGTTCATGGTGCCCATCAGCCCGATCTGAAGCTCAGATATGTCGCCTTCGGAGATCGTGCGGATTTTGACGCCGTGGAACCGTAGGTCCTCGAAGAGTGCCGCGACATCGGCCTGGGACCGAGAAAGGCGATCTAACGCTTCACAAAGCACGACTTCGAACTCGCCGTTCTTCGCGCCGCGCATCAGGCTATGCAATCCGGGCCGGTTTGCTGCGGACCCTCCCGAGATGGCTGCGTCCTCAAACGTCGCGACGATCTTGGTCGCGTCTTTCGCTGCAAAGGAACGGCACGTCGCAAACTGATCCGCGATCGAAGCGACGTTTTGAAGGTCGGTCGAGTAACGGGCATATAGGGCTGCACGCATCAGCTCAGGCTCCGGGCGATGGAAGATCGCCACGGTGCATATCGAGCGTCATACGCGCAAGGATGCGGGCCAAGTCGTCGAGAAGGGACTCGGCGACAGCGAGGCGACTGCTCGGCCATAATGCCTCGCACGCGCTGATACCGCGAGCAGCGTCGAGTATGCACTCGGCGGGGGAGGCGCCACAGCCTTGCGGCGAGGGTAGGGCAATGGCCTTATCGCAGAGGCGACTGCAAGTATTGTCGTCTGGCATGGTCGGGGTGAACCTATCCAGAGCAACAGTGGTGGCTGCTTCTAACGAAGACTTACGAGCATTAATCATAGTTCTAACCTTGTTTTTCGAGGAGAAAAATTTGGCTAGAATCGGTCTTACGGCTTGTTGAGGTTGAAGGGGCGAAGGCTAACGAACAGTTAACGGGAGGGTGTGGTCTGATTGAACAGCTCGGACGGTCCACAGCCAAGGCCGACAGCCAAGGCGTAGACCGCCTTGATGCCGACGTTGCGTTCGCCACGCTCAATGCCGCCGATGTAATTTCGATGGAGTCCGGCTCTGTCCGCCAGCTCCTCTTGGCTGAGGCCGAGCGCAACGCGCCGCGACCTGACGGCGCGGCCAAAACTCAGCAGTTCAGCGTCAACTTCCACACAACCGCACTTGCGGCTGCCGCCCGATCTTCACTACACACTATCAGTGTGATTGGTGCGAGAGGTGTGATGGCTGATTTTGTCGATATTTCCGAGATGGGCTCCGAACTGCAGCTCATGATCGGAACAGGGTCGCATCTGGACCCAGCAGAGCTCGACCCGTTGATCATGCTTGCATCGCTTAGGGTTATGCAGAACGCCGCCCGTGAAGGATTGAACGACGACGCTCTCACGATCCTTTCGCTATTGCTGTTGGTGTGGGTTCGACAGCTGCGGGACAATCCCGACAATGGAGGGTTGGTGAAGACGACCGCTGAGGATCTGGCCGACCTTTCTGGATGGCTTGTGGACAGGGTGCTCACATCCTTGCAGGCGCTGGCGCCGCATATCCTGATCGATGACCTCGCGCTGTTTGCTGAAGGGGATCTAGAGATTGGCTTGGCGCCGCTGCTGCATCGGGAGGGCGCCGACTGCGGCGATATGCTGATCCGGTATTGGACGTCTCACTACGTGATGAGAATGGGGCCCAAGCTAGAGGCTGCCGAGGAGACCGTGGCGGAGGGATTGGCGCAAGCGAACGACCTTGTCGGCGCCGGAGAGCGCGTGGCTAGGTTACAGGCTCGCTGGGATGCCTATCGAGCTCAGCGAGATAGTTTTGCTCACTATACGGTGGCCGGCGCCGGCGCGGACTTGGCCGCCTTCGTGGATGATGTCTCGACCCTCGAGGCCTTGAATGACGCAGTGGTTGGTCTGATCGAATCCGCCAACCATGGGCCGCTGACCTTTGCTCAGGAATGCGGCCTTCTTCCGTGTACCAAGCTTCAGGCTCTCGCGATCAGTGCGGCTGGGCTGCAGCTGAACCCCGTCGAGACGAAGGGTGTTCGGCACTGAAAGGCTTCGCATCAGAAGTGTGCTCTGGTCGCCTCGCCGGCCCGCAGCTTTGGTCACATGACATGCTGCCTTATATGAGACCTACAGACTTCGCTGGGAGACGCCTCATGATGGATGTTCTTATATTCGCGGCCGGTGGGGTCACCGCATTGGTCATTGCCTGGTTGGTCCAACCCATTTTTGGAGGGCTCATAGAAGGTATGAATGGCGGGACGAGCCGGCGTAAAAACAAGTCGGAGTAACAGCTGGTTTCGCATTTGGGTCGGTGTCTCGACACCGCGTTACTCCGGCACGGAGGATGTGCAGCCCTCATCGCGGTAGCCTTGCGTGTCCCGGACGAGCGCAGCCGGATCAACGCGAGAGACTTAAGTCACGAAGACGTGCTTGGCTCGTCATGATCGCCGGCGCGGGCTTTTCGATCACACAGCGTTCGCACCATTTTGAAGATCACCGTCTTGATGGCGAGGACCGCCACAATGGTGAACGAGAACACCAAAGCCATCTGCACAAAGTTCATCTGAAAGGCTTGCAGCTCAGCGTCGGTCACCGTCGTCTCCTTAGCTGGTTGGGCATCCAAATATTCCATCTCGAGCGCCATTCGAAACCCAGCCTAGGGGGCGATAGCCCTGCGCTAAATGATGGAAGCAGACGACCAAAAAACATCTAACCCCAGTGGGGCCATTAGGAATATCATCCTGTGGAGGATGGTGCACACATTACGCACACCTGCATTCGAGCTAGGGCGTTGTAGTATTTGGGAAAAAGTCGGGCGCAAAACAGATCGGATGTGATCTACACGGAGATTGCCTGGCACTTTACCAATAATTTCAACACGATTGCTGGATTGCAGATGATCCATCCCCACCCTCAGAAATAGCCGAGTTCTACCTACCCTCCGGCAATCTAGGCGTACGTGACCAGGAGTATTTGCCGGCGGCGTCCCGACCTGGTTCGCTGAAGGCCGTGAAGGGGACCAGACAGCGCGACGCTGGCGACAGATGCGGGCGCCAATGGCTGGAGCTGGTGTTGCGGACGTTGGTCGTGCCGCTGTCGGGCTCGAACTCCAAAATTTTCTGAAAGTCCAGCGCGCCTCTCGCGCCGCGCCAGCCGAAGGCGACAGGCGGCTGATCGGGGAGGAGCGCGACAGCCTCGACGGCTGCGGGCTGAGCGAGCAGTCGTGAGGGGCGCGGCCAGCGACGCGTCCAGGTCTCAGACACCGGCGGCGCGGTCGGCGAGAGTTTGCGGATGGAGCGTTCGGGCACGTCGCTCTGCGCCGGGCCAGCCGACCCAGGTTCTGCGGGCCGAGATGACTGGCGAGGGGCGCCAAGTTCACCGGCGCTGGGCGACCAGTCCAGCGGCAGGACAACCGGCGCAGCTAGAACCATGGCCTCCACGCCTAGGTCAGGATCGACGGTTTTGATCTTGTCGTAGGGCAGGCGTGTGAGCCGCGCGACATCGCGGACGGGCGCGCAAGGCCGACCTGCATGGCTTTGGTCCGGTTGTCGATCCGTTCGAACCGCAGGTCGAGCCGGGACGCGCCGAGTCCCTGAACATCGAGCAAGTCGCTCAGGGCTTCGACCAGTTTGAGCGTTTAGCGTGCCAGAGTCCCCGGTGCCGACTGGATGCCGGGCGCGGCCAGAGGCCTAATTCAGACGACAGATAACCTCCGGCACGAATCGCAGAAATCAAAGAGGCATGAGGCCTGGCTTCCAGCTCGCCGATGGTTTTGACTGCCAGTGGCGATTAGAAACATTCGCTCTGGCGCCTGTGCGGCAGCAACGATCCCTGCGGGGTAGTTAACAGCCATAGCCGCTTCACGACAGGTCAGGCGTCAGGTAGCGAGGTTTACCTTCGTTCCGGATCATCGCCTTCCGACGCCTCATCCGCCCTGGGCCGCGTTCGCGCGATTTCACAGCCAGATCCAAACCGTCGCGGCGGTGTAAAGGGCGATGCCGATCGTGAGGTTGAAAGGAAAGGTGATTGCCAGGGAGGCTGTGACAAACACTCCAGTGTCGGCTTCGGGCGCGGCCAGGCGCATGGCCGCAGGCACGGCGATATAAGACGCCGAGCCGGCAAGGATCGTTATTAAGGCGGCGTTGCCAACGTCTAGGCCGGCCAGCCGCGACAGGCCGAGGGCAAGGGCCGTCGAAACCAGCGGAAAGCCAATCGCGAAAGCAGCCACGTAGGGGCTCATCCGCCGGCCGCCCTCCATAAGTCTGCGCGCCGCGATCAGGCCGATGTCCAGCAGGAAGAAGCACAGAGAGCCCTGAAACAGCGGCCCGACAAACATCTCCAGCCTCGCCAGGCCGGGCGCCCCCGAGATCAGGCCGACAACGAAACTGCCTAGAAGCATGCGACCAGCGCAATCAAGCCGCGCGTAATGCTTCACATCGCTCAGCCGGAGAATGTGGAGCCTTGGTTTGCGGACGCCGCGCGATCGGGCGTGACCGGCTATGACCTGATCGGCATCAGCTACTATCGCAAATGGTCCACCCAGGACCTGGACGGGCTGGGCGCCACGATCAACCGTCTGCCGCATCGCTATGCCGCCGATGTGGTCGTGGTGGAGACCTCCTATCCGTTCACTAACGACGGCGCTGACGCCTCGCCCAATCTGCTGGGGCCCGACACCCTGTTGCCCGCCTATCCCGCCACGCAGGAGGGGCAGCTGAAATATATGAAGGACATCACCCAGACGGTCATTTCAAACGGCGGCAAGGGCGTGGTCTATTGGGAACCCGCCAGGGTCTCCACCCCCTGCTCGACACGGTGGGGTGTGGGATCGAACTGGGAGAACGCAACCTTTTTCGACTGGCGCGACCGCAACAATCTGACCTTGGCGGCGGGCTATACGCGCGAAGACTATGTTCAGCCGGCCCCGCTGACCTTCGCCATTCGTCGGCCCGCCGGCCAGACGGCCCCCCTTTGGCTGTGGGGCAACTTTCTGGGATCGCGTGAGATCGCCATCCGGCTGGTCCCGTCCTCGGATGATCCCTCGGTCCTGACCTATACGACCACCGTCAAGCCGGGGCAGACGATCCGCTATCAGCTCTATGACAGGCTGCCCATCGGCACGGGGCTGATCGACGCGCCCGGTGGCTTCGCCAGCGCCCAGGTCTCGCAGACCGGCCTGCAAGTTCCCATCGTCCTTCCGGCGGATTGAGGGCGGGGGTGAACACCGCCTGGGGGACAACCCGAGCCGCTGGTTCCAGAGCTACGCCGCCAGCATCGAGGCCGGCGACGACAGCCACTCCAGCTCGTCGCCGTAGGGGTGGCAGTGCGCCAGGACGCGGGTTTCGCCGGCGGGCCAGGCTGTCAGGCGCAGTTCGACGTGGCTGCGGTCGCGCGTCCATTCGAAGCTGATCCAGAGCAACGGGTGGTCGGCGTCGGCGCGGCGGCCGGCGGTCGAGAGCAACGCTATGATCTGGTGCCGGTCGTCGTCGCTCAGATATTGCAGAACCATGGTGTGCATCACGACGCGGCACCGCCCGGCCGCCTGAGGCTCGGCCAAACGGTCAGTCAGCCAGGTTACGGCGTCGCCCTGATCGATGCGCGGCGGATGATCGGCGGCGATGCGCAGGGCGTTCTCGAGGCGTTGGGTGCGCGCCGGCTGGTCTGCCCAGGCGAAGGCCAGCAGACGCTCGCGATGCGCCGGGTCTGCGGCGTTCAGCGGGTGTAGGTCGACGCCGCGCGCCGCCGCGATGGAGACCGGGACGACCTTGGGCGATGCGCCCTGCCACAGGGGTTCGATCTGCACGTCCGAGAAAGGATCGCCGGCTGACGCCGACCCCAGAGCATAGGCGTAGCGATCAAGATTCAGGTTCAGGCCGCAGCTGGACCCGAGCTCAAGCAGCTCGAAGGGCATGGCGTGATCCAGAGGGGCGGCCATCAGCGCGCTCATCAGCGCGGCGGCGCGCGCCACCTCGTTCGTTTGCGGCGGGTGCAAAATCCAGCAGGCGACGTATCGGTCGTTCCGGGCCAAGGCGTCGGCCACGGCCGCGTCGAAGTCGGTGTGTTCGCGACGATAAAGGCTGGTCAAGGCGTAGGACCGGCCCGAGCGCGCCAGGGCGTGCAGGGCGCCGTTCAAACGTAGGGCCAAGGCGGCTGCGGCCTGATCTCCCGGCCAATCATACAGCCGTGCGGCTGTCAGCGGTGCGTGCGACAGCTGCCGGCTTGCGGCTTCGAGAACGCGCGCGACGAAGGGCGACCCCATGGCGCGGCAGCGGTCGGCCTGGGCCGCGAGTTCCTGGGTGAAACGGTCGGCGACGGGGCAGGTCATCCAGTCACCAATCGCATCGTCGCGCATTCCGAATAAAACGAACTGTTACTTGTCTGTTCCCAGGTCCGAAGAAGTATTCGACCGAGGGCTGAGGTCCGACGTTGCTTGAGGCTCCGATGGGACGGACGACTTACCTATGATCACTTGGCTTAACAGCGCGTGAATCTCGCGAAATTCAAAGCCGGTGGATGTAAGCGTTTGGGCGTCGCCAGCTTAACTATCTTTTTAATCGGTCCATTCTAGGGGTGGATAGTCGCCTGAAAAACAGGGCGTTTTGCGTAGTTCGAACAAAGATCGGGCTGTGCGCAGTAGCGTCAGCTGAGGAATTGGCTGCCCTTAGGTAAGTATAGGTGCGTAAAGGGGTGAGCTCATGATGTCGAAGATGCGAATTCCGAAGAAGCTGCGGCTTTCCTTCATCCTGATCTGCGTCTCAGCGGCGATCATGATGGCAGTCTTTTTCGCGACGATCATGATGATCCGCTCGTCGATCGAGAGCAACAATCTCAGCCGCACGATCGAGGCGCAGGCGATGTCGCTGGAAACCGCGATCCTGCGTCAGAACAGCCAGTTCCGGGGCTTCCTGGTCACCGGCGACGAGACCTATCTTAAGTCCTATTACGAAGGACGCGACGAGTTCGACAAGGTCGTCGTCGAACTGAAGGGTCAGTTGGGCGACGCCGAAAAACAGGCGCTGCTCGAAAAATCGCGCTTGGCCACCCTGGCCTGGAGGGCCGACTGGGGCGATCGCATGATCGCCGAGGTTCGCGCCGGCAAGCGCGAGCAGGCGCAGCAAGAGGTGCGCGACGCCGGCAAGAAGGTGCTGGTCAGCGAGGCTGTTCTGCCGCTGCGCGACCTGCGCGAGGCCGAAGCCGCCGTGACCGAGAAAAATCTGGAACGGCAGCAGACCGCGATCGTGACGGCAATCATCGCGTTGATCGTCGGCGGCATCGCCCTGATCACGATCGCCATCGTGCTGTCGGCCATGCTCAGCCGCATGATCGCACGCCCGATCACGGTGCTGACCCAGGCCATGGGACAGTTGGCCAAGGGCGATAATGACATCGTCGTCGACGCCAGCCATGCCGACGAACTGGGCGACATGGCGCGCGCGGTCCTGGTGTTCCGCGACACGGCCCTCGCCAAGGCGGATGCGGAGCGGGCCAAGGCGGCCGCCGATCTGGCCAAGGACGCTGCCGAGCGCGAGAAGGTCGTCGCCGACGCCGCCCAACGTCACGTCGTCGAGGAACTGGACACGGCTCTGGAGGCTCTGGCCGCGGGCGATCTGACCCACACCATTCGCACGCCGTTCGCCCCGGAATATGAGCGTCTGCGCACGGCCTTCAACGTGGCGGTGCAGGGCCTGGAAGAAAGCCTGGCCAGCGTCGCCGGGTCGGCCCAGAGCGTTCGCCTGGGCGCCACTCAGATCTGCTCGGCGTCCGAAACCCTGTCGTTGCGAACCGAACAGCAGGCGTCCAGCCTTCAGCAGACGACCACCGCGACCAATCATGTCACCGACATGGTCGGTGACGCGGCGCGCAGCGCGGCCAACGCCCGCAACGCCATCACCCTGGCCAACGGCGACGCTGCGGACGGCCGCGCGATCGTGGAAGAGGCGATCGTCGCGATGGACGCGATCAAGGCCGGATCGCAGGAAATCGGCGAGATCATCAACATGATCGACGCCATCGCCTTGCAGACTAATCTTCTAGCCCTGAACGCCGGTGTCGAGGCCGCGCGGGCTGGGGAGGCGGGGCGCGGTTTCGCCGTGGTCGCCGGAGAGGTGCGCGAGCTGGCCAAGCGCACCGTCGACGCCGCCAAGGACATCAAGCAACTGATCAGCCGGTCGTCGGACGAGGTTAAGGTGGGCGTCGATCGCGTCGGCGAGACCAGCGAGATGCTGGCGCGGGTCGTGTCCAAGATCGGCGACGCCCACACCCTGATCGTCGACATCGCTCACGGGGCGCAGGTCCAGTCCGAGAATTTGAAACAGGTCAACAGCGCGGTGGGCAGCATGGATCGCATGACCCAGCAGAACGCCGCCATGGCGGAAGAGGCGACGGCGGCGGCGCGCATCCTGGCGACCGAAGCCGACGAACTGGCGACCCTAGTTTCCAGGTTCAGGCTGAATACGACGACCTCCGCGTCGCCGTCCGCCGCACCCGCGCCACGTCGAGACACCGTATCCGCCCCGAGGCCAGCGCCCAAGGTCATCCGCGCGGTCGGTGCGCTCGCCTTGTCGAGCGAGGCTGCCGATGACGACTGGAACGAGTTCTAAGATATCAAAAAAGTTGAGTGTAAGAGAACTAGGCACAGCAATTTGAACTTTGTGGGCGCTGTTATGTCAGTATTAATCCGTACTCTGGCATTATAAAACATCAAACACATCCGTGTTTTATTGATGAGAGCCATGCAAGAAACTGCATGGAAGAATTTCCGAACGAAAATCAGTTGTCCAGTCGCCGCACTGCAAGACAACGCCTTGGAGGCTTCCTTGAAATCCCTGTACTTCACGGCCGCGATCGCGCCGCTTATCCTCGCCATGCCTGCTCATGCGCAGACGCAGCCTGCGCCACAGCGCCAGACGGCCTGGGAGGCCAGCCGGACGCGGGCCAATGACGACGTGATCGTGACGGGCGTGGCCAAGGCGCGCGACAGGCTGGACAGCGCGACCTCCACCAGTTCGATCAACGACGTCGAGATCGCCAAGATCGGTGCCTTCGCGGTCAACGACCTGTTCCGCACCATCCCCGGCATCCGCGCAGAGGCCAGTGTCGGCGAGGTCAACGGCAACTACACGATCCGCGGCCTGCCGATGGTCAGCACCGGAGGAAAATACCTGCAGTTTCAGGAAGACGGTCTGCCGGTTCTGGAGTTCGGCGACATCCTGGCGCTGACGTCTGACTATTTCATGCGCTACGACTTCAACGTCGGCCAGATCGAGTCCATCCGCGGCGGATCGTCCTCGACTTTCGCGTCCAACGCGCCGGGCGGCGTAATCAACCTGATCTCGCAGACGGGTGAGGTCGAAGGCGGCTCGGTCCAGGTGTCTTCGGGCCTCGATTACGACACCTATCGCGGCGACTTCAGCTACGGCGGTCACCTGAGCGACACCGTCCGCTTCCACGTCGGCGGCTTCTATCGCGAGGGTGAAGGCCCGCGCGACGCCGGCTTCACGGGCAACAAGGGCGGCCAGATCAAGGCCAACATCACCAAGACCTTCGACGGCGGCTTCGTGCGTCTGTACGGCAAGATCCTGGATGACACCGTCGTCGCCTATGGTCCGACGCCCCTGCTGGTGTCCGGTACCAACGACGATCCCAACTACAGCGACGTTCCGAACTTCTCGATGACGCGCGACACCCTGACGTCGCGTAACACCACGGTCTTCCCGCTGCTGGACGGCGACAACAATCTGAAGCGCGTCAACCTGCAGGACGGCAATCAGGTTCAGGTGCGCGCGCTGGGCTTCCAGACCCGCTTCAACCTGCACGGCTGGACCATTTCCGAGCACATGCGCTACGCGCAGCAATCGGGTGATCAGTCGTTCAACTACCCGTTGGCCGTGGTGCCGGCGGCCCAGGCGCCGCTGGCGTTCGGTCGTCGTCCCGGAACCCTGGCCTATGCGACGGGACCGCGCGCCGGTCAGGCGATCACCAGCCCGACGACCCTGAACGGCAACGGCCTGCTGGCCTATTCGACCCTGGTCCACACCGACATCGACAGCCTGGACAACTTCACCAACGACCTGCGCGCCAACCGCGTCTGGAAGATCGGCGGCGGCGACCTGACGACCACCGTGGGCGTCTATTCGGCCCAGCAGGACCTGAAGTTCGATCGCCAGTATATCCCCTTCCTTCAGGACGTGGTGGGCGGCGGAAACTCGGCCCTGGTCGACATCTTCAATACGAACGGCACGCCCCGCACCCAGGACGGCGTGGTCAACTTCTTCGGTCCCTCGGGCGCCGGGTCCAACTCGCGCACCGATGTGACGTACAAGGTGCTGGCGCCGTACGCCTCGCTGAACTACCGGCTGGGCAAGCTGGCGCTTGGCGGATCGATCCGCTTCGACAGCGGCGACGTCAGCGGCCGCACGGTGGCCAACGGCCTGACCGACGTCCGCACCATCGACGTGGACAACGATGGCGTCATCTCGGAAGCCGAGCGCACATTCGCCTTCGCCCCGGCTGCAAACGCCACGCCGGTCGACTACGACTACGACTATGTCTCGTATTCGCTCAGCGCCAACTACCGCGTCTCGGACAGCTTCTCGACTTTCGCCCGCTACAGCGAGGGCGCGCGGGCCGCAGCGGACAAGATCCTGCGTTCGCCGGCCATCAGTAATGTCGATGGAGACCTGCTGCAGGCCGACGCAGCCTATGATCCGGTGAACCAAGCCGAGATCGGCATGAAATATCGCGCCAAGGGCGTGTTCGCCAACGTCACGGGCTTCTGGGCCGAGGTGAGCGAGACGAACCAGCAAATCCGCGCGGATGCCGGCGGCGTCACCCGTCTGGTGTTGGTCCAGCGCAGCTACGAGGCCAAGGGCGCCGAGTTCGAGGCCGGCGTACGTCACGGTCCGTTCAGCCTGACTGGCAGCGCCACCGTCACCAGCGCCGAGATCACCAAGGCCGAGGATGCGGCCTTGGTCGGCAACTCGCCGCGCCGTCAGGCCGACCTGATCTTCCAGGTCATGCCGCAGTACGAGACGGACCTGTTCACGCTCGGCGCCAGCGTCGTCGGCACGACCGAGAGCTATACGCAGGACGTCAACCAGCTGAAGATGCCGGGCTACGCCACGGTCAACGCCTTCGTCCAGGTGCGTCCCATCGACCGCGTCGTGCTGTCGCTGACCGCCAACAACCTGTTCGACGAAACCGCCCTGACGGAAGTGTCGGCCGACAGCCTGCCCGCCAGCGGCGTGGTCCTGGCACAGGCCCTGCCTGGTCGCACCGTCACCGCAGCAGTGCGCTTCTACTTCTAAGGCCAGACAGGCTTCCGGGCATTGGTCCGGAAGCCTGAACCTGCGCAGCACCCGGTTTAGCCACGAACGTCTGTGACGCGCTTTTACGATGACTACGGGCCCCGATGATTTACTCCAGCCATGTAGCGATCGGTTTGAGCGAAGCACGGTCTCTGCCGTGGGCGGACGTCCGCGGCGGAGGGGCCTGAAAAGCGAAATGTCCCGCGCGCCGCAGATCCGTCTCGTGTCGCTCTCTCCCGGCTTGACCCCCGAAGGATGTCGATGTCGAGTCGGAAGACTGGGCGCCGATGACCGGAAAGAACCTCGCTGTTAACATGTCGCATTTCGGGCAGTTGGCCGATGTCCGTTGCTGGCGCATTCGAGACTAAGCGGCATGACAGAAGATGGTCCCTGCGGTCAGGCCGGGACATCGATCATGCCAAATATACTACCTAGGCCAGTGCGTGCTCCCGCACCCAAAATAACAAAAAGCCGCGGGATCATCGATCCAGCGGCTTTTTGCTGCCCAACATCTACCCTCGATTTGCGAACCGTATCCCTCGTACAAAGGCGTCAAACGCAGCAAAATCGGCGCCGCTACAAAGGCATCGTGTGAAATCTGCCCCGCCCAACCGGCAGGTTGCAGGCAGCGGCCAGGTGTGTGGCGGCTGCGCGCTCAAACCTTCAAGAGCGCGGCGGCTGCAGCGTGTTTCACGGTCCCTTCAGCGACCGCTTCGAAACGAAGGCCCGTTACGCCGAAATATTCCCCTTGGTTCGTAGCGCACCAGTCGGTTGTGGCGATGCGAACGTGATCGGCTTTCGGTGAAACCACCGCCGCATAGAGGAAGTCGCCGTTACGGTCGGCCAGGGGCATTGCGCGGTCCTGATTGGCGCGAGCCATGACGCGTTCCAACTCTGCGCGTGACACCGTGGCGATCATCAGCTTGCCGTCAAAGCGGACGATGGAATCAAAATCATAGCGGCTGACCGGCCCGGCGGGGACGCCGGTCCCCAGGGTGGTGTGGCCGATAAAGCCGGCGTCGGCGCCGGCCGCCTGGGCCAGTCCGGCGGCGACACGCCGACCCGTATCGCCCAGCGAAAGGGCGCGAGGGCTTTTTCCGAGAATGGTCCGTTCCTCGTCGGTCAGATTGGCGGCGAGAGTCGCGGCGATCAGGTCCGCCAACGCAGGAGAGGCGGGGGCGTCCCGCGCGACGGCGCGCGACTGGGCCGTGACCGAGCCGTCTGACAGAAACTCGGCTGCCGTATAGGCCGCAGTCCAGGAACCGGTGTGGACATAGGCGCTGCGGCCCTGTCTGTGCTGGAACAGCAGATGGTTGTGACCGCCGATCATCAGGCTGCCGTCCGGCAGCAGCGGCAGGATATCCCGGTCCGCGGTCACCCCGGCGTGGCTCATGACCATGACCAGATCGCCCCCGGCCAGAGCCCCGGCGAGATTGGCGCTCGCCCAGTCGGCGGCGGCGGGGATCGACAACTGCTCGCGAGACGCCTTGGGATAGGTGGTCAGCGCATCGGTCGCCAGGCCCACGACCCGCAGCGAACGGCGACCGAAAGGCAGGGTCGTGGACGTGTCCGCATAGCCGGCGCCTGTGCGCGTATCGCCGATGGTGCTGACAACCTGGATCCTCAAACCCTTCAGGCGCGCGACGACGTCAGCCAGGTCGGGGGTCAGGTCGTTGTCGTGATTGCCCAGGTTGAACACGGTGGGCGCGATGGCCGGCAAGGCCGCCAGAAAGGCCCAGTCGACCACGCCGCCAGACCGCGCGGCGACGACATTGCCGTGCTCGAAGATGTCGCCGTCAATGGCGATGACGTGGGGGACGGGGTTGGCGCGGACTTCGGTCTCGAAGGCGGCCAGCAACTGCGCGGTTCGCTCATAGGCCGAGTGCATGTCCGACACGGCGAGCACGCGGCCGATCACCTGCGCGGGCTTCATGCCGATCAGTCCTGGCGTGATCGCCGTCGCCCCGGCGAGTTGAAGCAACCGGCGACGGGAGGGCGTGACAAGAGGCATACGCGATCCGAACGATGTCCAGGAGGACGTGCGGAGCGAACTCACGCAGCTGTTCAGGTTCGCATTTCGGGCGCCCCGGCACAATGGCGCCGCACCCTTCATCCCCCGCCCGAAGACAGATTGTCACACGGGTGTGGCCGCGTCTTCAAAGGTTCAAGAAACAGGTCCGCTCTGCACTGGCGGCCATGGCTGTGAAGCTTTACGGCCTCGCGCGACAAGTCCTCCCCTGTCGCCAAGGAAATCTCGATCATGCTTCGCCAAGCCCTTCTGGCCGCCACCGTCAGCGGCATCGCCCTGTTGAGCGCCGGCTCGGTTCTCGCCCAGACGACGGACGCCGCCGTTGAGCCCGCCGGCGTCGACGACATCGTGGTTACGGCCCAGCGCCGCAGCGAGAACATCCGCGACGTGCCGTTCGCCGTCACCGCCCTGAGCCCGCAGACCTTGCAGGAGGTTTCGGCCGGCGGCGCCGACATCCTGTCGCTGTCGGGCCGCGTGCCCAGCCTGCAGGTCGAAAGCTCGAACGGCCGTTACGCGCCGCGCTTCTACATTCGCGGCCTGGGCAATGTGGATTTCGACTTCACCGCCTCGCAGCCGGTGTCGGTCGTGCTGGACGACGTCGTGCTGGAGAGCGTCTATCTGAAGGGCTTTCCCCTGTTCGACGTGCAGCAGCTGGAGGTTCTGCGCGGCCCGCAGGGCACGCTGTTCGGCCGCAACACGCCCGCAGGCGTGGTCAAGATCGACACCGTCAAGCCGTCGGACGACTTCACCGGCTTCGGCTCGGTGACCTATGGCAACCTGGGTTCGACCCGGGCCGAGGCGGCCGTCACCCTTCCGGCGTCGGACACGCTTCAGGTGCGCGGCGCCATCCTGTGGAACCATCGGGACGACTGGGTGAACAACGCCTTCAACCCGTCCTTCGCCAATGCGGACAAGGATGACCTGGGCGGCTTCGACGACTTGGCCGCGCGCGTTCACGTCGCCTGGACCCCGACCGATCGCCTGTCGACCCTGCTGACGCTGCAGGCCCGCGACTATGACGGCACGGGCACGATGAACCGCGCCAACGCCCTGACCAAGGGCTCCAACAAGCTGAACGACAACTTCGACCGCGACACCGTCCATTACGACGGCGGCCGCAACAACTTCCAGAAGCAGAAGACGACGTCCGAATCGTTGAAGGTGGCCTATGACTTCGGTCCCGCCACCCTGACGGGCATCGTCGGTTCTTATCAGGGCTGGTCCCAGGGCGACGGCGACATCGACGGCGGCGTGGCTACCGCCCCGGCGACCGCTTCCTACAAGACCCCGTTCAACTCCGAGACCGGCACCCTGTCCAGCGACCTGCTGCAGAACACCTACGAGCTGCGCCTGGCCTCGAACGGCGACGGGCGGGTCGGCTGGCAGGTGGGCGCCTTCTATTGGGACGAGCGCTTCAACCTGGTCAGCGGCACGTTCAACGGCGTTGGCGGTCTGATCCCAACCAAGATCACCGATATCGTGCAGAAGTCCGATTCCTGGTCGATCTTCGGCCAAGGCAGCTACAAGGTGACCGAGGCGCTGAAGGTGACGGCGGGTCTGCGCTACACCGATGACAATCGCCACTACAACGGCCGGATCGTGGTCGGAACGCCCGTTGGCGGCCAGGGCACCGTGTCGGTCGGGGACCAGCAGGTCAGCTGGGACGTCAGCGCGGTCTATCAGGTGAACGACGACCTGAACCTGTTCGCCCGCGTGGCCAAGGGCTATCGCGGCCCGTCGATCCAGGGCCGCAACCTGCCGGTCCTGACGACGGCGAATTCCGAGACCGTCATGTCCTACGAAACGGGTCTGAAGGCGCGGATGATGGACGGCCGGGCGCGCTTCAACGCCACCGCCTATGTCTATGAAGTCAGCGACATGCAGTTCACCGCCATCGGCGGCGCGGACAACTCCAACCGCCTGATCAACGCCAAGAAGGGCGAGGGCTACGGCCTGGAGCTGGACGGCGACATCGATCTGGGCGCGGGCTTCAGCCTGGCGGCCGGCGCCGCCTGGAACCATACCGAGATCAAGGACAAGGACCTGCTGGTCGCCGTCTGCGGCTCCAACTGCACCGTGACCGATCCCGTCGTCATGGTGGGCGCGACCCGTCGCGCCAAGATCGACGGCAACCCCTTCCCCCAGGCGCCGGAATACACCGCCAACCTGACGCTGAACTACGTCAGGCCGCTGGGCGCTGACACGGAGCTGTTTGCCTCGACCGACTGGGTCATGCAGAAGAACTTCAACCTGTTCCTCTATGAATCGGTCGAGTTCATGCAGGACACGCATTTCGAAGGTGGGATGCGCGCAGGCTGGCGCGATCTGTCGCGCGGTATCGAGGCCGCCGCCTACGTCCGCAACCTGACGGACGAAGAGAATGTGATCGGCGCCATCGACTTCAACAACCTGACGGCCTTCGTTAACGAACCGCGCACCTATGGCGTGCAACTGACCAAGCGGTTCTGATCCGCAGGTGCTGAGACGTCGTTTCCGCAGGCTGGCGGACCGACGTCTCAGCAATGTCTCCAGGCGGGACGGCACGGGGAAGTTGTATCCCGACCGACGACATCTCACGCGATCGCGTTGAGATAAGAGCATACCGCTCGTTCGACATAGGAGCGACCGGTCCGCT
Organism: Brevundimonas vesicularis; assembly: GCF_900445985.1. Classification (GTDB taxonomy): domain Bacteria; phylum Pseudomonadota; class Alphaproteobacteria; order Caulobacterales; family Caulobacteraceae; genus Brevundimonas; species Brevundimonas vesicularis_D. The sequence goes on from NZ_UAQP01000005.1 coordinate 342,060, forward strand.
TGCGGACCGCCGATCGGGCGATCGTCCTTTCCTCTAGTGTTTCGATCAGGGCTGTCCCGCTGCTGATTCCGTCCGCCTGCATGGTTTCCGCGCCACCGACCTGCCGTGCATGTCCGGCATGCGGAAGCGCGCGCCGCCGCGCGGCCAAAGGTCCTGGAGACGGCGCAGAAGAGTGCGCTGTCAGGCGGCTTGGCCGCCCCACTCGATCGCCTAGCCTGTTCGGATTTTGAGGCGTCCCCTGCCATCGCACGCCCAAACTTGTGACCCGCGTCATCCACAAACCGGGACCAAATCCGCAGCGTGTCATGCCGCCGATCTCAGTGTGCCGGCGGAACAGTGCGCTCACGCCCCGTATCGAGGCGGTCTGGACCTGACGATCTTTTTCTTTTTGAGGCAGGCTTTGCCCTCGGGTGGCAAAGCCGTAGGGACGGCGCATGATCCAGGACGTTCCTGCCCCCGTCACCCCCGCCGCCTTGCCCGAGATCGTCGTCACCGCCGCGCGTTTGCCGCCGGCGGCGGCCGATGCTGCGTTTTCGGTGGTGCGGATCGATGAGGCGGTGCTGTCCCGATCGCCGCGTCTGGACGAGGCGTTGCGATCCGTGCCCGCGGTGTCGCTGTTTCGGCGTACCAGCAGCGCGGCGGCCAACCCGACGACGCAAGGCATTTCGCTGAGAGCCATTGCGCCGTCTGGGGCAGGACGGACGCTGGTGCTGCTGGACGGCGTGCCGCTGAACGATCCGTTCGGGGGCTGGGTCATCTGGTCCCAGGCGACGCCGGAATCCCTGGAGAGTCTGGACGTGATTCGCGGGGCGGGCTCGGGCCCGTATGGCGCAGGCGCGCTGACGGGCACGATCACCCTGCGTGAACGGGGGAAAGGCGGAGCGCTGGATGTGTCCGCGTCCGAGCGCGGCGGACTGCGGGCGGCGGGGTCCGCCTCCACGCGACTGGGACCTTTGGTGGTGACGTTGAGCGGTTTGCGCGAAGTCAGCGACGGTTATGTGCCGGTGCGCGGGTCGGCGGCCGGGGCGGCGGATACGCCGCTTGATCTCGACAGCCGAAGTGCAGCCCTGCGAGTCGATACGGCGCTTGGACAGGCGAACCTGTCGGTGCGGGCGGCGACGTGGGAGGAGGATCGCGGATCGGGCCTGGCCGGAACCCGCGCCAACGCCAGCGGCCACAGCCTCAGCGCCACGGCGGCGCAGGCGCCGACGGCCGACGGCTATGGCTGGCGGCTGCAGGCATGGCGGATCGACAGCAATCTGGCCAACAGTTCGGCCTCGGTGTCGGCCGACCGCTTGACCACGACGCCGGCCAACGATCAGTTCAAGACGCCCGCGACGGGATGGGGACTGAACGCGGCGCTGCGCCGCCGCATGGCGGATTTCGCGGGCGGACGGCTGGAGTGGGAGCTGGGCGCCGATGCGCGCTTCAACGACGGCGAGACCAACGAACTGTTCAGCAATCCGACGGGGGCGGGCTTCACCCGCATTCGGCGTGCGGGCGGGGAGACGGCGGTGGCCGGCGCCTACGTCGATGCGTCCTGGACCGCGGCCGACTGGCTGGTGGCCGGCGGACTGCGGCTGGATCGGTGGGAGAATACCGGCGGATTCCGTCAGGAGAACACGCTGGCGACCGACGCCGTCCTGCTGAACGAGAGCGACCCGGATCGGTCGGGCGAGGTGGTCAGCGCGCGTCTGGCCCTTCGGCGTGATCTGGGCGGCGGCTATGCGGCGCGGGCGGCGGCCTATTCCGGGTTCAGGCCCGCCACGTTGAACGAACTGCATCGGCCGTTCCGCGTCGGCAACGACATCACCGAGGCCAACGCCGCCCTGACGCCGGAAACGCTGAAGGGCGTGGAGACGGGATTGGCCTTCGAGCGCGACGGCATACGCTGGGGCGCGTCGGTGTTCTGGAATCAGATCGAGGACGCCATCGTCAATGTGACGCTCGGGTCCGGGCCGGCGACCTTCCCGCGCGCCGGGTTCGTGCCGGCAGGCGGCGTGCTGCGCCAGCGCCAGAACGCCGGGACCATCGACGCCTGGGGCGCGGAACTGACGGGGGCGCTGGACCTGTCGTCAGCCGTGTCGCTGAACGCCGCTGCGTCCTGGACCGACGCCGAGATCGACGGCGGATCGTCCGCCGCGCAGCTGACCGGCTTGCGCCCCGCCCAGGCGCCGGAGTGGAGCGCCACGGCCGGGCTGGATTGGCGCGCGACCGATCGACTGACCTTGGCCCTGGCGGCACGTTACGAATCGAGCCGGTTCGACGACGACCTGAACAGCCGGGTGCTGAACGCCGCCGTGACGTTGGATGCGCGAGGGGAGTGGGCCTTCACGCCAAACGCGACCCTCTGGATGGCGGCGGACAATCTGTTCGACGAGGATGTCGAGGTGTCGGAAACCGGCACGGGCGTCGCCGGATACGGCCCGCCGCGAACCGTCAGCGTCGGTCTAAGGTTGAGCTATTGAGGGCGCTAAAAGCCAGCCACTCGACCAGGTTTTTGCGCGACGCACAGATTTCGTCCGCCTGACGGGTGAAAATGACCTTCAATGCTGTTGCGCGAGGCCGCTGGCGCGCTAAGCGCTAAAGGCGGTCGATCCACGGCCGCTGATCCCAACGACGAGCCTGTCATGTCCGAAGAATTCTACCGCATGAAGCGGTTGCCGCCCTATGTCATCGCCGAGACCAATGCGATGCGCGCGGCGGCCCGTGCGGCAGGCGAGGACGTGATTGACCTGGGGATGGGCAACCCCGACCTGCCGCCGCCCCAGCATGTGATCGACAAATTGATCGAGGTGGCCAGGAAGCCCGACGCCCACGGCTATTCGGCGTCACGCGGCATCCCCGGCCTGCGCCGCGCCCAGGCCAACTATTACGGCCGCCGCTTCGGCGTCGATGTGGATCCCGAGACCGAGGTGATCGTCACCATGGGCTCCAAGGAGGGCTTGGCCAGTCTGGCCACCGCCATCACCGAGCCGGGCGATGTGATCCTGGCGCCCAATCCGTCCTATCCGATCCACACCTTCGGCTTCATCATCGCCGGGGCTGCGATCCGCAGCGTGCCGACCACGCCGGACGAGAAGTATTTCGAGGCGTTGGAGCGGGCGATGGCCTTCACCGTGCCGCGGCCCAAGGTCCTGGTGATGAACTATCCGTCGAACCCGACGGCGGAGACGGTCGATCTGGCCTTCTATGAACGCGTCGTGGACTTCGCCAAGGCGAACGATTTGTGGATCATCAGCGATCTGGCCTATTCGGAGCTCTATTACGACGGCAAGCCGACGGTCTCGATCCTGCAGGTGCCGGGCGCCAAGGACGTGGCCATCGAGTTCACGTCGCTGTCGAAGACCTACAGCATGGCCGGCTGGCGGATGGGTTTCGCGGTCGGCAACAAGAAGCTGATCGCGGCGATGACGCGGGTGAAATCCTACCTCGACTATGGCGCCTTCACGCCGATCCAGGCGGCGGCGTGCGCGGCGCTGAACGGACCGCAGGACATCATCGAGCAGAACCGCAAACTCTATCACCGCCGGCGCGATGTGCTGGTCGAGAGTTTCGGCCGCGCGGGCTGGGACATTCCCAAGCCGGCCGCTTCCATGTTCGCCTGGGCGCCCTTGCCGCCGGCGCTGAAGCATTTGGGCAGTCTGGAGTTTTCCAAGCAGTTGCTGACCCACGCCAAGGTCGCGGTGGCGGCGGGCGTGGGCTATGGCGAGAACGGCGAGGGCTTCGTGCGCATCGCCATGGTCGAGAACGAGCAGCGCATCCGCCAGGCCGCGCGCAACATCAAATCCTATCTGAAATCGCAGGGCGTCAATGTGCCGCCCAGCCGGGGAGACTGAGCCATGCCGTCTGGACTGATCGCGCTGCTGGACGACGTCGCCGGCATCGCAAAGCTGGCGGCCGCGTCGCTGGATGACGTGGGAGCGGCGGCGGGCAAGGCCTCGACCAAGGCCGCCGGCGTGGTGGTGGACGATGCGGCGGTGACGCCGCGCTATGTCATGGGCCTGTCGCCCAGCCGCGAGCTGCCGATCATCAGCAAGATCGCGCTCGGGTCGTTTCGCAACAAGCTGATCTTCATCCTGCCGGTGGCCCTGGTGCTCAGCGCCTTCGCGCCTTGGGCCATCACCCCGATCCTGATGTGCGGCGGGACCTATCTGTGTTTCGAGGGGGCGGAAAAGCTGCTGGAGGCGATGGGGCATGGCGGGCACGAGGATGCCGCGCCGGTCGCGCGCGATGCAGCGGCGCTGGAGAAGACGACGGTGTCGGGCGCGGTGCGCACCGATTTGATCCTGTCTGCCGAGATCATGGCCATCGCCCTGGCCGATGTGGCGGCGCAGCCGATCCTGACCCAGGCCGCTGTGCTGGCTGTGGTCGGCATCGCCATGACCGTGGTCGTCTATGGCGCGGTCGGCCTGATCGTGAAGATGGACGACATCGGCCTGCATCTGGCTCAACGGCCCAATGGCGGGGTGCGCGCTTTGGGGCGGGGTCTGGTCAAGGGCATGCCGATGGTGATGAGCGCCCTGTCGGCGATCGGCACGGCGGCCATGCTGTGGGTCGGCGGCGGCATTCTGCTGCACGGTTCCCATACGCTGGGGCTGCACTGGCCGGCGGTACCGGTCGAGCATCTGTCGCATGCCGTCGGCGAACTGTTCGGGCCGTTGGCCGGCGTGATGAGCTGGCTGACGACGGCGGTGGCCTCGGCCGTGATCGGGCTGATCGTCGGCGGCGCGGTAGTGCTGGTCCTGCATCAGGTCGCGCGCCTGCGGTCCAAGGAATCGCACTAGGAGCGAGCCGGGCTGTCACGCGGGCGCCATCCGCGACAGCTAGAGGCCGCACGGCTGTTGTTGGAGTTGTTCATGTCCCTGTCGCGTCACGTCGCCGCCGCGTGTCTGGCCGCCTTGTCGATCGCGGGCGCCGCCTGTGCGGGCGCGCCGGTCGCCCAGCCGGCGGTTCAGGGGGCCGCGCCTCAGGCGTCGGCTGCGGCCCTGACGCCGCCCAAACTGATCGTGACCATCGTGGTCGATCAGTTCAGCGCCAACCTCTTCAACCAGTATCGCAGCCGCTACAGCGGCGGCCTGCGCCGGTTGGCCGACCAGGGGCTGGTGTCGATCAACGGCTATCAGACCCACGGTCTGACCGAGACCTGCCCCGGCCACTCCACGGTTCTGACCGGCATGCATCCGGCCGAGACCGGCATTCCCGCCAACGACTGGATCGACGGCAAGACCGGCAAGGAAGTCTATTGCCTGGCCGCGTCGCAGAACCATCTGGCGCACGGGCGCGACGACACCGACAATGGGCCGGTGGGACCGGATCAGCTGCGCGCGACCACGCTGGGCGACTGGCTGAAGGCCGTCAGTCCGGACAGCAAGGTCATGGCTGTGTCCGGCAAGGATCGCGGGGCGATCAATCTGGCCGGTCATCAGGGGCAGGCCTTCTGGTTCACCGACGGGTTTGGACTGACAACCTATGTCGAGCCGGGACAGACGGCCGAGGCGAAGCTGGCGCCAGTTGCAGCGTTCAACCGCGACTTCAACGCCTGGACGGCGGCGACGCCGGTGGCTTGGGACTATCAGAACGCGGACTGCCGGGCGCTGGCGGGCGACTGGACCATTCGTGGCCAGACCTTCCATTCGGTGCTGCCGCCGGCGGGGCTGAAGTTCGACACCTCGCCATTGCTGGACGAGCAGACGCTGAAGGCGGCGGAATATCTGCTGGACAGCCAGAAGCTGGGGCAGGGGGCGGCGACCGACATGCTGGGCGTCAGCCTGTCGGCCACCGACCGGATCGGCCATATGTACGGCACCCAGGGGCCGGAGATGTGCGAGCAGATGCACCGGCTGGATGCGGCGCTGGGCGCCTTCCTGGACAAGCTGGCCCAGGTTCCGGGCGGCGCGCTGGTGGTCTTGACGGCCGATCACGGCGGTTCGGACTTCGTTGAGCGGCTGCACGAGCATGGCTATCCGCAGGCGCACCGCGCCGACACCGACGCGATCAAGGGCGTCAACGCCGCGCTGAAGGCGCGCTTCAACCTGGACGCCGATCCGCTGCAGTCCGGCGGAAGCGGCTGGATGGTCGCCGATGCGGACCACAAGTCGCTGCCCGATCCGTTGCGGACACAGGTGGCGGAGGCGGCGGTCGAGATGCTGCGCGCCCTGCCCGACGTGGCCTTCGCCGAGACGCGCGACCGGCTGCTGGCCGAGCCCTTGCCCGACAGCCGTCAGCCCGAGATGATGACGGTGCGCGAGCGGATGCGGTTGTCGACCGTCGCCGAGCGATCGCCCGACATCCAGTTCGCCTGGACCCAGAACACCACCTCGGGCGGCCGCGTCGGCTCGACCCTGGCCGGACACGGCACGCCGTGGGAATATGACCGGCGCGTGCCGATCATCTTCTGGTGGCCGGGCGCCAAGGCGGAAGAGCGGTTCCTGCCGATCCGCACCGTCGATATCGCCCCCACGCTTGCTCATGTGATCGGCGTCGCCGCGCCCCAGGTCGAGGGCCGATGCCTCGATCTGAACGGGTTTGCCGTGGCGGCTTGCGGGGCGGCGGCCAGATAAACTCCTGTTTCCGGCCGTCAACTCATGTTTCCTGAGGGGAAGGCGGCCTTACGCAGCGCGGGTTTCGTTGGCAGAAGAGGGCGAAATCGCCCAGGCGGCCCCGTTTTGCCGTCCGAGAGAGCCAACAGGAAACGTCATGAACCGAGCCCGTCGCGCGCGCATCGTCGCCACCCTGGGACCCGCCAGCCGTGCGCCCAGCACCGTCAAGGCGCTGGCCCAGGCGGGGGTGGACGTGTTTCGCCTGAACTTCAGCCACGGGTCGCATGAGGATCACGCCGCCGCGTTGAAGGCGGTGCGCGGCGCCGAGATGGCCTTGCAGCGTCCGCTGGGCGTGTTGGCCGACCTTCAAGGGCCGAAGCTGCGTCTGGGCCGGTTCAAGGACGTCGAGATCACGGTCAAGCCGGGCCACACCATGCGTTTCGACCTGGACCCGACGCCCGGCGACGAGACACGGGTGCAGATGCCGCATCCCGAAATCTTCAAGGCGCTGCGCAAGGGCATGCTGCTGCTCCTGGACGACGGACGGGTGCGTCTGCGTGTCGGCGAGCGGACCGATGAATGGGCCGATGTGACGGTCGAGAGCGGCTCGAAGCTGTCGGACCGCAAGGGGGTGGCGGTGCCGGAGGCGGTGATCCCGGTTTCGGCCCTGACGCCCAAGGACCGCGAGGATCTGGCCTTCGCCCTGCGGATGGGCGTGGACTGGGTGGCGCTCAGCTTCGTGCAGAAGCCCGAGGACATGGCCGAGCTGAAGCGGATCGTCAACGGGCAGGCGGCCTGCCTCGCCAAGATCGAGAAGCCGGCGGCCCTGGCCGATCTGGAAGCCATACTGGACTATTGCGACGGGGTGATGGTGGCACGTGGCGATCTGGGCGTTGAGCTGGATCCCGAGGATGTGCCGGTGGCGCAAAAGCAAATCGTGCGCGCGGCCCGCAATCGCGGCGTGCCGGTGATCGTGGCGACCCAGATGCTGGAATCCATGACCAGCGCCCCGGCGCCGACCCGCGCCGAGGCGACCGATGTAGCCAATGCGGTCTATGAGGGCGCGGACGCCCTGATGCTGTCGGCCGAGACGGCGTCGGGCGACTATCCGCTGGAATCCGTCGGCATCATGAGCCGTATCATCGAGCGGGTCGAACGCGATCCGATGTGGCCCAGCCTGATGGGCGCCGAACATGCCGGCATGGACGAACATGATGTGGACGCCCTGGTCGGGGCGGCGCGGATGGCGGCGAATGCGCCCTCGACCGGCTGTCTGGTGGTGTTCACGACCCTGGGCGGCACCGCGCGGCGGATGGCGCGCGAGCGGCCGCTGAAGCCGATCCTAGTGCTGACCCCCAATCCCAACACCGCGCGGCGGCTAGCCCTGGTCTGGGGACTGGAGCCGCGTCTGGGCGAGCAGCCGGACTCGCTGGAGGCCGTGACGGACGACGCCGTCAACAGCGCGGTCAAATATGGTCTGGCCGAGCCGGGCCAGCGCATCCTGATCCTGGCGGGCACGCCGTTCGGGGCGCCGGGCGCGGCCAATCTGCTGCGACTGGCTCACGCGCCGGCGGCGACGTCGAAGGGCCGCAAGAAGAGCTAGAGAGCGATCTCGCGCCGCTCCGCCCCGCTGCGCAGACCGGCGTCGAGGATGCGCATGACGGTCAAGGCCTGGTCGGCCGGGACAGGCGGCGGGCCCTTGCCGAGGATCGCATCGCGCATGGCGGCGTAGAAGGCGGGATAGTCGCCGCGCTCGGGCGTCGGCGTGATGCAGACGGTTTCGCCATCGATCTGTTTCGTCAGTTCGCCGGGCGAAGGATCGACGCCCCAGTCCGCGTCGCCGGGACGCAGGCCGGCCTTGGACTGGCTCTCCTGTGCGTCGATGCCGCGTTTGATGAAGCTGCCGCCCGTGCCGTGGACGGCGTAGCGGAGGCTGGCCTCGGCGGCGAGGTGGCTCATGTTCAGGATGACGCGCAGCCGGTCGTAGCGGAGCAGGACGTGGGCGTAGTCGATGGCCGTGGCGCCCTGCCTCTGGGCCTGGAGGTCGGCGTACACGCCCAAAGGCGCGCCGAACAACTGCACCGCCTGATCCACCAGATGCGGACCCAGGTCGGCCCAGACGCCGCCGTCGCGTTTGTCCTTCCAGCGGTCGGTGACGGTCGGACGAAAGCGGTCGTAGTGGCTTTCGAACACGGCGACGTCGCCCAGTTCGCCCTGGTCGATCAGGCGGTGCAGGGTCAGGAAGTCGGCGTCCCAACGGCGGTTCTGAAAGACGCTGAAGACGCCCGGCGATGACGCTGCGACGGCGGCGACTGCTTCGGCGTCGGCCAAGGTCGCCGCGAAGGGTTTGTCCACCACCACCGACTTGCCGGCCCTCAGCGCGGCGATCGACTGTTCGGCGTGCAGGGCGTCCGGCGTGGCGACGACGATCAGGCCGATGTCGTCGCGGGCCAGGGCGGCGTCCAGATCGGGCAGGACCTCGACGTCGGGCAGGTCGGCGTGGACCGCTTCGGGCCGTGACGAGACGGCGGCGGCCAGGCGCAGGCCGGGCGTTGCGGCGATCAGGGGGGCGTGGAAGGTCTGGCCCGCCAGGCCGTAGCCGACGACGGCGACGCCGATGGGTGCGTGTGAGGTCATGCCCCGATCAATAGCGGTCGGGGCGCGGGCCATCCAGCACATAGGGCACCACGCCGCGCTCGTTCTCCGGCACGTGAAGGGCGCGGTCCAGGGGCGGGAAGGCGCGCTGGGTGCAGTCGGTGCGCTCGCAGATGCGGCAGCTGATGCCGATCCGCGCGGCGGGGCCGTTCAGGTCCAGACCGGCGGCATAGACCAAGGCGCCCGCATGCTCGACCTCGCAGCCCAGAGACAGGGCGTAGCGGCGGTCGTTGGCCAAATAGGAGCCGCTGGGCTTGGACACGCTGCGGGCGATGGAGATGTAGCGCGATCCGTCGGGCATCTCTGCCAGCTGGACCCCGATCCGGTCCGGCGCGGCGAAGGCTTCGTGGACGTTCCACAGCGGGCAGGCGCCGCCGAAGCGGGCGAACTGGAAGCGGGTGGCGCTGTGGCGTTTGGTGATGTTGCCGGCCATATCCACGCGGGCGAAATAGAAGGGCACGCCGCGCCAGCCGGGCCGTTGCAGGGTCGAGAGCCGGTGGCAGACCTGTTCGAAACTGACCTGAAATCGGGTGCGCAGCCGGTCGATGTCGTGCTTTTCCTCGCGCGCGGCCTCGAGGAAGGCCCGGTAGGGCAGCAGCAGGGCGCCGGCGGCGTAGTTGGCCAGGCCGACGCGGGCCACGTCGCGCGCGGCGTCGGTGCGGAAGGCGGCCTGATCCAGTTCGGCCTCGATCCGGTCGCGGAAGGACAGCAGGGCCAACTGGTGCGCCAGCTGGAACGACCGCGTCGCGCCGGGCTGCCAGGCGTCCAGCGTCAGGACGCGGCTGGCGGGATCGTAGCGACGCAGCGCCTCCTGACCGGCGACATAGGCGACGCGGACGCCGTGCGCCTGGCTCAGCGCGGCCTCCAGCGCCCGCTCGATCTGGCCGTCCTGCACCAGCGTCGCCGCCAGCGCCTCGGCCGCGGTGTCCAGCGTGTCGATGTAGTTGTCGCGATAATGGAAGAAGTCGCGCACCTCTTCGTAGGGCAAAAGGACGACACTGGCGCCGTGTTCGTCCCGGCCCAGGGTGTCGTCCAACGCCTTCACCCGCTCGTCCAGGCGGCGGAAGGTCTGGTGCAGGGCCAGGAATTGACGGGCCAGACGCGGGGTGTTGGCGACGGCCTGTTTCAGCTCTGCGGCCGTGGGCGGCTCGGCCTGACCTGCGATGTCGGTGGTCGCCTCGCGCAAATCGGCGATCAGGCGAGCATCGCCCTCCAGGTCGAACAGGCTGGCGTCCACGTGAAAGGCGCGGGTCAGGGCGATCAGGACGCGCGCGGTCGCCGGGCGCTGGTTGGTCTCGATCTGCGACAGATAGGACGGAGACAGGCCCAGCCGCTCGGCGCAGGCCTCCAGCGTCCAGCCGCGCGCCTCGCGCAGTTTGCGCAGCTTGGCGCCCAGGAAAAGCTTCTCAGCCATTCGCAACTTTGCAGATCATATCGCCATCCTTTGCAAGCCAGCGCAGTTCCACACCTTTTGCAAAGTTGCGTTTGCCATTTTGCGATGAAGGCGCCACGCGTTCTTTGAACGAGAGGCGAAGATCCATCATGACTCAAGCCATCCTTGAAGAACTGGAGCGCCGTCGCGCCGCCGCCAAACTGGGCGGTGGGGAAAAGCGTATCGCCGCCCAGCACGCCAAGGGCAAGCTGACGGCGCGCGAACGCATCGACGTGCTGCTGGACGAAGGCTCCTTCGAGGAGACCGACATGTTCGTCGAGCACCGCAGCCACGACTTCGGCATGCAGGACCAGCGCATCCCCGGCGACGGGGTGGTGACGGGTCGCGGCACCATCGGCGGACGGCTGGTCTATGTCTTCTCCAAGGACTTCACCGTCTTCGGCGGCAGCCTGTCGGGCGCCCATGCGGCCAAGATCGTCAAGCTGCAGAAGATGGCCCTGACCACCGGCGCGCCGATCATCGGCCTGTTCGACGCCGGCGGCGCGCGGATCCAGGAGGGGGTCGAGAGCCTGGCCGGTTACGCCGACATCTTCCTGCAGAATACGCTTGCCAGCGGCGTCATTCCCCAGATCAGCGTGATCATGGGGCCCTGCGCGGGCGGCGACGTCTATTCGCCCGCCATCACCGACTTCATCTTCATGGTGAAGGACACAAGCTACATGTACGTGACCGGCCCCGACGTGGTGAGGACGGTCACCAACGAGGTCGTCAGCCACGAGGACCTGGGTGGCGCGCGGGTGCATGCCGGCAAGTCGGGCGTGGCGGACGGGGCGTTCGAGAACGACCTGGAGGCCCTGTCGGAGGTGCGCCGCCTGATCGGCTTCCTGCCCCTGTCGAACCGCGAAAAGCCGCCGGTGCGCGAGAGCTATGACGAGCCCGAGCGGGACGAGCCGTCGCTGGACACCCTGATCCCGGCCAATCCGAACCAGCCCTATGACATGAAGGAGCTGATCCTGAAGGTGGTCGACGAGGCCGACTTCTTCGAGATCGGGGCCGACTTCGCCAAGAACATCATCTGCGGCTTCGGCCGGCTGGACGGCCAGACGGTCGGGATCGTCGCCAACCAGCCCCAGGTGCTGGCCGGGGTGCTGGACATAGATTCAAGTCGCAAGGCCGCGCGGTTCGTGCGGTTCTGCGACGCCTTCGACATTCCGATCGTCACCTTCGTGGACGTGCCGGGCTTCATGCCGGGGACCAAGCAGGAGTACGGCGCCCTGATCAAACACGGGGCCAAGCTGCTGTTCGCCTATGCCGAGGCGACGGTGCCGAAACTGACCCTGATCACGCGCAAGGCCTATGGCGGCGCCTATGACGTGATGAGTTCGAAACACCTGCGCGGCGACGTCAACTACGCCTGGCCCACCGCCGAGATCGCGGTCATGGGCGCCAAGGGCGCGGTCGAGATCATCTTCCGCAAGGAGGCCGGCGATCCGGCGGCCCTGGCCGCGCGCGAGGCCGAGTACAAGGACCGGTTCGCCAATCCGTTCGTGGCGGCGGGCCTGGGCTACATCGACGACGTCATCATGCCGCACGGGACGCGGCGGCGGCTGGTGAAGGCGTTGCGGACGCTGAAGAACAAGGTCCAGGAGAACCCCTGGAAGAAGCACGATAATATTCCGCTTTAGGTGATGAAACCCGGAGCCGTTTCAGTGCTGAGCCATATGGGCGTGATAGTAGGCCATCGCTTCATCGAAGCTGATGCCGTTTCGTTGGTGATGAGCCAGCGGATGGTCGGCCTCGTGCAGTTTGATGAGTGGGCGCTGCCGATCGTCTTGCGGAACGACATCGCACATCAGCGCAGTCGTTTGCGGGTAGCCCGGTATTGCGTTCGCGAAATAGCCGAACATGACCCCAAGCTTCGACTGGTCGGCATCCTCGAACGTGTCCCAATAGCGGTCGATATTGGTTTTGCTGAGCGTGGACCAGGCGCCAAACTCCAAAGTTTGATCGCTGCCGATTATGGGCAGAACAAGAACGCAGCGAACGTAGAAATCGACGTCTTTAAACCGACAGAAGTCACTCTGAAGAACCCAGTCTCCCGCGCGTTCCTCGGGCGTCGCCCAGTCATAAGGCGCGGGCGCATGGAAAGTGAGAGCGGCAAGACCGTCGTGGACCTTCCCGCACGTCGCACAAGTAAAAGACGCCATTTCGCTGACCCGACCCGCTGCCAAACTACAGCCCGCCAAACTTACTGGCGTAATGTCGGTCTTGTCGCCTCCCGTTTCCGTCCGACGCCCTCGCTGCCCTCAAGGACCGCCTGAATGTTCTCCAAAATCCTCATCGCCAACCGGGGCGAGATCGCGGTTCGGATCATCAAGACCTGCCGCCGCATGGGCATCAAAACCGTGCAGGTCTATTCGGAGGCGGACGCCGGGTCGTTGGCGGTCGAGATGGCCGACGAGGCGGTGCTGATCGGGCCGGCGCCGGCGGCGCAGTCCTATCTGCTGGCGGACAAGATCGTCGAGGCGGTGCGCCAGACGGGGGCGGAAGCCGTGCATCCGGGCTTTGGGTTCCTGTCTGAGAACGCCGGGTTCGCGCGGCGGCTGAGGGACGAGGGGATCGCCTTTATCGGGCCGAACCCCGAGGCCATCGAGGCCATGGGCGACAAGATCAGCTCCAAGAAGCTGGCGGCCGAGGCGGGGGTTTCGACCGTGCCGGGCCATATGGGACTGATCGAGACGCCGGACGAGGCGGTCAAGATCGCCAACCAGATCGGCTATCCGATCATGATCAAGGCCTCGGCAGGCGGCGGCGGCAAGGGCATCCGCGTGGCCCATTCGGACGCCGACATGGCCGAGGGGTTCGCGGCGGTGAAGGCCGAGGCGCTGAACGCCTTCGGCGACGACCGGGTCTTCCTGGAGAAGTTCATCGTCGATCCGCGCCACATCGAGATCCAGGTGCTGGGCGACAAGCACGGCCATGTGGTCCACCTGTTCGAGCGGGAATGCTCGATCCAGCGCCGCAACCAGAAGGTCATCGAGGAGGCGCCCAGCCCCTTGCTCGACGAGGCCACCCGCGCCGCCATGGGGGCGCAGGCCGTCGCCCTGGCCCAGGCCGTGAACTATGACTCGGCCGGCACGGTCGAGTTCGTCGCCGGTCAGGACAAGAGCTTCTACTTCCTGGAGATGAACACCCGTCTGCAGGTTGAGCATCCGGTGACGGAGCTGATCACCGGCGTCGATCTGGTCGAACAGATGATCCGTTCGGCCTGGGGCGAGACGCTGGCCTTCGAACAGAAGGACCTGAAGATCGACGGCTGGGCCATCGAGAGCCGCATCTACGCCGAGGATCCCTATCGTGGCTTCCTGCCCTCGATCGGGCGGCTGGTCCGATACGAGCAGCCGGAAGAGGGCGAGCAGGACGGCTATATGGTCAGAAACGATTCCGGCGTCCGCGAGGGCGACGAGATCAGCATGTTCTACGACCCGATGATCGCCAAACTGTGCGCCTGGGGCGAGACGCGCGAGGATGCGGTGATGGGCATGGCTCGGGCTTTGGAGGACACCCACCTGTCGGGCCTGGGGCATAATGTGCCCTTCCTGGCGGCGGTGATGGACCAGGAGCGGTTCAGGTCGGGGCGGCTGTCGACCAGCTATATCAAGGACGAGTTCCCGGACGGCTTCCATGGCCTGAAGCCGACGCAGGAGCAGGAGCGGATCCTGATCGCGGCCGCCATGGCCATGCACGAGATCATCGCCGAACAGGACGGCGATCCGTCGGACCGCACCGACTGGATCGTGATGATCGACAAGACGCCGCACGGGGTGGGCCTGTCCTATGATGCGGACGAGGCGATGATCCTGACCCTGACCGGCGGGGGCGACATCCGCCTGTCGGACATCGACTGGCGGCCGGGCCTGGCCCAGTTCAAGGCCGAGCTGGACGGCGAGGCCTTTACCGCCGAGGTCAAACGCGTGGCCGACGGCTTCGACATCCGCCACCGCGCGGCGAAGGCGCGGGTGCGGGTGCTGCGGCCGCATGTCGCCGAACTGTATGCGCGCCTGCCGGAGAAGGCGGTCGCGGATACGTCGAAACTGGTGCTGTCGCCCATGCCGGGGCTGGTGGTGTCGATCCCGGTGGTGGTGGGCCAGGCGGTCAAGACCGGCGAGACGGTGGCCATCATCGAGGCCATGAAGATGCAGAACATCTTGAAGGCCGAACGCGACGGGGTGGTGAAGGCCGTCGGCGCCAAGGACGGCGATCCCGTGGCGGCGGACGACGTGCTGGTGGAGTTCGGGTGATGAAGAACCCCTCCGTCTCTCCGCTTCGCTCCGAGCCACTTCCCCATTGGATGGGGAGGAGACGACAGCCTGTCTCCTCCCCGCTTGCGGGGAGGGGGACCGCGAAGCGGTGGAGGGGCTCTTCATGCCGCACGGTTGGGGAGGCGGCCGCATGACCTTCCCCACACCCACTCCCCTCGAATGGCGCGAGGCGGCCCAGAAGGCACTGAAGGATCGGCCGATCGAGTCCCTGATGCATCTGGATGCGGACCAACTGGTGACGCGGCCGTTGTACGCCGGCGCGACGGGCGTGCAGCCGATCTTCGCCCCGCGTCCGTCCGACTCCGAAGGCCGGGCCTGGGATCTGCGAACGCTGGTGGAGGGCGACGATGCCGAGGCGGTCAACGCCGCCGTCCTGACCGATCTGGAGAATGGCGCGGCCTCGGTGGTGCTGAAGGGGCGGGTGCTGGCGGATTCCGCCCCGCTCAGCCGGGCGCTGGAAGGCGTGGCGCTGGAGCTGGCGCCCGTCGCGCTGGACGCGGGGATCGACGGGCCGGATGCGGCCAATGCCCTGGCAGTCGTCGCCAAGGGCTCTCCGCGCGCCAAGCTGCGATTTCATATGGACCCGGTCTCGGCCTTCGCCGAGGCGGGCGGCGCCCCGCGTTCGGTGGAGGAGCATCTGACCCTGGCGGCCAATACGGCGGCGCGTCATGCGGGCGCCTATCCCGACGCGACCTTCTTCTTGGCCAGCGGCCGGGTCGCGCACGAGGCAGGCGGATCGGCAGCGCAAGAACTGGCCTTTGCGGCGTCCAGCGTCGTGGCCCATGCGAAGGCGGCGGTCGAGGCCGGGATGTCGGTCGAGGCGGCTTTGCGCGGCACCGTCGTCGGCCTGTCGGTCGATGCGGAATATTTCGACAGCCTGGCCAAGGTGCGAGCCATGCGGCTGATCTGGGCCAGCCTGACGAAAGCGTTCGACGTGGAGGTTCCGGCGGTTATCGAAGCGCGCTCGTCGCGGCGGATGCTGTCGGCGCGCGATCCCTGGCCCAATCTGCTGCGGCTGACGGCGGCGGGGTTCGCCGGCGCGGTCGGCGGGGCGGACGTGGTGGTGCTGGACGGCTTCACCCGCGCCTCCGGGACGTCGGACGCCTTCGGCCGGCGTCAGGCGCGGAACACCCAGCTGGTGCTGATGGAAGAGGCCAATCTGGGTCGGGTCGACGATCCGGCCGCCGGCTCATGGTATCTGGACGCCCGGACGCGGGACCTGACAGAGGCCGGCTGGGCCGAGTTCCAGATGATCGAGGCCGAAGGCGGTCTGGTCGAGGCCCTGAAGGGCTCGGTCATCCAGCCCCGCATCGCCCGCGCCCGCGAGATCCGCGAGGCCGCGCTGACGAACGGAGCGGCCCAGATCATCGGCGTGACCAAATATGTCGATGCGGACGTGCGGCCGGCGCCGGTCGAGGCGGCCGATGAGACGGCCGTGGCGGTCGAGCGGGTGTGCGAGCCCCTGTCTCCGATCCGGTTCGCCGCGGCTTTCGAGGAGACGGCTCAATGAGTTTCCCCGATTTCAGCAAGATCGCCCTGAACCTCGATGCGACGGGGCGGGGGCCGACGCGCGATCCTTGGCTGACGCCCGAGGGGCTGACGGTCGAGACCGCCTATGGTCCCGACAGCACGGACGCGCTGGATCACCCGCACGGCCTGCCGGGATTCGCGCCGTTCGTGCGTGGTCCTTATCCGACCATGTATGCGGGCAATCCATGGACGATCCGGCAATACGCCGGATTCTCCACCGCCGAGGAGTCCAACGCCTTCTATCGCCGCAACCTGGCGGCCGGTCAGAAGGGGCTGAGCATCGCCTTCGATCTGGCGACGCACCGGGGCTATGACAGCGACCACCCGCGAGTGAAGGGCGACGTCGGCATGGCGGGCGTGGCCATCGACAGCATCTATGACATGCGCACCCTGTTCGACGGGATCCCGCTGGATCAGATGTCGGTGTCGATGACGATGAACGGGGCGGTGCTGCCGATCCTGGCACTGTATGTCGTCGCGGCCGAGGAGCAGGGCGTGCCGCACGCCAAGCTGACCGGAACCATTCAGAACGACATTCTGAAGGAGTTCATGGTCCGCAACACCTACATCTATCCGCCCGAACCCTCGATGCGGATCATCGCGGACATCTTCGCCTGGACGGCGCAGGAGACACCGAAGTTCAACTCCATCTCGATCAGCGGCTATCACATGCAGGAGGCGGGAGCCTCGGCGGATATCGAGCTGGCCTACACCCTGGCGGACGGGATCGAATATCTGCGGGCGGGCGTCGCGGCCGGTATGCCGATCGACCGGTTCGCGCCGCGGCTGAGCTTCTTCTGGGCCATCGGCATGAACTACTTCATGGAGGTGGCCAAGATGCGGGCCGGCCGCCTGCTGTGGGCCGAGGCGGTCAGGAAAGAGGGCGGCGTCGATCCCAAGTCGCTGTCCTTACGCGCCCACTGCCAGACATCGGGCTGGTCGCTGGCGGCGCAGGACGTGTTCAACAATGTGCCGCGCACCATGGTCGAGGCCATGGCGGCGGCGGGCGGCCAGACGCAGAGCCTGCACACCAACGCCTTGGACGAGGCCCTGGCCCTGCCGACTGACTTCTCGGCCCGGATCGCGCGCAACACCCAGATCCTGCTGCAGCAGGAGACGGGGCTGACGCGGGTCATCGACCCTTGGGGCGGCAGCTTCTATGTCGAGCGGCTGACGCACGAGCTGGCCGAGCGCGCCCGCGCTCATATGGCCGAGGTCGAGGCCTTGGGCGGCATGGCGAAGGCGATCGAAGCCGGCATCCCCAAGCTGCGGATCGAGGAGTCCGCCGCCAAGACCCAGGCCCGGATCGACACCGGCCAGCAGACGGTGGTGGGGGTGAACAAATATCTGAACCCCGTCGTCGACGACATTCCGATGCTGAAGGTCGACAATGCGGCGGTGTTGGCGGCCCAGATTGACAAGTTGAAGCGCCTGCGCGCCGAGCGAGATCAGGCGGCGACCGATGCGGCGCTGAACGCCCTGACCGAGGGCGCGCGCGGGAATGCCAACCTGCTGGAACTGGCGGTTCAGGCGGCCCGCGCCAAGGCGACGGTGGGCGAAATCTCCGACGCGCTGGAGGCCGCCTTCGGCCGCCACGTGGCCACGGTCCAGACCGTGTCGGGCGTCTATGCCAAGGAGGCGGGGACCGACGCCCGCTTCGCCCGCGCCCGCGAGATGGTGGCGACCTTCGTCGAGAATGACGGCGGGCCGCCGCGCATCCTGATCGCCAAACTGGGGCAGGACGGGCACGACCGGGGCCAGAAGGTCGTCGCGACCGGATACGGCGATCTGGGCTTCGACGTCACGGCCGGCAGCCTGTTCCAGACGCCGTCCGAGGCTGCTCAGGAAGCGGTCGAGAAGGGCGTTCACGCGGTCGGCGCATCATCGCTGGCGGCCGGGCATCTGACGCTGGTGCCCGAGCTGAAGGCCGAGTTGGAGAAACTGGGCCGGCCCGACATCATGATCGTGGTCGGCGGGGTGATCCCGCCGTCCGACGTCCAGCCCCTGCTCGATATGGGCGCGGCCGCCGTCTATCCGCCCGGTTCGGCCATCGCTGATACGGCGGTGGACCTGATCGAGAAGCTGAACCAGCGTCTGGGTTACGCCCAGCCGACCCCCGACAAGGACAAGTCATGATCGGCGCCCTGAACCACGTCGGCGTCGCGACGCCATCCATCGCCGACTCGATCAAACTGTATCGCGATATCCTCGGCGCGACGAAGATCGGCGAGCCGTTCGACCTGCCGGCGCAGGGGGTAAAGGTCTGTTTCGTGGATACGCCGACGGCTCAGATCGAGCTGATCGAACCCTATGACGACACCAGTCCCATCGTCGGCTTCCTGGCCAAGAATCCCAAGGGCGGCCAGCACCACGTCTGTTTCGAGGTCGCCGACATCCACGCCGCCGTCGCCGAGATGCGCGCCAAGGGGGTGACGATCCTGGGCACAGGCGAGCCGCGCATAGGGGCGCACGGGACGCCGGTCGTCTTCCTGCATCCACGTGACATGGGCGGCGTACTGATCGAGCTGATGGAGACGCCAAAAGCGGAGCATTAAGCGGAGCCTTTGGTCAGGTTGGGCCGTTGAAGGCGAAACCAGAGGACATGACATGATGTCGCACCGCCTGACCGCATTCGTCGCCATCGCCGCCCTGACCGGCGCCGCAGCCTGCTCTCGCACCGAGCCGGAGCAGCCCGCCGCCCCGGTCGAACCGTCGGCCGCGCCTGCATCCAATGCGCCCTCGGTCGGCTATGCCTGCGAAAGCGGCGCGACGCTTCAGGTCCAGTATGTCGACAGCGACAACGCCAAGCTGACCCATCAGAACCAGACCTATGCCTTGCGTTCGGTGCAGGCTGCCAGCGGCGCGCGCTATGTCGGCGGCGGGGTGGAATGGTGGACGGCGACGCGCGATGGCCAAGAGAGCGGCACGCTGAGCCGACTGGGTCCGGACGGCACCACCGGTGTCGCGGTGCTGGAGCGCTGCTCACGGCCGATTCCCGGGGCGGATGCGACGCCCGGACCGCTGCCGACGCCCGGACCGCTGCCGACGCCAGGTCAGACGCCGACCGAGGCGACCGGCGGGGTCTTGCCGGCTGCGCTGCCCTGCAAGGGGCCGCAACTGACGCTGGCGGCGGGCGACGGGGATGCGGGCGCCGGAAATCGGGTCACCAACTTCAGTCTTCAAAATATAGGAACCCAGGCCTGCAGCCTGACCGGCTATCCGACAGTGACCTTGCAGGACGCGCGCGGGCGCACCCTGTCGTCCATTCGCGCCGAACAGAGCCCAGGAAGCTATTTCCGCCAAGGCCAGATCCCGACGCCTGTCCAACTGGCGCCCCGCGCCAAGGCCTATTTCGAAATGGCCTGGAGCGTCGTGCCTAATGAAGCGATGCAAAAGACGTGTCCCGATGCGGCCATGATAAAGGTCACCGCGCCCAGCGATACGGCCGCCGTCAGCCTGCCGTTCTCGTTCAGCCCCTGCGGCGGTCGCATCCGCGTCAGTCCGATCCGGGCCGAGGCCAACCCGGCCCCGGCGACCTGAGGCGGGTGGAAACCGATCGAAAATCGGCGTAGGTCGCGCCCATGACTCAGAGCTTTTACGACCGCGTCGCCGGCGAACTGTCCGAGATCGACGCCCAGGGCTTGACCAAGCCCGAACGCATCATCGCCTCGCGCCAAGGGCCTGTGATCCAGGTCGCCGGACGCGACGTGCTGAACTTCTGCGCCAACAACTATCTTGGCTTGGCCGGCGACGAGCGCGTGACCCAGGCCGGGATGGCGGCGCAAGCGAAGTGGGGCGCGGGCACCGCGTCCGTGCGCTTCATCTGCGGCACGCTGGAGATCCACAAGGAACTGGAAGCGGCCATCGCCAGCTATCTCGGTTTCGAGGACGCCATCCTGTTCGCCGCCGCCTTCGACGCCAACGGCGGTCTGTTCGAGCCGCTGCTGGGCGAAAACGACGCCATCGTCTCAGACAGTCTGAACCACGCCTCGATTATCGATGGCGTGCGGCTGTGCAAGGCCAAACGCTACCGCTTCGCCAACTCCGACATGGACGAGCTGGAGAGCCGGCTGAAGGAGGCCCGCTCGGCCGGCGCTCGCGACATCATCATCGCCACCGACGGCGCCTTCTCGATGGACGGCTATATCGCCAAGCTGGACGAGATTCGGGCGCTGGCCGACAAATACGACGCCCTGATCATGGTCGATGACTGCCATGCGACCGGCTTCCTGGGCCCGCAAGGCAAGGGTTCCTTCGCCCATCACGGGGTCGAGGTGGATTTCGTCACCGGCACCTTCGGCAAGGCTCTGGGCGGCGCCATGGGCGGCTTCATCTGCGCGAAGAAGTCGGTGGTCGACCTGCTGAAACAGCGGGCGCGGCCCTATCTGTTCTCCAACGCCCTGGCGCCGGCGGTGTGCGGGTCCAGCCTGGAGGCGATCCGCATCGCCCAAGGGACGGAGGGCGACACGCTGCGCACCCGCCTGTCGGCCAACGCCCATCGCTATCGCGGGGCCATGTCGGACGCAGGCTTCACCCTGCTGGACGGCGAGCATCCGATCATCCCGGTCATGCTGGGCGACGCCAAACTGGCGCAGGATTTTGCGGCTCGCGCGCTGGAGCTGGGCGTCTATGTGATCGGGTTTTCGTTCCCCGTCGTGCCGCGCGGCCAGGCCCGCATCCGCACACAGATGTCGGCGGCGCATACCTTCGACCAGATCGACCGCACGGTCGAAGTGTTCACTCAGGCGGGACGGGAACTGGGCGTCATTTAGCCCTTTTCGCACGCCATCGACGAAAGCCAAGCGGTGAGGAGGCGTGGGGCCTCAGCCGCCGGTTTCGGGATGAACCCGGAGCCGTGATTTCAGGGAGTTGAGACTATGACCGACACGATGAAGGCCCTGGCCAAGACCGCGCCCGGCATCGGTCTGGAACTGATCGACGCGCCGATCCCCGAGGCGGGACCGGAGGATGTGCTGATCCGGGTGCATCGCACGGCCGTCTGCGGCACCGACATCCACATCTGGAACTGGGACGAATGGTCCCAGAAAAACGTGCCGACCCCGATGATCACCGGCCACGAGTTCGCCGGCGAGATCGTCGCCATCGGCAAGGATGTGGATCGCCCGCTGAAGATCGGCCAGCGCGTCTCGGCCGAGGGCCACGTCATCGACCTGAACTCCGAAGCGGCCCGCGCCGGCCATTTCCACCTGGACCCCAAGACGCGCGGCATTGGCGTGAACCGCCAGGGGGCCTTCGCCGAGTTCGTGGTGGCGCCGGCCTTCAACGTCATCGAACTGCCGGACGACGTGCCCTATGAGATCGGCTCGATCCTCGATCCGTTCGGCAATGCGGTTCACACGGCGCAGCAGTTCGACCTGCTGGGCGAGGACGTTCTGGTCACCGGCGCCGGCCCCATCGGCATGATGGCCGCGGCCGTGGCGCGTCACGCCGGCGCGCGCACCGTGGTCCTGACCGACATCAACGACTTCCGGCTGGAGCTGGCGCAGAAGGTCGCGCCTGGCGTTCGCACCGTGAATACGACCAAGGAAGACATCCACGACGTCATGAAGGAGCTGGGCCTGAAGGTCGGCTTTGACGTCGCGCTGGAAATGTCGGGCTCGCCCATCGCCTTCAAACAGTGCGTCGACACCCTGATCATGGGCGGCGGCATGGCGTTGCTGGGCATTCCCGGCAAGCCGATGGAAACCGACTGGGGGGCGATCATCCTGAAGGCCCTGACCATCAAGGGCGTCTATGGCCGCGAGATGTTCACCACCTGGCGCAAGATGCTGGGCCTGCTGAAAGCCGGCCTGGACCTCAGCCCGCTGATCACTCACCGCCTGGGTTACGCCGACTACCGCGAAGGCTTCGAAGCCATGAAGTCGGGCCAGTCGGGCAAGGTCGTGCTGGACTGGGACAAGGCCGCCTGAAGTTTTATACCCTTGGCCTAGGCTAGCTGGCGAGCTGCAGTTATATCGGCTGGGAGCCGGAAGGCGTCACCGCATATCGCGCGACGACGCCGTCTGGCTGGAAGTCGTGTTCGGCCAGGGTGTCGAGGGACATCAGGACGCGGGACAGGAATGCGTCCGTGTCGCCGTCCTCGATGGCCGGACGCAGCCAGTCGGTGACGACGGCGCGCGCCGGATAGGTCCCGACCGGGCCGGGAATGCTGAGCGCGACCTCGATCCCCTCGGCGATCCAGCCCGCCACGGTGACGAACAGGTCGGTCGAAGCCAGGAAGTCCGAGCGGCGCAGGACATAGAGGGTGATGACGCCATCCTCGACGCCATCGGGGCGGACGATCACGCCGCTGCGGTCCGGTCGCCAGGCCTCGTCCAGTTCGATCACGCGCCACAGGCAGAACCGGATCCGACAGGTGTTCGGTCGAACCTCGTGAACCGAACAGCCGACGCCGTCGACGCAATAGGCGCACAGTTCGCCGGTCGGCTTGGCCAGTTCCGGCAGGTTCAGCGGAATGACCCGGCAGCATTCGACGCAACCGCCGCAGGTCCGGCCGGGGAGGAGGGGCAGGCTCACCCGGCTGAACGCTCCAGCCGGGCGATGCGGCGATCCATGTCGGCGACGACGGCCTCCAGCCGGGCCTTTTCGGAGGCCATGTCGATGGGCGTGCCGTCCTCGTAGGAAATCGTCGCACCCCTGGCGATCAGGTCCAGCCGATAGATGGCCGTCACGCGCTGGGCCTTGAAGCGTTCGAGGGCGGCGGCGGCGGCTAGGTCGGGCGTCTGGCTCATGCGCGTCGCTGTAGCGCATGGGGCCTTCCTGTGGAAACACGCGTTTGGCGCTGAACCGCAGATAGAATCCCTGTATCCGTCAACGGATGATCGGGCGGTTTCCCATCCTGTACATCGCCGAGGCGGACGCCGAGGACGCCGTGCTGTCTTCCGGCGTGCTGGCGCATCTGGTCGAGAGCCTGCCGCACGCGACCTTCACCATTGTCGGATCGGCCGCCAGCGCGCCGCTGTTCGCCGATACGCCGCGCCTGACGAAGCTGATCGTGCTGGAGCGCGAGGGCCATTTCGAATGGATCGCCCTGTGGAACCAGGTGCGGGCGACCAAATGGGGCCTGGTCGTGGACATGCGCGGCTCGGACCTGTCGGGCAAGCTGAGGCGGCACAAGCGCGCGGTGCGGGGTAAGGATCAGCCGGGCCTGCATGCGGTCGAGGCAGCGGCGGCGGTGCTGAAGCTGGAGCCCGATGAGATCCCGGCGCCGAAACTCTACGTCGCGGATGAGACGCGGGCCCAGGTCGAGGCGCTGATTCCGGCGACGGGCGGTGATGGGCCGATCCTGGCGGTCGGGCCGGGCGTCGAATGGATGGGCAAGCGCTGGCCCGCCGAACGCTACGCCAAGGTCGCGGCCAAGCTTCTGGCCGACGACGGACCGCTGGCGGGCGGGCGGCTGATGATCGTAGGCGAGGAGATCGATCGCGAGGCGGCGCACACGATCCGCTACGCCGTGCCGCGCGCGCGGGTGATCGAGCTCCAGGGCAAGCTGACGCGCCTGCAGACGGTCGCGGCCCTGTCGACGTCGGTGCTGTATATCGGGGCGGACTCGATCTGGACCCAGCTGGCCGTGGCTTCGGGCGTACCGGTGGTGGCCGTGTTTGGACCGTCCGACGAGACCGTGCGCGGACCCTGGAAGGGCGAGGCCGTGCGCGGGCCGCGCACCTATGAAGAGTTCAAGAAGCTGGATCCCCGCCTGAACCAGGCGATCCAGCATATGATGGACCTGCCGTGGGAGCGGGTGCTGAAGGCGGCGCAGCGGATGTTGAAGGCGCGGGGCTGAACCCGATCTCCCTCCCCGCCCGGGGAGGGTGGACGCGAAGCGGCCGGGTGGGGGCGGCCGGCGATCCTGCGACGAACCTGTGTCGTTTCGCCTTGCCGTCCCCACCCGACCTCGCCTGCGGCTCGGCCACCCTCCCCGAACGGGGAGGGAGAGCGTTTAGCGGCTTTCACGGTCGACGCTGCATCCGCTAGAACCGCGGAAACACCCGCAGGATTTCTCATGACCCAGACCTATGACCTGATCGTCCGTGGCGGCGAGGTGGCGAACCATGCGGGGCGGGGCAAGGCGGATGTCGGGGTGATCGACGGCAAGATCGCCTTCATCGGCGACCTGTCTCAGGCCTCGGCCGGGGAGGTCTTCGATGCGACGGGCCTGACGGTCCTGCCGGGCGTGATCGACACCCAGGTCCATTTCCGAGAGCCGGGGCTGGAGTGGAAGGAAGACCTGGAGACGGGCAGCCGCGCGGCGGCCCTGGGCGGCGTCGTCGCCGTGTTCGAGATGCCGAACACCAACCCCAACACCACCGACCCCGACACCATGGCCGACAAGCTGGCGCGGGCGAAGGATCGGATGTGGACGGACCACGCCTTCTACGTCGGCGGCACGCACGAGAATGCGGACTATCTGGGCGAACTAGAGCGGCTGCCGGGCTGCTGCGGGGTCAAGGTCTTCATGGGCGCCTCGACCGGCGACCTGCTGATCGCCGACGACGAGGGGGTGAGGAAGGTCCTGTCCAATGTGCGCCGCCGCGCCACCTTCCATTCCGAGGACGAATACCGGCTGGTCGAGCGGCGCGGCCTGGCCCGCACCGGCGACTGGACCAGCCACCCCGAGGTCCGCGACGCCGAAAGCGCCATCCGCTCGACCCGCCGCCTGGTCGGCCTGGCCCAGGAGACGGGCGCGCGCATCCATGTGCTGCACGTCACGACCAGGGACGAGATGGAATATCTGCGTTTCCACAAGGATGTCGCCACCGTCGAGATCACGCCCCAGCACCTGACCCTCGTCGGACCGGAAGCCTATGAGCGGCTGGGCAGCTACGCCCAGATGAACCCGCCGATCCGGTCGCAGGAGCACGTCGAAGCGCTGTGGCTGTGGGGGATGCAGCAGGGCGTGGCGGACGTGCTGGGCTCTGACCACGCGCCGCACACGAAGGAAGAAAAGGCCAAACCCTATCCAGCCTCGCCGTCCGGCATGCCGGGGGTGCAGACGCTGGTGCCGCTGATGCTGACCCATGTCGCCAACGGGCGGCTGTCGCTGGAGCGCTTCATCGACCTGACCTCGGCGGGCGCGCAGCGGGTGTTCGGCACGGCGAACAAGGGGCGGATGGCCGTCAGCTATGACGCCGACCTGACCCTCGTCGATCTGAAGGTCAAGCGAACGATCACCCATGATCAGCAGGCGACGCGCTGCGGCTGGACCCCGTTCGACGGGGTCGAGGCGACCGGCTGGCCGATGGCGACCCTCGTGCGCGGCCGGTTGGTGATGCAGGACGGCGAACTGATCGGGTCGGCGCACGGGCGGCCGGTGCGATTCATGGAGACGTTGTGAGGGAAACGCTCGGCCTGATCGGCTTCGGCGCCTTCGGGCGGCTGACGGCGCGGCATCTGTCGGCCGGGTTCGATATCCTGGCGCATGATCCGGCGGCGAGCGATGGCGAAGGCGTCGTCACCCTGACCGATCTGGCGACCGCCGCCGCCTGTCCCACGGTGGTGCTGGCCGTGCCGGTCGAGGCGCTGGAGGCGACGCTGATCGCCATCGGCCCGCACCTGAGGCCCGACGCCCTCGTGATCGACGTGGGCTCGGTGAAGGTAAAGCCGGCGCAGGCGATGGACGCCCTGCTGCCGCCCGGCGTGCGGATCGTCGGCACCCATCCCCTGTTCGGCCCGCAGAGCGGCAAGGGCGGCATCGCGGGCCTGCGGATCGCCGTGTGCGAGGTGCGGGGCGCAAGAGACGCTCGCCGCGTCGCCGCCTTCTGCCGCCGGGCGCTGAGGCTTAAGGTGTTTCAGGTCAGCCCCGAGGACCACGACCGCGAGGCCGCCACGGTGCAGGGCCTGACCCATCTGATCGCCCGCGTCCTGATGGCGATGGAGCCCCTGCCGACGCGCATGACCACCGCCAGTTTCGACCGGCTGATGCAGGCCGTCGACATGGTCCGTCACGACAGCCCCGCCGTCTTCCGCGCCATCGAACGCGACAACCCGTTTGCAGCAGAGGTGCGGGCGCGGTTCTTCGCCCTGGCGGATGAGGCGCGCGGAAGTTCGCGGGAAAAGGAAAGTCTAGTTTGAAAAGGTCGAACTTGGGTTCGACAAGTATATTCTCGTGGAAGCTACAGCGAAGGCAATATCAGTCTAGGCTGGCTGGCCCTCTTCATCAAAAATGTTCGACATTTGCAAAAGAAGCATGTTGACGCAGCGCAAGATGTGTTCAGCTTCATGTGGCTGGTATATGTTCTCAACGTGCATCGTGGCGTTACGCCAAGGGTTCCTAATAGCGTCCAGTGAGGCGTACAGTCCTTCAATCAAAGCGCCTTCTGAATGAGGCATTGACGGGCCGGGATATTTTTTCGCCATCCCCCCTTTGATTGAATGGAGCATAGCGCCCCAGTTTCTCTCGCTAGGCTTGCTTGGGTCCGGGATGCCCAAAAACTTAGCGAGTGCACTGATGGCTATTTCGAGCGTTCTCATTGAGTGAAATACACTCGCTGTAGGACGCAATACCGCTAAGCATTTCGCGGCCTCTTCCATCTCAAAAAGCACTGAGGGGAAGTGGCTGGTTATGCGAGGGCCGCAAAGATCCGATCCCGTCAAAAGGTATGCTGCCATTGCTGGGCTCAGAACGAAAATTCGGACCAGGTCAAGCTCGTCTCGGAGTCTCGACTCGATGTCGGCCATTGCCGCTGTTAAGTCTGTCCAAGTGAAGTAATCATCATTACTGAGCATCTCGCGTAGGCGAAGTGCCGATGTTTCCGAAAGTCTAGCGTGCAGTTGCTGTAGAGACGGCACCATATCGTCAGTATTGCGTAGCAAAATGTCTCTGCTACGCCTATCCATGTTTTCGCGACGTTGTTCATCACTGCCGCTATGTTCAATAATCGCCTGTACCCGACGAATCTCCATCACGGCGTTCATGAAGAGGCGACCATTGATTTCTAGCATTAGAAGCTCCGATCTAGGCAGCGGATACAACTATATTGTGTGGGTAGGTGCAACCTTAAATCGAAATGGCCGGGCTTAGGATGGTTTTGGGCGCGGTACTGCTCGAGAGAAGTCCATCCATTCTTTAGTAGCTCAGACATGAGATATTCGTGTCAGCAGACGGGCTCAGCGCTTCCCATTGGCGCGAATGAACGCCCCCACGTCCCCCGCCACGCCCGGCGCTAGCGGCAGCGCCGGGTCGGCGTAGGTGGCCAGATTAGCGGCGCGGTCGGCGGGGGCGGTCTTGAGGAGGTGGTTGACGCCGTCCCAGAGTTTGAGCGTGGCCTTGGGGTGGACGGCGGCGAGGGCTTGAGCGTCTGTGACGCCGATCTGGAGGTCGGTGGCCCCCTGGCCGATGAAGACCGGGCCGTCGTAGGCGGCGAGCAGGGCGGCGGGGTCCAGCGGCAGCCACGAGATCAGATAGGGCTGGACTGACGGGCGGAACAGGGCCGCCAGCGCGGGCGGCGTGTCGGCGACGGTGCGGCCGGCCTCGAGCTCGGTCAGGACGGCGAAGGCCTGGGTCTTCAGGGGTTCGGGCAGGCCGGCCTGGAGCTGTTCGCGGATCACCACGCCCGCCGGGCGACCAGCGCCGGACAGCAGGATCAGGCCGCAGACCTTGTCGTCTCCGCCCTCGACCGCCTTCAGCGCGACCAAGGCGCCCTCGCTATGGCCGATCAGCCAGGCGCAGGGCTGACCCGTGCGCGACGCGGCCTCGGCGGCCCAGGCGCGGGCGTCGGCGGCGTAGTCGTCGAAGCGCAGCTTGGTTTCATCGAGCCCGGCGGCGGCGCTGGCGGCAATGCCACGCTTGTCGATGCGGACGGTGGCGATCCCCTGTTCCGCCAAGCCCTCGGCCAGCAGCCGATAGGTGGAGGCGGCGACGCCCATCGGGCTGTTGCCGTCCCGATCGGTCGGGCCAGAGCCGGGCAGGAGGACGGCGACGGCCGTGGGCGCCTCGGGCGTCAGCAGCGTGCCATGCAAGGGCGCCGGCTGGGCAGGCAGGGCGATGTCGGTCGAGACCGGGCCGGCGAGCAGGCTGGCGGCGAGAAGGGCGTGGGTCAGCATCAGCATTGCAGTCTCCTTCAGAAGGGTTGGCGGTCAGGATCGGCGCGCCACACGCGCCGGCTTTCGAAGATCGACAGCCCTGCGACCAAGATGACGGCGGCGACCAGGGCTGTGACGCCATAGGACGGGGGCGCAAGCGGCGCGGCGATCAGACCGGCCAGACCGACCAGACAGAACAGCCGGCCGGCCAGACGGTTCGAGCGGTCCCATGCCAGGCGGCTCTTGTAGCTCCACGGGGTGCGCACGCCGATCAGAGGATTGGGCGCGACCCGACCGAGGAAGGCGCCGGTGACCAGAAGGATCAGCGAGAGGGCGCCTGTCATGACGGCGGGGCCGCTGTTGGCGCTGGCGTGTCCCAGGCTGGCCCAGGCGATGACCAAGCCGATCGCGGCGAACAGAAACAACGTCAGCCCCTGGCCGATCCGCATCGAGCGACGACGCGAGGCGTCGCCTTGGGCCTCGGCGCGCAGGGCGGCCAGACCCAGGCCGGCGGCGGCGATGAAGCCGATCACCGCCATGCCGCCCGCGAAGGTCGCGAACTCCACCCGGTCGCCCCAGCGATCGACCTGCCAGTCCGCATTCCAGTGCATCGGCATGGGCGTCGTCGGGCCATTGACGCCGATGTAGAGGGCGAACGCCGCCTGCACGCCGAAGACTGCGAGGGTCAGATAGTCCAGCAGGGACAGGCGATCCTTCATCGGCGTGTTTCCTTTGAGGGCTGGGGCAGGGGTTCGGTCGCTTCGCCGGTTCCGACGATGTCCATCAGAAAGGCCATGGCCTCCTCGACCGCCGAGATTTCCAGCCGATAGCGGATGGTCTGGCCATCGCGCTCCGGGCTGACCAGCCCGGCCTCCTTTAGGGCGTTGAGGTGGCCGGTGATGGTGGGCCAACTCATGTCAAAGGCGGCGGCGATATCGCCGGAGGCCAGCGGACCGGCGCGCAGCATGGCGATGATGCGACGACGCACCGGATGCGACAGGGCCTTGAACAGGGTGTTCATAGCGACCTTCCTAATTAGGAAATCAGCTAAATGCAATATGTCGCGGGCGCGGCGGATTGCATTGCGCCCACCGATCGGGCTAGGGACGCGCAACTTGATTTTGAGAATGCGTATCAAAATGCCCTGCCTTCGCCGTGCCTCCGTTCTTTTGACCGCCAGCGCCCTTGCGCTGACGCTCGCCTCGCCGGTGCTGGCGCAGCAGGCGATGGCCCCGGCGGAACTGGGCGAGATCGTGGTGAAGGGATCGCAGGTTCGGCTGACGGCCCCGGCGGCGGGCGGTCAGGTGGCGCGCGGGGGACGCATAGGCCTGCTGGGCAATCTGGGCGTGATGGACACGCCGTTTTCGACCGCCAACTACACCGAAAAACTGGTGCGTGATCAGCAGGCGCGCGGCATCGGCGACGTGCTGCAGAACGATCCGACGGTGCGTGTGTCCAAGGGCTTCGGCAACTTTCAGGAGCTGTATGTCGT
This sequence comes from Brevundimonas vesicularis, assembly GCF_900445985.1. Classification (GTDB taxonomy): domain Bacteria; phylum Pseudomonadota; class Alphaproteobacteria; order Caulobacterales; family Caulobacteraceae; genus Brevundimonas; species Brevundimonas vesicularis_D. The sequence goes on from NZ_UAQP01000005.1 coordinate 372,036, forward strand.
TCGCGGCTTTCCGGTCTATTCGGACGACATGAGCTACAACGGCCTCTATGGCGTGTTGCCGCGCCAGTTCGTGGCGGCCGAACTGGTCGAGCGGGTCGAGGTGTTCCGCGGCGCCTCCACCTTCCTGAACGGCGCTGCGCCAGGCGGAACGGGGGTCGGCGGCGCCTTCAACCTGACGCCGAAGCGGGCGGGCGACGCCCCCCTGACGCGCCTGACCGGTGGCGTGTCGGGTCGTGACGAAATCTACGCCGCCGCCGACCTGGCCCGCCGTTTCGGCGACGACGGCGAATGGGGCGCGCGCCTGAACATCGCCAGCCGTGCGGGCGAAAGCGCCGTCGAGGATGAGACCGGCCGACTGCGGGTCGTCGGCCTTGGACTGGACCGCCGAGGCGATCGCGCCCGGTTTTCGGCCGATCTGGGCTGGCAGGACCACCGGATCGACGCGCCCCGCCCCAGCGTGACGCCGGGAACCGCCATCCCTGACGCGCCCTCGGCCGACAAGAACTTCGCCCAGCGCTGGACCTACACCGACGAGGAGCAGCTGTTCGGCGCCGTGCGCGGCGAGCTCGACCTGACCGACAGCATCAGCGCCTGGGCCGCTTTCGGCGGGCGTCAGGGCGAGGAAGACAACAGCCTGGCCAATCCGCGCGCCGATGCGGCGGGCGCGATCCGCGGCTATCGCTTCGACAATATCCGGGAGGACACGGTGTGGTCGGGCGACATCGGCGTGCGCGCCGACCTGGCGACCGGCCCAGTCGAACATCGCCTGGTCGCCTCAGCCTCGCAGATTCAGTCCAAGTCCAAGAACGCCTGGGCGGCGTCGAGCTTCGCCGGCTATGCGATGGGAACGCTGACCAATCCGCTGCTGTCGCCGGCGCCGGCCATCGCCAGCGTCTCGGGCGATCTGGATGATCCCAACGTCACCGAGCGGGTCAAGAACACCAGTTTCGCCGTCGCCGATGTGCTGTCCTTCCTGGAAGGACGGGTGCTGGCGACCGTCGGCCTCCGCTATCAGGAGATCGAGACCCGATCCTATGCCTATGCCGACGGCGCATTCACGTCGGGCTATTCCAGCGACGCGACGACGCCGGCCTTCGCCGTGGTCTACAAGCCCAGCGACGCCATCTCGCTGTACGCCAACTATACCGAAGCCCTGGTTCCGGGCACGACCGCGCCGGCGGTGGTCAATGGCGTGACGGTGGCGAACGGCGGCGAAGTGCTGTCGCCGTTCCGCGCCGAACAGGCCGAGATCGGCGCCAAATACGACGCCGGTTCATATGGCGGCACACTGAGCGTCTTCCGCACGACCCTGCCCAGCGCCTTTTTCGATCCGAATACCGCTGTCTATTCAGACGGCGGCGAGCAGGAGAACAAGGGCGTCGAGCTGACGGTTTATGGCGAACCGGTCGCCGGACTGCGTTTGATCGGCGGCGCGACATGGCTGGACGCCGAGATCAATCGGTCTCTGACCGCCGCCAATGCGGGCAAGTCGGCGATCGGCGTGCCGGATTTTCAGGCCAATCTGAACGTCGAGTGGGACGTGCCGATGGTCAGCAGCCTGACGGTCGAGGGCCGCGTGGTCCATACCGGCGCCCAGCCGGCCAATGCGACCAATACGCTGGAGCTGGAAAGCTGGACCCGGTTCGACGCCGGGGTGCGCTACGCCTTTGTGGCGGGCGACAAGCCGGTGACGCTGCGGGCGCGGGTCGAGAATGTAGCGGACGAGGATCAGTGGGTCGCGGTCGGCGGCTATCCGGGATCGAACTATCTGACGCTGGGCGCGCCGCGGACCTTGCGTCTGTCGGTCTCGACCGAGTTCTGATCCGCGTCGGCCGATGCACGCCCGGACGATCCGCGCCTGGACCTGGACACACAAGTGGTCGAGCCTGATCTCGACCCTGTTCCTGCTGATGCTGTGCGTCACGGGACTGCCGCTGGTGTTCAGCCACGAGCTGAACGAGGCGCTGCTGCATGAGCCGTGGGCGCCGAAGAACCCTGACGGCCGACTGCTGACGCTGGACGAGGTGCTGGCCGCGGGTCTGGCCAAACATCCGGGCGAGGTTCCGGCCTTCATGAGCTTCGACGAGGACCGGCCGGTGGTGAACGTCACCAGTCGCGCCCCTGACGCCCCGGCCGGCAAATACAGTTTCGAGCCCATCGACCAGACCAGCGGCGAGGGCGCGCCGCTGGTCGCCGGCCATCCGGTGATGGAGTTCCTGCTTCAGCTGCACACCGACATGTTCCTAGGGCTGCCGGGAATGCTGTTTTTGGGCGCGATGGGGCTGTTGCTGGTCGTGGCCGTAGTGTCAGGCGTGGTGCTGTATGCGCCCTTCATGCGTCGGCTGCCGTTCGGGACGGTGCGGGTCAAGAAGGCGGCGCGGACGCGGTGGCTGGACTATCACAATCTGCTGGGCGTTGTGACGGCGGCCTGGGTGCTGGTGGTGGGGCTGACGGGGGTGGTCAACACCTTGGCGACACCCATCCTGGCCTATTGGAAAGAGACGGCTCTGAACGAGTTGACCGTCGCCTATGATGCGCCGGCGCCCGCCCAAGGCCGGGCCTCGCTGGATGCGGCGGTGGAGCGGGCCAAGGCGGCGCTGCCGGGCATGAAGCTGCAGTTCGTGGCGTTTCCGGGAACCGACTATTCGACCGACCACCACTATGCCGTCTTCTTCCACGGCGACACGCCGCTGACGACGCATATGACGACGCCGGCCCTGATCGACGCGCGAACGGGCGAACTGGCGGCGGTGGCGCCGGCGCCCTGGTATGTGAAGACCCTGTCGCTGTCGCAGCCGCTGCACTTCGGCGACTATGGCGGGCTGGCGCTGAAAATCCTGTGGGCGCTCCTGGACATCGCCACCATCGTGATCCTGGGGTCCGGTCTTTATCTGTGGTTGGGCAAGGGGAGGCGGAAGGCGTGAGCCGTCGCCGTTACAACCCGAGGGATCTGACCCTGTGGGCCATCTTCCGTGCGCCCATCGTTCTGTTTGCGCTCAGCCTGATCGGGCTGGTGGGCGCACTGTTGCAGGATGGGGTATGGGACTGGGCCTTTGCCGCCTTGCTGGCCTCGCCGATCCTGGCGACCGGCTGGGCCGTCGTCAGATCGAGAAGCTGACGCCGCAGCCGCAGCTGGAGGCCGCGTTCGGGTTCCTGACCACGAACTGGGCGCCGGCCAGTTCATCGACATAGGCGATCTCGGAGTTCTTCAGGAAGGGCACCGAGACGGGGTCGATCAAGGCGGTCTGGCCGTCGGCCTGGATGCGCAGATCGTCGTCCTGGGCCGTCTCGACCAGTTCGAACCGATACTGGAAGCCTGAGCAGCCGCCGCCGTCCACCGCGACGCGCAGCATCAGGGTCTTGCCCTCGGCCGCGCCCAGCTTGGCCAGGCGCTTGGCGGCGCTGGCGGCCAGGACGATGCCTTCCGGCGCGCGCGTGGCGACGGTGAAGGCGGGTGTGGATGGTTCTGTGGATTGGACGGTGCTCACGGCTGTCTATATGAGGCGGGCAGGGCCGTTCGCAAAGGCCCCCGCATCAAAGCAGCCTCAAAGTTGATGACTTGAGCCACACAGACCTCGCTTCCTACGCCGAGCGCGCCGACCTGACCCGGGGCCGCCGCGTTTTCGAGCCCGCCAGCCGCACGCGCACCGCCTTTGCGCGGGACCGTGACCGCATCATCCATGCGACGGCGTTCCGGCGGCTGAAGGAGAAGACCCAGGTCTTCGTGGCGCATGAGGGCGATCACTACCGCACCCGCCTGACCCATTCGCTGGAGGTGGCGCAGATCGCACGGTCGCTGGCCCATGCGCTGAGGCTGGACGACGATCTGGCGGAAACCATCGCCCTGGCCCACGACTTGGGCCATCCGCCCTTCGCCCATGCCGGCGAGGACGAATTGGTGGTGCAAATGCGCGATCACGGCGGGTTCGATCACAACGTCCAGAGCTTCCGCGTCGTGACCGAGCTGGAGAACCGCTATCCGCAGTTCGACGGGCTGAACCTGAGCTGGGAGACGGTCGAGGGCGTCATCAAGCACAACGGCCCGGTGTCGCACCGCCTGGACGAGCCGGCCTGGTCGGTGGTGCGCCCCTATGCGGCCGGCGGCGAGGCGGGGTGGGACCTGCGGCTGGGGACGTTCGCGTCGCTGGAGGCCCAGTGCGCCGCCATCGCCGACGACATCGCCTACAACAACCACGACGTGGACGACGGGGTGCAGGCGGGTCTGATCACCCTGCGCGATCTGGATCAGGTGCCGCTGATCGGCCCCATGTTGGCCGAGGTGCGCAGCGAATATCCCGCCATCGACGACCGGATGCTGCGGATCGAGGCGGTGCGGCGGATGATCGGCGTCATGGTCGAGGACGTGCTGGCCGAGACGGGGCGGCGGCTGGAGGAAGACCGGATCGTCACGACCGAGGACGTGCGGATGGCCAGGCGCACGATGGTGGATTTCTCGCACGCCATGCACGTCGACCTGGCGGTGCTGAGGAAGTTCCTGTTCGAGCGGATGTATCGCCACTACCGGGTCAACCGCACCCGCAGCCAGGCGCGGCGCGTGCTGTCGCAACTGTTCGAACTGTTCATGGCCGAGCCGGAGGTGATGCCGCCGGAGTGGGGCGAGCCAGCGATGACACCGGACAAGACGCAGCGGGCGCGGGCCGTATGCGACTACATCGCCGGGATGACCGACCGTTACGCCATAGAAGTGCACCAGAAGCTGTTCAGCCTCGACCTCGCCCTCGATCTGTGATTCGAAAGATGCACGCGGGGGCGTAGAGTGATCGTTCGGCGCGCCGATTCGCGCCGACAGACGGCGGAGCGCGACCATGTCCTTTGAAGACGACAACAAACCCGGCCGGGGCGCCTATACGCCGCCGACCGACGACGACCTGCCGTTCCGCCGCAACAGCTACGATCCGCGCAGCGGCCGCAATGTCGGCGCGGGCGGGGGCAAGGCGCCGCCCGTTACATTGATCATCAGCGTCGTCGTTTTGATCTTGATCGCAGTCGCCGTCGCCTGGCTTTACGGACGCTCAGGGCTGCGCGCCTCGACCGACGCGCCGCCGGCCGTGGGTCAGCCGGTCGGCGAGATGAAGACCGCCGCGCCTATCGACGCCCAGCCGATCGATCCGGCCGAGGGCGTGCGCGTCTATCGCGACGAGACCGAGACGACCGATGCGCCCGTGACCTTCACCCCGCCGCCCGAGGCGCCCCAGCCGCGTCCAGCCGCGCCGCCGACCGCCGCACCGACCGGACAGGGCCTGCCGCCCGCCAAGACGGCGACGCCGGCCGCGCCGACGCCGCGTCCGACGACTCCGACTGCGCCCGTCGCTGCGCCGGCGACCAAGGCTCCGGCCGCGACCGGCGGATCGGCCTCGGTGCAGATCGGCGCCTTCTCCTCGACCGAGATCGCGGACCGCGAATACGCCGCCGTCGCCGCCCGGTTCGGTTCGTATGTTTCCGGCGCTGAAAAGCGGGTGACCGAAGTGACCTCCTCCAGCGGATCGACCCTGTACCGCACGGCCTTCTCGGGTCTGTCGCGCGAACGGGCGGTCGCCTTCTGCAACGCGCTGAAGGCGGCGGGCCGGGACTGCATCGTCCGGTGACGTCCGCCGCCATCTATGGCTGCCTGGGACATCGGCTGACGGAGGACGAAAAGGCCTTCTTCGCCGAGGTCCGACCCTGGGGCTTCATCCTGTTCCGGCGCAACATCGACACGCCGGAACAGGTGCGTGCCCTGACCGACGAGCTGCGGGCGTCCATCGGCGATCGCGAGGCGCCGATCCTGGTCGATCAGGAAGGCGGCCGGGTCCAGCGGATGGGGCCGCCGCATTGGCCCAAATATCCGCCGGGCGCCGCCTATCTGCAGGCGACGAACGACCCGATGGGTGCGCGAGAACTCGCGCGTCTGGGCGCGCGGCTTATGGCGCATGACCTGAAGGACGTGGGGATCAACGTCGATCTGCTGCCGGTGCTGGACGTGCCGGTGTCCGGCGCCCACGACATCGTCGGCGACCGCGCCTATGGTCAGGATCCGGCGACGGTCGCCCTGCTGGGCCGGGCGGCGGCGGAAGGGCTGCTGGCGGGCGGGGGTGCTGCCCTGCATCAAACATATGCCGGGCCACGGCCGGGCCTTCGCCGACAGCCACAAGGACCTGCCGACGGTCCATGCCGATTTCGAGACGCTGGACGGCTGGGACTTTGCGCCGTTCAAGGCGATGTCGGACATGCCGCTGGCGATGACGGCGCACATCGTTTTCACTGCGGTGGACAAGAAGCGGCCGGCGACCCAGTCCAAAAAGGCCGTGAAGATGATGCGCGAGCATCTGGGCTTTTCCGGCCTGGTCATGACCGACGACCTGTCGATGCAGGCGCTGAGCGGATCGCTGGGCGAGAGGGCGCATCGGTCGCTGAAGGCCGGCTGCGACGTGGTGCTGCATTGCAACGGCGACATGGCCGAGATGCAGGCGGTGGCCGAGGCGACCGGCCGGCTGAAGAGCAAGGCCAAAGCGCGGGCCGAGGCGGCGATGGCGCGGATCGTGCGCGCACCCGAACCGCTCGATCCCGTCGCGGGGCACGAGCGCTTCTTTCAGGCCATCGGCGGTCGGCTGGACGTCGCCAAAGGGCCGGACGTGGGAGAGGCGCAGGCGTGATCGGCACGACTCGGCCTCAAGTAGCGCGAAGCGCGGTAGGCCTAGGAAATGGCTGAAGCATTTCAGCCGAACCTGGATTTCAACGCCGAGGAGGTCGAGGAGCGCGAGGCCTTCGTCGTCGATCTGGAAGGCTATGAGGGACCGCTGCACGTCCTGCTGGCCCTGGCGCGAAACCAGAAGGTCGATCTGCTGAAGCTGTCGATCACCCAGCTGGCGGAACAGTATCTGGCCTTCGTGCACGAGGCGCGCAGGCGCAACTTCGCCCTGGCGGCGGACTACCTCGTGATGGCGTCGTGGCTGGCCTATCTGAAGTCGCGTCTGCTGTTGCCGCGCACCGACAAGGGCAAGGCCGAAGAGCCGCCGGCTGAGGAAATGGCCGCCGCCCTCGCGTTCCGGCTGCAGAAGCTGGAGGCGATGCGAAAGGCCGCCGAACAGCTGATGGCACGGCCCCAGCTTAAGCGCGACGTCTTCACACGCGGCGATCCCGAGGCGACGGTGATCGTGCCGTCGGATCGTATCGACGCCAGCCTGTACGAGCTGATGAGCGCCTATGTGGTGCAGCGCCGGCGTGAGGAGGCCCGGCGCTATGCCCCCGGCCAGCGGGTCGAAGCCTTTCCATTGGAAGCGGCCCGCGACTGGCTGCGCGAGATCATGCCGAAGTTGGCCGACTGGACGCCGCTGGAACAGGTCGCGCCCCATCGTGAGGACGAGGATGGGCCCAGCCAGGCCAGCTTTACGGCCTCGACCCTGTCGGCCAGTCTGGAGCTGGTAAAGGAGGGGGCGATGGACATTCGGCAAAGCGAGGCGTTCGCGGACTTGTATCTGAAACGCCGGGGACCGGGCCAGCCGCTGGAGCTGACGCCGTGAGCGACCTTTCGTTCCAGCCCGACGAGGCCGAAATCGAACGGCGGGTCGAGGCCCTGCTGTTCGCCGCCGCCGGGCCGCTGACGGCGGCCGAGATCGCCGCGCGCCTGCCCGAGAACTGCAACGTCGCCCGCGCCATATCGGGTCTGCGCGCCCGCTATGAGGGGCGGGGGGTCGAGCTGGAGTGCGTCGCCGACCGCTGGCGCTTCCGCACCGCGCCGGACCTGGCCTTCATGATGACGCAGGAGCGCGAGGAGCCGCGCCGGCTGTCCAAGGCCGCCTTGGAAACCCTGGCCATCATCGCCTATCACCAGCCCGTCACCCGCGCTGAGATCGAGAGCGTGCGCGGCGTCAGCATCTCGAAGGGCACGCTGGACCTGCTGCTGGAGATGGGGTTCGTGCGGCTGCGCGGACGCAGGCGCACGCCGGGGCGGCCCGTCACCTATGCGACCACCGACCGGTTTCTGGAGCATTTCGGCCTGGCGACCCTGTACGATCTACCGGGCGTGCAGGAGATGAAGGCGGCGGGCCTGCTGGACCTGTCGCTGCCGGTCGGCTTCGAGGTGCCGGATCCCAGCCGCGCCTCCGAGGCGGACGACGAGGACGGCACTCTGCCGTTGGACGACGAGGCGCCCGAGTTCGCCCAGGATTTCGTCGGCGAACGCGGCGGACCTGGATGATGTTCACGACGTCTTAGTCTGCGCACCTTAAGCCAGACCATATGAGTGGCGTGACAGCGATTACGGGTTGGCAGGCGTGGAGCACGTTCAGGATCGCGTTGATCCTGATGCTCTCGTCCGTCATCGGCATGGCCGGGGTTCTGGCCATCGTCAGTCGCGGAATCGATGCGCACCAGGCGCGCAAGGAAGAGGATCTGGTGAAGCTGCGCCTGACGCGGGCGCTGGAAACCATTGGTGAGAACCTGACCACCGCCTCCATCTGGGACGAGGCCGTGGATCGGATGACGTCGGCTGACGTGGGCTGGTATGATCGCAACTTCGGCGCCTTTTACGCCGCGCAACACAAACATCAGTTCACCCTGGGCTACGACGGCACGGGGCGGCTGTTTCGCATCAGCACCCTCGGTCGACCGGTCGAGGCGCAGGTTGGCGAGCCCTTCGGTCAAGCCGCCCGGCCGTTGATCGACGCGCTCCGGGCCGATGCCGCAGGCCGCGACCGAACGGTCACCGCTGATGCTGGCGTGCGACTGAAGGCGGCGTTCGTGCGCGTCGGCGACAGCGTCTATGTCTTGGGGGCTTCCACCGTGGTGCGGCATACGGCGGGCGGATCGACGCCGGCGTCAGATCCGGTGGTGGCGTCGTTCAAACCGTTCAACGGCGAGCTCAATCTCTTGCAAACGCGGCTGGCGCTGGACCGGATTCACTTCCAGCCCGGCGATGCAGAGCCGCCCGAGGGTATGATCGGCGTCGATGTCCGCGATGCTGGCGGCGTTTTGTTAGGCCGTGTGGTCTGGGCGCCGGAGCAGCCGGGCTATCAGATCCTGACCAAAGCCGGGCCGCTGCTGCTGCTGCTGTTCGTGGTCCTGTTGATCGGCACGGGGTCGTTGCTATGGACAACGACCAAGGATGTGCGGCGTCTGAGGGCGTCGGAAGTGGCCCTGTCGGCGGCGCTGGAGCGGGCCGAGGCGGCCAACCGGGCCAAGACGCGGTTCCTGTCCAACGTCAGTCACGAACTGCGTACGCCCCTGAACGGCGTTCTGGGCATGGCCGAGATCATCGGGGCCGATCTGGTGACCCCGCAACAGCGCGAGCGGCTCGAAATCCTGAAGGCGTCGGGGCGTCAGCAGCTGCGGCTGGTCGAGGAACTGCTCGATGTCGTGCGGCTTCGCGACGGGGCGGTGACGCTGGAAACCCGACCCTTCCGGCCCGACAACCTCCTGCAGCGCGTCGCTAACGATTTTCGCAGCGCGGCCGAGGTCAAGGGACTGAAGGTCAAGGTCGAGGCGGCCGAAGGCGAGTGGCTGGGCGATCCGGTGCACATCGAAAAGCTGATGGCGGCGCTGACGGACAATGCGGTGCGGTTCACGCGAACCGGCGGCGTGATGCTGCGCGCCGTCGCGGGCGCGGGCGCGGGCCTGGCGTTGGAGGTCGAGGATACGGGGCCGGGCATGGAGCCGGCGGCAGCGGCGCGCTTGTTCGAGGCCTTTACCCAGGGCGATGAAAGCGCGACGCGCACGGCCGAGGGGCTGGGACTGGGATTGACGGCGGCGCACGGTCTCGCGGCCCTGATGGGCGGCAAGATCGACATCGTCACAGCGCCCGGCGCCGGCAGCACCTTCCGCGTCGTCCTGCCGTTGAAGGCGGTCGCCTAGGCCGTCAGCAGGCGCGGCAGTTTGAAGGTGACCGTTTCGCGCGCGCCGTCGTCTTCGGTCACCGTGGCGTCGAAGCGCGCCCGGATGGCGTGGACCAGGGCCTCGATCAGCGGCTCGGGCGCCGAGGCGCCGGCGGTGACGCCGACGGTGTTCACGCCGTTAAACCAGGACCAGTCCACCTGGGACGCATCGTCCACCAGATAGGCGGCTGGGGCGCCGGCGCGCATCGCGACCTCGACGAGGCGCACCGAATTGGACGAGTTCTTGGATCCGACGACCAGCACGAGGTCGCAGCCTTCGCCCAGCGCCTTGACGGCGTCCTGGCGATTGGTCGTGGCGTAACAGATGTCTTCCTTGTGCGGATCGGGCAGTTCGGGGAAGCGGCGCTTCAGCACCTTCAGGATGCCCGCCGTGTCGTCCACCGACAGGGTGGTCTGGGTGGCGTAGGCGAGGGGCGCGTCGCCGGGGCGTTCGAACGATTCGGCGTCGGCCTCGGTCTCGACCAGGGTGATGGCGCCGGGCGGCAGCTGGCCCAGGGTGCCGACGACCTCGGGGTGGCCTGCGTGGCCGATCAGGATGATGTGCCGGCCGGCCGCGTGATGGCGCTCGGCCTCGACGTGGACCTTGGACACCAGGGGGCAGGTCGCGTCCAGGAAGACCAGTTCGCGCGCCCGCGCCGTCGCCGGCACGGACTTGGGCACCCCGTGGGCCGAGAAGACGACCGGCCGGTCGTCGGGGCATTCGTCCAGTTCCTTGACGAAGACCGCCCCCATGGCCTTCAGCCGCTCGACCACATGTTTGTTGTGGACGATCTCGTGGCGCACATAGACGGGGGCGCCGAACTTTTCGATCGCGCGCTCGACGATCTGAATCGCGCGATCGACCCCGGCGCAAAAGCCCCGCGGGGTGGCCAACCGCACCGAAAGCGGGCGAAGCGGAGCATTGGGGACGGGAACATGCGCATTCATGGCGGCGAACCTAGTCGTTTGCGGCGCTGACCGCCATCGGAGCCGAAGGGCGGATGCGACGGATTCTGTCGCCCGCAGCAGCGGCGCATCGTCACGGCGGGCGGGCGTGAATGGAAAGCCGATATTCTACAATGCTTTAGCGCATGATCACGACGCCTTGACCTGTAGGCCGCTCACGATTAGTTTCCGCGCCGAATTCAGACCCGTCCGGACGCACTGTCTGGACGCCGAACGCACAGGTCCTATCCCCCATGTCGGAATCGCGCGAAGAGGCGATCAAACGCCTCCAAGACAGCGCATCCGCATTGGAGGCGCGGACCACGGCGGAGAAATCCGCCGAACTGACCGGCCATCAGGTGTCGGGTCAGGCCTACAAGATCATCGCCGAACTTCTCGGCGGCGTCTTCGTGGGACTGGCGTTCGGAGCGATCGCAGACTGGGCCCTCGGGACCCGTCCGTGGGGTTTGATCGGCGGGGTCCTTCTGGGCTTCGCCTTGTCGATTTACATGGCGCGTCGCACAGCCAACCGGCTGATGGCGCAGGCCAAGGCGCAAGGGACGACGGCTCCGGCCGAGCCCTACGTCGAGGCCGACGAAGACGGGGAACGATAGGGCTTCATGGCCGATCCGATTCATCAGTTTGCGATTCAGAAGGTCGTCGACCTTGGCGACGTCACCCTGCCTGTGCTGGGGACGGTCGATCTGGCGATCACCAACTCGCACATCGCCATGACGGTCGCCTTCGTGCTGATCGTCGGCTTCCTGGCCGCCGTGACCGCGAACGCCCAGGTCGTGCCCGGCCGGCTGCAAGCCGCCGGCGAGGGCCTGTTCGGCCTGATCGACAATCTGGCCGATTCCATCATCGGTCACGAAGGCCGCAAGTATTTCCCGTTCATCTTCACCCTGTTCATCCTGATCCTGGGCATGAACATTCTGGGTCTGTTCCTGACCTTCACGGCGACCTCGCAGCTGGCCATCACGGCGACCTTCGCCCTGATCACCTTCGGTCTGGTGCTGGTCGTCGGCTTCGCCAAGAACGGTCTGGGCTTCTTCAAGCTGTTCTGGCCGATGGGTGCGCCGCTGGCGCTGCGCCCGGTGGTCGGCCTGATCGAGTTCGTGTCCTTCCTGCTTCGTCCGGTCACCCTGGCGCTGCGTCTGTTCGGCAACATGCTGGGCGGTCACGTCGCGCTGAAGATCTTCGCCGGCTTCGTCGTGTCGCTGGGCCTTCTGGGCCTGGGCGGCGGCATCGGTCTGCTGGCCTTCCCGGTCGCGGCCCTGTCGCTGGGCATGGTCGTCGCCCTGACCGCTCTGGAGTTCCTGGTGGCCTTCCTCCAGGCTTTCGTCTTCGCCGTTCTGGCCTGCATCTATCTGAACGATGTGGTCAACCTGGACCACGCCCACTAAAGGGCCGGACCAGTCTCTTCACCCCAACCACCAACGACTTTAATCTAGGAATACAATCATGGACGCTGAAGCCGCGAAGTACATCGGCGCTGGTCTCGCCACCCTGGGCATGATCGGTTCGGCCCTGGGCGTGGGCAACATCTTCGGCAACTTCCTTGCCGGCGCCCTGCGCAACCCGTCGGCCGCCGCCGGCCAAGTCGGCAACCTGTTCGTCGGCGCCGCTCTGGCCGAAGCCCTGGGCATCCTGGCCTTCGTGCTCGGCATCCTGATGATCTTCGGCTGATTTCAGTCGATCACGGCGCGCGGGGTTCGCCCGCGCGCCGCTTCATCTGATCCTGCAGTAGACGGTTCATGGCCAGCACCCACACCATCGACGCGGTCCCGCCTTCGGTCGAAGCGGACCTGCACGCCGAGACGGCGACCCCCGCCGAGCACGGCTCGGGCGGCCTGCCGCAATTCCAGTTCGAGCACTGGGCGGGCCAGATCGGCTATCTGCTGATCCTGTTCGTCATCCTGTATGTTCTGGTTTCCAAGGTCTTCGCGCCACGCCTTCGCAAGGTGATGGACGAACGGGCCGACACCATTTCCACCGCCGTTGCGACCGCGCGTCAGGTTCAGGCTGAAGCCGCCGACCAGGCCGCCCAAGCTCAGGCGGAAGTCGCCAAGGCTCGCGCTGACGCCCGCGCCACGGCCGCCGCCGCCAAGGCGCGCGTGACCGAAGAAGCGAACGCGCGTCAGGCCGCCGAAGAAGCCGTGGTCAACGCCCGCATCGCCGAGGCGGAAGCCTCGATAGGCAAGACGCGCGACGCCGCCATGGCCAATGTCTCCACCATCGCCTCCGACACGACCGCCGCCATGGTCGAACGTCTGACCGGCAAGGCCGCGACCGCCGCCGAGCTGGCCGCCGTCAAGGGAGCCGCCTGATGAACCTGATCTTCGAACACGGCATCTGGAGCTTCGCCAATGCGGAGATCTGGGTCGGCATCGGCCTGATCATCTTCTTCGGCATCCTGGTCGCCGCCGGCGTGCCCAAGATGGCCGGCAAGGCGCTGGACGCCAAGGCCGTCAAGATCCAGGCCGACCTGGACGAGGCCGCGCGCCTGCGCGCCGAGGCCGAAGCCCTGCTGGCCCAGATCCGCAAGGAGAAGGCCGAGGCTGAAGCCCAAGCCGCCGAGATGATGGCTCAGGCCGAAGCCGACGCCCGTCGCTTGGAAGTCGAGACCAAGGCCAAGTTGGAAGAGACCCTTGCCCGTCGCCAGAAGATGGCCGAAACCCGCATCGCCCAAGCCGAAGCCCAGGCCTCGGCCGAGGTGAAGGCCGCCGCTGCCGATCTGGCCGCCAAGTCGGCGGAACAGGTTCTGGCCGCGCGCCTCGCCAGCGGCGCCAAGGATCCGTTGCTCGACAGCGCCATCGCCCAGATCGGCGATCGCCTGAACTGATCAGGGGTGATCCTGAATGACAAGGCCCCCGACATCGCCGTCGGGGGCCTTTTTCTTTGGACAGCAAGCCGTGATCAGTGAGCGTGGGCGCCGCCGATAATGGTCGCGCCCATCCGCTTGTCGCGCGCCACCAGACGGGCGTAGACGTTGCCCAGCACGATGCCGAAGACCGCGTGGGTGATCAGCAGCCAGGCGAAAGTGCCGAAGCCCGCGCCCGCCGTGAAGGTGCGGTAGTTCCCGAACATCACAATGGCCGCCATCATGAGGATCCAGGCGCCGACGGCGAAGACGATGCCCTTGGTCTCGGGCGTGTCCGTCGGCAGGCGGGGGCATAGGATGGCGAACAGCGGCCCCAGGATGAAGACGCCGCTGATGACATGGACGACCCAGCCGACGGCCAGATTGCCGGGCATGCCGATCATGCTGGCGATGACCCCCTGGAAGGGATCGAACCAGTTCAGGAACAGATTGGGTATTTCGAGCAGTGACACGGCCACGGTCGCCGCAACCCCGGCGATCAGACCTTTTTGTACGCGTGACATCATGACCTTAGCGCCTCCCAACGCATAAGTGGTTCTCTGATAACGCGCAGACAGAATACGCCCGACTCGGGAGACCGGTGTTCACGATCCTGTGGTTAGCGGTTGCAACAACGCAACCGCGAAGTCAGGCGGCGACTAGCGGAAGAGCTTGCGGAAATAGCGCCGGACGCTCTTACGGCCGCGCGAGAGGCGACGGCTGGAGCTTTTGGTCACGATCTTCTCTGCCCGCAGCGCCTGTTGCCAGAAGACGGGCGCGAACTCGGGCTTCTTCCGCATCAGGCGACGGAAGGGATAGACCCATTTCGGCCGCGCATATTGGGCGCGAATGAACTGGCGCTTGGCCCAGAACGAGCTTTTCAGGATCAACATCAGGCCGACGGCGATGACGGGAATGCCGCCCGGGCCGGGCAGGGGGGCGATCAGAATGCCCAACAGCACGACGAACAGCCCGCCGATCATCAGCGCCCAGCGTTTGACGACGCGCAGCGTGGAGGCGCGCGGCTTGTCAGAGCGGATGAAGGGAACAGGGAGTGAGGTCACGAATAAGCCAGGTGGGGAGGAGGATCGTCATGACAACGGTCGCCACGGACGCGCGATCCCTCGTCGGGAAAGGAAAAGGCGACCGTGACGACCTTGCCACAAGACCCCTTAACGCCCTGCGTCCATGGCGGATGGATGTCCGGCGGGTGAAGCTTTGGTCATGAAGGGACGATCGCTGCGCGCCGTGGCGCGACGGACACGCCCCGCGCCGTCAGCCGTAGGCCACGCCCGTCAGACGTTCCGATTCCGACCACAGACGCCTGGCCACATCGACGTCCCTGGCCTGGCGCTTGATCACCGTGACGCCTGGCGGGCCCTTCATCTCTTGAAAGCCGGTGGGGCCGTAATAGCCGCCGGGCGTCGGGTCCGGCAGGGTCGCGGCCATCAGGATCGGCAGGGCGCCGTCGGCGGCCGAATGGCTGAGCACGGCCTCCAGCAGCCGGGCGCCGCGCGCGAACAGGCCCGGCTTGCCGGCATGGCCGTTGGCGATCAGGTCGGTGCGGGCGAAGCCGGGATGGGCCGCCACGCTGGTCAAGCCCCAGCCGTGCGTGTCGCTGCGGCGTTGAAGCTCCAGGGCGAACATCAGCATGGCCAGCTTGGATTGCTGATAGACCGGCCACGGGCTGTAGTGGCTTTGATAGTTCAGGTCGTCCAGGCGGATATGGCCGCTGCGGTGGGCGACGCTGGACAGCTGGACCACGCGGGCTTTTGCCCCGATCAGCAAAGGCAGCAGGCGGCCGACCAGGGCGAAGTGGGACAGGTAGTTGGTCCCGAACTGCATCTCGAACCCGTCGACGGTGGTCTGGCGCGTCGGCAGGGCCATGACGCCCGCATTGTCGATCAGGATGTCGATGGGGCGTCCCGTCGCCAGATGGCGCTCGGCGAAGGCCTGGACAGAGGCCAGGCTGGCCAGGTCCAGCAGATCGAACCGCACGGCCGCGTTCGGATGACGAGACCGGATCAGCCGTTCGGCCTCGGCCCCCTTGGCGGGATTGCGGGCCGCCAGCACGACCTCGGCGCCCTTGCCGGCCAGCACCAGGGCGGTCTCCAGCCCCAGCCCGCCGGTCGCGCCGGTGATGATGGCCAGTCGGCCGGAAAGGTCGGGGATGTCGTTGGTCGTCCAGGTCATGGCCATGACCTAGCGACGGATCAGCGCCGCGTCAGCCCCTTCCCGCAGGAAGGGGCGACTTCGGGATCAGGCCGCCTTGTTGGAGCCTTCCGGCGCGGTCCAGCGCAGAACCGGCGAACGGGCCGCGCGGGTTTCGTCCAGACGTTTCAGCGGCGCGTGGAAGGGTGCGCCCTTGAAGCGATCGACATCGCCCGCCTTGGCCGCTTCGGCCAGGGCGCGCATCGCTTCGATGAAGCGGTCCAGTTCGGCCTTGGACTCGGTTTCCGTCGGCTCGATCAGCATGGCGCCGTGGACGACCAGGGGGAAATACATGGTCATCGGATGGAAGCCCTCGTCAATCATCGCCTTGGCGAAGTCGAGCGTGGTGATGTCCGTGCCCTTCAGCCATTCGTCGTCGAACAGGGCCTCGTGCATGCAGGGGCCGTCGGGGAAGGCGGCCGACATCAAATCACCGAGCCGGGCCTTGATGTAGTTGGCGTTCAGGACGGCGTCCTCGGCGACCTGACGCAGGCCGTCGGCGCCGTGCGACATCATGTAGGACAGGGCGCGGGTATACATGCCCATCTGGCCCTGGAAGGCGCACAGACGGCCAAAGGCTTGCTCGGCCTCGTCCTCCTCGCGCTCGATCAGGCGATAGCCGCCGTCGTCGTGCACGACCCACGGAGCGGGGGCGAAGGGGGCCAGGGCTTCGGACAGCACGACCGGACCCGCGCCCGGACCGCCGCCGCCGTGCGGCGTCGAGAAGGTCTTGTGCAGGTTGATGTGCATCGCATCGACGCCCAGGTCGCCCGGACGAACCCGGCCGACGATGGCGTTGAAGTTGGCGCCGTCGCAGTAGAAATAGGCGCCGGCCTCATGCGTCAGGCGGCTGATCTCCAGGATGTCGCGCTCGAACAGGCCGCAGGTGTTGGGATTGGTCACCATGATGGCGGCGACGTCGTCACCCAGCTTTGACGCCAAGTCGGCGACGTCCACGCGGCCGTCCTCGGTCTGGGCCACTTCGACCACCGAATAGCCGACGAAGGCGGCGGTGGCCGGGTTGGTGCCGTGGGCGCTGGTGGGCACCAGAACCTTGCGGCGCTTCTCATGCTGGCCCGACGCCTCGTGGGCGGCGCGGATCGCCATCAGACCGCACAGTTCGCCGTGGGCGCCGGCCTTGGGCGACAGGGCGACGGCGGGCATGCCGGTCAGGGTCTTCAGCCAGTGGGCCAGGGTGTCCATCAGCTCCAGCGCACCCTGAACCGTCGAGATCGGCTGCAGCGGGTGGATGTCGGAGAAGCCGGGCAGGCGGGCCATCTTCTCGTTCAGGCGCGGGTTGTGCTTCATCGTGCACGAGCCCAGCGGATAGATGGCCAGGTCGATGGCGTGGTTCTTTTGGCTCAGGCGCACATAGTGGCGCATGGCTTCGGGCTCGGACAGGCCGGGCAGGCCGATCGGATCCTTGCGGACCAGGTCGCCCAGATCGGAGCCGTCCGTCTTGGGTTCCGGCAGGTCGACGCCGGTCTTGCCCCAGCCGTCGCCCTCGAAGATCAGGGCCTCGTTCTGCAGCAGGCCGCGGCCGCCGGTCAGGGTGGCGGGCTTGGTCGGGACTGCGTTCGGGGCGGTCGGGCGGCCGACGGTGTTCATGGTGCTCATGGTCAGTATCCCTTAGGCGCCGAGGACTTTGGAGAGCGACTTGGCGAGGATCTGGATGTCGGCATCCAGGGTCGTCTCGGTCGCGGCGACCAACAGGACGTCATCCATGCCGGCTGCGGGGGCCAGGCGGCTGTAGGGCACGCCGGCCAGGATGTGGTGGGCGGCCAACTGATCCACGACCTCGGCTGCGTTCCTGGGCAGGCGCACCGCGAACTCGTTGAAGAAGCGGTCGGTCAGGATTTCGACACCCGGAATGGCGGCGAGGGCGTCACGCGTCGCGACGGCCTTTTCGTGGTTCAGCAGGGCCAGTTTGCGCAGGCCCGTCTCGCCCAGAAGGCTCATGTGGATGGTGAAGGCCAGGGTGCACAGGCCCGAGTTGGTGCAGATGTTCGACGTCGCCTTGTCGCGGCGGATGTGCTGCTCGCGGGTCGACAGGGTCAGGACGAAGCCGCGCTCGCCGTCGGCATCCACGGTCTCGCCGGTCAGGCGGCCGGGCATCTGGCGGATCAGCTTCTCGCGCGTGGCGAACAGGCCGACGTAGGGACCGCCGAAGTTCAGGGCGTTGCCGATCGACTGGCCTTCGGCGGCGACGATGTCGGCGCCCATCTCGCCGGGCGATTTCAGCAGGCCCATCGACACGGCCTCGGTGACCACGACGATCAGCAGGGCGCCGGCGGCGTGGGCGGCCTCGGCGATTTTCGTCACGTCGGTCGCCGTGCCGAAGACGTTGGGGGTCTGAACCACGACGCAGGCCGTGTCGGGACCGATCTGGTCGATGACGGCGGCCTCGGCGTCGACGGCGGCGGGCAGGGCCAGGGTCTCGACGCCGACGGCGTGGACCACGGTCTCGGTCGCCTTGACGTAGTGCGGGTGGACGCCGCCCGAGATCACCGCCTTGTTGCGACGGGTCACGCGGGTCGCCATCAGCACGCCCTCCGCCATGGCGGTCGAACCGTCGTAGAGGCTGGCGTTGGCGACCGGCATCCCGGTCAGGTTCGCGACCTGAGACTGAAACTCGTACAGATATTGCAGCGTGCCCTGGGCGATTTCCGGCTGGTAGGGGGTGTAGCTGGTCAGGAACTCCGAGCGCTGGATCACGTGGTCCACCGTCGCGGGGACGTGGTGCTTGTAGGCTCCAGCGCCGCAGAAGAAGGGCATGGCGCCGGCCGTGGCGTTCTTGGCCGCCATGGCGGACAGGGCGCGCTCGACCTCCAGTTCACCTGCGACGCGCGGCAGATCGACGGGGCCGTCCAGACGGGCGGCCTGGGGCACGTCCACGAACAGATCATCGATGGATTTCGCGCCGATGGCGGCGAGCATCGCCGTGCGGTCGTCGGGCGTCAGGGGGAGGTAACGCATTGCCGGTTTCCTTCACCCGTCATCCTCGGGCTTGACCCGAGGACCGGATGTTGTGCGGCTCGTGCGTCAAAGGCTTCGCACGAGTGGTTGATTGTCCGGCCCTCGGGTCAAGCCCGAAGGTGACGGAGTTTGAGATTAGAGAGTGGAGAGGAAGGCGTCGT
Source organism: Brevundimonas vesicularis (assembly GCF_900445985.1). Taxonomy (GTDB): domain Bacteria; phylum Pseudomonadota; class Alphaproteobacteria; order Caulobacterales; family Caulobacteraceae; genus Brevundimonas; species Brevundimonas vesicularis_D. The sequence continues at coordinate 391,061 of NZ_UAQP01000005.1, forward strand.
AGGCGGCCTGGTCCATCAGGGCGTCCAGCTGGGAGGCGTCCGAAACCTTGATCTTGGCGAACCAGCCGTCGGCCTCGGCGCCCGAGTTAACGGTTTCCGGGGCGGTCGACAGGGCGTCGTTGGCCTCGACCACCTCGCCCGAGACGGGGGCGTAGACGTCCGACGCCGCCTTGACGCTCTCGACCACGGCGAAGCTGTCGCCCTTGGAGACGGTCTTGCCGACTTCAGGCACCTCGACGAACACCACGTCGCCCAGGGCGTCGGCGGCGTGTTTGGAGATGCCGACGGTGGCGATGTCGCCGTCCAGGCTGACCCACTCGTGATCCTTGGTGAACTTCATGGTCTGATCTCTCAGGCTTTGGGTTTGCGGTAATAGCGTTGAGCCACGAAGGGCATGGCGACGACTTCGGCGGCGGCGGTCTTGCCGCGCACGATGACCTTCAGCGCCGTGCCCAGGGTGGCATGGGCCGGCGGGACGTAGCCCATGGCGATGTTCTTGCCCAAGGTGGGGGAGGGGCCGCCCGAGGTGACCTTGCCGATCACGGCGCCGTCGGCGTCGGCGATCTCGGCGCCTTCACGGGCCGGGGCGCCTTCCTTGACGATCAGGCCGACGCGAACGCGCGAGGGGCCGTCGGACAGTTCCTTGAGGATCCGGTCGGCGCCGGCGAAGTCCCCGCGTTCCTTGCGCGACTTGGACAGGGCGAAGGTCAGGGCGCCTTCGACCGGCGAGGTGGTCGGGTCGATGTCATGGCCGTGCAGCGGCAGGCCGGCTTCCAGACGCAAGCTGTCGCGGGCGCCCAAGCCGATCGGCTTGACGCGGGCGTCTTCCAGAATGGTGTTCCAGATACGCTCGGCCTGGTCCGCCGGGACCGAAATCTCATAGCCGTCTTCGCCGGTGTAGCCCGAGCGAGACACATAGCAGTCGGCGCCGAACAGCATCAGGCGGGCGCATTCCATGAAGCCCATTTCAGCCAGGATCGGCTCGTGCGCGGCCATGACCTCGGCGGCTTCCGGCCCCTGGATGGCGATCAGCGCGCGGTCCAGCACCGTCAGCTTGGCGTCGCCTTCAAGGTTCGCCTCCCAGAAGGCGAAGTCCTCATCCTTGTTGCCGGCGTTGACGACGACGAACAGGCCGTCGTGATCCGGCCGTCCGGCCATCAGGTCGTCGATGACGCCGCCGTCCTTGTTCAGCAGCAGCGAATACTTCTGCTTGCCGGCCTTCAGGATCGCATAGTCGCCGGGCACGAACCGCTCGAACTGGGCTGTCGCGTCCTCGCCGGTGATCTTGCACTGGCCCATATGGGAGACATCGAAGAGACCGGCGTGTTCCCGCGTCCAGCGATGCTCGGCCAGAACGCCTTCATACTGGACCGGCATGTCATAGCCGCCGAATCCCACCATGCGGGCCCCCAGCGCGCGGTGCGCGGCGTTCAGGGGCGTGGTCTTCAGGGTCTGGTCGGTCATGGTTCAGGCTTTCACGGTCGCGTGTTGTGGCGGAGCTCCGCCGTCCTCGCGCCCCCGCTGTCCTGAAGCCTGAGAGATTCCGGCGACCAAATCATGTCGCCTTGCTCCGTCGGCGCGCCCGAATGGGCGACTTTCCAGCGTCCTTATGCTTCGCGGTCCGTTTGCCTGAGCGTTTCCGGGGCGGTTGCGCCTTCGGCGTCGAACCCTGTTTCCAGCGCCCGATCTCTCCCGCGAGAGCATGCGACCTAAGGCATCGACTCAAGCGCCAAGTCAAGCGGGCCGGGAACAAGGATGCGTGCGGCGGGTTGTCATTCCGAACCCCGAAACCAAACCCAGGAATGCCAAAATGTCCATTATAGACAAGCTGTTCGGCGACAACGACAAGCCGCGCGACACCCCCGCCAAGGCCGACGGCCCGATGCAGAAGGTGCTGGACGAGCTGGCGTCTCTCGGCGGCAAGCCGATTGAGACCCTGTCGCCCGAGGAAGCTCGCCAGCAACCGACCCCGACTGACGCGGTGAAATCGCTGTTGCGCAAGGACGGCAAAGACCCTAGCGACGACATGGGCGTCAAAACCAGCGACATCACCATCCCCGGCGCCGCCGGCCCGATCCAGGCGCGCATCTACAAGCCGCACGACCATTCCGAAGACAAGCTGCACCCGGTCGTCGTCTATTTCCACGGCGGCGGCTTCGTGATCGCGGATCTGGACGTCTATGACGGCGGCCCGCGCGGCGTGTCCAAGATGGCCGATGTGATCGTGGTCTCGGTCCATTATCGCCAGGCCCCGGAACATCATTTCCCCGCCGCCCACGACGACGCCCTGGCCGCTTATCGCTGGGTGCTGGAGAATGCGCAGACCTTCCGCGGAGACCCGCAGAAGGTGGCGGTGATGGGCGAAAGCGCAGGCGGCAACCTGGCCATCGGCGTGTCAATGATGGCGCGCGACGCCGGCCTGGCCGCGCCCAAACATCAGGTGCTGGTCTATCCGGTCGCCGGCGTGGACATGGACAATGAGTCGTACGTCGAGAACGCCGACGCCAAGCCGCTGAACAAGCCGATGATGAAGTGGTTCGTGAAACACATCTTCGCCAACGAGGCCGATTCTCAGGACCCGCGCATCAACATCGTCGAGAAGGCGAACCTGTCGGGCCTGCCCTCGACGACGGTGATCTGCGCCGAGATCGATCCGCTGCGCACCGAGGGCGAACTGCTGGCCGAGAAGCTGGAGCAGGCGGGCGTCGATGTGCGTCACAAGACTTTCAACGGCTCGACGCATGAGTTCTTCGGCATGGCGGCGGTCGTGCCAGATGCGGCGGCGGCCCAGACCTTCGCCGCCCACGAACTGAAACGGGCCTTCGGTACGGCGATCCTGCCGATCTGATCCAACGAGACGCCGAAAGATAAGGAAGCGCCCCGGCTTTGGCCGGGGTGTTTTCGTTGTCGCCTCGCCCTGCCGCCTTGCCCTGGGGCCTATCCCCCGCCAAAACGGCGCAACGCCCAGAACCGGACTGCTCGCATGACCCGCACACGCCTCGACGCCCATATCGCCGCCCTGGATGCGCCCGAGGGGCTGAAGACGGTTCTGGCCGTGGTCGCCGCCACCTGCGCGGACATCAGCAAGGTCGTTGCGGGCGGCGCCCTGGCCGGGGCGCTGGGCGCATCGGGTCAGATCAATGTGCAGGACGAGGAGCAGAAGAAGCTCGACGTCATGACCAACGACATGCTGACCGAGGCCCTGCTGGCCAGCCCGGCCGTCGCCGGCGTCGCGTCGGAAGAAATGGACGAGGTCCAGCCGGCCTCCAATCCGGCCGGCGACTATCTGGTGCTGTTTGATCCGCTGGACGGCTCGTCCAACATCGACATCAACGCGCCCGTCGGCACCATCGTCTCGGTGCTGAAGTCCGCGACGGCGACGCCGACCGAGGCTGATTTCATGCAGCCCGGCCGCAATCAGGTCGCCGCCCTTTACGCCGTCTATGGGCCGCAGACCATGCTGGTGCTGACGACGGGCGCGGGTGTGAAGGGGTTCACCCTGTCGAACGACGGCGACTGGATCCTGACCCATGACGACATCGCCATTTCGCCGGACACCAAGGAGTTCGCCATCAACATGTCGAACCTGCGCCACTGGGCCGAGCCGGTGCAGACCTATGTCGGCGACCTGCTGAAAGGCGACGAGGGGCCTCGGGCCAAGAACTTCAACATGCGCTGGGTCGCGGCCATGGTCGCGGATGTTCACCGTATCCTGATGCGCGGCGGGGTCTTCCTCTATCCCTGGGACCGGCGCGAGCCGAACAAGCCGGGCAAACTGCGGCTGATGTACGAAGGCAATCCGATGGCCTTCCTGGTCGAGCAGGCCGGCGGCAAGGCGACGACGGACGGACGCCAGGCCATTCTGGACGTGCAGCCCGAGCATCTGCACCAGCGCATCCCCGTCGCGCTCGGCTCGGCCAACGAGATCGACGCCTACGCAGGCGTCTGATGAGCGACGCCCTTCTGGTCATCGATCCGCAGAACGACTTCTGTGAAGGCGGCCGTCTGGCGGTGGCGGGCGGCGCGGGGATCATGCCGCTGATCAACCGGCTGTCGGCTCGGTTCGACCGGGTGATCGTGACCCAGGACTGGCATACGCCGGACCAGATCAGCTTCGCCTCCAACCACCCCGGCACGGCGCCCTTTACTGAGATCGAGGTCGCCTACGGTCGCCAGATGCTTTGGCCGGATCATTGTCTTCAGGGCACGCCCGGCGCCGACTTTCATCCTGATGCAGCGCCGACGGTCGACAAGGCCGTGGCCGTGATCCGCAAGGGCTATAATCCGGCGGTCGACAGCTATTCCGGCTTCTTCGAGAACGATCACCGCACCCCGACGGGGCTGTCCGGCCTGCTTCGCGAACTGGGCGTGACGCGCGTTTTCCTGTGCGGTCTGGCCTTCGACTACTGCGTCCGCTTCACCGCCGAAGACGCGGTTCGCGAGGGGTTCGAAACCGTAGTGATCGCCGACGCCAGCCGGGCCATCGCGCCGCAAACCGAGACGGCGGCCCAAGACAGTTTCCGGGCCTTGGGCGTGGCGGAGATCGCCGGGGCGTCCCTGCTGAGCTAGGTGTGGCTCACTCCCAGAAATCCTCGGCCTCGGGGATGCGGGTGAAGGCGATCTTGGCGCCGATGTAGTCGGGCAGGCCGGCCTTGGGGCCGATGCTGACGGTGTCCTTGCCGTAGCGGCGGTTCAGCGCATCCAGCGCCTGGGACAGACGAAGAGACGGGGCCTCGCCGTCCTGATCCGGTCCGGCAGCGAACAGGTCGGTCTCGAACGCGCCGCGGGATTTCAGGCCGTGCACCCCGACCCCGACATAGCTCAGACGTCCCGCCTCCAGCTCCGGCTCGACCTTGCGCCACAGACTGTCGAGCGCGGCCAGAAGGGCGAAGGTGTCCTGTGTCGGCGCGATGGGACAACTCATGGCTGCGGTTTCCCAGCCGCGACGGCCGCTTCGGGGCGTCGCCTTCGGCCCCATGTCGAGATGCAGGGTCAGGCTGGCGCCGGTCAGGCCCATGCGCCGCAGGCGGGCTCCGCACTTGACCACCAGCCGCCGCGCCACGGCTCGCGCCTTGTCCGGGGTCCGCATGGCCTGGGCCAGGACGTGGCTGTGGCTGATCGAGGCGGGCGGTTTTTCCGGGGTCGGCTCGCTGTCCAGACCGTGCAGGCCGCGCCAGATGCGTTCGCCCTCGATGCTGTTCCAGACCGCCCGGGCCTGTTTCGCGCTCATGTTCCAAAGGTCGGCCGTGTCGGTGACCCCCGCCGCCTGCAACCGGATTTGCATGCGCGAGCCGATGCCTGGATACTTCGACAGCGGCAGGCCCAGCAAGGGACCGGGCAGTTCGTTGGCGCGCAGCACCGTCAGTCCGGCGGGCTTCTGCATGCCGCAGGCGGTCTTGGCCAGGAACCGCGACGGCGCCAGCCCGACGGACGACCGCAGACAGTCGCCGACGTTTTGCAGGATGCCCGCCTGAATCCGCCGGGCCAGGGCGACGGCGTTCGCCTCCAACCGTTCTGGACCCAGCAACTCGCAGGAACATTCGTCGATCGAGCCGACCTTCCACACCGGCACATGGCGGTCGATCTCGGCCATGATTTGCTGATGGATTTTGACGTAAAGGTCGGGGCGCGCCTCGGCGACGATCAGGTCGGGGCACAGTTTGCGCGCCTCGGACACCCGCATCCCGGTGTGAACGCCCCAGGCCTTGCTCTCATAGCTGGCGGCGATGGCGCCGGTGTATTCGCTCATCGCCGGCCGAACGATGACCGGCTTGCCCCGCCAGTCCGGGTTCATCTGCTGTTCGACGCTGGCGAAGAAGGCGTTCAGATCGACGAACAGCCAGCGGAGGTTCGCGCTGTCTTCCACCGGTGATCCTGTCCGCTCCATCTGCGGAACATATCAGGAACAAAGTTGAGTCGAAAGGCGTCAGTGCCCCGCCGCGTAGGCCTCCACCTCATCCAGGTAGGCCGCCTTCTCCGCCTCGCCCAGGAAAGACCCTTCGAAGCTGTTCTTCGCCAGTTGCGTCACCTGATCGCGTGTCAGGCCGACGGCCTCAGCCAGCCGGCTGTAGTTGTCATTCACATATCCCCCAAAATAGGACGGGTCGTCCGAGTTCAGGGTGACGTGCAGGCCCCGGCGCAGCATCTCGGGCACGGGATGGGCCTTCAGATCATCGACCACGCACAGTTTCAGGTTCGACAGAGGGCAGACGGTCAGGGTCATCTGCTCGGCGACCAGCCGCTGGACCAGGGCCTCGTCCTCCATGGAGCGATTGCCGTGGTCCATCCGGTCGATGTTCAGCAGGTCCAGCGCCTCGTGCACATAGGCTGGCGGGCCCTCCTCGCCCGCGTGGGCGCACAGCTTCAGGCCCAGCTCACGCGCGGCGGCGAAGACGCACTGGAACTTGGACGGCGGATGGCCGACCTCCGACGAATCCAGCCCCACGCCGATGAAATGGTGCAGATAGGGTTTGGCCGCCTCCAGCGTCGCGAACGCTTCCTCCTCGGTCAGGTGGCGTAGGAAGCTGAGGATCAGGCCGCTGGACACGCCCAGCTCCGCCTTGGCCCGGTCCATGCCTGCGATCAGCCCCTCGACCACCACGCCGAACGGCACGCCACGGTCGGTATGGGTCTGGGGATCGAAGAAGATCTCGGCGTGGCGCACATTATCCGCCGCCGCGCGCTGGAAATAGGCGAAGGCCAGATCCTCGAAATCCTGCCGCGTCAGCAGGACGGCGGCCCCCGCATAATAGATGTCCAGAAAGTCCTGCAGGTTCGAGAAATCATAGGCCGCCCGCACCGCCTCGACGCTGTCATAGGGAATGGACACGCCGTTCCGCTGCGCCAGCTCGAACATCAGCTCGGGCTCCAGCGAGCCCTCGATATGCAGGTGCAGTTCGGCCTTGGGCAGGCCAACGATATAGGCGTCGAGCGACATGGGCGATCTCCGGGAGGATGTCGCCCCGTCTATACCCTACATCCGCTCCGGCGTGTCGATGCCCAGCAGATTCAACGCGATTTCAAGCTGGCGCAGAGCCGCAGCGGACAGGGCCAGACGCGAGCGTTTGGTCGCTTCGTCCGGCGCGATCAGCACGGGGCAGGCGGCGTAGAACTTCGAGAAGGACTGGGCCACGCGATAGGCGTGTTCGGCGACCAGATGCGGCATCCGCTTGTCGTAGGCGTCCGACACGGCCGTCGAGAAGGCGTCCAGCGTCAGGGCCAGATCGCGCTCCGCCGGTTCGGCGATGACGATGGCACCGGACGTCAGCCCCTGTTCGGCGCCCTTGCGCAGCAGGGATTTGATGCGGACAGATTGATACAGCAGATACGGTCCGGTCTTGCCCTCGAAGCTCATGAAGCGGTCGAGATCGAAGACGTAGCTGGTCGTGCGCGCATTCGACAGGTCGGCGAACTTCAGGGCCGCGATGGCCACCTTGTGCGCGATGGCCTCGAACTCTTCCGGCGAAAGGTCGTCGCCCAGCTTGGCCTCGTGCAGGCGCTCGCGCGCCTTTTCGGTCGCCTGGTCGATCAGGTCGCGCAGCTTCAGCACCCCGCCCGCGCGGGTCTTGAAGGGCTTGCCGTCCTGTCCGTTCATCGTGCCGAAGCCGAGATGCTCCAGCGCGCCCTGTTCGGCGTAACCGGCCAGATAGGCGGCGCGGAACACCTGTTCGAAATGCTCGGCCTGGCGTTCGTCGACGACGTAGAGGGCCAGGTCGGGCGACAGAGCCTTTTTGCGGTCCAGGATCGTGGCCAGGTCGGTCGTGCCGTACATGGCCGAGCCTTCCGAGCTGATGACCAGCAGGGGCGGGGGCGAGGGGGCCTCGATCACCGAGCCGTCGGCCAGCTTTTTCTTGCGCGTCTCGCCGGGCTTGGCGACGTGAACCACCTGGGCGCCGTCGTCCTCAACCAGCAGACCAGTCTCTTTCAGGTGCGCCAGCATTTCCGGCATCTGCGGATCGGCGTCGCTTTCGCCGTTCCACAGGTCGAAATCGACCGACAGGTCGCCGTACTCGCGCTTCAGCGCCTCGCGGCTGACCGCCACGAAATGCTGCCAGAGCGCGCGATAGCCGGGACGGCCATTCTGAAGTTCCGCCGTCGCCCTGCGGGCGCGATCGCGGAAGGCCGGATCCTCCTTGGCCTTGCCGGCGGCCTGCGGATAAAGGCGGTCCAGATCGGCCAGGGTGACCGGGCTTTCGGCCGGGAAGGGGCCGTCACCTTCGGCCATGAAGGCTTCGGCCAGGCCCTCGTCGCCGCAGGCGACGATCAGCAGGCCCATCTGGAAGCCCCAGTCGCCGAAGTGGGCGTCGCCGGTGACGTGGTCGCCGCGGAAGCGGAACAACCGCTTCAGGCTCTCGCCGATGATGGCGCTGCGCAGGTGGCCGACGTGCATCGGCTTGGCGACGTTGGGACCGCCGTAGTCGATGACCACCCGGCGCGGCTCGGCCACGGTCGCGGCGCCTGCATGGTCTCCGTCGTTCGCCACCTCGGTCGCCCGTTCGGCCAGCAGCGCGTCGGAGAGCTTCAGATTGATGAAGCCCGGTCCCGCCACTTCGACCGAGGCGAAGCGGGCATCCGCGCTCAGGCGCTCGGCGATCTTGCCGGCCAGTTCACGCGGATTGGCCTTCAGCGCCTTGGCGGCGGCGAGCGCGCCATTGGACTGGAAATCGGCCAGGTCGGGGCGGTCCGACGGGGTAACGCGGGCCAAGGCCGCGTCCACGCCTTCGGCGGCGAAGGCGGCGGCGACCGCTTCGCTGAGGACGGTCTTCAGATCAGACATTATTGGCTCGGTGCGGAAGCAGGCGAGGGCGCGGCCGGCGTCGTGCCGGCGTTGACGCGGAAGCGGCTGCCCGAGCGATTAAACTCAGCCATTTCCGGCGTCACGTCGAAACCGACCAGGATTTCGAAGTTGCTGCCGCTGGTGTCGATCCCAGCGCGTGGAATGACGATGGTGCGCTTTTCGGTGACCGAGGCGGTGCGCTGGCCTTCGAAGTTCACCGGCAGGTCGAAATATTCCTTGGACAGGATGGCGTTGTTCCGCTCGGTCACCGCAATCCAATAGCGGTAGGTGCGCTGCTCGCCCGTCGCCTGCGGGCCGCGGCCCAGGTTGAACAGCACGTCCATATCGACGCGAATCGGATCGGCCTCGCGATATTCGCAGTCCGAAGAGATGCCTTCGATCTCGCCGGTGTAGCCGACATTGGCCACGGCGGCGCGGCCGCCTTCCAGTTCGACGTAGCGGGCGGCGTCGTAGAGAATCTTCACATAGGGGCAGGGGCCGGCGTTGGCGCGGCGACGCAGGGGTGCGATGCGCGGCGCGCGCGACGGCGCGGCGTCTTCACCCGAGGCCTGCTGCTGTTGCCCGCCGCGCTCGCGTTGACGCTGGGAGGTCTGGGCCTCGGCGGCGACGGGCAGGACGGAGGCCGTGATGGAGAGGGCGGCCAGGGCGGTGAACACGCGACGCATCAGCTTATTTTTCCGACAGCGAGAGAGGGCGCACGACGATCGGCGGCCGATCATCAACGCTCGCCGCTGATAGCGGCTAAAGCGAGGCGCGGCAAACGCTTGCTGCCCTCAGCGCTGTCCTCAACGTTCCATGACCAGGCATGTCGAGGTTGCGGTCGCATAGAGCTTGCCGTCCAGGCCGCGCAGATCGGCCTCCGAGAAGGCCGCGCGCCGACCGGCCTGAACGATCCGGCCCTCGGCCCGAACCGGCGTGCCGGCGGTCAGCGCCTTGTGAAAGACGGTCTTCAGTTCCAGCGTCGTATAGGTCTGGCCCGGCCGAAGCGTCGAATGCACGACGCAGCCGCAGGCCGAGTCGAGCACCGTCGCGATCCAGCCGCCATGGACCGTGCCAAGCGGATTGTAGACGGCGGTGGTGGGGATGGCCTCGAACACCACCCGGCCTTCTTCCACTTCGGTCAGTTCGAAACCGACGGTGCGGGCGATGGGCGCGATGAAGCCGCCCGTCATGCCCAGACGCAGTTGGTCGATCCCGGACAGGGCGGCGATATCGACTGTTTCGGTCATGCAAACGGCTCCTGATCAGGTCCGTTTACAATAAGGACGGACGCTGCCGTGGCAAGCGCCCGTCGTATCAGTCTTTACAGGCCCGGCAGCTTGAAGCCGTTGCTGCGACGCGGCTGGATCGTGATGGCCTGCTGGCCGCCGGTCAGAGCCTGAAGGCGGGCGGCCTCGGTCGAGGCGTCGATGGTCTTCTGGCCTTCGGCGGTCTGGCGGACCGTAGGGGCCTGGGTCGAGGCGTCGTCCTTGCGCCAGAACATCAGGCGGTTGGCGAAGCTTTCGTCCTTGTGCGCCAGATCGCCGAACTCGTCATCGACGACGTAGCGGGCCAGGGGGTCGGCCTGGTCGCCGCCGGCCTGGGCCACCAGGACCTGCTCGCCCGGCGTGCGGGTGACGGCCTGACGCTGACCCAGAAGGATCTGACGCGCGGCGCTTTCGGGGGCCAGTTCCTGCGGGCGCGGCTGGCCGGGCGCGGGCGGACGCAGGCCGTATTCCGGCGGAATGCTGAGCGGGGCGGTCGAGACGGTCACGAACTCGTCCGGCACCACCTTGGTCAGGCCGATGCCCTGTTTGATGCTTCCGCAGGCCGAGACGGCGAGCGCGGAGGAGGCGACGAGGGTCAGGACGGCGACACTGCGGATACGCATGGTTTCAGGCTCTGGTCGGCTGATGCAGGAAGCGCCGCGATGGCGCAGTCGGCATAGTGAAGACGAGGTGATTACGACTTTTCGACGGCCGCGCCAACCTTGGCGGGTTTGTCAGACACCAGACTGTCGATGATCAGCAGCACGACGCCGATGGTGATGGCGCTGTCGGCGACGTTGAACACCCAGGGAAAGACGCCGGTGCCCGAGAAGTCGATGAAGTCGACCACATAGCCGAAGCGGATCCGGTCGATCACATTGCCCAGCGCCCCGCCCATGACGAAGCCGATTGCGGTGATCAACAGGCGTCGGTTCGACTGGGTCGCCCACCAGGCCAGGCCGGCCGAGACGACGATGGAGAAGATCGCCAGGCCCCAGCGCGCTTCGCCCCCGCCGAACAGGCCGAAGCTGACGCCGGTGTTCTCGACCCAGCTGAAGTTCAGGATCGGCGGGAAGACGGGGATGCGGCCGACTTCCTGCAGCGACAGGCCGCTGATGATCCAGGCCTTGGTCAGCTGATCCAGGACTATGATCAGGAGGGCGAACACATAGGCGGTGACGGCGAGGCGCGTGATCTTCATGCGGCGCCGTTAGCAGGAAGCGGCGCCGGGGCGAAGCGGAAAACGCGGATCATATCCGCCGCCGTCAGAACAGGCTGCCCTGATCGGCGGCGGTCGGCTTCGGCTTGGCCGCCGGACGCGGCGGGGACGGACGGGGTTCGCCGCCGTCGATCGTCGCCGGCTGAACGCCGTCGCTGAACACCAGCCGGACCGCCTGACCCGCCTCCAGCGCCTTGGCCGAGGTGATCCAGGCGCCGTCCGAATCTTCCACACGCGCGAATCCGGGCTTGGGACGCCCGGGGTCCAGGGTCGTCAGCGCGCGAGACAGCGCCGCCAGGCGATCGGCTTCGCGCTCCAGTCGGCGGGGCATGACCCCGTCCAACCGCGCGCCGACGGCTTCAAGCCGGGCCTGACGCTGATCCAGCCGCCGATACAGCGGTTCGGGCGACAGGCGGGCCGACACCTGCAACAGCCGCCGCTCGCCGCGCGCCACGCCGGCCTGAAGCGCGGCGCCCAGCCGGTCGCTCGCGCCGCGCAGCCGATCCTGCCCCCGCTCGATCCGGGTGCGCAGCAGGGTTGGGCTCAGCTTGCCGCCCGTCACCGCCAGATGCCGCTCGTGCAGGGCGACATTGCGTTGAAGACCCGATCCCAGCCGGCTCGACACATGGTCCAGCCGCTGCTGCGCCAGGGCCAGCAGGTCCTCCGGCCGCGCCGGCAGGCCGCGCGCCACCGCCCGCAGGCGCGTGCGTCGATCCTCGATCAGCCGTCCGCCCGCCTGCACCATGCGCCGATCCATGTCGGCGACGGCGTAGCGCAGGTCCGCCAGCACCGGCGTCGCCATTTCGGCAGCGCCCGTCGGGGTCGGCGCCCGGCGATCCGAGACGAAATCGATCAGGGTCGTATCCGTCTCGTGCCCCACGGCCGAGATGATCGGAATGCGCGCCGCCGCCACGGTCCGCGCCAGGCCTTCGTCGTTGAAACACCACAGGTCCTCGACCGACCCGCCGCCGCGCGCGACGATCAGCAGGTCCGGGCGGGGGATCGGCCCGTCGGCGGTCATCGCATCAAAGCCGCGAATGGCGTTCGACACCTGACCGCAGGCCGAATCGCCCTGAACGACCACGGGCCAGACGATGACGCGACAGGGCCAGCGTTCCGCGATCCGGTGCAGCACGTCACGGATCACCGCGCCGGTCGGGCTGGTGATCACGCCGATGGTCGCGGGAAAGGCGGGCAGGGGCTTCTTACGCCCTGGCTCGAACAGCCCTTCCTCACGCAGGCGGACCTTCAGCCGCTCCAACTGGGCCAGCAGGGCGCCGGCGCCAGCCGCCTCCATGCTCTCAATCACGATCTGATAGGAGGACCGCGCCGGATAGGAGGTGATCTTGCCGGTGACGATGACCTCCAGCCCCGCTTCGGGCTGAACGCCCAGGCCGCGCACCGACCCCTTCCACACCACGCCGTCGATGGCCGACTTGTCGTCCTTCAGCGTCAGATAGATGTGGCCCGAGGCGTGGCGGTTCACCTTGGAGACCTCGCCGCGTAGCCGCACATGTCCAAACCGGTCTTCCAGCGTGCGCTTCAGCGCGAACGACAGTTCCGAGATCGACAGGGGCGGATTGTTGTCGCGCGGGGCAGGGACCTCGGCCGGGCCTTCGAATACGTAGGAGTCGTCGCTCATGAAGACATCCTAGCCTGCGTCGATCCGCCCGGGAACGCTGCGCGCGCCCTGCCGTTCGACTTTCATGGCCGCCGACCCGCCCGGAACCGATCCTTCTGACCGCGACCCGCATGAGCGCGATCTGTCGCGCCGCGCCGGGGGCGGCGGCGCCATGAGCCCGTGGCTGATCATCGGCTGCATCATTCTGCTGGGTTTGGGCGTCTATGTCGTTTCGGCCCTGCTCTAATGCCCAAGGAGGCCGTATGAACCGCATCGTCCCGCTCGCCGCCATTCTGTGCCTGACCGGCGGCGTCGTCGCCTGCTCGGATCGCGACGACGATGTGGTCCAGGCCCCTGCGCCGGGCGCAGCGCCCGTGGCCTTGCCGGATCAACAGGTGGACGCCGCCGCCTCGAACGCCGCCCTGGCCTTTAACATGACCCGCGATCAGCTGGAGGATGCAGACCTGTATTCGCGCGCCAACGCCGATCTGGGCGATGTCGAAACCCTGGTGCTGGATGCGTCGGGCGCCCTGACCCATCTGGTGATCGAGTTGAACGGGCCGGGCGACATGAAGGTGCGGGTTCCGGTCGCGGACGTGTCTCCGATCGACCGCAACGGCGACAGGGATCTGGTCACCGATCTGACGCCCGGCCAGCTTCAGGCCCTGCCGTCGTGGACCCCGCCCGTTCGCTGATGGAACGCCGAATGCGGCGTTAAGTCTGACGGGCGCTTGACCGGCCGGCGCCGGCCGGTCATTGCCCGGTCTCATGAACATTCTTCTCGTCGGATCGGGCGGCCGCGAACACGCCCTGGCCTGGAAGATCGCCCAGTCGCCGCTGGTCACGCGCCTGGTCGCCGCGCCGGGCAACCCCGGCATCGAGAAGCTGTGCGAGCTGTGCGCCGTCAAGGCGGACGACGCCGACGGCCTGGCCGCCCTGGCCAGAGAGATCAAGGCCGATCTGGTCGTTGTGGGGCCCGAGGTGGCGCTGGCCGCCGGTCTGGCTGATCGTCTGGCCTCGGCCGGCATCCCCTGTTTCGGGCCGACCGCAAAGGCGGCGCAGCTGGAAACGTCAAAGGCCTTTTCGAAGGGCTTCCTCGACCGCCACGAAATCCCGACCGCCGGCTACGGCGTCTATGACACGGTCAAGGACGCCAAGGCGGCGCTGGACGTGTTCCGGCCGCCCTATGTGATCAAGGCCGATGGCCTGGCCGCCGGCAAGGGCGTGGCCATCAGCCCCGACCTCCCCGACGCCGAGGCCGAAATCGAGCGCATGCTGGGCGGCCGGTTCGGTGCGGCCGGCGCCCGCGTCGTGATCGAGGAGTTCATGGACGGCGAGGAGGGCTCGCTGTTCGCCCTGTGCGACGGTCAACGCGCCCTGCTGTTCGGCGGCGCCCAGGACCACAAGCGCGCCTTCGACGGCGACCTTGGCCCCAACACCGGCGGCATGGGCGCCTATTCGCCCGCGCCCGTCTTCACGCCCGAGCTGGTGCAGCAGGCCGACGCGCTGATCGTCCAGCCGACGATCCGCAAGATGGCCGAAGAGGGCGCACCCTATCGCGGCGTTCTCTACGCCGGCCTGATGGCGACCGAGGACGGCCCAAAGGTGGTCGAGTTCAACGCCCGCTTCGGCGACCCGGAATGCCAGGTGCTGATGATGCGGATGGCGGGCGACATCGTGCCCTATCTGCTGGGCTGTGCGCGCGGTGACGTCTCGGGCCTGGCTTCGCCCGCCTTCAAGCCTCAGACGGTAATCTGCGTGGTCATGGCGGCCAAGGGCTATCCCGATAGCCCGCTGGAAGGCTCGATCATCCGCGGCGCCGATCAGGACTTCGGCCCCCATGTCCAGGTCTTCCATGCTGGGACCAAGCGCCGCGACGACGGCTTGCTGGCCGCCTCGGGCGGCCGCGTCCTGAACGTCTGCGCCGAGGGCGACGACATCGCCGAGGCCCGCGAACGCGCCTATGCCGCCATCCGCAAGATCGACTGGCCGGGCGGCTTCAACCGCTCCGACATCGGCTGGCGGGCGCTGGACCGGGGCTGACCGTATCGGCGGGATGTGATAGAGTCTCGCCTATGGCGCATCCCGCATCCCACGATGAAGACGAAGAGCCCGGCATCTTCGACATCCCCGACGACGAGGCCGACGAGGCGGCGACGCTGCGCGGCCTTGCCGACATCGAGGCGGGACGGATCATCAGTCATGAGGCGATGAAGCGCTGGCTTCTGTCGTGGGGAGCGGACAATCCGCTCCCGCCGCCGAAATGCGGCGAGTAGTCTGGACCGAGCAAGCTCGGGAAGACCTGATCGCCATTCAATCCTATGTGCAGGGCTTCAGCCTTCCCGCTGCGATCCGTCTGGCCGTTCGTCTAATTGATCTGGCTGAAAGCCTGAATGCCTTTCCCGACCGTGGCAGGCCGATCAGGCATGGGCTTCGCGAGGCTGTTTCGATCCGCCCCTATGTGATCCGATACGCTATCCTGGCTGACGAAATCCGCATCATCACCATCCGCCACTCCGCCCGACGGCCCGAGCGCTAGGCCTTAAGCCGCCGCGAACAGCAGCCGGCCCTCGCCCATGCGTTCGCGCAGGGCCGGCAGGTCGGTGTGCGCGACCGAGAAACAGCCGTAGCTGCGACCCAGCTTGCCTTCGCGCGCCAGGAAGTCGGGATCGGCATAGTCGGCGCCGTGGACGATGATGGCCCGCTCGCGCGCCTTGTCGTTGGAATATTCCAGCCCGTCCAGCAGGACGTTCGGCCCCTGTTGCGCGCCCCAGTTGGCGCCCGCCGTCGCATAGGCGCCGATCGAGGACATGTTGGAATCCGGCGTGTTGGAAAAGCGCTGGGCATAGCCGGTGTGGCTGGGGTCCGATCCCCGGCCGTGGCAGGTGCGCAGCACCTTAACTTCACCCGCGATCAGGTCGACTTCGTACAGCCGCTCCTCGCCCGAAAACTTCTGGAAGTCGACCAGATACATCCGGTCACGCAGAGGCAGGCGGTGATGGTGGGTATCCAGCGCGGTCATGGCGCGCTCCATCAGGTCCTTGCGAACGTGACCGCGCGGATCCAGCGGCGGCGGCGTCAGGGCGGAGGTCTGGACCGTGGGCAGACCGACCTGCGGCATGGCGATCGGAGTTCCGTTCTGAGCCGTCGTCAGCGGCGCCGTAGCGCTCGCGCTGGCGCATCCCGCCAGCATGGCCGATCCACCCAGAATAAGTCCTCGTCTCGATAGCCGCATGCGACGCCCTCGTTGCGGTTGGTCTTGAGGCGTGTTTGTTTCAGTTGGTTACGGGCGAGGCAACCTGAGCCTTGTGGGGCATTTTTGCGGCCGACGCGTCGCGGGGAGTTATCGATGAAACGTTTTGGAATCGCGCTGGCGGCGCTGATGGCGTCGGCGGTAAGCGCTCACGCGCAGCAAACCCCCGTAGCCACAGGCGTTTCGACCCAACCCGACACAACGTTCGTTGAAGCCGGAAGGTTGCTTGCGGATCCGTCGAACGGCGTTGTGCAACGCGATAAAACTCTCGTGATCAGAGGGAACCAGGTCGTTGACGTGCGCGACGGCTTCGTCGGCGACGCGTCGCAAGGCAAGGTCGTGGACCTGCGCCAGGCTTTTGTCCTGCCCGGCCTGATCGACAGCCACGTCCATTTGACGAGCCAGCAAAACCCGAACGCACGCCTTGAAGAGGTGACGCTTTCAGATGCGGATCAGGCGATGGTCGGCGCCCGCTACGCGCGTCGCACCCTGATGGCCGGCTTTACGACGGTGGCGGATCTGGGCGCCTCGAACCAGGCCATCTTCGCCCTGCGAAACGCCGTCAGGAATGGCGACGTGCCGGGACCGCGCATCATTGCGGCGGGGTCGTCGGTGTCGATCCACGGCGGGCATGCCGACATCAACGGCTATCGCGAGGACGTCATGCACCTGCTGTCGTCCGAGAGCATCTGCTCGGGACCTGAGGACTGCATGCGGGCCGTGCGCACCCAGGTTCGCGCCGGCGCCGACATCATCAAGATCACCGCGACGGGCGGCGTGCTGTCCAACACCGCCGCCGGCCTGAACCAGCAGTTCAGCGACGATGAACTGTCAGCCATCGTTGGCAGCGCCCACCGCATGGGCCGCCAGGTGACAGCGCACGCCCACGGGGTGGACGGCATCAACGCCTTCCTGCGGGCCGGCGGCGATTCCATCGAACACGGCACCTATCTGGACGATCAATCGATCCGCCTGTTCAAGTCGAACGGCGCCTGGCTGATCCCGACCCTGCTGGCCGGGGATTTCGTGGCGCGCATCGCCTCGGGACCCGACAACTTCTTCACCCCCGCCCAGACGGCCAAGGCGCTGGAAGCCGGGCCCAAGATGCTGGACATGGCGCGCCGCGCGCATGAAGGCGGGGTCAAGATCGCCTTCGGCACCGACTCGGGCGTCTCGGCCCACGGGGACAACGCTCAGGAGTTCGCGCTTCTGGTCCGCGCCGGCCTGAGCCCGCTCGAGGCCATACAGGCCGCCACCGTCGGCGCCGCCGAACACCTGCGCATCGCCAATGAGGCCGGGAAGATCGCCGAGGGCATGCCCGCCGACATCGTCGCTGTGTCGGGCGATCCGCTGACGGATGTGACCGAGCTGGAGCGGATGAAGTTCGTGATGAAGTCCGGCGTCGTCTATCGCGCCGACTGAATCCGGTCGTTCAGGAAGGCGACGAAAGCCGCCTCGTCCTCGAACCGGGCGACGACTGGCCATGCTGTGACACGCGCGCGCTGGTCGGGCGTCAGCCGGACCCAGTCCTTTTCCGTCGTAACCAAGCCAGCGTCGAACACCGCCGCCCGGTCGGTCAGGAACGTCATGTCGGCGTCGCTATAGGCCGCGTGGTCGGGGAAGGGGACGAAGTCGACCAGGTCGCAGCCCGCCGCCTTCAGCGACCGCTCGACCTTCCACGGCTTGGCGATGCCGGCGAACCCGACCTGAGGCCCGGACGGCGGCGGCCCTTCGGGCGTCAGGCGCGCGACGAAGAAAGGCAGGGCGCCGAACACCGCCAGCAGTTCGGGATCGGCGTCTTCGACATCGGTCGGCAGCATGACCACCACGGCGTCGGCGCGCGCCAGCCCGGCCTTCAGCGGCTCGCGCATCGGACCCGACGGAAAGACCGAACCGTCCCCGAACGGCCATTCGTCACCGCGCGTTTCGCCGTCCACGACGATCAGGCTGACGGTCTTTGTCAGGGCCGGGCTCTGATGGCCGTCGTCCAGCACCAGAGCCTGCGCCCCCTCCGCGACGGCGGCCTTGGCGCCCGCCACACGATCGCGCGCGATCCAGACCGACGACCCCTGCGCCAGCATCAGCGGCTCGTCCCCGACATCGTCGGCCGTATGGATTTGAGGATCGACCCGGACCGGCCCTTCCAGCCGCCCCCCATAGCCGCGCGACAGGCCTCGCGCCTCCACCCCCGCCGCCCTCAGCAGCCGCAGGGTTTCGCGCGCGACCGGCGTCTTGCCCGATCCGCCGACCGTCAGATTGCCGACCGAAATGATCGCGCAGCCGGGGTCGGCGGGGACCGTCTTTGCGATCCGACGCGCCGTCACGGCGGCCCAGACCCAGCCCAGCGGTTTCAGCGCCGTGCGCGTCATTCGGGCGTGGTTGCTGTCGCGCACATACCACCAGCGCGGCGTGTTCAGCTTCATCGCCGGCCCTGCCCCCGCGGCATCAGCGGCGACAGCAGCGCCCACAGTCGCTCCAGCCCGCCTCCAGCTTCGACAGCCGCGCGACGCCCGCGCTCGCCCATGGCCTTGGCCGCGTTCAGGTCTTCCAGCAGGGGCTCGATCACGCCGGGCAGGTCGGACGGCGCCTGAACCAGGGCCAGGCCGCCCGCCTCGACCAGGGCCGCCGTCACCGGCGCCCAGTTCGACGCATCCGGCCCTGTAATCGTCGGCTTGCCCAGCCGCGCCGGCTCCAGCGGATTATGCCCGCCGACCGGCGGCAGGCCGATGGCGGGCGCGAATGAGCCGCCCATGACCACCACATCGGCGAGGCGCAGGAACAGGCCCATCTCGTTCAGGGTGTCGGCCAGATAGATGTCGGTGTCCGGCCCGATCGTCTCGCCGCGCGAACGCATGGCGAAGGCGTAGCCGTCGCGTTGCAGGGCCTGGGCGATGTGCGCCCCCCGCTCGGGATGGCGTGGCGTGAGGATCAGGCAGACACGCTCGCTCAGATGGTCCAGCGCGCGCACGATGGCGATCTCTTCGCCTTCATGGGTGCTGGCGGCGACGATCACCGGCCGGTCGCCGATGGCGGCGCTCAAACGGTTGAAGGCGGCGGGGTCGTGCGGCAGGGCCTCGCCGGACAGTTTCAGGTTCACCAGACCGTCGATCCGCGCGCCCATGCCCTCCAGCCGCTGGGCCGAGACCGCATCCTGCGGCAGAATCAGGTCGAAGGCGCCGGTCAGCGCCCGCGCCGAGGCCGGAAACCGCGCCCAGCCCTCTACCGTCTTCTCGGTGATCCGTGCGCTGACCAGGGCCAGTTTCACGCCTCGCTGTTTCGCCTCAAGCAGCAGGTTCGGCCACAGTTCGCTTTCGACGAAGACCGCAAGGGCTGGCCGCCAATGGTCCAGGAACCGCTCGACCACGCCGGGGGCATCGACCGGCGCATATTGGTGGATCACGCCCGATGGCAGGCGTTCGGCCAGAATCTGCGCCGAGGTCACGGTGCTGGAGGTGACCAGAACGGTCAGGTCCGGCCTCGCCTTCGTCAGCCGCTCGACCATGGGCAGCAGCGACAGGCTCTCGCCGACACTGACGCCGTGCAGCCAGACCAGATCACCTTCGGGGCGCGTGGTGCGGGTGAAGCCCATCCGCTCGTCCACCCTCACCGGGTCTTCCTTGCCCCGCCTGGCGCGCGCATCCAGCAGGCGCGGGGCCAGGGGCTCCAGCGCGCGCGTCGCCAGCCGATAGGCGATCAGCGGCAGCGGCGTCACGGCTGCATCCTCATGGTTTCAGGCCCGTGATCGCATCGGCTCGCGCCTCCACGGCGTTCAGCCGCGCGGCCCAGTCCTGGCGGACGTGATCCAGGTCGTCGCCGGTCGGATAATCGGCGATGTCCCAGACGATGGCGCCTTTGGCGAAGGGCAGGGGCAGAATCGCGCGGTCCCAGCTGTTCAGCCGGATGGCCGGATTGCACGACATGCCGATGAACAGGGTCGGTGCCTTTGAGATCTTGGCCATCATCGGCAGACCCTCGGCCATCTGGCGCGCCGGGCCGCGCGGACCGTCCGGCGTGATAGCCAGGGCGCCGATCTTCAACTGACGCAGGCCCGCCCGCAGCGCCTGCGATCCGCCCTTGTCCCGGTCCGCCTTGTCCTTGTTCGACGACGAACCGCGAATGGCGGGAAAGCCTTGGCGAGCCACGGCCTTTGCGATGAACTGACCGTCCGCCGACAGGGAAATCAACGCCTTGGCCGGTTGGGCGCGGTTCAGCGGCCAGCACGCCGGCGACAGGCCGATGCGCGAATGCCAGAAGGCGCACAAAACCCCGCCGCCCCGGGCCCAAACACCCTCGGCCACCGCCTGGTTTTCGTGGGTCCAGCGCATGGTGGCGAAGCAGAACTGCATCCAGTGCGCCAGGATGAAGGACAGGCTGGCCTGGACGGCCGGAATGCGCAGCGGCCTCACGCGACAGTCTCGACCGTGGGCGCCGCGCCGTCCAGCGACTGCTGGCGGGCCAGGCGCGAATAGAGGCCGCCTCTGGCGACCAGGACGTCGTGCGAGCCTTCCTCGACCACCCGGCCGGCCTCGATCACATAGATGCGGTCGGCGTTCCTAACGGTGGACAGGCGGTGGGCGATCATCAGGGTGGCGCGGCCCTGCATCAGCCGCTCCAGCGCCGCCTGGACTAGGGCCTCGCTCTCGGTGTCCAGAGCGCTGGTGGCCTCGTCCAGCAGCAGGATCGGCGCATCCTTGACGAAGGCGCGGGCGATGGCGATCCGCTGGCGCTGACCGCCGGAAAGCCGCAGGCCGGCCTCGCCCGCGCGGGTGTCGTAACCTTGCGGCAGGGCCGTGATGAAGCCATGGGCGGCGGCGGATCGCGCGGCGTCCTCGATCTGCGCCTGCGTCGCGCCGGGCCGGCCATAGGCGATGTTGGCGGCGATGGTGTCGTCGAACAGGAAGGGTTCCTGCGTCACCAGGGCGATGTGGTCGCGCAGGTCATGGATGCGAAGCGCCCGCACGTCGGCGCCGTTGATCGTCACCGCCCCGCCGGTCACATCATAGAAGCGCGGCAGCAGGCTCAGGATCGTGCTCTTGCCGCCGCCCGACGGCCCGACCAACGCCACCGTCTCGCCCGGCGCGACCCGCAGGGACACCCCGTCCAGAGTCGGCGCATCAGTCCCGGCGTAGGCGAAGGACACCTTGTCCAGCACGACCTCCACCGGCCCGGCGGCCAAGGGCGCGGCGTCGGCCGCCTCTCGGATTTCGGGCTGGATGTCCAGGGCGCCGAACAGGCGGCGGGCGGCGGTGAAGCCCTCGCTCATCACTGTGGCCAGGTTGGTCACCTGGCGCAGGGCTTGCCCTGCGGCCAGCAGCATGCCGATGAAGGCGGCGAACCCGCCCACCGTCATGTCGCCCGTCTGCGCCCGCCACCCGGCGTAGGCCATGACGGCGGCGACCACGATATAGGCGACCAGATCGCTGGACGGACCGGCGAAGGCGCGGGCGTTGGCGCCCTTGATCACGTGGCGCTGGCGACGGGCGACCACCTCGGCCACGCGGTCCTGTTCGGCGGCCTCGCGGTTTTCGATCTTGATCAGGCGAACCCCGTCCAGGTTCTCCATCAGGGCAGTGGACAGGTTCTCGGTCTCGGCCATGGCGCCGACGGCGGCCTTGCGCGTCTTGCGCCCGAACCGGCGAAGCACCAGCGCCACCAGCGGCACGCCCAGCAGCACGACGATCGTCAGCTGCCAGTCGATGAACCCCATGTAGATCAGGACCGCGATCAGGGTCAGCAGGTTCTGGGTGTAGTTGACCACGCCCGAGGTGAAGGCCTCGCGCACCATATTGGCGTCGAACAGCACCGAGGAGACGAAGCCGCCAGAGTGCTGACTGCGTAAGCGCGCCAGATCGGCGCGGATCATGGCCCCGAACAAACGAATCTGGATGTCGCCGACGATGGTGTGACCCAATCGGTTGACCAAGGCCGCCTGGCCCAGCGCGGCGAGCGTTCGCGCAATGGCGACGGTCAGGATGGCGACCGGGATCCAGACAACAGCCTTGTCCGCCGGAAAGGTCACAAGGCCGAACAGACTGATCGGCTTGGTCCCGCCCAGGAACAGACCGTTGACGGCCGGCTCCAGCAGCTTCAGCAGCGCCGCCGTCAGCAGGCCGGTCGTCGCCGCGCACAAGACCGACAGGATCAGCGATCCCTTGTGCTTGGACAGATAGTCGCGCCAAATCCGCGCCAACAGGGCGCGCAGCGGCATGGTTTCGGAGGCGGCGACGGTCATCGGCTCTCGGTCGTCCGAGCCGCCGTTCAAGTCAAGGCTTGTCCGGCGACGGTTCCAGCGCACGGCCCGGCTCGTCGGCGCGGATCAGGGTTTCGCCGGGCGCTTCCTGGATCCTGACGGCGGGCGGAACCGTCGGATTGGACGCGTAACGGTGCCCGTCAAACGGCACGGCGACCTCATAGCCCTCGGTGATTCCGCCGCCCGCGACATAGACACCCAGATCCCGTCGGCCATGGGTCTGTCGCTCCAGCAACCGGATCGGCGCGCGCGCGACGCTGATCTCACCGACCGAGCGGTAGGTCGCGCCGGTGCGGTCCAGCACCAGCAGTCGGCATCCGCCCGAGCCGCACCAGTTGGGTCCGGTCAGATAGACCAGCGTCATCGCCCCGTCCGGCGTGATCGCGGCCGTGTAGCGGGTGGTGTCCAGCGCCTCCTTGGCCCGGTCGCGCAGATAGGCGATCAGGGCGGGGTCTTCGGGCGGTGGTGTCTGGGCCGCGGCCGCGCCGGCCCACAGGCTGGCGGCGACGGCGGCGGCTGCGGCGAGGGTTCTCATCGGGCTGTTCTCCGGTCTCGACGAACATTCCAACGCATCAGGATCGAGATCGGATGACGCGGCGGCGTCGGATCGCTATCTGGCGGGCATGGCGCGCTTCGACCTCTCGACCGCGATGGGCCATTTTCGGGCGCATTGGCATTATTTCTGGGCCGACCATGCGTTTCTGCGCGTGGCCTTTTCCAACGCCCACTGGCTGGGGCCGGATCTGGTGCGCACCAATCAGCCGTCGCCGCGCCAGCTGGCCTATTGGAAAAAGAAGGGCGTCAAGACGGTCATCAACCTGCGCGGTGAACGCGACGAAGGCTATTACTGGCTGGAAAAGGACGCTTGCGAGCGGCTGGGCCTGACCCTGATCGACGCGCCGCTGGACTCGCGCGATCCGCCCGAGACGGTGCGCATCCACCGCGCGCGCGAGCTCTTCAGGACGATCCAGTATCCGGTGCTGATCCACTGCAAGTCCGGCGCCGATCGGGCGGGCATGATGGCGGTCTTCTATCGCCACTTCCACCTGGGCGAGCCGATCTCGGTCGCCATGAAGCAGCTCTCCAAGAAATATCTGCATTCCCGCGAAGGGCTGACCGGCGTGCTGGACTATACGCTGGAGAAATACGTCAACGAGATCCAGCCGAAGGGCATCAGCTTCATCGACTGGGTCGACAGCCCCGACTACGACCCCAAGGCCATCCGCGCCGAGTTCAAGGCCGGCTGGTGGGGCACGCTGCTGACCGACAAGCTGCTGCGGCGGGAGTAGGGGCTTCAGCCCCAGGGGCCGGTTTTCGGCTCGTCGCCGGCCTCGCCGTTTGCGCGGGCCTCGGCGGCCAGTTCGGCGTCGCGACGGGCCTTGCGGTCGGCCTCCCACCGCTTGAACCAGCGGGCGTAGTTGATGTGGCCGCGCAGCGAAAAGCTGAATAGCGCCAGCACGGCCAGCAGGCTGACCAGTTGAAAAATCTGTTGCGGTTCCAGGTTCATCGTCGTCCTCGCCTACAGATCGAAACGTCGGATCGAGGAGCCGGTTCGGCTCCTCGATGTCGCACTCGGTCCTCGGCTCAGGCCGCGTCGCCGCGCGGATCGATCAGCTTGTGGGCGTGCAGGATGAAATAGCGCATGTGGGCGTTGTCCACTGTCGCCTGGGCGCGCGCCTTCCAGGCCTTCTTGGCTTCGTCATAGCTGCCGAAGGCGCCGACGAACTCGACCTGCGACAGGTCGCGGAAAGTCGGCTCGCCCAGGTGACGAAGCTCGCCGCCGATCACGATGTGCAGGAGTTGCGGCGGGACGGCGTTCTGATCGGTCATCGGAAATCCTGAAGGCTGGGCCAGAAGCCCTTGGGGGAGGAGGTTTGCGCGCGGCATAGGCCGAGAACGCCCTCGGATCAATGTGGGCGGGGGTTTTTCCGCCCCCGCCTTAGGTCGAAAGCGGCACGTTTTTACAACGCCGCACGATCATCGGCTGGATGATCGGCGCCGCGCAGACCAGGCTGGCCTGACGCGGATCCGGCCGGTTGAAGGCCCACGGCCGCCCGTGGTGATCGCTGACCCTGGCGCCGGCTTCGGTCGCGATCAGCCAGCCCGCAGCGACGTCCCAGTCCCATTTCGGCGTCAGGGCCAGGGCGGCGTCAAAGGCGCCGGCGGCGACCAGCGCCATCCGATAGGCCAGGGCGTTGCGCTTTTCGAACCGCATCGACGGCCAGGGTTCGTCGGCGAAATAGGGCGTTTCGATCAGTCGCGCATCGCCCAGGATCGAGGCGTCCTCCAGCGTACCGACATCCGAGGCGTGGATGGGTTTGCCGTTACGTCGCGCCCCGCCGCCGCGCGTCGCCACATAGGTCTCGTCCACCTCGGGCGCATGGATGACCGCGGCGACGACCTCGCCGTCCTCGACGACGGCGATGGGCACGCACCACCACGGCGTCCGTTTCAGATAGGCGACGGTGCCGTCGATGGGATCGACCACGAAAATGCGTCGTTTCGACAGACGCTCGGCCGTATCCGCCGTCTCTTCCGACAGCCATCCATAGTCGGGCCGCGCCGACAGCAGCCGGTCCCTCAGCATGGCGTCGACCTTCAGGTCGCCGCTAGTGACGGGCGAACCGCCGACCTTGGACTCGATCTTCAGCCCCGCCTCACGCTCGGCGATGGCCAGCGCCCCGGCGTCGATGGCCGCCTGGCGGATCAGGTCGAGGTCGGCGTGCAGGTCGATCATTTGCCCGCGATGGCCACCGCATCGAACATCAGGCTGGGCACGTTGAACCCGCCCCGGAACTCCAGGTCCGAGCCGCGCTGGATGCGCAGATACAGGTCGGTCAGCTTGCCCGCGACCGTGACCTCGCTGACCGGATAGGCGATCACGCCGTTCTCGAACCAGAAGCCCGACACCCCGGCGGACCAGTCGCCGGTGTTGCCGTTCAGCGACGGGCCGAACATCGACGTCACCAACAGGCCGGTCCCGGCGTCGGCCATCAGGCCTGCCAGATCCCGTTCGCCCGGCTCCATATGCAGATTGTGGGTCGAAACGCCGGATGGCCCGGCCAGACCCCGCGATGCATGGCCGGTGGTTTTCAGGCCCAGTTGTCGGGCCGATGCGCTGTTCAGCAACCAGGTGGTCAGGACGCCGTCGTCGAACAGGGCGCGCTTCTGGACCGCCACGCCTTCGTCGTCGAACGGTGTCGATCCCATGCCGCGCGGGCGGAACGGATCGTCGATCAGGGTGACCCCCTCGGCGAACACGCGCTGACCCATGCGGTCCTTCAGGAAGGAGGTGCCGCGCGCGATCGACGGGCCGGAAATGGCGCCGATGGCCGGCGACACGATCTGGCCCGCCATCCGGTTGTCGAAAATCACCGGGGCAGTGGTGGAGGCGATCTTGCGCGGGCCGACGCGGGCGACCGCGCGCTCGCCGGCGGTGCGGCCGATCAGGTCGGCGCCCGGCAGGTCGGACAGGTGTCGGGTCGAACGGCTCTCGCCGCCGCGCTCCATCGCGCCGTCCTTTTCGGCGATGACGCCGACGCCCAGCGAGAAGGCCGACCCTTCATAGGCGCCGTCGAACCCGTGAGAGGTCACCAACCGCCAGCGGCTGGACGACCAGCCCGCGTGTCCGCCTTCCGACCGCGCCACGCCCGGGACCGCCAAGGCCGCCGCCTCGGCCTCGGCCGAGACCTGTTCCAGAGTTTCTGCGGTGCGTTCGCTAGGATCGAACAGGTCCAGATCGATGAACGGCCCGCGCGCCAGCCGATCCTCGGGCGCGAAACCGGCGTGGGGGTCTTCGGGCGCCAGCCGCGCCATGGCCACGGCCCGCTCGACCAGCCGCGCCTGGGTCGCGGGCGAAAGGTCCGAGGCCGAAACGGACGCCTGCCGTTGGCCCACGAACACGCGTAGGCCCAGATCACGCGATTCCTCACGTTCGACATCTTCCAGCTTGCCGTTGCGCACCCCGACCGACAGGGATCGGCGATCGGCGCTGACCGCCTCTGCGGCGTCGGCGCCGGCCTTGAGAGCGGCCTTGACGATGTCGTTGAGAAGATCGGTGGAAACGGGCGCAGCCAGGGATTCAGTCATGCCCCGATATGGCGGACGCCCCGCTGCACCGCAACCTGCTGCACCGCAACCGCGTCAGACGACGGCGAAGGCGATCAGGCCCACAGCCGCCGTCAGCAGCGCCACCCAGGTCAGCAGCATGCCGACGACGCGACCCAGCGACGGCCCGGTCTGCAGCAAAAGGCCCAGGGCATGGGCGACCCGGCCGACGAACAGCGTCGCGCCGACCCCGTGAACCATCCAGGCCGGCGCGCCGACGGCAGCCAGCAGCAGCATCGCGATCATGCCCGGCGTCGCATATTCCACCAGATTGCCGAAGGCGCGGCTGGCGGCCATCAGATCCGCGTTTCCGCCGTCGCCGAACGACACCATATGTTTGCGCCGCCCGCTGACGACGATGCCCGACAAGACCAGCATCATCAGGATCAGCAGGCCACTCCACAGGGCGGCGGCCTGGACGGCGTACATCAGCGGCGTGGTCATCGATCAGTCCTCGCGCCCGACGGGGTAGAGCAGATAGTGGTCGTCATAGAAGGGCGTGCGTTCATAGAACCAGGCCAGACGCGCCTGCGGATCGGCGGCGAACGTGGCGTCGGCCGCCACCTTGGCCTCGAACTCGGCCTTCAACGCGGGGTCCGCCGCCATCATCTTGTCCGCCAGCGGCGCGATGGCGTAGGCCTCGATATATTCGACCCGGCTCATCACCTCGGGGAACATGCCCCAGGCGAAGAAGCTCTCGCTGGATTGCGGCTCCAGCAGCAGCACGACGATGTCGCCCAGCGGCTGATCCGTCGGCACCCGCACCGAGCCGATCGGATACGTCCAGTCGCGCTTTTCGACCTCCACCGTCTTCACCGAAGCCTGCACGTGACCTTCATTGGCGCGGGTCGCCAGCTTGGGCTCGACCAGGCGCAGCATCGAAAGGTTTACTGTGCGCGCAGCCTCGACCGTCTCCATTTCGATCCCGTGCGTCTTCAGCCGCTCGATGATGTCGGTGCGATAGCCCGGCACCCAGTAGGCCGTCGGCCGCGTCAGGGTCAGCGTCGGCTTGGAGCCATAGAAGGGCATCTGCCACAGGTCGGGATCGGGGCGGCCCAGCCAGCGGATCTCCTTCCGACCCGAGGCCGGACTGTCATACATCTCGTACAGCATGCCCTTGAAGGGCCGGGTGGACGACGGCGTCTCGTCGGCCTCGAAGTTGGCGGGAATCTGCGCCGGGCGCAGGGCCTTGTCCTGATCCGTCGCTGCGCGAAGACCGGCGCCCTGATCGGCCAGCAGACGCATCGCCTCCTCGATGAAGACATAGGTGCCCAGCACCCGTTGTTCGTGCGGTTTCAGGCTGTGGTTCTCGATCAGGATCGTCGGCACATGGGCGGCTGCGCCCCAGCCGTTGGAGAACCGCTCGCCCAGGCCGCCGTCCGACAGGCCCTTCTTCGGCTCGTCGTCGTCGATGCCGAACACCAGTTCGCCGGGGATATGGCCTTCGCGTTCCAGCGCGGCGTTCATCGCCGGCTTGAACACCGAATCCAGCCAGGCCGAGCCGTTCGGCGAACGGCTGAAGGTCCCGTCCTCGCCGTTGAAGCCGTAGGTGACGTCGTACTGGTAATCCATGCCGTCGGTGACGTGGACATCCACATACAGGTCCGGCCGGTATTTCAGGATCAGGCCGCGCACGGCCCGCATCTCGGGCTGGTCCAGCTTCAGATAGTCGCGGTTCAGGTTCTGGTTGGTCGCCGTATTGCGCCAGCCCTGGATGCGCGGGCCCCGCTGGTTGGGCCGGGAATAGGGGCCGGAACGCTCATGGCCGTCCACGCTCAGGATCGGGATCAGGATCAGGTTGACCCGGTCCAGCAGGGCGTCCTTCCCATAGAAGGCGATGTCGCGCAGCAGCATCATGCCCGCGTCCTTGCCGTCGATCTCGCCGGGGTGGATGCCGGCCTGGATCATCAGGACGGGCTTGGCCGGATCGAACGTCGCGCCATCCTTGGAGGCGATCACCGCATAGATGGGCCGGCCCTCGGGCGAGACGCCGAACTGTTCGATGCGGATCAGATCGCTGGCGGCGTCCAGACGATCGAACCAGGCGCGGGTGTCGACATAGTTGGGGCTGAAGTCGTGGCCCGGATCGGCCTCGAATGCTGTGACCCACGGATCAGACGCATCGCGCAGCAGGGCCATGGACGCACCGTTCCATGCGGGGGCGGGCGGCAAGAAGGCCTGATCCCAA
This sequence comes from Brevundimonas vesicularis, assembly GCF_900445985.1. Taxonomy (GTDB): domain Bacteria; phylum Pseudomonadota; class Alphaproteobacteria; order Caulobacterales; family Caulobacteraceae; genus Brevundimonas; species Brevundimonas vesicularis_D. Next base: position 419,743 of record NZ_UAQP01000005.1, read on the forward strand.
GGGGCGGTGTTGGGAAGCGTCTGGGACATGGCGGGGCTCACGCTACAGGCAAGGGCGGCGACCAGCGCCGAAACCAGAAGAGGGGACTGCATGGCCTTTCGTGAGCCGATTGCGCGGCCCTGACAAGGTTTCACCCGCCGCCGCCCAGCGCGGGCGCCCAGCCGCCGGCTTTGAGCAGCAGCGCCGCCGCGTTCCCCATCTGCCAGAGACTGTACAGCAGCACGACGACCAGGGCGCCGACCGCAACCCGGCGCCATGGCGCGAACGCCGCCGTCGCCGTGCCAATCACGAAGATGGCGACCCCAACCCACAATCGCACCGAGCCGGCGATCTGGGCGAAGCCGGGATTGAGCTGGGCCAGGATGATCACGATCACCGCCACGATCAGATTGGCCGCCAGGATGCAGCCGAACACCAGTCGCCGATGCGACCAGAAATGCGCGTCCAGATCGATCCGATCATCGCCGCCCTCGGCCGACACGCGCGGAAAGGTCACGCTGGCGGCGACGTAGAAGGTCGCGGCGATGGCCAGCGAAACCAGCAGCACGAAGGTGTTGAACGGCGCGCCGCGGAAGATGACCCAGGCCTGGTTCCAGAAGGTGGCGATATCGATCGCCACGAACAGGGCCAGCATCGGCGTCAGCCAGCCGAACCGAATCCGCTGCTTCTCATGCAGCACCCGCGCGAACCCGCCGACCAGTTCGGCCACCGACAGGCCCAAGAGCAGGCCGTAGAAGCTGAAGAAGAACTCAAATGCGCTCACATCGCCCCCCGGCGTGACCAAAAGCCGAGCTTATTTCCAGATCGGCGTTCCGTCACCCGGCAGGCCGAGACGGTCCCACAGGTCGTTGACCCGTTCGACGACCGCCTCGTCCATGCGAATTTCCTCGCCCCATTCGCGCTTGGTCTCGGGCGGCCACTTGTCGGTGGCGTCCAGACCGATCTTGGAGCCCAGGCCGCTTTCGGGGCTGGCGAAGTCCAGATAGTCGATGGGCGTCGACTCGATCACGGTGATGTCGCGCGCCGGGTCCATCTTGGTGGAGATGGCCCACATGACGTCCTTCCAGTCGCGGGCGTCGATGTCGTCGTCCACGACGATGACCCATTTTGTGTACATGAACTGGCGCAGATAGCTCCAGACGCCCAGCATCACCCGTTTGGCGTGGCCCGGATAGGCCTTCTTCATCGACACCACGGCGATCCGGTAGCTGCAGCCCTCGGGCGGCAGCCAGAAGTCCGTGATCTCCGGAAACTGCTGGCGCAGCAGGGGAATGAACACCTCGTTCAGCGCCTCGCCCAACACGCTCGGCTCGTCCGGCGGCCGGCCGGTGAAGGTGGTCAGATAGATGGGGTCGCGGCGCATGGTGATGGCGCTGACCTTGAAGACCGGGAACGTCTCGACCGAGTTGTAATAGCCGGTGTGGTCGCCGTACGGGCCCTCGTCCTCGAACTCGTCCAGCAGGACATGGCCCTCCAGCACGATCTCGGCCTGTGCCGGCACCATCAGCGGTACGGTCTTGCAGGGCACAAGCTCGGCCTTGGCGCCCCGCATCAGGCCGGCGAACTGATATTCCGACAGGGTGTCCGGCACCGGCGTCACCGCCGCCAGGATGGTGCCGGGATCGGCGCCCAGCACCACGGCGCAGGGCAGCGGCTCCTTGGGCCGCGCCTTCTTGTGCCGGGCATAGTGTTGCGCCCCGCCGCGGTGCGCCAGCCAGCGCATGATGGCCTTGTCCTTGCCTAACACCTGCATCCGGTAGATGCCCAGGTTGAAGTCGTCCTCGCGGTCGTCCGACGGCCCCTTGGTCACGACCAGGCCCCAGGTGATCAGGGGCGCCGGTTCGCCGGGCCAGCACGACTGGACGGGCAGGGCGGTCAGGTCGATCTGATCCCCCTTCAGCACCACCTCCTGCACCGGCGCCTTCTTCACCGTCTTGGGCCGCATCGACAGGACGGTCTGCATCAGCGGCAGCATCTCGATCGCGTCGCCCAGACCGCGCGGCGGCGTCGGGTTTCTCAGGAAGGCCAGCAGTTCGCCGACCTCGCGCAGTTCGCCTGCCGTCGTCCGGTCCTTGCCCTCCAGCGTCACCCCCAAGGCGACTCGTTTCACTGTGCCGAACAGATTGGCCAGGCAGGGGATGGGGCTGATCGTGCCGTCCGGCATCACCGGCTTTTCGAACAGCACCGCCGGTCCGCCGTTCCTCAGCAGCCGGGTCTGGATCTCGGTCATCTCCAGCACGGTGGAGACGGGTTCGGACACCCGCACCAGCTCGCCCTCGGCTTCCAGCTGGTCGATGAAGTCACGCAGGGATTTGTAGGCCATGTCTTCGCCTAAAGGGCGGAGGCGGAACTGTCACGCGGCGTTCGCTCGCACGGACAGTCCCGTCTCGTCACAGCCGTTGTCAGGCGGCCGTCTTGTCCCATTCGAACGCCGGATCCAGCCAGTCGCCCAGCCGTTCGCCGCGATCCAGCGCGTCCATCCGCTGAATCTCCTCGTCCGTCAGGGCGAAGTCGAAGATGTCGAAGTTCTCGCGCGCGCGGGTTTCCTTGGTGGTGCGCGGTATGGCGATGATCCCGTGCTGGATCAGCCAGCGCAGGGTGATCTGGCCATTGGTCTTGCCGTGCGCCTTGGCCAGCTCGCTGATCGTGGCGTCGTCGGCGATCTTGCCTTGCGCCAGCGGCGACCAGGCGGTGATCGACGACCCCAGCTCGGCCGCCGTCGCCACCAACTGATCGACGCCCAGATAGGGGTGATGCTCGACCTGATCGGTCAGCAGCCGCGCCTTGGACAGGCCCTGCGCCTGGCGGAATTCCTTGGAGGGGAAGTTGGACAGGCCGATCGACTTGGTCAGGCCCTGGTCCTTGGCCGCGTTCAGCGCGCCCAGCGTCTCTTCGAACGTCGGCGTCGTCTTGGGCCAGTGCAGCAGCAGCAGGTCGGGCGTCGTGCCCAGGCTGTCGGCCGATTCCTTGGCCTGTTTCAGCAGGGCGTCGTGGGTGAAATGCTCGACCCAGATTTTGGTGGTCAGGAAGATGTCCTCGCGCGCCACGCCGGAGTCCCGGATGCCTTCGCCGACCGCCTTCTCGTTCTTGTAGATCCAGGCCGTATCGATGTGGCGATAGCCGATCCGCAGGGCCTCAGCGACCATGCGCCGCGCATCGTCCGGCTCCAGCTGCCAGGTGCCGAAGCCGAGCAGGGGGATTTCGATACCGTCGACGGTGATCGTGGGTTGGTCGCCGTATGCCATGCGCGTCTCCTGCTGGGCCGTGTCGCCCGATATAGGCTCTGAACCCGGCTTCGCTACGGTTCCGCCCGTCTTAATCGCTCGTCGACGCCCGGCCGGCGTTCACCGGGTCCGCCTCGAACCATGCCAGGATTTCCGTCCATAACGGCTCCATCCCCTTTCTGAACGCCCCCTCATGACCGATGCGCCTGACGCCAAAGTCTTCCGGACGCCGCGTCAGAGTTTCCGATCGCGCGCCGGGATAGGCGGTCAGCAGTCTCGCGCCTGTGTCGGGCGTGGCGATGGGATCGTCGCTGAAAATCCACGACCGGATCGGCGCTTTCACCCGGTCGAACTGTTGCGGGTCCAGCACGCCGTCAGCCAGCTCCTTCAGAAAATAGCTCGGCTTCAAACACCACCGTTTCCAGGTCTCAAACACGCCGCGCGGCAGGTCGGTCCCGCGCCACATCTTGCCGCTGCGGACATAGCCGTGTTTGCTGAGATCGTGCGGGCCCAGCACCAGCCAGAACGTCAGCTCGAACGGGTTGTAGTTCCGGTGATGGCCGCCCCACCAGCCGCTGCCGACCGAGACGAAGGCGTGCCGGGCGATCTCGTCCTGGTTCGGCATGAAGCCGACGAAATGGCCGCCGACGCTGTGGCCGACATGAAAGACCGGCAGACCGGGCGCCGCCGTCTTCAACGCCTCCAGCGCGGCGGGCATATCCAGCCGCCCCCAGTCGGGATAGTCCATCTGCATCGCCGCTAAATCCTCGGGCCGCGATCCGCCGATTCCGCGATAGTCATAGGTCAGGACCACCGCCCCGTGCGCGGCCATCCAGCGCGCGAACCGGCCATAGAATCCGCGCGGAAACCCGGTCCCCGCCGACATCAGCACCGCCATCCGTGCCTCGTCAGGCCTGAATGTCGTCGCCTCCAGCGGCCAGCCATCGCCGGACTTGATGATGCGATCCTCGACCCTGACCGTCACGGCGTCGCCCCCAACGTGTCTGTCCGTCCTTATTGGATACGGACCATGCCGGATTTCCGTCGCGTCAGGTCAAGCCTGATCGATGCCTTTCATGAGCCGTCTGGGCGCGACCTTTCGCCAGCGCCTTTCCATCCTGGTTTTCAGCCAGACCGGATCGACCGTGGCGATGCGCGCCAGGACGATGGGATAGTCGCGATAGTGGTCGGTGAAATGAAAGGTCGCCGGGTCCATCTCGATCAGCAGTTCGCGCTCATCCAAATTGTCCAGATGCACCACGATGCTGTCGTCCAGCGCCGGGCGCATCCAGGTGAAGAACTTGCCCGCCACCTTGAACGACGGCTCGCCATAGGACACGCCGTCCTCGACGCCGGGAAACGACAGCAGAAGCGCGCGGACCTCGTCGTGGGTCATCGGGCGGCCAATCTCCGTAGACCAATCTCAATAAGCCAGGGCGATCCCGTCCTTGCGCATCTCGGTCGCCGCGCCATAGGTCCAGCGTCCGCCGGGGTTCATCTGTTTCATGACGTTCTGATAGCCGCCGAAACCGCCGTCGGGTTCGCCCAAGGTCCAACCCATGGCGCGCAACCGGGTCTTGGTGGCCTCGGGCACGCCGCTTTCCAGATGCAGCACGCCGGTTCCTTCCTGCGGCTGGCCCGTCGGTTCGGACGAGCCATAGTGTTGCCAGCGCGGGGCGTCGCCTGCCGCCTGGGGCTCCAGCCCGTAATCGACCATGTTGATGATGATCTGGGCCTGGCCCTGGGGCTGCATGGCGCCGCCCATGACGCCGAAAGCCATCCAGGGCTCACCATTCTTGACCGCGAAACCGGGGATGATCGTCTGGAACGGACGCTTGCCCGGCGCATAGATGTTGGGGTGGCCGTCGCTCAGCGCGAACAGCTCGCCACGGTCCTGGAACATGAAGCCCAGCGGTTCGGAGCCGTTGTCGGGCGCCAGGCCCGAACCCATGCCGCGATAGTTGGACTGGATCCAGCTGACCATCATCCCGTCGGCGTCGGCGACGCTGAAATAGGTGGTGTCGCCGTGGTGCGGAGCGTCGCCCGGCATGACGCGGTCCATCACCCGATCCGGCCGGATCAGCTTGGCGCGCTCCGCCGCATAGGCCTTGGAGTTCAGCCATTCGACCGGCGTCTTGGAGAATCGGTCGTCGGCGAACCAGCGCGCCCGGTCCTCGAACGCCAGCCGCTTGGCCTCGGCCTGAACGTGCAGCGAGGCGGCGGACTGGAAGCCCATGGATTTCAGGTCGAACTGTTCGCAGATGTTCAGAATCTGGTTGGTGCTAAGCCCCTGGGTGTTCGGACCCAGGCCGAACACGTCCACGCCGCGATAGTTGGTTCGGATCGGCTCGACCCATTCGGTATGATGGGCGGCCAGATCGGCGTGGGTCATCCAGCCGCCGATCCGCTTGAAATAGGCCTCGATCTGGTCGGCGATGGGACCGTTGTAGAAGGCATCGCGCCCGCCCTCTGCGATCATCCGCATGGTCTTTCCAAGATAGGGGTTGGCGAAGACTTCGCCCACCTTCGGCGTGGCGCCGCTCGCGGCCCAGATCCGCTTTCGGTTCTCGTTTTCCTCGATCGGGATCTGGCCCCGATCAAACGCAGCCATGTTGCGTTCCAGATAGTAGGCGATGACCTGGGGAACGGGCACGCCCTGTTCGCACAGTTCGGCGACGGGCAGCAGCACCTCTTTCCACGGCAGTTTCCCATACCGCTGGTGCGCACTCCACCAGGCATCCACCGCGCCCGGTACATTGACCGTCACAGCCCCATAGCGGGGCAGATAGCCGCCGATGGCCTTGGACCGCGCGATCTCCAGGCTGAGGCCCCGCGGACTGGCGCCCGAGCCGTTCAGCCCGACGACCTTCTTCTGTTTGGGGTCCCACAGCATGCAATAGGCGTCGCCGCCGATGCCGTTGGCGACCGGCTCCAGAAAGCCCAGGGCCGCATTGATGGCGATGGCCGCATCGATGGCCGATCCGCCGCGTCTTAGGGTGTCGATGCCGATCAGACTGGCCGCCGGATGCGCCGTCGCGGCCGCTCCGTTCGCGCCCCAGACGGTCGAGCGCCCCATGAACTTCGGACCCGAAATCCGGTTGCCGATGCCGACGCCGGCATAGGGGTCGGTCGGGCGAGCTGGCGCAGGGGCCGCCTCGGTCGGCCTGGCGGCGGGAGCAGCCTGCCGGGCCTGGGCTGCGGTCGCCGCCAGCGCACCGGCGGGCAGGGCGGACAGGAAGGTGCGACGACGCATGGGCGGACTCCTCGAACAATCGATGCGGCATCAAGGGTGCAGTCGATCGATCCGGCAAGTCTTTCGGCAAAGAAAAAGGCCGCGTCCCTTTCGGAACGCGGCCCAAATCCTGGAAAGGACGAAGGTCCTATTCGATGTCTTCGTTCAGCAGGCCGACTTTGAAGAAGCCGTTCTCCTGCATCTTGTTCATGACTTCCATGAACTGCGAGTACTTCACTTCCGGCTGGGCGCGGACGAAGACGCGCTCTTCCTGGCAGGCGCCGCCGCCCAGGGCGGTGCAGACGTCAGTGGCCAGATTGTCGATCGAGGTTTGCTTGTCCGACAGGAACAGCTGACCGTTTTCCTGGATGGTGATGTACACCGGTTCCTTTTCTTCGGTCGGATTGGTGGGCGGCTGTGCAGGCGGCAGGTCCAGACGGATCGAGACGGTCGCCATCGGCGCGGCGACCATGAAGATGATCATGAGCACCAGCAGAATGTCGATGAACGGCGTGATGTTGATATCCGCCGTCTGTTCGATCGTGTGCTTGTCCCCACCGGAACCGCCGATCTTCGCAGCCATGCTCGTCTCCGTTACTCGCCGGCTGCGTTCCGCGCCGACATTTCCCTATGGATCGCCCGAAGGCTTGATCGGTTCTTGGCGTCCCGATGCGGGCTTGTAAAGCGGTTCTAAACGATCTGCCGTTCCCGAACGTCAATTATACACGACAGAGGGACGACGGTTCGGCCTTCAGGCCTTGGCCAGCTTCAAAAAACGGTCCGCCAGGGCAGGATCGTCCTTGAAGGCGCCGGTGAAGCGGGTCGTAATGGTCGAAACGTGCCGATGATGCACGCCGCGCGTGGTCATGCACTGATGCTCTGCGTCCACCAGCACCGCCACGCCGCGCGGCTGCAGGTGCGATTCGATGGCCTCGATGATGTCGTTGGTCAGGGTTTCCTGGTTCTGCAGGCGCCGCGCATAGATCTCGACGACCCGCGCCAGCTTGGAGATGCCGACCACCTTCTCGCCGGGCAGATAGGCGACATAGGCCTTGCCCAGGAACGGGGCCAGGTGGTGCTCGCAGTGGCTCTCCACCTCGATGTCGCGCAGGATGACCATGTCGTCATAGCCGGTCACGTCCTCGAAGGTGCGGCTCAGCTCCTTGCCCGCATCGGCGTCATAGCCGTCGAACCACTCGCCATAGGCGTCCACCACCCGCTTGGGCGTGTCGATCAGGCCGGGACGGTTGGGATTGTCGCCGGCCCAGGCGATCAGGGTCCGCACGGCCTCCAGCGCCTGTTCGCGCGACGGGCGTTGCACGGCAGCATCGCTGACGAGGACGGGCTTGGCGGGGGTGACGCTCATGAACTCGATTTCCGGCCGGGGCGGGCGGGTCGCCCGGTTTACCTTCTACAATCCGTCGGGACTGTATATCAGGCCGCTATATGGGACAGACCGTCCGTCCCGCAAGAAAACCCGCTAAAGACTGATCCATGCCGCTGCACATCCACGACACCCTGCGCCGTGAAAAGCGCCTGTTCGAGCCCCGGAACAAGGATCGTGTGACCCTCTATGTCTGCGGCCCAACGGTCTATGACTACGCCCATATCGGCAATGCGCGCCCGCCGGTGGTGTTCGACGTTCTGGTGCGTCTGCTGCGCCGGACCTATGGCTCCGACCATGTGATCTACGCCCGCAACGTCACCGACGTGGACGACAAGATCAATCAGAAGGCCGCGCGAGAAGGCGTGCCGATCGGCGAGGTCACGGCCCGCTATGAAGCCGCCTATCTGGCCGACATGGGCCTGCTGAACGTCTCGCCGCCCGATATCGCGCCCCACGTCACCGACTACATTCCGGCCATCGTCGATCAGATCCAGGCCATCGTCGACGCCGGCTGCGCCTATGCGGCCGAAGGCCACGTCCTGTTCGATGTGTCGTCCTACAAGGCCTACGGCGCCCTGTCTGGTCGGAATTTGGACGACATGATCGCCGGCGCCCGCGTCGAGGTCGCGCCCTACAAGAAGAACCCGCACGACTTCGTCCTGTGGAAGCCGTCCAAGGCGGACGAGCCGTCCTGGCCGTCGCCGTGGGGCGAGGGGCGTCCCGGCTGGCACATCGAATGCTCGGCCATGATCGAAAGGACCCTGGGCCTGCCTATCGACATCCACGGCGGCGGCATCGACCTGGTCTTCCCCCACCATGAGAACGAGATTGCACAGGGCGTCTGCGCCCACGGCCACGCTCATGGCGACAACGCCCACGACGAATACGCCCGCTACTGGATGCACAACGGTTTCCTGACCGTGGACGCCGAGAAGATGTCCAAGTCGATCGGCAACGTCCTGCTGCTGCACGACCTGGTCCAGGCCATGCCGGGCGAAGTCGTCCGCTGGGCGCTTCTGTCGGCCCACTACCGCCAGCCGCTGGACTGGAACCAGGGGCTGCTGGAGCAGAGCCGCAAGAACCTGGACCGGCTGTATGGCGTCCTGCGCGACGCCGATGCCGCCCTGACCGACTTCGACGAGGCCACGCTGGACGAGGCTGAGATGGAGCTGGCCGAGAACGCTTTGGATCCGGTGCTGGACGCGCTTGAGGACGACCTCAACACGCCGGGCGCCGTCGCCCAGCTGTTCGGGCTGGGGAACGCCCTGCGTGAGCTGCTGAACGACGCCGAGGCCGATATCAACGACGTCGCCATGGCCCGCTGGAGCCTGAAGGAAGCGGCCGGGCTGCTGGGGGTGCTGTCGCTGACGCCGGACGCCTGGTTCGAGGGCGGCGATCCCGCGCTGAAGGCTGAGGTCGAGGCCCTGCTGGACCAACGCGCCAAGGCCCGCGCCGCAAAGGACTGGCCCGAGGCCGACCGCATCCGCGACCGGCTGAACGCCCTGAACGTCGTCGTCATGGACGGTCCCGACGGCGCCACCTGGCGCGTGAAGGGTTAGAACCCGTCGTCTCCTCCCCGCTTGGCGGGGAGGGGGACCGCGAAGCGGTGGAGGGGTTCTAGACGCCGCTTAAGCGCCGGGATGCGCGAAGAGCCCCTCCGTCTCTCCGCTGCGCTTCGAGCCACCTCCCCATGACATGGAAAGGAGACGATGCTCAGCCATCGCAATGCCGCTGGTTCATTTCACGCGATTCCAACCGCTTGCCGATTTATGTCCCCCGTCTCCCATCCACGGGGTCAAACGGCCCCATAATACATCCGTCTCGTCGCATGGAGGGCTCGCCTGGCCTGCGACCTTGCGGCGGCGAGAGCGGATGGAACGGGAGCGATGGTGAGACTCCATCGCGGCGCCGGGGCTGATCGGTCGGGGAATCGCCCCGGCGTCCGCAGTCGCGTCGCAGGGTCGAGGGGGATACTCGGCCGCACCGGGGATTGGGGATCGCTGCTCCGACCCGCCCGTCGCAGGCTTATGGGGTTAGGCGATAAGACCGCCACCGCTCGGCGCCCCGAGCTTGCAGGCCAACCAACCGCGCGGAGCGTCATACCCTTCGTCGAAACGGTAACTCAAACCACAGAAGTCCGGGCGAAGGCCCGGCGCTCCGCCCAGCCCTCCATCCCTCCGCCCGGTGAAAGGCAGGAGCGCCGAATCATGCCCGGATTTACGCCCTCAGTTCGTCCGGCGGATCAGTTCGTCCGCCAGCGCCGGCGTCAGATAGCCGTCGGCGATCCTGTTGTTGGCGATCTGCCAGCGACGCAGCGCCGCGCGGGTGTTGGAGCCGATCACCCCGTCGACGCCCTGGGTGTCGTAACCCAGTTGGGTCAGGGCGCGCTGCGCTCCGATGCGCTGATCGCGCGTCATAGACGGATCGTTGGGCCAGGCCTTCGTCAGTCCCGGCTTGCCCATGATCCCGTCCGCCGTCAGGCCGATGGCCAGGGCGTAGGACACCGAGTTGTTGTAGCGGCGGATCACATAGTGGTTCGGCAGGGCCAGGAAGGCCGGACCGTTCGCGCCCTGGGGCAGCAGGATGGTCGCCTCTTCCAGCGCCTCGGCGCCGTTCGGCGTTCCCCCTTGCGCCAGGCGCACGCCCTTTGCCGCCCAATAGGCCCAGTTGTGTTTCGGGCCTTCCGCCTCGGCATAGTCGAAGCCGGAGGGCAGGGTGACTTCATAGCCCCAGCCCTGACCGCGCTTCCACCCGGCCTGGGCCAGCAGGTTGGCGGCGGACGCCAGGGCGTCGGCGTCGTCGCGCCAGATGTCGACCTTGCCGTCGCCGTCCTGATCCACGCCCAGGCGCAGATAGTTGTCGGGCATGAACTGGGTCTGGCCCATGGCCCCGGCCCAGCTGCCCTTCAGACCCGCACGCTCGCGCCGGCCGTCCACGACGATGTCCAGCGCGTCCTTCAGCTGCCCCTCGGCCCAATCGCGCCTGCGACCGTCATAGGCCAGGGTCGCCAGCGAGCGGATCACGTCATAGTCGCCCTGCACCTGACCGAATGCGCTCTCCTGGGCCCACACGCCGACCAGGATCTCGCTGGGCACGCCGAATCGCTGAACCACCGACCAAGGCACCCGGTCGATGCGCTGTTTGGCCTGTGCGATTCGCACGGGGGTCACTGCATTCTGGACATAGGCGCCGGCGGGTTTGGAGAATTCAGGCTGGTTGCGATCCAGGCGGATCACCGTCGGATCGGGCGTCAGGCCCTCCAGTTCCCGGGCGTAGTCCGCGCGGCGGGCGCCGCCCTTGCGCGCGAGGAAGCCCTGTTTCCAGCCCTCGAAACCCTGCTGGTCATAGGCGGCCAACGGCGGTGTCTGGGGGGCGGGGGCCGGCGTCGTGACCGGCGCGCCCGCCTGGGGCTGGGGTTGCGGTGTCGGCAGATTCACCTGCGGCTCGGGCAGCATGGGCGCGCAGGCCGAGACGCAGCCGATCAGGAGAAGACGGTAGGAAAAGCGCATGAGATTCAAACTAAAGCCCCCGGGGTCAGACACGAAATGACATCCGCGCAAACGGCCATTTCGACGCCCTAAAGCGCGCACCGCGCGAATGCGTTGCCTCGCCGTTCCCCGCTCGGGTGTAAGGCGCGCTATTAACCACCTTTGTATTGGACGCCTTATCAGTGTGTGTCGTAATGACGCACCAGCTCTGACGGCCTGATGGCGGAGCGGCGACGCGGCGGGCGTGCAACCCCGTAAACCCTCCGTTCGACTCGGAGGTCAGGCCTCCATAGTTTTTTGTCGTGCTATCGCGCTTTGCGCTACTTGAGCACGAGAGGCCGGTGCGGCCGTCGGGCAGACGGGGACTGGGTTTTCTGCGGTTTTGGGCTTTGGCGGCTTGACCTTCCGAACCCCTCTCTCTATACGACCGCCTCCGCCGCGATCCGACCGGGTCAGCGGCTTTCTTATTGGTTTCTTTCAGGACGTCCGACCATGAAGGTCCGTAGCTCGCTCAAGTCGCTGAAGACCCGCCACCGCGACTGCAAGGTCGTGCGTCGCAAGGGCGTCGTCTTCGTCATCAACAAGACCGACCCGCGCTTCAAGGCGAAGCAGGGCTAAGCAGCGTTCGCTGCGCGCTGCTTCGGCGGCGTGCGCACGCTGGATCGCGCTCAAGCAGCCCGAAGGGCGATAGCGCGCTTGAAAGATGACGATCCACAGGCTGCGGATTTCTGTCCGCGGCCTTTTTCGTGTTCGCGGTTGTCGCGGGCCTGTCCGCATGGTTAGCGTCCGCGCCTGATTTCTGGAGTATTCCCCATGGCTGACGACGCCTCGTTCGACGGTGGTTCCGACGTTCTCACCGCCACGGCGCAGGGCCGCCTTCGCACCATCATCGAGCGCCTCGAGCGCCTCGAAGAGGACAAGCAGGCCGTCATGACCGACATGAAAGAGGTCTTCGCCGAGGCCAAGGGCGAGGGCTACGACGTCAAGATCCTGCGCAAGGTCATCCGCATCAGAAAGCAGGACAAGGCCAAGCGTCAGGAAGAGGACGCCATCCTGGACCTCTATCTGTCGGCGCTCGGCGAGATCTGAGGCTGACCCGGCTTGAAGCGCACCCCCTTCAAGCCAGGAGGCGGCCTGTCGCGATCAGGCGATGGCTTCGCCAAGAAGCCTACCCTGAGTGCATTTGAGCAACAGCGCGAAGCCGCCAAACGCGCTGCTCTCAACGCTTTGAAACGCGCCCGCCGCTCTGCAGAGAAGGCGGGCGTTTCCCTGTCCGAATGGGAAGGCGAGTTCATCGATTCGGTCAGCGAGCGCGTGAAGACCCACGGCCGCGCCTTCGCCGACCCCGAAAAGGGCGCGCCGGGCCAGGCGCTCTCGGCCATGCAGGGCCGCAAGCTGAAAGAGATCACCGCCAAGGCCAATGGCGAAGCGCCGAAACGGCGTTGGGGACGTGGCAAGACACCCCGCTCGAATCAACCGCAGGATGATGCCGAAATTTTGGGGGATGAATGATGAATGCGATCCTGAACGGCTTTCGGCGCCTCGCGGACTTCAGAGGGCGGGACAGGCGGGGACAGTTCTGGCCTTACGCCCTGACCGTGGTCGCGGCGTCCTTCATCGGACTGTGGCTGGGCATGATCCCGGCCATGACGAGGATTTTCGAGCATGCGTCCGCAGTCGCCGCGACGAATCCTGAGGCAGCGACCGTCGTGAGCGGACCCGGGCATTATTCTGTCGAGATTCATGATCAGGCCTATATGCCGGACATGGGGCCGTTCTTTCTTGTTCTAAGAATCGGCGTGGCCGCAATCGTGGTCCTGCTCGCCGCCGCCGTAACCCGCCGTCTGCACGACACCGGACGCGCCGGCTATTGGGGCCTTCCACCGGTGATCTTTCTGACGGTTGGCCTGACGGCCTTTCCCATCGTGATGGCAAAATTCATGGCGGAGGACGGATCCGGCATGAGCCTGTTTCTGCTGCTCTTCCTGAACAACATGCTTTATATCGCCAGCCTGATCGGCCTCATCATTCTGCTGTCACTCGACAGCAAGACCACGGCGAACCGCTACGGTCCTCCGGCGATCTAGGCTCAGCCCGCTTCCTTGAGCTGACCTTCCAGCCCCTGTTCGCGGACCTTGCGATACAGGGTCGAGCGGCCAATGCCGAGGCGGCGGGCGATCTCGCTCATATGGCCGGCATAGACCTCGATGGCGTGCTGGATCAGGTCGCGTTCGATGTCCTCGAGTGTGCGCAGATGGCCGCGCTCGTCCAGGATACGGATCGGCTGATCGGCCTGCACGGCGGCGTCGGTCTGGGCGCCGGCGGCTGTGGCGGCCTGCAGGGGCTGGGCGTCGGGCATGGGCGCGGCGACGCCTGAAATCGCGGGGAAATCGTGCGGCTGAAGGAAGGGCGCATCGGCCAGCACGATGGCGCGGAACACCGCATTTTCCAGCTGTCGCACGTTTCCGGGCCAGTCGAACCCTTGCAGCAGGGCCAGGGTCTCGGGCGCGCATCCGGCGATCCGCTTGCCCTCCTCGGCGTTGAAGCGGGCGATAAAGTGATCGACCAGGGGCGCGATGTCCTCGCGCCGGTCACGCAGGGATGGGGCCTCGATCGGGAAGACGTTCAGGCGATAGAACAGGTCCTCGCGGAAGGCGCCGTCCTTGACCTGCTGGGCCGGGTCGCGATTGGTCGCCGAGACGATGCGCACGTCGATCTTGACCGGGCGTTTGCCGCCGACGGGATCGATCTCGCCCTCTTGCAGCGCGCGCAGCAGCTTGACCTGCATGTCCAGCGGCAGTTCGCCGATCTCGTCAAGGAACAGGGTGCCGCCGTCCGCCTCGCGGAACTTGCCCAGCGTCTTGTCCACGGCGCCGGTGAAGGCGCCCTTCTCGTGTCCAAACAGGATGGATTCGATCAGATTGGCGGGCAGGGCGCCGCAGTTGACGGCGACGAAGGGTTTGCCGGCCCGGTCGCTGGCGCCATGCAGGGCGCGGGCGATGACCTCCTTGCCGACGCCGCTTTCGCCGGTGATCAGGACGGGAATCGAGGATTTGGCGGCCCGGGCGCCCAACGCCTTGACCATGCGCATCGGCGCGCTGTCGCCCACGATATCGTCGAAGCTCGTGCGACCCTGAACGCGCTTGGTCAGGCGCCCGACCTCAGCGGTCAGGCGCTTCATCTGCATGGCGTTGCGCACGCCGACCAGCAGGCGTTCCGGGCCCACCGGTTTGACGAAGAAGTCCTGGGCGCCGGCCTGCATGGCCTTGACCACCATGTCGATGCCGCCGTTGGCCGTCAGGACGATCACCGGCTCATTGATCCCGGCGCTACGCAGTTCGGCCAGGCATTCCAGCCCGGACATCTCGGGCATCACCATGTCCAGCAGGATCAGGTCGGCGCCGCCGCCGCGCGTCATCCGGTCGATGGCCTCGCCGCCGCTGGCGGCATGGACCACGGCGTTGCCGTCCCGCTCCAGCACGGCCTGGATCAACCGGCGCTGGGTCGGATCGTCGTCAACGACCAGGATGGTCTTGGCCATGAAAATCCCTTGTCCTGTCGCCCAACCCGTCACGGATGGATCGTTTCGGGACGATTCCTAGGGTGGCGAGGTGAAAATCGGGTGACACGGCGTGGTGAGCGTCCCGTTAACGCGGCTCCGTCGCGTCACATCGCACCTCGGGGCTGGCGCGCAATCTCTGGCCGTCGACAACCAGGTCGGGCAGGGCGGCCGGCGCCGTCGCGACGCCCTTCGACAGGTCCTCGTTCATCCGCTCAGCATTGCGCCCGCAGGTGAAGGCGTATCGACCCGTCACGCGCCACTGGCCTTTGGCGTCCGGATCGAAGGCGACGATTTCGCGAGCCGTAGCGACCAGCAGATCGGTTCGTGCGTCGCTATTCAGGTCCGTCGATCGCACGACGCAGGGCGTTTCCGCATTGCAGCTGAACAGCACGTCGACCTGCGCGTCCAACTGATCGACGAAGCTGGTTGGCACGGATTGGCCATCGGCGGCCTTCAGGCGGATGGCGGCCTTGCGCGCCTGTCGCCCCTGCGCGGTATCGCCGGATGGCCACGGGCGGGCCTGGGCGGCGCGGGCGTTTCGCGCGATGCGAGGATCGGTTGAGGCGGCCAGACGACGGAGCGCCGTCTCACCGGCCTTGCCGCTCTCGAAGCGCAGGAAGTCATAGTCGAAGGTGTCAGCGGACACCGCGCCACGCTGCAAGCGGGCGACCTGATCCTGCACCGAGAGGCGCGCGGGATCGGCCAACGGGCTGAACAGCGCCAGGATGACGAGAACCGACAGGACCGCCGCAACGACATTGGTCCGCTCCAGCGGCTTCATCCAGCCGCCCGGCTTTACGGCCGCCAGCAGATAGCCCGCGCCATAGACCGCGCCGACCAAGGTGCAGGCGACGGCGATGATCCGATCGGGCGTCAGGCCGTGCTGGCCGATCCGCAAGGCCAGGCCCCAGGCGGCCAGAACGATCAGCGGCGCGATCAGGACGGACGCCGCCCGCACACCGTATCGCAGGACAATCGGCGGCAGATTGTCGGCGCGCCCGTCCTGATAGGCCGTATTGATCAGCACGATCAGGGCGGCGGCCGCCGACAACACCATGGCCGTCGCGCTGCGCGTCTCCCACAGACCGTCCAAGCCGGTGAAGGGCAGGGCGAGGAGGAAGCCGCCGACCAGGACCGTGATCACCAGCAACAGCCAGGACAGCAGCATCAAGGCCACGGTCCGCACGCCCCGGATCAGGCCGTCGCGCACATCGGTCAGCTGGACAGCGGTGGCGAAGACCAGGGCCGTGACCGGAATGGCGAACCACGCCTCGCCGAGCAGGTGCTGCAGAAAGGCCAGGCTGATCATCTTGAACAGGGCCGCGCCCAGATGCAGCAGGATCCAGAAGGCGCCGGTGAACCCCAGCGACAGGCCCAGTTGCACCCCCGCCTTCCAGGCGATGTCGAAATAGTCGGGATAGTCGACGATCCACCGTCGTTCGCGGATCGCGGGCACGATCAGGTGGTGAGCGATAAACAGGGCCGCCGCACCGAAGGCCAGCACAGGAAAGCTCAGGAAAGGCGGCTCCTCATGCGGCTTCAGAACCTGGCGGGCGACGTCGTGGGCGCCCAACAGAGCCAGCACGCCGGCTGCGGCGGCTGCCCAAAGGATCAGGGCCAGCGCCTTGACCCGGCCCATACCGGCTAGAGCCACCACCGGCACATAGCCGGCCGCCAGGGCCAGGGCGCCGAACACCACCGGCTGGGTTTCGGGCCAGACGCGGCTGTCGGCCGCCAGATACAGCAGATAGAGCGCCAGCCCCTGAACCAGACCCGTCGCCAGCCGAATCGCAAACAGGCCAGAGGCCCCGCCAAGGCCCGTCCGGCCGGTGTCATGCTGCAGGGTTTCGGTCATTCGCGCGTCTCCGAAGGGCAGGATTGCACGGGCCTTGACGCCGAGAAAGCGTGAAGGGCGGTTGCAGCCGTCGCCGCGCATCCCCAGAACAGGGGCATGAACGCTCCCTTCAAGACGCCGAACACCGAAGCCCCGCTATGGGACCTGACCGACCTCTATGCGTCGCGCGACGACGCCAAGGTGGCCGCCGATCTGGAAAAGGCGAGGGGTCTGGTCGAGGCGTTGAACGGGCTGAAGGGCCGGCTGGCGGTGGATCAGGACGCCCAGGCGCTGGGCGAGGCGCTGGACCGGGCGATCCAGCTTTACGAGCAGGCGTCCGACGTGCTGGGCGCGCTGGGCGCCTATGCCTTCCTGTCGGCCTCGACCGCGCGTGATGATGCGACGGCGCAAGGGTTCGAGGCCGATGTGCGCGAGAAGATCACCGCCATCGCCACCCCGACCGTCTGGCTGACGCTGGAAATCAATCAGATCGACGATGCGGCGCTGGAAGAGGCGCTCACCGCCCATGCGGGCGCCGCGCGCTGGCGGCCTTGGTTGCGGCGGGTGCGGGCGATGAAACCGCACGAACTGTCGGCCGAACTGGAAACCTTCATCGCCGAGCGCGGCCCGATCACGGCCCAATGGCCGCGCCTGTTCGACGAGCAGCTGGCCGCCCTGCGTGCAAAGGCGGGCCATGAGGAACTGACGTTGGCCGAGGCGCTGAACCGCCTGTCGGACGCCAAACCCGCGCGCCGCAAGTCCGCCGCCGAGGGTCTGTCAGAGGCGCTGGCCGCCCGCGCCCCGACGCTGGCCCTGGTGCTGAACACCGTCGCCGCCGACAAGGCGATGGAGGATCGCTGGCGCGGTTTCAAACGTCCCGCCGACAGCCGTCACCTGGGCAACGAGGTGGACGGCGAGGCCGTGGATGCGATGGCCGAGGCTGTCGCCGCCGCCTATCCGCGCCTGTCGCATCGCTATTATGCGCTGAAGGCCAAGGCGATGGGCAAGGCGCGCCTGGACCACTGGGACCGCAACGCCCCGATCGAAACCACGACGCCGCGCGCCTTCACCTGGACCCAGGGGCGCGAGATCGTACTGGACAGTTTCTCGGACCTGGGCGGCGATTTCGCCGACCGGGCCGGCGGCTTCTTCGACAAGCCCTGGATCGACGGTCGGGCGCGGCCGGGCAAGCAGTCCGGCGCCTATGCCCACCCCGTCACCGCCGACCGCCACCCCTATGTTTTCCTGAACTGGATGGGCGAGCGGCGCGACGTCCTGACCTTGGCGCATGAGCTGGGTCATGGCGTCCACCAGACCCTGGCGGCCGATCAGGGCACGCTTCTGGCCGACACGCCCCTGACACTGGCGGAGACGGCGTCGATCTTCGCCGAGGGGCTGACGTTTGATCGTCTGCTGGCGACCGCGCCGAAGGCCGAGCAGCGCGGTTTGCTGGCCGGCCGGATTGAGGATGGTCTGAACACCGTCGTGCGCCAGATCGCCTTCCACCGGTTCGAGACCCGCTTCCACGACGAGCGACTGCAGGGCGAGGTTTCGCAACAGCGGATCAACCAGCTGTGGCTTGAGGAAATGGGCGCTTCGCTCGGGCCGTCGGTCAAGCTGAACCCGGGCTATGAACACTGGTGGGCTTACGTTAGCCACTTCGTCCATTCGCCCTTCTATGTCTACGCCTACGCGTTCGGCGACCTGCTAGTGGCGGCGCTGATGGAGGCGCGTCGCAACGATCCGGCCGGCTTCACGCCCCTTTATCGCGAGCTGCTGGCCGGCGGCGGATCGCGAACCTATGTCGAGGCGTTAAAGCCGTTCGGTCTGGACCCGCGCGATCCGGCCTTCTGGAGCGTCGGCTGTCAGAGGCTGGAGCGGCTGGTCGATCAGTTCGAGGCGCTGGCCTGACCAGGGCATGACTGTGGGCTTGAGCGGGGCGGTCGCCTCGGTGTAAGTCCGCGATAACGACGAGGGGATTCCACAATGGCCGACCTGCACGACACCGCCAACGCACCTGCCGACGCCGATGCGCAAGCCTATCTGCACGGCCATATGGAAGTGCGCGAACAGGTCGCGACCTATCGCCTGTTCCTGAACCTGGCCAAGTGGGGCAGCCTGGCCATCGCCGTGCTGCTGCTCTTCCTGACCCTGTGGTTCCACCCGGGCGGCAGCTTTATGGCCGCCGTCATCGGCGCGGTCTTTCTGGGCGGCGTCGGCTTCGTGGCGCTGAAGTCCAAACCCGGCGCCGCACACTGAGCCTTGCAGAGGATCGCCTCGCGGCGGTCTGAAATCACGCGCTCTCGCCAAGCTTTGGCATAACCGTGCTTTGACGGCTGGCGCCGGAACGGCCTAACCTTCGTTCAACGAAAAGAACGAGGGGATTCGCTTGGCCGTCGCTATCGCCGTCACCCGTGAACGTCGCGAAGGCGAGACGCGCTGCGCCGTCACGCCCGAGACGGTTAAGAAGCTGATCGCCCTGGGGGCGACCGTCACGGTCGAGGCCGGGACAGGCCTGGGCTCCTCCATTCCCGACGCCGACTACGCCGCCGCCGGAGCGACGGTGAAGCCGGACACCCGCGCCGTGCTCGACGGCGCCGACATCTTGCTGAAGGTGCGCGGCCCCACGGCCCAGGAAACCAGCGCGCTGAAGCCCGGCGCCGTCGTCATCGCCATGCTGGACGCCTATCGCGACAAGGCTGCGGTCGATGCCCTGGCCGGGGCTGGCGCCACCGCCTTCGCCATGGAGTTCGTGCCCCGCATCACCCGTGCCCAGGTCATGGACGTCCTGTCGTCACAGGCGAACCTGGCCGGATATCGCGCGGTGATCGAGGCGGCTTATGCCTATGGCAAGGGTTTCCCGATGATGATGACGGCGGCCGGCACCGTCGCCGCCGCAAAGGTCTTCATCATGGGCGTGGGCGTCGCGGGCTTGCAGGCCATCGCCACCGCGCGTCGCCTGGGCGCCGTCGTCACCGCCACCGACGTCCGCCCCGCGACCAAGGAACAGGTCGAAAGCCTGGGCGCCAAATTCCTGGCCGTCGAGGACGAGGAGTTCAAGAACGCCCAGACGGCCGGCGGCTACGCCAAACCCATGTCGGCCGAATACCAGGCCAAACAGGCCGAACTGACCGCCGGCCACGTGGTCAAGCAAGACATCGTCATCACCACGGCCCTGATCCCCGGCCGCGCCGCCCCGGTGCTGCTGACCGCCGCCCATGTCGCCGCGATGAAGCCTGGCTCAGTCATCATCGATCTGGCAGTCGAGGCGGGCGGCAATGTCGAGGGCTCCAAGCTGAACGAGGTCGTGACCACTGCGAACGGCGTCACCATCGTCGGCTGGTCGAACCTGCCCGGCCGCATCGCCGCCGACGCCAGCGCCCTCTACGCTCGCAACCTGACCGCCTTTGTGGGCCTGTTGGTCAAGGACGCGGTTCTGGCCGTGGATCTCGAAGACGAGATCCTGAAGGCGGCGGTGGTCACCCATGCCGGCGCCGTGGTGCATGAAGGTTTGAAGGGAACACATTGATGGAACACGTCGATCCCACCGTCTTCCGCCTGGCCATCTTCGTGCTGGCGATCTTCGTCGGCTATTACGTCGTCTGGAGCGTGACGCCGGCCCTGCATACGCCGCTGATGGCCGTGACCAACGCCATTTCCAGCGTCATCATCGTCGGCGGCCTGATCGCGGCGGCGGCCGTATCCGGTGACGCGACCGGCCCCAGCGCCTGGATCGCTAAGGGCGCGGGCGTGCTCGCCGTCACCCTGGCCAGCGTCAATATCTTCGGCGGCTTCATGGTCACGCGGCGAATGCTGGCCATGTACAAGAAGAAGGAGCGGCCCGTCGCTCCCAAGGGGGCGAAGTGAACGGTTTGCCGATGGACGCGGTCGTGACGGCGATCGGGGCCGTCGTCATAGCTTTAGTGATCGTGTTGGTGATTTTTAGCGGTCGCATTTCAAAGACCGTGCGATCCACCGTGGAGATTGTCGTCGGTATTCTCTTGTTTCCGACCGTAACCGGACTTTGGGCCTGGCGGGCGATCGAAGGCGTGAGAGATCGTGATTGGCTCTACGCAGGTCTGATGGCCGTCGCTGCTGCGGTATTTGCTGTAACTGGCTTCTACGCCATTCGACGCCGTACCTTGACGCCTTTTGCCAGGCGTCCGAAATGACCGACGCCGCGCAGATCGCCGTCACCGGGTCCTGGGTCGCGACCGGCATCGGCTTCGGCCTGTGGCTGTATGGCTGGTTCGGGACCAAAACTCCGATCAAGCGCCAGCGGCTGCACGACTGCGGCATCGCCCTGGTCTTCTCGGCCATTCTGGTTCGGGTGGTGACGCAGGACCGGCCGCTAGGCGTCTTCGAATGGGCCCTGTTCTTCATCGGCCCGCTGTTCATCGCCGCCGCCCTGTGGCGGTTGGCCCGCACGTCTTGAGGGGAGGGGCGTGATGAACGCATCACTGGCCGCATTGGCCTATCTGGTTTCGGGCGTCCTGTTCATCCTGTCGCTGCGGGGGCTGTCCAGCCCGGAGACCAGCCGTCAGGGCAACACCTTCGGCATGGTCGGCATGGCGCTGGCCATCGGCGTGACCCTGCTGACGCTGGGCACGACGGGGGCGCTGGATAGCGTGACCCTGGCCCTGATCGCGGGCGGCGTCATCGTCGGCGGCGGAGCGGGCGCCCTGATCGCCAAACGCGTGGCCATGACCGACATGCCGCAGCTGGTCGCGGCCTTTCACAGTCTGGTCGGCATGGCCGCCTGCCTCGTCGCCATCGGCGCCATCTATGCGCCCGAGGCCTTTGGGATCCTGTCCGACGACGGAAACGGCATCAAGACGCTGTCGATCATCGAACTCAGCCTCGGCGTCGCCATCGGGGCCATCACCTTCACCGGTTCGGTCATCGCCTTCGCCAAACTGAATGGCAACATGAGCGGGGCGCCGATCATCCTGCCGGCGCGGCATCTGATCAATGTCGGCCTGGCGCTGGGTCTGGTCTTCCTGATCGGCATCCTGATCGGAACGAACGGCGCGGCGACCTGGGCCTTCTGGGGCGTCTTCCTGATCGCGCTGGTGTTGGGCGCGACCCTGATCATTCCCATCGGTGGGGCCGACATGCCGGTGGTGGTGTCGATGCTGAACTCCTACTCCGGCTGGGCAGCGGCGGCGCTGGGTTTCACGCTGGAGAACATCGCCCTGATCATCACCGGCGCCCTGGTCGGATCGTCGGGCGCTATCCTCAGCTACATCATGTGCAAGGGCATGAACCGCAGCTTCATCAGCGTCATCCTGGGCGGCTTCGGCGGCGGCGATGCGGCGGCCGGGCCCGGCGGCGCCAAGGAGACGCGGCCGGTCAAACAGGGCTCGGCCGAGGACGCCGCCTTCATCATGAAGAATGCGTCCAAGGTCATCATCGTGCCCGGCTACGGCATGGCGGTGGCCCAGGCCCAGCATGCGCTGCGTGAAATGGCCGACAAGTTGAAGGAGGAAGGCGTGGAGGTGAAATACGCCATCCACCCCGTCGCCGGTCGGATGCCGGGCCATATGAACGTCCTGCTGGCCGAGGCCAACGTTCCCTATGACGAGGTGTTCGAACTGGAGGACATCAACGCCGAGTTCGCCACCGCCGACGTCGCCTTCGTCATCGGCGCCAATGACGTGACCAACCCGGCGGCCAAGACCGACCCGACCAGCGCCATCTACGGCATGCCGATCCTGGACGTGGAAAAGGCCGGCACCGTCCTGTTCATCAAGCGCGGCATGGGCTCGGGCTATGCCGGGGTCGAGAACGAACTCTTCTTCCGCGACAACACCATGATGCTGTTCGCCGACGCCAAGAAGATGGTCGAAGGGATCGTGAAGGGGCTTTGAGCCATGGCCAGCACGCCCAAGACCGGCCCCACAGACGCCTCTGTCGATGCCTTCCTGTCTGCGATCGACGATCCACGCCGACGGTCTGATGCTCATGCCGTCTCCGCAATGATGGCTCAGATCACGGGTGAACCGGCCGTGCTCTGGGGATCGTCCATCGTCGGGTTCGGCCACGACGGCGCCCCCAAGGGCGGCTGGCCGCTGATCAGCTTCTCGCCGCGAAAAGCCAACCTGGTGCTTTATGTCGCTGGGGATTTCCCTGAACGAGCCGAGCTTATCGCCCGCTTGGGCAAGGTGAAGACCGGCGTGGGCTGCCTCTATGTTTCGCGTCTGGAAGATGTCGATCAGGCGGTTCTGCGGGACCTTTGCGGTCGCGCTGTTCGCGCGGTCAAAGCCAGCTCGGACTGAAGTCTCTTCAGACCCCTATCGCGCAACCTTGACCGGCGCTATCACGCGTCCGTGAACACCCTGTCCGAACCTCTTCCTGCCGCCCATCGCCGTTTTGAGGCTTTGGATTCCCTGCGGGGTGTGTGCGCCATCCTTGTCGTGATGTTTCACATGCCGGTTGCAAGTCATTGGCGCGACTGGGGTTTCATTCAGCATTCCTATCTGTTCGTCGACTATTTCTTCGTCCTGTCGGGCTTCGTCATCGCCCATGCCTATGCGAATCGACTGCAGTCGGGACGCGACGCCGGGCGGTTCATGGTGCGGCGCTTCGGGCGGATCTGGCCGCTGCATCTGCTGATGCTGGCGGCCTTCATCGGGTTGGAGCTGGCGCGGCTTGTATTCCATTTCGACAGCGCGCCGCCTTTCACGCGGGATCGATCGATCGAGGCGATCTTCACCAATCTGGCGCTGATCCAGGCCTGGCATGTGCATCCCTATCTGACCTGGAACGGGCCGTCGTGGACGCTCAGCGCCGAATGGGCCTGCTATCTGATCTTCGCGGGCCTGGTGCTGATTGCGCCCAAGCGTTTCCGCTGGATCGGGCTGGTGCTGGCGATCATCGGCGGTGTGCTGGTGCTCAGCTACGCTCGGCGCTGGATGAACACGACCTATGACTTCGCTGTGCCGCGCGCGGTCTATGGCTTCTTCCTGGGCTGTTTGCTGCAGGGGCTCTGGACACGCCTTCCGCGGCTCAAGGGCGGCGTCGCGACGCTTTTGGAGATCGCGGCCATCGTCGCGGCCTGCGTCTTCATCGGCTATGCTCAGGGGCCGATCACCGTGGCCGTCACCTTGATCTTCGTGGCGCTAATCTGGGTCTTCGCCGGCGAGGAGGGGGCGCTGTCACGCGTGCTGGACCATCCGGCTCTGGTCACCCTGGGGCGGTGGTCGTTCGCCATCTACATGGTCCACATGTTTATCCTGACCGTGATGATGATCGTGGCCAGAAAGCTGGACCTGGTCCCGGTTCGTCGCATCGACTTCGGCTCGGTCTGGCTTAACGACCTGTTCGCCGTCGCCATGTTCGGCTTCATCGTCGCCGTCGCCGTCGTGGCGCACCGACTGGTCGAGCAGCCGGCCCAGCGCATGATCGACCGCTGGACCAAGCCGAAGGCGGCCTGAGTTCAGGCGGCCATTCGCCATTCCGACGCCATGTCGCCGGCCCGGCCTTCGTCCCACAGCATGTCCTCGTCCGAATAGCGGCTGCTGGCGGCGGCCGAGATGACGTCCACCACCTGTTCCTCCAGCCGATCCCAGATCACGGCGAGGTCGGACGACCCATCGGCCTCGCACGGGACTATGACGTAGCGGCTGGCGTTGACGGCCGAATGAGCGAGCGAAGGGGTGGGTTGGAAGTGCGCCATCTGATGATCTCCTGAAGCGGGGGGCCTCTTGTCGATGATGTCGTTATGAAGCAGTGTTGCGTCAGAAACGGACGTAGGGATCGGCGAAGACTTTGAGACACGACAAGGCGGCGATGGTGATCGATCTGGCGCGCCGCATGGCCGCCAGCGCCGAAGGGCTGAGCCTGGACGAGATCGCGCGCGACATGCGCGTCGGCCGTCGCACCGCCGAGCGGATGCGCGACGCCGTGCTGATGCTGTTCCCGCAGGTGGACGAGGTCTCCGATCCGCCGTCAAAACGCTGGCGCATCCGGGGCGGGCTGTCGGCGTTCGAACAGGCCCCGACGGCGACCGAAATGCTGGAACTGTCCAAGGCCGCGACCGCCCTGCGCGCCGCCGGCGAACCGGCGCGCGCCACGGCGCTGGAGGGGCTGGAGCGCAAGCTGAAGGCGGCGATGCGGTCGACCACTCTGAACCGGATGGCGCCGGATCTGGAGGCCCTGGTCCGGGCCGAAACCATTGCGGTCCAGGCCGGCCCGCGACCCTCCGCCGACGAGGCCATGCTGACCGCCATTCGCGCGGCGGTGCTGGCGCAACAGCCGCTGGGCTTCACCTATTCCCGTCCGGGCGCCGAGCCGCGTCGGCGCAGCGTGGCGCCGTGCGGCGTCATGTTCGGCCGGGTCAACTATCTGGTCGCCGCCGACCGCGAGACCGGCCGCATCCAGACCTTTCGCCTGGACCGGATGAGCCAAGTCGCCCCGCAGGAAGGGATGGCCGTGCCGCCCGCCGATTTCGACCTCGGCGTCTTCGCAAGCCAGTCCTTCGGCATCTATCAGGACGAGATCGAGGATGTCGTGCTGCGCATCATGCCCGAGGGCGCTGCCGAGGCCAGGGGCTGGCGCTGGCACCCGACCCAGTCGTTCGAAGATCAGTCGGACGGCGGCGTGATCGTGCGGTTCCGCGCCTCGGGCATGCGTGAGCTGGCCTGGCATCTGTTCACCTGGGGCGAGCAGGTGCAGATCCTGGCGCCGGAGCGGCTGAAGGCCGTGATGGCCGGCGAACTGGCGGCGGCGGGCCGCGCCTTGGAACGGGCCTCAGCCTGACGAAACCGTAAGCTGACGCGGCGCGTTGACGACCGCTAGGCTTCGCGCCGAGCGCCCTTCAGGAGATCGCCCTTGCGCGTCCACGCTTTCGCTTCTTCCGCCGTTCTAGCCCTCGCCCTAATGAGCGGCGCGTGCGCCGCCGGGCCCATGTCGGCGCCGGCGACCTTTCAGGAGGAGGGCGGACCCCAGGTGACGGTGACCCGCGACGGCGATCACCTGAACATCGACTATCGCTTCGGGCGCGATGTGCCGGTCTGGGCCTTCCAGGATTCGGCGCTGGAACAGGATTCGCGCCAGCCCTGGCGGCCGCGCCAATGGACGGTCGAGACGCCCGGCGTCGTCATGGAGCGACGCGGCCATTACGACATCATCCGCAGCACGGACGGCGGTCCCGTGCCGCGCGAGGTCCGCTTGCGCGTTCGGCCACAGGCGGTGGATCTGGAGGCCGAATATCCGACCCTGCTGTTCTCCAATGGCGCCGTGGCCCTGCCGACGCGGCAACTGGATGTCTTCGCCTTGCCGTCGGCCCAGGCGGCCGAGCAGGTGCCGGACGACCTGAACCGAATCCGCCTGGATGGCGGCCCCTCGCGCGTGACGTGGCGGGACGAGAACGGACCCGTCTTGTTCAACGGCCGCCGCCGCGACGAACTGACCACGACGGACGAGCGCAGCTATGTCCTGCTGGGCGAGGCGACGGTGACGCCGGGCGATGGCCTGTCGACCGTCATGGACCCCAACCTGCCGCCGTGGATCGGCGAGGAGATCCGGGGCTTTGCGCCGCGTGTCGGTCACTATTATCGCGATCGCCTCGGCGCGCCAGGCTCCGGCGGCGATACGCCCATCGTCATGGTGGCCTGGAACGGGCCGACCGAAAGCATGACGAGCATGGGCGGCAGCGTCCTTCCGGGCCTGATCGTCATGTCGTTCGAGGGGCGGGGCGTGACCTCGCCGCAGCCGGAAATCGTGGAGCGTTCGCGCTGGTTCATCGGCCATGAGGGGGCGCATTTTTGGCTGGGACAGACGGTGCGATACGCCTTCGCCGACGAGGCCTGGATCACCGAGGGCGGGGCCGACCTGATGGCCGTGCGCGCCCTGAAGGCCCTCGATGCAAACTATGACGACCGGGCCGAGCTTCAGTCCGAGGTGGACGACTGCGTCAGCCTGGCGCGCAAGCCGGTCGCCCAGGCCGGCGCCCGGGGCGAACACCGCGCCTATTACGCCTGCGGGGCCGTCTTCGCCTTGGCGGCGGAGGGCGCGCAACGCCAGCGGACCGGCGGCGACTGGTTCGACTTCCTCAGACCCCTGTTGCGTCAACCGGACAGCGTGCTCAGCCGCGAGGAATGGCTGACGGCCCTGACCCGCACATCGCGCGACCCGTCGCTGCGCGGCGATGTCGAGCGGCTGCTGGACCAGGGCGCGTCCGATCCGTCCGCCGTCATCGCGCGCCTGTTCCAGCGCACCGGCGTGGCCTTCCGCATGATCGACGGCCGCGTGGTTCTGAGCTGACGCAAAACGGCGACCGGATGAAGCGGCCGCCGTCTCACGCTCCGCGCTGGGGGATGGTCAGTGCGGCGTCGTGGCCTCGGCGATCAGGGCGCGAGCCTTGGCGATGGCGTCCACCTCGGTCGTTTTGCCGTCTGCGATCTGTTGCGCCAGATCCATCAACGGCCTGCCGGTGACGGAGCCCGTGTCTCCGGCCTCCTGCAGATGGACGCCGTTATGGGCGGCGATGGCGGCGTCCCAGGCGTCGCGCACGGCGGCCCAGAAGCCTTGGGTCTTGATCCAGTAGTCGTCGCCGGCTTGGGGTGAATAGCTGGTGGAGCGGTCGTAGGTGTTGATGACGTCTTCCTGGACGATGGCGATGGGTTCGCCGCCGGCCCTGCCCGACATCTTCATATTGTCCTGGATATGCACCCAGCCGTCCGGCGTCAGGATGTGACGGTTCGTGCCCAGATAGCGGTCATAGACGGGATTGCGAACCGCATCGCGACGCGCCAGCGGCCGCCACGTGGCGTTCGAGGTCCAGGCCGAAAGGCCGTTGTCATAGGTCCAGCGGCCGACGCCGCCGTAGCGAGGCGAATCGTCGGTCTGCCACACCGTTTGTGACCAGGCGCCGGCGCGCTCGGTCTCGGGCACCGCCGTCAGCGTCCACTGGTTCGGCCCGGCATAGGTCAGGACCGTCTGGGGCTGATAGACCCAGTCGTGACGCCAGTGTTTGATGACCATCACCTGGCCCTCATGCTCCATCACCAGGATGTGTTGAAGACTGATGCGGTCGCCCTTGTCGTAGACGACGCGCACGATCTCGCTGCCGCCCGACAGCTTCTCTTCCAGCGGGTCGTAATCGGCGCGGAAGCTCACGTTCTCGCGCATGTCGAAGTGGACGCGGTACTGACCGGCCTGGGCCAGGATCGACTGGCGATCCAGTTCGAAGACGTTGGCCGGTGTCGCAGTCGCCGTGGTCGTGGCGGTCGCCTGCTGGGCCAGGGCGGCCGGAGCCGTCGTCGTCAGCAGGGCGGCGGCGATCAGAATGGCGCGCATCGGGCGGCTCCTTGAAGTAGGGGAAGATTTCATGGTCGCTTACAGGCGCAGGGTCAGGGAGACGCCGAAGTTGCGGCCCGGCTGGGTGTAGGCATCCTTGACGGCGGATGTGGCGGACAGACCGCGCACATCGCTCCACCAGCCATAGGTCTCGTCAAAGACGTTGAAGGCGCCGGCGCGCAGCGTCGTCCGCTCCGTCACATTCCAATAGGCTGTCAGGTCCAGCAGGGTGAAGCTGTCGCCCAGATAGCAGGCGTTCGCACACGACAGATTATAGGTCGTCTGGTCCTTCTTGCCCGACCAGGTGACGGTCGCCGATCCGCCCCAGGCGCCAGACGGCGCAGCGTAGTTCAGGCCCGCGACCACCTTCACCGGATCGACGCTGCCAAGCGCCGTTCGACGGCCATCAGTGGTCTGCTCGCCCTCGGCGTAGGCGGCCGAGCCGATCAGGCTGAAGCCGTTTTCCCAATACAGGTCGGCGCGCGCTTCCAGCCCCCGGATGTCAACCTCGGTCAGGTTCACGTACTGATAGACCAGCGGATCGACGCCAGGGACGCCCGTGCCGCTGACTGCGACCTGGTCGATGAAGTCGTCATAGTGTGTGGCGAAGGCGGTGGTGTTCAGCCGCATCTTGCCGCCCGCCACATCGATGTCGCGCAGACGGAAACCGGCCTCGACGCTCTCGCTGGTCTCGGGCGACAGGTTCGGGTTCGGGATCGAGCGATAGCCGAAGACCGGATTCTCGAAATAGTTGTTCACCTGCATAGGCGACGGCGCACGGAAGCCCAGGCTGTAGTTGGCGAAGACGCCCAGGTGCGCCCCGGTCCAATAGACCACGCCCAGCTTGGGCGAGATGTGATCGTCGCTCTGAGCTGAGGCGGCGGCGGGGAACTGGGCGTCGACCTTGGGCGATAGATCATACCAATCGTAACGGACGGCCGGGATGATGCTGAGCGCCCCATTCAGCAGTTCGATCTCGTCCTGCACGAACAGGCCGGCCAGCTGGAACTCGGTCTTGGGGAAGGCGCGGATGGGGAACGTCTCACCCACCGGCGGGGTCACGCCGTCGCGGAGGCCTTCCTGTTTCGTCATCGACCAGTCGCCGCCGAAGGTGACGCGGTGCTGAACCGCGCTTCCCTCGCCAAAGACGCGGGCACCTTGGGCGGCGAAGCCATAGACGGTGTTGTCGAAGGTGGTGTCGCGCACGCGGTCGGCCAGGGTCGCGCGATCCTCGAAGGTGTACTGGCGCGTGGTGGCGTCCTGCCAATAGACGGAGACCGAGCCGTCGCTGAGGCCTGCGAAGTCCTGGAAGCGCCAGTCCCCGCTGACGCGGTCGCGCTGGGTTTCGTCGTGGGCGGTGACGGCCAAAACGGTCGCCGAGCGGCTGCTCAGCGCGTCGCCGTCCATCTCCGAATCCAGATGGTCATAGGTCAGGCGCAGGGTGTGGTTCGGGTTCACCTCCCACACCAGCTTGCCGAGATAGGCTTTGGAGCTGAAATCCTGAGGGTTGGGTTCGGTACGGGTCGCGCCGACGCCTGCGACCGATCCTTTGTTCTCCGTCTCTTGCGCATCGCGACGCGTATAGGCCAACAGGCCCGACAGCGATCCTGACCGACCGGCGAAGGCCACGCCCTCGGTCCAGCCTTCGTCTGCAGAGTTGTAGGCCACGCGACCGCGTGCGCCGAAGGTCTGGTCGCCGGTCAGGAAGTCGTACGGATCCTTGGTCGTGAAGGCCACGGCGCCGGCGATGCCGTCAGAGCCGTAAAGCGCAGAGGCCGGGCCGCGCAGGATTTCGACCGACTTGACCAGATCCAGATCGTTGTAACCGCCACGACCCACCGCCTGCGCCCCGAAAGAGAAGCCCGCAGGAAAGCGCACGCCATCGTTGATGATCAGCACCCGGTCGCCGCCCATGCCGCGAATGGTGAAGCCGGAGTTGGCGTCGCGGCCCGCGCCGGACAGGGCCAGGCTGAACCGCGCAGGGGAGGTGGGGACGCTGACGCCCGGCTCGAACCGGATCAGGTCCTTGATGTCCGCCGCCAGCAGGCTCTCGATCTGCTCGGCGTCGATGACGCTCACCGTGCCGGGGACATTCGACGCCAGGCGCCGCGAACGGGTTCCCAGGACGACGACCGGATCGACCTCAGTGGCGGGCGAGACGGTGACGGGCGTTTCGGCGCGAACGGGCTGGGCGATCAGGGCCGACCCAATGGCGGTCGCGGCGGTGGAAAGGAGGAAGAGAGTACGCATCAATAGCCCCGCTTAGTGATTGGCAGGGTGTTAATGCGAACGATTATCAGAATCAACCGCAATAATTGGGTGTGTTGAACCTGAACCTTGGCCGTTGCGTTGTGGCGAGATGAAAACGGCCCTGCTTCCGGCGCTTGGCGCCTTCGCCCTCCTTGCGGCCTGTGGAGACGATCGGGTCAATCCGCCGAATGAACCGGCCGCGCCGCTTCACACGCCCGAAGCCATGCAGCCGGTCGAGGCGCCGGGACCGTCATCGCTGGCGTCTCGCGGGCCGCGCAGTTTCGTGGGCGTGTGGGCGGCGAATCCCGCCTGGTGCGCTCGGCCGCAGGGCCAGAACAGTCCCATCACCATCACGCCGATGCGGTTCGACGCCTATGACCGCAAGTGCGACATCACGCGAATAGACGAGCGGGGCTCAGGCTACGTCGCCGCCCTGTCGTGCATGGCGCAGGGCCGGGCCGTGAGCGAGCGTGTGCATATGGGCGCAGCCGGAGACGTGCTGACCCTGACCTATGTGGATCGCGATATGCTGACAGCCAAGCTGGCGCGTTGCCCGGCGTCGCCGCGCGCGCCCGAACCCGACAATCCGTTGGCGAAGATGATGAAGAAGGACGGGGCCGAAACCCCGCCTGCCGCGCCGCCTAGTTGAACAGGAAGTTCATCACGTCGCCGTCCTTGACGACATAGGACTTGCCTTCGGCGCGAAGCTTGCCCGCCTCGCGCGCCTTGGCTTCCCCACGCAGAGCGACAAAGTCGTCGAAGGCGATGGTCTCGGCGCGGATGAAGCCCTTTTCGAAGTCGGTGTGGATCACGCCGGCGGCCTGGGGCGCGGTGTCGCCGACATTGATGGTCCAGGCGCGGGCTTCCTTGGGCCCGACCGTGAAATAGGTCTGCAGGCCCAGCAGCTTATAGGCCTCACGGATCAGACGGTTCAGGCCGGGCTCTTCCAGACCCAGGGTCTCCAGGAACTCCTTCTGCTCCTCGTCGTCCAGTACGGCGATCTCGGACTCGATCTGGGCCGAGATGACGACCGAGTTGGCGTTGTCCTGGGCGGCGCGGGCCGCGACCTTGTCGGACAGGTCGTTGCCCTTGTCGGCCGAGCCTTCCTCGACGTTCGAGACATAGAGGGCGGGAAGCGCGGTAAGCAGTTGCAGCATGTGCCAGGCCTTGATGTCCTCCTTGGACACCTCGGCGGTGCGGGCGGGCTTGCCGGCGTTCAGCTGGGCCAGGGCCAGATCGACCAGCTTCAGCGTCAGGGCCGACTC
Organism: Brevundimonas vesicularis; assembly: GCF_900445985.1. GTDB lineage: Bacteria > Pseudomonadota > Alphaproteobacteria > Caulobacterales > Caulobacteraceae > Brevundimonas > Brevundimonas vesicularis_D. The sequence continues at coordinate 451,286 of NZ_UAQP01000005.1, forward strand.
CTTGTCGCCGCCCTTAGCGCGCTTCTCCAGCTGCGGCCGCCGGCGCTCCAGGCTTTCCATGTCGGCCAGCATCAGTTCGGTCTCGATGATCTCCAGATCGGCGATCGGATCGATGCGGTCCTCGACGTGGGTGATGTCGTCATCGACGAAGCAGCGCGCGACGAAGGCCACGGCGTCGCAGTCGCGGATGTTGGCCAGGAACTGGTTGCCCAGGCCTTCGCCCTTGGACGCGCCACGCACCAGACCGGCGACGTCGACGAAGGTGATGCGGGCCGGGATGATCTCTTTCGAACCGGCGATCTCGGCCAGGGCGTTCAGACGCGCCTCGGGCACCGCCACGTCGCCGGTGTTCGGCTCGATGGTGCAGAACGGATAGTTGGCCGCCTGGGCCGCCGCCGTCTTGGTCAGGGCGTTGAACAGGGTGGACTTGCCGACGTTGGGCAGGCCGACGATCGCGACTTTAAGAGCCATGGTATTCCTCGTGAGGCGCGAGCCTTTAGCGGGTTCAGAACCGTTTGTCAGGCTCGCGCTTCAACTGAGGTCAGTGGGCGCCGTGATCCATGCCTTCCATGGCCGGTTGGCGAACCTGCGCCTGAACCGTGATCGCCGGCGCCGAAGCGAACTGCAAGGTCAGGGGCACGGTCTCGCCGGCCACCAGAGGCGCCGTCAGGCCGATCAGCATCAGGTGGTTGCCGCCCGGCGCCAGGGCCACGGCCTGACCGGCGGGCAGGGGCAGGCCCGCCGTCAGCTCGGCCATCTTCATCATGCCGTTCTCGGTCTTCATCTCGTGGACCTGAAGCGATCCGGCGCGCGGCGTCGATCCGCCCATCAGCCGGTCGTCGGTCGCGGCGGTCAGGGTGACGTAGCAGCCGCCGGCCTTGGCCCCGTTCGGCGACGGGCGGCACCAGGCGTCGGTGGCGGTCACGGCGGCGGTCGCCGTCGGCGTCTCCGCGGCGGGCGCCTTGGCCGGCTCGGACGGATTGCAGGCCGCCAGCGACAGGGCGGCGGCGGCAAGGGCGAGTTTGATCTTCATGGCGTCAGGTCTTTCACGAGGCGGCGGAACGGCGCCGGATCATCGGTCGTAGGGCTCGGTCGAGCAATACGGCCGCGATCAGGCTCAGTCCCGTCAGGGGATAGAGGATGGCGAGGGGCAGGACGATGCCCAGGACAGCGGCGCGCGCACGCGGTCCCGGCGGGGCGGGCGGCGCGCCCAGGCGTCGGCGCGACAGATTGGGCGGGCGGCGCTTCCACCACATGACCAGGCCGCTGATCGCCAGCAGCCAAACGCCGATGCAGCCCAGCAGCATGACGATGCGGTTCGCCTGGCCGAACTGCGTGCCCTGGTGCGTATAGATGCCGAACTCGATGGCCTTTGCGCCGGCGCCGAACTGGTCATAGCCGATGTCGCCCAGCAGCCGCCCGGAGGCCGCATCGACATAGAGCGACCGGCTGTCCTGAACCCGTGTCGCCTGGGTCGTCAGCGTATAGGCGGTGTCGTCAGCCTTGGGGATGTTCACCGCATAGGGCAGCGCCAGGCTGGCCTGATCCGCGACCCGCAGAACCTGCGCCAGGCCGCCATGGCCGGCGTGGTCGTGGGTCATCACCATGCCCTCCATGGTCCAACCGGCCCCGACCGGCGCATCGTGGTGCTGCGCCCTTTGCCAGGCGCCGGCGACGGGGGCGGGCGGCCGCCCCAGCCCCGTCTCCTTGACCGCCCCCATGACCTTGTCGCCCCAGACCGCCGACCACGGCATGCCGGTCACGGCCAGAAACAGCACGACCCCGCCGACATAGAACCCCGTCAGCGCATGCAGGTCGCGCCAGAACGGCCGGCGGCGGCTGTCGGTCGTCTGCGGCGCAAAGGTCGCGACGCCCCGCCCGCGCGGCCACCACAGATAGAGGCCTGTGGCGAACAGGATGATCGTCCAGCCGGCGACGATCTCGACCAGAATGTTGAACGGCCGCCCCAGCAAGGTCAGGCTGTGCGTCTTCTTGACCAGCTCCATGAACCCGCCCGCCGGAATGACCCCGGTGGCCCGGCCGGTGTGCGGATCGACGAAGACCGTCTTCTGCACCCCATCCGGTCGATCGACCCTGATCCGGATCGCCTGATCGTCACGCGCGGGCATGATCAGGTTGGCGACGCGCCCCCCGCCTGCGGCCTGGGCGGCCGAAGCCACCCACGCATCCGGCGACGCTTGAGCCTGAACCGCCGGCACGCGGATCATGTCGCGATACAGAAAGCCGTCGATCTCATCCTTGAACAGATAAAGCCCCCCAGTCAGGGCCAGCAGCATCAGCACCGGCATGACGAAGACGCCGGCGTAGAAATGCCAGCGCCAGACCGCGCGATAGGCGTCGGACATTGAGGCGTCGCCAGACTTAGAACGCATAACGCAACCCCACATAGGCCGAACGTCCTTCGCCTGGCGTGAAGACATCCGCTGCCGCCGTGCGCGCGTCGGTGATCGCATTGGCGTTGGAGACGTACTTCTTGTCGGTCAGATTGCGGAGGTCTGCGAACAGCGACACCCCTCCTGGCAGATCGACGCCCGCGTTGAGCGAAAGTATGGTGTATCCTGGATATTTCAGCTGATTGGCGTAGTCGACATAGATGTCCTGGGGCACCCATTCGACGGATGGCGCGATGAACCAGCCGGCGGGGTGTTCATACTTCAACTCCGCGCGATAGGCATGTTCGGGGATAATGGGCAGCCGGCCATCGCCATAGGTGGCATCGTCGTCGAAGAAGAAGTCTGACCAGGTGTATGTCTGGCGCAAAGTCAGGCGTTCGCGGCCATTGTCGACCAACCTCCAATCCAATCCGGCTTCGATGCCCTGGTGCACCGTGTCCTCGGCGTTAAAGCTGAGAGGCGGATTGTTGGGGATGACGACGTAGTTCAGCAGTTCGCCTTTCAGGTGAGAGCGATAGAGGGCGATGTCGTAGCGAAACGCGCCGCGTTGGCCCCGCGCGCCAATCTCTGCGGTCCAGGCTTCCTGCTGATCGAGATCGACAAACTGGGGTACTGGCGTCTGCACGAGCTCCAGGAATGTCGGGGCCTCCACCGACTTCGTCACGTTCGCGTAAATTTGCGATCCATCGGGCTGTTCCCACAGCAGGCCGACCCGGGGGGCAAACCAGTCATAGTCTCGCTGGGCGCTATTGGCCGGGACCAGATGGTTGTCGACGTCGCGCTCGGCTCGGCCCCAGGTGCCGCCCGCTATCAAAGCTAACTGGTCGGTCACGAACAAGCGCCCCTCGGCGAAGACATCCATGCCCGTGGCATTCTGCAACGTGCTGCCGATTTGGAATCCGGGGTTGCCACCGCCGGTGTTGAGGAAGACTGCGCTGTCGTTGTCGCCTGTTCGGAAGTAGGCGCCGGCAAAGGCATCGGCTCGCAGCTCGCCCAACCGCCCAGCCCAGTCCAAACGCGAAAAGCCGCCCCAGAACTGATAGTCATTGTCCAGCACCACGGGCACGGGGTGGAACAGGTGTTTGTCGACAGCGTAGGCGCCAGCTTCGAACACCAACTCGTCCGTCAGTCGCCAGCGAGTCTGCGCCGTCACACGCACCGACTTGATGTCTCGGCCAAAGTCCAGGTTGCGGACAAAGGGATCGGGATCGCGCGGCTTGTTCAGCGCCTTGTCCAACGTCTGGGTGCCCGAGATGTCCAGGTCCAGGTCGTTGGCTTGCACAATCAAACGCAGTTCACGGTCCTCGCCGAATTGACGCCCGATGTTCAGCGTCAGCCGCTTGCTGTCGGAATCTTGGTGGTCGAGGAAACCCTCGCTGCCTGACCATGTCGCGGCCGCGTAAAAATCCCATGGGCCGAACTCACGCGCGATGGCTCCGTGTGCACGCCGCGTTTCGAAAGAGCCGCCCTCCAATCGGAGCAGATTCGAAAACGGCGCATTGCGGCCGGTCGGCGTAAGGACGTTTATGGCCCCGCCCAATGCAGCACCGCCGAAACGCAGGGCGTTGCCGCCCTTGTAGACTTCAAAATACCGCGCGACCAACGGGTCCAGTTCCTGGAAGTCGCCGAAACCGTCTGGCTGACTGAAGGGCACGCCATCCTGTGCCAGCAAGACGCCCCTGAGGTGCAGGCTCTGGCCGATGCCCGATCCTCGAATCGACAGACGGACTTCTTCGCCCCATCGCCGTTGAGCGAACACGCCGGGCACGGAGCGAAGTGTATCGGCGAATCCGAGTGCGTAGCGATCCTCATAGCTTTCTGAGGCGACGACGGCGACGGCCCCGGGCGTGCGGGACAAACGATCGCGAGCCTCAGCAACGACGGCGGGGTCATCTGGGTTACGCTGGCCCGTGACGATGACGCTATCGAGCTCCGTAGGCGTCTCCTGGGCAAAGGCGGGAGCGGCAAGGGCGGCGAGCAGCAGCGCGCAGGGCGCTGCGGTAGTCTTGAAGGACATGGAGTGAACCTGAAATCAGAACGAGACGGCGCGCGGGCGCTGGGGCCGGCGCGGGCTTGGAGTCTGGTTCAGGCGTGGGGTGGGGCGGTGGACGGCGGACGCGGCGGCGCGCGCGCGGGCGGCGGCGGGCTGACGCTGGCGGCGACATAGACGACGCGCTCGACGGTGCGGACCACCGGCGCCGGCTGGGGCGCAGGCGGGCAGGGCAAGGCGGCGGCCAACGGCATGACGCAGGCGGCGCATTTGGCCCCGACGTGCTTGTTGACCGGGCCGTCCATGCCGCCGGACTGGATCGTCTGGGGACCTTCCGCCGAACAGATGACCAGCGGATGACCCGGCTGGACCGCCGCGAGAGCCGCGAACGGCAACAGGGTTCCGAGCACGAGCGCGAACACCGCCGCCAGGAAGGCGAGCGATTGCGAGATCGACCAATTGTCGGCCTGGGCGCGGGTCACGTCTGGCCTCTACGGCGTTTTGCGGCGACGTGATAGGCGGCGGTTTGCCCTAAAGCTCGCCGCGCGCGGCCTGGCGGGGGCTGAACTTGGGCGCGGGGGCCAGGCGCATGACCTCGCCCTGATAGCGTTCGTCATCGCCGGCGATCGCGAAAGGCAGGGCGTCGGCGCAGGCCTGGAGCATGGCGTCCAGCCAAGGCTGTTCCGCCTTGTGGAAGTCGCTCAGAACGTGGGGCATGACCAATTCCTTCTCGCCCGGATGACCGATGCCCATGCGGGCGCGTCGGAAGTCGGCGCCCAGGTGGCTGATCAGGGAGCGGATGCCGTTCTGGCCCGCCGCGCCGCCGCCCGTCTTCATGCGGAACCGCCCGGGGGCCAGGTCGATCTCGTCGTGGAAGACGATGATTTCGCTCGGCTTGATCTTGTAGAACCGCGCCGCCTCGCCGACCGCCCGACCGCTTTCGTTCATATAGGTCTGGGGTTTCATCAGCATGACCTTGGTCCCGTCGATCAGACCCTCGCTGACGATCGACTGGAACTTGGCGCGCTCTGGACCGAACCGCCACCGGCGCGCGATCTCGTCGGCGGCCATGAAGCCGATGTTGTGCCGGTTGTTTTCGTATTTCCCGCCCGGATTGCCGAGCCCCGCGATGATGATCATGGCGTCCTCTTGCCGTTTGCGTCAGGCAAAGAAAAGCCCCGCACGGCGAACCGGGCGGGGCATGATCTTGTCGAAGCGACGAAGGATCAGTCTTCGATCTTCTCGACCGGAGCCGCTTCGGCGTCGGCGGCTTCGTCGGCGGCGGCCGACAGAGCAGCCGAAGAAACCTTGATCGTGGCGATCACGAAGTCGCGGTCGGTGATGGTGGCTTCCGCGCCCTTGGGCAGGGTGATGTCCGAGATGCGGATGGTGTCGCCCATCTGCGACTTGGCCAGGTCGACGACCAGTTCTTCCGGAATCTGGTCAGCGCGAACCAGGATTTCGACGGCGTGGCGGACGACTTCCAGCGAACCGCCCTGGCGGGCGAAGGGCGCTTCGTCGGCGTTCAGGAAGTGCACCGGCACTTCGATCTTGACCGGGGCCTTCTCATCGACGCGCATCAGGTCGAAGTGCAGGGGGCGGTCCGAAACGGGGTCGAACTGCACGTCCTTGGCGATGACCGGCTGGGTCTCGTCGCCGTACTTCAGGGTCACCAGGTGGCCCAGCAGCTTGCCGGTGTAGAGCGACTTGCGGAAGTCCTTCTCGTTCACCGAAATGGCGACGGGGGCCTTGTCGCCGCCGTAAAGGATGCCCGGCACGAAACCGGCGCGACGCGCAGCGCGAGCGCCGCCGGTGCCGACGCCATCGCGGACGTCCACGTTCAGAATGATCTCGGCCATGTGGCTCGCCTCAACAACAACGGAAACGCCGCGCCAACCCGGGGCTCTCGCGGCGGGGGTGATGAACCCTCGAATTCAAGAGCGCGGGCTATTACACGCATCAGGTCCGAGGCGCAACCGTCAAAGGTTCCGCTTCAGGAACGGGTCAGGCCGCTTTTGCGCAATCCGTCAGTAGCGACGTCGGCGCAGCGACGATGCCCAGCAGTTCGGCGGCGTTGAAGGGTTTTGCCAAATGGTGGTCGGCGCCCGCCGCCCGTCCGGCGGCGACGTGCTCCGGCATGGCGTTGGCGGTCAGCATGACGATCGGCGTGCGATCCAGACCCATGGTCGCCTCGTGCAGGCGAATCTCCTGCGTCGCCGTCAGTCCGTCCATGATCGGCATCTGCATGTCCATCAGCACCAGGTCGAACGCCGCGCTTCGGAAGGCCTCGAGCGCCTGCGCGCCATCTTCTGCGATGACGATCTGCGCCGGGGTCTGGGCGAGGATGAGCTCGATGACGCGACGATTAGTCGGATGGTCGTCCGCCACCAAAACCCGCACCGGCCGTTCCTGAGCGGCAACGGCGGGTTGCCGCGCCGATTGTTCCCTCGCCATGGGCGGCCGGGCCGGCCTCAACGGCAGGGTCAGTATGAAGGCCGCACCCGAGCCGGGCTCGCTTTCGCAGTCGAGATCGCCGCCCATCATCTCGGCCAGCTGACGACAGATGGACAGACCCAGGCCCGACCCGCCGAATCTGCGCGTGATTCCGCCATCCGCCTGTTCGAATCGGCTGAACAGGCGCGCGCGCGTCGCGGCGTCGAAGCCGATGCCGCTGTCCTCAACGGTGAAGCGCAGCACGGGCGAACCCTCGCGATCCGCGCCCCGCTGCACGATCAGGCCGACGAAACCCTTGCTGGTGAACTTTACGGCGTTCGAGATCAGGTTGGTCAGCACCTGTTTCAATCGCACCGCGTCGCCCAAAATCCAGACGTCGTCTTCCAGATCGATGTCGACGTGGAAGTCGAGGTGCTTCTCGCGCGCATTCTCGGCATAAAGTTGCGCCGCTTCGCGCACGGCTGTCGCCAGTTCGAAGGCGTCTTCGGTCAGCTCCAGCTTGCCCGATTCCACGCGGGCCAGATCCAGAATGTCGCTGAGCAGGGTCTGCAACGTCTTTCCCGACGCCTGCATCAGGTCCAGCATTTCGCGCTGCTCGTGCGTCAGGTCGGTCTTGGACAGCGCCTGGGACAGGCCGATCACGCCGTTCAGGGGCGTACGAATCTCGTGGCTCATATTTGCCAGGAACTGGCTCTTGGCGACATTGGCCGATTCGGCGGCGTCACGCGCCTCGGCCAAAGCCTGGGCGTCGCGTTTCAAATCGGTGATGTCGCTGCAGACGGTGACCGTGCCGCCTTCGGAGGTGCGCCGGTCCTGAATCCGCAGCCAGCGTCCTCCGGTGACCTGCTGCTCGATGCTGGAGGACAACTGACGACGCGCCTTTATGCGTTCGTTCAGCCATTCCTCTTCACGGCCCGCCGCCTCTGGGTAGCGGCCTTCGTCTATGCCGATCCGCAGCGCTTCACGGAAGGTAAGGCCGACGATCAGGTGGGGTTCCAACTCGGGGTTCACCTCGGCGTAGCGCGCATTCCATAGCACCAGCCGATCCCTGGAATCATAGAAGCCCAGACCGTCCGGCATGGCGTCCACGGCTTCGCGAATGCGGCGAAGCGAGGTGGTGGCCGACCTCAGGTCCATAACGCCCAAGGCGACGCCGACTCCGCAGATCAACAGCAGGATCGAGCCCAGGAGGATTTTTATGGCTCCGCTCGACAGGCCCTGATCATTGGCGATCGAGAAATCGGGCGAGACATTGATCGCGGCCATGCCGACGAAATGAAGAACGATCACTGTCGCCGAAAGACATGCGGCAGTGACGATCAATCTGAAGGGGCTTCCCCGACGATAGAAGAAGGCCGTCGGACAGCCGATCGCAAGGGCGGCGATGATCGATGCTGCGACGAGGCCTGGGTCCCAACTGATGTGCGCCGGCGCCCGGATCGCCGCCATACCGAGGTAGTGCATGGCGCCCACGCCAACGACGGCGACGACGGCCGCCAGCATGCGCCACTGCGGGCCCCTGCCCAGCATGGTGGAGCCGATCGTCAGCGCGATCATGGCGAGAGCCACCCCAAGCGAGGCCAATGTCAGACCCGTATCGTAGCGCACTGGAACGCCGGCGACAAAACCCTGCATGGCGACGAAGTGGGTCGCCCAGATCGACAAGGCGCCGATAATGACCGCTAAAATGACGGAGCGGCGGCGTCGCGCGGGATCGCGTGTCCTCATACGCTGCATGACGCGAGTCGCGACGAGGAGGCCCCCCATGCAGATCAGAGCGGCGAACAGAGTGATCCGCCAATCGTGATCGTGCGCAATGCAATGGATGATGCGGTCCACGAGGCCTCCCTTGGCGACATCCTGGCTGAAAATCCTAAAGAAACCGTGCGGCAAAGCTAAAGAACGCCCTGGCTGTCGACGCGCCGTCATGAAATCCGTGCAAGGATCGGAAATCACTTTCAGATGGAGGTCGGCCTGACGCCATGCCTTATGAAGTCTCGCCTTCGCCCGTCGCACCGATCTCCACTTCGCGGTTATGGACGGTCGGCGCCAGCATAGGCATCGCCATAGCGACATTGCTGGTGCTGGCGATTCTGCATCCTCAACTGGCCGATTGGTTGGTTGGCGGCGCGGTGATCGTGGCGGCTTCCGCCTGGTTGCTGAACATGGGCGAGCCATCGCTGGCGGCTCCGGTCGCGAGCGACAGCGCTGCGACCGAGCCCGCCATCGATATGGTGACGGGCGATCTTCTCGACCGGGTGTTCGAGGCGCTGGACGATCCGGTGCTGGTGGTCAGCGGCGGCGAGCCGGACGACATCGCCGGGCGACGCATCGTGATGGCGAACGCGGCCGCGCGCGAACTTCTGCGCATCCAGCGCCAAGGCGCCTTGCTGGTTCAGGTGATCCGTGAACCGGGCGTGCTGGAGGCGGTTGACGAAGCCCTTTTCGGCGGGACGGCGCGCACCACGGATTATGCGACCGGTGGGCAGCGCGACCGACGCTGGCGCGCCTGGACCCGGCCGCTCTCACTCGAAGCGTCAGGCAAGGCCGGGTCGGAGCTGGCCCTGCTGATCCTGCGCGATGAAACGGACTCGCGCCGCATCGAGATGATGCGCGTGGACTTCCTGGCCAACGCCAGCCACGAACTGCGCACGCCCTTGGCCTCGCTCAGCGGTTTCATCGAGACTTTGAAAGGCCACGCACGTGAGGATGTGGTCGCGCGCGACCGCTTCCTGGACATCATGTCGGCCCAGGCGGACCGAATGGGGCGGCTGGTCGCGGATCTGCTATCGCTGAGCCGTATCGAACTGAACGAGCATATTCCGCCGTCCGGTCGCGTCGATCTGGACCGCGCCGCCTCCGACGTGGTCGACGCCATCAGCGTTCTGACGCGCGAAAAGGAGATCGCCATCGCCCTGGATCAGGGAGAGGCGAGGGCGTCGATCAGCGGAGATCGGGACGAGATATTGCAGGTGGTGCAGAACCTTCTCGACAACGCCGTCAAATATTCGTCACGCAACGGCACGGTCGAAATCTCGGTGCGTTCGGACCTGTCGTTCGACGAGGCCTGGGCCTCGCGCATGCCTGGCGCGACACGACTGCCGCTGGTCACGCCGGACCGCACGGCGGGCGTCTCCTATGCCGCCGTCACGGTGCGCGATCATGGGCCCGGCATGGCGCGCGAACATCTGCCCCGCCTGACCGAGCGCTTCTATCGGGTCGAGGGTCAAAAGAGCGGCGAGCGGCAGGGGACGGGCCTGGGCCTGGCCATCGTCAAACACATCATCAACCGTCACCAGGGCGGTCTGGTGGTCGAAAGCGCGCCGGGTATGGGCGCGGCCTTCACCGCCTGGTTTCCTCAACCGATCGAGCGACGCTGAAGCCGCGACGGACGGTCGCTGTCACCCAACTGTCATCGACCCGTCGTAATCCGCTGACCATTCGCAGGCAGTAGTCGCGCCGCGTTGGTCCCGATGTTCAGGACCGTCGTCGATTCGCGCACGGCGCTTCGGACTTCTGAATGATCTGGATTTATCTGCTGATCCTCGTCGCCTTGAGTGCGGCCGCCTTCTTGGGCGGACGCACGTTGGCGCGTCGTCGTGCGATCGGCGCAAAGCCCCATTCCCGCCCCGGCCAGCACGGCGCCTATGCCCTGATCTGGGTCGCCGCACCGGCTCTTCTGGTTCTGATCCTGGCCTCGGTTTTCGCCGCCCCGCTTCAGCGTCAGTTGACCGCGGTCGGTACGCCTGATGCGGTCGCGGCGCTGGAGCCGTTCCGCCGCGACGCCTTCTTCGCCGACGCCCACCGCGTGGGTCGCGGAGAGGCCGCGCTCCAGATCTGGGAACGCCCGCTGGCCGAACAGCTGCCGGTCGAGGCGCGCCGCATGGTTCGCATCGAACGCACTCTGTCGTGGGGCGGCGGTGGCGCCGCCATCCTGGCCGCAATCCTGGGCGGCCTGTTCGCCCTGACGCAGATCAAGCCTCAGACGCGCGCCCGCAACCGGGTCGAGGGCTGGATTTACGGCGCCCTGTTCGTCTGCTCGGCCATCGCCGTCCTGACGACCCTGGGCATCATCGCCTCCCTGGCCTTCGACAGCTTCCGCTTCTTCCAGAAGGTGCCGGTTCTCGACTTCCTGTTTGGCACCCAATGGAGCCCTCAGATCGCCATCCGCGCCGATCAGGTTGGGTCCTCGGGCGCCTTCGGGGCCGTGCCGCTGTTCGCCGGCACCCTGCTGATCATGGTCATCGCCATGTGCGTCGCTGCGCCGATCGGCCTGCTGTCGGCTATCTATCTGTCGGAATACGCCGGCCGCACGACCCGCGCGGTGATCAAGCCGCTGCTGGAGATCCTCGCCGGCGTGCCGACCGTCGTTTACGGCTTCTTCGCCGCCCTGACGGTTGGGCCGTTGCTGCGGGTCTTCTTCAACGAGATCGGCCTCTTCCTGATCGGCGGACCGCTGGACGGGCTGGGTCAATACCTGGCTCTGGTTCAGAACCAGATGGCCCTGACGGCCGGCGCGGTGATGGGCATCATGCTGATCCCGTTCGTGTCGTCCCTGTCCGACGATATTCTGAACGCCGTGCCTCAGTCGCTGCGTGACGGCTCGTTCGCCATGGGCGCGACCAAGTCCGAGACGGTGAAGCGGGTTCTTCTGCCCGCCGCGCTGCCGGGCATCGCCGGCGCCCTGCTGCTGGCCGTGTCGCGCGCCATTGGCGAGACCATGATCGTGACCATGGCTGCGGGCCTGGCCGCCAACCTGACCTTCAATCCGCTGGACACCGTCACCACCGTCACCGTGCAGATCGTGACCCTGCTGACCGGCGACCAGGAGTTCAACAGCGCCAAGACCCTGTCCGCCTTCGGCCTGGGCCTGACCCTGTTCCTGGTCACCCTGATGCTGAACATCATCGCCCACCGGATCGTGCAGACCTATCGGGAACAATATGACTGACGCGACCCCCGATCAGATCGACGGCGCGGCCGCCAAGGGACGTCTCGACCGCTTGCGGGCCGGTCTGAAGCGTCGCCACGCCAAGGAAACGCGTTTCAAATGGTATGGCCGCCTGGCCATCGCCGCCGCCATGCTGTTCCTGGCCGTGCTGCTGGTCCGCATCGTCGAGCAGGGCCACACCGCCTTCTACACCCACACCGTCACCGTGCCGGTCTTCATGGACCCGGCGCGCGTGGACCGCGCCTATCCGCAGGGCTCAAACTTTGAGCAACTGGCCGCCGAGCAGCAGCTGGCCCGCATGGGTATTCAGGACGACGCGGCCGGGACGAAGGCCGCGCAGATGAAGCGGCTGTTCTCGTCGGAGCTGAAGTTTGTCGCCGCCGATCTGGTCGCCAAGCGCAGCGAAGTCATCGGCGAAACCGTGCCCCTGGCCGTGCCGCTCTCCGACGACGCCGATCTGTATCTGAAGGGCGAAATCTCCAGGGAGACGCCCGAGGATCAACGCCGCCTGACCGACCAGCAGATCGCCTGGCTGGACCGGATGCAGACCGAAGGCGTGATCGGCTCGCACTTCAACACCGCCCTGTTCACCAACGGCGATTCGACGCAGCCGGAACTGGCGGGCGTCCTGGGCGCCGTGGTCGGTTCGGCCCTGATGCTGATGGTCACGGCCCTGATCGCCATTCCGCTGGGCGTCGGCGCGGCCATCTGGCTGGAAGAGTTCGCGCCCAAGAACAAGCTGACCGACATCATCGAGGTCAACATCAACAACCTCGCGGCCGTGCCGTCGATCGTCTACGGCCTCTTGGGTCTGGCCCTGTTCATCAACTGGATGCATCTGCCGCGCGCCAGTCCCATCGTCGGCGGTTTGGTCTTGGCGCTGATGGCCCTGCCGACCCTGGTCATCGCCACCCGTTCTGCGCTGAAGGCCGTCCCCCCGTCGATCCGCGAGGCCGCCCTGGCCATGGGCGCCTCCAAGACCCAGACGGTGTTCAGCCACGTCCTGCCGCTGGCCATGCCCGGCGTAATGACCGGCGCCATCATCTCGATGGCCCATGCCCTGGGCGAGACCGCGCCGCTGCTGCTGATCGGCATGGTCAGCTTCGTGCCGGGTGTGCCGCACGCCATCGACCAGCCGGTCGGGGCGCTGCCCTCGCTGATCTACATCTGGGAGAACGCCTCGGAGCGGGCCTTCCACGAACGCACCGCTGCGGCGATCATCGTCCTGCTGGTCTTCATGATCATCATGAACGCGGCGGCCATCATCCTGAGGCGGCGCTTCGAGCGTCGGTGGTAAGAGAATGAAATTCCGTATTTTCCGCTCCGCCGAGGACCAGACCGGCGCCGGCTCGGTCGATCCGACCGAAGCGCCGCGCATGGGCGGTCAGATTCTGCCCGAAGTCGCTCCGTCCAAGGGCGCAGCCGCCGAACCGCGCGTCGAGGACGCCACGCCCCGGTCGGGCCCCGCCGTGGTCGATAGCCCGCCCGTCGGTCCGATCAAGATCGCCGCGCGCGACGTCTCGGTCTTCTATGAGGGCAAACAGGCGCTCTACGACGTCTCGCTGGATATTCCGGACAAGACCGTCACGGCCCTGATCGGCCCGTCGGGCTGCGGCAAGTCCACCTTCCTGCGGACCATGAACCGCATGAACGACACCATCGCCGGGGCCAAGGTCACGGGCCGCATCGCCATGGACGGCGAGGACATCAACGACCGCTCCATCGACCCTGTGCTGCTGCGCGCCCGCGTCGGCATGGTGTTCCAGCGTCCGAATCCCTTCCCGAAATCGATCTACGAAAACGTCGCCTACGGACCCAAGATCCACGGCCTGGTGTCGTCCAAGGCCGAGATGGACGATGTCGTTGAGAAGGCGCTGAAGCGCGCCGGCCTGTGGGACGAGGTCGCCGACCGCCTGCAATCGTCAGCCATGGGTCTGTCGGGCGGTCAGCAGCAGCGTCTGGTCATCGCCCGCGCCATCGCCGTGAACCCCGAAGTCATCCTGATGGACGAACCCTGCTCGGCGCTGGATCCCATCGCCACGGCGCGGATCGAGGAACTGATCGACGAACTGCGCGAGCGGTTCTGCATCGTCATCGTCACCCACTCGATGGCCCAGGCCGCGCGCGTGTCGCAACGCACCGCCTTCTTCCACATGGGCCGTCTGGTCGAGACCGGGGATACGGAAGACATCTTCCAGAATCCGCGCGAACGGCGCACGCTCGACTACATCACGGGACGCTTCGGCTAATCCGATGAACCAGCACACCGTCAAAGCCTATGGCGACGAACTGAACCAGATCACGGCCGAGATCGCCCGCATGGGCGGCTTGGCCGAGGCCCAGGTCGCGGACGCCATCGATTCCGTCGCCCGGCGCGACATCGCCCTGGCCCGCGCCGTGGTGGAACGCGATCTGAAGCTGGACGCCCTGCATCGCGATATCGAGAAGAAGGCGATCCGCCTGATCGCCTTGCGCCAGCCGGTCGCTAGCGACCTGCGCCGCACCCTGGGCGCCATGAAGATCGCCACCGATCTGGAGCGCACAGGCGACCTGGCCAAGAACATCGCCAAGCGCGCGTTGATCCTGGCCGAAGCCCAGCCGATGCAGCCCCTGACCCGTTCGATCGAGCGGATGGGACGGCTGGTCTCGACCCGCCTGCGCGATGTGCTGGACGCCTATACGGCCTCGGAACTCGATCGGGCCGTCGCCGTCTGGCAGACCGACGACGAGGTCGACGAGCACTACAACGCCCTGTTCCGCGAACTGCTGACCTACATGATGGGCGATCCGCGCACGATCGGCGCCTGCACCCATCTGCTCTTCATGGCCAAGAACCTGGAGCGGATCGGCGACCACGCGACCAACATCGCCGAGACCGTCCACTACGAGATCACGGGCGAGGACATCGTGGGCGAACGCCCGCGCGCCCAACCTACGGCCGAGGATTCCGATCCGACGCCGAACCTTTCGACGCACTGACCCGAGACCGGAGACCCGACGTGCAGCCCTATATCCTTGTGATGGAAGACGAGGACGCGCTGGCGACCCTTCTTCAGTATAATCTCGAAAAGGAAGGCTACGACGTCGCCGTTGCCGCCGACGGCGAGGAGGGCATGCTCCAGATCGACGAGCGTCTTCCCGATCTGGTGCTGCTGGACTGGATGCTGCCCAAGCTGTCGGGCATCGAGGTCTGCCGTCGCATTCGCGGCAAGGCCGAAACCCGCAACCTGCCGATCATCATGCTGACGGCGCGCGGCGAGGAGAGCGACCGGGTTCGCGGTCTGGACACCGGCGCCGACGACTATCTGACCAAGCCATTTTCGATGGTCGAGCTGATCGCCCGCATCCGCGCCGTCCTGCGCCGCATTCGTCCGGGCCTAGCCGACGACCGCCTGAACCACGGCGACATCGTTGTCGATCGCGTCTCGCACCGGGTGAAGCGCAACGGCAAGGAGGTCCATCTGGGCCCGACCGAATTCCGCCTGCTGGACCACTTCATGCAGCACCCCGGACGAGTGTTCAGCCGTGAGCAGCTGCTGGACGCCGTCTGGGGCTCGGACGTCTATGTCGAGGCCCGCACCGTCGACGTCCACGTCGGTCGCCTGCGCAAGGCCCTGGCCATCGCCGACGAAAGCGCCAATCCCATCCGCACGGTCCGCTCGGCGGGCTATTCGCTGGATCTGGAAGGCTAAAACGAGAAGGGCGGCTCTCGGAGCCGCCCTTTGCAATTCAAATCTGCTCTGCGACGACCTCGTCGGGGTCCAGCGCATAGACCGTGGCGCAGTATTCGCAGGTGACGCGGATCTTGCCGTCGTCCTCCAACATGTCGGCGCGCTCGGCGGGATCGAACGAGGCCAGGACCGAGGCGATCCGTTCGCGCGAGCAACGGCAAACGGCCGTCAGTTCTCGCGCGCCCTCCAGCCGCACGCCGTCCTCGTGGAACAGGCGGAACAGCAGCGTCTCGGGCGAGATCGTCGGATCGACCAACTCGTCATCGCCCAGCGTGCCGAACAGGGCCCGCGTGCGGTCCCAGACCTCTTCGGTCGAGCCGCGAGCCTCGTCGCCGGCGATGATCTGGATCATCGCCCCGCCGGCGCGCCACTGCGATCCGGCCTCGGTCTGAACCTGGCCGACGGCCAGACGCACCTTGGTCGGCACCTGTTCCGACTGCTGGAAATAGTGTTCGGCCGCCAGCGACAGGCTTTCGCCCTCGATCGGCGTGATCCCTTGGGTGCGCTCGAAGTCGGGGCCCCGATCCAGCGTCATGATAAAGACGCCCTGGCCCAGCAGCGATCGGGCGCCGGGCCGGGCGAAGCCCTGCGACGCCTCGGCCACCTCGGCCTCGTCGTAGCGGCAATAGCCGCGCAGTGAGCCGTCGGTGCCATAGTCGGCGACGACGTAGCGCACGGGGCCGTCGCCCTGGGCCTGGACCAGCAGGCGACCCTCGAACTTCAGGCTGGAACCGATCAGGGCGGCCAGTGCGCAGGCCTCGCCCAACAGGGCGGCGACCGGCTCGGGATAGGCGTGGGCGGCCAGGATCTTGTCGATGGTCGCGCCCAGGCGAACCAGGCGACCGCGCACGGGCCAGCCTTCGATCTGGAAGGCGGCGGCCAGATCGTCGGAAACGGGAACGTTGGGCGCGTGATCGGTCACGGCGAGGTCCTTTGGGGCGTCATTTCGGGATCGCGGCTATGTAGGCGCCCGCAGGCGGCTTGATAAGGGGGCTAATCCGCCCGGTCTGGGGGAGGGCGACGGAACCGATTTCGGCGCGGATCGCTCTTTTGGCTCAAGCGGAGCCGTCGCTCCGTTCATGACGCCAATAACTGAAGAGGTTCCGCCGATGATCCGCGACATCGATCCGATCGAAGAGATTCGCAAACACCCCGGCATCACCGCCGGCAGCCTCCTTGCAGTCGCGCTCGGCGCTGTCGCCGTCGTCTATCTGACGCAGCGCAGCGGCCCTACCCGTTACCAGCGCATCAAGTCTCGCATCGACCCGCGCGGCTGGGTCGATACGTCGGAACTGCGCGACCGTTTCCACGACGCCGTCGACGCCTTCCGCCACCGCGCCGAGGATGTCGGTGAACGCGCCGGCGCCCTTTCGCGCGACGCCCGCCACCGCGCCGCAGACAGCGCCTACGATTTCCGTGACCGCGCCGACGACTGGTTCCGTTCGGCCCGCAAGGACGGCAAGAAGGCGTTGAAGAAGCATGGCAAGACGGCGCGCCGCTATGCTGACGACGCCGGTCAGTATGCGCGCGACCACGCCCGCGAAGGTGGCGCGCTGCTGGCGGTGGCGACCATCGCCGCAGCCGTCGGCGCAGCAGTGCTCGAAAGCCGTCGTCCCGACAGCCACGTGCGTCGCATCGCGCGCTTCTGATATTTTCGTGCCGCTCGCCCGGTGAAAGTCGCGGCGGGCGGCAAACTTTTAGCCCATCTGCCCACAGTGAGCAGCATCGCTCGGCTTTGCCGCAGGCGCGAAGGCCGCTAAGACGCCGTCCATGAGCGCGCGCCCCACCCTGATCTTCGACTTCGATTCGACCTTGGTCGATTTCGAGACCCTTGAAGCCCTGGCCGACATCGCCCTGGCGGATGCGCCCGGCGCAGCTGAGACGGGCGCCCAGATCGCCGCCCTGACCGATCAGGCCATGGCCGGAGAGATCGAATTCGGCGAGGCTTTGCGTCGCCGTCTGGCGCTGCTGCCGCTGACCCGCGCCCACGTCGCCGCCCTGGCCCAGCGCGCGTCGGACCACCTGACGGCGTCTGTGCGGCGCAACCTGAATTTCTTCCAACAGAACAAGGGCAAGGTCGTCATTCTCTCCGGCGGCTTCCGCGAGGTGATTGCGCCCGTCGCGGAAGAGTTGGGCGTCTCTCCCGATCGCGTGCTGTGCAACGATCTGATCTATGACGCGGACGACCGCGTGGTCGGCGTCGACGACGCCAACCCGCTGTCGCACGCCAACGGTAAGCCGACCGCCATTCACGGCCTGAACCTGTCCGGTCGCGTCGTCATGGTGGGCGACGGCTGGAACGACGCCGAGGTCAAGATCGCGGGCGCCGCCGACGCCTTCTACGCCTTCACCGAGGTCGTGCGCCGCCCGCCGGTGGTCCAGGTCGCCGACGCCGAGGCCGCGTCGCTCGACGAGGTGCTGCATGCCGAAGGCCTTGTCGGCCGCTGGTCCTTCCCACGCAGCCGCATGAAGATGCTGCTCCTGGAAAACATCCACCCCGCCGCCGTCGAACGGCTGGAAGAGGCGGGCTATTCGGTCGAAACCCAGAAGGGGGCGCTGGACGAGGACGATCTGATCGCGGCCATCAAGGGCGTCCATGTCCTGGGCATCCGTTCCAAGACCACGGTCAGCCGCCGCGTGCTGGAACAGGCCGACCGTCTGATGGCCGTCGCGGCCTTCTGCATCGGCACCAACCAGATCGACCTGGACGCGGCCTCGGATCACGGGGTGGCGGTGTTCAACGCGCCCTATTCGAACACCCGTTCGGTGGTCGAGCTGGCCATCGGCCTGATGATCGTCCTGATGCGCGACGTGGCGGACAAGTCGGCGGCCATGCATGTCGGCAAGTGGAACAAGTCCGCCACCGGCTCAAAGGAGCTGCGCGGCAAGACCCTGGGCATCGTCGGCTACGGCGCGATCGGCAGCCAGCTGTCGGTCCTGGCCGAAAACCTGGGCATGCGGGTGCTGTTCTATGACCTGTCCGAGCGTCTGGCCCTGGGCAATGCGCGCCGCATGCGCTCTCTGGACGCGCTTCTGGCCGAAAGCGACGTAGTCACCCTGCATGTCGATGGCCGCAAGGAGAACGCTGACATCTTCGGTGCGGCCCAGTTCGGCCGGATGAAGGAAGGCGCGTTGTTCCTGAACCTGGCGCGCGGCCATGTGGTCGATGTCGACGCGCTATCCCAGGCGATCGGCTCAGGCCGGGTCGCCGGCGCCGCCGTCGATGTCTTCCCCGAAGAGCCGCGCACCAACGCCGACCCCTTCGAGAGCCCGCTTCAGGGCCTGCCCAACATGATCCTGACGCCGCACATCGGCGGCTCGACCGAAGAGGCGCAGGAGGCCATCGCCGAGTTCGCGGCCGAGCGCCTGCTGGGCTATCTGAACCGCGGCGACACGACCTTCAGCGTCAACCTGCCCAACGTCCAGCTCTCCGAAGTTTCGGGCGCCCACCGCATCCTGCACATCCACAGGAACCAGCCGGGCGTGCTGGCCGAACTGAACCGCGCCCTGGCCTCGGCGGGCCTGAACATCCTCGGCCAACACCTGAAGACGGACGAGCGCACGGGCTATGTCATCACCGATGTGGACCGCGACTACGACCCGGAGGCGCTGCGCGAACTCAAGACGGTGCCGGGCACGCTGAAGTTCCGCACGTTGCAGTGATACGTCGCTCGCAAATATCTTCTCAAAGCTGACCTCGCGGCATCTTGCGCTCTGCGCGAACTGGCGCATCCTCACGTCGAACGGCCGCGCAACGACGGCTGCGGGAGGAATTTCATGTCACGCTTCATCACCGGCGGCGCCGTCGCCGCTCTGGCGCTCGCCGCCTGCGCTTTTGCCGGCTCGGCCTCGGCCCAGACCTACAACCGTCTCGTCGTCTTCGGCGACAGCCTCAGCGACAACGGCAACCTGTTTCTGATCTCGGGCGGGACCCAGCCGCCGTCGCCGCCCTATGCGCGCCGCTTCTCGAACGGGCCGACCTTCGTTGAACTGCTGGGCTTCAACGCCGCCAACTTCAACGGCTCGGTCACGGGCAGCATCAACTACGCCTTTGGCGGCTCGCGCACCGACGCCTCGGCCGGCGTGCCGTTCGGCATGCTGAACCAGCTGTCGCGCTACACCGCCGCGGGCGGCCGGTTCAGCTCTACTGATCTGGTCAGCGTCCTGGGCGGCGCCAACGACATCTTCCAGGGCCTACCCGCCGCCGGCGCCTCCGCCAGCCCCGTCGCCGCCATCACCCCGGTCGCAACCACGGCCGCCGCCAACATCAACAGCCTGGTCAACACCGTCGCGGGGGCGGGCGCCGGGACCATCCTGGTCACCAACCTGCCCAAGCTCAGCCTGACGCCTCAGTTCCGCGGCACGACCGCCGCGCCTCTGGCCGACTTCGCCGTCGCCACCTTCAACACGGCGCTCCAAACCAATCTGACCGCCACCGCCGCCGCCCGCCCAGGCAGCAACATCATCATGATGGACCTGTTCAAGATCGGCGACACCCTGGCCGGCAATCCGGGCCTGTTCGGCATCACCAACATCACCCAGCCCTGCTTCAACGGCGTGACGGTCTGCACGAACCCGGACAGCTACTTCTACTTCGACGGCGTGCACCCGACCGCGGCGGGCCATCGGATCATCGCCCAACTGGCGACCGACTACCTCTACTATGGCGACATCGGCGCTCAATCGACCTTGCAGGGCGAGACGGCCTATCGTCACCGCGAGGATGCTTTGGACGCCGCGGGCGAGGCCCTGTCGGGCCGTCAACCGTGGGAGGCCGGCGTCTCCGTCACCACCTCGGCCCTGATCGACAGCGTCGACACCGACGCGCGCGGCTCGGTCACCAGCTCGTCCAGCGACGGCTGGGGCGCCCGTATTGCGCTTGAGGCCGGCCCCTCGGACAACTGGCGCTTCGGTCTGGCCGGGACGGCGCGCAACACCGACGTCGAAAGCCAGACGCTGCAGTTCAACGTCGAAAGCTTCGGCCTGGACGTCTATGGCGGCTGGCGCTCGGGCGATGTCTTCGTCAACGCCGCCGTCGGCGTGGCGCGCGACAACATCGACGACATCGAACGCACCACCAGCCTGGCGCCGATCGTCCACACCGCCGAAACCCGCGCGCTCAGCAGCGGCGCGCGTCTGCAAGGCGGCATGTGGTTCGACATGGGCGGCGTCGCCCTGTCGCCCCGCGCGGCCCTGGCCTACGTGTCCAGCGACGTGGACGGCTATTACGAACAGGGCGTCGGTGCCCAGTATCAGTACGGCGATCGCTCCGTGAAGGCCCTGACCGGCGAGGTCGCCCTGCGCGCCGAGGCGGAAATGGGCGGGTTCGGCCTGTTCGCCGAAGGCGGCTACCGCGACGCCCTGGACGACAGCTCCGATCCGGTGCGCGTCGGTCTCTACAACAACCCGGCCCAGGTGTTGTCGCGCGAGATCGACGATCCGTTCGGCGGCCAGTTCCTGGCCTCCGCCGGCGTCGAGGGGTCGCTCGGCCCGGTCAAGGTGACGGTCGGCTATCGCGGCCGCTTCGGCGACCACGCCGACAGCCATATGGGCGGCATTCAGCTGAAACTGCCGCTTTAAGCGGCAGGGGCGGGAAGGGGCCTCAGCGCCCCTTCTTCCTCACCCACATGGCGGCGTCGGCTTCGGTCAGCCAGACCTCCGGATCGGTATGGCCGTCCCAGGCGCGCACGCCGAAAGAGCCGCCCAGTTCGGTCTTCTGGCCGTCCCAGACAAAGCCCTCGGTCTTCAGCGCCTCGGCCAGCTGACGCGCCTTGGCCCGGCCCTCTTCATAGCCCGCGTGCAACATCAGCAGGGCGAACTCGTCTCCGCCCAGCCGGCCGACTGCGTCCGACTCGCGCAGATTGGCCAGGAACAACTCCGCCACCGCGACTAGGGCCGCATCGCCGGCCGCATGGCCCAGGCTGTCGTTGACGCTCTTGAACCCGTCCATGTCCAGATACAGCAGCACCGCCGGGACCCCGTGCCGCTGACAATAGGCCATGGTCCGCTGCATCGCCGTGATGAAGCCGCGCCGGTTCAGGGCGGGGGTCAGCACATCGTGGTCGGCGGCGGCCTCGGCGGCCGCGGCGCGCGTCTTCCACGCTTCCAGCTCGACGCGCAGGCGCGCGATCTCGGCGGTCAGGTCGTGTTCGGCCACGTCGGTCACGGCGCAGGGATGGCTCCGAAGGCGCGACTCAGTCTGCGTCGCGCGGTCGAACGATGGTAGAGCGTGATCAGTCGACATTGAAGGCCGACATTACGGGCCGACGCGGCTGAAATCACGGTGTTGCGGTTGCGGGCGTCACCCGCGTGCTGTAACCGGCGCCTTTCCGCGAGGGGCCTTGCAGACATGGCGACTTCCGAAACCCCGGTGGCGATCATCATGGGCAGCCGGTCCGACTGGCCGACCATGAAGCTGGCCGCCGATCGCCTGGATCAACTGGGCGTCGCCTGGGCCGCCAAGGTCGTCAGCGCCCACCGCACGCCCCAACGCCTGGTCGATTTCGCCACGGGCGCCAAGGCCGCCGGATACAAGGTCATCATCGCCGGGGCAGGGGGCGCCGCCCATCTGCCGGGCATGGCCGCCTCCATGACCGAACTGCCGGTGCTGGGCGTGCCGGTCCAGTCCAAGGCGCTTAAGGGCATGGATAGCCTGCTGTCGATCGTTCAGATGCCGGCGGGCGTTCCGGTCGCCACCCTGGCCATCGGCGAGGCGGGCGCCGCCAACGCCGGCATACTGGCCGCCCAGATCCTGGCCCTGTCGGACGAGGGCTTGGCCGGACGCCTGGCCGCCTTCCGCGCCGCCCAGACCGAATCCGTCGCAGAAACCGTCGAGGACTGAGTGCCTGATCTTCCGCTTCCCCCCGGTTCGACCCTCGGCATCATCGGCGGAGGCCAGCTGGGCCGGATGCTGAGCCAGGCCGCATCGCGACTGGGCTTCGACGTCGTGATCCTGGACCCCGAGGCCGACAGCCCGGCCGGCCGGGTCTCGGCGCGCCAGATCGTCGCCGCCTATGACGACCCCAAGGCCCTGTCGGCGCTGGGCCGCGCCGCCGATGTCGTCACCTTCGAGTTTGAGAACGTGCCGGCCGAATCCATCGAGCGTTTGGCCGAGGCCGGGGCCCTCGTCGCGCCGGGACCGACTGCACTACGCGTGTCGCAGGACCGGGTGGACGAAAAGACCTTCCTGAACGCCGTCGGCGCCCCGACGGTCGCCTTCGCCGTCGTCGATACGCTGGACGACCTGGTCGTCGGCCTGACCGAACTGGGCCTGCCCGCCCTGCTGAAGACCCGTCGCGAAGGCTATGACGGCAAGGGCCAGGTCTGGATTCACGCCATAGAGGATGCGCCCGCCGCCCTGGAAAGCCTGGGCGGCCGCCCGGCGATCCTGGAGGCCAAGGCGACCTTCGTGCGCGAACTGTCGGTCATCGCCGCCCGCGACTGGGACGGCCATATGGCGGTCTATCCGCTGGGCGAAAACCGGCACGAAGGCGGCGTTCTGCGCACCACCCTGGCCCCCGCCGCCGTGGACGAGAAAACCCAAGTTCGCGCCCGCGCCATCGCCGAGGCGATCCTGGACGGGCTGGATTACGTCGGCGTTCTGGGCGTCGAACTGTTTGATCTCGGAGATGACGTGCTTCTGGTCAACGAGATCGCTCCGCGCGTTCACAACACCGGCCACTGGACCCAGGACGGCTGCGTCTGCGACCAGTTCGAACAGCATATCCGCGCCGTCGCCGGCTGGCCGCTCGGCCCCACGACGGCCCACGCCCGCATCGAAATGACCAACCTGCTGGGCGACGAAGTCGAGGAGTGGCGCAAGGTCTCGGCCAAGTCCGACGAACGCCTTCACCTCTACGGCAAGGCCGAGGCCCGCCCCGGCCGCAAGATGGCCCATGTGAACCGGGTTTTGGGGGCGGTCTAGCGCACTCACTTTCGTCATCCTCCGACGAGCGGAGCGAGATCGGGGGACCCAGCGGCGCGCGCGAGCGCGAACCTGTCGCGGCGTTCCGGCCTAAACACCTGGGCGGCGGACGCATCGCCTTCGGCGCCGCTGGGTCCCCCGGTCTGCGCCGCAGGCGGCTTGCCGGAGGATGACGAAAGAAGAGAACTAAGCCCTCGCCCCATACCGCATGCGGCTCAGCGCATCACTGACCTTTCGGAAGGGCGCGTCGAAGTCTTTGCCCGCCTTCCACTTCTCGAAGGCCATGACGTTTTCGATCCGACGGGCGACGAAGGCCTCCGCCGCTTCGCGGCCGTCGAACCAGCGCATCGTCAGGGCGGGAATCAGGATGCCCGACAGGATCGTCCGCTTCGAATAGTGATTCCAGTCGGTCGCCTCGTCCCCGGCCCAGCGCCACAGATGATCCGCGCTCTCCCAGGCCAGTTTCAGGCCCAGGTCGGCGTTGACGGGCAGGGCCAGGAAGGCGGCGCAGCGACGCGTGGCCTCCAGATCGGCGGCGCCGGCCTCCATCCGCTCGGACACGGCGCGGGCGATTCGCTCGCGAATCTTCAGCGACTTGGCGTCGATTTCACCCAGAGCCGCCAGCGCTCGCGCATCGTGGCGGCGCGACAGCAGGGCCGCCAGATCGCGCGCGCCGTTTGGCAGCAGCAGTTCCTCGTCGCCCTGTGACAGGCCGCACGCCTCGCAGGCCTCGCGCACCAGACGCGCGTTCCAACCCAGCGCGGGCGCGCGGGCGATGGCGGCGTCCAGCACGGTCTGTTCGGTCCGGTCGGCCCAGTCTGTCGTCTCGGTCATAAGGGCGATCATACGCCGGTCGTCATGGCGTTTCGAGCCTTGAAGAATGGTCGCGACGATCTGGACAGAAGGAGGCGGCTCGTGTATCAGCGCGCCTTCATCCGAGAGCCCGGCTGTCGGAAGACGATTTTATTTTGTTCGCCCGTCTCCCTCACAGGACGCGGCGGGCGGCCAAAGGAGAGTTTAACCTGGTTCAGATTTTCGTTCGCGACAACAACGTCGACCAAGCGCTCAAAGCCCTGAAGAAGAAGATGCAGCGCGAGGGCAGCTTCCGTGAAATGAAGCGCCACGTGCACTTCGAGAAGCCCTCGGAAAAGCGCGCCCGTCAAAAGGCCGAAGCCATCCGTCGCGCCCGCAAGCTGGCGCGCAAGCGCATGCAGCGCGAGGGCCTGCTGCCCGCGCCGAAGCCGCGCGTTCCCGGCGGTCGTTAAGACCCCGGCGAAGGCCGAAAGATTTAAGGCCGCTTCCTTCGGGAAGCGGCCTTTTTCTTTGCGTTTCGTTTCTGCGGAGCGTGGTGGAGGAATCTTGAAGTCCCACAGAAGAAGCGCCGCGCCACCTCCCCATCGCGACGCGACAGGGAGGAGACAATCGTGCCGCCTACGCCGGTCCGGTGATCGCCCGGCCGAAGCTCTTCCAGCTCAGCTTTACGTCTGACAGCGCGCCGGCGCGGAAGGCCCGCCCGGCGATCCACACCATGAAGGCGGCGGTCGCGAACATGCCGATCAGCGTCAGAATCACCTCCACCAGCGGCGGGTCGCTGGGCGCGCGGGCGCTCATCAGGAAGGGGGTGAAGAAGGGGATCCAGGACAGAACCTTCACCACCGGCGCATCCGGGCTGGTCAGGGCCATCTGCATCACCAGGATCGGCACGACCAGGATCATCATGATCGGCCCCATCAGGGTTTGGGCGTCGCGCGGCGTCTCGCAGAAGGCGCCGATGGCCGCAAACAGCACCGCATACATCAGGTAGCCGCCGACCATATAGGCGATGAAATAGAAGATCAGGCCGTCGTGCAGCAGGACCTGTCCGACCGTCGACGCCGTTTCGGGCGAGGCTGAAATCAGGGTGAAGGCCCCGATCCCGCCCCAGACCCCCATGACCGTCAGGGTCAGCAGCGCCACGCCCAGCACCTTGCCCGTCAGGATTTCGGTCGCCGAGGCCGAGGACAGCAGCACCTCCAGGATCTTGTTCGACTTCTCCTCCATCACGCTGTTCAGCAGGATGGAGGCGCCGGTGATGACCAGCGACCATAACAGGAATCCGACGCCCAGGCCGATGAAGGACGGAATCCGGTCACGCATCGACACCTCGCCCCCGCTGGCCGCGCTGGGCGAGAAGGATTTCACATCGGGCCGGAAGGTCTGAACTTCCTGCGCCACGGCCGGGGCGACCCCGGCGGCGGTCAAAAGCTCGGTGCGTCGGGCATCGCGAAGCGCATTTCGGACGAAGCCGGAGACGTCATTGTCGGTGGCGCGCGCGGTCCAGACCTGGGCGGCGGGCTTGCCATCCGTGCGGCTCAGGAAGACCACGGCGTCGAGGCGCCTGGCCTTCGAGGTCTGCTTGTCCAACGCCTTGCGGATCGCCTCGTCACGGGCCGGGCCGACGGCGTCGGCGATGGCGGGCGGCGTGTCAACCAGACGGATCTTGGGGCCGGTAATGGAGGCGACGGCGCGCCCGGCGCCCGCCTGTCCCTTTTCGGCGGCTTCGCGCAAGCGCTCGTTCTGACGATCCACGTCGGCTTGCAGAGAGGCGCGCACGGCGGCGGCCAGACCCGTCGCATTGGGGCCTTCCTCGATCACCGCCACCGATTTGATCGGCTCGGAGGCCTTGATCAGCGCCGGAATGCCGCCGCCCAGCACGGCGAATAGCGGAAAAGCCAACAGCGACAGCCAGAAGCCGACGGTCTTGGCGTAGGCGACATATTCGCGTCGCGCGATCAACAGAGTGCGGTTCATCGGACAGCCTCCACGGATGCGACGGGTTGGTCGGGATGGTCCCCGGTCAGGCCGATGAAGGCGTCGTGCAGCGTCGGCTCCTTCAGCGCGAAGCCCCGCACGTCCAGGCCGTTCAGGAAGGCCGTCTTCAACGTATCCTGACCCCCGGCGCCGGGCGCCAGGGCGATTTTCAGGCGACGCACGCCATCGACGTCGGACAGGGTCTCGACGCCCGCCACGCCGGGCAGGGCGGCGGCGGCGTCCGCGCTGATCGCACCGTCCAGATCCAGGAAGCGCGGCGAGGTGGCCTTGGCCTGATCCACCGTCCCCTCGAACGCTTTCTTGCCACGCGCCAGCAGCACGACCTTGTCGCACAGCCGCTCGGCATGCTGCATCACATGGGTGGAGAACAGCACCGTGGCGCCGTTCGCGGCCAGCCCGCGAATCATCGCCTCCAGGCCCTGCTGGTTCATCGGGTCCAGACCGGAGAACGGCTCGTCCAGGATGACGAACTCAGGCTGGTGCACGACCGAGGCGATCAGCTGCACCTTCTGCGCCATCCCCTTGGACAGCTCCTTCATCTTCTTTTTCTGCGCCTCGCCGAGCCCCTGCTGCTCCAACAGGGTCTTGGCGCGCTTGCGGCCTTCGGCGACCGGCAGGCCTTTCAGCGCGCCGAAGAAGGCGATGGCCTCGACCGGCGTCATCTTTTTATAGAGGCCGCGTTCCTCGGGCAGGAAACCGATCCGGTCGCGCACCTTGCGCCCGTCGTCGGCGCCCAGGATTTCGATCCGCCCCGAGGTCGCTGGCTGCAACCCCAGGATCATCCGCAGGGTCGAGGTCTTGCCCGCCCCGTTCGGTCCCAGAAAGCCGCAGATCGACCCCTTCTCGACCTGAAAACTCAGATCGCGCACGGCGTGGAAATCGCCGTATCGCTTGTTCACCCCATCCAGCGTCAACGCCGCCATGTCGCCTCCCAAATCCCTGTCGTCAGCCTAGAATCCGACGACAGGGGACGCCAGCGACTTCGGCGCGCGGGCGCCTATTTCACCACAGGCAGGTCGATGTAGGAGGCGTCGTCACCCGCGTGATGGATGGCGTTGTCGGCGACCACGCCCTGGCTCTCGGTCTCGTTCGGTCCGCCCGTGTTCAGGTTGCGCACGAACTTGGGGAAGTTGGAGCTGGTGACTTCGACCCGGATACGGTGACCGGGCTGGAAGGTGTTGCTGATGGTCAGCGGCGTGGGTTGCACGGTCGCCACTTGGCCCGGCGTCAGGGGCGCGGGGCGATCATAGCCGTTGCGATAGCGCGCCCGCATGATGGTGTCGCCCAGGATATAGGCCGTGGCGTCCGGCGCCACATCCACCAGCTTGACCGCGAAATCGGTGTCGGGCGCAGAGGACGACACCTTCAGCACCGCATCGATGAAGCCGGTGACCTGCATCGGCTCGGTCAGCGCTTCCGACGTATAGACCAGCACATCGTTGCGCGCCTCGATCGGTCGCTGGTCGAAAGCCCCGGCCGTGACCAGGCCGCCGTTGCAGCAATCGCCGCCGCCGATGGTCTGGACCGGGTTCATGGGATCATAGCGATAGCGGTCGGCCGGTTCGCCGGCGGGCGGCGTCTGAAGGCTCAGCAGGCCATCGCCATTCAGGCTGTTGGCCGCGCCGCCCGAGCGCAGATACATCCGCACCGTCTTGACCCCGGCCGGCGGCCACTGCGCGGCCGTGCGCCAGGCGTTTTCGCCCATGTTGAAATACTGCACGTGCGGGGTACTCTCGGGGAAGGCGCGGCGCTCGCCCTTCAGCCAGCGATCGAACCAGGCGTGCACCAGGGCGTCGCTGTCGAAGGTGGCGTCGCCTAGTGGGCGGTCGCCCGACTTGTAGTTCGGCCCCAGGCCGCCAAAGGCGCAGTGGTTGTTGGGGCCGACCACGACATACTGGTTCTCGGCCGCCTCGCGATCCTGGGTCGTGGATCGGGCATGGTTGAACAGCTCCATGTTCGGCCCGATGGAGACGTCATACCAGCTGTTGAACCACAGCGACGGCACGCCCCAGCCCATGTCGTCGTGGTACAGGCCGCCCTGACGCCAGGCTGGATCGGATGGGGTGCGCGCGATCAGTTCCTCGAACGTGCCGGCCGGCTCGCCCAGGTCCTTCAGCATGTCGTTGACCGGCAAGTGTCGGATCTGGCTGGGCCAGTTCACGTCCGGCTTCTTGGCGTCCAGGTCGTTGTAGCGGACGATCCGGGCGCGGGTTTCCTGATCGAGATCCATCGGGATCTGGGCGCGCTGTGGATTGTCCACGCCGTACAGCCACACGAAGAACAGGTTGCGCGGCACGCCCCCTGTGTACCAGTTGCCCTGTTCCTGGAACCGGCCGACCTTGCCGATGCCGGCGCCCGAGGCCTGGGGCACCATGGCGGCATGGGCGGGGTGGTTCTGGGCCGCCAGGGCCAGCTGCCATTCGGCGGACGACGAACAGCCCAGGGTGCCGACCTTGCCGTTCGACCAGGGCTGGGCCGCGATCCACGTCAGGGCGTCATAGCCGTCGGTCTGGGGATGGCCCAGGATCTGATAGTCGCCACCCGAGAAATACCGTCCCCGCTCGTTCTGGATGACGAAGGCATAGCCCTTGCTGACCCAGCTCAGGGCCGAGCGCGTGGTGCGGGCGTTGTAGGCCAGCTCGTTGTAGGGTGTGCGCACGAAAACGGTCGGCAAGGGGCCGGACGCGTTCTTGGGGCGATAGACATTAGTGGCCAGTCCCACGCCGTCGCGCATCGGCACCATGACCGCCATCTGCACATCCGCCAGGCGCGACAGTTCGGTCTGTGCGGCGGCGTCGCTGTAGCGCCCGTAGTCCTGCGCCGAGGCGGCGATGGGCGTGGCGGCCAGCAGGCCCGCGACGACGGCGGCGACGATCTTGTTCATGTCCATCCCTCCCAGAACGAGAGGAGACACTAGGACGTTTGCGGCGCGCGTCGCAACGCAATGCGCGTCAGGCCTGGGCCTTCACCGTTACTTCGAAATGGCGATCGACCACCTTGGTCGGATTGACCTGCGCGCCGCCGCGACGGACCTCGAAATGCAGGTGCGGGCCGGTGGAATAGCCGGTGGAGCCGACCAGCCCGATGCGCTGACCGGGCGCGACAGCGTCGCCGTTGGCCACATCAATCCGGCTCAGGTGGCCGTACAGGGTGCTCATGCCGTTGGGGTGGCGCACCTCAATGAAGTTGCCATAGCCCTCGGGGTCGTACCCCGTGCGGATGACCTCGCCCTCGGCGGCCGTGAAGACGGTCGTGCCTTTCGGCGCGGCGATGTCGACGCCCTTGTGCGCGCGCGCCTTGGCTTCGATGGCCAGTTTGCGCAGGCCGAACGGCGAGTTGATCGCATAGCCGCGCACCGGGGCGGTGAAGGCGATCTGGCGCGTGATCGGCCCTGCCTTCTCGACCTCGGCCTTCAGGGGCGGCGACACCGGCGCGGCGATCTGGGTCGGCGGCGGCATGGCGGCCTCGCGCGCGGCATTTGGCGCGGCGGCGGCGGCGAAAACAGCCACGGCGGCGAAGGCGGCCGTCTGGCCGGAGTGGATCAACAGGGTCTTGCACCGCGCCATCGGCGCGTTGGACAGCAGGCGTCGCATTCGGCGGCCTCTCCAGCGTCTCTACGCTCTGGAATGAAGGAAGCGGCGCCCGACAGCGCACGGCGTTCCGTGGGAGGGCGGCCTTATGCGTGACGGCCTAGGCGACTTTGGGGCCATACGGTGCGGCGGATTGTCGCAGGCTGGAACCAAGCGCCAAGAGCGCGATCAGGCGATGATGTCTGGCAGGATGCGGTCTTCCAGCTTCACGATCTCATCCTTCAGCGCCAGCTTCTTGCGCTTCAGCCGGGCGATCATCAGCTGATCGGGAATGGCGGCCTGACCCAGGGCCTCGATCGAGGCGTCCAAGTCGGCGTGCTCCTGCCGCAGATGGTTCACCCGCGCCTGAAGCTCGGCCATTTCCTCGGTGATCGCAGGCGTGTCGTCGTTCATCGTGTCACTCTCAAGCCGCTTATAGCCAAGCCGGCTTCAGCCCGGAAGGGCGTCTGCGAGCCGGATCAGGGCCGGGCGCGGTGTCACGTCCGCCCACATCCGCGCGGTGGCTGCCAGGCCGTCGATGATCGGGCGGGCCGGCCCGCTTGGTTCGGGCGCCAGCGCCTCCAGCGCCTCCAGCAAATGCCGCTCCGCCTCAAGCTCCAGCGCCCTGACGCGGTTGCGCACGCTCTCGCGCGGGCCGTCGTCGATATCGGGGACCGGCGCCTTCAGCGTCCGCCGCACCGAACGCAGCGGGGCGACCACGACGCTGTCCCAGGCCCGGGCGGTGTCGCAGGCCGCCTCGATCGTCTCTTCGTCCGGCTTTCGGCCCGTCGCCGCGACCCAGGCGGACCACAGCAGTACAGGCACGTTCTGGTCGTGGCTGTCCTGTAGCGCCAGACACGCCTCGCCGACCCCCGGCGCGCCATAGGCGGCGACCGCCCAGTCCCACAGCCTCATGACTTCAGGCCTTCCCAGCGCCGCACCGCGCCCCAATCCAGGCCGAACAGGTCCAGCGTCCGCCCCACCGACTGATCGACCATCTCCATGATCGAGCTCGGCCGGGCGTAAAGTGCGGGCAGGGGCGGGGCGATGATCGCGCCCATTTCGGCCAGGGCCGTCATGGTGCGCAGATGGCCTAGGTGGAGCGGCGTTTCGCGCACCATCAGCACCAGCGGTCGCCGCTCCTTCAGCGTCACGTCCGCCGCCCGCGTCAGCAGGGTGGAGGTCACGCCGGTCGCGATCTCGCTCATCGTCTTGATCGAGCAGGGCGCCACAATCATGCCCAGGGTGCGGAACGAGCCGGAGGCGATCGTCGCCCCCACGTCGCCCAGCTTGTGAACCACCGACGCCTTGGCCGTCAGTTCGTCGGGCGACAGATCGGTCTCCTGCGACAATGTGAGCAGGGCCGCCTTTGTCACGACCAGATGGCTTTCGACGCCCAGATCGTTCAGCGCATCCAGCACCCGGGCGCCGTAGACGGCGCCGGAAGCCCCTGAAATTCCGACCACCAGTCTGGCGGGCGGGTTCCGTATGGCTCCGTTCACATCATCGTCCATTTTGGGGGTCAGCCTCCTTCGGGTCCGGGGCGACGGGCTGTCACTGGAAAGTGATTACACAGCGCGCCAAACCGGGCGCTCACTCTACTGGTCCCTAACCAAAGGAGGCGCAAGCCATGACCATCGAGGCTCGTATTCGCGAACTGGGTAATCGTCATCGCACCCTGGATGAGACCATCCAGAAGGAGCTTACCCGCCCGTCCACGGATCCGTTGCAGGTCAGGGCGCTGAAGCAGAAGAAGCTTCGGCTGAAGGAAGAAATCACCAGTCTGGAGGCGCGCGCGACCTAGCGCGGACTTCCCTGAAAACGACGACGGCCCCGGAGATCGCTCTCCGGGGCCGTTTTCGTTGCGCGAAGGCGGATCAGTCCTTGGTGCCGAACACCGATTCCGCCGTCGGCTCGGCGCCGGGACGTTGGCGGGCTTCCGGCACGAACTCGGGCTCGGCCTCGACCTGTTCGACGGGCTGGATCGTGCCGCCCCCGTTCTTCAGGTCGTCCTTGGCCTTCTTGTCGGCGGCCTTCTTGACGATCTCGTCCAGCGCCAGCTGGCCGACCAGGCCGAGGGTCACCGGGTCGACCGGCTTGATGTTGGCGCTGTTCCAGTGGGTGCGGTTGCGCACGCTCTCGATGGTGGACTTGGTCGTGCCCAGCATCTTGGCGATCTGGGCGTCCGTCACCTCGGGGTGGTTGCGCACGAACCAGGCGATGGCGTCGGGGCGGTCCTGGCGACGCGACACAGGCGTGTATTTCGGCGCCGGCTTGGCCGACTTCAGCAGTTCGGCGTGGCGGCTGACGATCGCCTTCATGCGATAGTTTTCGTCGCCCTGGGCCTTGTCCAGTTCTTCGCGCGTCAGCTGGCCGCCGGTGACGGGATCCACGCCGCGGATGTCGCGCGCCACGTCGCCGTCGGCGATGCCGCGAACTTCCAGCGGGTGCAGGCCGCAGAAGTCGGCGATCTGCTCGAAGCTCAGAGAGGTGTTGTCGACCAGCCAGACCGCAGTGGCCTTGGGCATCAGAATGTCGCTCATGGGGCGTTCGTCCCGGTGTTGTGAGCCGCCGAATGAGGCTTCGGCTGGCGTTGGATACGACGGCGCCCGGCCTTTCGACCGGGCGCGTATGATGCCGATATAGGCCTATTCGACACAAAAGAAAACGCTGAGCGACAATCCCATACAGCAACGGTTCATCCGCCCTGACGCAACCTTCGCGGTAATGAAGCTTTTCGGCTTCGGGAGAGGAGAACCACCATGTCCATTCTGCTTGGCGCGGCTCTGGCCGCAGCGATGGCCTCGGGCCAGGACTACGGCCCCCAACGCGTCGCCCCGCGCGGCGGCTACGCCCAGTCGTGTTCGGAAGCCTATGTGAATCGCGGTCGTCTCTATGCCGATTGCCGCGACACGCGCGGGCGGATGCGCGGCACGTCGATCGAGCTGAACCGCTGCGGCGGCGAGGAAATCAACAACGACAACGGCCTGCTGGTCTGCGGGCGTTTCCGTGGCGACTATGAAGACAGCCAGCCCGGTCGCCCCGGCGGCGGCTGGGGCCCCGGCAACGGCGGTCCAGACTGGGGCGGCGGCGCCGGCCGCGCGCCCCAGGGCAGTTATCGCGAAAGCTGCACGGACGCCTCGGTGCGCGGCGGTCGCCTGTTCGCCCGTTGCGAGGGCGGCGGTCGGGATCGTCGCGCCAGTTCGTTGGACTATAGCCGTTGCGGCCGCTTCGACATCGCGAACGAAAATGGTCTGTTGGTCTGTGGCCCGGTGCGAGGCCAGTGGGAAGGCGAAGGGGGATGGGGCGGCGGCAACGGCGGCGGCTGGGGTCGGTCTTCGATCACCGTCTATGACGACGCCAACTTCCGCGGCGCCTCGCGTGAGTTCACCAGCGAGGACCGCAACCTGGGCCGCACCCCATTCAATGACCGCATCAGTTCGATGCGCGTCGAAGGCCGCTGGGAAGTCTGCACCGACGCCGAGTTCCGGGGACGCTGCCGCATCGTCGAAGGCGATGTCCGCTTCCTGAACGGCGGCTTCAACGACAACATCTCGTCGCTGCGCCCCGTGCGCGGCGGGCGCTACTAGACGCTCAGCACGATCTTGCCGATGTGCCCGCCGGCTTCCAGCTCGGCGTGCGCATCGGCCGCCTGCTCCAACGCGAACACCGCCTGAACCGGCGGCTTCATCTTGCCGGATGCGATCCACGGCCAGGCGGTCGCCTCGACAGCGGCGGTCAGACGCGCCTTTTCGTCCGCCGGGCGGCTGCGCAGCGTCGAGCCCGTCAGGGTCAACCGCTTCAGCATGATCCGCTGCAGATCCATCTCGACCTTGGGGCCGGTCAGGGAGGCGATGACCACCCAACGCCCGCCCGCATTCAGACTGTTCAGGTTCAAGGCGGCGTAGTCGCGCCCCACCATGTCCAGAACCACATCCGCGCCGCCCGCCTCGCGGATCTGCGCCTCCAGATCATCGGTCTTGGCGTCCAGGCTGATGTCGGCGCCCAGCGCCTTGGCGGCTGCGGCCTTGTCCGCCCCGCGTGAGGTGGCGATCACTCGGGCGCCGGCCGCCTTGGCCATCTGGATGGCCGTCACGCCGATGCCGCTGGTCGCCCCATGGATCAGCAACGTCTCGCCGGCCTTCAACGCGCCGCCCTCGAACACATTGGCGAAGACGGTAAAGACGGTTTCCGGCAGCACGGCCGCCTGCACATAATCCAGACCCTCGGGGATCGGCAGGACATGACGCGCATCGACCACGGCCAACTCCGCATAGCCGCCGCCGCCCAGCAGGGCGCAGACCCGGTCGCCGACCGCCCAGCGCGTGACGCCCTCTCCGACGGCCGCGATCTCGCCGGCGATTTCAAGCCCCAGAACGTCCGACGCGCCGGGGGGAGGGGGGTAGGCGCCGGTGCGTTGCAGCAGGTCCGGCCGGTTCACACCCGCCGCCCGCACCCGGATCAGCACCTGACCCGGCCTCGCCACGGGATCGGGCCGTTCGGCGATTTTCAGGGCCTCGGCCGGTCCGGAACCGCCTTCGATTTCGATCACGCGCATCGCACTCGCCTTGCATTCGTCCGTATCCGGGCGTTCAGATAGGGACCGTGGACCGCCTTGGCCATGACAGCGCGAAAGGAAGGCGACGATGTTCGAAGATCTTGAACCCCGCCCGCAACGCGGCGAACCGCTGCGGGCCCTGTCACGCGAAGACCTGGATGTTTACGCCGTCGAGGATTTGCAGGAGCGGATCGCCGCGCTTGAGGCGGAGATCGCGCGCTCGCGCGCCGCGATCGAGACGAAACGCTCCAAGAAAAACGCCGCCGACGCCCTGTTCAACTTCGGTTCGTGATCGCGAATGGCACGTCCGCATGGCATGAGCGTTGCACCCATTCTGCAAAATGCCGCCGCGAGCGGCCGATTGCAGGACGGACCCGCACTTTTCCGATGTTTAAAGCTCAGATGACCTCCGCTCTCTCTCCCGCTGACCGCAGCCGCACCGTTCGCGATTTCGCCCGGTCGGAACTGTTCGATCGCACCTTCCGCGAAGGCATGGAGCTGGTCGAGGAGACCGCCGCCTATCTGGACGGCGAGGGCCGTCGCGATTCCAAGATGCTGTCGCGCGCCGCCGCCCTGGCCTATGCGGCCGAGAGCATGAAGCTGACCACGCGCCTGATGCAGATCGCCTCCTGGCTCCTGGTGCAGCGGGCCGTGCGAGAAGAAGACATGACGCCCGAGGCCGCCTGTGAACCGCGCTACCGGCTGAACGACCGTCGCATCGACGCCGAGCCCAGCCACGCCGAGTTGCCGATCGCCCTGATCGAATACCTCGTGCGATCGGAAAAGCTGTTCGACCGCACCCTGTATCTGGATCGCCGCATGTACGCCGACGATCAGGATCAGGCCCCGGAAAACCCGGTGCTCAGCCAGATGGGCATGCTCGAGGCGGCCTTCAGGGGCTGATCGCCCCCCTTTACGGCCCGACGTCGTTGGCGTCCGCCCGGCCGTCGTCGATGGGCTTGGGCAGATTGACGCCGATACCCAGCGCCTGCGCCAGCTTGTCGTCGCGGCCATAGACGTCCTCGCGGAACGCCACGCGGCCCTGACCGTCCACGAAGGCGGTCCAATACAGCAGACGCACCGAGATTTCCCGGCCGGTGGTCACGCGCGTCGTCTCGCGCGTGTCCTGGGCCGTGTCGAACTGGGCCAGCTTGGTCGGATCGGGCGACAGCAGCAGGCGCGCGAACTCCACCGCATTCTGCACCCGCACGCAGCCGTGGCTGCGCTGACGCGTGGACAGGTTGAAGGCGGCCTTCGACGGCGTGTCGTGCAGGAAGATGGCGTAGCTGTCGCGCAGCTCGAACTTCACATAGCCCAGGGCCGAGCGCGGACCGGCGCGCTGGATGACCGTGCCGTCCTTCACATACATGTCGTTGGCGGCGAGATACCCAAGCCCCTTGGGCAGGATTTCGCGGCGCGCGATGCCGGCCGGCACATACCAGGGCGGATTGGCCACGACCGAGGCGAAGGGCTTCTCCAGACTGGGCGTCTGGTTCTCGGCCGAGCCGACGACGACGCGGTTGGAGTGAACCGGCTTGCCGTCCTTCCAATAGACCATGATGGCGGCGGCGGTGTTGACCTCGATCCGCTCCGGCGCGACTTCGCGCTTCAGCCAGCGACGGCGCTCCAGGTTCAGCGCGATCTGACGCGCACGGTCCTCGGCCGAGGCGCCCAGCGAGCGCTGGGTGCCTGCACCGATCCGCCCGTCTGCGCCCAGGCCATGGCGGTTCTGGAAGCTTTGCACCGCACGTTGCAGTTCGGCGTTGTAAACCAGGCCCTGCGATTTCAGCCGCGCGCCGTCGGCGGCCGACAGGTCGCCCTCGGCCGTCAGGCGGTCGATCAGGGCGGGGATGCGGCGATCGCTATTGCCCGGCTCGATGGTCGCGCCCTGGGTGAAGCGGGGCCAGCCGCCCTGCGCCGCCAGACGGCGATAGCGGACATAGCCGGCCGACAGGTTCTGATAGCCGATGTCGGTGGGCGCCAGGCCGTCGTACCATTGGCCCAACACATTGCGGGTCAGGGCGTCGCTGAGACCGCGCGGCAGGTCCACACGGTTCTTCTGCATCTCCCACAGGTCCTCGACCGTCTCGGGCCGCACCTTGCCCTCGGCCAGTACACGGGCATAGGCCAGCGCCGCCGCCGTGGTCCGCAGGTCCGCGCTCGCCGGATCGGCGGCCAGTCCCACAAAGTCGAAATAGTCAGAGCCCGCCAGACCATGGCGATTGGCGCCGGCCGCGACGGTGTTCAAGGCGCGCACCCGGTCGGCGTTCCACACCGGCCGCCAGCCGTTCATTTCATAGAAGGCGCGCACATCCGCCTGCTGCGTCTCGGGCAGACGCGAAATCTGGTCGTTGAAGCTGTTGTAGAAGGCGGTCGCCTCCGGTCCGCGCTGCACGAAGACCTGCTGCGCGCGCGCCGCCGAGCCAAGGGTCATGGCCGCCGTCGCGACGCCCAGACCCAGTTGCCGTCTATTCATAGTCTTCCGCTTCTTCGATCGCTTCGGCCAGCGTGGCCGACGCCCCTGGTACCCGAACGCCCCCACATTATCGGTGTTCCGACCAAACAAAAAGCGCCGGCCTTGCGACCGACGCTCTTGGTGTTCCGATTGCTGCGAGATGTCGCAGCCAAGACGCGCTTACTTCTTGATGAAGCCGGCGAACTTGTTGTTGAAGCGCGAGACGCGACCGCCGCGGTCCATCAGCTGGGCGTTGCCGCCCGTCCAGGCCGGGTGCGTCGACGGATCGATGTCGAGGGCCAGCTTGTCGCCTTCCTTCCCGTAGGTCGAACGGGTCTGGTAGGTGCTGCCGTCGGTCATCACCACGGTGATGAAGTGGTAGTCGGGATGGGTATCCGCCTTCATGGTCGTCGTCCGGTCTCTGCGCGGTGACGATGCCGACCGTCCGTGCGCGTGAAATGAGAAACCCGCCAGAAATCCGGCGGGAATGAGGGGCGGCGTTTACACCGGGGGGCGTTCCGGGGCAAGAGGCGGGCGAAATGACCGATCAAGCCGCCGCCTCCGCCCCTTCCGCCAACCGCGCCTCGGGCATGGCGTCGCTGGAGGGGAGGCCCAGCGCCGGCGCCCTTCTGGCCGACCAGATGTCCGAAGCGGGCGCCAAACGCGCCAAGCGCCGCGACATCCGCCCGCTGGCGCGACTGATTCCCTTTGCCATGCGCCACAAGGGTCATGCCCTGATGGCGGTCTTCTGGCTGCTGCTGTCCACCGCCGCCTCGCTGGGCCTGACCGCCCTGGCGCGCGGGGCCATCGACCATGGGTTCGAGGCGGGCGGCGCCCATCTGAACATCTGGTTCCTGCTGCTGGGCGCCAACGCCCTGTTCCTGGGGCTGGCGACCGCCGCCCGCTACTATTTCGTCACCCGCACGGGCGAGCGCGTCATCGCCGATGTGCGA
This sequence comes from Brevundimonas vesicularis, assembly GCF_900445985.1. GTDB lineage: Bacteria > Pseudomonadota > Alphaproteobacteria > Caulobacterales > Caulobacteraceae > Brevundimonas > Brevundimonas vesicularis_D. The sequence continues at coordinate 489,096 of NZ_UAQP01000005.1, forward strand.
AAAGGCCTGTTCGGCCGCATCCTGACGCTGGACCCGTCCTTCTACGCCCATATGCGCACCGGCGAGGTGCTGTCGCGCCTGACCACGGACATCGCCCTGGTCGAGACGTTGATGACGACGTCGATCTCTTACGCGCTCAGAAACTTCCTGACCCTGATCGGCGGCGTGGCCCTGCTGTTCTTCGTCAGCCCGAAACTGACTGGCTTCGTCCTGCTGATCGTGCCCTTCCTGCTGGGGCCGATTTTCATCTTCGGCCGCAAGGTGCGCAAACTGACCGTCGCGTCCCAGGACCGCTTCGCCAACGCCGTCGGCTTCGCCGGCGAAAGCGTGGACGCCATCGAGACGGTCCAGGCCTTCGGCCGCGAACAGAGCGCCATCACCCGCTTCGGCGCGGCGGTCGAGGACGCCTTCAACGCGTCCCTGACGCGGATGCAGGCCCGCGCCTGGATGACCGCCCTGATCATCGTTGTCATGTTCGGCGGCGTCACTCTGGTGCTGTGGCTGGGCGCTCAGGACGTGGTGAAGGGCGCCATGACGCCCGGCGCCTTGCTTCAGTTCGTTCTGCTGTCCGTCTTCGCGGCGGGCGCCGTGGGCGCGCTCGGCGAAAGCTGGGGCGACGTGCAAAAGGCCGCCGGCGCCATGGAGCGGATCGAGGAGCTGATGCGCGCCGTCGCCGGTATCGCTCCGCCGCCTCAGGCCACAGCCCTGCCGACGCCCCCGCGCGGCGAGGTGTCGATGTCGGCCGTGGGCTTCGCCTATCCGGGCCGCCCCGACCTTCCGGCCTTGAAGGGCTTCAGCCTGACCGTGCGCCCTGGCGAGACGGTCGCCCTGGTCGGCCCGTCTGGCGCCGGCAAGTCCACGGTCTTCCGCCTGCTGCTGCGCTTCTACGATCCGCAGACCGGCATGGTCTCGGTCGACGGCGTCGATGTGCGCCAGGCCGATCCCGTCGCCGTGCGCGACCGCTTCGCCTGGGTGTCGCAGGAGACGCCGCTGTTCTCGGGCTCGGCCTTGGAAAACATCCGCTTCGGCCGCGAGAATACGACTTTGGAAGAGGCCCGCGCCGTCGCCGAAAAGGCCCAGGCGCTCGGCTTCATCGACGCCCTCCCGGAAGGGTTCGACACCCCACTCGGCGAGCGCGGCAAGAGCCTGTCGGGCGGCCAGCGCCAGCGCCTGGCCATCGCCCGCGCCCTGGTCCGCGACGCCCCCATACTGTTGCTGGACGAGGCCACCAGCGCGCTCGACGCCGAAAGCGAACGCCTGGTCCAGGTCGCCCTCGATCAGGCGATGGAGGAGCGCACCACCCTGGTCATCGCCCACCGCCTCGCCACCGTCCTGCGCGCCGACCGCATCGTCGTCATGGACGACGGCCGCGTGGTCGAAGAGGGCACCCACGAGCAACTCGTCGCCCAGGGCGGCCTCTACGCCCGCCTTGCCGAGCTTCAGTTCCGCAACTAGGGCGCCGTGGTCCGCGCCAGGGCCGGGAAGTCGCTGAATAGCGCATCGACCCCGGCCTCGGCGAAGGCTGAGGCATAGCCGGTCATGTCGCCGTGCCGGGCAGGGTCGTCGCCTTTGCGTCGCTCGACCGGCAGGAAGGCGTTCTCGGCCCGCAGGGTCCAGACCACGACCTTGAGGCCCGCCGCATGGGCGTCGGTGACCAGAGTGCTCGGCGCGGTCGTGCGGCCTTGTGCGTCGCGCGGCAGGACCAGGGTCATCTCCGGCGCGACCCAGTCGGCGTAGGCGGCGATGGCCTTTAGCCCCTCGGGCGTGATCATCTGGGCATAGGTCACGTCCGCCCGGTCCGCCGGTCCGCCCTTGGCCGCGATCAGTTGGGCCAGCGGCGCATCGATGCGATGCGCCAACCGCTCCAGCGGCCCGACCTCGAAACACTGGATGATGATCGGGGCCTCGGCGCCCGTCAGACCCAGCCGCTCCAGTTCAGCGACGAAGCCGTCCTCCATCGGCAGGCTGATTTCGGCGAAATAGGTCGGATGTTTCAACTCCGGCGCCACGGCGATTGTCCGCCCGGTCCGCGCCGAGGCCTCGCGCGCGATGGCGACGACTTCAGCAAAGGTCAGGATCGGCTCTTGACCGTCATAGGCGGCGCTGCCCGGTCGAAACGCGGGTAACCGCTCCCTGGCGCTCAGGGTCTTCAACTCGGCCAGGGTGAAGTCTTCGGTGAACCAGCCGGTGGTCTCGACCCCGTCGATGGTCTTGGTCGTCCGACGGCTTGCGAACTCGGGCCGGTCGCCCACGTCCGTCGTGCCGCCGATCTCGTTTTCATGCCGATCGACGAAGACGCCGTCCCTGGTCAGCACCAGATCCGGCTCGATCACGTCCGCGCCCTGTTCGATCGCCAGCTCATAGGCCGCGCGCGTATGCTCGGGCCGTTCGCCGGACGCGCCGCGATGGGCGATGATCAGGGGCTGGGCGCCAAACTGTGACAGGGCGGACGTTCCGGTCAGAAGGACGAGGCCGCACAGGATGTAACGGATCATCCGCCTTGGATAGGGCAGGGGCGCGACAGGTCGATGACCGTCTCCTCCCCACATGTGGGGAGGGGGACCGCGAAGCGGTGGAGGGGTTCTTGACGCCCCACCGGCCGCTGACGATCAGGCAAGAGCCCCTTCGTCACGGCGCTAAGGAAACGCCGCGCCACTTCCCCGCAAGCGGGGAAGAGACAGAAGCGAGCCTCAGGAGCCCTGCAGAACCTTGCGCAGGTGCGGATGCAGTTCGGTGTTTGACGCCAGGATGGACTTGCCCGTCTTGGGATCGCCGTCGTTCTCGATGGTCGTGACCCGGCCTCCGGCCTCGGTGACGAACAGGATGCCCGCCGCCACGTCCCAGGGCTTCAGATTGCGCTCATAATAGGCGTCGTAGCGACCGGCAGCGACCCAGGCGAAGTCCAGGGCGGCCGAGCCCAGGCGGCGGATGCCGGCGACGCGCTGGCCCACGGCGTGCAGATCCTTGATCGACTGGGCGTGGCCCGACTTGCCGATGAAGGGCAGGCCGGTGGCGATCAGGCTTTCGGACAGATCACGACGGCCGGCGACGCGGATGCGCTGGTCGTTCAGATAGCAGCCCTTGCCCTTTTCGGCCCAGAACAGCTCGTTCATGACGGGGTTGTAGGTCACGCCGGCGACGATCTCGCTCGACCCATCGGGCGCGCGGCGCTCCAGCCCCACCGTGATGGCAAAGTGGGGCATGGCGTGCATGAAGTTGGTGGTGCCGTCGATCGGATCGACGATCCAGGTGTGGGACTTGTCCGTCCCCTCGATCATGCCGCGTTCCTCGCCCAGGAAGCCGTAACCGGGGCGGGCCTTCATCAGCAGTTCGTAGAGCGTGTCTTCGGCCTTCAGGTCGGCGGCCGTGACGAAATCGCCGGGGCCCTTCCTCGACACCTGAAGCTGGGAGACTTCGCCGAAGTCGCGCAGCATCGGGCGGGCGGTCTTGCGCACCGCATCGGTCATGACTTGGAGCAGGGCGGAGGCGAGGGCCATCGGGGAATCTCCTGGTCCGAAAGTCCTTCAAAGCCGCAGCCGGACAGTCGGAGAAGTTCAGAAAGGAACGGCCCCGCGAGGGGCTGCTTTAGCGTGGTGGTCTGTTAGTCCGCGCGGCGGACGTATTCGCCGCTGGTCGTGTCGACGACGATACGCTCGCCGGCCGACATGTAGGGCGGGATCATGATGCGCACGCCGTTCGACGCCAGCGCGGGCTTGTAGGAAGACGAGGCGGTCTGGCCCTTCACGGTCGGCTCGGTCTCGGCGACTTCCAGCACGACCTGATCGGGAAGTTCCAGGCCGATCGGACGCTCTTCGTGCATCTCGATGACGACCTTCATGCCTTCTTGCAGATAGGGGATGCGCTCTTCGCCGACCCAGTCCTTTTGCAGTTCGATCTGCTCGTAGGTAGCGTCGTCCATGAAGACCAGGCTGTCGCCGTTGTCGAACAGATAGGAGAAGTCCTTCTGTTCCAGCGTCACGCGCTCGACCTTGTCTTCCGAACGGAAGCGTTCGTTCAGCTTGTTGCCGGTCTCCAGGTTCTTGGCCTCGACGTTGGCGAAGGCGCCGCCCTTGCCGGGCTTGACATGGCTGGCCTTGGTGACGACCCACAGGCCGCCATTGTGCTGCAGGACCATGCCGGGCTTGATGGTGTTGCCGTTGATCTTCATGGGGTCACATCGGAAATGGAGTTGCGCCCTCGCACCGTTCGGGGCGAGGCGAATAGGGCGCGATCCCTAGAGGAAGCCCCGATAAAGGGCAAGGCGACGCGACCTAATGCAGGGTGCGCCCGCCCGAGGCGGCGTCGGCCTTGCGATGCAGGAAGTTTCCGATCCGCACGCCAGACCCGGTTGGCGCCGCCATCTTGCCGGCGCCTTCGTCCAGCTTGCGCGCCTCGTGGGCGAAGGCGGCGGCCAGACCGGCCGACGACATGGCGGCGATCACCTGACGCGCCATCGACGATGGACGCAGGCCCAGCCAGATGGCGTTCACCGTCTGGGCGGCCACCCACAGGCCCATGGCCCTGGTCCGCTCCCGCTGGGGCGGGGCGTTCCAGACGCGCACCGCAGACAGGGTGGTGGCGGAAAACACGGCGGGCAGGATCAGACTGAAGGCGCCGCGCGGCTTTTCGGTGATCGGCAGATCCTTCTTGCGGACCTGTTTCAGATTGCGCTTGGGCGTCAACGCCCCCGACGCGATCCCGTGCGCCAGCAGGGCGAATCCGACCGTCAGGGCGATCCCGGCGGCGACGTGGCTCGCGCTGCGGCCCTCGCTGTTCAGCAGATCCACGGCGGCGTCGCGCACGTCGTCGATGGCGTCGTCAATATCGGTCATGGTCCGCTCCAGCTTGGCCCTGACAGGCTAATGACCGGAGCGGATACGGGTTCCGTCAGAAGGCAGAGCTTAGTTGCCGGTCGCAGCGCCGTCGGTGATGATCTCTTTCATCGCCGATTGCAGATAGTTCTGCGCGCCCATCAGCTCGATCAACTTGTGCTGGTTTTCCAGGAAGTCGATGTGCTCTTCGGTGTCGGCCAGGATCTTCATCAGCAGGTCGCGGCTGACGTAGTCGCGGGTTTCCTCGCACTGGGTCACGGCGGCGGCGGTCGTGGCGCGGCTGTCCAGTTCCAGCTGCAGGTCGGCGCCCAGGCATTCGATCGGATCCTCGCCGACCTTCAGCTTGTGCAGGTCCTGCAGGTTGGGCAGCCCGTCCAGGAAGAGGATGCGCTTGATCAGCATGTCGGCGTGCTTCATCTCGCCGATCGATTCTTCGTAAATCACGTTGCCCAGGTGCGCGAGGCCCCAGCTTTCGAACATGCGGGCATGCAGGAAATACTGATTCACGGCCGTCAGCTCGTTGGTCAGCACTGCGTTCAGCGTGCGCAGGATTGCGGGGTCGCCCTTCATGGCCATGGTCCTTGGTCTCGCCACGGCGCTATCGCCGTCTGTCGAGCGCAGCCATAACACAGTAAAACGCAGTGTGTTTATTTGCGAGTTTTTATCACTACATTGAGAGTGCGAGTGACTGTCGGCCGCAGGCGAAGAAAACTATTCGGCTGCGAGTGCGAACGCTTCGCGGCTTTCCTGAATCATCTGACGCATCTCGCAGACACATTTGGCGCACTGGGCCTGGCACTGGTTGCGCGCGAAGATGTCACGCGGACGGCAAGCGCCGGCCTCGATGGCCTGGGCGACATCACGCTGGCGAAGACCGTTACAGTTGCAGACGTACACGAGGCGCTACACGTTTCACTGACTGAGAATGGTTCGCTATAGCAGTCCTTAAGGCGATTGCAAGTCGTTCGCATGGCTTCGCCCGGCCTTGGGCCGTTGACGGATCGTCGCGGGGGCAGGCAATGACGGACATGGCCCGAACACCCACCGTCCCCGAGCGTCCGCCCTGCCGGCTGTACCTGATCACGCCGCCCGCGATCGCCGACCTGAACGCCTTTGCGCAAACCCTCGATCAGGCCTTGGCCGCCGGCGATGTCGCGGCCTTGCAGATCCGGCTGAAGCCCGCCGACGACGCCGCTATCCGCACGGCGATCGAGGTCTTGGCTCCCATCGCGCGGCGTCATGATGTCGCGGTCCTGCTGAATGACCGGCCCGATCTGGCGCGGGCCACCGGCTGCGACGGCGTTCACATCGGTCAGGAAGACGGCTCGCTGGCCGAGGCGCGGCGTATCATGGGGCCGGACGCCATGATCGGCGTCACCTGCCACGACGACCGCGACCTGGCCTGGGACGCCGCAGAGGGCGGCGCCGACTACGTCGCCTTCGGCGCCTTCTATCCCACCGATACAAAGGAAACGGTGCATCGCCCGCCGCTGGACATCCTCACGGTGTGGCAAGAGACGGTCGAGACGCCCTGCGTCGCCATCGGAGGCATCACGGTCGACAACGCCGCAGAGCTTGCCCACGCTGGCGCCGACTTCGTGGCGGTCAGTAGCGGGGTCTGGAACCATCCCGATGGCGCAGCCGAGGCCGTCAGGCGATTCAATGAAAAATTGAGGGGCTGACTTCAGGGGATATTAGGAACCGTGTCGTCCTATCCCGACCTCTGATTGGTCGGAACCTGTCCATGATCGTGAGCCGCGCGCTCAATGCCGATGAGCCCCGCACCACGTCCGTCAAGGGCGTGATGGAGGTCGGCTATCGGCCCGGCCCAGGCGACGCCGACGGCCCGGACGGTCCTAATCCCCTGATCCCGGTATTGACGGGCGTGGCGGTCGCCATCCTGGTCGCCATGGCCATCGCCTACACCCGTTCGGCCGGTCTGGTCGCCGGGCTTTGGGGCGCCAGCGGCGTTGCGGTCGCTGTCTGGCTGCGCACCAGCCGTGGCCGCACCAGCGACCTGATCTTCGGCGGGGTCATGACGGTCAGTATCCTGATCGGCGAGATCATCGCCGGCAATAACCCGCCGCTGGCGCTGGCCTTCACGATCACCAACATGATCGAAATCGTGGGGGCCGTCCTGCTGGCGCGCCGGTTCTCTCCTACGCTCAACCTTTCCAGCCTGAACGGCGCGGTCAGCTTTCTGATCTTCGCGGCTGTCCTGGCGCCGATCCCGGCCGCCCTTTGCAGTGTCCTGATCCTGTCGCAGATCGGTCAGACCGAGATCGTGTGGCAGGGCTTCCAGACCTGGTGGCTTGGCCACACTTTGGGCATCGCTGTGCTGGGCTCGCTGGGCATGTCGCTGACGCCCGCCATGTTCGCCCGCCTGCTGAAGCCCAGGAAACTGATCGAGGCCGCCGTTCTGATCGGGCTGGTTCCCGTCTTCTATTATGTCGCCTTCACGGGCGACGTGCCGATGGGCTTCGTCCTGCTGCCGCTTCTGCTGGGGATCGCGGTGCGGCTCGGCGTCGCCGGCACAGCCTTTACCCTGGTCGTGATGAGCGTGCTGCTGGTCGGCAGCGCCATGATCGGCAATGGTCCCTATGTCCAAGGCGACCTGACCCACCAGGTTCTGATGGCCCAGATGCTGGTGCTGATCGGCTATATGCCCGTCCTGCTGGTGGCCTCATTGCTGGAAGAGCGCGACCTTCTGGCGGAGCGCGCGCGCTTGGGCCGTGAACGCGCCGAAAAGGCGTCCGAGGCCAAGTCCCGCCTGCTCGCCAACGTCGCCCATGAGATCAAGAGCCCCGTCGCGGGCATCATCGGCATTGGCGATCTATGGCGGCAGGGCCACCTGGGGCCGGTCTCGGCCCAGCAGGCCGAGATGTCCGACATGCTGGTCAAGACCGCGCGTCAGGTCGAAACCCTGGCCCACGATCTGCTGGATGTGGCGCGCGCCGAATCCGGCGCCGTGCGGGTCGATCTGCGGCCGACCGACATTCCGGGACTACTGGAAGACGTGCGCCGCACGTGCCTGCTGTGGCCCGACGCTGACCGGGTCGCCGTCGAGGTGGTGTGCGAGGGCGATGGCTTGATCGCGGTCGCGGACTCTCAGCGTCTGGCCCAGATCATCACCAACCTGACCAGCAATGCGCTGAAATACGGCGGTTCCGGCGGTCGTGTCGTCCTGCGTGCGCTTCGTCAGGACGACTGCGTCCGCATCGAGGTCAGCGATTTCGGCCCCGGCCTGTCGCTTCAGAAGCAGGCGCAGCTGTTCGAGCCCTTCAACCGTCTGGGCCTTGAGCGTTCGACGGTCGAGGGGCACGGCGTCGGCCTGGCGCTGGCCAAGCGATTGATCGAGTTGCAGGGCGGCTCGATCGGCGTGATCTCGGCGCCGGGCGAGGGCGCCACCTTCTGGGTCGCGCTGCCCAAGGCGTGAGGTCGCGCTTGCGGTCGCGCGCCGGCCGCGCGATGGTCCGGCCATGCCTATGATCGCCCTTGCCGCCGCCCTCGTGATTTCAGGACAGGCGACGACGCCCCCGCCGCAACGTCCCGGTTCCAACCTGACGCGCGACCTGAACAGCGCGCCGCCTTCCGCGACCCTGCCCGCCACCTCCACCGCAACCCCGACCCAGACCCCGGCCCCGACCCCGGCCCCGGCCCGGGCGACGACCCAGGCCTTGCCTCCGATCGGCCAGACTCCCTCAGCATCGCCGCGTCCGGCGCCCGCCGCGTCATCCGCGCCGCGCACGACCCAGGCCCAGCCGCCGATCGGCCAAAGCCCGGCGACCACGACGCGCCCGGCGACGGCGACACGTCCGCAAACGCCAGCACCGACCACAACGGCGGCTCAAGCGACCGCGCCTCAACCGACAACGACCGCGCCTGCCGCAACCCCGCCGGCCGTCGCACCCGCCTCGGCGGCCTTGAACGCCGCCGCTATCGCCGCTCTGCCGTTCAGCATCCAGCTGCCTGCCGGCCTGACCATCACCCCGGCGCGCGCGGGCGCGAACGCCAACATCTATCGCGTCCAGCGCGGCGATCAGACCCTGCTGATGATCTACGCCGGTCCGTCGTCGCAGTTTCCGATCTACGACGGCGAGACGGTCCGCGCCGGCGGCCGCGCCTCGGTCGTCGTGACCGAAGGCAGCCGCCGTCTGGCGATGGAGCACCTGTTCCAGCGCGCCACGGACCCCAAGGAGGTCCACGTCTGGATCGCCAGCGTCGAGGGTGCGGACCGGGATCTGGCCGAACGCATCGGCCAGTCCATCGACGTCAAATAGGGCTCAGTCCTCGGACCAGACGGCGATTTCGGTGCCGGCCGGATCGGCGAAGTGGAAGCGGCGACCGCCGGGGAAGCTGTAGATCGGTTTCACGACCCGGCCGCCGGCCGCCTCGACCTTGGCCAGCATGGCTTCAAGCTCGTGGGCGTACAGGATGGGCAGGGGAGCCTTGGTCTGATCGGTCTGATCGGCGTCGAACCCGCCGTCCAGACCCTGATCGAAGGCGGCATAGGTCGGGCCGTAATCCACGAACGTCCAGCCGAACGCCTGGCTGTAGAATTCCTTGGTCGCGGGTAGATTGGCGGCGGGGAGTTCTAGGTAGTCCAGCTTTCCGTCTTCACGCACGGTTGATCTCCTGAGTTGGGCGCCATCGGTCCCTTGTCTTGCACGCGCCCTCCACATGCGCAAACCTGCAAACGGTTCGCAGTTGCAGGAATCGAGCGATGATCGTGATGACGACAGGCCTGTCGGCCCTGATGGCCTTGATGCGGTGCGAGGCGCGTCAGACCGAGCCGCCGCGGAGGCGCGAGACCGATCGCGCAAACCCGCGTCCGCCACGATCCAGGCCCTGATCACCCGACCTGGGCGCGGTGCCTCAGATGCGCGTCGGCGAGGACGCAGGCGGCCATGGCCTCGACCACCGGCACGGCGCGCAGGGCGACGCACGGGTCGTGACGCCCCTTGGTGCGCAGGTCCGTCTCTTCGCCATCGCGAGTGATCGTCTGGCGCAGGGTCAGGATGGAGGAGGTCGGCTTGAACGCCACCCGCGCCGTCACCGGCTGGCCCGTAGAAATCCCGCCCAGCACGCCGCCCGCCTTGTTCGACAGGAAGACCGGCTGCTTGTTCAGGTCCAGCCGCATCTCGTCGGCGTTCTGTTCGCCGGTCAGTTCGGCGGCCTCGAAGCCGGCGCCGATCTCGACCCCCTTGGCCGCATTGATCGACATCAGGGCCGAAGCCAACTCGCCGTCCAGCTTGCCGTACAGGGGCGCGCCCCAGCCCGCCGGAACGCCCGTGACCTCCAGGGCGACGACCGCCCCGACCGACGATCCCGCCTTGCGGACGCCGTCCAGATAGGCCTCCCAATCGCCCACGACCTCGGCCGAGGCGGCGAACAGCGGATTGGTGTGCACGGCGTCGAAATCGATCCGATCCGGCGCGATCTGGTGCGGGCCAATCTGGACCACGCCGGCCCTGATCTTCACGCCGTCGCCCAGCACCTTGCGCGCCACGGCCCCGGCCGCCACGCGGCTGGCCGTCTCGCGCGCCGAGGATCGACCGCCGCCCCGGTGGTCCCGCACCCCGTATTTGGCCTGATAGGCATAGTCGGCGTGCCCCGGCCGATAGGCGCGGGCGATCTCCCCATAGTCCTTGGAGCGCTGGTCCTCGTTCTCGATCAGGATCGAGATCGGCGTGCCCGTCGTCACCGGCCCGTCGCCGTCGTCGAACACGCCCGACAGGATGCGCGCCGTGTCGCTTTCCTTGCGCTGGGTGACAAAGCGGTTCCCGCCCGGCTTCCGCCGGTCCAGCCAGGGCTGAAGGTCCGCCTCGGTCAGCGGGATCATCGGCGGGCATCCGTCGAGGACGCAGCCGATCGCCGGCCCGTGGCTCTCGCCCCAGGTGGTCACGCGAAACAGATGGCCGAAGGTATTGTGCGACATGGCCCCGACTTAGGCCGCCAGACGCTCCTGCGTCCAGACCCGCGTGAACCGCACCAGCAGGTCCTCCGCCGCCGAGGGGACATCGGACGACGGCTCCAGCGTCACGAACAGATGCCCGGCCGGCCGTGATCCGCGCGCGGGCAGGCCCAGGTCCTTCAGCCGCACGCGCACCGGCGCGGCCATGTCGGCGGTGATCCAGGCCGAGCGCGTGCCGACAGGGGTCTCGATCTCCACCCGCCCGCCGTCGGCCATCAGGCGACGCTCGACGGCCCAGGTCATGAACAGGTCATCGCCGACGACCGACAGCCCGTCCTCTGGCCGGATCAGCACCGACAGATAAAGGTCGCTGCCGTCCGCCGCCCCGCGCTTCAGCCGCAGATGATCGCCGCTGCGCAGGCCCTTGGGGGCTGTGACCCGCACCGTGCGCGCGTCCAGCCGGACCTCGACTTGACCACCGGCCAGGGCCTGCATCGGCGACAGGACCAGAACCGGCGTCGGCGCCGGTCGCGCGGCCGGCGCCGACAGGGCGGGGCGAGGGGGCTGGTGCGCCTGGATCAGCCGATAGGCCGCGATCACGCGCCGGAACCGCTCGGCGTCCCCGCCCGCCTGATCCGGCCGCGCCGCCTTCACCGCCGTACGGAAGGCGGCCTTCAGCGTCGATGCATCGACATCGCCGTTCAGGCCCAGGATCGACAGGGCCTCACGGACGCCGGACACATCTGAAATCGGAACAGGCGCGCTCATGCCGTCACCGTTCGCCCATCAGGGTCAATGGGCGGTTAACCCTGACGGCGACACGCCCGTTTTTGACCTCGATCATTCCCAGCCGCGCCCGCACCGACTACATCACTCGCATGACCGCATCCGTGATCCCGCCCAGCCCGTCGCGTGAGGAATACGCCCGCGACTATGCCGCCGCCCTGGCCGCCAATGGCGACGAGACCATCTTCGATCGCCCCGAACCGATCGGCCTGTTCGTCGAATGGCTGGCCGATGCGCGCGCGCACGAGCCGAACGATCCCAACGCCATGACCCTGTCGACCGTCGACGCCGACGGCCTGCCCGATGCGCGGATCGTTCTGCTGAAGGATGTCGATGCGCGGGGCTTCACCTTCTATTCGAACAGCGAGAGCGCCAAGGGCGTCGAACTGGCCGGTTGCGCGGCCGCCGCCCTGACCTTCCACTGGAAATCCCTGCGTCGCCAGGTGCGGGTGCGCGGCGCGGTCGAGCCGGTCACGCCGGCCGAGGCCGACGCCTATTTCGCCAGCCGAGCGCGCGAAAGCCGCATCGGCGGCTGGGCCTCGGACCAGTCCCGTCCCCTGTCGGATCGCACGGTGCTGGAAGAGGCCGTGGGCCGCGAAACCGCGCGCTTCGATGGTCAGGAGGTGCCGCGCCCGTCCCATTGGACCGGCTGGCGCGTCGTGCCGCGCTCGGTCGAGTTCTGGCGCGATCGCCCGTTCCGCCTGCACGACCGACTGCGTTTCGACCGCGACGGCGAGGCCTGGCGCTCGGGGCGCCTCTGGCCCTGACCCGCGATCAGTCGCGGAACAGCAGTGATCCGTCGCCGTAGGAATAGAAGCGATAGCCGTCGGCGACCGCGTGGGCATAGGCCGCCTTCATCGTCGCCGTTCCCGCAAAGGCGCTGACCAGCATAAACAGCGTCGACTTCGGCAGGTGGAAGTTGGTCATCAGCACATCGACCGCCCGGAACCGATAGCCCGGCGTGATGAAGATGGCCGTGTCGCCGTGGAAGGGTTTGATCTCGCCGCCCTCGGCCGTCGCGCTTTCCAGCAGCCGCAGGGAGGTGGTGCCGACGCAGACGATGCGCCCGCCCTTTGCATGGACGGCGTTCAGGGCGGCGGCGGTTTCAGGCGACACCTCGCCCCATTCGCTGTGCATCTTGTGGTCGGCCAGGTCGTCGGCCTTGACCGGCAAGAAGGTGCCGGCCCCGACATGCAGCGTCACTGCATGGGTCGAGACGCCCTTGGCGCGGATGGCGTCCAGCAGGGCAGGGGTGAAATGCAGCCCCGCCGTCGGCGCCGCGACCGACCCGTCATGCTCGGCGAAGACGGTCTGATAGTCCGACCGATCGCGGTCGTCCTCGGGCCGTTTGGCGGCGATATAGGGCGGCAGGGGCATGACCCCGACATCGCGGATCGCATCGTCCAGCGCCGGTCCCGCGAGGTCAAAGGTCAGGGTGATCAGCCCGTCTTCCCCCTTGGCCGTCACCGTCGCATCCAGTCGACCCAGGTCGCAGGCGGCGTCGCTCGCGTTTCCAAAACGAACCCGATCACCCGGCTTGATGCGCTTGCCGGGCTTCATGAAGGCGGACCAGACGTCGGGCGCGTCGCGGTGGTGCAGCGTCGCCTCCACCTCGACTGTCAGGGTTTCGCCCTCGGCCCCGATCCGCTGACGCACGCCTGACAGACGGGCGGGAATGACCCGCGTATCGTTGAACACCAGGGCGTCGCCCGGCTGCAGGAAGTCCGGCAGATCGCGAATGACCCGGTCTTCCAGCGCGCCGCCTTTCACCACCAGCAGCCGTGCCGAATCGCGCGGATCGGCCGGGCGCAACGCAATCCGGTCTTCGGGCAGGTCGAAATCGAAATCGGCGGTCTTCATCGCGCGCTCTATAGGGGGCTCCGACGCGCCGCGCCACGCCGCGGCGCCCTGCCAGCGCATCGTTGGCGCCCCGCTATTTGATTTCCAACGGGTTTTCGCCCCCGAGCGGCGTCTAACCGACCGCGCTCCAGCCGCGTGCTAGACTGGCCGTGGATCTTTGACAGCTTAAGTTCAGGCGGAAGGGACGGCGAAATCCCGCCCGCGCCTCACCCGGATGATGCCGCCGGATTAGACGAATTAGACACTTTAGACGGTGAATTCCCGTCCGCGGCCCAAGGCTCCACCGTCGCGAGATTAGACGAATTAGACACTTTAGACGGTAAAATTCCCCGCCGACGTCTGATCTCAGGTGTAGCCCGGCGCGAACGCCCCGGCCCAGGCGCCATAGCGGTTCAGCGACAGGTCGCGGGCCTCGATCTCGGGGGCCTTGCCGTCGACCATGTCGGCCAGAACCCGCGCCGAGCCGCAGGCCATGGTCCAACCGAGGGTGCCGTGGCCGGTGTTCAGATAAAGCCCCGGAACCTTGGTCGCGCCGATCACCGGCGTGCCGTCCGGCGTCATTGGACGCAGGCCCGACCAGTAACTGGCCCCCGCCAGGTCGCCGCCGCCGGGGAACAGGCTGCCGACCGAATGGGCCAGGGTCTCGCGACGGACGGCGGGCAGGGTGTTGTTGTACCCCGACAGCTCGGCCATGCCGCCCACGCGGATGCGGTCGCCCAGGCGCGTGATCGCCACCTTGTAGCTCTCGTCCATCACGGTGGAGACGGGCGCCCGGTCTTCGTTCACGATTTTCGCCGTGATCGAATAGCCCTTCACCGGATAGACCGGCAGATCGAGACCCAGCGGCTTGGCCATCATCGGCGAATAGGAGCCGAGCGCCAGGATCACCAGATCGGCCGTCATGGCGCCCTTGCTGGTCATGGCGCCGGTCGCACGACCGTCCGTCATCGTGATCGACTGGATCTCGGTTCCGGTGTGGAAGACCACGCCGCGCTCCGCCGCCAGCTTCGCCAGGGCGTTGGTGAACAGGAAGCAGTCGCCGGTCTCGTCATGCGGCAGACGAAGACCCCCGACGAAATCGACGTCGGAGGCGGCCAGGCCCGGCTCGGCCGCGATACAGCCAGCGCGGTCCAGAACCTCGCACGGCACGCCAGCGGCCTTCAGCACATCGACGTCCTTGTGCACGTCGGCCAGCTGTTTTTCGGTACGAAACAGCTGAAGCGTGCCCTGCTGGCGACCGTCATAGGTGATGCCGGTCTCGCGGCGCAGCAGGTCGATCTGGTCGCGGCTGTATTCGGCCAGACGCACCATCCGGCTCTTGTTCAGCGCATAGCGTTCATGGGTGCAGTTGCGCAGCATGGCGACGGTCCAGCGCACCATGGCCATGTCCAGACGCGGGCGCACGATCAGCGGGGCGTGGCGCATCAGCAGCCACTTCATAGCCTTGACAGGGATCGACGGCGCGGCCCAGGGCGCGGAATAGCCCGGCGAAATCTGCGCGGCGTTGGCGAAGCTGGTCTCCAGCGCCGGACCGGCCTGCCGATCGACGACCGTGACCTCATGCCCGGCCTGGCTGAGATACCAGGCGGTGGTGACGCCGATGACGCCTGACCCAAGCACCAGAACCCGCATGTGACGTTCCCAAGCCCAATGTTGTTATTCGCCGCAAGCTAGCGCCGCATGGATCGACGATCCTGCCTGTTTGCGCAACGATCGGTCACTGATAGAAAGTCTGACGCAATAATCTGCGGCTGAATGGCGGAAACTTGTGTCCCTGCTCGATCCCCTCGACCAACGCCTCCTTCAACGGCTTCGCGCCGACGGGCGTATCAGCAATGCGGACCTGGCCTCCGCCGTCGGTCTGTCGCCTTCCGCCTGCCTGCGGCGCGTGCGCCGGCTGGAAGAGCGCGGGGTGATCCGGGGCTATGCCGCCGTCCTGGCCAACGACAGCGACGACGGCGTCGTCGCCTATGTCGAGATCACGCTGGAGAAGCAGACCGACGACCACATGCGCCGGTTCGAGGCGGCCGTCCGCAACCACCCGGAAATCCGTGACTGCTATCTGATGGCGGGCGAGGCCGACTACATCGTCCGCGCCGTCGCGCCCGACATCGCCGCCTATGAGGTGATCCACAAGGACGTCCTGTCGCGTCTGCCGGGCGTGTCGCGCATCCACTCCAGCCTGGCGATCCGCAACGTCCTGGCGGCGCGCGGCTGAAACGGGCTGAACCTTCCGGCCCGGTCGGGTGTTGTGGCGGCATGAAAGCCCTCGACCTCCTCCCGTCCGCCCTCATCGGCGCCGTCGCCAGCGCCCGTTCCATGACCCCGATGGCGGCCCTCGCCGCCGCCGAGTTGGCGCACAAGCCCTTGCCCGGCCGCGTCTTCCTGCTGAACCGGCCGCTGTTCAAGTTCGGCGCCCTGGCCATGGGCGTCGGCGAACTACTGGGCGACAAGATGAAGACCGCGCCCGACCGCACCGTCTTTCTCGGCCTATTGGCGCGGGTCATGAGCGCGGGCATCGCCGGGGCCGCTCTCGCCCCGCGTGGCAAGGAGAAGTTGGGCGCCGGCCTGGCGGTCGGCACGGCCGTGCCGCTGGCCTATCTGACCCTCTCGGGCCGCAAGAAGGCCATGGCCCGCATCGGCCAAACCAAGAGCGGCCTGATCGAGGACGCCCTGATCGTCGGCGCCGGCGCCCTGGTCGTCGGTCTGACCGTCTCGCGGTTCAACCGCCGCTAGCCGCTCGACAGCCGGGCCCCGGCGGCGATAGGTGAGGGACGTTGTCGAAGGATCCCCGCCCATGATCACCCGCATCCAGCCCGGCGCCCGCATGAGCGAGGCCGTCGTCCACGGCGACACCATCTATCTGTCGGGCCAGGTCGGCGAGCCCGGGGACGACGTGGCGACGCAGACTCGAACGGCGCTGGCCGAGATCGAGGCCCTGCTGGCCGAGGCCGGCAGCGACAAGTCCCAGATCCTGATGGCCCAGATCTGGCTGGCCGACATCGCCGACTTCGAGGCGATGAACGGCGTCTGGGACGCCTGGGTCGACACCGCCAACCCGCCGGCCCGCGCCACGGGCGAAAGCCGGCTGGCTTCCTCCGACTATAAGGTCGAGATCATCGTAATCGCCGCCAAAGCCTGATCGCGGTTGACCGGGCGGGATGCAGACTGCAAACCGCCGCCATGCTTCAGAACCTCGAAACCCTCGCCCGCGAGGCCAAGTCCTGGCCCTTCGAACAAGCCCGCAACCTGCTGGCCCATGTTCTGAAGAAACGGCTGGGCGAGGCCGAACGAGCCGAAGCGCGCGCCCTGATCGACGCCGGCAAGGCGGATGAAGCCCTGGCGGCCTTTCCCGCCTTGCAGCGCCCAGTGATCCTGGAGACCGGCTATGGCCCGTCGGGCCTGCCGCACATGGGCACCTTCGGCGAGGTCGCCCGCACCACCATGGTGCGCAACGCCTTTCGCGCCCTGACGGGCGATCACTGGCCCACGCGCCTGATCGCCTTCTCCGACGACATGGACGGCCTGCGCAAGGTGCCGGAGGGCGTGCCGAATTCGGAAATGCTGCGCGAGGACCTGCATCTGTCCCTAACGCGGGTGCGCGATCCCTTCGGCACGCACGACAGCTTCGGCGCGCACAACAACGCCCGCCTGCGCGCCTTCCTCGACAGCTTCGGCTTCGACTATGAGTTCATGTCATCGACCGAGACCTACAAGTCGGGCCGGTTTGACGCGACGCTGCTGACGCTTCTGGAACGGTTCGACGCGGTCCAGGCCATCATGCTGCCGACCTTGGGCGAGGAGCGCCGCGCCACCTATTCGCCCTTCCTGCCCGTCAGCCCGATCACCGGCCATGTGCTGCAGGTCCCGACCCTGGCGCGCAACGTCGAGAAGGGCACGATCACCTTCGAAGACCCCGCAGGCGAGCCGGGCAACAGAACCGAGGTGCCGGTCACCGGCGGCCATGTGAAGCTGCAATGGAAGCCCGACTGGGCCATGCGCTGGGTCGCGCTGGACATCGACTACGAGATGTCGGGCAAGGACCTGATCGAGAGCGTGCGCGAAAGCTCCAAGGTCTGCCGCGCCCTGGGCGGCACCCCGCCCGAAGGCTTCAACTACGAGCTCTTCCTCGACATCGAGGGCAAGAAAATTTCCAAGTCCAAGGGCAACGGCCTGACGATGGACGAGTGGCTGCGCTACGGCACGCCCGAGAGCCTGTCGTGGTACATGTTCCAGTCGCCGAAGTCGGCCAAGAGCCTGCACTTCAACGTCATTCCTCGCGCCATCGACGACTATCTGGCCTTCATCGAAAGCTACAAGACCCAGGAGCCGGCCAAGCGGATCGACAACGCCGTCTGGTCGATCCATGCGGGCGATCCGCCAACCCACACGTCGCCGGTGTCCTTCGCCTTGCTTCTGAACCTGGTCGGCGTGGCCAACGCCTCGACCAAGGACCAACTGTGGGCCTATTTCGCCAAATACCTGCCTGACGCCACGCCGCAGAACGAGCCTCTGCTGGATCGGCTGATGGACCACGCGCTGAACTACTACGAGGACTTCGTGAAGCCCTCGAAGTCCTATCGCCTGCCGGACGACAAGGAGAAGGCGGCGTTGCTGGACCTGGCCGAACGGCTGAAGGCGCTGCCGGCCGACACCACGGACGGCGAACTGATCCAGAACGAGGTCTATGCAGTCGGCAAGGCGCATGCGTTCGAGCCGCTGCGGGCGTGGTTCGGCGCGCTCTACGAGGTGCTGCTGGGCGCCAGCCAGGGGCCGCGCTTCGGTTCGTTCGCCGCCATCTACGGCCTGCCGCAGACGATCGAGCTGATCGAGGCGGGGGCGAACGGAGAGCTGGCGCAACCTTGACGCTTCGTCAGGGTTGTTGAGTGATGCCATTCTTGGATGGACGGAGCCAGGGGAGGGGCGACGTTGCGTTACGAGATCGACGAGACGAATAAGATCCTGCTGGTCGACATAGCCTCCGCCGGCCCCGCCGACCGGGTGCTGGAAGCGACGGTTGATCTGATCACGCGGCGGCCCGAGCTGTGCAGCTGGGACTGGATCGTCGGGTGCGAACCCATGACGGACGACGCCACCGTCCAGCACCTGGATGAGCTCGCCAAAGCCTGGGGGCCGCCCCCGCCCGTCGAAGCCGTGACGGTCTTCATCTCGCATGACCGCATGCTGCATCTCTGGGCGAGGGTATTGGACTTCCAGTTCGCCCGACGCAAACCTGATCGAACGCGACATTGATGCGGCCAAGCGGCTGGTAGCGCGCCGGCAAGCCGCACGCGCAACGAAGATGAACGGAAAATAACGGCGAAGCTCCGGGAGCCTTCAGGTTTGTCCGTGCATTCTCCCCTCATCGGCAAACGCGCTGACAGGAGAAGAGTTCTGTCGAACAAGATTTTCAAGACCGGTCTGGCCACCGCTGCTGCCCTGGCCGCCATGGTGACCGCCGCCCCGATGTCCGCCCAGGCTCAGGCCAACGGCGTGACCAACTGTGACGCCCCTGGCGGTCGCCAACGTGCGGGCGCTCTGATCGGCGCCGTCGTCGGCGGCGTGGTGGGGTCGAACCTCGCTCGCAACGAGCGCACGGCCGGCACAATCGTCGGCGCGGGCGCCGGCGCCGCTGCCGGTTCCTATATCGGCTGCAACCAGCAGCGCGCCCGCGCTGCATCGGCCTCCAGCGGCGCTCAATATCGCGCTTCTTCGAACCTGCGCATCCGCAGCGGCCCCGGCACCAACTATCGCCAAGCCGGCACGCTGTCGGCCGGTCAGCCCTTCACCGCCATCGGTTCGCAAGGTGAATGGGTGCAGATCGCAGGCGGTGGTTGGGTGAACGCCCACTACGTCACGGCCAACTGAGTTCAGTTCGTCGCTAATCGAAAGCCCCGTCCGGCACGCCGGGCGGGGTTTTTGCTGCGCGCTACTGGCTGACCCAGAGGATGCGAGCCATCCATTCGATCTCACGTCGAGGTACGACCCTTGGCGGGTAGTCGGGATTGATCGAGGCCAGGGTGACGGCGCGGCTGGTCAGGCTGGTGACCTCCTTGGCTACGGTTTCTCCGCTGGTCAAACGGGCGACGACGCGGTCGCCCCGCCGCACCTGCGTTGCCTCCTGATCCACGATGACGCGGTCGCCTTCGCGATAGAGGGGCGACATCGAATCGCCGGTGATCTGAAGGCTGAAGAGGGTGTCCTTCGCGCGCGGCAGGTCGGTCTGATCCCAGCCTTCGCCCACCGGCAGGCCGGCGTCGTCGAAGAAGCCGTCCTGACCCGCCTTGGCGAGACCCAACAAGGGCACGCTGGTCGGCGCCTCCGGCGCGTCTTCGGCCAACACCGCAAACTCCGAAAGCGACAGGCCTGTCGCTTGAAGCACCAGCGTCATGCTCTCCGTGGATGGCCAGCGCGGACGCGGCGGATCGCCGGGCCCGAAGCGTTTTGAGGGATTGAAACTCGTCGCATCCAGACCGGCCCGTCGCGCCAAGCCCGACGGCGTCAGACCCTCACGCCGCGCCAAGTCGTCGACGGCCTTCCAAAGCTTGGCGTGGGATAGCGGCATGGTGTTCCAGCGACCGATTCGCCGCGAGAATAGGGCAAGGTATTAGGAATTTCTACCTATGTTCAAGTTTGCAGCCTTGCGGGTTTGCCAAGCCCAGAAAGTCCCGGCTGTGATGCAGCCGATGATGAGGTAGCCGGTGAAATTCATGACGGTATAGATGGACGCCACCGACACGGGCTGTCCCGTCAGGATCATGATGTGGGACATCACCATGATCAGTTGCAGGCCGCTCGCCCACACAGGCCAGGATCCACGACACCTCCACGAGAGACCGACGAAGGCAGACAGAAGCGCCAGATCGATGACGAACATTCCTAGAGGGACGCCACGAAAACCGCTGTTCTCCTGCATGATGATCGTCGCAAACCAAGCGAACAGATAGGCTCCTGCGCCGAAGCGTTCGGGCTTGCCGCCTTTCAAAAAGGCGAAAAGAGCCATACCGACCATGAATACCGCGCCGACGACGGCGTAGATCATGTTCACCATGTGAAATCGCCCCCGCGCAGGAACGCGCGGAGGCGATAATGGCCTAAGTCAGATCAAACTGAAATCTCGATAAGCTAAGCTTACCAAGAATTCACGCGACGCGGAGATGTCCTTGCGGACGAACCTGCTCCTGCGGATTTAGCCAGTCATCCGGCTTGCCAACAGGGCCGGCGGCATAGGTGCCGTAGCCGAGGCGGCGGTGATCTTTTTGCAGCTCGGCGTGGCAGGCCACGATGGACTCGCGCGCGGCCGAGAGGGCGGCGATGGTTTCCATGGCCTTGGCTTGCGAAACCGTGCCGGAGACCGGCGACAGCGACAGAGCGGCGCGAGCGCCGATGAAGGATTGAACCAGCGTGGTCGCCTGTGTGATCGCGGCGTCGATCGCGAGTTCGGTGGCATGCAGATCGCCAGCAACGCTGGTGACGACTTCAGTGCGGTCCATGGAAAGCCCCTCAAAGACAGGTTTACAAGAAGCTTATGGTTATCACGTCTTAACCTTGTTTGGTAGAGCAGTGTTTACCATTTCGGCAATCGCGCGTTGAAGCGCCGCCGTAAGAACGGCGTCGAAACGCAATGAAGGCGGGAAGTAGAGGCGAATCAGCGCTTTAGTGCGCGGTGATCAGTCCTGGTTGTCCAATAGGAAGTGGGCGGTGAGAAACGCAATCGGCTGTTGACGTTCTTCCTGCCAGGCCTCCGCATGCACATGGGCCACGCGACGACCCGCCCGGCTGATGCGAGCGCGAGCGAAGACGTCGATCGGCCTGCCGGTGCGCAGATAGGCGACCGTGACATTGATCGGGCGGGGCAGTCGCGGACCAGGAAAGCTGAGCGCCACCTGGGCTATCGCCGTCATTTCCAGAAGGGCGGCCGTCGAACCGCCGTGCAGGGCGGGCAACATCGGATTGCCGATCAGCTTGTCGTCGAAGGGCATGATGACGGTGACTTCGTCGCCGCTGACCAAGGTCTGAAGGCCGAGAAAGCGAGCGTAGGGCATGCGGTTCAGTATGTCGGTCATGCCGCCGCTCCCTTTGCAAGGGGCGCCCGCTCGTGGGTCTGGTTGAGGATATAGGCGGCTTGCGCTGCGGCGACCGGATCGGCGGGATCGTCTTCGAAAGCCCAGGCGCGCACGAAGGCGATGCTGGGCGTCAGTCGGAAGCACAGGCCCTGCGCCAGCAGGTCCTGACGCGGCCTTGCCGCGCGCATGTAGTCGACGCGCAAATCCAGAGTGGCGATGGGCTGGAAAGCGTCCATCGCGGTCCACACGGCCAAGCCGCCGATATGATCCAGCAAGGTCGTCACCAGCCCTCCAGCGAAGATGCCGCTGTCGGGGTCGCCGACCAGATCTTCACGCCACGGCACACGGATCCGGGGTTCGCCGTCGTGCAGCCCGTCGAAGGTGAAGCCCAAGGCGCCGGTGTGGGCGGCGCCGGCGGCCAATTGCGGCAGAATGGTGGTCAGGAAACTCTCGTGCATCGTGCGTACTGAACCTGTTGCGCCGATTTTCGGGGTCATCCTCTATGGGGCGGCGACCCCACGGCGTCGAGAGCGTTACCGCAAGATGATCCGCGCCGAAGACCTGCTGCATCCCACGCCCGCCGGCCTCTACTGCCCGCCGGGAGATTTCTACATCGACCCGGTTCGGCCGGTGGATCGCGCCGTCATCACGCACGGCCATGCCGACCATGCGCGCGCCGGTCATCGGAGTGTGCTCGCGACGCGCCAGACCCTGGCGATCATGGCTGAACGTTATGGCACGGACTTCACCTTGCAGCCCCAATCGGTGGAATACGGCGAGGCGACCGCGATCAACGGGGTCGATCTCAGATTGGCGCCCGCCGGCCATGTGCTGGGCTCGGCCCAGGTCGAGGTGCGCTGGAAGGGGCTGATCATGGTCGTGTCCGGCGACTATAAGCGCCGCCGCGATCCGACCTGTGCGCCATTCGAACCTTTGCCCTGCCACGTCTTCATCTCGGAGGCGACGTTCGGCCTCCCGGTCTTCAGCCATCCGCCAGCGGAGGAGGAAGTCGGGCGGCTGGTGCGGTCGCTGGGGCAGTTTCCCGAGCGGGCGCATCTGGTCGGCGCCTATGCGCTGGGCAAGGCGCAGCGGATCATCCGCCTGCTGCGCGAGGCCGGATGGGACCGCACCATCTATGTTCACGGTGCGCTGGAGCGGCTGAACGGCCTGTACGAGAGAGAAGGGGTCGACTTGGGCCCGCTGGCGCCGACCCGTGATCTGCCCAAGAATGCGCTGGGCGGCGAGGTCGCCATCGCGCCGCCGTCGGCCATCCAGGATCGATGGGCGCGTCGGTTCGCCGATCCGGTCACGGCCTTTGCTTCAGGCTGGATGGGAGTGAAGGCGCGGGCGCGGCAGCGCGGTGTGGAACTGCCGTTGGTCGTGTCGGACCATGCCGACTGGAACGAACTGACCGCGACCTTCACCGAGATCAAGCCGGAGGAAATCTGGATCACTCACGGCCGCGAGGAGGGCCTGCTGCGCTGGGCCGAGATCAACGGCCAGAAGGCGAGGTCCCTGCGACTGGTCGGCTATGACGAAGAGGACGAAGAGGCTCTGGACGTTCGTCCGGACTGAGGATTAGGCGACGGCGCGACCGGATTGGTCCTGCTCTTGTGCGCTTTCGTGAGCGGCGGAGATGGCGGCGTTCATCGCCATACGCAGGCGTTCGGGCTTGATGGGCTTTTCCACTACGGCGGCCATGCCGATCGACAGATAGTGTTTGGCGTCTTCGGGGTCCGCATTCGCGGTCAGGGCCACGATCGGCACGCGGCCGACAGCGCCGGGTAGGGCGCGAATGGCCTGCGTCGCCTGAACCCCGTCCATCCGGGGCATCTTGATGTCCATCAGGACCAGGTCGTAGCGGCTTTCCTGAACGGCCTGAAGCGCCTCCAGGCCGTCCTCGGCCAGTTCGGAGCTGCAGCCGAACATCTCGCACAGCGCCTGGGCGACGACGCGGTTGGTGGCGTTGTCGTCGACGATCAGGATGTGCGGCGCGGATTTTAGGTCGAGGCCCGACAGATCCGACACGTTCGACTGCGCTTCCGCCTCGACCACGGCGCGCGGCGCGGTCAGGTCGAAGGCAAAGGTGGCGCCGCGTCCCTTGTTGTTCTCGGCCCAGATCCGGCCGTCCATCCGGTCGATGACTTGACGACAAATCGACAAGCCCAGGCCGGCGCCGTCGGGGCCGGAACCGTGAACGAAGGGTTCGAAGATGGAATCGACGCGATCCGGCTCGACGCCAGGGCCGTCGTCGCGAATGCGAGCTTCCATACGAATGCGGTCGCCCTCGACCCAGGCCTTGAGGCCCGCCTCGACCACGCCGTTGCGGGCGAACTTCAGCGCATTGCCGATCAGGTTGTTGAACACCTGCTTCAGGCGCACGCCGTCGATGACGGCCGCCAGTTCGGTGTCGCCTTCGTAGCCGACGAGCAGGGTCACGCCGTCCTGAGAGGCGCGCGGCTCCCACATCGACTGAATGTCGTCCATGACGGCGCGCAGGGCGGTCGGTTCGGTCTTCAGTTCCAGTTCGCCGGCCTCGGCCTTGGACAGGTCCACCGCGTCCTGGAGGATGCGCAGCAGGGTCTCGGACGAGTCGACGATGGTCTGGACGTGCGCCTGAGCCGCCGTATTCAACGGCTGGCGGCGGAGCAGTTCGGCGACGGCCAGCACGCCGTTCATCGGCGTGCGCAGTTCGTGGCTCATGATGGCCAGGAACTGGCTCTTAGCGCGGGCGGCGGCGATGGCCTGGGCGCGGGTGTCGCTGAGGATTGCGGCCTGTTCGGCCAGTTCGGCGTTCTGCTCGCGCTGACGCGTGTTGACGGCCTGCAAAAGGGTGGCGGCGGTGCCCACGCCCCAATAGGCGCCGTTCTTCGTGACGATGAACCCGCGCAGCAGGGCGGCCGGACCGCCCTTCAGCATGATGTCGCAAAAGGCGTCGATGCGGACGCCGCCCTCGACCACGGCCGGCTCGGCATCCATGGCGAAGGTGATGGGGCGAAGATCGTAAAGGGCGTGGCCGAAGCGGGCGGCGATTTTCTGAAGGAAGGCGGTGCGTTCGACCAGGCCGACGGGACGGTCGCCATCGACCACGGGAATGACCAGCGTATCCGGCTCGCGTTCGAAACGCGCCAGAACCTCGCAGCCGAGAGTCGTCGGCGCAACCGGCTTTGGACGCTCGGAAAGGGTCTCGATGGTCGGCATACTGCCTGGAACTCCTACTCATTGTGAGTAAAAGCCGAAATCGCTTGCGGATTGGTTAAGCTGTATCTTCCAAGACGCAAATCCGCCTTTTTTGCTCACGGGCGGGGTCTGGTGTAAGAGGCCCGCCCGACCCATCTGGGTCTCCATCCCTTTGTGCATGCGCGCGGCCGACCGGCCGACCGCAGATTTGTCATGAGCGTCATCCTGGAAAAGACCCCTACATCGGCCCTGGTTCTGTTCTCCGGCGGGCAGGACAGCGCGACCTGCCTGGCCTGGGCGCTGGAGCGGTTCGAGCGGGTGGAGACGGTCGGGTTCGACTATGGCCAGCGCCATCTGGTGGAGATGCAGGCCCGTCAGGCGGTGCGCGACGGAATGAAGACGGCCCTGCCGCGGTGGGCCGATCGCCTCGGCGACGATCATGTGGTGGACCTGACCGGATACGGCCGGATCGCCGAGAGCGCCCTGACCGCCGACCGCAAGATCGAAATGGACGCGCGCGGCCTGCCGACGACCTTCGTGCCAGGTCGCAATCTGATCTTCTTGGTCGCAGCTGCGGCGCTGGCGGATCGGCGAGGACTGGAAGTCCTGGTCGGCGGCATGTGCGAGACGGATTATTCTGGATATCCGGATTGCCGCCACGAGACGATGGAGGCGATGGCGCGGGCGCTGTCGCTGGGGCTGGACAAGCCGGTCATCATCGACACGCCCCTGATGTGGTTGACCAAGGCCCAGACCTGGGAACTGGCGCACAGGATCGGCGGCGACAGGCTGATCGAGCTGATCATCGAGGATAGCCACACCTGCTATCAGGGCGACCGGACGCATCGACATGCCTGGGGCTATGGCTGCGGGTCTTGCCCGGCCTGCGAACTGCGCGCGGCCGGTTATGACGAATGGGCGTCGGGGCGATGACCTATTCGGCCAAGGAAGTGTTCTTGACGGTTCAGGGCGAGGGCGGACAGGCGGGGCGGCCGGCGGTCTTCCTGCGGTTCGCCGGTTGCAATCTGTGGAGCGGTCGCGAGCAGGATCGGGCCAGCGCCGTCTGCACCTTCTGCGACACCGACTTTGTGGGCGTCGACGGCGATGGGGGCGGCAAGTTCGCCACGCCGGACCTGCTGGCCAATCACGTCGCGGCGATGTGGCGCGGGCGTGAAGGCGATCCGAAGCTGGTGGTCTGCACCGGCGGAGAGCCCTTGCTGCAGCTTGATGCGCCGCTGATCGACGCGCTGCATGCGCGCGGTTTCGAGATCGCCATCGAATCGAACGGCACCATCGCAGCGCCGGACGGCGTCGACTGGATCTGCATCAGTCCCAAGGCCGATGCGGATGTGGTGCAGACGCGCGGGGCCGAGCTGAAACTGGTCTTTCCCCAGCCCAAGGCCATGCCGGATCGGTTCGAGCATCTGGATTTCGAACGGTTCTGGCTTCAGCCGATGGACGGGCCGGATCAGGTCGAGAATACCGCCGCCGCCATCGAATACTGCCTGACCCACCCGCAGTGGCGCCTGAGCGTCCAGACCCACAAATACATCGGCGTCCGCTAATGCCCGTCTTCGAAATCACCAAACAGGCGACCTTCGACGCCGCCCACCACTTCCCGAACGAGCCCGAGGGCAGCATCTATCGCCGCGTCCACGGCCATTCCTTCACGGTCGAAGCGACGGTGCGGTCCGAGGTGCTGGATGTCGAACACGGCTGGGTGGCGGATTTGGGCGCGCTTGACCGCGCGCTGAAGGCGGCGGCCGAGACGCTGGATCACGGCATGCTGAACGAGCACGAGGGTCTGGAGCTGCCCAGTCTGGAAAACCTGTGCCTGTGGTTCGCCAAGACGCTGAAACCCGAGTGGCCGGGCCTTTGCCGGATTCAGGTGGCGCGGCCGACGATCAACGAGCGGTGCGTTCTAAGTCTCTGACCTAGCAGCGTTTGCCCTGACGCTGGCGCTGTTCGCAGCGGCGTTGTTCGCGTTCATAGTCGCGCTGTTCACGCTCGCGACGCAGTTTGGTTTCCTCGTCCGAGGTGGTGACGGCGTCGAAACCGGCACCGACGACCGCGCCGGTGGCTTTCGCCGTCCCGCCGACGACCGCAGCGGTCCCGCCGACGACGGCGCCGACAAGGCAGCCCTGCAGCATCAGACAACCGCCCAGCACGACGACGACTTGGGATATGGAAACGAGGCGATTTCGACGACGCATGGGCGACACTCCAGAGATTTGGAATAGTCGTCGATAATGATGAATGAGGGCTGACTTCAGGCGGGACGTTGCGGCAGCAGTTTGCGGCGCTGGCGCGACAGGGCCAGCGGCGTTCCATCAGCGCCCCAGGCGATCGCCTCGTCCACCGTCCAGCCCAGGCCGAGGTCCAGCATCCTGAATTCGAAGAAGGCCCAGCCGTCCGGCGCGGTCTGTGGCGTCGGATCGGTCAGGATGTCGATGCGCAGATCGACGGTGGTCATTGCTGCCGGGGTCTTGGACGCGGTCCAGGCGGGCGGATACAGCGCGTCCAGCAGGTAGCATAGGCCAACCTCATCCAAGGGGCGGCCGTCGGCCATCCGCATCCAGGTGCGCTCGATCACCGGCTTGCCCTCATTGCCGCCCAGGATGTTGGGGCCGCCGTCGAAGCGGTATTCGACGTGCTGGGCGAAATGCGGCGACATCGGTCCGCGCATCGTGGCCTTCGGGTCGAGTCTGTCCAGCGGCGGGGGCGGCGTGTGCAACGGCGTCAGCGGTGCCGGCGCGGCGTCAAGCCCATAGGTGCCGGTGGCATGGTGGGTCATGCGCCCGTCCTGCTCGGCCTCGACCGCGGCATACAGAACATTGCGGCCGCCGCGCAGCAGGCGAGGGCGAAAGGCGACCTGTTCACCGAACCTTGCCGCCGACAGATATTGGACCGACAGGGTCCGAAGGGGCGCCGTCAGCGCCAATCCCTGTCGCATCGACTGCGCGCAAAGGGCCGCCAGCAGCCCGCCGAACGGAAAGCCCTTCTCCGGCGCCATGCTCGATGGGCCATTCGAGAAATGACCCGGCACGGGCGCGGACAGACCGCCGTCTTCGAGGACCTGGAAGGTCAGGGCGGCGTCGAGAGAAATGGGCGGCGTCATTGCGCAATCCTGCGTCAGGCGAAGAAGCGGCGGAAGACCTGATGACGATTTCCCGCCGAAGTCCAAGGAACAAGGCGGCGAACCGGGAGGCTCGCGTCCGTTGCGAAACAAGACTGACTTGGAGCGTTCGGATTTGCAACCCTTGCCAAATGCCTGACGCGGCGTCACTTTCGCGCCTATGGGACGCACCGCCGACTACAGCCGCCAAAGCTGCTCCATCGCCGCCACGCTTGAGGTGATCGGCGATCCCTGGACCCTGCTGGTCATTCGCGACGCCTTCAACGGGGTCAGCCGGTTCGAACAGTGGCAGGACAATCTGGGCGTGGCGCGCAACGTCCTGGCCGCCCGGCTCAAAAGCCTGGTTCAGCATGGCGTGCTGGAGCCGCGTCTTTATTCCGAACGCCCGCCGCGCAACGAATATGTCCTGACCGCCAAGGGCAAGGATTTGTACGGCGTTCTGGTTACCCTGCATGGCTGGGGCAACAAGCACGTCTATGGCGACGCCGACAGCGGCATCGACATGATCCACAAGACCTGCGGTCACTCCCTAAGCCCGCGCATCGCCTGCGGCTGCTGCGGCGAGATCGTCAAACCCAGGGACATGGTCCTGACCCGCGCCGAGAACCGGCCGACGGTCGGCGACGTGATGCCGAAGGAAGTGGCTTAGGCCCATTCCTGCTGACGCTTTCTGGCAGTAGCGCTGCTAGGATCGCGGGGTGTCACGCTCCGAACGCCTTCTCGATCTACTGAACGTCCTGCGGCGGCATCGTCGGCCGGTGAGCGGGCAGGTGTTGGCCGAGGAGATGGGCGTCAGTCTGCGGACGCTTTACCGCGACATCGCCAGCCTGCAGGCGCAAGGGGCGACGATCGAAGGGGAGGCGGGGGTCGGCTATGTTCTGAAGCCGGGCTTCATGCTGCCGCCATTGATGTTCACGCCGGAAGAGATCGAGGCCCTGGTGCTCGGGTCGCGTTGGGTGGCGGACCGAGCCGATCCGCGCATGCGCGATGCGGCGCTGGCGGCGCTGGGACGGATCTCGGCGGTGCTGCCGCCCGACCTGCGCGACGAGATGGACACATCGGCCCTGCTGGTCGTGCCGGGAGAACCGTTCCCGGCGGATCGAGTCGATCCAGCCTTATTAAGGAAAGCGATCCGCACCGAGCGGCGGCTGAAGCTGTGTTACCGCGACGAGGCGGGGTCGGCGTCCGAGCGTATTGTCTGGCCGTTCGCCCTGGCCTTCTTCGACCGGGTGCGATTGCTGATCGCGTGGTGCGAACTGCGCGGTGATTTCCGCAGTTTCCGCACAGATCGCATCGTCGAGGCGGAGGTAATGGAGGCGCGCTATCCGACGCGTCGCCAGGCGCTGATGAAGACCTGGCGCGAGGCGCATGAAAGATCGAGGTCAGACTACGGCTGCTGACGGAAACTGGCAGCAGCGAAGGCTAGGGTCCGGGGTGTTGGAAACACAAGAAGCTGGGCTGATGAGCGAGATCGAGGACATTCTTCTGGCCGTTGCGGATCCGGAAATGAGCGCCCGCTTCTATGCCAACCTGCTGGGGTGTCGGCCGGTGATGGCCGGACCGGACCGGGCCTTGTTCAAGCTGACGTCGGGGCGGGCGCTGGGGCTGCTGCGGCGTGCCGGCGATCGGCGTGAGGTATGCGAAGTCGACTTTCCGCTGGAGGGCGCCGAGGCGGTGGATCAGGCGCATATCGACTGGTGGGATCGCGGGGCGCGCATTCTGACGCCGCCGACGGACGGCGCGCCGGTCCGCAGCTTCGTGGCGGGCGACCCGGACGGCCATCGGCTGAGAGTCTACGCCGTCGCGGCGTGAGCGCGATCAGACCTCGGCTTCGAGCCGGTATCCGACCCCGCGCACATTGGTCAGCAGGCCGGCGGCGTCTGCGGCGTCCAGCTTGCGGCGCAGGTGGCTGACGTGGCTGTCGATCGTGCGCTCCAGAACCGCCTGATTGGGGAAGCAGGCCTGCATGATCTCGCTGCGGCTGAAAACGCGAAGGGGCGTGCGGGCCATGTGAGCCAGGATGCGGAACTCGGTCAGGGTCAGGTCCAGACGACGCTTGCCCGAAGGCGTCAGGATCGCGGCCAGATAGTTTTCCAACTGCACCTCCAGCGGACCGACGCGAAGGATCTTGGCGGCCCGGCCGCCGCCGCTGCTGCGTCGCAGGATGGTCTGGATCGAGGCCGTGACCTCGGCCGGTTTGAACGGCTTGGCGATATAGTCGTCCGCCCCGATCCGCAGCGCCTGAAGCTTGTCTGTGGCTTCGTCCCGGTCGCCGATCATGATGACGGGCGTTTCGCCGCGCCGACGCAGTTCGCCCAGCACGTCCCAACCGTCGCGCACGGGCAGGCGGACGCTGAGCAGGGCGAGATCGGGTTTGAGCGACGCATGCAGGTCGGCCGCCTGCTGGCCGTCGGCGGCGACGACTGTGCGAAAGCCGTCCCGACGCAGAGCCGCGTCCAGGATTTCGACGCCCTCGGCGGCGTCATCGGCGATCAGGATCAGGCTGCTCATGGCGTCTCCGAAAGCCGCCATCGCGCCAGATCGTCGCGTCGTCCAGCAAAACCGGACGGCTGCGGTGAAGTTTCATATCGCCGTCGCAAAGCCTTCACGCAGACGAAGAAAAACCCCCTCCCGCCAAGGCGGAAGGGGGCCAGTCGTTCGTTCGGGAGGAACGCTTAGTAGGAGGCGCGCAGCTCGATGCCGAATGTGCGCGGGTTGTTGAAGTTGCCGTAGTCGCCCAGGGTGTTCCGGTTCGACGGATCGCGACGATAGACGTAGGTCTCGTCCAGCAGGTTGCGCGACCACAGGGCCACTTCCAGCAGCGGACCGCCGTCGCGGGTCGTGATGTCGGCGATGGCGACGCGGGCGTTCACGACGAAGGACGAGTCGGCCTTGATCGCGAACTGCTCGAAGCTGTGGGCCGCATCGGCATAGTTGGCGTCGATGTGCGCCTTCAGGGTCGCGCCCATGAAGGGCGAGTTCCAGTCGGCGGCGACGCTGCCGGCGTTCTCAGGCGTGTAGGCGATGAAGACCTGCTGAACCTGGCCGTTGAACGGGTTGACGGTGTCCGGCACCTTGGCGTCCGTATAGGCGTAGGAGGCCGACAGGGTCAGGTTGTCGGTCGCCCGGAACTGCCCTTCCAGCTCGACGCCGCGGATTTTCGTGGTGCCCGGAGCGTTGATCGTTTCCAGCGTGTTGCGGGTCGAGGCGCCCTGGACGGTGACCAGGCTGAAGTCGATCTGGCTGTCGGTGCGGTCCATGGCGTAGACGGCGGCGTTCAGGCGGACGCGACGGTCGAACAGATCGCTCTTCAGACCGATTTCGTAGGCCTTGACCTCTTCGGGATCGAACGAGCGGTAGGTCAGCGATCGCGAGGAGGCACCGCCGGCGCGGTAGCCGGTCGAGTACTTGCCGTAGACGTTGATGTTGTTGCTGACGTCATAGGCCAGAGTGACCAGCGGGTCGAAGCGATCGACCTTGGAGTTGAAGGTCAGGTTGGTCGCGGCGTTGTTGACGACCTCCAGCTTTCCGTCCTTGTCGTCCCAGGTGTAGCGGCCGCCGACCGTCAGGTGCAGGGCGTCCATGCTGGCCGGGGTCCAGGTGGCCTGTCCGTAGATGGCCTTGGATTCCGAATGGGCGGTGGACTTGCGGTCCAGCGAGCGGAAGCCGCGGATCGTCGGGGTGGGGTCCAGGATGGTGTAGCCCGTGCCGTCGGCGTTCCACTGGTTCGTGGAAGGCGTGGATGCGTCGTCCGAGACGGTCTCCTTGAAGTAGAAGACGCCGCCGACGTAGTCGATGCTGTCGCCGAGCGAGCCGACGGCCTGCAGTTCTTGGCTGAACTGATGCTGCCAGAAGCCGGCCAGCGAGTAACGGCTGAACTTGCCGTTCGGGCCTGTAACCGGCGGACGGTGGGCGCCGGCGATGTTGTCATACTGTTCGACGTCCAGATCGCGGTAGGCCGTGATCGAGCGGATTTCCAGCGAGTCGGTCGGGCGATACGACAGGTGCAGATCCATTCCGCGCGTATCGTCGACGCTCCATTGCTGCGGCACGCCGATGTCGGCCTGCGTCATGCGCTCGGAGCCTTCGACCTGCACCAGCGGCGACAAGGCGCGGATTTCGACCGGCGTGCCGTTAACGGACCGGATCGTAGCCGAGGTGAAAGGCACGACGGTCAAGCCGTTCGGGTTGAAGTTCAGCAGTTGGCTGTAGAACGGGGTGTTCTTGTCCTTGCTGATGTCAGCCGCGAAGTTGGCGGTGAAGTTTTCAGCCGGCGTCCAGCGCGTCTGGAAGCGCAGGCCGCGACGGTCGTACTCGCCAAAGCCGGTCTGGCCCGGCAGGATGTTCTCGGTCACCGGACCCTGGACCGAAATGATTCCGTCGACCTTGAAGGCCAAGTCGCCCAGGGCGGGGAAGTCGACGTGCAGTTCGGAGTTGTAGGACTCCAGATTGCCGACGCCGGCGATGGCGCGCATGCCGAACACGCCCGTCGGCTTCTTGGTCACCAGAGACAGGGCGCCGCCTTCGGTGTTGCGGCCGAACAGGGTGCCTTGCGGACCCTTCAGGACTTCGACGCGCTCGATGTCGAGCAGGGCGGCGGCGAGGCCGTGCTGGCGGGCCAGATAGACGCCGTCGACATAGACGCCGACGCCCTGCTCACGCGCGGGCTGGTTGGCGTCGTTCGGCACGATGCCGCGGATGCCGATGGTCAGGGCGGACTGACGGGCCTCGAAGGTGGCGATGCGCAGGCTGGGGACGCTGCCGTCGGCCAGGTCCATCAGGCTCTGTACGTGGCGATCGGCCAGGGCTTCGGCGTTGACGACCGAGATCGAGATCGGCGTGTCTTGCAGGTTGGTTTCGCGCTTGGTGGCGGTGACGACGATGTCGTCAAGACCGGCCGGCTCGGCGCTGGCGGACGTCGGCGCGGTCTGGACCGGCGCAGTCTGGGCGAAGGCGGAAACGGGCGCGGCGAGAAGGGCGGTCCCCAGCAGCAGCTGAAGGCGCAGTTTGGTCTGACGGTGCATTTTTATCCCCTGCTTAGTCGGGGCGGGGATTACGCCGTCATTGCGATGCGCAGTTTACAACCGTGCAACAGCCAGGTGCATCT
Organism: Brevundimonas vesicularis; assembly: GCF_900445985.1. Classification (GTDB taxonomy): domain Bacteria; phylum Pseudomonadota; class Alphaproteobacteria; order Caulobacterales; family Caulobacteraceae; genus Brevundimonas; species Brevundimonas vesicularis_D. The sequence continues at coordinate 521,977 of NZ_UAQP01000005.1, forward strand.
TTGATGTCTGGCGTGGCGAGAAGTCTGCGATCTTGATCCACCGCAGCTCCACACTGTCTCCACAATCTCATGAGGCGCGACTAGACGACGACAGCCGTCGTATCCCGGATAAAGCCGCCGCCCAGGACGCGTTCGGTGTCCGTCGGGTCGTACAGGGCACAGGCCTGGCCCGGCGCAACGCCTTCCTCGGCCGCGTCGAAGACGACGCGGATATCGCCGTCGATCAGGGCGAGGCGGGCTGGGGAGGGCTGGCGGGTCGAGCGGACACGGGCCAGGACCGAGATATTGGATGCGGCCGCCTCGTTGATGGTCGCCTCGTCGCCCAGCCAGTTGGTTTCTTCCAGCGTCAGACTGGCGGTCAGCAGAGCTTCGCGCGGCCCGACGATGACGCGACGGGTCTCGGGCTCCAGCCGGGTCACGAACAGCGGCTCGCCTACGGCGACGTTCAGGCCGCGGCGCTGGCCGATCGTGTAGTCCGTGATGCCCGCGTGCTGACCCAGCACCCGGCCGTCCATATGCACGATCTCGCCGGCCTCACGCCCTTGCGGACGCAGGCGGTCGATCAGGGTGCGATAGTCGCCGGAAGGCACGAAACAGATGTCCTGGCTGTCTGGCTTGGCGGCGATCTTCAGACCCAGTTCAGCGGCGACGCCGCGCACCTGGGGCTTTTCCAGATCGGCCAGGGGGAAGCGCAGATAGTCCAGCTGGTCCTGGGTCGTGGCGAACAGGAAGTAGGATTGGTCGCGCGAATGGTCGATCGCCTTGCGCATCTGCGAGCGGTTGCCGGCGACGGCGCGGCGGACGTAGTGACCCGTCGCCATCGCCTCGGCGCCAAGGTCGCGGGCCACGTCCAGCAGGTCGCGGAACTTGACGGTCTGATTGCAGCGGATGCAGGGGACCGGCGTCTGGCCCTTCAGATAGCTGTCGGCGAACTGGTCGATCACTGCGTCCTTGAACCGGCTCTCATAGTCGAGGACGTAGTGCGGAATGCCGATCATGTCGGCGGCCAGACGCGCGTCGTGAATGTCCTGGCCCGCGCAGCAGGCACCCTTTTTCTTCAAAGCCGCGCCGTGGTCATAGAGCTGCAGGGTCACGCCGACGACGTCGTAGCCGGCCTTGCGCAGCAGGGCCGCGACAACGGTGGAATCCACTCCGCCCGACATGGCGGCCACCACGCGCGCGCCGACCGGCAGGCCGACCGCCGCCCGCGCGCTCTCGACCGCCGCATCCATGTCGGTGCGGGCGATGTCGGGAACGGGGCAGAAATCTTCGACCAAGGTCATCGCGGCCATTTAGTGCGGAACCGGTGCGATTTCGAGGCCCGCAAAAGAAAAGGGCCGCACCCGTCGCCGGATGCGGCCCTTAACGTCTTCGGGGAAACCCTCAGGAGCGGTAGCTCTGGATCCGCGTCGTGCGCAGGCCCTGCATGCCCCATTTGTCGATGGCCTTTTGCCAGGCCAGGAACTCTTCGGCCGTAAGGCGATATTTCGCCAGGGCGTCGTCGAGGCTGAGCAGGCCGCCGCGAACGGCGGCGACGACCTCGGCCTTGCGCCGGATCACCCACCGGTCCGTGTTGGACGGCGGCAGGTCGTTAAGGGTCAGGGGCGTGCCAGTCGGTCCGACCACGTATTGTTCGCCTTTGCTATTAAGGCGTCGCTCTTGCAACATGGGCTTATGCCTCTTTCACCAACACCGTAGTGTCATGAAGGTAGGCGTCCCCGACTAAGGTCCGTTTAAGGGTCGTGGTGAAGGAACGGATAACTTCCGCCCCTTCCCGAACGACTCTGTAAACCTTGCTTGCGCGACGATTCATCGAGACTAACGCTTACTTACTCGCCGATCAGCGTTTGATGTTGATCAGCTCGGCCAGCATTTCATCGGCCGTGGTGATGATTTTGGACGAGGCGGAGTAGGCGCGCTGGGTGGTGATCAGGCCCGTGAATTCGGCCGACAGATCGACGGTCGAGGACTCCAGCTGCTTGGCCGCGATCTCGCCCGCGCCGCCTGTTCCCGCCGCCTTTAGGTTAAAGGTGCCGGACTGAAGGCTGACGGCGTAGGCGTTGCCGGACACTTCACGCAGGCTGTCGGGGCTGGGGAAGGTGGCGACCGCGACCTGGGCGATGCGGCGCATGACGCCGTTGTCGAAGATGGCGGTAACGTACCCGCCTTCGTCGATCTTGATCTCGCTCAGATTGCCGAAAGCGGTGCCGTTGGTGACCGTCGACTGGACGACCGAGGCCGTGTTGAGCTGGCTGAGGCCGCCGGCCGAGGTGTTGAGGTCCAGCGTGACGGCTTGGGCGGCGATGCCCAGACCGTCGGCCCAGGCGACCTGGCCGGCCGGCATCGTCAGATTGTTCGGATCGGACTTGCCGAAGTCCAGCGTCGCCATGGTCGGGTCGTCGAACAGACCCGTGCCGGCGGGCCAGGCTTTCATCGTGTCGACGTCCAGGCGACCTGACGGCGTGAAGGCGATCTTGCCGGTCTTGATCTGGCCATTGGCGTAGGGTGCGCCTGCGATTACGTCGCTGGCCGGCACGGACACGATTTCCGCGTACCAGATGTTCGGTTCGTCGCTCTTCAGGAAGCGGAGTTCCAGATTGCGCTGGCCGCCCTTGGAGTCCGAAACCGGGATGTTCATCTTGAAGTCGGGCTTTACGCCGACGGGGTTGTCGTCGTCTGCATTGTACATGGCCATCGAGTTGACCGAGGGGTCATACTTCGTCTTGGCGACGTTCTCGTTGCCCAGACCGATATCCGCCAAGTTGACGGTGTAAGCCGGGCCGCTGGCGGGGGTGAACTGGATCTGGGTCGGCGGCGTGCCGATCGCGGTCGCCGAGCCGGCGTTCGCGCCGTTGATGGTCAGTCCGGTGATGGCGCCGGTGGTCGGGTCGAAGGTCGCCGAGGCGTCGACCTTCTGCGAACCGGACTTGATCACCAGATCATGGCTGTTGGCGCCGGTGCGGGTGTAGCGGACAGACACGTCGTGGGTCGCGGCCGGCGTCGCCGTATCGGACACGCCCTTGTAGGATTGGGCGCTGGCGGCGGAAGACGCCTCCTGGCTTGAACGCAGATTGGCGTTGATCTGCACACGGGTCGTGGGTTCTGCGGTGCCGCCGACCGAGCCGATGTTGATCGAGCGCAGACGCGTCAGGTCGGACGGATCGGTCGAGATCTCGCCGTTGGAGTCCACCGGCCAGCCTTGCAGATACAGGCCGGCGCTGTTTTTCAGATAGCCCTGCTTGTCGACGGTGAAGGCGCCGGCGCGGGTGAACAGGCGGGTGTCGGTGGCGCCGACATTCTCGGCCTGGGTCGTCGTGACGAAGAAGCCCTGTCCGCTGACCGCGAGGTCGGTGCTGGACGTCGTCCGCTGAAGCTGGCCTTCCTGACTGATGAAGGCGCGGCTGTTGGTCGTGACGCCGCCGGCCGAATAGCTTCCGCCCACGGCCGACTGGCTGTTGACCAAGGTCTGGAACTCGCTGGCGGTGCGCTTGTAGCCAATGGTGTTGACGTTGGCGATGTTTTGCGAAATCGCCGCCAGGGCGGCGGAGTTGGCGGCCAGGCCGGACACGCCGGCTTGCATTGCGCTGTTGAGGCTCATGGGAGAACGCTCCTTAAATGAAGGTCATCGGGAAGGCGGCGGATCGCATCATGCGGCCGCCTCCTCGGTCGGGACGTTCGGATTCTCCGTATCGTCGGTATCGTTGGCCGCCTGGGACCTGATCTCGTTCAGCGAAATCACGGTCGAAAGCGGAAGGATGGAATCGCCGATCACCAGGTAGGGCGCGCCGCTGTACATCTCGACGCCGGTGACGCGGCCCTGGATCAGAGCCTGCGCATCGACCTTGGCGCCGGTGGCGTCGGTGGCGGCGACCTTCAGCGTATAGACCCCGCCGTCTTCGGCCTTGCCGCCGTCTTTCAACTTGCCGTCCCAGTTGAAGGTGTGCAGGCCGGATTTCTTGTCGGGCGCGGCGCCTTCCCAGACGACGACGCCCTTGCTGTCGACGACCTGCAAGGTGGCCTTGTCCGCGTCGGCGCCCAGCTCATAGGCCCAGGTGGCCTTGCCGTCGCTGAACTCGGTCGCGGTCCAGGCGGCGGTGACGCTCTTGCCGATATAGTTGGCGGCGTTGTCCAGTCCGCCGCCGGCCTGAGCGGCGAGAAGGCTGGTCAGCAGGTCGTTGGTCAACAACTGCTGCTCGACACCGGCCATCTGCGTCAGTTGAGCCGTGAACTGGTTGGAATCCAGCGGCGACAGCGGATCCTGGTTCTTCATCTGCGTGGTCAGCAGGGTCAGAAAGGTCTCGAAGTTCGAGGCCAGGGCCTTTGTGCCGCCGGTGACCCGGCCGGCTGCTGCGTTTGTGGTGACGGCGTCGACCATGGGGTCAGACCTTCAGATCGACGCGGTCAGGCGTCTGGGAATGATTGATCCAGGCGGCGGGCGCCGGGACGATGGGGGTGTCGGCCTGGGCCGCCAAGCGCGAGGCGCCGGCGAACAGGGCGTTGCGCTGCTGCTGGCGCTCGAAGGCGCCGCCGCCCGCGGATGGATCGCGTTGCGAGAAGTCGAGCGCGTCGCCTGCGACCTGGAAGCCGGCGTCCTGCAGCTGGCGACGCAGTTCGTCGGCGCGAGCCTTGAGATCGGCGGCGGCGGCGGGATTGTCGAAGGCCAGGCGAGCGGACAGCTGGCCATCCTTGCCGATTTCCAGGCTGACATCGACGCGGCCCAAATCTTCGGGCGTCAGCACCATGTCGAACCGGGTCGAACGGCTGTCCAGTCGTCTCGCGATCTGCGAGGCGAGTTGAGCCGTGGTCTCGACCGTGGCCCGAGAGAGTGTGGACAGACCCAGATCATGACCGGGAGCGGCGACCTGATGACGGGCCTGAGCATCGACAGTCGCTGTCGCGGCCGGCGCGTCAGGCATAGTCGATGTCGGCGTGGCGACGAAAAGGGCCGCCTCTTCGGTTGTCTTCGTGGGTTGGGACGTCGGTTCGGCGGCCAATCCGATCTTGTCGATGACAGGCGCTGCGGCCTTGCCCGTCTCACGTTTGACGGTCGCCACAGCGGCTTCGCCGGCCTGGTCTGTCGTCTTTTGGTAGGGGCCCACCAACAATGAAGCGGATTGAGGCAACGGCTTCGCCGCGTCGGCCACAGTCAGCCTGGGCGGCTGATCGGGGGCTACTTCTTCGCCCTCTGGGGCGGTGGAAACCTGGGCTTCAGCTACCGCCGCGACTACATCTGTGGCGGCCGCGACGAGGATCGTGGACTTGGGCGTGGCCGCAGTGGCGGCAACCTGGACCTGCGCCATCGGGATTTGAGCGGCCGTAAGGGCCTGAGCGATAGGCGAGGGAGAGGCCGGCTTTTCGGCGACGGCGGCGGGCGTCGCTGCGGCGGTTTTTGCGCTATCGGGCGCGACGGGTGTCGTTGTCGCAACATCAGTCGAACGAGATGCAACATCGGTCATGGGGCGATCGGAAGGCGTCGCCGGAACGGGTGGCTTTGCAGCGACGGTCGCGGTTACGGGCTGAGGCGACGCCGCTTGCGCAAGGTCGGCTTCCATCTTGACCGCTTCCCCAGACCCTCTGGCCGCAGGCATGGTTGGGTGGGCCGCCGCCTGGTCGCCCACTTCGGACATGAGCGCTTGGATGGCTGCTTGAGCCGCAGGATTCGGCGCTTTTGCGTTCTGATCTGCCGGCGATGCAACTCCATTCGCTGCGATGGTGGTTTCTGCGCCGACAGGCGTTGCGGCGACTGGCGCTGAAGCGTCCGTCGCTGGCGCGATGGGCAAGCCTGTAGGCTGAGCTCGCGGAGCCGTAAGATGCCCATTGGCTGGTGGGGTTTCGTCGGTTTGGGACGTCGGCAACGTTGCGGCTAACGTGGGAGCAGGCGAAACGACAGGGGTCGGTTGCGGCGCGATGGCCGGTGACGCAGCGCCCTCGCTTGTGACGGCCTCATCCTTCGCGGCCTCTTCCGATGCAATGGCGCGCTCATCGGAAGCTGGCGGCTGCACGTCCAGTTCAAAGGTCTCATCAACGCTCTCGCCCAATGTCGGCGTGATGGGGTCGTTTGCCTGGCTCGGGCCGATCCCGTCTGCCTCGGTTGTCACGGCTTGAGCCGTGGTGAGGCCCAGCGACCGAGCGCCCGTCAGACGGCCGGGCGTCATCCGTTCGACCGGCGCGCCGTGGACGCCCGCGTTCAGCGCGTCGGCGACCTTGCTGGAGAACAGACCCGCATCGACGGCCTCTGCGCCCGGGGCGGCAGCCGACGGTCCGGTCGAAACCGGAGCAGCAGGCGCGAACAGGGCGGAAGCGGTGGACATTGAAGCGCAGCGGCTTTCGTAAGGAGCGACGACGGCGCCTGCTGCGCCCAAGAGTTCGCCACCCTCGACGCAAGGGTCGGGCCAAGAAAATAATTCAGCAAAAACAATGCGAAACCTGGCCTTGAGGGCTGAGGCGTCGAAGGGCGGCGGTCGTTATTGCCGCGCTCTCGCCACTTTTTGCCCGGCGTCGCGCGGTGCCGATCGTCAACCCGCGGGTTGCCGGCATCCGATTGGCCCGACCTTTGCGCGTCTTTTCCATCATGACGGCCGCCCGATCAACGATCCTGTGTAAAAACAACGCTTTGTGCGAGCGGGCGTGGCGCGTGGCTGGGCAAGAACTGCGCGTCGCGATGCAGCGGTTGCCGGGTAGGGCGGGGGAGACGCGTCAATGTCGCTGAACTCGATCATGAACATTGCGACGTCGGGGCTGAAGACCGCCCAGTCGCAGTTGCGTGTCACCGCCGACAATATCGCCAACGTTGATACGCCCGGATACATCCGCAAGGTCGCCGATCAGTCGGCCGCCGTCACCAATGGCTATGGTTCGGGTGTCGACTTCACGCGGGTGCGTCTGGCGACAGACCGTTTCCTGCAGGCGGCCAGCCTCAGCGCCGGGTCGGACGCCGCGCGCCAGACCGTGCGCTATGAACTGTACGACCAGATCCAGAACCAGTTCGGCGATCCCAGCAGCGACAGCAACTTCTTCGCCCAGGTCGACAAGCTGTTCGCCACCTATGCGACCCTGGCCGAAAGCCCGACATCATCGGCCGGGCGTCAGGACACCATCTACAAGACCCAGGCGATCTTCAATCAGGCCGCCGGCATCGCGTCCCAGATCCAGTCGGCGCGTCAGGAGGCGGACGGCCGGCTGCTGAGCGCGGTCGAGACGGTCAATCCGTTGCTGGAACAGATCGCCAAGCTGAACAAGACCATCGCCGCCGGCACGGTGACGAACGAGGACGTGACCGGCGCCCAGAACGCTCAGCTCGGCCTGATCAACGAACTGTCCAAATATCTGGATGTGAAGGTCGAGGCCCGCTCCAACGGCGGCGTCACCCTGCGCACGAATACCGGGACCACTCTTGTGGGCGAGGGGGCTGCGACGCTGTCGTACCACGCGGCCGGCACCGTGGACGCCATGACGGCCTTCTCCGACATCATGATCACCGAGCCTAGCGGCACGCGCTGGCCGCTGCTGGACGGCGTGTCGTCCGGTCAGATCCGGGGTCTGGTCGAGATGCGCGATGTCGATGCGCCAGCGGCCGCCGCGCGCCTGGGTGAGTTGACGGCCAAACTCGCGGACGAACTGAACCGCGCCCATAACGCAAACAGCAGCGTTCCTGCACCGACCACCTTGACGGGGCGCAACACCGGCCAGTCGCTGGAGAACGCCCTGACCGGCTTCACCGGCACGACTACCATCTCGACGGTCAATGCGTCGGGCGTGGTGCAGGCCTCGGCCCGGATCGTCTTTTCCGGCGGTACGATGACGATCAACGGCGCCGGCGCCGATCCGACCACCTTCCTCAGCGTGCTGAACGCCCAGCTGGGCGGCACAGCGACGGCGAGCTTCTCGGACGGCCAGCTGCGCCTGGACGGGGCGGCCGGAAACGGCGTGGCCATCGCCGACGATGCGACATCGCCCAGCACGAAGGGCGGGCGCGGATTTTCGCACTGGTTCGGGCTGAACGACCTGGTCACTACGACCACGCCGACCTTCTACGACACGGGTTTGACCCTGACGTCTCAGCACGGATTCGATCCGGGCGAGAGCCTGACCTTGCGCTTTGCCGGTCCGTCCGGCGCGCGCCTTCGCGACATCACCGTGTCCGTGCCCGCCGGGACGGGCACGATGGGCGAGATGCTGGGCGCGCTGAACGATCCCATCACCGGCGTCGGCCGCTACGGGGCCTTCAGCCTGGATGCGGTAGGCAAGCTGTCCTTCAAGGCTTACGACCCGTCGGCGACGTCGATGAGCGTCGTGAAGGACAATACGACCCAGGATCCGTCCGGCGTTTCGATGTCGCAACTGTTCGGCCTGGGCGCGACCGGATCGACGCGGGCGGGCGCCTATACGGTGCGCAGCGACATCCAGCAGGACCCCGGAAAGCTGGCCCTGGCGCAGCTGAACCTGTCGGCCGCGGCGGGGACGCCGGCGCTGAGCAAAAACGATGGGCGCGGCGGCCTGGCGCTGGGGGATGTGGGCAAGAAGAACGTCGCCTTCGCGGCAGCCGGCGGAAATGCCGGCGGGACCAAGACCCTGTCGTCCTATGCGGCGGACTTCGCCGGCGAGATCGGCGGCAAGGCCTCGGCCGCAAAGACCCGCAGCGAAACGGCAAGCGCCCTGGCCAAGGAGGCGGACAGCCGCCGCACCTCGGCCGAAGGCGTGAATATGGACGAGGAACTGGTCAACATGACCACCTTCCAGCAAGCCTATAACGCCTCTGCGCGCCTGATCCAGGCGAGCAAGGACATGTACGACGTACTGATCGGAATCCTGCAATGACGCGCGTCGCGACCCACGGGAACTACCAGTCGGCCTTGCTCAGCCTGATGAACGCGCAGGGCCGCGCGCAGCAGGCGCAGGAGCGGATCGACAGCGAGAAGATCGCCACCGACATGTCCGGCTATGGCCGAGGCGCCGAGCAACTGACCAGCCTGACATCGACCCAGGCGCGACTGGAGGGCTTCATCTCCACTGGCGAGGCCGTGAAGGCGCGGCTGAGCGCTCAGGATCTGGCTATGAGCCGCATCTACGAAGGCGGCAATGCGGCGCGCGAGGCCATTGCAAACAGCCTGGCGGCCGGGCGGATCGACAATCTGATGGTCGAGCTCGGTCTGAACTATCAGACGGTGCAGGGTGGACTGAATTCGGAACACCAAGGCTCCTATCTGTTTGCGGGCGGCCAAAGCGACATCGCTCCCGCCACGGCTGCAACCATGGCCGATTTGACGGCGGCGCCGTCCACCGCCGCGACCTTCGCCAACGACACCCTGAAGCAGAAGTCGCGCATCGACGAGAAGACCACGGTCGAGACCGGCTTTCTGGCCAGCGAGATCGGCGGGCCGCTGACTGAGGTGTTCCGCAACATTCAGGCCTTCCAGAACGGCACTGCGGTGACCGTCGGCGGCGTGACCTATACGCCGGCCGGCGCGGGCACGCTGACGGGACAGCCGGACGCCAACGTCACCGCTTTTTTGAAGGCGCAGATGGGCGAACTGGACAAGGCGAATGCGGGACTGACGAACCAGACGGCCAAAAACGGTCTGATCCAGAACCACGTCGAGACGGCGCTGGACGCCCAGGAAAATCAGAAGACGGCCCTGCAGAAGATGATGCAGGACAAGTCCGGCTATGATCCGGCACGGGCGATCACCGATCTGCAGATGGCGCAGGTGGCGATCGAGGCTTCGGCCCAGATCATCAACTCGCTGAAGAGCACGTCGCTGCTTAATCTGCTACGTTAAGTCGTCGTTTCAAAAAAGAAAACGGTAACGCTGGACCAAACATCGTTCTGGAACGTATCATGAACGATGGCCCGACTCGATCTGCGTCGAAAACTTTCCGTTCTGGCTGACGCCGCCAAGTACGACGCCTCATGTTCGTCGTCGGGAACGTCGAAACGAAACTCCGTCGGCGGCAAGGGGATCGGCTCGACCGAGGGGATGGGCATCTGCCACGCTTATACACCGGACGGTCGATGCATCAGTCTGCTCAAGATCCTGCTGACCAACTTCTGCATCTACGATTGCGCCTATTGCATCAATCGGGTGTCGTCGAATGTGGAGCGCGCGCGGTTCGATGTCGACGAGGTGGTCGACCTGACGCTCAACTTTTACAAGCGCAACTATATCGAGGGCCTGTTCCTGTCGTCGGGCATTATTCGATCCGGCGACTATACGATGGAGCAACTGGTCCTGGTGGCCAAGACGCTGCGCGAAGTCCACGACTTCCGGGGCTATATTCATCTGAAGCTGATCCCGGAGGCGGATCCGAAGCTTGTGGAGATGGCGGGGCTGTATGCCGATCGCCTGTCGGCCAATATCGAACTTCCGCGCGACGAGACGCTGGCGCGACTGGCGCCGCAAAAGGACGTCGGGGTCATCAAGAAAGCGATGAGCCAGGTGCGTCTGGGCGTCGAGGCGGCCAAGCCGGCCAAACGCGAAAAGATCAAGCCGCCGAAGTTCGCGCCGGGCGGCCAGAGCACGCAGCTGATCATCGGCGCCGACGGCGCGCCGGATACGGAAATTCTGGATCGCAGCGCCTCGCTCTACGGCGGTTATGGCCTACGTCGCGTCTATTATTCGGCGTTCAGCCCGATCCCGGACTCCAGTTCGATCCTGCCGCTGTCCAAGCCGCCGTTGATGCGCGAGCATCGGCTGTATCAGGCCGATTGGCTGATGCGGTTCTATGGCTTCTCCGCGCCGGAGATCGGCGAGGGGGCATCGAACGGCATGCTCGATCTGGCGGTCGACCCCAAACTGGCTTGGGCTCTCAACAAGCGCGAGCAGTTTCCCGTCGATGTGAACCGTGCGCCGCGCGAAATGCTGCTGCGGGTGCCCGGGCTGGGTGTGAAGGCGGTGGACCGGATCGTCGCGGTGCGCCGCTATCGGACCCTGCGGCTGGAGGATGTCGGACGGCTGACGCGATCGGTGGCGAAGATCCGGCCCTTCATTACGGCGCTGGACTGGACGCCAGGCGGTCTGACGGATGCGGCGGACCTCAAGGCGCGCGTGACCAGCCGCACGCCCGAGCAGTTGAGCCTGTTCTGATGGCGGTGGCGACGCTGGACGGTGAGACCGACTTCGACGGCTGGCGGAAGGCGGCGCGCGCGTTTCGATTGGCGGGTGTGGAGCCCGCAGCGGCGCGGTTCGTCGTGGCGGGGGCGGTGGAACAGGGCGGGCTTTTCGATCAGCCGATTGCCGAAGAGGCGTCGCCGACGCCGGATGAGCGCAGAGCTTTCAACGTGCCGAAAGAGTTCGTGGATCTGGCCCAGAACCTGATCCTGCATCGATCCGCTGACCGTTTCGATCTGATGTACCGGCTGCTATGGCGGCTGAAGGATGAGCCGGACCTGATCAAAATCATTTCGGACTGGGACGTCGCCGACGCACTGGAGCGGGTCAAGAACGTCAGCCGCGCTTCGCACAAGATGAAGGCCTTCGTTCGCTTTCGCCAGGTGCATGATGATCTGGGCGAGGCTTGGGTGGCGTGGTTCGAGCCGCCGCATCGGGTTCTGGAAAAGACCGCGCCGTTTTTCCAACGGCGGTTCACGACCATGCGCTGGTCGATCCTGACGCCGGATGGTTCGGCCTTCTGGGATGGAGAAGCCCTGCGGTTCGGCCCGCCAGCCACCCGCGACATGGCGCCGGCCGAAGACGAGATCGAGGATTTCTGGAAGACCTACTACGCCTCGACCTTCAATCCTGCGCGGCTGAAGGTGAAGGCGATGCAGGGAGAGATGGCCAAGTCCTATTGGAAGAACCTGCCGGAAGCCGCCCTGATCCCGGAACTGGTCGCGGCCTCGTCGGTTCGAACCGAGACCATGGTCGCTACGCCGTCGCCTCAGCCCAATCCGCGTTTCGCGCGCGCCGTCGCGCCAGACCTGCATCTGGCGCGTCCCGACGCCGAGGCCGTGCCTCAAAATCTTGACGACGTCGCCAGCGGCGTTCAGGCGTGTCGCCGTTGCCCGCTTTACCGCGATGCGACGCAGGGCGTGTGCGGGGAGGGGCCGAAGTCGGCGCGTCTGATGATCGTCGGCGAACAGCCGGGCGATCAGGAGGATCTGGCAGGCCGCGCCTTCATCGGGCCGGCGGGGCAGGTGTTGAACGCAGCCTTGGCCGAGGCCGGCATTGATAGATCCGACGTCTATGTCACCAACGCCGTAAAGCACTTCAAACACGAGCCGCGCGGCAAGCGTCGCCTGCACAAGACGCCGAACGCGGGCGAGGTTGAGGCCTGCCGTTGGTGGCTGGACTCTGAACGCCGGCTGATCAAGCCGCAAGTCGTGCTGGCCCTTGGGGCGACGGCGGGTCTGGCGTTGCTGGGTCGAAAGCCGGCCGTGATGCAGGAACGCGGCGCGCCGATCGACCTGAGCGATGGATCGACCGCCGTACTGACGGTTCACCCCTCCTATCTGCTGCGTCTGCCGGACGAGACGGCGAAGTCCGAGGCGAGACGGTTGTTCATTGAGGATCTGGCGGCCGTGCGGCGACGTATGAGGTGACGCGAGAACGAATCCCGTTCGGCCGCGTTTGGCATCAGCGCCAGCGTGACCGTTGGACGTTTCATCGGGGGAGGCGATCTCGACACGGTCGATCGACAAACATCCGCGCGAATGTCATCGCGCGTTGACATCGAATGCCGGCTTGACCATTAGCGCGGCAGAGATTTCGGCTGTCTGTTCAGAGGGTCAGGGGAAAATCGCGATGTCAGACCGGTCTTCAGGGGCGCGATGAACACGGCCGCATACGAAATCGTCGATAGAGATGGCGAGGCCCGTCTGCGCCTGACCGGCGACTGGACGACCACGGCGCTGGGTCGTCTGCCGACGGAACTGAGCCGCGATCTGGAAGGCCGCGATATCGCCAGCATCGACACCTCCGATCTCGGTCGCTTCGATACCGCCGGCGCGCTGGCTCTTGTGCAGGCCTCAAGCGGCCGCCTTTCCAAGAGCCAGTGGAAGGACCGACCGGAGGCCGGTCGCATCTATCACATGATCGAACTGCTGGAGCGCCAGAGCGCCCCGGCGCCGAAACGCCCCAGCGCCTTCGTGCGCACCTTCGCCAAGATCGGGCGCGGCGTTTACGATTTCGGCGGCGAGGCCATGTTGTCGCTGGCCTTCCTGGGTCGGCTGATGGCTGCTGTCGTGGAAGCCGCCAAACATCCCGGCGGCATCCGTTGGCCGGCCTGGGTCAGTCAGGCCGAGCGCGCCGGGCTGGACGCCATTCCGATCGTCATGATCACCAATTTCTTCATCGGCGCCGTCATCGCCTTCATCGGCGTGGATTTGCTAACCGACTTCGGCGCCCAGGTGTTTGCGGTTCAGCTGATCGGCGTCGCCATGTTCCGTGAGTTCGCCGTGGTCATCGCCTCGGTCCTTCTGGCAGGACGTTCGGCCTCGGCCTTTGCGGCCGAGATCGGGTCGATGAGGATGAACCAGGAGGTCGACGCCATGCAGGTCATGGGCGTCAATCCATTCCAGGCCTTGGTGATCCCGCGGGTCGCGTCGCTGGTGATCATGTTGCCGCTGCTGACCTTCATGGGCATGATCGGCGGGCTTATCGGAGGTCTGGTCGTGTGCTGGAGCTCGCTGAACCTCGGCCCGTCCTTCTTCTTCCAGCGGCTGGTCGAGGACGGCACCATGGCCCAGCACCTGATGGTCGGGTTGGTGAAGGCGCCGGTCTTCGCCCTGGTGATCGCCGCCATCGGTTGCCGTCAGGGCATGGCCGTTGCGGGTGATGTCGAAAGCCTGGGCCGGCGCGTGACGGCCGCCGTGGTCCAGGCCATCTTCGCCATTATCTTCCTGGACGCCGTGTTCGCCCTGGTCTTCCTGGAGCTGAACATATGACCGAGGCGCCAGAAAACCTGATCGAGGTGCGCGGCCTGCTGAGCCAGTTCGGCGAGCGCACCATCCACGAGAACCTGGACCTCGACCTGGTGCGCGGCGAAGTCCTCGGCGTTGTCGGCGGGTCGGGTGCGGGCAAGACCGTACTGCTGAACACCATCATCGGACTGAAAGAGCCCGAGGGCGGGTCGGTGAAGGTGCTGGGTTACGACCGTGCGACCCTGACCGACGATCAATCGGCGGACATCGAGCGCCGCACCGGCATCCTATTTCAGCAGGGCGCGCTGTTCTCGTCGCTGAGCGTGCTGGAGAACGTCGCCTCGCCCTTGGTCGAGCACACCAAACTGCCCAAGGCGATCATCTATGAACTAGCCGAACTCAAGATCGCCATGGTCGGCCTCAAGCCCGAGCACCACCACCTGAAGCCCGCCGAACTGTCGGGCGGCATGAAGAAGCGCGCCGGCCTGGCGCGTGCGCTCGCGCTGGATCCCGAGCTGGTGTTTCTCGACGAGCCGACGGCGGGCCTGGACCCCATCGGGGCGGCCGCGTTCGACGAGTTGATCCGGCAACTGGCGGACGACCTGGGTCTGTCCGTCTTCATGATCACCCATGACCTCGATACGCTCTATGCCATCTGTGACAAGGTGGCGGTGCTGGCGGACAAGCGGGTCGTGGAAAAGGCCACGGTGCAGGAGCTGGAAGGCTCCGACCACCCGTGGATCAAAGAGTATTTCCTGGGGCCGCGCGGACGCGCAGCCACCAAGTCTGCCGCCTGAGGAGAGCGGATCATGGAAAGAGACGCACATTACGCCGCCGTCGGCATCGCCACCGTCGCCCTTCTGGCGGCCCTGGCGGTGTTCACCATCTGGCTGGCCCGGCTGCAGTTCAACAGCGACTACGACATGTACGACATCGTCTTCTATGGGCCGGTGAACGGCCTGTCCGAAGGCGGCGAGGTGCATTTCAACGGCATCCGCGTCGGCGAGGTCACCGACCTGAACATCGACACCAAGCGCGGCGACCAGGTCATCGCCCGTGTCCGCGTGGACGGCACGACGCCGGTGCGCGTGACCTCGCGCGCGCAGCTGGAGCCGCAAGGCATCACCGGTCTGAACTACATCCAGATCACCGCCGGCTCGCCCAACAGCGCCCTGTTGAAAGAGCAGTATCCGGACAATGTCGTGCCCGTGCTGCAAAGCCAGCCGTCGCCGATCGCCGAACTGTTGAGTGGTTCGGGCACGGTGCTGGCCCAGACCGTGGATGCGCTGAACCGGATCAACCGCGTCATGTCCGACGACAATATCCGCAGCTTCTCCACCAGCGTGAAGAACGTCGAGGCCCTGACGACCGAACTGGAAGCCCGCAAGGCCATCTTCCAGCAGCTGGAAGAGGCCGTGACCAACGCCAACGCGGCGGTGAAGGAATATCAGGCCCTGGCCGTAGACACGCGTCAGATCATCAATACGGACGGCCGCCAGGCCATCGCCAACATCAACTCGGCGACGGCGGAGGCCCGCACGGCGATCGCCTCGGCCAACCGTTCGATCACGGGTCTGGAGCGTCCGCTGGGTGACTTTGCGACGACCAGCCTGCCGCAGCTGACCGGCACGATCGAAGAACTGCAGGACGCCACTCGGTCACTGCAATCCCTGATCGACGATGTCCGCGCCAGCCCGCGCGACTTCATCGGTCGTCCCAAATCCAAAGAGCTGGAGGTGCAGCCGTGATCCTTCGTCCTGTCCTTCGACTGGCGGCGTCCGCCGCTGTCCTGACCGCGCTGAGCGGATGCGCGCTGCTGTCCTCGCCGGACCCGGTGCAGAACTATCGGTTCGGCCTGCCGATGGCCGCGCCGTCGGCGGTGGGCGACACGCCTGCGCCTCTAACGGTCTCGATCCGCCGTATCGAGTTCCCGCAGGCGACCGGCGACGACAAGATCCTGGGCGTCACGGGGCTAGAGACGGCCTACATCGGCGGCGCACGCTGGGTGTCGCCGGCCTCGACCCTGTTCGACGACAGCCTCAAGGCGGCCTTCGCCAACCGAGCCGATCGCATTCGCGTGCTGGGTCGTCGCGAACCGGGAACGCCGCCGCTGATCCTGCAAGTCACGGTCACGACGTTCGAGGCGCGATACGCCGCGCCGGGCGCCGTGCCGGATGTCGTCGTGACCGCGCGGGCGCAGCTGCGCTCCACCCCGGAACGGCGCGCGGGCGGCGGGACCATCCGTCCCGAGGAAGGGCGCTCGGTCGAGCGGGTGTTCACCGTGACCCAACCTGCCGGCGACAACCGCGTGTCCGCCATCGTTGCAGCCTTCGACACGGCGACCCGCGACATCAACACCCAGATCGCGGACTGGACGATCGCCTCCGCGAACTGAGGCGATGAAACGCAGGATGCCATGACGGCGGCGGTGCGGGACGTAGGCTTGCGTATGCGCTAGGGTGCGCCGCGAATCTGCTCCCGGAGTTGTCATGAGTTTTTCCGCCACCGACGCGGCCTTCGAAGGCTTTCGGGTCGTTCGTCGGCATCCGATTGTCGCGGTCGCTTGGGGCTTGGTGTATTTGGCCGTCTATATCGCCATGTTCGGCCTTGGCGCCGACAAGTGGGCCAGCCTGATGGCCGCGGGTGAAGCGCTGGAACAGTCGGCCAACCCGTCGATGGCGGAGTTTCAGGCACTGGGTCAGACCTATGCCGGAGCCCTGATCTGGGCCGCGCCCATCGGCCTGCTGGTCGGCGCGGTGCTGAGCGCGGCGGTGGCGCGCTCGGTCTTGCGGCCAGACGAGTCGTCGTGGGGCTATCTGCGCCTCGGCATGGATGAGGTCCGTGTTCTGGCGGTCAGTCTGATCGTCAGCCTGGCTATCGGTCTGTCGTCGGGCGTCGGCACGATGGTGGTCGGCGCGGCCATCGGTTTCGGTGCGGCGTCGGGTCAGGCGCTGCTGATTTTGGCTGGCGTGCTCCTGATCTTCGCCGTCTTCGCCCTGATCGTCTGGCTGGCGATCAAGCTCAGCCTTGCGGTGGCGATGACGATCGATCGCCGCAAGATCACCATCGTGGAATCGTTCGCCGCCACCAAGGGGCATTTCTGGTCGCTGCTCGGCATGGCCGTGATTGCCATCGTCATGTACTTTATCGTCAGCATCTTGGGGATGATAATCGGCGCTGCGGCGGATTTGGCTACCGGCGGCATCCAGACCTTGGCCCGTTTCGATGGGGAAAGCCTGGGTCAGATCCTGATGCAGGCCTGGCCAGCGATCCTGGTGTCCTCGATCGTCAGCGCTTTCATCGCGGCGCTTCAATTCGCAGTGCTTTATGCGCCGTTCGCAGCGGCCTGGGCGGCGCTGAAGCCGCGCTAAGGAAAAAAGTGGCGTCGGCTCAAGCCGACGCCTTCACCCTTTTCTTCTTTGCCGGAGCATCAAGGGAACCGCCCAGGGCCGCCACGCGCGCCTTGCGGCGGTCCTCGTGCCGATCCAGCATCTCCTTGAGGTATTTGCCGGTCCAGCTTGCCTTGTTGTCCGCGACCTGTTCGGGCGTGCCCACCGCGACGATTTCGCCGCCGCCGTCACCGCCCTCGGGACCGAAGTCGAGCAGATAGTCGGCGACCTTGATGACATCGAGATTGTGCTCGATCACCACGATGGTGTTGCCGGCCTCGACCAGTTCCTGCAGCACCTCGAGCAGCTTGCGCGTATCCTCGAAGTGCAGGCCGGTCGTCGGCTCGTCGAGGATGTAGAGGGTGCGGCCCGTTGCGCGTTTCGACAGTTCCTTGGACAGTTTGACCCGTTGGGCCTCGCCGCCCGACAGGGTGGTCGCCGGCTGGCCGACCTTCACGTAGCCCAGGCCCACGCGTTCCAGCGTCAGCATCTTGTCACGGATCGGGGGCACGGCCTTGAAGAAGCTGGCGGCCTCTTCCACCGTCATGTCCAGTACGTCCGAAATGGACTTGCCCTTGAACACAATCTCCAGCGTCTCGCGGTTGTAGCGTTTGCCCTTGCAGACGTCGCAGGTGACATAGACGTCGGGCAGGAAGTGCATCTCGATCTTGATGACGCCGTCGCCTTGGCAGGCTTCGCAGCGCCCGCCCTTGACGTTGAAGCTGAATCGGCCGGGGCCGTAGCCGCGCGCCTTGGATTCCGGCAGGCCGGCGTACCAGTCGCGAATGGGCCCGAAGGCGCCCGTGTAGGTCGCGGGGTTCGAGCGCGGCGTGCGGCCGATGGGCGACTGGTCGATGTCGATGACCTTGTCGAAATGCTCCAGGCCTTCGATCCGGTCGAACGGGGCAGGGGCTTCCGATGCATTATTCAGCCGACGCGCGGCGGCCTTGTACAGGGTCTCGATGGTGAAGGTGGACTTGCCGCCGCCCGAGACGCCGGTGATGCAGGTGAAGACGCCGACCGGGATTTCGCCCGTGACGCTCTTCAGATTGTTGCCGCTGGCGCCGCTGATTTTCAGCATCCGCTTGCGGTTGATGGGGCGGCGACCCTCGGCGGGGATTTCGATCTCGCGCTCGCCAGTCAGGTATTTGCCGGTCAGGGACTTGGGGTTGGCCATGACCTGGGCCGGCGTGCCCTCGGCGCAGACCTGGCCGCCATGAACCCCGGCGGCCGGGCCCATGTCGATGACATAGTCCGCGGTCAGGATGGCTTCTTCGTCATGCTCGACCACGAGGACCGAGTTGCCGAGGTCGCGTAGGCCCTTCAGGCTTTCCAGCAGGCGGGTGTTGTCGCGCTGGTGCAGGCCGATGGACGGCTCGTCCAGCACATAGAGGACGCCGGTAAGACCCGAGCCGATCTGCGACGCCAGGCGGATGCGCTGGCTCTCGCCGCCCGACAGGGTGCCGGAGGATCGCGACAGGTTCAGGTAGTCCAGGCCGACGTTGTTCAGGAACCGCAGACGGTCGCAGATTTCCTTCAGGATGCGCCGGGCGATCTCCATCTGCTTTTCGGTCAGGTTCTCTTCCAGAGTCGAGAACCACAGATAGGCCTTGGAGATCGACAGGGTGGAGATGTCGGAGATGTCCTCGCCGCCGACCTTGACCGCCAGGGCCTCGGGCTTCAGCCGCTTGCCGTGGCACGCGTCGCAGGGCGTCTCGGACTGATAGCGGGCCAGTTCCTCGCGCACCCAGGCGCTGTCAGTCTCGCGCCAGCGGCGTTCCAGGTTCGGCAGCACGCCCTCGAACGGCTTGGAGACCTCGTATTTGCGGGCATTGTCGTCATAGACGAACTTGATCTTTTCCGATCCCGTGCCGTGCAGGATGGCCTTGTGCGCCTGGGCGGGCAGATCCCGCCACGGCTTGTCCATTGAGAAGCCGTAGTGGAGGCTCAGCGACTGCAGCGTCTGGGTGTAGAGCGGCGACGGCCCACGCGCCCACGGCGCCACGGCGCCCTTGTGCAGGGTCTTGTCGCGGTCCGGGATCACCAGATCGGCATCAAAGGCCAGCTTGACCCCCAGGCCATCGCAGACCGGGCAGGCGCCGAAGGGGTTGTTGAACGAGAATAGTCGCGGTTCGATCTCGCTGATCGTGAAGCCCGACACCGGGCACGCGAACCGTTCGGAAAACAGGATGGAGCGGGGCGCCGTCTCGCCCTCGGCGGTCGAGGCCCATTCGGCGTTGGCGATGCCGTCGGCCAGACCCAGCGCCGTCTGTAGACTGTCGGCGTAGCGGGCTTCCTGATCCGGCTTGGTGACGATCCGGTCCACGACGATGTCGATGTCGTGTTTGAACTTCTTGTCCAGCGTCGGGGCTTCATCGATAGGATAGAATTGCCCGTCGATCTTCAGCCGCTGGAAGCCCTGGCGCTGCCACTCGGCGACTTCTTTCTTGTACTCGCCCTTGCGGCCGCGAACGACGGGGGCGAGCAGCAGGATGCGTTCGCCGTCAGGCAGGGCGACCAGTTTGTCGACCATCTGGCTGACGGTCTGGCTCTCGATAGGTAGGCCGGTCGCCGGCGAGTAGGGCACGCCGACCCGCGCCCACAGCAGGCGCATATAGTCGTGGATTTCCGTCACCGTGCCGACGGTCGAGCGCGGATTCTTGGACGTTGTCTTCTGTTCGATGGAGATGGCCGGGGACAGGCCTTCGATCAGATCCACGTCCGGCTTGCCCATCAACTCCAGGAATTGGCGGGCATAGGCCGACAGGCTCTCGACATAGCGCCGCTGGCCTTCGGCATAGATGGTGTCGAACGCCAGCGAGGATTTGCCCGACCCCGACAGGCCGGTCATCACCACCAGCTGCTCACGCGGAATGTCGAGATCCACACCCTTGAGGTTATGCTCGCGGGCGCCGCGAACGCGGATGAAGTTGTGCTTTTCGGTCATGCTGTCCGGAGAACGCGGAGGAGGGCCGGCGGGTCCGGCGCGACATCGCTATATGGGGACGAATTGCGTGATTGAAGCAAGAACAATGTAGGAACATTGCGGCTGACGCATCATTCGGGCGTCCACGATTGCGTGGGGCGCAAGAAACGCTCGCCCTTGGCCAGAAGTACGCCGCTGGCGTTGGCGACACCCAGTTCAAGGCTTTCGGCGATGCGGCGGGCGCGTTCTATGAAGTGGTCGGCGGCAATGGGCGGGCACAGGGCACGCGCAGTTTCGGCGAACAGCGCCAGCCAGCGATCAAAATGCCGCGCATCGATGGGAAGGGGCAGGTGTTTCGGCATCGGGCGGCCCTGATAGACGCCGGTGGACAGGACGACCGACGACCAGAACAGCTTCATCTGCGCCAAGTGCGGCGCCCAGTCGGTGATCCGGTCCGCGAAGATCGGGCCGATCAGGGCGTCGTCGCGGACGCGGGCGTAGAAGCCTTCGACCAGGGCGTCGATCATGGCTTCGTCTATGCCCGTTTCGTCCCGCAGGCGCTGGACGGCGGCCTCGCGCCGCGCGGCGGCGCCGGCGGGGTCGTCAATGCGGAAACGGGTTTGCATGACGGCTGGTCTAGCCGTGGCAGGCCTATTGGTCGAGGAAGTCGCCAGCGTTGAACGACAGGACGCAAACCGCATCGTCGCCTGTCGCATCGGTCGAGCAGTAGTCAACGCCGAACAGATCGGCCTGCACCTTGGCGGTCGAGCGGAAGGTGCGTCCGTCACGCTGGAACACCGATCCGATCTTGTCGCTCCAAGGTGCGAGCGCGGCGGCGAAGGCGGTGGCGGGCTCGCCGGTGCAGGTGAACAGCAAAAGCTCTGTTCCATCCCCATCGTCAGTGCGCCGATAAGCTCCCGCAGCGGCGGCCTGATGCAGACATGACGCATACAGATGCGCGTGTCGTGTCGGCGCCTGCGTCGGGACGGCGGCGTAGTTCGGCGTTGACAAAGGCGCATCCGGCGCTGTCGCGCAGGCGGCTGATGTCAGGGTGGCGACGATGGCGAGGGTGATGACGGGCTTCATGGATGTCTCCTGAAAGAGAAGCTTCTCACGCGGCCGTGTTCGACGCCAGACTTGCGCATTGCGGGATTACGACCCATCCTCCTTGTTCTGACGCGTTTTGCAGAAGGTTTGACGATCATGATCATCGCATTGGCCACCGGTTCCGCCCTGTCCGCCATGCTGCTTGTGATCCTCAATGCCAACCAGCCCAAGCCGAAACGCGTCCCCGTCCGCACTCGCGACACTCGACAAGGTCGCCGCTAAGACGCCGGACGGCGCCACATTATTCGACAATCTGAGCCTCACGGTAGGGCCTGAGCGAACCGGCATCGTCGGTCGCAATGGCGCGGGCAAGAGCACGCTGCTGCGCCTGATCTCGGGCGACGCCGCGCCGGCTGAAGGGGCTGTCGCGCAAACCGGAACGATCGGCGTCCTGGATCAGCGCTATGAGCCAGCGCCTGATGAAACCGTCGCTCAAACCCTCGGCGTCGGAGCGGCGCTGGCTGTCCTGGCGCGGGTTTTGGCGGGGCAAGGAACGGCTGAAGATCTCGCCGAGGCCGACTGGACGCTGGAGACGCGTCTGGACGAGGCCTTGCGAGACGTCGGGCTGCCTGACCTCAATCGCGAACGCCTGACCTCAAGTCTTAGTGGGGGCGAGCAGACGCGGTTGCGCCTTGCGGGATTGAGGCTGGCCCGGCCCGATTTGATCCTGCTGGACGAGCCGACCAATCATCTGGATGCGCAAGCGCGGGCGCTGGTCGCCGATGTCATCGCGCGTTGGGACGGCGGGGTCGTGGTGGTCAGCCATGATCGCAACCTGTTGCGCCGCATGGACCGAATCCTTGAGGTGTCGAGCTTGGGTGTCGCCAGCTACGGCGGCGGCTATGACGCCTATGTCGAGCGAAAGGCGCTGGAACGCGAGGCGGCGACGCGGGATCTGGCCGAAGCTCAACGCGACCTGGCGCGTGTCGGCGTCGAGGCCCAGCAGCGCGCGGAGGCCCAGTCGCGCCGCGACGCCGCCGGCCGTCGCAAGGCCGCCAAGGGCGATATGCCGAAAATCCTGCTAGGCGCACGGGCCGAGCGCGCTGAAAACACGGGCGGGCGCGGCGGCTTGCTGGCCGAACGTCAGGCCGCGGCCGCGCAGGACGCCTTGGCCTCAGCCCAAGCGCGCGTGGAGCGGACTCCGACGCTGGCGATCTCGATGCCGACAACTGGCCTGCCAACGGGACGGACGGTGCTGGCGCTGGATCGAGCCGGCTGGGTGACCCCTGAAGGGCGGACGATCGTGGGGCCGGTCGATTTGAATCTGGTCGGGCCGGAACGGGTCGCGATCACGGGACCGAACGGCGCGGGCAAGACGACCCTGCTGCGGCTGATCACCGGCGATCTGCAACCGACGACGGGGACCGTCGATCGGCCTGTGCGTGCGGTGCTGCTGGATCAGGAGGTCAAGATCCTGAGCCCGGACGAAACGCTGGTCGAGGCCTGGCTGCGGCTCAATCCGCAAGGGACGGTCAATGACGCCCAGGCGGCACTGGCGCGGTTCCTGTTTCGCAACACGGCGGCGCAGCGCCGGGTCGGCGACCTGTCAGGCGGGGAGCGGCTGAGGGCGGGTCTGGCCTGCGTCATGACGGGCGCGACGCCGCCGCAGTTGCTGGTGTTGGATGAGCCGACCAACCATCTCGACCTGGACGCCATCGCGGCGGTCGAAGAGGCGCTGGGCGCCTATGACGGCGCCTTGATCGTGGTGAGCCACGACGTGGATTTTCTGGATGCGCTGAAGCTCACGCGCATGATCGAGTTTTGACGGCTGTCGCTGGTCAGCCCCAGGCTTCGACGGCCCCCTTGCGGCGGACGAGCGAGGGATTGGACAGTTGCGTGCGCGGTTCGGCCTCTGCACGGCCGAACAGCCAACCCTGGCCATAGTCGACGCCTGCCGCCTTGAGTTCGGTCGCGACGCCGTCGGTCTCGATCATTTCGGCGATGGTTTCCAGCTTCATGGAGCGGCACATCTCGACAATGCTGTGCAGCATGGCCTTGGATCGCTGATCGGTCTCGATGTCGCGCACGATGGCCCCGTCGATCTTGACCGAGTCCACGGACAGTCGACGCAAATAATCAAGAGCGGCAGCGCCTGCGCCAAAGTCGTCGATGCAAACCTTGATGCCCGCTTCGCGCAATGCGGCCAGACGGCGATCCGCGGCCTCGATGTCGGAGACGGCGGAGGTTTCAGTCACCTCGACCATCAGGCGGCGCCGTTCATCGGGCGCGGTGGCGGTCATGCGCAGCAGTTGTTCGACATAGTTGTCGTCGCCGAGCGAAGCGCCCGAGACGTTGATCGCCATCTTCAGCAGACCCGCGCCGGGCTGGCGCATACGCTTCAAGACCTTCTCCGCCACGGCGAGATCGAAGGACTCGATCATGTCCAACTCCTCCGCCATGCGGATGGCGTCGGCGGGACCGCTGTTGCCGTTGAAGCGGGTCAGGGCCTCAAAATGATGGACGGCGCGAGAATCCAGATGGACGATGGGCTGATAGTGGACCTGGAATTCACGCGATTTGACCACGCTGCGGAAGGTCTCGGCGTCGCGGAATGTGCGCTTCAGGGAGTCCGCGAAGGCGATCTGCGGATTGGCGAGACCGTCGCCCCTCAGGCAGCCCTCAATGGCGAACCGCATGGCGCGCAGCACGCACAAGGTGTCTGACCCCGGCGGGACCGGCGAGCTGACGGCTTCGGCTTCGAGAGCAAGACCTTCGGCGCGCCCCACTTCCACGATCTCGGCGGCGATGTCGCGGCGGTCGTTGGCTGGGCGCAACAGGGCATAGCGGACGCCGGTGACCTGCGACGCGCTCGATCCCTCGACGGCGGCGGATTGCAGTGTTGCCTCGATGCGGCGGTTGAGACGGTCGGCGGCGTCGCCGGTGACATTCTCCAACCCGGTAATGTCGAGGAAGGACAGGGCCAGGTCGGCATTGGACTCCAGCACGCGCCCGGCGTCGGCTAGGAAATCTTCCGGTTCCAGAAGCGGTCGGGTCTCCAGATCCTCCAGCGCAAAGGCCGGGCCTTCGTAGGAGATGGCGCAGGAGACGGCCGGCGCCGTCTGCGGCAGCACGAAGGCGCGGAACGAGGCGCGACGCACGCGATTAGGCCCGGCAGACACCAGGACTGACGTCGCCGGAATGCGCACCCCGGGCTTCATGTCTTGCAAAGCCGCCAGAGTGGAGGCGCCGTCGTGCAGCAGATCGAGCAGGGGACGGCCGGTCCAGGTTGCGCCCGCGTCCTCGCCGGCCACGGCGCCCGCGCCGATCGCAAAGGCGACCACGCCCTTCGGGTCCACCTCCACCAGCGTGTCGGCGGAAGCGAAGGCCAGGCCTAGGAGGCGGGTGGTCAGCGTCATGAGCCCATGCTGGCACGCAGTCGCTTAAAAAATAGGCAATGACCCTTAGGACGCGAACCGTGATCTGCGAACGGTCTGGGGCCTTCCTGTTCAGGCCATGCGGTTCAGGGCGACGGCGCGTCCGTCGCCCAGCGAGGCGCGGCCGTCGGCGGCATAGGCGGAGGCGGGTGTGCGGGCAGCGGTGACCTCCGCCGCGATGGCGCGGACCAGACCCTCGGAGATTTGACGCGCGGCGTCGACGGCGCGGCTGTGTCGCGTCAGGGCCGCGTCGAACTCACGCGTTGCGTCGATCAGGGTCTTTCGATCTTCGAGCGGAGCGCCGCTCAGCAACGCCGGATTGGCCTTCACATGGGCGGAATCGCGACGATAGAGATTGGCCATCTCCTGGGTTTCCGACAGACCGGCCGCCACATCCTGAGGACGGCCATCGGCGAAGGCGGCCGTTTCGGCCTTCAGGCGCTCGGTCAGGCGCAAGGTCAAGGTCGTCAGCTGACGAACCCGCGCCTGGGCCAGTTCGGTGTCGCTCATTGCCGGCCCTCCTGCATCTTCAGCATTTCGGCCATCACGGTGTTGCTCAGGCCGATGCCGCCTGCCTTCACCGTGGACTTGGCCATTTCGTCCAGCATGAAGCTGCGCCACGTCGCCTCGCCCTGGCCGCCGCCGAACAGGCCGTCGGTCGACAGGCCTTCGAACATCGGCTTCAGCATCTGGGAAATGAAGGTGGCCTCGAAGGCCTTGGCGGTTTCCGCGATCTTGTCGCGGTTCACTGCCGTGGGCGCGGCCGCGGCGGGGCGCAACAGGTCGGCGGAGACGGTCAGGTCAGTCATGCTCACATCACCTCGATGTCGGCCTGCAGGGCGCCGGCGGCCTTGATGGCCTGCAGGATGCTGATCATGTCGCGCGGGCTGACACCCAGGGCGTTCAGGCCGTTGACCAAGGTGGACAGGTTTGCCCCGCCGCCGACCAGCCGCATCTGGGTGCCCAGATCCTCTTCGACGTTCACCTGGGTCGAGGGCACGACGGCGGTCTGGCCCCGGCTGAAGGGCGCCGGCTGACTAACCTGTGGCTGCTCGTCCACTGAAATAGTCAGATTGCCTTGGGCGATGGCGACGCGGGAGATGCGCACGGCGTCGCCCATGACGATGACGCCGTTGACCTCGTCGATGATGACCTTGGCGGGGGTGTCGACGCTGACGGCCAGGTTTTCGATCCGGCTGATGAAGCCCGCCATGCCCAGTTCACCAGGCGCGCGCAGGGCGACGACCGTGCCGTTCTCGGCCAAAGCCGACCCGGGATAGGCGGCGTTGACGACGGCGGCGACGCGCTGGGCGGTGGTGAAGTCGGGGTTGCGCAGGTTCAGGCGCACCTCGTTCATATTGGCCATCTGGAAGCCGGTCTCGCGCTCGACCAGGGCGCCCGAGGCGATGCGGCCGGCGGTCGGCACGCCGCGCGTCACCGACGACCCCGAACCGCCCGACGCCGAGACGGCCCCGGTCTGGACCGAGCCTTGCGCCACCGCGTAGACCTGACCGTCCGCGCCTTGCAGGCTGGTGACAACCAGCGAACCGCCCAGCAAGCTCTTGGCGTCGCACATGGAGGCGACCGACACGTCGATGCGCGATCCGGGCGTGGCGAAGGCTGGCAGGTCGGCCGTGACCATGACGGCGGCCATATTCTTGGTGTTGGCGTTGGCGCCGCGAATGTTGACGCCCAGCCGCTCGGTCATGCCTTCCAGCGATTGGCGGGTGAAGGGGCAGTTGCGTAAGGAGTCGCCCGTGCCGTTCAGCCCCATGACCATGCCGTAGCCGACCAACTGGTTGCCGCGCACGCCCTCGACGGCGGCGATGTCCTTGATGCGCGACTGCGACTGGGCCAGCGCCGAGGTCGCGCTGCCAGCGACGACGAGCGTCGCGGCGACGGAGGCGATCAGGCGGGCAAGCAGATTTTGCATCGGTCAGGCGTCCACGCAACGTTACGCCGCCACCTGTGCGAGGATCGTGCCGGAGAATTAAAGAAGTGAATTCAATGTTGGTCGAGCTTTGACGGGCAGAGAAGCGGCAGGATTTGCCGGGGCGTTAACCAAACAGTCATCGCCGCCCGTCATCCATGGTTTCATGACGCGGAGCACCTGCACATGAAGGTTGTCGGCCCCAACGGCGTCAGCACGCCTGCCAGCACACGTTCGACGCGATCCGCCAGCGGCTTCTCGCTGGGGCAGGCCGCGGCTGCGTCCGCGCCTGCTGCAACGACCGCCAGCGCAGCAACGGGCGGGGTCTCTGACGTCTCGGCCCTGATGGCCCTTCAAGGGGTCGAGGGGCCGCTGGAGAAGCGCCGTCGTGCGATCCGGCGCGGCAGCGGTCTTCTGGATCGCCTTGACGAAATCAAGCTGGCCCTGCTGAACGGCGACGCCGACGAGGGGGCTCTGGATCGACTGGCGCGGAGCCTGCGCGAAGAGCGCGCCGCCGACGACGACAAGGACCTAGGCGCCTTGCTGGATCAGATCGACCTGCGCGCTTCAGTCGAACTGGCGAAGGCCGAAATGCGCCGCAACCGCCCCTGATACGAAATAATCGTCTGACATCAGGCGGCTAAGCTTCGCTAGTGAGTGACTTTTGCCACTGTCAGGCGGTGAGTCGCCCTATTTCCATCACGGAATCGAGAACCGCGTTGCCGCGACTCGACGGGCTGATTATACGGCCATCTACGCCACAGGGGGGCGTGTTAGAGAGCGTGAGATCGATGAGCGCCTTGGCGTCCGTTGTGTCCGACGAAACCGGCCCGTATCGGCCGTCTGACAGCGAGCCGTTCATGAACGAACGGCAGCAAGCCTATTTCAAGAAGAAGCTGCTGGCCTGGAAGGATGAGATCCTTCGCGAGTCCAAGGGCACGGTCGTCAATCTGAAGGCCGAGACCGAAAACCACCCCGATCTGGTGGACCGGGCGTCTTCGGAATCCGATCGCGCGCTGGAGTTGCGCACCCGCGACCGCCAACGCAAGTTGATCTCCAAGATCGACGACGCGCTGCGCCGGATCGAGGATGGTTCCTACGGCTACTGCGAGGATACGGGCGAACCCATCAGCCTGGGTCGTCTGGAAGCCCGTCCGACGGCGACCCTGTCGGTCGAAGCCCAGGAACGCCACGAACGCCGCGAACGCGTTCACCGCGACGACTGAGGTTTAAGCCTTCCGCGCCTTGACTTCGCCGGGTTGCGGGGCGACCTAGCCGCCTCGCTTTCGAGGTCGTCTACCCATGTCCGTCAAGGTTCGTTTCGCCCCGTCGCCCACGGGTAAGCTGCACGTCGGCAATGTCCGCACCGCCTTGGTGAACTGGATGTTCGCCAAGGGCCAGGGCGGATCGTTCGTCCTGCGCATCGACGATACCGACCTGGCGCGCTCCACGCCCGAGTTCGAACAGGGGATCGAAGATGATCTGACCTGGCTGGGGATGCCGTGGGACGAGCGCTATAATCAGTCCAAGCGGTTCGATCGCTACGAAGAAGCGGCCGCCAAGCTGAAGGCGTCGGGGCGGCTTTATCCCGCCTATGAGACCGCTGACGAGCTGGACCGTCGGCGCAAGGTGCAACTGTCGCGCGGCCTGCCGCCAATCTATGACCGCGCGGCGCTGGAACTGACCGAAGAGCAGAAGGCCGCTTACGAAGCCGAAGGGCGTCGCCCCCACTGGCGCTTCAAACTGGACGGCAAGCGCGTCGCCTGGGAAGACCTGGCGCGCGGTCATGCGGAGGTGGACACCGCCTCGATGTCGGACCCGGTGCTGATCCGCGAAGACGGCCTGTTCCTCTATACCCTGCCGTCGGTGGTCGACGACATCGACATGGCCATCACGCACATCATCCGGGGCGAGGATCACGTAACCAACACCGGCGCGCAGATCGAAATCTTCGAAGCGCTGGGCGCGACGGTTCCGGGCTTCGCCCACATGCCGCTGCTGGTCGGCGCCGACGGCGCGGCCCTGTCCAAGCGTCTAGGGTCGTTGTCGATCAGCGACATGCGCGACCAAGGCTATGAGCCGATCGCGATCACCAGCCACCTCGGCCGGATCGGGACCTCTGATCCGCTGGAACTCGGCGCCTCGGTCGAGGCTCTGGGTCAGAGCTTCGCCTTCTCCAAGATGGGCCGTTCGCCGGCGCGTTACGATACGGCGGATCTGGACCGGCTAAACGCCCAGGCGCTGCACGTCATGGACTATGCCACGGCGCAGCCGCGTCTTCAGGCTCTCGGCGCCGATCTGGGCGAAGCCTTCTGGAATACGGTTCGGGGCAATCTGACAAAGTTCGCCGACGTCGCGGACATGGCGCAGATCGTCCATGGTCCGATCCAACCGGTGATCGAAGATGCGACCTTCATTGAAACAGCGCTGCGTCTGCTGCCGGAAGTGATCGACGAGAACGCCTGGTCGGCGTGGACCTCGGCCGTCAAGGCCGAGACGGGCGCCAAGGGCAAGGCGCTGTTCATGCCGCTGCGTCTGGCGCTGACGGGGCAGCGGCACGGGCCGGACATGGCGGCCATGGCGCCGCTGATCGGTCGCGAAACCATCCAGCGGCGTCTGAGAGGTGAGGCAGCCTAAGCCGCCTCAATCCAGATCAAGCGTTGCACACGGCCAGTTCGTCGGCGCTCAGGGCGACACCCTTGTAGGAGAAGGCGGTCACCGGACCGAACTTCTGAACCACGCGGCGGCAGGCGCGCGTCGCGGGCTGTTCCGTGCCGCCTGCGGCGGTGCAGGTCGCGCCTTCGCAGGACCAACGAGCGCCGTCGATGATGGTGGCGCGTGCAGGCGCCTTGGCGGCGTCGGCCAGCGTCAGGCTGGTGGCGGCGGGGGCTTGGGCGACCGCAGGGGCGGCGGCGAACAGGGCGGCGGCGATCAGCAGAGCGCGCATTGAAAACTCTCCGAAATGAAGAACGGCGTCATGCCGCTGCGCTCCCATGTCAGTTTTCGATAAAAACTGTCAAGACGCGCGCAGCGGATTATGAGCGATGATCACTTATCGATGATCATGTTTCAATTGCGGCGCATCGCCGCCGGCCTGAACCTGCGCCATCGCCTCTTCGACGGTTTCGGCGACGGTCCAGGCGTCCAAGAACGACGGCGGCGTCATTCCTTCTGCGACGCTGTGCTTCATCAGGTCGAAGAAGCCGTTCCAGAAGCCGTTCAGGTTCAGGAAGACGACTGGCTTGTGATGCAGGTCCAGCCGCTTCCAGGACAGCAGTTCCACGACCTCTTCCAGGGTGCCGATGCCGCCGGGTGCCACCACGAAGGCGTCGGATTGGTCATACATCAGTTGCTTACGCTCGTGCATCGAGGTGACGACGACGGTTTCGACCTCGTCGAACAGGCGTTCGCGGCTGCGCAGGAAGGCCGGCATGATGCCGACGACCCGGCCGCCCGCTTCGTGCGCGCCACGCGCGGAGGCTCCCATCAGACCGACGCCGCCGCCGCCATAGACCAGCCGCCAGCCGGCCTCAGCCGCCGCCTTGCCGAAGGCGTAGGCCACCTCGGTATAGGAGGGATCGGCGGTCTCGGAAGCGCCGCAGAACAGGCAGACGGAAGAGCCGTCGAACGGCAGGAACGAAACGGGGGGCAGGGACATGGAGCCTCGAAGAAAACGAATAGGCGGCCTGGCCATGGCCAAACCGACGGCGCTCAAGCTAACACAGGCTCGAGGCGCTGGGTCGCCAGTCCTATATCGTAGAGGCGCAGGATGAAACGTCAGATGATGGTCGCATGTGTCGCGGTCCTGGCTGCCGCAGCCTGTTCCGATCAGCAGGGCGGCGTGGCGGGGCCGACGGGGGCCGACGAGGCCTCGCCCTGGGTTCGCCCGCCCCAGATTGATGGCGTGATGCGCGACGGCGGCGTTCTGATGCTGCGCGGCGGGGCGGGGCCCAATGCGCGCGTCGTGCTGCGTGCGCTGGATACTGCGGCCGTGGCGACGACGGCGGACGGCGCGGGGCGGTTCGAACTGCGACTGCCGCCTTTGAGCGGCGATGTGCGCTTTACGCCCGAGGTGCAGGTGGGCGAGGACGCCGCCGTCTCGCCTGAGACGCTGGTGGTGATCCAGGGCGGAGCCGGTCCCGTCGCCCTGATCGCAGCAGGCCAGCCGACTGTTCGGCTCGATGGCGGCGAGGGGCTGGATGCGGTGGATTCGGACGGTGCGACTCTGATGGCTTCAGGCCGGACGAATGGGGCGGCTCCCTCGGTCAATATCAACGGCGCAGATATGGCGCCGACGGCGATCGGACGCGGCCGCTGGCGAGCCGTCATCGGACAGTCCGGTCCGGCGACGATCACGGTGAATGGAAAGAGCTTCGACTATCCGGGCATGGGTGCGGCTGGCGGCTTCGTCGTCGAGCGGGCGGGGGCGGGCTGGCGGATCACATGGCCCGTCGATCCAGCGGGACGTCAGACGACCTGGCTGCCGGACTGAAGGCGCTTAACGATCTGGAAACCATTTCGGTTAAGGAATGGGCCGTCCTCAGGGACACCATCACCGAACCTGCTTGCAGCCCGGCGCCCCCGCCGGGCTTCTTTTTTGCCGGTCGATCAGCCCTTCCTCGGCGTGTCTTTGACCCTGTCGGTGCGATCACGGAACAGGGCGGCGCGGGCGAGCAGGATCAGGGTGACCGGCGTCGTGACCGTCAGGAACAGGCCGATCAGGATTTCGCGCGGCATGAAACGCCGCTCGACGGTCGTGAACCAGACGATCGACGCCAGCAGGACCAGCGCCATGCCCAGCGTGGCGCCAAGCGTCGGGGCGTGGACGCGCTCATAGAAGGTCTTCAGCCGAACCAGCCCAACCGCGCCCAGTAGCGAAAGGCCCGAGCCGATGACGGCCAGGGCGACGACGATGATGGCGGCCCATGTGGGAACGTCAGCTTGGGTCATTCAATCACCTCGCCGCGCATCAGAAACTTGGCCAGGGCCACGGTGACGGCGAAGCCCAACATGCCGATCACCAGGGCGGCCTCGAAATAGAGCTGGCTGTTGGTGCGGATGCCGAACACCACGACCAGCAGCATGCCGTTCAGATAAAGGGTGTCCATGCCCAGGACGCGATCCTGGGCGCGCGGACCGTGAATGATCCGCCATGCCGCCAGGCCCATGGCGCAGATCAGCATCAGCTGGGCCAGACCCAGGCCCCAGGTCAGCACCGCCGCCGTCATTCGAAAATCTCCATCAGCCGGCGTTCGTAGCGATCCTTGATCAGCCGCACCCAGGTCTCCTCATCCACGAGATCCAGCACGTGCAGCAGCAGACGGCCGGTCGCGGACTCATACTCGACCCACAAGGTGCCGGGCGTCGAGGTGATGATGATGGCCAGAACCGCCAGACCATACCGGTCGCGCAGGTCCAGCGGGATATGGATGAAGCCGGATGTGCGCTCATGCCGTCGCCGCCCCAGAATGATGTGCGACACCGCCCAGTTGGAGCGCACGATGTCGCCGATAACGTCGATGGCGAGGCGCATTATGGCCATCCGCGCCTTCACCCGCACGCGATCCACACCCAGCGCCAACATGATGATCGGCGCCAGCAGGGCCAGCAGCACTGCGAGCGCCAGAGACGGCGGCGCGACCGAGGCGCTGAGCAGGATTGAGGCGACGAACAGGCCTAGTGACAGGATGGGGTAGGGGAGGACGCGTCTCATCGACCGCCCCCGCCCAGCACCGCGTGGATATAGCCTTGCGGGTCAGCCAGCCAGGCCGCCGTGTGGTCAGTGTAGATCAGGCCAGAGCCAGCGAAGATGGCCAGAAACACGCAGGCGCCGAGCAGGGCTGCGACCGCCGTCAGCTCGGCCGCACCCACCACGAATGCCGGCGCATCTTCGTCGCGTGTCCAGATCGCGCCGACGCCCAGGCGCGTCAGGCCGATCAAGGCGCCGAGGCTGGACACGGAAAGCACGGCTGCCAGCGTCCAGGCCGCCGCATCGCCAACGCCGACCAGGGCGCTGATCATAGACAGTTTCCCGACGAAGCCGGCCAAAGGCGGCAAGCCGGCGACCATGAGAGTGCAGATCAGAAAGGCCCCGCCCAGGGCCGCGACGGCCGCCGGAATGACCAGGCCCGGCTCGTTGCGCTCTTCGTCGTCGAACGGATCACGATACTCGTCATCGAAAACAGCGCGCGCCTCTCCGACATCGGATTCTCGCCCTCGCTGGAGGATCTCGGCCAGCAGAAACAGGGCTGCGCAGGCCAGGGTGGAGCCGATCAGGTAAAAGAGCGCGCCGCTGAGGGTCGCCGCATCGCCGACGCCCAGGCTGGCCAGAACGGTGCCGGACGAAATCATCACACCGAACCCGGCGGCGCGCGATAGATCGCGAGAGGCGATCAGGCCGAACGTGCCGAACGCTATGGTCGCCAGTCCACCGACAAACAGCCAGGTCAGGCCAAATCCGGCGGAGGCGCCCGCGTCGGCGCCGAACAGCAGAAGACTGAGGCGGATGACCACGTAGACCCCGACCTTGGACAGGATGGCGAAGACCGCCGCCGCCGGCGCGCTGGCTGCCGAATAGGTCGGGGTCAGCCAGAACCCTAAGGGCCACATGGCGCACTTGATCAGAAAGGCCGTACCCAGCACCGCCGCTCCGATATGAAACAGTCCCAGGTCATCCACTGAGATGGTCGCAACCCGCGTTGCAACATCCGCCATGTTCAGCGTGCCGATCACCCCGTAGATCAGGCTGACGCCGATCAGGAACAGCAAGGACGCGGTCAGATTGACGGCGATATAGATCACGCCTGCCCGCACACGCGCCTCGCCCGACCCATGCAGGGCCAGTCCGTACGAGGCGGCGAGCATGATCTCGAAAAAGACGAACAGGTTGAACAGGTCGCCGGTCAGCAGGGCGCCGTTCACGCCCATGATCAGAAGCAGGAAGAGGGCGTGGAAGCGCGGCCCCGCCCGGTCCCATCGCGCCAGGGCGAAGATCAGGGCGCATCCGCCCAGAACGCTGGTCAGCGCGACCATCATCGTCGACAGCCGGTCGGCCACCAGGACGATCCCGTAGGGCGCAGCCCACGATCCCAGGCGATAGACCCGCGCAGTATCGCCGCCGCCCACGGCGCCGTTTGCGCTTTCGTGCAGCAGAACCAAGGCCATGATCAGAATGGCGGCCATAGCGCTCAAGCTGAGCGCCGCCTTCAGCGTTCGGCGACGCTCGTCCAGCAGCAGCATGGCCGAGGCGATGATCATCGGCAGGACGATGGGGCCGATGATCAGATGGGCGTTCCAGTCGATCATGCGTCCGGCTCCTTGCCATCGACATGGTCGCTGCCGGTGATGCCGCGCGCGGCCAGAATGACGACCAGGAACAGCGCGGTCAGGGCGAAGCTGATGACGATCGCGGTCAGGACCAGCGCCTGCGGCGTCGGGTCGGTGTAGCGCGCGGGGTCGGAGACCTCGCCAGCCAGCACCGGCGGCGCGCCCGACCTCAGCCGTCCCATGGCGAAGATGAAGATATTGACCGCATAGGACAGCAGCGACAGCCCCATGATCACCTGGAAGGTGCGCGGGCGCAGCAGCAACCAGACACCCGAGGCCGACAGCACGCCGATGGCGAGGGCGAGAACCAGCTCCATCATGACAGCTCTCCCTCCTCGTTGTCTCTCTGTTTGGGCTTGCGCAGCGACTGGTGCGCCAGGGCGACGAGGGTCAGGACCGTGGCGCCCACGACCAGAACGACCACGCCCAAGTCGAACAGCACGGCGCTGGCCAAGGGCACGCGTCCCAGGATCGGCAGGTCGGCATACTGGAACCAGGACGTCAGGAAGGGATAGGCGAAAAGCCACGATCCGATCCCGCTGAGGGCGGCGATCACCAGGCCGGCCCCGATCCAGAAGATGGGCCGGATTGCCAGCCGCTCTTCGACCCAGCGGGCGCCCGAGGCCATATATTGCAGGATGAAGGCGATCGACAGGGCGACGCCCGCCGCGAAACCCCCGCCCGGCAGGTCGTGCCCGCGCAGGAACAGGTGAACGGCGAGCAGGATGATGAAGGGGAATATCCAGCGCATCACCACGCGGGGGATCAGCATGGTCTCCTTCAGCGTGTCGCCCTCCGATCGCGTCTCATGATCGCGGTCTGAGGCATCCTGCACGCTCTGCTGGCTGGGATTGGACAGGGTGTCGTCGGCGGGACGGAAGCGGCGCAGCAGGGCGAAGATCGTCAGACCGACAATGCCCAGAACCGTGATCTCTCCAAAGGTGTCGAAGGCGCGGAAGTCGACCAGGATGACGTTGACGATATTGCGCCCGCCCGCGTCCTTGTAGGCGTGCTCGACGAAGAAGCGCGAAATCCCCTCGATCGATGGACGCGTCATGACGGCGTAGGAAATGGCCGCCAAGGACGCGCCGACGGCGGCGGCGATGATCAGGTCGATACGGCGCCGGCGGCGAGACCGCTTCTCCATGGCCTGTGGCAGGCGAATGGTCTCCAGCCGTTTCGGCAGCCAACGTAGGCCCAGCAGCAGCAGGACGGTGGTCACGACCTCGACCAGCAACTGGGTCACGGCCAGATCCGGCGCCGACAGCCAGACGAAGGACAGGCAGCTGGCCAGACCTGCGCCGCCCATTAGAACCACCGCCGCCAGCCGGTGATATTTCGCCTGCCATGCCGCCGCGACTGCACAACTGGCGCCGACCAGCCAAAGACAGGCGAAGGCCCAGTTGGACAGGGTCAATGTCGGCATGATCGGGCGGATCACCAATCCGGCGCTGATCGCCGCTAGCCCGCCTGCCAGCAGGGCGACCAAGACGATGGCCCGCAGCTGTGGCTGCTGTCGCTTGGCCCCGAACAGGCGAAGCATCGCTTCCGACCCTTTGAACAGGCCGGTCATGGTTCGCTCGAACAACCAGCCGCCGTTCAGACGCTTCCAGCCCCACGGTCCGCCGCGCGGATTGGCGTTGATGCGTTTGCCGAAGACGACATAGAGACCCACGCCGCCGGCGAGGGCGATAAGGCTCAGCACCAGCGGCAGATTGAACCCGTGCCACAGGGCCAGACTGTAATAGGGCAGGTCAAAGCCCAGCACCGAAACGGCGGCGCTTTTCAGGAACGGCCCCACCGTTACAGCCGGGAAGATGCCGACGACCAGGCACAGGGCGACCAGCACCTCGACGGGGCGCCGCATCCAGGCGGGCGGCTCGTGCGGGATGCGATCCAGCTCGGTCGGAGCCGGGCCGAAGAAGGTCGCGTGGATAAACCGCAGTGAATACAGAACACTGAAGGCGCTGGCCAAGGTGGCCAGGGCGGGCAGCAGCATGTTCAGGCCGTGCGTATGGGCGCTGGCCACCGCCTCGGCCAGGAACATTTCCTTGGACAGGAAGCCGTTCAACAGGGGCACGCCCGCCATCGCGGCTGCGGCCACCATGGCCAGGGTGGCTGTAAAAGGCATGAAGCGAAACAGACCGCTGAGCTTGCGCATATCCCGCGTGCCGGCTTCGTGGTCGATGATGCCGGCGGCCATGAAGAGCGACGCCTTGAAAGTGGCGTGGTTCACCGTGTGGAAGATGGCCGCAATACAGGCCAGCGGACTGCCCAATCCCAGCAGCAGCACGATCAGGCCCAGATGGCTGATCGTCGAATAGGCCAGCAGGCCTTTGAGATCATGCTGGAAGATGGCACACCAGGCGCCGAGCAGCAGCGTCGCCAGACCCATGCCCCCGACGATCAGATACCAGCTCTCCGACCCCGCCAGGACGGGCCAGAAGCGGATCAGCAGGAAGATCCCCGCCTTCACCATGGTCGCGGAGTGCAGATAGGCGCTGACCGGCGTCGGCGCGGCCATGGCGCGGGGCAGCCAGAAGTGGAACGGAAACTGCGCGCTCTTGGTCATCGCGCCGAGCAGCAGCAGGATCAGCGCGGGCAGATACAGCGGGCTGGTCTGGATCGCCTCTCGTGATGCCAAGACGACATCGAGGTCGTAACTCCCGACGATCCGCCCGATCAGGATCATCCCGACCAGCAGGGCGATGCCGCCCGTGGCCGTCACCGTCAGCGCCATGCGGGATCCTTCGCGCGCGGCGGGGTTTTGGTGCCAATAGCCAATCAACAGGAAGGAAAAGAGGCTGGTCAGCTCCCAGAAGACGACTAGCTGGATCAGATTGCCCGACAGCACCACGCCTTGCATCGCGCCCATGAAGGCCAGCAGGAAGGAAAAGAACCGCGGCACCGGATCCTTCGGCGACATGTAGTAGCGGGCATACAGCACCACCAAGGCGCCGATCCCCAGAATCAGGGCGCTGAACAGCCACGACAGTCCGTCCAGTCGAAGCACCAGATTGACGCCAAGCGACGGCAGCCACGAGATTTCGTAGCGCAGCGTCTCCCCGTCCTGGAACATCGGCCATAGCGCTGCCAGACACCCCAGGCTGACCAAGGCCACGACCCAGGACAGGATGGCGGCCGAGGTGCGTGCATGACGCGGCAAGCCGGACGCGACGATGGCGCCAAGGAACGGCAGGACCAGGATGACGACGAGAAGGAAGCTGATGGACATCGAGGCGGGGCGTCTCTCCTGGATCGTGGGGGTAGCTTTGCCAACGCTCAAGGTTGGGCAAAGTTCGCTACGATTTACGGGCAGGGGCGGGGTGCGTCAAAGCGACCAGAGCGCGGCATGCCCGCGCCCAGCAGCTCGGTCATCGTGCGAAAGGATCAGGTCTTATGGAAAGTTTTCGACCTAACGCCTTGTCTGGCCTCAGTCTTTACCCCGAGTGGCTCCGCAGGTAGGATTCGAACCTACGACCAGCCGATTAACAGTCGGCTGCTCTACCACTGAGCTACTGCGGAACATCTGCTCGGGAGGCGGGCGTATAGCAGCGGCCGTTCCGATCTTGCAATGGGAAAACGAGCCAATCGAAACGATATTTATCGACCATCCCGACGACCCGCGTGTTGCGGCCTATCGCGATATCCGCGAGCGCGATCTGACGGGTCGTCAGGGGCTGTTCATCGCGGAAGGGGAGGTGGTGGTGCGTGGACTGGCGTCGACGGCTTCGCGCTGTCGGCCCCTGTCGCTGCTGCTGGCTGAAAAGCGCGTCGCGGCCTTGGGCGACGTCATCACGTCTCTGCCGCCCGCAACGCCCGTCTATGTCGCAGGCCAGGCCGTGCTGGACCGGATCGCGGGATTCGAACTGCACCGGGGCATTCTGGCCTTGGGCCAAAAGCCCGAGCCCCTGTCGCTGGACAAAGTGCTGGCGGATATCGGGCCGCAGGACGTGTTCGTCTTGGCCAGCGGGATCGGCAACCACGACAATGTCGGCGGCCTGTTCAGGAACGCCGCCGCGTTCGGCGCCAGGGCTGTGCTGCTTGATCCGACCTGCTGCGATCCCTTTTACCGCAAGGCGATTCGCGTTTCGGTCGGCGCGGTGCTGCGCACGCCGTTCGTCGTGGCCGGCGCGACAGACATTATCGAGGCCCTGCAGCGGGCCGGCGTCGAGGTGTTGGCGCTGACGCCTTCAGCGACCGAGCGGCTTTCGGACTACAGGCGCTCCGGACCGGTCGCCCTGATGCTGGGGTCGGAAGGTCCGGGGCTGCCCAAGGATTTGATCGACCGTTGCCGGCCGATCGGCATCGCTATGGCGGGCGGGTTCGATTCGCTGAATGTCGCGGCGACGAGTGCGGTTGCGCTTCATCATCTGACGACGACGACGCTTGCTGGAAGCTGAAAACGCGAAGGCCGCCCCGAGGGGCGGCCTTCGTCCGTATCGTCGCGATGGAGGCCTGACCGGGAATCGAACCCGGGTGCAAGGATTTGCAGTCCTCTGCGTCACCACTCCGCCATCAGGCCGCTTTTTGTCCCCGATTTCTCGGGGGCGGTCATCGCGAGGGGCGTTCGCTATCAGATCGGATTGTCCGCTGCAACGCACGGACCTATAAGCGCGCGAGTTTTCCTCCCGGATTATCGTTGAAGGCTGCCTACAGATGGATTTCACCGCAGAGCGCAAGGCCATGGTCGACTCGCAGGTGCGAGTGAACGACGTGACGGATCGCGCGATTCACCTGGCCATGATGGCCGTGCCGCGTGAAAAGTTCTGCGCGCCTGATCGCGCCTTCGCCGCCTATTCCGAAGAATCGGTGGTGATCGCGGGCGAGCGCCGCCTGATGCCGGCGCGCGACGTCGCCAAGCTGCTGCAAGCGGCCGATGCACGCGAAGGCGAGAAGGCCCTGGCGATCGCCGCGCCCTATGCCGCCGCCGTGCTGGCCCGTATGGGTGTCAGTGTCACGGCTCAGGAGTCGGACGACGCCGTTTTCGCCGTGGTCGGCGAGGCCCTGTCGGATGCAGGCGTGGCGACGGTCGTTGCGCCGCTGGCTCAGCCGACCGGCGAAGGGTGGGATCTGATCATTTCCGAAGGCGGCGTCGAGAGCCTGCCCGAATCGTGGGGCGCGGCCCTGCGCCCCGGCGGCCGGATCGTCTTGGTCGAACGTCGCGGAGCGATCGGCAAGGCGGCCCTGTATGTTCAGACGCGCGAAGGGCTGTCGCGCCGCGAACTGTTCGATTCGTCGCCTGCTGTCCTTGCCGAGCTGAAGCCGGCCCCCACTTTCGCGCTGTAAGACCAAAGAGACGCACGGTTGCGACGGAAATGCCGTTCGCAACCGTGAAGAAAACTTAACTGGCGTGTGGTTCGGTCAGGCCGCAGTTACGCTTGAGAAAGCATTCGGGCGTTCTTCGGGGCGTCAGGCAAGGACGGACAATGTTGAAACGCTCGCGTGTGCTGGCTTCGGCCGCTGTGGTCGCCGTGATGACCGGTCTGGGCGCGCCGGCCTGGGCGGAGACGCTTCAGGACGCCATCGCCCTGGCCTATCGGACCAATCCCAACCTGCTGGCCCAGCGCGCCAACCAGCGTGCGCTGGACGAGACGGTGGTTCAGGCGCGGTCGGGTCTGCGCCCGACCATCGGCGCCTCGGCTGGCGTGGACTACACCCGCAGCGACTTCCCCGCCGTGACCCAGTTCGTCGACACGAACGGCGACGGCGTACCCGACACCCAGGTCACGACGTCGTCGTCCGAAACCGAAGGCGCCAATGTCGGCGTCAGCGTCAGCCAGAATGTCTGGACCGCCGGTCGCACCTCGCGCGCCATTGATCAGGCCCGCGCCAGCGTCCTGGCCGGCCGTGAGAACCTGCGTGAGATCGAACAATCGGTCATGCTGTCGGTGATCCAGGCCTATGTGAACGTCACCCGCGACATGGAAATCCTGCGTATCCGCCAGGAGAACCTGACGGTGCTGCAACGTCAGCTGGAAGAAACCAGCGCCCGTTTCGAGGTCGGCGAGATCACCCGCACGGACGTGGCCCAGGCCGAAGCCTCGCAGGCGCAGTCCGAAGCCGACCTGGCGAACGCCCAAGCCCAGCTGTCCACGTCGCGCGCCGCCTATGCCGCCGTCGTCGGCCAGTCGCCGGCCGATCTGGAAGCTGCGCCGATCTTGCCGGAGGTTCCCAGCGACTTCGACGTCGCCATCGAGACGGCGTTGCAGCGCAATCCCGCTGTTCTGGCCGCGACCTATCAACTGCAAAGCGCCGAGGCCGCCGTCGCCGCCGCCCGTTCGGAATATCTGCCGTCGGTGCGCGCCACCGCCTCCTACGGCGGATCTTCCAATGATCTCGGCGACCTCGGTGAACTGGCCGATCGCCGCAGCTTCACGGCCGGCGCCACTCTGTCTGTGCCGCTCTTCACCGGCGGTCTGAACCGCTCGCGCGTCGCCCAGGCTTTGGAGCGCGCCAACGCGGCCCAGATCGGCATCGAGGGCGAGCGCCGCACCGTGCTTCAGAACGTCAGCTCGGCCTACGCCCAGGTGCTGTCGACCCGCGCCACGGTCGCGGCCGGCACGGAAGCCGTTCGCGCCGCATCGGTCGCGGCCGAAGGGGTGCGCCAGGAAGCTCAAGTCGGCCTGCGCACCACGCTGGACGTGCTGAACCAGGAACTGGCTCTGCGCAACGCCCAGACGGCGGTCGCCAGCGCCCGCGCCGCCGAATACGTCGCTCGCGCCTCGCTGTTGGCCGCCATGGGCCAGCTGGAAGGCCCGGCCCTGAACCCGACGATCGAGGCCTATGATCCTGCGACGAACTACGACCAGGTCAAGGGACGCGGCGGCCTGCCGTGGGACGGCGTGATCGAGACGCTGGATCGCGTGGCCTCGCCCCCGATCGTGACCACGCCGGACACCGTCGACGCGCCGATCGACGCTCAGCTCAAGGGCGAGGTCGTGCGCACGGCGCCGCAGAACTGACCGCGTCGAATACGGACGGAAACCGCCCGTTGATTCCGACGGGCGAAGATGCGACGACAAGGCACAGGTTTCGAGCGATCCTTCGTTCGGCGCCTACCCCTTCTACCCAGGCCTCGCCCAAGGTTGCGCCATGACCGATCAGTCCGCCCAGGAACCGACCATGGAAGAGATTCTGGCGTCGATTCGCCGGATCATCTCTGAAGACGAGGCCCCGGCCGAGACGCCGGCGGCCGCGATGCCGGAAGCCACGCCTGAGCCGGTTCCCGAACCGCTGCCGGCAGAGACCATCTTCGCCGCCACCGCCGAACCGACGCCCGAGCCCGCCGCCGTCGAAGACGACGTGCTGGAACTGACCGATCGCTATGAGGCGCCGGCCGAGACCATCGGCGATCTGGACGTGGTCGAACATTCGCCCGCGCACTATCAGCCCGAACCGGAACCTGCGCCGAGCTACGAATCGGCTCCCCAGCCGGCCCCGGCCTACGACACGCTTGTCGGCGAGAGCGCCGCCGCCAGCGCCGCGTCGGCCTTCGCGGGTCTGGCCGCCAGCTTCAAGAAGCCTGAGCCGGCCCCATCGGCCTCGGGCGACCTGCCCTTCGTCAGCGGCAACACGGTCGAGGCCATGGTCGCCGAGATGCTGCGCCCGCTTCTGAAGGACTGGCTGGACAACAACCTGCCCGGTATCGTCCAGGCGGCGGTACAAAAGGAAGTCGAACGCATCGCGCGCAGCGCCTAGCCCTTCGCTTCAGCCCAGACTAATCCGAGGGGCGGCTCCTGAAGGGGCCGCCCTTTCGCATTTTGCAAAAGACCTATTCCGATGCTTGAGAAGACTTTCGAACCCCAGGCCGCCGAGCCCCGCCTTTACGCCCAGTGGGAAGTGAGCGGCCTGTTCGCGCCCCGCACCGACGGCGCCGCCGAGGCCTATTCGATCGTCATTCCGCCGCCCAACGTGACCGGCAGCCTGCACATCGGCCATGCCCTGAACAACACGCTGCAGGACATCCTGGCCCGCTATCACCGGATGAAGGGCAAGGCGGTCCTTTGGCTGCCCGGCACGGATCACGCCGGCATCGCCACCCAGATGGTGGTCGAGCGTCAGCTGGCCACCGCCGGCAATATCGGTCGTCGCGACATGGGCCGCGACGCCTTCATCGAGAAGATCTGGGAATGGAAGGCCGAAAGCGGCGGGACCATCGTGCGTCAGCTGCGCCGTCTCGGCGCATCGTGCGACTGGTCACGCGAGCGGTTCACCCTGGACGAGGGGCTGAACGCCGCCGTCCGCAAGGTCTTCGTGCAACTGCATAAGGAAGGCCTGATCTATCGCGACAAGCGGCTGGTGAACTGGGACCCGCATTTTCAGACCGCCATCTCGGACCTGGAGGTCGAACAGCGCGAGGTGGATGGCGCCTACTGGCATTTCGCCTATCCGCTGGCCGACGGCGTCACCTATGAACATCCCATCGCCTTCGACGAGGACGGCAAGGCGAACGAGTTCGAGACGCGCGACTTCATCGTCGTCGCCACGACCCGGCCCGAGACCATGCTGGGCGACACCGGCGTGGCGGTGCATCCGGATGACGAACGCTATGCCGGCCTTGTCGGCAAGTTCGTGACACTGCCGATCACCGGCCGTCGCATCCCCATCGTCGCTGACGACTATGCCGATCCGACCAAGGGTTCGGGCGCGGTGAAGATCACGCCGGCGCATGATTTCAACGATTTCGGCGTGGGTAAGCGCGCCGGCCTGCCGTCGCTGAATATCCTCGACGCTTTCGGACGCATCACTGACGTCGATACGCCCGACGTGCCTGCGGACTACGTCGGTCAAGACCGCTTCGCCGCGCGTAAGGCCATCGTCGCCCGCGCCGAGGAAGAGGGCTGGCTGCGCGAGATCGAGAAGACCAAACACGTCGTGCCGCACGGCGACCGCTCCGGCGTGGTCATCGAGCCGTGGCTGACCGACCAGTGGTACGTCGACGCCAAGGTCTTGGCCCAGCCCGCGCTGAAGGCGGTGGAGCAGGGCGATACGGTGTTCGAGCCCAAGTCCTACGAGAAGATCTATTTCGAGTGGCTGCGCAACATCGAGCCTTGGTGCATCTCACGCCAGCTCTGGTGGGGGCACCGCATCCCGGCCTGGTACGGCCCGAACGGCGAAATCTATGTGGCTGAAACGGAAGAGGACGCCCGCGAACAGGCAATGGCGGACTATGATTCCGAGGTCGCTCTGACCCAGGACGAGGACGTTCTCGACACCTGGTTTTCCTCGGCCCTGTGGCCATTCTCTACCATGGGTTGGCCCGAGAAGACCGAGGATCTGGAGCGGTTCTATCCGACCAGCGACCTGGTCACAGCGGCGGACATCATCTTCTTCTGGGTCGCCCGGATGATGATGATGGGCCAGCACTTCATGGGCGAGGTCCCATTCAAGCGCGTCATCATCAATGGCCTCGTCCGCGACGAGAAGGGCCAGAAGATGAGCAAATCCAAGGGGAACGTCATCGATCCCCTGGGCATCATCGACGAGCTGGGCGCCGATCCGCTACGTTTCACCATGGCCATCCTGTCGGGCACGCGGGACATCAAACTGTCGAAGCAACGGATCGAGGGCTATCGCAACTTCGGCACAAAGCTGTGGAACGCCGCGCGCTTCAGCCAGATGAACGAGGCGCGCCGGATCGAGGGCTTCGATCCCGCCACCGTCGAGCAGACCATCAACCGCTGGATCCGCGGCGAGCTGACCAAGGCCGAACGCGCCGTGTCCGAAGCTATCGAAGGCGGACGGTTCGACGATGCGGCGGGCGCGCTGTATCGTTTCGTCTGGAATGTGTTCTGCGACTGGTATCTGGAACTGGCCAAGCCGGTCTTCAACGGGGCCGATGAGGCCGCCAAGGCCGAGACCCGGGCGATGACCGCCTGGACGCTGGATCAGACGCTCAAGCTGCTGCATCCGGTCATGCCCTTCATCACCGAGGAACTGTGGGCCGAACTGGGCAAGGAGGGGGCACCCCGCGATTTGGCGCGCGACGGCTTGCTGATCGGCGCCGAGTGGCCGGTGCTGCCGGACGCCTTCATCGACGCCTCGGCCGAGGCCGAGATCGGCTGGCTGGTCGATTTGGTCGGTGAGATTCGCGGTCTGCGCGCCGAAATGAACGTGCCGCCGTCGGCCAAGCCGCCGCTGGCCTTTGTCGCGCCCGACGCCGTGACGGCCGAGCGGATCGCCCGCCATCGCGATCTGATC
Organism: Brevundimonas vesicularis; assembly: GCF_900445985.1. Lineage (GTDB taxonomy): Bacteria > Pseudomonadota > Alphaproteobacteria > Caulobacterales > Caulobacteraceae > Brevundimonas > Brevundimonas vesicularis_D. The sequence goes on from NZ_UAQP01000005.1 coordinate 566,090, forward strand.
CTGACCCTGGGTCGTGTGTCCGAGGTCGGCTCGGCTGACGCGGCGCCGACAGGGGCCGTGACCTTCGTATCCGGCGGCTCGACCATCGCCTTGTCCTTGGCGGGCATCATCGATCTGACCGCCGAACGGGCCCGTCTGGAGAAGGAAATCGCCGCCTTCGACAGCGACATCGGCCATGTGAACAAGAAGCTGGGCAACCCCAACTTCGTGTCTCGCGCCGCGCCGGAAGTCGTCGACGAACAGCGCGCAAAGCTGGCCGAGGCCGAGGCGGGCAAGGTCAAGCTGCAGGCGGCGCTGGCGCGTCTGGCGTCGCTTTGACGCCCTGATGAAAGCAAGGCCGTGAAGACGCGGATTGATCAGCTTCTGGTCGCACGCGGCCTGTTCGACAGCCGCTCGCAAGCGCGTGCCGCGATCGAGGCGGGGCTGGTTCTGGCCGACGGCGTGATCGTGCGGAAGGCGTCCGAACAGTTCGCCGACGACATCGCGCTGGAGGCCCAACCCGCCCACCCTTGGGTCGGGCGTGGCGCGCTGAAGCTGGACCACGCCCTGACCCTGTGGCCTGTCCTCGTGGAGGGCAGGGTGGCTCTGGATGTCGGGGCATCGACCGGGGGCTTTACCGAGGTTTTGCTGAACCGCGGCGCGGCCAAGGTCTTCGCCGTCGACGTCGGCTTCGGCCAGATGCACGCACGAGTGTTGTCCGATCCACGCGTGGTCAATCTGGAGCGCACCGATGCGCGGGACCTGACGGCAGAACTGATCCCGCAGCCGCCCTCACTGGTCGTCTGCGACGCCAGTTTCATCAGCCTGATCAAAGTGCTTCCAGTCGCGCTCGATCTGGCGACGCCTGGCGCGGATCTGGTCACCCTGGTCAAGCCGCAGTTCGAAGCCGATGGCCCGGGCGGCGGCAAGAAGGGCGTGATCAAAGATGCAGCGGCGCATGCCGCCGCTGTCGAGCGCGTGCGCGACTGGCTGGAAGCGCTGGGTTGGACGGTTCAGGCGGTAACCGAAAGCCCGATCACCGGCGGCGACGGCAACGTCGAGTTCCTGCTCTGGGCTAAGAAGCCGGGCTAGGGCCGTAACCGCTAAACGGGCTCAAGTGGCCGAACGGCCGACAGCCCCAATAACGGGCTCACGTAGCCTGAAGGCCGATAGCCCCCAGCAAAGAGAAACCGCCGGAGGATTGCTCCTCCGGCGGCTCCGTCACGTCGTCGATCGACAGGGGGGCTGAAAATTAATCGACGACGCGATAGCGGCCGTACTGGTCGGGGCAGGTGCGGACGTAGCGCGTGTCCGTGCGACCATCGGGCAGACGGATCTGGCTTTCGGCCAGACGGCATCCGTCTGAATTCTGATAGGAGTCGACCGGGCGCGAGCCGCCGTCGTAGTAGCCGCCACGGCTGTAGGCATAGTCGTTACGACGGTCGTAGTCGTCGTAGCGATAGCCTTGATCGCCGGTGTAACGATCGTCGTAATAGCCGTAGCTCGGTTGGCTGTAGCCTTGGGCGTAGTAGCCGTTCGAGCCATAGCTGCTCTGATAGCTGCGGCAGGCGTCCGAGCTGGACCGACCGACCTGAGACCCGACGACAGCGCCGAGCACGCCGCCTAAGATGCTGCCTTCCGTGCGTCGGCCGCGTGCTGCCAGTTGCGAGCCGATGACGGCGCCCGCGCCGCCGCCGATCACCGCGCCGGCGCCGGTGCGGCCTTGGCGCTCACGCGCGCAAGGATCGTAATAGCGGCCGCTGTTGTAATCGTACGAGCGGCTGTAGGCGCCCGTGCCGTAGTTCTGGCTATAGCCGCTGCCGTAATAGTTTTGTGCCGACGCCGTGAGCGGGGCGGCCGTGACGCCGAACGCCAGGGCGGCGATGGCGGCGATCGATGTTTTCGTGAGACGCATTTTCCAACCCTCTGAGGACCGAACGGTTTTCCGTCAAACGTTAACGGCAAAGCCTCGTGTCTCGTTGCACTAGGATTTACGACGGCGAAGCTGAACGGCAATTGATCGGTTCGTTCATCTTCGTTCATGTTCAGCCGGTCCGCCGTTGCAGCCCCGTGGCTTGAGCGAAAGGGGACGCCCGGCTAGAAGCCCGCCGATGGACATCTTCACCATCGACCGCGTCGGCGGCCAGGGCGACGGCGTCGCCCAGACGCCGTCCGGTCCGGTGTTCGCCGGCCTGACCTTGCCTGGTGAAACGGTGCGCGGCGTCGTCGCGGACGGACGGCTGGAAGAGGTCGAGATCGTCACGCCCAGCCCCGACCGGATCGCACCGGTCTCGCCCCAGTATGGCGACTGTGGCGGCTGCTCGCTGCAGCATTGGTCGGAAAAGCCGTATCTGGATTGGAAGCGAGAGCAGGTGCGCCTGGCCTTGGCGCGCGAGCGGATCGAGACCGAGATCGAGGCGACGGTGGCGACCCCGCCGGCCAGCCGTCGCCGCCTGGCTCTTCATGCCCGTCGCACCCAGGATGGACGGGTTGTGCTGGGTTTCAAGGCGCGCCGCTCCTGGCGGCTGGTCGAGGTGAAGGCCTGTCCGGTCGCCGATCCCCGGATCGTGGCGGCCATTCCGGCGCTGACCCAGGTCGCGGCCGCCTTTTTCGAACATCCGAAATCGGCGCCAACCCTGCACGTCACCTGGACCCTGTCGGGGCTGGACGTTGATGTGACCGGGGTCGAAAGGCGCTCGGGCGGCGGCCTGTCGGCTGACGCCCAGATGCAGGCCATTCAGGCCGCGCACCGGGCCGATCTGGCGCGCCTCAGCCTGGCGGGCGACACCCTGGTGATGGCGCGCCAGCCCAAGGTGGCGTTTGGCCCGGCCACCGTGTCCCTGCCGGCGGGCGGCTTCCTGCAGGCCGTTCCTCAGGCCGAGGCGGCGATGGTCTCTCGCGCGCTGACAGCGGTGAAGGGCGCCAAGACGATCGCCGATCTGTTCTGCGGCGCGGGAACCTTCACCTTTCCGTTGGCCACGGTCGCGCCGGTGATCGCAGCGGACGCATCCAAGCCGGGCATCGATGCGCTGAAGGCCGCCGTCGGTTCGGCCAAAGGGATGAAGGCCATCACGGCCGAGGCGCGCGATCTGTTTCGTCGGCCTATGAATCCCTATGACCTGAAGGGATGTGACGCCATCGTGTTCGACCCGCCGCGGGCCGGCGCGATAGACCAGACGGCTCAGATCGCGGACACCAAGGCCGGCGTCGTCGTGGGCGTGTCGTGCAATCCTCAGACCTTCGCGCGTGATGCGCGGGTGCTGATCGATGCCGGTTTCCGGCTGGAGACGGTGACGCCGGTGGATCAGTTTCTGTGGTCCTCGCACGTCGAACTGGTGGGGGTTTTCAAACGATGACCTTGGACGACACGAGCGAAGAGGACGGCGGCGGCTTCGACGCCGACGACTGGATGCGGCTAAAGCCGTTCACGGGCGCCGTGGCGACGCTGGACGACGTTCAGGCGAGACGTGCGGTGTTCGCCTTGGGCGAAACCGACGATCCGCGTCCCATCGTCATGGACCTGCCCCAGCCAGTCATCTGGTGGGAAGATGACGGTGAACAGGCGGCGGTGGCCGTTCAGGCCGAAAGCCATCTCGGCGCCGATGGCGAGGAGATGGAAATCCTCGGGCTGATCTTGCCGGATGGGGAGGGCGCGGTGGCCCTGATGGAGGACGTTGATCTGGTCGATGACACCGACCCCACCTGGCGCGATCTGGTCACGCGCGCCATCGATCCTTCGGCGGCGGACGATTAGCCGAACAACTCCAACTGAGGCCGGGCGTCGGCGGGCACGCGGAACTGGGTTTCGTCCAGCAGGCGGTGCGGGGTGTCGAGGCCGTAGCGTTTGACGGCGGCCTTGAACCGCGTTCCGATCAGTTCGGCGACGGGCCCGGTCCCCTTCATGCGCTGGGACCAGTCGGCGTCATAATCCTTGCCGCCGCGCGTCTGGCGGATCAGGGACATGACGCGCGCGGCGCGATCCGGGCGGGCGTCGGCCAGCCATTCTCGAAACAGATCCTTGATCTCAAGCGGCAGACGCAGGGTGACATACATGGCCCGCGTCGCCCCGGCCTTGGCGGCGGCTTCCAGGATGGCTTCCAGTTCGTGGTCGTTCAGACCGGGAATGACGGGGGCGAAACCGACCCCGACCGGACAACCGGCGTCCGCGAGGCGACTGATGGCCTCCAGCCGTTTGGCGGGGGTGGAGGCGCGCGGCTCCATCGCCCGCGCCAGCCCACGATCCAGGGTGGTGATGGAGACGAAGGCCGAGGCCAGCCCCGCCCTGCCCATCGGGCCCAGAATGTCGGCGTCGCGCGCGATCAACACCGACTTGGTGATGATGCTGAATGGGTGGTTGAAGCGCTGCATGACATCCAGGATCGAGCGCGTCGACTTCAGATCACGCTCAACCGGCTGATAGGGGTCGGTGTTGCCGCCTATGTGGATGCGCTTGCATCGGTATCGGGGTGCGAGGAACGCCTGTTCCAGCAGACTTGCGGCCTGGGGCTTGAAGAAGATCCGGCTCTCGAAATCCAGGCCCGGGGATAGGCCCATCCAGGCATGGGACGGACGGGCGTAACAGTAGATGCAGCCATGTTCGCAACCTTTGTACGGGTTGATGGAGCGGTCGAAGCCGATGTCCGGACTGTCGTTCCGGGCGATGATGGTGCGGGCGTGTTCAGGGGTGAGGGTGGTGCGCAGCGGCGCAGCCTCGGCGTCGTCGTGCGTCCAGCCGTCATCGAACGACTGGTGCTGCTCAGGCTCGTAACGGCCGCTGGCATTCGAACGCGCGCCTCTTCCCTTGGCGGTTTCCATGGGAAGGACGATGCGACATCAATAGGAACAAAGCAAGAACATTTGTTCTCGCCGATTTGGCCTCAGTCGGGGCCGATGACCATGCAGGTCACGCGACGTGCAGCCAGCGCCTCGCAGGCGGACTTTGCGCCGGTTTCGGTCAGGCCCACGAAGCGCGAGCGATACCAGTCGCCGGCGGTTTGGACATTGCGTTCGGCGTTGGCGAACTGATCGCGGAAACGACGGTTGACCTCGGTCAGCCAGTCGGTCGCCACCTTCTCTTCGCGGAAGGCGCCGACCTGCACCGCCCAGCGACCGGCCGGCATTCTGGGCGCGGCGCGGGCGGGTTCGCGCGTTGCGGACGACGCCGAGCGACGGGGCGTGGTGGACGGCGCGACGACTGCATTGGCCGGCGCGCCGTTCAACGAAGCGGTGACATTGCGTGGCGCACGGGGCGCGGCGGAGGCGGCCGGCGCCGAACCAATGGGCGGCAGGGTTGCGGCGGCCCGCTGGCTGGCTGCGCGCTCCGACGGGGCAGGGGCGATACGCGTCGGCAGGGCGGCGGGCGCCGGTGCGGCCGTATAGGCGACAGCGGTGGATTCCGCGCCGACGCTGTCCTCGTCGTCATTGACCGACGCATAGGCGATTGGGGCGTCGGCGATCGCCGATCCGACGCCGAACCCACGCTGCTCGAAGAAGGTTTGCGCCACCTGGATCCGCTCGCCCTGGGCGCGGCGGCGCTCGACCTCGAAGCCGGTGTCCATCAGCTCGGCGACGTGAGCGTTGCGGCTGGCGGTCGAACGGCCGCCCAGGACCACGGTGATCAGGCGTCGCCCGTCGCGCACGGCCGAGGCGGCGAGGTTGTAGCCCGAGGCGTTGGTATAGCCGGTCTTCATCCCGTCATAGCCGCGCCCGGTCGGCAGCAGGCCGTTGGTGTTGCGATAGTTGCGGCCGTTGTAGGCCCAGTCGTGAAGGCCGAAGTAGCTGTAATACTGAGGGAAGTCGCGCATGATCGCCCGCGCCAGAATGGCCTGGTCGCGTGCGGAGGTCACCTGACGTGCGTCCGGCAGGCCGTTTGCGGTGTAGTAGCGCGTCTGAGTCATGCCCAGCTGGGCGGCCTTCTGCGTCATCATATTGGTAAAGCGGGCTTCCGATCCGCCGATATGCTCGCCGATGGCCAAGGCCATGTCGTTGGCGGACCGCACGGCTGTGGCGCGCATGGCGTTGTCCAGGGTGATGGTCTGACCGGCGGCCAGACCCAGCTTCGATGGCGGCTGGGACGCGGCGCGCGGCGAGATCGTCAGCACGTCGTTCACATTGGCCTTGCCCTGAGACAGCGCCTCGAACGTCAGATACAGCGTCATCATCTTGGTCAGCGACGCTGGATAGCGGCGGCTGTCGGCGTTCCGCGCGAACAGAACCTCGCCCGTGGCGGCGTCGATCACGATGGCGGCGTAGCGGCTGTTCTCCTGGGCCGAGTAGGCGGTCTGGGCCTCGATCGGCCTGACGTTCGCGCCCAGAACCAGCGAAAGCGCGAGGACGGCGAACAGGCCACGGCGGAGAAAAGCGATCATGGGCGGGACAACCCCTCGGTGAGCAGGGTGCGACAGGCCCCCCGGCCGTCACGAACGAACAGCTAGCATAGGAAGCGCGGGTTTCGTGGTGGTTAACCGCGCGTCAACGCAAATTTGACCGGCCGATCAAGGTTATCGCCGATCATATTGTGCATTGCACAAAACGCTTGAAAAACCTTCGCACTTGCAGCATATTGTGGGTCTGCGAGATCCTCTCGCGTCATTATTTCCGCCCTCAGGTCCGTCCCCAAGGGCCTTCTACCGGAGAGACGATCATGGCCGACGCCGCTGAAACCGTGAAGAAAACCGCCGACCAAGCCACCGCCGCTGCGACTTCGGCCGCCGCCAAGGTCAAGGCGCAAGCCGAAACCATGCAGGCCGCCGGCACGCAGGCCTTCCGTGAAGGCATCGACAAGTCGACGGCCTCGATGGCCGAGCTGAACGCGCACAGCAAGAAGACCCTGGAAGCCATGGTCGAGTCGGTCACCGTCGCCCAGAAGGGCGCCGAGGCCCTGTCGCAACAGGCGCTGGGCTTCGCCAAGTCCTCGTGGGAAGACGGCGTCGCCGCGTCCAAGGAACTGTCGACCGCCCGTTCGGTGCAGGAGTTCTTCGAGCTCCAGACCGCCTGGGCCAAGAAGTCGATGGAGCGCTATGTCGCCGAGCTGACCAAGACGAACGAGATCGTCACCGCCACTGTCAAGGACAGCATCAAGCCGATCAACGAGCGCGTCACCGCCTCGGTCGAAACCTTCCAGGCCGCTCGTTAATCCCGCGAACCGCCCGAAGAATCGAGAAGGCCCCGGGGTTCGCTCCGGGGCCTTTTTTGCTGTCAGGGCAGGGCGGTATGGTCGTAGCTGAAGACCCGCGCCAGCTTCCACTCGGTCCCCTCCTGTTTCCACATCTGCGTGAAGCGGGCGCGACCGACGCGCCGTTCCGGACCGTCGCCCTGGCGTTCGTAGAACACGTGCTCGCCTGTTTCGACCGCGCCGTAGTTGTTGATGGGATAGACAGCCAGACCGTCCGGCAGGGCCTCGCGCCGGGTCCGCCAGGCGTCCGGCGCGCTACGGTCCTGACAACGCGCGGCGTATTGCGCCACGAAGCTGTCGGCGTCAGTGGCCACCCGTCCGCCGCGGTCGTCGAAAAACTCAAAATCATCGGTCAGCATGGCCCGAAGTCCGGGGGGATCGCAGCCTTCGAAGAAGACAGCGAACAGTTTGGCGTCGGCCGCCATGACGGCGGTTTCCAGCGGCGTGGGCTGGGCGAAGGCGGCGAGCGAAAGGGCGGCGAAGAGGGCGGCGGGCATGGCGATCGGGAGCTGTTCAACTGAGGCGTTCAACCTGAGCCGTTGACCGCCTTGGATCACGTGAAATCTTTGTCAGACGCCCTTCACGAAAGCCGTGACTGGACGCCGCTTCAATTCAGGCCATCATTCCCTATTTGAGAGCCAAGACGACTCCCCGATTACGGAACACGAATGCCCATTCAAAGGCCCGGTGAGACCGGCGGCGGTCAAGGAACCGCCGTCGTCACCGAAACAAAGCCGAAGCTGCAAAAGCCCTCGCTCTATCGAGTGCTGATTCTGAACGACGATTATTCGCCGATGGAATTCGTCGTCTATGTGCTGGAGCGGTTCTTCCAGAAGAGCCGGGAAGAGGCCACCCGCATCATGCTGCATGTGCATCAGCATGGCGTCGGCGTCTGCGGCGTCTTCACCTACGAGGTCGCCGAGACAAAGGTCGCGCAGGTCATCGAGACGGCGCGCCGCCACCAGCACCCTCTGCAATGCACGATGGAAAAGGACTGAGAGGAGCCTCCCTATGCCTTCATTTTCCCGTCCTCTCGAAGAAACCCTGCACCGCGCGGTGGGATACGCCAATGCGCGCAGGCACGAGTATGCGACGCTTGAGCACCTGCTGCTCGCGCTGATCGACGATCCCGACGCGACCGGCGTCATGCAGGCCTGCAACGTCGATCTGTCTGCGTTGAAAGCGGCGCTGACCCTCTATGTCGACAACGACCTGGCCGCCCTGGCCACCAGCGACGGCGAGGACGCCAAGCCGACCGCCGGCTTCCAGCGCGTGATCCAGCGCGCGGTGATCCACGTCCAGTCGTCCGGCCGCGAGGAAGTGTCCGGCGCCAACGTGCTGGTCGCCATCTTCTCCGAGCGCGAGAGCCACGCGGCCTACTTCCTGCAAGAGCAGGACATGACGCGCTATGACGCGGTCAACTTCATCGCTCACGGCATCGCCAAGAAGGCAGGCGCTAACGAGGCGCGTCCGGCCAAGGGCGCTTCGCCCGAAGAGGCCGAGGATGCTTCCGCCGTGAAACAGGGCGGCGAGGCGCTGGAAGCCTATTGCGTCGACCTCAACGAGAAGTCGCGCCAGGGCAAGGTCGATCCCCTGATCGGTCGTCAGGCCGAGGTGGACCGCTCGATCCAGATCCTGTGCCGTCGGACCAAGAACAACCCGCTTCTGGTCGGTGATCCCGGCGTCGGCAAGACCGCCATCGCCGAAGGTCTGGCCCGCAAGATCGTCAACGGCGAAGTGCCCGACGTTCTGAAGGACGCCACCATCTACTCGCTCGATATGGGCGCGTTGCTGGCCGGCACCCGCTATCGCGGCGACTTCGAGGAACGCCTGAAGCAGGTGGTCAAAGAACTGGAGAACCACGACAACGCCGTGCTCTTCATCGACGAGATCCACACGGTGATCGGCGCGGGCGCAACTTCGGGCGGGGCGATGGATGCCTCGAACCTGCTGAAACCGGCCTTGGCGTCCGGCACGTTGCGCTGCATGGGATCGACGACCTACAAGGAATATCGCCAGCACTTCGAGAAGGACCGCGCCCTGGTGCGTCGCTTCCAGAAGATCGACGTCAATGAGCCGACGGTCGAGGATACGGTGAAGATCCTGAAGGGTCTGAAGACCTACTACGAGCAGCACCACAAGGTCCGCTATACCGACAGCGCCGTGCGCACGGCGGTGGAGCTGTCGGCGCGCTACATGACCGACCGGAAACTGCCGGACAAGGCGATCGATGTGATCGACGAGGCCGGGGCGTCGCAGATGCTGCTGACCGAATCCAAGAGGAAGAAGGTCATCGGTCAGAAGGAGGTCGAGGCCGTTATCGCCAAGATGGCCCGTATCCCGGCCAAGTCGGTGTCCAAGTCCGACACGGAAAGCCTGCGCGAGCTGGAAACCGACCTGAAGCGTGCGGTCTTCGGTCAGGAACAGGCCATCGAGCAGGTGTCGGCGGCCATGAAGTTGGCGCGGGCGGGTCTTCGTGATCCGAACAAGCCGATCGGCAGCTTCCTGTTCAGCGGCCCGACCGGCGTCGGCAAGACCGAGGTCGCCAAGCAGCTCGCCGCCACCTTGGGCATAGAGATGCAGCGCTTCGACATGTCGGAATATATGGAGCGCCACACGGTCAGCCGTCTGATCGGCGCGCCTCCCGGCTATGTCGGACATGACCAAGGCGGGCTTCTGACCGACGCCGTCGATCAGCATCCGCACGCTGTCGTGCTGCTGGACGAGATCGAGAAGGCGCACCCGGATGTCTACAACATCCTGCTTCAGGTGATGGACAACGGCATGCTGACCGATGCGGTCGGCAAGAAGGTCGATTTCAGGAACGTCATCCTGATCATGACGACCAACGCCGGGGCCGCCGACAACGCCCGCGCCTCCATCGGCTTTGGCCGGGGCAAGGTCGAGGGCGAGGATGACAAGGCCATCCAGCGCCTGTTCGCGCCGGAGTTCCGCAATCGCCTGGACGCCATCGTGGCCTTCAAGCCGTTGCAGGCCGACACGATCCGCTCGGTGGTGACCAAGTTCATCCTTCAGCTGGAAGCCCAGCTGGCGGACCGCAACATCACCATCGAACTGACCGACGAAGCCGCCGACTGGCTGGCCAAGAACGGCTTCGACGAACTGTATGGCGCGCGTCCGCTGGCGCGGGTCATCCAGGACTCGATCAAGAAGCCGCTGGCCGACGACATCCTGTTCGGGCGTCTGACGCGCGGCGGACACGTCAGGGTCCAGCTGAAGGACGGCAAGATCGACTTCGACATCACGAGCGCCAGCGCGCCCGCGAAGGCCGAGGAAGAAGAGACGGCTTGATCCCCGAAAGGGTGATCGCGAAAGGCCCGGCTGGCAGCAGCCGGGCCTTTTTCTATACCTGCTTATAGGGCGACAGTTCTTCGGTCATCGCCCGCATCTGCGCTGCGACAGCCGGGCGTTCGCCGTCCAGATAGCGAGCGACGGGATCGCGCAGGGCGGGGTCGGCGATGAAATGGGCGGAATAGACAGGGGAGGGCAGGTAGCCGCGCGCGATCTTGTGGTCGCCCTGGGCCCCGGCTTCGACGCGGGACAGGCCACGCGAAATGGCGAATTCGATAGCCTTATAGTAGCAAAGCTCGAAATGCAGGAAGGGCACGTCTTCCAGCGTGCCCCACTGACGACCGTAAAGGGCGTCGCGGCCGATGAAGTTCAGAGCGCCGGCGATGGGCGTCTCATCCCGAAACGCCATGACCAGGGCGATCCGGTCGGCCATTGTCGCGCCCACGCGGCTGAAGAAGTCGCGCGTCAGATAGGGCTGGCCCCATTTGCGCGAGCCGGTGTCCATGTAGAAGGCGAAGAAGGCGTCCCAGTGGGCCTCGGTGATGTCGGCGCCGGTCAGGACGCGGATATCCAAATCGGCCTGGGCGTCGCGGCGCTCGCGCTTGATGGTCTTGCGGCGGTTGGCCGACAGGGCGGCCAGGAAATCGTCGAAGGTCCGATAGCCGTTGTTGCGCCAGATGAACTGGATGTCCTGGCGCGGCAGCAGGTTCGCCTCGGTCATGGCCGACCATTCCGGCTCGGTCGGGAAGTTGACGTGAAGGGAGGAGACGCCCAGCCGTTCGACCAGGGTCACAGCCCCTTGGATCAGGGCCTGACGCACCGTCGCGGCGTCGGTCTCGAGATGGTTCAGGAAGCGCGGGCCGGTCGCGGGCGTAAAGGGCACGGCGCCCAGCAGCTTGGGATAATACCGGCCGCCGGCCCGTTCGTAAGCGTCGGCCCAGCTGTGGTCGAAGACATATTCGCCCTGGCTGTTGCCCTTCAGATAGAGGGGCATGACGCCCAGCACCGCGTTGTCTTCACCCCTCAGGGCCAAGTGGCGCGGGGCCCAGCCCTGGCGAGGCGCGGCGCTGCCCGAGGCTTCGCACGCATGCAGGAAGTCATAGGAGACAAAGGGATCGCCGGTGGGCAGCGCGCACGCGTCCCAGGCCTCGCGGCCGATGTCGGCGATCCCTTCGTGAACCGAGATCTGAAAGATCAGCGGATCTCCACGATCGCATCGATCTCGACGGCGAAGCCGAGCGGCAGCTTGTACACGCCGACGGCCGAGCGGGCGTGCTTGCCAGCGTCGCCGAAGACCTCGACCATCATGTCCGAGCAGCCGTTGATGACGGCGGGAATGGCAGTGAAGTCGGGGCCGGCTTGAACGAAACCGCCCAGTTTGACGATGCGGACCACCCGGTCCAGATCGCCATCGCAGGCGGCCTTGATCTGTGCGATCAGGTTCAGACCGCACAGACGCGCGGCTTCCAGCGCCTGTTCCGGCGTCACGTCCACGCCGACCGTACCCTTGATGCCGCCGTTCGCGTCATTCGACAGCTGGCCCGAGATGGTGACCTGATCGCCCGAGCGGACATAGGAGACATAGCTGGCCACCGGCTTGGCGGGTTCCGGCAAGGTGAGGCCGAGTTCGGCGATGCGGGCTTCGATGCTCATGGGGGCTCCTGTTTATCTGGGCGCGGTTTAGCGCGGGGCAAGGGCGGCGTCACCCGTTCGGCGCGCTTTAAAGGTTCGCCAACCGCGCCGTGTCATGGTGCGATCATGGATATGCATCTGACCCCCGACGTCGCCGCCTTCCATGCCGTGCTGGTGCGATTGTCCGCTGAAGACCGCGCGCGCGTGGACGCTGCCGCAATCCCGGCCGCGCAAAAGGCCGCCGAGGCCGCGCCGCATTGGGACTTTGAAATGCCGGCCAAGGCGGTGGATGCGCTGTTGGGCGCCGATGCCTCCGACGATGTGCGTCGCGGCCTGGTCGCCGCCTGGGCGCTGCAACTGCCCGACCGGGCAGCGGCGATGAGCCTGCCGGCCGAGGTCATGGCCCTCTATCCCTACTGGATCGAACAACTGGCTGGGTTTCTGGACAAGGCCGAGGGCGACTACGTTTTCGACCACTGGTCCAAGGACGTGCGTTTCACCCTGGCGCTCAGCGTGCCGGGGGCCAAGAGCCAGGTCATAGACCTGTCGTCGCCGGTCGGGCCGGGCCAGATCGTCAAACACGTCCGAGACGGCTGGGGCGTCAAACCGCTGTTCAGATATCTGGCGGCGGGCGCCAAGCGCGAGCCCTGGCTGGAGGTCCACACCGAGAGCCGCTGGCTGCGCGGCTTCAACGAGGATGGCTGGAACGAGGCCTGGGCCACCGCGGCGGAGTTGTGCCGCGCGCGGCCGGAACTGGCCGGCATGATCGGCTCCAGCTGGTTCTATGATCCGCCCCTGACCGAGATCAGCCCCCGCCTGGCGCACCTGCGCCAGAACCCGCTGAAGGGCGGGGCCTTCATGGTCCACCAAGGACCGGGCGAGATCCACACCGAGCGGGCTGGCACAGCCTCTCCGTCGAGAAAGGCGCTGATCGACAGCGGGGAATACACCGCGAGGTCATGGCTGATGATCTGGCCCCGCAAGGAGCTGATCGCTTGGGCGGATACCCGGAAGGCGTAAAAAATCTAACTGTCAGTCAATATGAGCCCTTTCACCCCAAAAGACTTTATCCGCTATTGGTGGGTGATCGTCCCAGTTCTTAGCTGCGCCTTATTCAACTTTGCCGTCCGCCCAATACTAGCAATGCGTTTTAACGGCGTCGAAGTGATAGCGAGAGCTGGTACACGTCGACGAGACGTTCATTGGACATTCGACCCGATTGTCCGCGATGAGCATCCTCTTATGACCGGATTTCTCGGTATGTCGGATGGTCAAGTGGCGTTGATCACTCTGGCCGCTATCACTGTCTGCGGCTTTGTCGCTTACTTGTTCGGAACTGCACCACGCAATGCCTCGGACGAGTGAAGCTGCCGCTCAAATGGATTGTTGGAGGGTGGCCATCCCCCACGCCGCCGCGACCGGCTGGACCTCCAGATCGGCCGCCTTGGCCAGTCGGATCAACCGATCGATATCCTCCGGACGGCAACCATACGGCGTGGGCGCGTCGCTGACGTCGTGGCCATAGGCGATCAGCCAGCCTTTGGATGAAGCCGTCTCCGCCACCAGCGCCCCCAGGTCGTAGCCGGGCAGACGACGGCTCTCCAGGCCTATGGCCTGCAGCAGGTTGCGATCCGAACGCCCGGTGTTGATCCCGTCGCGGACGCCGCGCCCGCACAGGAAGCGTTTGTCGATCACGGCTTTCGATCCGAGGGCGCAATCGCCGAAGGGATAGGCGAAGGTCTGCATCTGATAGCCGTCCAGCCGCTCGGCCACCCAGGCCGCGTTGCGAGCAAGGCTGGCGTCCAGTTCGGCCGGCGACAGGGTCAGGGTCGAGACATGCTCATAGGTGTGGCATCCGACTTCGTGCCCGGCCTCATGGAGGGCTTGCAGATGCTCCACCTCAAACTGGGGCAGGTCCAGATTGCGACCGCCCGACAGGCCGCCGCAAACATAGTAGGTCGCCTTGATCCCGTGCTGAGCCAGGATCGGTCCGGCCTCGGTCCAGGCCGATGCCGGGATGTCGTCGAACGACAGGCTGAGGACGCCGCGTGCGGGCCGCACGTCGGCAGGACGGACATCGAGATAGCGGCCGGCGCGGCGACGCATCTTGTCGAGAAAGGCGCTCATGCCCGCCTTGTCGCACGATGGGCTTAAGGCCGGGTTTCAGACCGTGACGGGCTGGGCCGTGAGGCCGCGCACGCCGAACACACGGCGATAGCGCTCGATCTCGGCGGGATCGCCGACCGCTTTCGCGGGATTGTCCGACAGTTTGACGGCGGGGCGACCACCGGCCTCGATCACCTTGCAGACCAGGGAGATCGGCTCCAGTTCGGGCGCGAAAGCGGGCGAACAGTCGCGAAAATCATTGGTCAGATTGGTCCCCCAGCCGAAGCTGAGACGCGCGCGACCGTGGAAATGGGCGTGGGTCGCCTCGATCGCGTCGATGTCCATCCCGTCCGAGAAGATCAGCAGCTTCTCCTTTGGGTCTCGCCCATGCGCGCGCCACCAGTCGATCAGGCGCTCGCCGGCCGGAATGGGCGGGGCCGAGTCGGGACGGAACCCAGTCCAGTCCGCCACCCAATCAGGCGCCTGGTCCAGAAACGCCTCGGTGCCGAAGGCGTCAGGCAGGGCGATCAACAGATTGCCCGCATAATGCCTGCGCCATTCGTCCAGCACCGCATACGGCACCTGGGCCAGCGCGGCGTCGTCGGGCGCCAGGGCCGCCAGAACCATCGGCAGTTCGTGGCCATTGGTGCCGATGGCTTCCAGGTCGTTCTCCATGGCGTGCAGGACGTTGGACGTGCCGATGAAGGATTTGCCCAGCCCCTCCTTCAAGGCCTGAATGCACCAGCGTTGCCACAGGAAGCCGTGGCGCCGCCGCGTGCCGAAATCCGACAGAGCGAGGTCGGGCAGAGCGCGAAGCCGCTCGACCTTGGACCACAGCCGCGTCTTGGCGCGCGAATACAGGATGTCCAGCTCGAACCGGCCCAGCCGCCGCATCCCGACCCGGCAGCGCAACTCGTTCAGGATCGCCAGCGCTGGGATCTCCCACAGCGTCACCTCTGCCCAGGGCCCCGAGAAGGTCAGCACATACTGCCCGTCCTGAACCGACAGGTCGTAGTCCGGCAGGCGATAATCGGTCAGCCAGGCGATGAAGTTGGGCGAGAAGATCTGCTTCACGCCATAGAAGCTGTTGCCCGCCAGCCAGACCAGTTCCTTGTTGGTGAAGCGCAAGGTGCGGGCGTGATCCAGCTGCTCGCGCAAGGTGTCGATATCGATCTCGTCGGCCAGACGCACAGCCTTGGTGCGGTTGATGACCTGGAAGACGACGGGCACGTCGCGATGCTCGCGCCAGATCATCTGCAGCATCAGCAGTTTGTAGAAGTCCGTGTCCAGCAGGCTGCGGACGATCGGGTCCAGGCGAAAGCCATGGTCATAAGCGCGTTTGGCGAGATCCATGCCCTGTCCTACGGCTTCAGTGCGCGGCCCGCCACCACCGCATCCTTGCCGAACTTCTCGCGCAGCACATCAATGGCGCGCTCTGTCTTCAAGGCGCGCGTCTCAGGGGTCTGGAACAGGCCGGCGGGCGCGTCCTCGGCGTCCTGCACATCCGCCATGCCGATGCCGATCAGGCGATAGGGGCGGCCCAGCTCGGGTTTCAGCAGATCACGCCCCGCGGCGAACAAGGCGCGGGCCGTTTGCACCGGGTCGGGCAGGGTGATGCGTCGGGTCACGATCTTGAAGTCGGTGCGCCGCAGCTTCAGCACCAGCACCCGGCTGGCGACGCCGTCGCGGCGAGCCTTGGACGCCAGCTTCTCGCACAGGGGCCATAGCTCGGCCTCCAGCGCCTCGGCAGAAATCAGATCTTCGTTGAAGGTCGTTTCGGCGCTCATCCCCTTGCGATCTCGCTCGGGGTTGACGGCGCGGGCGTCGCGGGCATGGGCCAGATCGTGCAGCCGCAGACCGGATTCGCCGTAGCGTTTGACCAGGTCGCGCACGTCCGCCCGCGCCAGATCGCCGATGGTCGAATAGCCGTCGCTGCGCAACGCCTTGCCAAACACCGGCCCGACGCCGGGCAGGGCGGTGACGGGGCGCGGCGCCAACAGGGCCTGGGCATTGGCGGCCCCAACCACGGAGAAGCCGCGCGGCTTGTCCATCTCCGACGCCATCTTCGCCAGAAAGCGATTGGGCGCCAGGCCGATGGAAACGGTCAGGCCGGTCTCGTCCTCGATCTGTTTCTGAAAGCGGATCAGCTGCAACGCCGGCGGGCCGCCGTTCAGCCGTTCCGTGCCCGACAGATCGACCCAGGCTTCATCCAGCGACAACGGCTGGATCAAGGGCGTCAGCTGTCCCAACGCCCCCAGAATGCGCTGCGATTCGAAGACGTATTTGGTGAAGTCCGGTCGGATCACCACGGCCTCAGGACAGGCCTTCAACGCCTTGAACATCGGCATGGCTGAGCCGACGCCATATTGACGCGCGACATAACAGGCGGTGGAGACCACGCCGCGCTTTCCGCCCCCGACGATCACCGGCTTGTCACGCAACTCTGGCCGGTCGCGCTTCTCCACTGAGGCGTAGAAGGCGTCGCAGTCCATGTGGGCGATCGACAACTGGTCCAGTTCGGCGTCTGAGACCACGCGCCGCGATCCGCACGCCGGACAGCGGTTCTCGCGCGGCCCGGCGGGATCTTCGCCGGTCCACAGGCAGTCGCGACAGATGGCCTTGATGGCCACGCTTAAGGTCTCCGTAAGGTTGGCTTCACCCCAACTTAAGACTGGGCGCCTACGAATGCGACCAACGAGGCGTCCCGCGTTCGAGGGGCGCGCAGGTCAGGTGATGATGTCCAAGAAAGTCCTCATCGTCGAGGATAACGAGCTGAACATGAAGCTTTTTCATGATCTGCTCGATTCCCAGGGCTATGAGACCCTGCAGACCCGCGAGGGCCTGCAGGCGCTCGCCCTGGCGCGCGCCCATCATCCCGACCTGATCCTGATGGATATCCAGTTGCCCGAAATCTCAGGCCTGGAAGTCACCAAATGGCTGAAGGACGACGAGGAGCTAAACCACATCCCCGTCATCGCCGTCACCGCCTTCGCCATGAAGGGCGATGAGGAGCGGATCCGTCAGGGCGGCTGCGAGGCCTATATCTCCAAGCCGATCTCGGTCATGCATTTCCTCGAAACCATCCGGCAGCACCTCGGATGAGCGCCCGTATCCTCGTCGTCGACGATGTGGACGTGAACGTCCGCCTGCTCGAAGCCAAGCTGACCATCGAATATTACGATGTGCTGACCTGTAACGACGGCCTGTCAGCCCTGGCCATCGCCGCCGAACATCAGCCAGATCTGATCCTGCTCGACGTCATGATGCCCGGCATGGACGGGTTCGAGACGTGCCGACGGCTGAAGGCCCAGGCCGAGACGCGCCATATCCCCGTCGTGCTGGTCACGGCGCTGGACGGGCGCGAGGATCGGATCAAGGGGCTTGAGGCCGGCGCCGACGACTTCCTGACCAAGCCCATCGACGACGTCATCCTGTTCGCGCGCGTCAAGTCGCTGACGCGGCTGAAGCATGTCATGGACGAACTGCGCGAGCGCGAGGAAAGCGGCCGTCGCCTGGGCGTCGATTCGGACAATGCCGCGCGGCTGCGCAGCGAGGGCGGGCGGGTTCTGATCGTCGACGACGACCAGCGTCAGGCCGAGAAGATCGCCCAGGAACTGGGCGGCGAACATCGCGTCACCATCGAAACGGATCCCGAGGCGGCGCTGGTTGCGGCCAAGGGCGCGCTGGACCTGATCATCGTCAACGTCGCCGCCGCCAGCTTCGACGGTCTGCGGATCGTCGCCCAGGCCAAGTCGGGTGATGCGCGCCGCGCGCCGATTCTGGCCATCGTGGAGCCGACCGAACGGCCGCGCATGATCAAGGCGCTGGAACTGGGCGCCGCAGACATCCTGCCGCGCCCTGTCGATACCGAAGAACTGTCGGCGCGGGTTCGCACCCAGATCCGACGCAAACGCTACACCGACTTCCTGCGCCAGAAGCTGGACAGCAGTATGGAAATGGCCGTCACCGACGCCCTGACCGGTCTGCACAATCGGCGCTACATGACCGGCCAGTTGCAGGCGCTCGTGGGTCGCGCCGCCCAAGGCGGGGCCCAGGTGGCCGTGCTGGTTCTGGACATCGACCACTTCAAGTCGGTCAACGACAGCTTCGGCCATGACGCCGGGGACGAAGTTTTGGTCGAGTTCGCCGTGCGCCTGGCCACCAATGTCCGGGCCGTGGACCTGCCATGCCGCATGGGCGGGGAGGAGTTCGTGGTGGTCATGCCGGGCGCCAGTCTGGAAGACGCCGGCCGCGTCGCCGAACGGATTCGCCGCGACGTCGCCTCCGCGCCGTTCCGCGTCATGGGCGGCAAGGAGCAGATCACCATCACCATCTCGATCGGCGTGGCCGCCACGACCGGCGACGGCGACACGCCCGAAGGTTTGCTGAAACGCGCCGACGAAGGCGTCTATGAGGCCAAGGCCGCCGGCCGCAACCGGGTCATCGCCAAGGCGGCGTAACGAGGGCGTCCAGACAACGAAAAACGCCCGGCTGGAGACCAGCCGGGCGTTTTCAATTCTCAGCGGATCAAGGACTTACTTGATCTTGCCTTCCTTGAACTCGACGTGCTTGCGCACGACGGGGTCGTACTTCTTGACGACCATTTTCTCGGTCATGGTGCGGGCGTTCTTCTTGGTGACATAGAAGAAGCCGGTGTCGGCCGTGGAGTTCAGGCGGATCTTGATGGAAGCCGGTTTGGCCATCGGAATTACCTCTGCGACGGCGAAAGCCGCTTAAAATAAGAGGCGCGGAACATACTCAGGATCGACCCAAAGTCAACGGGCGCGATGCCACGTTGATGAGGCGGACCGCACATATAGTCTGACCGCATGAAAATCGCATCCCTGCTGGCCGCTGCGGCCCTGATGGCCTTGTCATGCGTCGGCGTTGCAACGGCCGATCCGGCTCAGTCCCAGGACGATTTCCTGGCGCGCTTGAACGCCCTGTGTGGCCAACGATTCGAAGGCCGTGTCGTCACCACCGACGCCGCCGACGCCAGGTTCGCCAGCGAGCGGCTGGTCATGCAGGTCCGCGACTGTTCGCCGGACGAGGTGCGTATTCCCTTCGCCGTGGGGTCGGATCGTTCGCGCACCTGGGTCGTGACCAAGACCGACACGGGCCTTCGGCTGAAGCACGATCACCGACATGCGGACGGCACGACCGACGTGCTGCATTGGTATGGCGGCGATACGGTTAACGCCGGCACGGCCGAGCGTCAGGAATTCCCGGTCGACGCCGAATCGATCGCCCTGTTCAACGAAAACGACGCGGCGGTCTCGACCACCAATACCTGGGCGATGGAGGTTCACCCCGACCGGATGTTCGCCTACGAACTGCGACGTCCCAACCGGCATTTCCGCGTGGAGTTCGACCTGACCAAGCCGATGGCCGACTAGGGTCAGACTGCGCGCCAGGCCTGGATCGGCCGCACGGTGGCGCAGGCGGGACCGCCGTCCTTGGCGCGGCCAGGCAGGACGACTTCAAGCATCTCGCCTTGGTGGGCCTGGGCCAGAAGATCGGCGGGAATGTCGTGGACGTCGATTTTGGCGCGTCTGCTCCATTCGCTGGCGTGCTGGCCTGCTGACGTGCCGATCGCGACATAGACGAACCGCCGCGTAGCGCCCTCGCGCCGCACGAAGGGGCCGGTCAGGCGGCCATCCTCGGACAAAGTGACGGGCGCGTCGAAGCTGATCGGGCCGTCTGCGGCGATGCGCGGCTCGACCGGCATGTTCGCCTTGTCCTGCAGGCTGTAGGCGACGCCCGCGACCGGATCGGCGATCGTCAGGCGCAGGGTGATCGTCGTTCCAGCCACGTCAGTCCCTGTGCTCGACCGTGTGCCGACCCCGCACCATCCGAACGAAGGGCAGGGGGCGGTTCGGGTGTTTCAGCCGCTCGGCCAACTCCCCCAGCACGAAACGGGTGATGGCCGGCAGATCCAGTGCGCGCGCCTCGTCCAACGGCAGCCAGGCGATCTCGTCCAGTTCACCCGACCCTGCGGTCGGCTCCGGGCTCAGCAGGGCCTCAGCCGGGGCCATGAAGAACCGGGCGTCGAACCGGCGGGTCCGGCCGGGAGGCGTAATGGCGCGCGCGATATAGGACAGGACCGACAGATCGGGCAGGGCGCCGGCCTGGCGATACTCGCGCCAAGGTCCGGCGACGGAGGCGCGGGGCGCCGGCCGCCCCAGAATCAGCCCTGTCTCCTCGAACGTCTCGCGCACCGCCGTCAGGGCCAGGGCGCGCGCACGGCGAGCGGGCAGTTCGCCTTCCAATCGCCGCGCAACCTCGCCGGACAACTCACCCGTCGCGGCGGCGGTGAAGTCGCTGCGGTCGATCCGCCCGCCCGGAAACACCCATTTCGACGCCATGAAGACATGTCCCGGCGCGCGACGCCCCATCAGCACCTCGGGCCGATCGCCGCCGCGCGTCAGGATCAGCGTCGCCGCATCCTTCGGTCGCTGAGCCCCGCCGACACGCGGCGCGTCGGCCAGATCCTGAGCGGCGTCGAAGGGGGTCACTTGCGCTTGCCCTTCCTCACACCCTTCAGGCCGCCGGAGGGTTTGGAGCCGTTGCGGGGCTTGGGGCCGCCGGGGCGGTTCTTGCCGCGCATCGGCGGGCCGTCGCCGCCGCGTCCGCGAATGCCATACCGGGGCGCGGGGGCGTTGGGATCGCGGGGTTCGGGCTCGCTGAGCATTTCGAACACCAAGCCACCCGTGACGGGGGTCGCCTCGCGCAGCTTGACCTCGACCATCCGGCCCAGGGTGAAGCGTTTGCCGGTGCGTTCGCCGACCAGGGCATGGGCGCGGTCGTCGTGGGTGAAGTATTCGCTGCCGAGCGTGGAGACGGGCACCAGGCCGTCCGCGCCCGTGTCCTCCAGACGAATGAACAGGCCGAACCGCGTCACGCCGGTGATCCGCCCGGCGAAGGTCGCGCCGACGTGGTCTTCCAGATAGGCGGCGATATAGCGGTCCATGGCATCGCGCTCGGCGGCCATCGACCGGCGCTCGGTCATGGTCACGCCCTCGGCGATGGCCGGCAGTTCGGCGATCTCGCGGTCGGTCAGTCCGTCCTTTCCCAGGTTCAGCGCCCGGATCAGGCCGCGGTGGACGATCAGGTCGGAGTAACGCCGGATCGGCGAGGTGAAGTGGGCGTAGCGATCCAGGTTCAGGCCGAAGTGGCCGATGTTCTCGGGGGAGTAGATCGCCTGCATCTGGCTGCGCAGGACCACCTCGTTGACGACATCGGCGTGTTCGGTGTCGCGGGTCTCGTCCAGCAGTTTGTTGAACCGCTTGGTCGTGCCGGGCTCGCCCTTGTTCCAAGGCTTGCCGATGGTCGACAGGAAGTCGGCCAAGTTGAAGATCTTCTCCTGACTGGGCGTATCGTGGACGCGGTAGATCAGCGGCGTCTTCTTCTGCTCCAGCGTTTCGGCGGCGCAGACGTTGGCCTGGATCATCATCTCTTCGATCAGCCGGTGCGCCTCCAGCGAGGCGCGCTTTTCGATGGAGGCGATACCGCCATCCGGGGCCATGCGGATGCGGCGTTCGGCCGATTCGATCTGCAGCGGACTGCGCTTCAGCCGGCCCTTCAGCATGGCGTGATAGGCGTTCCACAGCGGATAGAGGATCGCCTCCATGATCGGGCCGGTCGTGTCGTCAGTTTGCCCATCAATGGCGGCCTGCGCCTGCTCGTAGCTGAGCTTGGCGTGCGACCGCATCAGGCCGCGCACGAACCGGTGGCCGGTCTTTCGTCCGTCCTTGTCGAAGACCATCCGCACGGCGAGACAGGCGCGGTTCTCGCCCTCCTTCAGGCTGCACAGACCGTTCGACAGCACTTCCGGCAGCATCGGCTCGACGCGATCGGGGAAATAGGTCGAGTTGCCCTTGTCGCGCGCCTCGCGGTCCAGCTGGCTGCCGGGGCGGACGTAGGCGGCGACATCGGCGATGGCGACCCAGACGATCCAGCCGCCCTCATTCTTCGGATCCTCGTCGCGCGCCGCATAGACGGCGTCGTCGTGGTCGCGCGCATCGGCGGGGTCGATGGTGATGAAGGGGACCTCGCGCAGGTCCTCGCGCCCCTGCAGAGTCGGCAGGGCCTGATCCTCGGCCTCGCGTTCGACCGCTTCGGAGAAGCCGGTCGGGACGCCGTGGGCATGGATAGCGATCAGGGAGGCGGCGCGGGGATCATCCTCCTTGCCGATGTGCTCCAGGATCTTGCCGCGCTTGGGACCATAGCGCTGGTCGCCTTTCTCAATCGCGGCCAGAACCAGGTCGCCGTCACGCAGGTCGCCGGACTGGGCCTGGGGCACCAGCAGTACGTCCTTGGAGCGGCGATCGACCGGCTCGACGCGGGTTTCGCGCGCCGACTTGCGGATCACGCCCAGGACGCGATTGGTCCCCACGTCCAGCTTCTTGATCAGCCGGGCTTCCCACCCCTCCGCGCCGCGCTGGAACTTCACCAGCACGCGATCGCCCAGGCCAGGGGCGGCCTTGGACTTGTCGGGCATCAGAATGGCGCGCGGGGCGTCGGGAGTGGCCTCGACCAGGCGAACATACAGTTCGCCGTCGCCGTCGCGCTCGATCACATCGGCGACGCCGACGGGGGGCAGGGCGCCGGCTTCGGAAAAGCCTTTGCGACCGCGTTTGCCCAGTCGCCCTTCGGCTTCCAGTTCGCGGATCATTTCGCGCAAGGCCCTGCGGTCACCGCCTTTCAGCCCGAAATGGCGCGCGATGTCGGTCTTCTCGGCCGATCCGGCCTCGCGCAGGAAGGCGACGAGGGTGTCTTTGTCGGGGAGACCGGCGGGCGGCCTCTTGGATGATTTGGTCATTATGTCTTTCGTAGCGCGGAACCGCGCCCTTGAGTAAATCTTGAGGGGTCAAATCTTGCGTGAGTTGACCATGTGAAGGCGGGGCTTCAGCTTCCGCCCGCCCCGAATGGAGTTTTCGATGTCCCTGACCGCCCCCGCCCTGAGCGCGACCGTCTCGTCGCCGCTGGATCTGATCGGCAAGACGCCGATGGTGGAGGTGACGAAGATCGACACCGGCCCGTGCCGCCTGCTGTTGAAGCTGGAGTCCCAGAACCCCGGCGGTTCGATCAAGGACCGGATCGCCATCTCCATGCTGGACGCCGCCGAGCGCGAAGGCTTCCTGAAGGAAGGCGGCACCATCGTGGAGGCGACGGCGGGCAACACCGGCCTGGCGTTGACGCTGGTCGGTCGGGCCCGGGGGTATAAGGTGCTTCTGGTCATTCCGGACAAGATGTCCAAGGAAAAGATCCAGCATCTCAGGGCGATGGGCGCCGATGTTCGTCTGACGCGTTCGGACGTCCCGCATGGCCATCCGGAATATTACACAGACATGGCCGAGCGTCTGGCCCAGGGCATTCCCGGCGGCTTCTACGTCAATCAGTTCGCCAACGCCGCCAACGCCGAGGCCCATGTGAAGACGACGGGTCCGGAAATCTGGGAGCAGACGGGCGGCGATATCGACGCCTTCGTCGCCGGCATCGGCTCGGGCGGCACCATCACAGGCGTGGCGCAGTTTCTGAAGAGCGTTGGCTCGAAGGCCCAGATCATCCTGGCCGATCCGGTCGGCTCGACCCTGGCCGGCATCGTCAACGACGGCGTGCCGGGGCCGGAAGGCAGCTACACCGTCGAGGGAATCGGTCAGAACTTCGTGCCCGACACGGCGGACATGAGCTTGATCGACAAGGCCTATTCGATCCCCGACGCCGAGGCGATCGCCACCGCGCGCGAACTGCTGCTGAAGGAAGGCATACTGGCCGGATCGTCGTCGGGCACCCTGATCGCCTCGGCCCTGCGCTGGTGCCGCGAGCAGACGGAAGCCAAGACCTGCGTCACCTTCGTCTGCGACACCGGGGCCAAGTATCTGTCGAAGGTCTACAACGACGCCTGGCTGGCGGATCAAGGTCTGGGCGAGCGCGAGCTGCATGGCGACCTGTCGGACCTGATCAACCGCAAATACGAGAAGGGCGACGTGGTCGTCGCGGGGCCGGGCGACACCCTGGACACCGCCTTCAAGCGGATGAAGGGCGCCGACGTGTCCCAACTGCCGATCATCGACGACGGCCGTCTGGTCGGCATCCTGGACGAGAGCGACCTGATCCGCATCATGAACACCGACGAGATCACGCGGAAGGAGCGGTTCGCCAAGCCGGTGGCCTCGGCCATGACCCGCGATCTGGACACGCTTCAGGTCAAGGAGCCGCTGGACGCCCTGATCCCCGTCTTCGACCGCGACCGCGTGGCCATCGTGCTGGACGGCGAGAAGTTCGTCGGCCTGATCACCCGCACCGACCTGATCAACCACCTCAGCCTGAACCGCTGATGCTGAACCTGATGGGCCATGAGTTCGCGGACGATCAGGCGGCCATCGTTTGCACGCATGTGACCGATGGTCAGCCGGTGGTTGAAGTGGCTCATGACCTTGACCGGGTGGTGCAGGTGCTCTGCGCCCGGTTCGATCATGGGGCGCAAGATGCTCTGGTCGTGCATTTGCACCATTTAATGCCCGTGCTTGAGGCGCTCGGCTTACCCACTATAGACCCCGGCCATTTGGCTCAACTTTCGGAGGGAGGATGGATCGTCGAGGCGATGCCACCCGAAGAGGAAGACGCATGAATTTCGACAAGAAGAACAGCCAGGGTTTCTCGACCCGTGCCATCCATGCCGGACAGCATCCCGACCCCACGACGGGCGCGGTGATGACGCCGATCTATGCCACCTCGACCTACGCCCAGGAAAGCCCGGGCGTGAACAAGGGTTATGAGTATGCGCGGGGCAAGAACCCGACGCGCGAGGCGTTCGAGGCCTGTATCGCGGACCTCGAGGGCGGTACTCACGGGTTCGGATTCGGCTCGGGAATGGCTGCGACCTCGACGGCGCTGGAGCTGCTGGATGCGGGCGATCACATCGTCACCGGCGACGACTTGTACGGCGGCTCATGGCGACTGTTCGAGCGGGTGCGCAGGCGAACCATGGGGCTGGACTTCGCCTATGTGGACCTGAGCGACATCGCGGCGGTCGAGGCGGCGATCACGCCCAAGACCAAGATGCTGTGGGTCGAGACGCCCACCAATCCCCTGATGAAGCTGGCCGATATCGCCGCCCTGTCGAAGGTGGCCAAGGCGCACGGGCTGCTGCTGGTCGTGGACAACACCTTCGCCACCCCGTTCTGCCAGCAGCCGCTGAGCCTGGGGGCGGACGTGGTGATGCACTCGGCGACCAAATACCTGAACGGCCATTCGGACATTATCGGCGGGGTGCTGGTGACGGCCGACGCCGAGTTGGCGACGCGGATCAAGTTCCTGCAGAACTCGGTCGGCGGGATCATGGGGCCGTTCGACGCCTTCCTGGCCAACCGGGGCTTGAAGACCCTGGCGCTGCGGATGAAGGCGCATTGCGAGAACGCGCTGACCATCGCACGCTGGCTGGAGACGCGCGCGGGGATCGCCAAGGTGATCTATCCGGGCCTGATCGCTCACCCTCAGCATGAGCTGGCCGCGCGCCAGATGCACGGCGGGTTCGGCGGGATGGTGACGGTGATCCTGGAGGGCGACCTGGAGCGCACCAAGCGCGTGCTGGAGCGGTTTCAGGTCTTCACCCTGGCGGAATCGCTAGGCGGGGTCGAAAGCCTGGTAAACCACCCGGCCATCATGACCCACGCCAGCGTGCCCAAAGAGGTTCGCGAGGCGGGCGGCGTGACCGACAACCTGATCCGGCTGTCGGTCGGGGTCGAGAACGTAGAGGACCTGATCGCAGATCTGGATCAGGCCCTGGGCTGATCTCAGCTGGAGGGAAGGGCTGTCTGGTGGCCGGTGACCGGCGGCAGCTTCTTCTTGGGGGCGGCGCGCTTGACCGGGGCCTTTGCGGGCTTGGGCAGGGCCGCGCGGCGAGCCATTTCGGTGTCGATGACCGGGATGATGTCGCTGGCGGCCATGACCTGGGTCGAGGCGCCGTGTTCGACCAGGCGGGCGGCGTTGGCGCGCAGCGTCGTCAGGTCGGCGTCGGTCATCGCGGGGATCATGTCGGCGAGCGGGGTCATGTCGGCATCCGTATGCAGAAGCCTCAGGGCTGGCGCGACAGGCGCCAGCCCTTCAGCTGATTGAAGGCGATTTCCACCGTCACCGGGTCGCCCAGCAACGAGACGCCCGTCTGGGCGCCCAGCGAGGGCAGGACCGTGATCATGTGGCCGTTATCCAGGCGAACGCGACGGCCGCCGAGCGGCATCAGTTTGATGACCTCGCCGTCGAAGGCGATCACGCCTGCCCTGGTTGGGGCCGGCTCGTTCGTGTTGGACGCGTGGAGCGTGTCCTACTCCGCCGCCGTAAGGCGACCGGCGGACTCTTTGCCGGAGCGCGAATCGCGCTCGATTTCGTAGGAAATCTTCTGGCCTTCGTTCAGCGAGCCGACGCTCGAGGTTTCGACGGCCGAGGCGTGGACGAAGACGTCCTTGCCGCCGTCATCGGGCGCGATGAAGCCGTAGCCTTTGGTGGGGTTGTACCATTTTACAGTGCCGGTAGCCATTTGGAGACCTCCGTCTGGCGTTGACCGCAGGGAGGGATCCCTGGTCGGCCTGTCGGGTCTGAATGGGATCGGCTTTTGGACCTCGGTGCGTGATGCAAAGGGAGCAGCGGCGTTACGCAGAGAGATCGACCAGACCTAGATGGGCGCCCGACAACCGTTACGCAAGGGGCTAGCGATCAGAAGGCGTAGGCGACCTTGGCGACCAGGGCGTCCTCATACTGTTCGCCGAAGGTGTGGGCGTCGGTGTCGTAGTAGCGCAGGTCGAGGTCCAGGGCGTCGGTGAGGGCGTAGGTCACGCCGGCGTTCCAGCCGGTGTAATCGGGCGCGCCGTTCTGTTCGCGACGACCGACGGCGACCGTGCCGTTGAGTTGGGGCGTGAAGTCCCAACCCAGGCGGCCCTCGACCCAGGTGAAGCTGTCGGTGGAGCCGGCGGCGTCGGGCGAATACTGGACCTGCAGCCGCGCCTTGGCGGGGCCGATTGCGCGGCTGACGTTGCCGGTGATCTCCCAGGCGTCCTGATCGTAGCCGGGCTCGGCCTCGAGGCGGTTCTTGTAGGCGACGTTGAAGTCGAACCGATAGCCGAAGGCCTCGGGCTGAAAGCCGACCACGAACTCGGCCTCGACGTTGGAGCCGCCGGCCTGGATCGTCTGGAAGCCGGGGCCGACGTAGAACAGGCCGTCCGCGCTTTCCCAGGTCGCCGAGCCGAAGGCGTAGCCGTCGTTGCCGGACTTGGACGCATCCTTGGAGCGGTTGTCCGTGCCCGCGCCCAGTTCGAAGGACCAGGCGTCGCGCGCGGACGTCGGGGCGGATCCAGGCGCAGACTGAGCGGCGGCCGGCAGCGCAACGGCGAGCGCGGAGACGGAGAGGGCGGCGAGGATGGTCGTGCGGATCATGGGGGCTCCAGCGCGAGAGAAGCGGATTTGCGCCGCCTTTAGCGTGCTCCGGCCTTGATGGCGAATTCCTCCGTGGCCTGAGCGAACTCTTGTCGCAGGCGCGCGACCAGTTCGGCGGTCGGCAGGACGTCGTGGATGGCGCCCGCGCCCTGGCCGGCGGACCAGACGGTCTTCCAGGCCTTGGCCTCGTCGCCCATGTCCAGCTTGTGCTCTGGCAAGGTCTTCGGATCGATGCCGTTTTCGATCAGCGACTTGCTCATGAAGTTGGCGGGGATGCCGGACACGGCGGGCGTGTGGACGATGTCGGTCGCGCCGCTGTCGATGACCATCTGCTTGTAGGCGTCGGCGGCCATGGCCTCGGTCGTGTTGATGAAGCGCGTGCCCATATAGGCGAAGTCCGCGCCCAGCATCAGGGCGGCCGCCACGTCCTGACCCGTCGAAAGCGCGCCCGACAGGATGATGGTCCCCTTGAAGAAGCTGCGAACCTCATTGACCAGGGCGAAGGGGTTGATGATGCCCGCATGGCCGCCCGCGCCGTTGGCGACCAGGATCAGACCATCGACGCCCGCCTCGGCCGCCTTTCGCGCATGGCGAATGTTGGCGATGTCATGGAAGACCTGACCGCCGTAGCCATGGACCGCGTCGACCACATCGCGCACGGCGCCCAGGGAGGTGATGATCAGCGGCACCTTCTCCTCGACCGACACCATCATGTCGGCCATCAGCCGGGGGTTGGTCGGATGAACGATGTGATTGACGCCGAAAGCCGCGGCCTCGGGCTTCAGCCGGCCTTTGATTTCATGAATCCAGTCGCGATAGCCCTCGGTCGTGCGCTGGTTCAGCGACGGGAAGGTGCCGATCACGCCCGCATTGCAGGCCTCGACCACCAGATCCGGTCCGGACACCAGGAACATAGGCGCCGAAATGATCGGCAGGATCAGACCTTTTTGCAGCGAAGCGGGAATGGCCACGGACGTCTCCTTTGGTTTTCTTTCGCTACGCTTAGCGGGCTGTCGCCGGGGAAGGCAATCGGGGGGATTTCAGACGGTGGCGCGAAAAAATGAGTCTAATTCGTCTAATCTCGGGTCGGGGGCGGGGTGAAAGCGGGCAGGCGGCGACGGCGGGTGAAAACCGGCCATCATACGACGGTCCGGACAGAGGATCAGTCGATTGACGCTGCTCGGCGCGAAGGCGTTGAAAGGTTGGGGGAAGCCGTCCGGGATTACGATGGCTGGCTGGTCGTCTCCCTTCTCCTGTTGGGAGAAGGTGGCCCGGAGGGCCGGATGAGGGTCGGTCGGTTGGCCAGATCGCGCCATCCGACCCTCACCCTTTCGCGCAATGACGCCGGCTGACGCCGCCGTGAGCTCAAGCCCTCTCCCAATGGGAGAGGGAAGTGGAGCGGGGGAGGATTTTCATACGCGTCGCAAGCGCCTAAATGCCCGGCATGACCCACTATACCGACAACCTCAGCCAGCTCGGCGCCCAGACCGCCGCTCCGACCAGTCCCGAGACGGCGGTGCTGGAGCGGGTGCCGAACCCGCATGCGGATACGCTGTATCTGGCCCGGTTCACGGCGCCGGAGTTCACCAGCCTTTGCCCGGTGACGGGCCAGCCGGACTTCGCCC
Source organism: Brevundimonas vesicularis (assembly GCF_900445985.1). GTDB lineage: Bacteria > Pseudomonadota > Alphaproteobacteria > Caulobacterales > Caulobacteraceae > Brevundimonas > Brevundimonas vesicularis_D. Next base: position 595,349 of record NZ_UAQP01000005.1, read on the forward strand.
ACATCGTCATCGACTATGCGCCGGGCGACTGGCTGGTCGAGTCCAAGAGCCTGAAGCTGTATCTGACCAGTTTCCGCAATCACGGCGCCTTCCACGAGGACTGCACCGTCGCCATCGGCCGCAAGCTGGCCGACCTGCTTGAGCCCAAATGGCTGAGGATCGGGGGATACTGGTATCCGCGCGGCGGCATCCCGATCGACGTCTTCTGGCAGACCGGCGCGCCGCCCGAGGGGCTGTGGCTGCCGGACCAGGGCGTGCCGACCTATCGCGGGCGGGGATAGTTAGAGGTCGCGCGTCGGTCGTTCGTGGCGCGCGCGTGGCGATCAGGCGCTCAGGGCCGCAGGCGCGACCTGATCAGGCCAGGCGACAGGCGAGAGGGCTTCCAGGGCCGGTTTCGCCAACAGATAGCCCTGCATCAGATCGACGCCGAGGTCGCGCAGGACATCGTGTTCGGCCAGGGTTTCGATGCCTTCGCAGACCGGCTGGATGCCCAGGTCCCGCAGCATGTTCAGCGTGTGGCGCACGATGGTGCGCTTGACCGTGTTGGTGTCGATGTCGCGAACCAGGGCCATGTCCAGTTTGACGATGTCGGGCTGGAACAGGCTGAGGAGGCCCAGACCCGCATAGCCGGCGCCAAAGTCGTCGATGGCGGTCTTGAAGCCCATGGCGCGATAGGATCGTAGGATGTTCAGGATGTGGTCGGTGTCCATCACCTCGCTCTCGGTGAACTCGAAGATGATCCGATCCACCGGGAAGTTGGTGCGCATCGCCGCCGCCAGGGTGGCGCGAATACAGGCGCGCGGCTCGTAGACCGCGTTGGGCAGGAAGTTGATCGACAGGCTGGCGCCGTCCGCCGTCATATCCAGACCGGCCGCGAGATCGATGGCGGTCGTGCGGCACAGCTGATCGAAGGCATAACGGTTGTCGTGGGAGATATGCGACAGAACCTGGCCCGCGCCCCGGCCGTCCTTGCCCCGCACCAGGGCCTCGTAGGCGAAGACCGTCTGGGTCGTCACATCGACGATCGGCTGGAACGCCATGGTGATCGGCAGGTCAAACCCCGCCCCATCCTTACAACCTGCGCAAGACATAAGCTTCTCCTACTGGCCGGCAAGTCTAAGGCGGCAGGCGTTAAAGACTGATGTCGAAAAGGAAATTCGTTCTCGGGTTCCTTTCGTGCGGTTAAGACGCCGCGGCGTGGGAGCCGTCCGCTCTTGAAGTTTCGCGCTGGGCCGTCACGGGTAGTGCGATGAACCACGCACTTCCGCTCGAAGCCTGGGGGCGCCGTCTGATGACGCGGGCGGAGGCGTGGGCGGATGGGACCAGACCGCGTCGATACGCCTATGAGTTCCTGTGGTTCGGACTGAAGCAGGGGTGGGCATGTCTGTTCGGGGGGGTGATGCTGGCCCTGATCCTGGGGACGTTTCTGCTTTGGCCGGAGGGGGCGCCGGTGTCCCGTTACGATTTCCTGGCCGTCGGGGCGGTGGTGATCCAGGCGGCGATGCTGACCTTCCGGCTGGAGAGCTGGGAAGAGGCGCGGGTGATCTTCCTGTTCCATGTGGCGGGGACGATCATGGAGCTGTTCAAGACCGCGCACGGGTCGTGGATCTATCCCGAGGACAGTCTGCTGCGGATCGGGGCGGTGCCGCTGTTCTCGGGCTTCATGTATGCGGCGGTCGGCAGCTATATCGCGCGGGTGCAGCGCATCTTCCATATACGGGTGCGGAGGTATCCGCCGCTGTGGACGACCTGGGTGCTGGCGGCGGCGATCTACGTCAACTTCTTCGCCCATCACTGGCTTCCGGACGTGCGCATCGCGCTGTTCATCGCAACCGCCGTGTTGTTCGGGCGGGGATGGTTCTATTTCACGGCGGACCGGAAGCGGCGGTCGATGCCGCTGCTGCTTGGTTATTTCCTGGTGGCCCTGTTCATCTGGTTCGCCGAGAACCTGGGCACGCTGGGGCGGGCCTGGGTCTATCCGGGGCAAGCCGACGGGTGGGAGATGGTGTCCCTGGCCAAGCTGGGCAGCTGGTTCCTGCTGATGATCATCTCGGTGGTGCTGGTCTCGTTGGTACACCGACCGGAAGAGGAACCTAGCGGCCTTGCAGCGCCCCGCGCATGATGGCGGACTTGCGGCTCATGCGGGCCTTCACCAGGCGATAGACGACGGCGACGACCAGGATGGTGACGGCGAGGCCGCCGATCAGCAGGGTAGGGCCGTGGGCCTCGCTGAGGACTTCCATCTTCGCCAGGCCTTGGGCGGCGAGATAGCCCGGCGCCAGCATGGCCAGCACCCAGACGATGCCGGATGTGACATTGCCGAACTGGAAGGCCCGCTGACGCATCCGGAGCATACCCAGGGTCAGCGGCACGAAGGCGCGCAAGGGGCCGAAGAAGCGGCCGACGAAGATCGACATGACGCCGTAGCGACGGCAGTACAGACGCGTCCAGGCGATGCGGCGACGGTGCGCCTTGAACATCGGGCGCTGGAGGAAGCGCACGCCCAGCCGACGTCCGGCCCAATAGGAGATGGCGTCGCCGATCACCGCGCCGATGACGCAACCGACGAAGACATTGACGGGGTCCAGCACGCCGGCCGCGATCAGGCCGCCCGCCGCGACCAGCAGGCCGGTGGCGGGCACGAAGGCGCCGACGACGGCCAGCGATTCTACGAACACGACCAGACCCAGCATGACGCCGGCCCACATATGGTTGCGGGCGACGAAATCGCCCACGGCTTGCAACAGGGAATCCATACGAAGGCCTTGGGGGAGGAAGGCGGGGTCGGTCGAGGTCAAACTGACTTGGGGCGACCTTATGTCACCCGCTTACGGCAGGCGTGTGACCTTGGCGGCCAGGTCGGGACGCGGGCGTTCCAGCGCGGGTTCCTTCAGCGTGCCGATGTGGATGAAGCCGGCGACGCTCTCGCCCTCGGTCAGGCCGAACAGGGCGACGCCTTGCGGGTCGTAGCTGTACCAGTCGGTGATCCAGCTGGACGAATAGCCGAAGCCGGAGGCGGCGTGTTCCAGGTTCATGCAGACGGCGCCCGCCGACAGCTGTTGCTCCCAGATCGGCTTGGACCCTTCGACCGGCGTCGAGACGACCAGGATGGTGACGGGCGCGGCGGTCAGCTTCGCCAGCACAGCCTGATCCTTGGCCGGGCCCTGTCTCTGCTCAACCAATCCGGCCAGACGCGCGGCGATGTCGGCCCGCGTTTGGGGGCCGAGGACCACGAAGCGCCAGGGAAACAGCTTGCCGTGATCGGGCGTTCGGGCGCCCAGGGTCAGGATCTCGTCCAGTTCCGACTCGGACGGGCCGGGCGCGACCAGGGCCTGGGCCGGGGCGGAGCGCCGCTGGGCCAGGCGGTCGCGAAAATCTTTCGAGGGAACGGGCGGGGGCAGGGGTTCGTTGAGCGCGACCATGCCGTCTAGCTAGGCTTTCATCCGCGTCTTCGCCATAGGTGGACCATGCGCAAATCCGACGAACCGAAATGGGCCGAGGGGCTGGCCAAACCGCCGGCCTGGCGCAGCGACGGAACCGAGACCGTGTTCGACAGCCCATGGATGGCGCTGACCCGGCATCCGGCGACGGCGCCGACGGGGATGAAGGCCGACTATGCCGTCGTGCGGTTCAAGAACGTCGGGACCGGCGTCCTGCCCGTGCACGAGGACGGGACGGTGACTTTGGTGGGCCAGCAGCGGTTCGCCCACGCCAACTACAGCTGGGAAATGCCCGAAGGCGGCGCGCCGCTGGACGAGGACCCGTTCGACGGCATCCGGCGCGAACTGGCCGAAGAGGCGGGATTGCAGGCTGAACACTGGCTGCCGGCGCTGAAGGTCGAGATGTCGAACTCCATCACCGACGAGATCGGCATGACCTGGATCGCCTGGGGCCTGTCGCCCGCGCCGACCGATCCCGATCCCACCGAGATCATCGCCGTGGTGCGCGTGCCGTTCCTGGATCTGCTGGACGAGATCGGGCGAGGAACGGTGCGCGACAGCCTGACGGTGGCGACGGCCTACAAGGCCTATCATATGGCCATGAACGGCGAACTGCCCGAGGCGCTGGCGCGCGCCTTGCTGGGGCGCGTATGATGTCGCCGAAGGAGCCGGTCATGGCCAAGCTGGAAGTCGTTGCGGAAACCGAAATCGACAGCGTGTGGCGTCAGCTGCGCGCCTCGGCCGAGGCGGCGTCACGCGAGGAGCCGCAGCTGGGCTCGCAGATGAATGCGGTGATCCTGTCGCACGACGACCTGGCGGGCGCGCTGAGCTTTCAGATCGCGCGCAAGCTGGCGGACGGGGAAATGAGCGCCATGTCGGTGCGCGAGGTCTGTCTGTCGGCGTTCAAGGCCGATCCGTCGATGGTCGAGGCGGCGGAGGCCGATCTGCAGGCTGTGGCCGAACGCGACCCGGCGATCCGCAACCTGTTGCAGCCCTTCCTGTATTTCAAAGGCTTCCAGGCCCTACAGGGCTGGCGCGTGGCGCACTGGCTGTGGGGACAGGGGCGCGAGACGCTGGCCTTCCACTTCCAGAGCCGGATTTCCGAACTGTTCCAGCTGGACATCCATCCGGCCGCGCAGATGGGCAAAGGGCTGTTTCTGGATCACGGCACGGGCATCGTGATCGGCGAGACGGCGGTGGTCGGCGACGACGTGTCGATGCTGCATGGCGTGACCTTGGGCGGGACGGGCGCCGAGCGCGGCGACCGCCACCCCAAGATCGGCAAGGGCGTTCTGCTGGGCGCCGGGGCCAAGGTGCTGGGCAATATCCACGTCGGCGACTACGCCAAGGTGGCGTCCGGCTCGGTGGTGCTGAAGGCCGTGCCGTCCGGCTGCACCGTGGCGGGGGTGCCGGCCCGGCTGGTCAACTGCCCGACCAACGCCGAACCGGCCCGCACCATGGATCACACCCTGGCCGATGTGGTGTACGACTTCGTCATCTGAGCGGACGCTTCACAGGGCGATCCTGAGCGAAGCGCGGACGCTGCGCGGGGCGCCGGGGTAGATCCACAGGGCGCTGTAGGAGCTTGCGGCGTAACGCTCGTCAAACAGGTTGTCGACCTCGACGCGGGCCGTAACCTGGGGCGTCAGTCCGTAGTCCAGCGCCGCCTTGGCCTTCCAGTAGGCAGGCAGTTCGGGCGCGCCCAGCGCCAGGCCGCCGGCCCGGTCGCCGACGTAGGCCGCGCCGGTCATGAACGACCACGTCGTGCCGTGGATGGTGGGGAAGCGACCGATCACGAACAGCGAGCCGGAATGTTCGGGCACGTTCAGCACGGCGTCGGTGGCGAACGCACGGTCGTCGGCCTTGGCGTCGGTCCAGCCGTAGTTGGCCACCACCTGCCAGGCGTCGTCGATCTTCAGGGCGCCGTCCAGCTCGATCCCGCGCGTCGTCAGCTTGCCCACCGGGGCCAGGAAGTTGGGATCGACGGGATCGGTCGTCAGAATGTTCGACTTCTCGATGTCGAAGACGGTGGCGGCGAGATTCATTCCGTCCCAGGCGCCGGCCAGGCCGATCTCATAGCCCTTGCCATCCTCGGGCGCGAAGCCGGAGCCGTCGCGACCCGTGCCGGAGTTCAGCACGAACGACTGACCATAGCTGGCGTGGGCGGTCAGGTTGTCGGTCAGGCGATAGCGTGCGGCGAAGCGGTATTTCAGGGGCGTGTCGCTGGCCTCGCCGACGGCGCCGGTGCGATTGTTGCGGATGGTCTGGTCGTAGTCGTCGAACCGCAGCCCGGCCAGCAGGCTGAGGCGGTCGTTCACCTCCCACAAATCCTGGGCGTACAAGGTGACGACGTCGCGCGTTTCCAGATTGTCGGTGAAGGGCAGGGGCGTCGGCGGCGTGACCGCGCCATAGACGGGATTGAGGGCATTGATCGGATAGGGATTGGCGGCAGTCGGATTGATGCGCAGCCACTTCTCGCCATAGGTCAGCTGATAGGCCTTCACCCCGAAACCGAGGTTTTGAACGCCCAGCCCCGTCTCGACCACGCCGTTCAGCTCCAGCCGCGCCGACAGGTCCTCGACCGAGAAGTCGCGTCCGCGACGCTGACGCCACAGCTGGTCGCCGACCAGCCGCGACTGATCGCTGGACAGGCCCTTCAGCGAGCCGGCGCGCCAGGCGACGCCGCCGTTCAGGCTCCAGTCGTCACTGATCCGGTATTCGCCGGTGATCTGGTGCCGTTCGTTGCGGAAGCGGGTCACGCCGTCGCCGGGCTCGCCGTAATAGTTCGAGGGCGGCAGGAACAGGGCGTCGCCGTTGATCGCCGGCATTCCCCGGTCGAACAGGGTCGTGAAGGTTGTGAACTCGCCCACATAGGTCAGGCGCAGATCGTCGGTGGGACGCCAGGTCAGGGACGGCGCCACCACGGTGCGGTTCAGGCCGACATAGTCGCGCCAACCGTTCGAGGTCTCGCCCGCCACCACAAGCCGTCCGGCCAGGGTGTCGTTGATCGGGCCGGTCAGGTCCAGCTCGCCGCGGCGCAGGCCGAATGATCCTACCGTCGCGGTAAAGGCGGCGGGCGCAAAGCGCGGGGTCTTGGAGACGATATTGATGCGTCCGGCGGGATCGATGTCGCCGAACAGCGCGCCGGACGGCCCCTTCAGCACCTCGATCCGTTCGGAAGTCGCCGGGTCGCGGGGCGGGGCCATGCCGCGATTGGCCAGGAAGCCGTCGACATAATATTCCGCGCCGCCGTCGGGCGTGCCCAGGAAGCCGCGAATGGCGAAGTTGTCCATGACGCCGCCGCGATTGTTCTGCTGGCTGACGCCGCTGACCAGTTCCAGCGCATCGGCCAGGCGCGTCGCGCCCACGGCCTTGATCAGATCGTTCTCGATGGAGCGGCTGGACGGAGACATGGCCTCGGTGATCGCTCCTGCACCCAGGGTCAGGTCACGCAGCGCCGAGCGGCGACCCAGAACGACGATCTCCCCGACTGTCGCGGGTTCGGCCATCCCAACGGGCAATGGGACGGGGGTGACGATGGGGCTGTTGGCGGCGACCAGCAGGCATGCGCCGGCGCAGCTCAGAAGAAGAGACAAAACAGACTCCGTTTGAAACGTTATAATATATCGGCTATCCGGTCCGGTATGACGATGTCAACCGCTGCAACGCCTGTCCCCGCCTTCGCCACTCCGATATCCGCCGCGGTCCGAGCGGTCGGTCGGATTCGATCCATCGACGCCCTGCGCGGGCTGGTCATCCTGCTGATGCTGGTCGATCACGCGCGCGAGTCCTTCTTCATCCACGCCCAGGTCTCGGACCCGATGAACCTGGAGACGACTGAGCCAGCCCTGTTCTTCACGCGGCTGTCGGCGCATCTGTGTGCGCCCATCTTCCTGGCGCTGACGGGGGTGGGGGCCTGGCTTTACGGCAACAAGCAGCGCCAGGGCGCGCAAGGCGCCCGGTCGGCGGCTGACTTCCTGTGGAAGCGCGGCTTGTTTCTCGTCGTTCTGGAATTGACGGTCGTCGGTTTCGGCTGGAGCTTCTCATTCACGCCGCAGATCATCTATCTGCAGGTCATCTGGGCCATCGGCCTGTCGATGATCGCGCTTGCGGCGCTGGTGCATCTGCCGCGTCCCGCCCTGATCGCCGTCGGATTGATCATCGTCCTGGGGCACAACGTGCTGGACCCGATCACCATCGCAGCCGGTCAGCCCGGTCATGTGTTCTGGGCTGTGATGCATGATCGCAGCATGCTCGACCTGCCTTGGGGTGGTCAGGTGCGGACCTCCTATCCGCTGCTGCCCTGGATCGGGGTGGCGGCGCTGGGATACGCCATCGGGCCGTGGTTCATGGGCGAGCAGAGGACGCGGTTGCGGCGACTGGTGCTGACAGGCGTGGGCGCTTTAGCCCTGTTCGTCGTGCTGAGGGCGACGAATCTGTACGGTGATCCGACGCCCTGGAGCGTGCAGGCCACGCCGATCAAGACGGTGATGAGCGTGCTGAACCTGACCAAATATCCGCCGTCCGCCGACTTCCTGCTGCTGACGCTGGGGGTCGGGGCGCTGATCCTGGCGGGGCTGGAGAAGGCGCCGGATCGGTTGATCGGCTTGCTGGCCGTGTTCGGCGCGGCGCCTCTGTTCTTCTACATCCTGCATATCTATGCGCTGCACCTGCTGAACCTGGCGGCGTTGGCCGTGTTCGGTCCGAATCAGGGTGACGGGTTCGCCGTGCCGGAAGTGGCTTGGCTCTGGGCGCTTGCGGCCCTCCTCGCCGTGCCTTGCTGGTTCGCCTGCCGATGGTTTGGCGGGGTCAAGCGGCGCAGTTCGCAATGGTGGATGAAGTATCTCTGAGGCGGGAAAATGCGCGGGGCCGGTTTCCCTGAACCGCCGATGTCTCTAGGGTCCGCCGCCAACGTCCAGACCATGAGGCCCCCCGTGAAAGACACCGACCTGAAGCGCATCGAGGCCCACCTCAAGCGCACCTTCAACACCGGCGGCATCATCGTGAAGGCCCGCCCCAAACAGAATGACTCGGCCGAGGTCTATGTCGGCGACGAGTTCATCGGCATCGTCTTCGAGGACGAGGACGAGGAAGGTTCGTTCATGTTCGAAATGGCGATCCTGGCCGAAGATCTTCCGGCCTAAAACGCCGACCGATCCGACCGCCCGGCGTGAATGCGCCGGGCGGTTTTCGTTTGGGCCGACCTGTTCAGCGATACGGGCCGGTCAGCGCGTGGGGGCCGCGCGTTCGAGGCCATACAGCGCCTCGACGATGTCCTCGGCCTTTTGCTGGACCAGTTGCTGGGCGTCGTGGACGCCGCGATTGTAGAAGGCGCCGCCGATGTCCTTGCCGATGAAGTCCAGCAGCATCTCGGCCGGAAGCTGGCCGAGTTCCTGATCCAATTCGCGGGCGAAGTAGTCGCGCAGTTTGGCGGTGATCGCCGCGCGGTCTTCCTTGGAGAATTCGATCGGCTTCATGCGACTTCGGCGAGAGCTTCTTCCGCCGCCACCCAGGCGGCTTCGGCGGCGGCGAGATCAGCCTCGGTCTTGGCGCGGGCGCGGGTCAGGCCTTCCAGGGCCTTGGGATTGCTGAACGAGGCGGTGGCCATGTCGTCGTCGATGCGGGCGATCTCGGCCGTCAGGCGGGTCATGGTCTCCTCCGCCTTCTTGACCGCGTGACGCAGGGTCGAGGGCGAAGGGCCAGATTTCTTGTCGTTTTTCCGATTTTTGTTGTTCTGGGCTGGGGCGCCCGAGTCCGCTTTGGCCTCTTCCTTCTTGATCTGGCTGGGCTTGGCGATGGCCTGTTTGGCGCGGTCGAGGACGAATTTGGCGTAGTCGTCCATGTCGCCGTCGAACGGCTTGACCGTGCCGTCGGCGGCCAGCCACAGGCGATCCGCCACCATCTCCATCAGCGAGCGGTCGTGGGTGATCAGGATGACGGCGCCGCTATAGTCGTTCAGCGCGTCCAGCAGGGCGCGGCGGCTGTCGATGTCCAAGTGGTTGGTCGGTTCGTCGAGGATCAGGACGTGGGGCGCGTCCATGGCCACCATGTTCAGCAGCAGGCGCGCGCGCTCGCCGCCCGACAGGCTGTCGACGGTGGTCTCCTGCTTCTCATAGCCCAGGCCGAACTGGGCCAGTTTGGAGCGGCGGGCGCTTTCGGGCGCGTCCGGCATGGCGCGGCGGATGATCTCCAGCGGCGTGTCGGTCGGGTCCATGGCCTCGATCTGATGCTGGTGGAACCAGCCCACGCGCATCTTCCTGTCGCGGTGAAGCTCGCCCTCGGACACGTCCAGGGCGCCGGCGATCATCTTGGCGAAGGTCGACTTGCCCGCGCCGTTGACGCCCAGCAGGCCGATGCGGTCGTCCAGGTCCATGCGCAGGTTCAGATTGCGCAGGATCGGCTTGCCCGGCTCATAGCCGACATTGGCCCGCTCCAGCCGGATCAACGGCGGCGCCAACGGGCGCGGCGGCGAGGGCAGGGTGAAGGGGGCGACACGCTCCTCGATCGTGGTGGCAACGGGCTGCATCTTCTCCAACCGTTTCATGCGCGACTGAGCCTGGGCGGCCTTGGAGGCCTTGGCCTTGAAGCGATCGACGAAGGCCTGAAGGTGGGCGCGCTCGGCGTCCTGCTTGGCCTTGGCCGATAGCTGCAGCCGGGCCTTTTCGGCCCGGGCCTTTTCGAAGGCGTCGTAGTTGCCGGTGTAGAGGGTCAGGGTGTGGTTCGCGAGGTGCAGGATATGGGTGCAGACCTCGTTCAGCATCTCGCGGTCGTGGGAAATGATCAGGGCGGTGTGCGGGTATTTCTTCAGCCGCGCCTCCAGCCACAGGGCGCCTTCCAGGTCGAGGTAGTTGGTCGGTTCGTCCAGCAGCAGCATGTCCGGTTCGGCGAACAGGGCGGCGGCCAGGGCGACGCGCATCCGCCAGCCGCCCGAGAACTCCGACATCGGCCGGGCCTGGTTCTCCTGATCGAAGCCCAGGCCGACCAGGATTTCTGCGGCGCGCGCGGGCGCGGCGTCGGCGTCGATCTCGATCAGGCGCGACCAGATCTCGCCCATCTCTTCCGGTTCTGCGGTCTCAAGCCGGCCCAGCAGGGTGTGACGTTCGACGTCGGCCTCAAGAATGGTGTCGATGACGCTGACGGGGGTCGCCGGATGCTCTTGATCGACCGAGCCGATACGGGCGGTCTTGGGCAGGCTGATCTCGTCGCCGGCGGCGTGAAGCTCGCCCAGGATCAGCTTGAACAGCGTGGACTTGCCGATGCCGTTGCGGCCCACAAGCCCGACCTTGGAGCCGGGCGGCAGGCTGACGGAGGCGTCCACGAGAAACTTGCGGCCCCAGGCGTTGAAGGTCAGGTCGGTGATCTGGAGCATTGCGGCGAAGGTTCTTCGGTTGGTCGGCGTCCCTCAATCGGCAGGTCACCATGCGGCGTGCGTCAGGGATGCAAAAAGGGACGGTTGGAAACGTGGGAGGTGGTCGCTATAAGCCCGCGACACTCAATCTCCCAACAAGAAGTCAATTCCCATGACCGAACGTACCTTCTCGATCATCAAGCCCGACGCCACGCGCCGCAACCTGACCGGCGCGATCAACGCCGTGATCGAAGGCGCCGGCCTGCGCATCGTGGCCCAGCGCCGCGTCAAGCTGACGACCGAACAAGCCAAGAAATTCTACGAAGTGCACGCCGAACGCCCGTTCTACGGCGAACTGGTCGAGCAGATGACGGCCGAGCCGGTCGTCGTTCAGGTGCTGGAAGGCGACAACGCCGTCGCCGCCTATCGCGAAGTCATGGGCGCCACCAACCCGGAACAGGCCGCCGAAGGCACCATTCGCAAGCAGTTCGCCCTGTCGATCGGTGAAAACTCGGTCCACGGTTCGGACAGCCAGGACAACGCCAAGATCGAGATCGCCCAGTTCTTCACCGACGACCAGATCGTCGGCTAAGCGCTCAAGTCGCGAGGGACAGCGTCCCGAGCGTAGCGTCAAGACGACGCGATACGAGAGCGAAGCCTCTCGCATAGCGTGACTATATAGGCCCGCGCCCGGAACCGGACGCGGGCCTTGTCGTTTGGTGGTCATTATCTCGTTCGTCTCCCGGAGAAGACCCATGAAGACCATGATCAAACTGGCCCCCGTCATCGGCGTCGTGGCCCTGCTGGCCGCCTGCGGCCAGACGATGGAACAACGCGCCGCCACCGGCGCCCTGGGCGGCGCCGTCGCCGGTCAGGTCATCGGCGGCAACACGGGTTCGACGGTGGCCGGCGCCGCCATCGGCGCCGTCGCCGGCGCGGCAACCAAGCCCCGCTAAATCCGTCTAGGTCTTTCAGGCGAAAGCCCGGATGACAAAAAAAGGCCCGGAGCGTTCGCTCCGGGCCTTTTCTGCGTCTGACGTCCGGCGCCCTTACCAAATCCGGGCGCGGGCCTCGGGCGCGATATATTCCTTCTGGTCCGGCGAGACGCCGAAGGCCGCATACCAGGCGTCGATATTGCGCGGCGAGGTCGCAGCGCGCACCGGGCCGGGCGAGTGCGGATCGGTGGTCAACTGCTCCTTCAGCGCCGCCTCGCGCGACTTCTCGCGCCAGACCTGCGCCCACCCCAGGAAGACGCGCTGATCGCCCGTCAGCCCGTCGATGACCGGCGCCGGCTGGCCGTTCAGAGACTTGTGATAGGCGTCCAGCGCCAGCAGCAGGCCGCCCAGGTCGGCGATGTTCTCGCCCATCGTCAGGTCGCCGTTGACGTGCACGCCGGGGATCGGCTCCAGCTGGTCATAGATGTCGCCCAGCACCTTGGCGCGCGCCTCGAAGCGGGCGGCGTCTTCCGGCGTCCACCAGTCGCGCAGCACGCCGTCGCCGTCGGACTTGCGGCCCTGATCGTCAAAACCGTGGGTGATCTCGTGGCCGATGACCGCGCCGATGCCGCCGTAGTTGACGGCCGGGTCCGCGTTCGGATCGAAGAAGGGCGCCTGCAGGATGGCGGCCGGGAAGACGATCTCGTTGCGCGGCGGGTTGTAGTAGGCGTTCACCGTCTGGGGCGTCATGCCCCATTCCAGCGGATCGACCGGCTTGCCGATCTTGCCGCGCTTGTAGGCCCATTCGAAGGCCGATGAGCGTTCGACGTTGCCGTACAGGTCGTCGGCCTTCAGCTCCAGCCCGTCATACGAACGCCATTTGTCGGGATAGCCGATCTTCACCCCGAACTTGGACATCTTGTACAGGGCCTGCTCGCGCGTGGGCTCGCTCATCCAGTCCAGGGTCTTCAGCCGCTCGGTCATGGCGTCGCGGATGTTGCCGACCAGGGCTTCCATCTGGGCCTTGGACGAGGCGGGGAAGTGCAGGCGGACGTATTCCTGGGCCAGGACCTCGCCCAGCTGGCCGTCGACCAAAGCCACGCCCCGGTTCCAGCGCGGACGATTTTCGGGTTGGCCGCGCAGCGTCTTGCCGCGGAAGTCGAAGCGGGCGTCGACGAAGGCCTTGGACAGATAGGGGCTGGCCTGATCGACGACGTTGAACGCCTGCCAGGCCTTCAGGGTCTCGATGGGGGTGTCGGCGAACACCTGGGCGATGGCGGGGATGGCGGTGTTTTCCATCAGCACCAAGGTGTCGACGTCTGACACCTGGGCGCCGGCCAGGAAGCCGGCCCAGTCGAAGCCGGGAGCCAGGGTCGCCAGGTCCGAGGCCTTGGCCGGGTTGTACAGCTTGTCGATCTGGCGACGCTCGACCGTCGTCCACTGCTTGTCGGCGACCTTGGTTTCGAAGGCGAGGATGTCGGCGGCGGTCTTGGCCGGGTCGGCCCAGCCGATGGCGGTCAGGGTGGTCGTCAGATAGGCCAGATAGGCCTCGCGCTGGGCGGCGAAGTCGGGCTTCAAATAGTAGTCGCGGTCCGGCAGGCCCAGCGATCCCTGACCCAGATAGGCCGAGTTCAGATTGGGGTTCTTCAGATCCTCGAACACGTCGATGCCGAACAGGGAGCCGCCGAAGCCCGAATGGCTCTCGCCCATCAGGCGCGCCATGCCGGCGTGGTCGGTCACGGCCTTGACGGCGGCGAGGTCGGCGGCCAGCGGCGTTGCGCCCAGCTGCTCGATCTTCGCCTCGTCCATGAAGCTGGCGTACAGGGCGCCGACCTTGCGCGCGTTCTCGTTGGCGGGATTGGCGGCGCTGGTTTCGATGATCGACTTCAGCTGGGACTGGGCGTTCTCATACAGGACGTCGAACGGGCCGAAGCGCGACTTGTCGGCCGGAATCTCGGTCGTACGCAGATAGGTCCCATTGGCGTATTCGTTGAAGTCGTCGCCGGGCTTCACCGAGGTGTCGCGACCGGCTAGATCGAAGCCCCAGGCGCCGAAGGGGCTGTGGGCCGCGCCGGCTGTGCCGTGCGAATGCTGGGCCGAAGCGTCCTGGGCCGAGGCCGCGCCGCCGGTGAGAGCGACGACGATACAGGCCGAACAGGCGGCCATCAGACGAATGCGAGTCATGGATAGAGAGGGTCCCGATTGAGGTCGGGCGCACCATTGCGCCGGTGCGGCGGTCTGTCGCATGACGTTTTTGTAATCTTCGCGCCGCTAATGGCGGGGCAGGACTCGGCAGAAGTCGGCCAGCACCTGCGGGTAAAGGTGATGCTCCGCAGTCTTGACCCGTTCGGCCAGGGCCTCGGCCGTGTCGCCCTCGACGATCGGCACGCGCGCCTGGCCCAGGATCGGGCCCTCGTCCACGCCCTCGGTCACCAGATGGACCGTGCAGCCGGCCTCGTTGTCGCCGGCGGTGATGGCGCGGGCGTGGGTGTCCAGGCCCGGATAGAGGGGCAGCAGGCTGGGGTGGATGTTCAGCATCCGCTCGCGCCAGCCGCCGACCAGCCAGGGGGTTAGAACACGCATATAGCCGGCCAGCGCCACGACCTCGACGCCGGCGTCGCGCAGGGCGGCGTCGACCGCCCGCTCATGCGCCTCACGGTCCTTGCCGAACGGTTTGTGCGCCACGGTCGCCGTCGCCACGCCCTTGGCCGCCGCAATCGTTAGACCGCCCGCGCCCTGGACGTTCGACAGCACCAGCACGACCTCATAGCCGCTGTCCGGCGCCTGACCGGCGTCGATCAGAGCCGCCATGTTGGAGCCCGCCCCCGAGATCAGGACGGCGACGCGGACGGGCGGGGCGGCTTGGGGCGACATGGCGCCTCGCATGACGGCGCGGGCGACGCTTGGCAAGTTTCAAACGCGATCCACCCTTGTTGTCGGCTGGATTCGGGCGTTAGCGTGTAACGCCAACCGCATGGCGAGGGGTCGTGGGTCGGCGCGTACAGGGGACTATCGCATGAAGAGACTGATCGGCCTCGCGGCCATCGCCGCGATGCTGGGCGAGCCCGTGGCGGCGCTGGCCCAGGAAAGCGGGACCAACAGCAGCAGCAACAATGGCGGGGGCGCCGCGATGCGATCCGCAACCGACCGGTTCCGCAACGCCAACGCCGAGGCGATCGAAAAGGATTGGGCGCGCGCACCGGTCGAGGAGACGGAGGTCACGACGGCCCATTCGGTCAACGCCCACGGAAAGACCCTGCGCTACAAGGCGACGGCGGGCACGCTGACGATCCGCGACGATGCGGGTATGCCGACCGCGAGCTTGTTCTACACCGCCTATACGCTGGACGGTCAGCCCGTCGGAACGCGGCCGGTGACCTATCTCTACAACGGCGGACCAGGCTCGCCGACCGTGTGGCTGCATATGGGCTCGTTTGGGCCGATGCGGGTCCAGACCGATGAGCCGACCGTGGTGCGGCCGGCGCCCTTCGCCTTCGGCCCGAACGACCAGACTCTGCTGGATCAGACGGACCTGGTTTTCATCGACATGGTTGGCGCGGGCTTCTCGCGTCCGT
Organism: Brevundimonas vesicularis; assembly: GCF_900445985.1. Taxonomy (GTDB): domain Bacteria; phylum Pseudomonadota; class Alphaproteobacteria; order Caulobacterales; family Caulobacteraceae; genus Brevundimonas; species Brevundimonas vesicularis_D. The sequence goes on from NZ_UAQP01000005.1 coordinate 610,647, forward strand.
TGGGCGAGACGCCGGGTTCGACCTTCTGGGGCGTGGACGGAGACGCCGACGCCTTCGCCCGCGCCATCATGCGCTACACGACCAAGTTCAGCCGTTGGTCCAGCCCGAAATACATCATCGGCGAATCTTACGGCACGCTGCGCACCGGTGCGGTGGCGTTCCAGCTTGAAGATCGCGGGATGTCGCTGAACGGCGTGGTGCTGCTGTCGTCGATCATGAACTATGGCGTGCGTCAGCCTGGGTATCCGCAGAACTTCGTCACCCTGTTGCCGACCTATGCGGCGACGGCCTGGTATCATCGCAAGCTGGCGAACCCGGCCGCGACGGTCGAGGAACAGGTCCAGCGGGCACGCGACTTCGCATTGGGACCGTATGCCTCCGCCCTGGCCAAGGGGCATATGATCTCTGACGCCGAGCGCGCGGATATCGTACGCCAGATGAGCGAACTGACCGGCCTGTCGACCACCTTCATCGACAACGCCAATATGCGCGTGGACCTCGGCGCCTTCCGCAAGGAGCTGCTGCGTGACCGGCGTCAGACGATCGGGCGGCTGGACACCCGCTACATGGGTCTGGACGAGGATGCGGCGGGCGGCGAGCCGGAGGATGATCCGTCCAGCTCGGCCGTGACGGGGGCCTATTTCGGCATCTTCCGCGACTATGTGGCAAACGAACTGAACTACAAGACCGACGTCGAATACCGGATGTCGGCGCGCGGTCTGCCCGGCTTCAACTGGAACTGGAGCCACCGTCCGCCGGTTGGAGGGCCGCAGACCACGCCGAACACGGCCATCGATCTGGCCACGGCGATGCGGCGCAATCCGTATCTGAAGGTGATGTCGCTGAACGGCTATTACGACGCCGCCACGCCCTTCTTCTCGACCGAGTTCGACCTGGCGCAAATGATGCTGGAGCCCAGCCTGCGGCCGAACCTGGAGTTTACCTACTATGAGGGCGGGCACATGATGTACCTCAGCCACGACGCCCTGGTGAAGCTGCACGCCGACCTGTCGCGCTTCTACGCCGAGACGGCGAACGGCGGGGCGCGGTAAGCCCCGCGCAACTTGGGAGCGGCTTAGGCCGCTTCCAGTTGTCCGCAGACGAAGGCGACTTCGCCGGCGTTGAGCAGGGCGGCCAAAACTGGCTCGGCGTTTTCGGGCGAGACGATCAGGATAAAGCCGACGCCGCAGTTGAAGGTGCGGCGCATCTCGTGGTCGCTGATGCCGCCGGTTTCGGCCAGCCACTGGAAGACGGCGGGCATGGGCCAGGCGTTCCAGTCGAAGCGGGCCTGCAGGCCCTCGGCGATGCAGCGGGGCGGGTTTTCGATCAGGCCGCCGCCGGTGATGTGGGCCGCGCCCTTGACCAGGCCCGCCTTCATGATCGGCAGGACCGGCTTCACATAGATGCGAGTGGGCTCCATCAGGGCCTGGGCCAGCGAACGGTCCTTGGCGAAGGGGGCGTCGTCGCCCCAGGCCAGGCCAGACTTCTCGACCACCTTGCGCACCAGCGAATAGCCGTTGGAGTGCGGGCCGGTGGAGGCCAGGCCGATGATGACGTCGCCGGCCGCCTGGCGATCCAGATAGGGCAGGGCGTGGCCGCGCTCGACGGCGCCCAGGCTGAAGCCGGCCAGATCGTAGTCGCCCGCGGTGTACATGCCCGGCATTTCGGCGGTCTCGCCCCCGACCAGGGCGCAGCCGGCCTGGCGACACCCCTCGGCGATGCCGGCGACGACGCGGCGGGCGGCGTCGATCTCAAGCCGACCGGTCGCGTAATAGTCGAGGAACAGCAGGGGTTCGGCGCCCTGGGCCAACAGGTCGTTGACGCACATGGCGACCAGGTCGACGCCGACGCCGTCATGACGGCCGGTCTCGATCGCGATCTTCAGCTTGGTGCCGACACCGTCCGTGGTGGTGACGATCAGCGGGTCCTGGAAGCCGGCGGCCTTGAGGTCGAACAGGGCTCCGAATCCGCCCAGCGAGGGCTCCGATCCGGGGCGCGCCGTCGATTTCGCCAGCGGCTTGATATGTTCGACCAGCATTTCGCCCGCGTCGATGTCCACGCCCGCATCGGCGTAGGTCAGACCATTTTCGAGAGGCTTTTGGGTGTCGCTCATGGGATCTCGGGCCTGAATCGGGGCGGAAATGCAGCGCGGCTCTTGCCACAGGTAGGATGCGCGGGGCTATAGCATCGGAATGACGCCGATCACCACCACCGAGGCGCTGGCCGATTTCTGCGCCCGCGTAGCTAACGCTCCTTTCATCACGGTCGACACCGAGTTCATGCGCGAAACGACCTACTGGCCCAGGCTGTGCCTGATCCAGGCGGCCTCGGCCGATCACGCCGCCATCATCGACCCGATGGCGGAGGGGCTGGATATGGAGCCGTTCCTGAACCTGCTGCGCGACGAGAAGATCGTGAAGGTCTTCCACGCCTGCCGACAGGACGTAGAAATCTTCGTGCGCCTTGGGGCCATGCCCAAGCCGATGTTCGACACCCAGGTCGCCGCCATGGCCGCCGGGTTCGGCGAGCAGGTCGCCTATGATTCGCTGGTCCGGCAGATGCTGCGCATCGAGGTGGACAAGGGCAGCCGCTTCACCGACTGGGCGCGCCGGCCGTTGTCGGAGAACCAACTGGTCTATGCACTGGGCGATGTGACCCACCTTGCGGCGCTCTACCCCAAGCTGCGCGACCGGCTGCAGAAGGAAGGCCGGCTGGAGTGGGTCATGTCGGAGATGGAGAGCCTGACTGATCCGGCCCTCTACGACACCAACCCCGAAAACGCCTGGAAGCGGCTGAAGCCCAAGAAGTTCTCGGCCAAATATCTGGCGGCGTTCAAGGCCGTCGCCGTCTGGCGCGAGCGGGCGGCGCAGGAGCGCGACCAGCCGCGCGGCCGCATCCTCAAGGACGAGGGCATCGACGAGATCGCCCAGCAGACTCCGACGGATGTCGAGGCTTTCAATCGCCTGCGCTCGGTGCCCAAGGGTTTCGGTGGTTCACGGCTGGGTCTGGAACTGGCTGAGGAGCTGAAGCGGGTTCTGGCCGATCCCGAGTCGCATGCGCCCGAGATGGAGCGCCCCGCCCACCGCCAGCCGGCCCCGCCGTCGGTGGTGGAACTGTTGAAGGTGCTGCTGAAGGCCAAGAGCGACAACGCCGGCGTGGCCTCCAAGCTGATCGCCACCGTGTCGGACCTGGAAAAGATCGCCATCAGCGACGACGCCGACATCGACGCCATGAAGGGCTGGCGCCGCCAGATCTTCGGCGAGGATGCGCTGAAGTTGAAGCGCGGCGAGATCGCCCTGGTGCTGAACGGCGCGCGGGTGGAAGTCGTCGAGATCGAGTAGGGGCCGCTTAGCCTAAATCTTCAGCCCCAGGTCCATCGCCTCGGCGAGGGCCTTGGCGCGCTTCTTGGTCTGTTCGCCCAAGAGGACGTCGGCGTAGCCTTCGGTCGCGGTCAGGCGCAGGTCGCCGCCTTTGACCTTGGCGGTGGCGTTGGCCATCAGCTGGGGTGAGCGCCCGGACAGGTCGCAGGCCAGACGGATCGCCAGGCCGATGGCGCGGGCGCGTTTGGCGGCGGCGGCGTCGAGCAGGCGGTCGATGACCTCGGGCTGCGGCGTGGCGGGCGCGCCGCCGTACCGGGCGTTCATCGCGCTGGCCAAAAAGGCGCGTTCGGTATGGCTGATGCCGGCGACGGGCGCGCGCAGCACCTGGTCGAAGACAAGCTCCAGCCTGTGATCCGGGTGCAGCCGCGCGCCCAGGTCCGCCAGACGGCAAGCGGCGCTGACCAGAACGGCGTCGCGTTTTTCGCCGAAAACCTCGGGAAGGGCGGCGACGATTTCGGAAATCCAGCCGTTCAGCGCGCCGGGCAGGGCGGGGGCCACACCCTGGCGACCGCCCAGGGCGGTGCAGCCGGCCAGCAGCGGATCGGCCGTGCGCGTCGCCTCGTCCAGCGTCTCGAAAAGCAGGCCTTCGCGCACGCCCCAGGCCGACATCTCGATCTGTTTGAGACCCAGATGTTTGATCAACGCCTCAAGCACCAGCCCGGCGTAGGGCAGGGTCTCGGCGCGCTTCTTCGACACGCCGGGCAGTTTGGCCAGGCTGGCCGCCGACTGTTGCGCGACCAGACGCGCGGTCTCCAACGCCTCATCGGCCGACATCTGATACTGATGCACGACCTTCAGCGGATAGGATTTCAGGCCCATATGGACTTGGGCCAGGGTCCGCCAGGCGCCGCCCACGGCGTAGAGGCGCTCGCTCTTGAACTGGGCTGCGACCGGTTTCAGGGCCTGATCGATACGGGCCTTGATGCGCTCGGCGTCAAACGCCTTGCCGTCAGCCAGAGCAAACGGACCCAAGGGCAGGGTCAGGCCGTTCTCGACGCCGTCTCCGTTCAGCCGGGTCAGCTCAAGACTGGCGCCGCCCATGTCGGCCGAGACGCCGTGAGCCAGGGGAGCGCCGGCCAATACGCCCATGGCCGCATATTTGGCCTCTTCCTCACCCGACAGGACGCGGATCTGGAGACCGGTCTCGGCGGCGACCCGTTCACAGAACTCCGGCCCGTCCAGGGCTTCACGCACGGCGGCGGTGGCGGCGATCAGGGTCGCGTCAGGCCGCACGCCTTCCAGAACGGCGGCGAAACGGCGCAGCGCCGTCATCGCCATGACCACGCCCTCGGGCGACAGCTTGCGGGTCGTCGGCAGGTCGCGGCCCAGGCCGGCCAGAACCTTCTCATTATAGACGGTCCAGATCGCGCGGCCTTCCAGCCGGTACAGGACCAGGCGAACCGAGTTTGAACCGATGTCGATCGCGGCGATGTCGCGATCGGTAAGCGCGATGTCGGGCATCAGCGGCCTGGACGCTCGTAGCGCAGGACGGCGGGCAGGCTCTTGGCCTTGCGGCCGCGCCCGGACAGGCTGGGATTGGTCATGAAGTATTTGTGGGCCGAGAAGGGCCGCTCAGGATCTGCGGGAGTGACGCGTGTATAGCGTCCTTCGGCGTCCAGCACCCAGCTTTGTGCGTCGTCCTTCAGATTGGCCACCATGATCTGGTCCAGCACCTGATCGTGGACGGTGGCGTTGCGGATGGGCGTCATCAGCTCGACCCGGCGATCCAGGTTGCGCGTCATCCAGTCGGCCGAGGAGATGAAGACCTTGGCCTTGTCATGCGGCAGGTCCTTGCCGTTGGCGAAGCAGACGATGCGGCTGTGTTCCAGGAAGCGGCCGACGATCGACTTGACCCGGATGTTCTCCGACAGGCCTGGCACGCCGGGACGCAGGCAGCAGATGCCGCGCACGACCAGATCGATCCGCACGCCCCACTGGCTGGCCCGGTAAAGGGCGTCGATGATCTCGACGTCGACCAGGGCGTTCAGCTTGACCCAGATGGCGGCGGGCTTGCCCATGGCGGCGGCCGACATCTCCTTGCCGATCAGTTCGATCAGCGTGGCCTTCATGTTCAGCGGCGAGACGACCAGGGCTTCCAGATGGTCCGGCGTCGCATAGCCGGTGATGTAGTTGAACACCCGCGTTGCATCGCGCCCCAGGACCGGGTCGCAGGAGAACAGCGACAGGTCGGTGTAAACCTTGGCCGTCACGGGGTGATAGTTGCCGGTGCCGAAGTGGCAGTAGGTGCGCAGGCCCTCGCCCTCGCGACGGACCACGACGCTGACCTTGGCGTGGGTCTTGTATTCGACGAAGCCGAAGACGACGTGGACGCCGGCCCGCTCCATCGCCCGCGCCCAGCGCAGATTGGCCTCTTCGTCGAAGCGGGCCTTCAGTTCGACCAGGGCGGTGACGTTCTTGCCGTTCTCGGCCGCCTCGATCAGGGCGGCGACGATGGGGCTGTCCTTGGAGGTGCGATACAGCGTCTGTTTAATGGCGATGACGTTGGGATCGCGCGCGGCCTGGCGCAGGAACTGAACCACCACGTCGAAGCTCTCGAACGGATGGTGGATCAGCAGGTCCTTCTCGCGAATGGCCGCGAACACGTCCCCGCCATTGTCGCGGACACGTTCGGGGTAGCGCGGCTCATAGCCTTTGAACTTCAGGTCCGGGTGGCCGCCGGGAATCAGGTCCGACAGTTGGGCCAGGCCCAGCATGCCGTCGACCAGAACCACGTCCTGGGGCGCGGCCTCCAGCTCGCCGACGATGAAGTCGCGCAGATCGACAGGCATGGACGCCTCGATCTTGACCCGCACCACCGAGCCCAAACGACGCTGCTTCAGCGCCTCCTCGAACTCCAGGACCAGGTCCTCGGCCTCTTCCTCGATCTCGATGTCCGAGTCGCGGATCAGACGCAGAACGCCCTTTTCCTGAACCTCGCAACCCGGGAACAGGTGGTCGATGAACAGCAGCAGCACGTTTTCCAGCGTGATGAACCGCTTGTGCCCCGGCGTGGAGCGGCCGTCGGTCGGCAATTCCCAGAACCGGCGCACCTGGGTCGGCACCGGCACGAGGGCGTAGAAGGTCTTGGTCTCGCCCTTGCGCTTCAGCTTCAGCGCCAGGGAGAAGCCCAGGTTGGGCAGGAAGGGGAAGGGGTGGGCCGGGTCGATGGCCAGCGGCGTCAGGACGGCGAAGAGCTGGTTCAGGAACTCGGGTTCCAGACGCTCGCGCTCGGTCTTGGTGATCTTCTGGCGATCGACGATCTCGATGCCGGCGACCGTCAGCTCCTTCTTCAGCTGGCGCCAGCGCAGCTGCTGTTCGGCCATCAGCTCGCCGGCGGCGATGTTGATCCGCTCCAGCTGTTCGGCGGGCGTCAGGCCGTCGGCGGACAGGACGCGCAGACGTTCGCGCAACTGGCCCTTCAGGCCGGCGACGCGGGTCATGAAGAACTCGTCCAGGTTATTGGCCGAGATGGACAGGAACCGCAGCCGCTCGAGCAGGGGGTGGTTGGGGTTGGCCGCTTCTTCCAGCACGCGTTCGTTGAACGCCAGCCACGAGGTTTCGCGATTGAAGAACCGGCTGGGCGAGGCCATCAGCTCTTCGCTCAGCGCCAGTTGAGGGGCGCGAGAGGCGGGAACCTCTTCGCCTCGGGTGTCGTCATGGATCGCGGCGTCGGTCATGAACCGGTTCTCGCGCGCGTGTGTGACGGCCGCAAGCGGGCGCCGAGAAAATGTCGCGGGTCAGTCGGCGGCGGCGTCCATGGCGTCCAGCACCTGACGCGCCAGAACGCGCGTGACTGGGCGGTGGAGGGCGTCCAGACGTTCGACCACCGCAGCGGCGGTCTCGGCCGAGCGGTCCAGGCGGCGCACAAGATAGTCGATCACGTCGTCGGACGGGGTGATGCTGCGCTCGGCGAAGCGGGCGCGCAGGATGGCTGACAGGACGGCGTCGTCGGGCGCGGCGATGGCGACGGCGCGCACGGCGTCCAGCCGCGATCGCAGATCGGGCAGATCAACCGACCACTGACGCGGGGCCGAACGCGACACCAGCAGCAGGGCGCCCCCGCCGGAGTTGGCCAGGTTGATCAGATGAAAAAGGCTTTCGTCGTCGGCGTCCGCCGCGCGGTCGAGCAGGACCGGCCGGCCTTCCAGTTCCAGCGGATCAATCAGGGCGGCCTCGGCGCCGTTCAGCGGCACGGCGCCGATCCTCTCGGCCCAGTCGGCGGCGAGGCGGCTCTTGCCCGATCCCGGGGGGCCGTGCAGCGCCAGCACCGCGCCCACGCCGTCGGGCCAGCGGGCCAGAACGCGCACGGCCTCGGCATTACTGTCGGACGTCACGAAGGCCTCGCCCGCAACGGGCCGCTCCAGCGGCAGACGCAGCTGTTCGGTCGTCGTCGGGGGCAGGGCGCTCAGCGCGGACATGCGCCTGTCATAGCAGAGGCCGGCGTTAACCGCGTCAGGCCCGCGCTGTTGGTTGCGGGGAGCGAACCGCGCCCCTGTGGATGAAATCAGGCGAATTCGGCCAGGGCGGGGTTTAGCTTGCCGGCCTTGAACTCGGTCACCGTGTAATCGGCCAGGCCGTGAACCTGGAACGGATCGTCCTTCAGCAAGGTCTCCAGCTCTTGCTTGGTCCCGCCGCTGCGCACCACCAGAATGCCGCCGGTGCGCGGCACCATCGGCCCGGCGGCGATGATCAGGCCGCTGGCGACATGCTGATCCAGCCACGCGCGATGCTCGACCGTCCGCGCCTCGATGGCTTCGATGGGCTGGGTGTAGGTGATGGTGACGATGAACATGGCGGCCTCGGACGGGATGGAAGCGTCAGATATCATGCGCGGCGGCGGGCTTTGCAACGGCTGAAACCTTGACTTTCCGGGGCGATGATGCGCCCTACGCCGCTTCGATTTCGGGCGCCGACGGCGTCGGATTCCACCGCCCAGAGACTCCAGACGGTTCGTTTCATGCACGCCTATCGCTCTCACACCTGCGGCGCCCTGCGCGCCTCCGACGCTGGTTCCGCTGTTCGTTTGTCGGGCTGGGTTCACCGCAAGCGCGATCACGGCGGCCTGCTGTTCATCGACTTGCGCGACCACTACGGCCTGACGCAGCTGGTGCTGCACCCTGAGACGCCTGGCTTCGCCGCCGTGGAGCGTCTGCGCGCCGAGAGCGTGATCAAGGTCGATGGCGAGGTGGTCGCCCGCGACGCTTCGGTGGTGAACCCTAACCTGCCGACCGGCGAGGTCGAGGTGCGCGTCCAGGGCGTCGAGGTGCTGTCCGAAGCCGCCGAACTGCCGATGCCGGTCTTCGGCGATCAGGAATATCCCGAGGATATCCGCCTGGCCAACCGCTTCCTGGATCTGCGCCGCGAGCGACTGCACAAGAACATCGTGCTGCGCTCCAAGGTGATCTCCTCGATCCGCCGTCGCATGGTCGATCAGGGCTTCCTGGAGTATCAGACGCCGATCCTGACGGCCTCGTCGCCGGAAGGCGCGCGCGACTTCCTGGTGCCGTCGCGACTGCATCCGGGCAAATTCTACGCGCTGCCCCAGGCGCCGCAGCAGTTCAAACAGCTGCTGATGGTGTCGGGCTTCGACCGCTACTTCCAGATCGCGCCGTGCTTCCGTGACGAAGACCTGCGCGCCGACCGTTCGCTGGAGTTCTACCAGCTCGACGTCGAGATGAGCTTCGTGACGCAGGAAGACGTCTTCGCCGCTATCGAGCCGCTGATGCACGGCGTGTTCGAGGAGTTCGGCGAGGGCAAGCCGGTCTCGGCCATCGACGGCGTCCATACCTTCACCAACGACTTCGGCGAGACGTTCGAGCACAAGGGCTTCGAGCGTTTGACCTACGCCCAGTCGATGGCGTGGTACGGTTCGGACAAGCCGGACCTGCGCAACCCTATCAAGATGCAGGTGGTGTCGGATCACTTCCGCGACGGCGGCTTCGGCCTGTTCGCCAAGATCCTGGGCGCGGACGACAAGAACGCCGTCTGGGCCATTCCGGCCCCCACGGGCGGTTCGCGCGCCTTCTGCGACCGCATGAACAGCTGGGCGCAGGGCGAGGGCCAGCCGGGCCTGGGCTATATCTTCTGGTCCGAGGATCAGGGCGCCTGGGGCGGGCCGATCGCCAAGAACCTGGGCCAGGAGCCGACCGAGGCCCTGATGTCGTCGCTCGGTCTGGGCCAGGGCGACGCCGCCTTCTTCGTCGCCGGCCTGCCTGCGACCTTCGCCAAGTTCGCCGGCCTGGCCCGCACCCGCGTGGGCACGGAGCTGAAGCTGGTGGACGAAGACCAGTTCAAGTTCTGCTGGATCGTCGACTTCCCCATGTTCGAATGGTCGGAGGAAGAGAAGAAGGTCGACTTCAGCCACAACCCCTTCTCCATGCCGCAGGGCGGGCTGGAGGCCCTGGAGAATCAGGACCCGCTGACCATCCGCGCCTATCAGTACGACATCGTCTGCAATGGCTATGAGCTGTGCTCGGGCGCGATCCGGAACCACAAGGCCGAGATCATGCTGAAGGCGTTCGAAATCGCCGGCTATGACGCCTCGGTGGTCGAGGAGCAGTTCGGCGGCATGCTGAACGCCTTCCGCTTCGGCGCGCCGCCGCACGGCGGTCTGGCCCCCGGCATCGACCGCATCGTCATGCTGCTGGCTGGCGAGACGGCCATCCGCGAGGTCATCGCCTTCCCGCTGAACCAGCAGGGCGAGGATCTGCTGATGAACGCCCCGACCGAGGCCGAGGAGCGCCAACTGAAGGATGTGCACATCCGCACGGCGCTGCCGATCAAGGTGTGATCGGGGAGGTCTGATCAAGGACGAAAGAAGGGGGGGGGGACGCTTCGCGGCGTCCCCCTTTTTTGCGCTCGCGCCTAGGGCGAGCACGATTGCCTGCAACCGCAAACCGGGATTTACGTTTGGATCGGACGTTAATCTTTCGGTAACCAAATGCGACGCGCCATTCGACTGGGTATCTTCATCGGCACCGTGCTGGGCATGAGCGCCTGTGCGACCCAGTATGACGCCGATGGTCGGCCGGTTTCGGGCGCTTACGGCTCGGTCGAAGCCGGGCGGACGGGCTGAGCGCAAAGGAAAACGTGGCGCTGGTCGCGATCCTGCCCTAATGTAGCGCCGCGGACGCCGTCTGTCGCGCCGCGTCGGTCCCCAAAACCCCCTAGATGTTACTCATCGCTATTGCTGTCGTTCTGCTCCTGGTGGTGCTCAACGGCTTGTTCGCCATGACTGAGTTGGCGGTCGTCTCCTCGCGGAAATCCAAACTACAGGCGAGGGCGGAACGGGGCGACCGGGGGGCCAGGGCGGCGCTGAAGCTGTCGGAAGAACCGACTCAGTTCCTGTCCGCGGTCCAGGTGGGCATCACCCTGATCGGCATTCTGGCGGGCGCCTATGGTCAGGCGACCATCGCGGGCGAGCTGGATCGCATTCTGGAAGTCGCCTTCCCGGCGCTGGTGAAATATACCGAGTTCTTCGCCACAGCCCTGGTGGTCGTGTGCATCACCTATGTCTCGCTGATCATCGGCGAACTGGTGCCCAAGCGCCTGGCGCTGATCTTCCCCGAGACGGTGGCGTCCAAGATGGCCGGGCCGATCTCCAAGCTGGCGATCGTGCTGAAGCCGTTCGTCCTGCTGCTGACCGCCTCCACCTCGGGCATCCTGAAGATCATGGGCGTCAAGGATCGCGATGGCTCCGACGTGACTCAGGAAGAGGTGGCCACCATCCTGGCAGAAGGCACCTCGGCTGGCCTTATCGAGCCCGAAGAGCAGGTGATGATCGAGGAAATCCTGCGCCTGGGCGACCGTCCGGTGCGGGTTGCCATGACGCCGCGCCACGACGTGTTCTGGATCGCCCTGGACGACCCCGAAGAGATGCTGCGCGAAGAGATTCGCACCTGCCCCTATTCGCGGATCGTGGTGGCGCGCGAGAGCGATGTCGATAATCCGCTGGGCGTGGTTCACAAGAAGGATCTGCTGGACAGCCTGCTGACCAACGGCAAGTTCGACATCGAGCCGCTGGTCGCCGAGCCGGCGTTCATTCCTCAGTCGACCTCGGTGTTGAAGGCGCTGGAGATCCTGAAGGGCTCGCGGGTCCACATGGCCTTCATCGTCGACGAGTACGGCGCCTTCGAAGGCGTGGTGACGGCGACCGACATTCTGGAAATGATCGCAGGCGACTTCAACGAAGGCCATGACGAAGAGCAGGCCTGGATCCATCAGCGCGCCGACGGCAGCTGGCTTGTCGACGGTCAGACGGACCTGGACGAACTGGCTGACAAGCTGGGCGAGGACTTTGGCGAGCATGAAGGCTTCCACACCGTCGCCGGCCTGATTCTGCACCAGATCTCGCGCGTCCCGGACGAGGGCGAAGTGCTGCAGGTCGGCCGATTCGAGGTCGAGGTCGTGGATATGGACGACCGCCGCATCGACAAGCTCATCTTCAAGGAACTGGTGAAGGCCGAGGCCGAGCGCGAAGCGATCGCCGCGCATCTGGAAGACTGATCGCAAGTGTCACATCGCCCTTGAAATGGCGGGCGGTGTCGGGCATACGCCCCCCTCTGGCGAACGCACGGACCTTTCGGGTTTGCGCGGTTGTCTAGGAGTTTAGCTCAGCTGGTAGAGCACCGGTCTCCAAAACCGGGGGTCGTGGGTTCGAGTCCCCCAACTCCTGCCAATCCCCCCTGTCGCTTCCGGATGGGACTTCCCATCTGGGGCGACAGGAACAATTGTGTGAAGAGCAACTGATGGCCAAGGCCAAAACTCCCGGCAAGCGGCCTCAAGGCAGCGCGAAGCCCCAGATGGGCGGCGGCGCCGCCATCACGGTCGATTCGCCCGAGCCCAAGAAGCCCCGCACCAGCCCCGGCCAGTTCCTGAGCCAGGTGCGCGCCGAAGGCCGCAAGATCGTCTGGCCCAGCCGCAAGGAGACCTGGATCACCTCGGTGATGGTCTTCATCATGGTCATCATCGCCTCGATCTTCTTCTGGATCGTGGACACCGGCCTGGGCTACGCCTTCCGCTACATCATCGCTCTCGGATCCTGAGAAAGACGCGCCCATGACCGATGCAGCGCCCGCAAAGCCCGCCAATCCGCGCCACAAGTGGTACATCGTCAACGCCTACTCGAACTTCGAGAAGAAGGTCGCCGAGCAGCTGCGTGATCAGGCCAAACAACAGGGCCTGGAAGACGCCTTCTCCGAAATCCTGGTTCCGACCGAGGACGTCGTCGAGATCCGTCGCGGCCGCAAGGTGAACTCGGAACGCAAGTTCTTCCCCGGCTATGTGCTGGTGAAGATGGAAATGACCGACCAAGCCTATCACCTGGTCAAGAACACGCCGAAGGTCACCGGCTTCCTGGGCGCCGCGGGCGGCACCAAGCCCCTGCCGGTCTCCGAGCGTGAAGTTCAGAACATCATCGGCGCCGTGGAAGAGGGCGTCGAGCGTCCGAAGCCCACCATCCGCTTCGACATCGGCGAGAAGGTCAAGGTCATCGACGGCCCGTTCGCCAGCTTCGACGGTTCGGTCGAGAGCGTGGACGAAGAACACGCCCGCCTGCGCGTCGCCGTGTCCATCTTCGGCCGCGCCACGCCGGTCGAACTGGAATACGCCCAGGTGGAGAAGGTCGCGGGCTGAGGCTTACGCACGTGTCGAGATTTAAGCCGCGTCCGACAGGGCGCGGCTTTTTCGTTTCTGCGGCGAGGGCGGGGCGGTGCGTTGCCTTTCCATCCCCCCTCTGTTACACACGCGCCTTCGCTCGGCGGGCCCTTCGGTTCGTGGAGCGGCAAATCCGTGGGAGGCAGCCATGCCGCACCACGGCTCACCGGCCCTGCGTTCGCGCCGGGTCATTCATAGGAGAGACCAATGGCCAAGAAGATTCTCGGCTATATCAAGCTGCAAGTGCCGGCCGGTTCGGCCACGCCTTCGCCCCCGATCGGCCCGGCTCTGGGTCAGCGCGGCGTGAACATCATGGGCTTCTGCAAGGAGTTCAACGCGCGCACCGAGAAGGAAGCCAAGGGCACCCCGCTTCCGACCGTGATCACCGTCTATCAGGACAAGTCGTTCACCTTCATCACCAAGACGCCGCCGGCGACCTGGTACCTGAAGCAGGCCACGGGCCTGAAGTCGGGTTCGAAGCTGGTCGGCCGTGAAGTCGCCGGCAAGATCACGCAGGCGCAACTGCGCGAGATCGCCGAAAAGAAGATGAAGGATCTGAACGCCAACGACATCGACGCGGCGGCCAAGATCATCGAAGGCTCCGCCCGCGCGATGGGCCTCGAAGTGGTGGAGGGCTAAACCATGGCCAAGCAAACCAAGGCCTTCAAGGCCCGCACCGGCGTGACCCAAGACCTGCTGCCGTTCTCCGACGCCATCAAGCTGGCCAAGGAAAACGCCAAGGCCAAGTTCGACGAGTCGCTGGAAATCTCGGTCAACCTGGGCGTCGACCCGCGTCACGCCGACCAACAGGTCCGTGGCGTCGTCAACCTGCCGTCGGGCACCGGCCGTGACGTTCGCGTCGCCGTCTTCGCCAAGGACGCCAAGGCGGCCGAAGCCACCGCAGCCGGCGCCGAACACGTCGGCGCCGAAGATCTGTACGAAAAGATCGCCGGCGGCTTCATGGAGTTCGACCGCGTGATCGCGTCGCCGGACATGATGGCCCTGGTCGGCCGTCTGGGTAAGGTGCTGGGCCCGCGCGGCCTGATGCCGAACCCCAAGGTCGGCACCGTGACCCCGAACGTGGCCCAGGCCGTCAAGGACGCCAAGGGCGGTGCCGTCGAGTTCCGCGTCGAGAAGGCGGGCATCGTCCACGCTGGCATCGGCAAGGTCTCGTTCACTCAGGACGCCCTGGAAGCCAACGTGAAGGCCATCGTGGACGCCCTGGTGCGTTCCAAGCCGTCGGGCGCCAAGGGCACCTATGTGAAGCGCATCAGCCTGTCCTCGACGATGGGCCCGGGCTTCAAGGTCGACCCGGCCTCGCTGGGCGCCTAAGTCGAAAGACAAGCCACACTGAAGAACGGCGGGGAGCGATCCCCGCCGTTTTTTCTTGCCCGGATCAGTAGGCGGCGGTGAAGCGGGCGCGGCTGTGCTTGGGGTTCTCCAGCTCGTCGACCATGGCGACGGCGTAGTCGGAGAAGCCGATCTTGCTGTCGCCGTTGGCGTCCACGACCAGTTGGTCGGTCCCGGTGCGATAGCGGCCCAGCCGCGGCGTTTCCTCGATCAGGGCGGCCGGGGAGAAGAAGGTCCAATTGATGTCCGTCTCCTGACGCAGGTCGTCCAGGAAGGTCAGGCCGCCTTTGGCGATGGGCTTCCATTCAGCCGGGAACTGCGGCGTGTCGAACAAGAGGACGCCGGGCGCGACCTCCAGGCTGGCGGCGCCGCCGGTGACGAGCAGACGCGGGACGCCGGCGGTCTTCAGCGCGCCGAGGATGGTCGCGGCGGGAACATCGAAGTGCAGGGCGCTGATGACGGCATCCGAACCCTTGATCAGATCGGCGAGCCCAGCGGCGTCCGAGGCGTCGCCGGCGACAGGCGTGACGCCGGTGGCGGTCGGGATCGCTTCATGCTTGCGGGCGATGGCGGTGACCGTGTGACCGCGCGCGGCCAGTTCCTTGGTGATTTCCGAGCCGGCGCGACCGCTGGCGCCGAGAACTGCGACTTTCATGTAAGGCTCCTTTGGGTATCCAATGGATACCAGGTGCGATATGGGATGCGCCCATGCAAGACGGCACCTCTCAGACACCTGGTCACCTTCAAGAAACCTGGCTGCGCGGCGATGTGTTCGCAGCGAACTGTCCGACGCGGCAACTGCTGGACCGGATCGCCGACAAATGGAGCACCCTGATCCTGATCGTGCTGGACGAGGGGCCGATCCGGTTCAACGCCCTGAAGCAGCGGGTCGACGGGGTGTCGCAGAAGATGCTGAGCCAGACGCTGAAGTCGCTGGAGCGCGACGGGCTGGTGTCACGCTCCGTCGTGGCCACCGTGCCGGTGTCGGTGACCTATGCGGTCACGCCACTGGGCCGGACCCTGATGGCGGCGATGCAGTCGATGATCGACTGGGCCGAGACCCGGATGCCGGAAGTCGCGGCGGCGCAAATGGCCTACGATCAGCGATCCCCCGACACCCACTGACTTTTTTATCGCCTGCGGCGAACGGCCACGCTCGACCCGCGTTCCTGTCGCGACCTTGAAGGGGGCGATATGTTCGGACTGGGAAAACTGATGGGCGACAAGTCCGGTGTGGGCGGCCACGACCCGTGGAAGGGGCGCCTCGCGTTCGGGGCCGTCGTGCTGGTGGCGGCCTATTTCGCGGTCCAGCTGATCATAGCGCTTCAGACTCTTTGGCTGCTGATCTTCGGCGCCATCGTGGTGGCGGTGATCCTGCGGGCCTTGGCCGATCCCATCGTGCGTTGGCTGAAGGCACCGGATCCTTTGGCGGTCTTTCTATCGCTGTTGATCGTCGTCGCCGTGCTGGCGGGCGTGCTGACCCTGTTCGGCACGCAGATCACCGAGCAGGTCGTCGCCTTGTCCGCCGTGGTGCCGGAAGGCTGGAACCAGGTGCAGTCCTGGATTCAGGCGCAGCCGTATGCCGCGCAACTGTTCGACCAGATTCAGGGGCTGGGCGACCGAGCCGGTCAGGCGCTGCAGGTGGCGCAGAAGTTCGCCCTGGGCTTCGCATCTGGCGTGACGACCCTGTTGCTCGTCGTTGTGGCCGGTGTCTTCCTGGCGATCGAGCCCGCCAAGTCGCGCGAAGGGCTGCTGTCCATGCTGCCCATGGATCGGCGGCCGCGAATGCGCGAAGTGCTGAACAGCTGCGGCAAGGCGCTGAAGGGCTGGCTGAAGGCGCAGCTGTTCTCAATGGTGCTGGTCGGGACGCTGACGGGCGTCGGTTTGGCCATCATCGGCGTGCCGTCGGCGCTGGGGCTGGGTCTGCTGACGGGTCTGGCGCAGTTCGTGCCGATCGTGGGTCCCATCGTCTCCACCGTGCCGGCCGTGCTGGTCGGCGCCACGCAAGGGTGGCAGACGGCCCTGATGACGCTGGCGCTGTATGTCGTGGTGTCCCAGCTGGAGAGCAACTTCATCACGCCGATGGTGCAGAAGAACGTCGCAAACCTGCCCGTCGTCCTGGGCATCTTCGCCGTCGTGGGCATCGGCACCCTGTTCGGCCCGCTGGGCGTGCTGTTCGCCACGCCGCTGGCGCTGGTGCTGCACACCCTGATCACCATGCTGTATCGTCAGGACGTGCTGGGCGATCCCGAGGCCAAGGCACCCGGCGAGAAATAAATGGGACCGTCCGTGGTCTGACAACTTGACGCAGGCGTTGCGATCCCGTTTCGAGGGCGGCCGCGACCGGCAGACCTGGAACCAGACGTGAAGATTGGGCGAGCGCCAGCACGAATCGTCATGACCGCTCACGCGATGGGCGAGGGCTGAGGCGTGGCCCAGGCCCGGTCGAAACGCACCACCCGCTCCGAGACCCGGCAGGTCGCGGCCCTGCCGTGGCGGTTGGAGGACGGCGAGCGTCGCATCCTGATGATCACCTCGCGCGAAACGCGGCGCTGGGTGATTCCCAAGGGCGGGCGGATGGTCGGCAAGAGCGATCCCGAGGCCGCCGCGCAGGAGGCGATGGAGGAGGCGGGGGTGAAGGGCGACATCGACACCCAGTCCATCGGCGTCTTCCGATACGCCAAGGGTCTGAAAGACGGCGGCGTGCGCCAGTGCGTGGTGTCGGTCTATCCGCTCGAAGTGCTGATCCAGATGGGCGCCTGGCCCGAAGCGCACCAGCGCGAGCGCCGCTGGATGAGCCTGAGCGAGGCGGCTGATCTGGTTCATGAGCCCGACCTGGCCGCGCTGATCCGCGACTTCGACGCCACGCCGCTCGAAGATTGAGCAACCGTCGGTCGAATTCGACTGGTCAGCTGGGGTGATGCCTGCCGATAAGGGAGCAGGGGAGGCGACCATGACCATCATTCATAATCTGGCGCTAGGAGTGGCGCTTGTTTCGGCGTTCGGTTCGGGTACGGCAGCGCTGGCGCAAAGCACTGAGGCGCCGAACCGCGGGGAGGAGCGCCTCCAGGTCGTCGTTCGTCCAGACGAAGGCCTGGCCCGCCGCAGTGTCCTGGCGCGCGAACTGATCGATCTCTCTGCCGGGCCAAACTTCATGAAGGAGTTCGAGCAGGCCATGGGCGAGCAGTTGGACGAGATCACTCAGAAGGGCGGCGAGGAGGCGGCCTGGATCCGGACCAATATGCCGCCGATGCTCAGCCGGATGGTGGTGCGTCTGTTGGACGACATGGTTCCGGCCTATGCGGAGCTTTACACCGAAGAAGAACTGCGCGGTCAGATCGACTTCTATCGCAGTCCGGTAGGGCGCGCCGTCGCAGCCAAGGCGATTCCATTGGGCGTGGCCGTGCAAGAGTCGCAGATCGAAGTGATGACCAGCTTCATGACCGAATTGCAGAGCAAATACTGCGCCCGGTTTGACTGCGGCGAGGCTGGGCAGACCGGCGCCAAGCCCAGTCGGCGTTAAGCCGGGTTGATTTCCAACGGCGGCGCCTGTAAGAGCGCCGCTTCCCGTCGGAGGTTCATCTTCTGACGGTCCTGTCCGAGAACTTCGGGGCGTGGGGGTCACCCAGGCCATAACTGTCAGAGAGCCCTCTGACGCCGTGGGGAGATGGGGACGCGACCTTGCGCTGTCAGCCCGCATTCCGGGACGGACGCCGTCAGACGCATCCTTCGGACAATAAGACCGGCCCGACGTTTCGCAGCGATGCGACGCGCTTTGGCCAATCCGTCGTCGGGAATAAGCCCGGCGGCGAATACCAAGACTGGAGACCGCAATGGATCGCGCTCAAAAAGCCGAGTCTATCGAATCGCTCAAGGGCGTTTTCGCCGACGCCGGCAGCGTGGTCGTGACCCACAACCTGGGTCTGACCGTTGCGGAAATGGAAGATCTGCGTGGCCGTCTTCGTAAAGAAGGCGGCGCGTTCAAGGTGGTCAAGAACCGCCTGGCGCTGAAGGCGCTCGAAGCCGAGGAAGGCAGCGACTACCACAACCTGTTCAAGGGTCCCGTGGGCATCGCCTATTCCGAGAACCCCGGTACGGCCGCCAAGGTCGCCACCGAGTTCGCCAAGGCCAACGATCGCTTCAAGATCGTCGGCGGCTTCATGGGCTCGACCATCGTCGACCAAAAGGGCGTGGACGCACTGTCCAAGCTCCCGACGCTCGACGAGGTTCGCGGTCAACTCATCGGCCTGCTCAACGCGCCTGCGACCCGTATCGCCGGCGTGCTGCAAGCGCCCGCCGGTCAGCTGGCTCGTGTGTTCAACGCCTACGCCACCAAGGAAGCCGCGTAAGCGGCCCAGCCTTTCATCTCTGCATCACTCTCTAAAACCAATCCTCCGAAGGAAAACTGACAATGGCTGACCTCGCCAAGATCGTCGAAGACCTGTCCGCGCTTACCGTTCTGGAAGCTGCTGAACTCTCCAAGCTGCTGGAAGAAAAGTGGGGCGTCAGCGCCGCTGCTCCGGTCGCCATGGCTGCTCCGGCCGCCGGCGGCGGCGCTCCGGCTGAAGCTGCCGAAGAGCAAACCGAATTCACCGTCGTCCTGGTCGACGGCGGCGACAAGAAGATCAACGTGATCAAGGAAGTCCGCGGCGTCCGTTCGGACCTGGGTCTGAAGGAAGCCAAGGACCTGGTCGAAGGCGCTCCGCAGAACGTCGTCGAGAACGTCTCCAAGCAAGCCGCCGACGAAGTCGCCAAGAAGCTGACGGAAGCCGGCGCCAAGGTCCAGATCAAGTAAGATCTGACGTTCGGCATTTGCTGAAGATCGGAAAGGCCCGGCGGGAAACCGCCGGGTCTTTTTCTTTTGGGGCCTACCGCGCTTCGCGCTACTTGAGGCCCATGAGCGGCAACAAGGCTAGGGCTTGGTCTGCATCAGCGCTGCGGGCGGGTGCGGGCGGCGAAGAAGGCCCACAGGGCGTCGTTGTCGGCGACCCAGCTGTGACCGCCGCCTGAGGTGATGCGGCCCACGACGTCCGCGCCGTCGCGGCAGGCGGCGTAGCCCTCTTCATAGACCTTGTCGGCGATCCAGCGGGTGTCGCGCACCTGGGTGCAGCCGTTCAACTGGGCCCAGCGCTGTTCGGCGGCATGCATGGTGTAGCTCCAATAGCCTGCGCCGCCGCCCCGGATCGGATTAGTCGTGTCGGCGTCGCCGGCGAAGGCGATGACCGGCATGGGGCGCGAAGGGCGGCAGGTGGCGGGATCCGGCTCCTCCGGGCGGTCTTTTCGTGGATTGCCGGCGCGCAAGCCGACGACCGGGGCGATGGCGGCGAAACGGTCGGCGGCGACGCAACCGAGCCACGACGCCATCCGCCCACCGCCCGATAGGCCCGTCGCATAAATGCGGCTGTCATCGACGCAGCCCTGGTCGGCCAGATAATCGATGGCCCCCGTCAGATAGGCGACGTCGTCCGCGTCGCCGGGACCGGGAATCCTGCCGGTGACGGTCGGCACGCCGGGGATGTTCCAGACGAAGCCTTGATCGACCGGAATGCCGGCGTCGGGCGCGGCGACGATGAAGCCGTGCCGATCCGCCGCCTCAGCCAGGCCGGAAGACGCCAGCATCTTCTCTCCCGTGCCGCCGCTGCCGTGCAGCAGGAAGACCAGAGGCGCCGGCTTTGCAGGGTCGAAACCAGCAGGCAGGTGGATCAGCATCGTGCGTCCGCTGCGGCCTATGGCGACGGTCTGGGTCGCGCCCGCCTGTCCGACGTTGCAGGGGCCGGCCGCGTGCGCTGACGGGCTGAAGGCCATCAGGCCCATCAGGGCGGCGAACAGACCAATCCAAGACTTCATGCGACGTTGGCTCCGCTGATCGAGACCTCCAGGGTGAGGTGTTTTCGGTATCGAGACCAGTCTTGAGCGGCGCCGTGCGGCTTCCCATCTGTGGACACCCCAAGACGGAGCCATCCCCTATGAAAATTCTGCTGGTGCTGACGTCGCACGACCAACTCGGCGACACGGGCAAGAAGACCGGCTTCTGGCTGGAAGAACTGGCGGCACCCTATTACGCGCTGAAGGATGCGGGCGCGGAGATCGTGCTGGCCTCGCCCAAGGGTGGTCAGCCGCCGTTGGACCCCAAGAGCGACGACCCCGACGCCCAGACGGACGACACGCGCCGGTTCAAGGCCGACGCTGAAGCCCAGGCCGCCCTGGCCTCGACCGTCGTCCTGTCGTCGGTGAAGGCCGAGGATTTCGACGCTGTCTTCTATCCCGGCGGCCACGGACCGCTGTGGGATCTGGCGAACGACGCCGACTCCATCGCCCTGATCGAGGCCTTCGCCAAGGCGGATAAGCCGACTGGCTTCGTCTGCCATGCGCCCGGCGTGCTGAAGTCGGTGAACGGGCCGGATGGCAAGCCGCTGGTCAACGGCCGCAAGGTGACCGGCTTCACCAACTCCGAAGAGGAGGCCGTGGGCTTGACCGACGTGGTGCCGTTCCTGGTCGAGAACGTGCTGACCGCCAACGGCGGCGACTACTCCAAGGGGCCGGATTGGGGCTCCTATGTGCTGACCGACGGCAAGCTGGTGACCGGGCAGAACCCCGGCTCGTCGCACGCGGCGGCCGAGGCGTTGCTGAAGCTGTTGAGGGCATAAGGAAAATCTGTCTCCTCCCCGCGATGCGGGGAGGGGGACCGCGAAGCGGTGGAGGGGTTCTTGAAGTCCCACAGACCTAAAGAGCCCCTCCGTCGCGACGCGAAGGCGCGTCGCGCCACCTCCCCACCGAGTGGGGAGGAGACGATCGCACAGAGTTAGCGCCGGCGGGGCGCCAGGATGTCGGACAGGCGATCCGGCGCGCCCGCGATCCGTTCCAGCCGCGGGTAGCGCAGGCCGTCGTGATAGGCGAAGGCCACCGTGCGGAAGCGGTCGCCGGATTTCAGCAACAGTTCGATCGGGGCGTCGGTCCCTTTCGCCGCCGTGACGGCGTCGCGCAACACCTCGGCCGAGCCGGCCTTGCCGTTGACGGCGACCAGGCTCCAGCCGGCGCCGAGGCCGTGCTCAAAGGCGGGCCCGCCCCAGCGGATGTTGGTCAGCTTGTCACCCGACAGGGTGAAGCCCAGCGAATACTGGAAGTCGTTGGCCCAGCCGCTCTGGACCGACTTCTCCGCCGCCGAGGGTGTGTCTGTGTAGGTCAGTCGCCAGCCGCCACGCTCGATCCCGGCCAGCGGCGCGCGGGCGTCGGGACCGACGGCGTCCAGACGGGTGCGCAGGAAGGCGGCCCAGTCGTGGGGATAGACCGCATTCAGGGCTGCGACCACATCCTCGAACCTGTAGCCTTGCGGCGCCCATTCGCCGTCGTCGTGACCGAAGAAACCCTTGGCGAAATCATCCAGCGACTTGCGGCCATTCGTGCCCTCGCGGATCAGGGTGTCGGCGTCCAGCCAGACCAGCAGGCTTTCGCGGTAGTAGTCGCCGGTGCCGCGCATCCATGAGGTGAACTGGCCCGGCACCCGATAGCCCAGCAGATTGTGATTGTTGGTGTCCTGCAAGGCGCGCCACTGGCGACCCGGCTGATTGTCATAGAAGGCGGCGACGCTGGCCAGGGTGGCCAGGGCCACGTCTTTCGAGTGCAGGCCCGAACGGGCGGCCAGCACATCGCCCCAGTATTCGGTCTGGCCCTCATAGACCCACAGCAGGGTGTTCTGGGTCGGGACGTTGTGGTTGGCGGTCAGCTCGTCCGCCGGACGCATGAACTTGCCGTTCCAGGAGTGGGTGTATTCGTGTGGGAGCAGGCCCCGGTCGCCGGCGCTCTTGGTCCAGTTGGTGAAGAAGTCGGGCGCGCCGGTGTTCTCGGACGAGCGATGATGCTCCAGCCCGATGCCGCCCATCTGATCGGTCAGGGCGAACAGGAATTCGTAGTTGTCGAAGTGACGGGCGCCGAACAGGCGGTCGGCCTGCTGGACCATGTTCTCGAACAGTTTTAGCTGGTCGTCGGTGGCGGCCAGCCCCTTGGCCTCGTCGGCCAGGATGTTCAGGTGTACCCTTGATTCAGACGGGGCGCCGCTGGGGTCGATGTCCACGCGGCGATAATGGGCGCCGGCGAAGATGGGGCTGTCGATCAGGGTGTATAGGTCGGTGGGGGCGAAGGTCGCCACGTCGCCGTCCTGGGACGCCGTGGTCAGGGCCGTGCCGTATTTCCAGCCGGCAGGCAGGACCACCGAGGGGGCGACCTGGATCTGGCGACTGAAATAGCCGGCCGGATAGAGGATGGCCTTTTCCCACTGCAGATTGACCATGGCCGGGGTCATCAGCACGCGCCAGTTGGAGGCGTCGGGTTGGGTCAGTTGCTGGAACTGCACCTCGATGCTGGTCACGCCCGCCGGAATGTCGAGGTGGAAGGCGTAAGGGTCCAGCGTGTCGCGCAGCCACTCGATGCGCCGGCCGTCGGCGGTGACGGTCAGGCCGGCCAACAGCTGGATTGGGCCGGTGGCGGCGTGGTTGCCGGGCAGGAACTTCGGATAGAGCAGGGTCAGCGGGCCAGGACCGGCGACCGGGATTGTCTGGCTTACGTTGATGATGCGACGGTTCAGGTCGGTGATGTCGGCGCGGTACTGGATCACGCCCGGATAGGGCTTGTCCTGGGGTGCGGGAATGGCCGGCTGGGCGCGGGGCAAACCCAGCGGCGCTTGGGTCGCATCGATGACGACCGGAGTGGACTGGAAACTCTGGGCCAGAACTGGCGAAGCGGCGGCCATCACTAAAACGGCGAGGCAGGCGGCGGTCAGGCGGGTACGCGGCATTCGGTCATCCGGTTCGGCGAGGGAGCCGCACCGTCGGGGGCGAGGGGCGATGCGTCAAGCGTGGCGTTGTGTCTCCTCCCTCTCGCGAACGATCGGGAGGAGACGTGCGCCTTCAGCGCCGACGCGGCGTCAGGATGTCGCCCAGGCGATCAGGTGTGCCGGGGATGCGTTCCAGGCGGGGGTAGCGCAGGCCGTCATGGTAGTCGAAGACGACAGTGCGGTATTGCTCGTCGTCCTTGACGATCAGGGTGATGGGCGTCGACGGATCCTTGGCCGCGGTTACGGCCTCGGTCAGGCGTTCGGCGCTGGCGGCCTGCCCGTTGACGGCGACGATCTCCATCCCGGCGGCCAGGCCCGACTTGAAGGCCAGGCCGTTCCACTGGACGCTGCGGATCTTGTTGCCTTCGCCGGTCTGGAAGCCCAGCGAATAGGTGAAATCGTTGCGTTTCAGCTCGGCGTACAGGGTCTTCATATAATCGGTGGGCTTGTCCGAATAGGCCAGCCGCCAGCCGCCGCGCGCCAGACCGTCCAGCGGGGCGCGGGCCTCGGGGCCGTCGGCGTCCAGGCGGGTGCGCAGGAAGGTCGCCCAGTCATTGGCGACGACGCCGTTCAGGGCCGCGACCACATCCTCGAACGTATAGGGAGCGGGCGTATAGCTGCCGTCCTGGACGCCATAGAAGGCGCGGGCGAAGTCGTCGAGCGACTTCCGGCCGCCGGTCTTCTCGCGGATCGTCGTGTCGACGTCCAGCCAGATCAGCTGGCCCTCCGAATAGTAGTCTTCGTCGCGCTGCCACGACAGCCAGCCCTTGGGCTGGCGCTGGCTGATGATGGGGTCGTTGGTCGTGTCCTGCATCGCGCGCCATTCGCGGCCGACGCGCGTGTCGAACGTCGCGGCGGTCATGGCCAGGGCGTCCATCGCCTGTTGCTTGCTGAGCAGGCCCGAGCGGGCGGCGATCACCTGGCCATAGTACTGGGTCTGGCCCTCGTAGACCCACAGCAGGCTGTTCTGCAGGGGGCTGTTGAAGTTGGGCACATACTGGTCGGCGGGGCGGCGCCATTTGCCGTCCCAGGAGTGGTTCATCTCGTGGCTGAGCAGGTCGCGGTCGGACAGATGGGTGTCCCAGCCGGTGAAGAAGGCGGGATCGACCGAGTTTTCCGAACTGCGGTGATGCTCCAGCCCGATGCCGCCCAGCTTGTCGGTCATGGCGATCAGGAAGTCGTAGTGGTCGAAATGGCGCGCGCCATACAGCCGGTCCATCTGATCGACCAGATTGCGCAGGATATGGATCTGCTCGTCGGTGGCGTTCAGGCTGTCGGCCTTGTCCGCGACGATGTTGGCGCGAACGGGCGAGCGGCCGCCGGGATCGAGGTCGATCTGGCGATAGTGGACGCCGGCGAAGACCGGGCTATCGATCAGCACTTCCAGATTGACGGGCTTGAAGGTCTGGACGTCGCCAGCCTTGGTTTCGGGCTCCAGCGCCGTGCCGAACTGCCAGCCGGCGGGGAATTTGACCGTGGGCTGGACCGTGATGTTCCGCGACCAGTGGCCGGCGGGATAGAGCAGCATCTTCTCCCACTGGATGTTCAGCATCTCGGGCGTCATCGTGATGCGGCCCTGATTGCCGGTCGTCGGCGACAGATGCTGCAGGGTGATGTCCAGCGCGGTCGCACCGGCCGGGACGACCACGTGGTAGGCGAAGGGATGCAGGGTGTCGCGAACCCATTCGACCCGCTGGCCGTTCGCCGTGATCTCAATGCCGGCCAACTGCGCAATGGGGCCGACGGGGCCGTGGTTGCCGGGCAGCCATTCGGGGAAGAACAAAGTCATCGGTCCCACCTGGGCGACCGGGATCGTTTCCTTCACCGCAAAGATGTGCTGGGCCAGATTGGTGGCGTCGACGTCCAGGGTGATGACGCCGGGATAGGCGACGTCCCGCGCTTCCGGAATCGCAGGCAGGGGCGCGGGCAGGGCGGGCGGAGTGGTCGAGGCCTGCTGCGCCA
Source organism: Brevundimonas vesicularis (assembly GCF_900445985.1). Lineage (GTDB taxonomy): Bacteria > Pseudomonadota > Alphaproteobacteria > Caulobacterales > Caulobacteraceae > Brevundimonas > Brevundimonas vesicularis_D. The sequence goes on from NZ_UAQP01000005.1 coordinate 635,823, forward strand.
GGGCGGCCGGGGCGGTCGAGGCCAAGAGTAGGGCGAGGCCGAGCGGAGCGGCGCGCAGGCAAGAACGGATCATCGAGGACTCTTCAGGCGACTTGGGGAGCCGCGACAGTCCGACGCAGGGTGCAAGGCGTCAAGCTTGAAGCCGTTGACAATCTTGCGTTCGCCGCCGGGCGGAACGCCCTGTCCCGCTTTTCGTTGATGCCGCGCACACGCCTTGATCCGGCCCGAAACCGGGCGCGGAATGGCGTCGCTTGAAGCCTGACTTTCTCGGATGCCCATGAAGACCCGATCGATCGTGCTCGCCGCCGCCTTCGCCCTGTCGGCGTGCGGCAATCCCTCGAACTCCAAGGCGCAGGAGGGCGAGTTCGCCCAACCGACGCGCACCGCCCCGGCCGATGCGGCGGGAATGAAATCGAGCTTCGCGCCCGTGGTGCGATCCGCCGCGCCGGCCGTGGTCAATATCTCGGCACGTAGCGTGCAGCGGGTGCAGGCCGATCCCTTCTTCCAATTCTTCGGCGGCGGCATTCCCCAGGCGCGGGTGGCGGAATCCGTGGGTTCCGGCGTCATTGTTCGCTCTGACGGGATCGTGGTGACCAACAACCACGTCATCGACGGCGCCCAGCAGATCAAGGTCGTGCTGAACGATCGGCGCGAGTTTCCCGCCACCGTCATCCTGGCCGATGAGCGCAGCGATATCGCCGTGCTGAGGCTGGAGAACGTCAGCGACCGGCTGCCGGTGCTGGCCATCGACGATCAGGAAGAGCAGCAGGTCGGCGATCTGGTCCTGGCCATCGGCAATCCGTTCGGCGTGGGTCAGACGGTGACCAACGGCATCATCTCGGCCCTGAACCGGACCGAGACCGGCATTTCCGACAGCGGGTCCTTCATCCAGACCGATGCGGCCATCAACCCCGGCAACTCGGGCGGGGCGCTGGTGGACATGGACGGCGACCTGATCGGCATCAACACCGCCATCTTCTCGCGCTCTGGCTCCTCGGCCGGCGTCGGGTTCGCCGTGCCTGCGGCCATGGTCAAGCGGGTGGTCGACAGCGCACTGGGCGGCGCGACGGCTGTGGTGCGGCCGTGGCTGGGCGTGAAGGGCGATACGGTTACTGGCGAAATCGCGGGCAGCCTCGGCCTGAGCCGACCGCAGGGGCTGGTCGTCACCGACGTCTATGCCAACGGTCCGGCCGCGCGCGCAGGCATTCGTCAGGGCGACGTCATCACCGCCGTCGATGGTCAGGAGATCAACGACCAGAACGGGCTGAACTACCGCGTCGGCTCGCGCAATCCGAACGATCAGGTGCAGGTAGCCGTCCTGCGCGACGGTCGGGCTCAGACCCTGACCGCGCGGGTTCAGACTCTTCCGGGCGACGCCGATCCGAAGCAGGGGGTGACGATCCAGTCCGGTCCCTTCGCCGGCGCCGAGGTCGTGGCGCTCAGCCCTGCTCTGGCGGACCGACTGGGCGGCGATCCGTTCGCGACGGGCGTCATCGTGACCGGCGTGTCCGGCCGCGGCTATGCGGCGCGCGCCGGCTTCCGCCAGAACGACCTGATCGTCAGCATCAATGGCCGCGCCATCGGCTCGGCCCGCGATGTGGAGGCCGTCAGTTCCGGTCGCGGCCCGTGGGAGGTCGTGGTCAACCGGGGCGGCCGTCAGATCCGCGGCGTGCTGAGATAGGTCGTCACGCCTTCGTCGGCCCGCCGATCGACCAGGTGTGGCCGAAGGGGTCGCGCAGGACGCCGTAGCGGTCGCCCCAGAACTGATCGGCCATGTCCAAGACGGGTTCAGCGCCGCCGACAGTCATGGCGCGCGTCCACCAGGCGTCGGGATCGGCGACTTGAAGATGCAGGGTGACGCCGGCTGGGCGGACATCCTGGGAACCGCCGTATTCCGGAAACTCGTCGTTCAACATGACGCTGGCGCTGTTGATCCTCAGGTGGGCGTGCATCAGTCGCTCGCCATCATCGGCCAGTCGACGGTCCAGGACCTCGGCGCCGAAGGCGATGATGTAGAAATCGATCGCCGCAGAGGCCCCGCGCGACGGGATGGTCAGGTGGGGTGTCACGCCAGAAGTCGGACCCTGGTTCGGATTGGCGTCGGTCATGGGGCGGTCTCCGTGGCGGTTCGCCATACTAACGCGTGAAAAGCCTGTGGCGAACGCCTACATAGGTCGCACCCATGAGCGACCTGTTTGAAGCCTCCGGCATTCTGCCCCCCGACGCCCCCTTGGCCGACCGCCTGCGTCCGCGCACGCTGGACGAGGTGGTCGGGCAGGATCATCTGCTGGGGCCAGGCGGGCCGATCCGGCGCATGATTGAGGCCGGGCGGCTGGGCTCGATGATCCTGTGGGGACCGCCGGGGACGGGCAAGACCACGATCGCGCGCCTGCTGGCGCAGGCGGCCGGCTATGAATATCAGGCGATCAGCGCGGTGTTTTCGGGCGTCGCCGACTTGAAGAAGGCGTTCGAGGCGGCGCGGATGCGGCGTGCTGCGGGACAGAGCACGCTGCTGTTCGTCGATGAGATCCACCGCTTCAACCGCGCCCAGCAGGACGGCTTTTTGCCGTTCGTCGAGGCAGGCGTCGTGACCCTGGTCGGGGCCACGACGGAAAACCCCAGCTTCGAGCTGAACGGCGCCTTGCTGTCGCGCAGTCAGGTCTATGTGCTGAAGCGGTTGGACGACGCGGCATTGGATCAGCTGCTGAGCCGGGCCGAGACGCATATGGACCGGACCCTGCCGCTGACGCCGGAGGCCCGGCAGGCGATGCTGGCCCTGGCCGACGGCGACGGGCGGTATCTGCTGACCATGTCGGAGGTGCTGTTCGACCTGCCTGAGCGCGAAAAGCTGGACGTGCAGGGGCTGGCGGGCGTGCTGCAACGCCGGGCGCCCGCCTACGACAAGAGCCGAGAAGAACACTATAACCTCATATCCGCCCTGCATAAATCGGTGCGCGGGTCTGATCCTGATGCCGCGCTCTATTGGCTGGCGCGGATGCTGAACGGAGGCGAGGATCCGCTGTATCTGGCGCGGCGGATCGTGCGGATGGCGGTCGAGGACATCGGCGAGGCCGATCCGCTGTCGATCCTGGTCGCCAATGCGGCCAAGGACACCTACGACTTCCTGGGCAGTCCCGAGGGCGAGTTGGCCCTGGCCCAGGCGGTGGTGCATCTGGCGACAGCGCCCAAGTCGGTGGGTGTCTATGAGGCGTTCAAGGCGGCCAAGAAGGCGGCCTATGAGACGGGCTCGCTGATGCCCCCCGCCCATATCCGCAACGCCCCGACCAAGCTGATGAAGTCGCTGGGGTACGGCAAGGGCTACCAGTACGACCCCGACACGCCCGAAGGCTTCTCGGGCGCGAACTTCTTCCCCGACGAGATGGACCGTCGCACCTTCTACAAGCCGAAGGGCGAGGGGCACGAGGAGAAGGTCAAGGCGCGGCTGGAACGCTGGGTCGAGATGCGCGCGCGGATGGCGGTGGACGCGTCCGGCGACTGACCTCTAGAAGCCCCCGATGTCAGAACGCCAACCCGTCGCCCTATCCCAAGACGAAATCGCCGCCGTTCGGTCGTGGGTGATTCACGAGGATGCGCACGTCATCGCCTTTTCCAAGCCGCCGGGCCTGTCCAGTCAGGGGGGGCGGATCAAGGCGCATACGCTGGACGACCTGCTGTGGGCGTTCGCGCGGTCGAACGGCAAGCGGCCGGAGCTGGTGCATCGGCTGGATCGCGACACCTCGGGCGTGATTCTGGCGGCCAAGACCAAGCCGGCTGCGAGTTTTCTGGGCAAGGCGTTGCAGATGCGGCGGTTCAGGAAACACTATCTGGCCCTGCTGTCGGCCGCGCCTGAGCCCAAGGCGGCCACCATAGACGCGCCGTTGCGCCGCGAGGAGATCGGGCGCGAGAGCTATATGCGGGTCGTCGCCTTTGACGCGCCGGGCGCGCAAGGGTCGCAGAGCCGCTATCGGACCTTGGCGGCGGGACCGGAAGGGGCCGTGGTCGAGCTGGAGCCGCTGACTGGGCGAATGCATCAGTTAAGGGTGCATATGGCCCATATCGGCCGGCCGTTGATCGGGGACGTGCGATACGGGGGCGCCTTGACCACACCGGTCGGGCCGGCGCCGCGTCTGATGCTGCATGCCGCCAAACTGACCTTTCCGCATCCCGAGGGTGGGACGACGACGGTCGAGGCGCCGCCGCCCGAGGATTTCGCGAAGCTGAGGACGGCGCTAGGCTTATAGGTTGCGGGCCTACTCCAAGCGTGATCGACTGGTATCGGAAACTGGAGAGGCCCCATGATCGCCACCGTCCTGATCGGCGTCGTCGCCCTGATCCACGCCTACATTGTCGTCCTGGAAATGGTGCTGTGGACCACGCCGCGCGGCCGGCACGCCTTTGGCATGAGCGCCGAGAAGGCCGAAGAGACCAAGGTGCTGGCCGCCAATCAGGGCCTCTACAACGGGTTTCTGGTCGCAGGTCTGGCGTGGGGCCTTTGGCTCGGCGAGGCCGGGTTTCAGATCAAGATCTTCTTCCTGGGCTGCGTCATCGTCGCGGGCCTGTATGGAGCGGCGACCGTCAGCCGCAAGATTCTGCTGATCCAGGCTGTTCCGGCGGGTCTTGCGCTGGCCGCCTTGCTCCTCGGCCTCTGACGGAACGCCGTCCCGGCTTCGGCGCTATGTCACGGAAAGGATAACTCTGATGAAGCGTCTTGCCCTTGCCCTGACCGGCCTTTCCGCCCTTGCCCTGACCGCCTGCGCCAGCCTGGCGCCCTATGGCGCCCAGATGGGGCCGAACGGGCAGGGGTATTCCGAGCAGCGGATTGAATCCAACCGCTACCGTGTCACCTACAACGGCGTCGGCGCGGCGGGCCGTGTCGCCAATTGGGCGCTGGTGCGCGCCGCCGACCTGACTACCGAACAAGGCTACGACTGGTTCGAGGTGACGCAGAGCTGGACCGATGGTCGGCCGGGTGGCGCAGGCGGCGTCAGCCCGAGCGTCTCCATCGGCGGCGGCAGCAGCCGATATGGCGGCTATTCGGCGTCTGGCGTCGGCGTGGGCGTTGGTCTGAATTTCAGCGGACCGCAGCCGACCTCGACGACGTTGGAAGTGGTTCTGGGACGCGGCCAGAAGCCCGATCGTCCGAACGCCTATGACGCACGTTCGGTGCAGAGCTCCATCCCGCGCTGACCATCGCTTTCGGCGCGGGCGGCGTATATATCGCCGCACGATGACACGTTTTCTTCTCGTTGCGGCAGGTGGGGCCATAGGCTCCATGGCGCGCTATGGCCTTGGCCTCGCCGCCGGGCGGCTTGCCCCCAATGCCGGCTGGCCCGTTGGCACCTTCGCCGCCAACGTCGGCGGCGGTCTGCTGATGGGTCTGCTCGTCGGCTGGCTGGCGTTCCGGGGCGGGGCGCAGCAGGAGATGGTGCGCCTGTTCGCCGCCGTGGGCGTGCTTGGCGGGTTCACGACCTTTTCGTCCTATTCGCTGGAAGCGGTGCAGATGATCGAGCGCCGCCAAATCGGCCTGGCCGCCGCCTATGTGATCGGCTCGGTGGTTCTGGCCATCGCGGCCCTGTTCGTCGGCCTGATGGTCGCCCGCCGCGCCTTTGGAGTTCCCGCTTGACCGATCAGCCGCCCGCAGCCGACGCGCCCAAGCGCGAAGTCCTGACGATCTATGTCGCCGAGGACGAGGACGGCATCCGGCTGGATCGCTGGTTTCGTCGGCGTTGGCCGCATCTGTCCAACATCCAGGTGCAGAAGATGGCCCGCAGCGGCCAGATCCGTGTGGACGGCGCCCGCATCAAACCCGAAGGTCGGCTGACCGCCGGCGCCGCCGTGCGCGTGCCGCCGATCCCCGACGATACCTCTCGCCAGGCGGGCGACGCCCACACCCTTTCGGAAAAGGACATCGCCTTCGCCAAGTCGCTGGTCCTGTACGAAGACGACATGGTCATCGCTCTGAACAAGCCGCATGGCCTGGCGGTGCAGGGGGGGACCAAGACGAGCCGTCACGTGGACCGTCTGCTGTCGGCCTGGGGCGAGGGATTGGAGCGACCGCGCCTGGTCCACCGGCTGGACCGCGACACGTCGGGCGTCCTGCTGCTGGGCAAGGGGCCGGAGGCGGCCAAGCGGCTGGCGGGCGCTTTCGCGCGACGGCAGGCCAGGAAGACTTATTGGGCCATCGTCATCGGCAATCCGAAACCCTATTCGGGCCAGATCGACATGCCGCTGAAGAAGACCGGCATCAACGATTTCGAGATGATGCGCCCGGCCGAGCGCAAGGACCCGCGCGCCGAACCGGCCGAGACGGCCTTCAGCACCATCAGCCGCGCCTCGCACCGGGCGTCATGGATGGCCCTGCGCCCCTTCACCGGACGGACGCACCAGTTGCGCGCCCATATGGCAGGGATCGGCCATCCCATTCTGGGCGATCCGAAATACGGCGACGAGAAATCGCGCGAACTGTCGGGCCCCCTGAAGCTGCAACTGCACGCTCGCAGCATCGAACTGGACCACCCGCGCGGCGGCGTCCTCAAGGTCACCGCCCCCTTGAGCCCCGAGATGAAAGCCGGCTTCGCCCACTTCGGCTTCTCCGAAGACGAAGCCGAAGACGATCCATTCCTGGGCGTGAAGCGAATCCGATGAGCCATATTCCACCGCTCGATCCCATGGTCGCCGCTCGCAAAGGGTTCCGCGAGACAGAAGACCGCATCTCGCGCTTCTGGACCGAGGCGGGGGTCGGGCCGCATGCGGGCGGGGGCTGGGCCGTGCTGTTGGACGGACGCACGCCGAAGACGCCGGACAAGGCGGCGCTGGTCTTGCCGACGCAGGCTTCGGCGCAGTTGGTCGCCGACGAATGGGCGGCGCAAGGGCACTTTCTGGATCCGTCGACCATGCCGGCGACCCGGCTGGCCTCGACCGCCATCGATCGGATCGGTCAGGCGCGCGAGCCGGTGGCGGACGAGATCGCGGCCTATGCCGGATCGGACGTGGTCTGCTATCTGGCCGAACATCCGACGCCGCTGGTCGAGCGCCAGGCGCGGGAATGGGGGCCGTGGCGTGACTGGGCTGCGCGCGAGATGGGCGTGGCGCTGCAGCCGGTTGAAGGCATCGTGCATCGACCGCAATCGCCTGACGCCATTGCGCGGGTCAAGGCGCATGCGCTGTCGCTGGACGATTTCCGCCTGACCGGACTGGCGACGGCCGTGCCGCTGCTGGGGTCGGCCGTATTGGCTTTGGCGGTGGAACAGGGCGCGTTGGGTGGCGGGGCGGCGTTCGACCTGTCGCGGATCGACGAGCTGTTCCAGGAAGAGCAGTGGGGCGTGGACGCGGAGGCCGCCGAGCGCACTGAGGCGCGCCGCGCGGAGGCCCAACTGCTGGACCGGTGGTTCAGAGCGCTCGATTAGGGCGCTCGATTAGGGCGCTGGAGGCGTCGTCGAGGCGGCGATCAGCATCGCGCGTTCCTGATCGGTCAGGTGGCGCCAGCGACCCTCGGGCAGGTCGCCCAATACCAGCGGTCCGATGCGGGTGCGATAGAGATCTACGACCTCCAGCGCGACCAGTTCGCACATGCGGCGGATCTGGCGATACTTGCCCTCGGTCAGCACGAAGCGAAGGCGCTGCGGCTCGATCTGGGTGACGCGGGCGGGCTTTAGCGGCTTGTCGTTCAGAGACAGGCCGTGGCGCAGCTTGCTGAGCTTGCCTTCGGTGATCTGGCCTTCGACGACGACCAGATATTCCTTGTCCAGCTCGGACGCCGGGCCGATCACCGCCTTGGCGACGACGCCGTCCGACGACAGCAGCAACAGGCCGCGTGAATCCTCGTCCAGCCGGCCGATGGGGGGCAGGGAAGCGTCTCGCGCAGGCGTGTCGCCCTCGCCGATACGATTGTGCGTCTTCAGCAGTCGCACAGCCGGGATCTTGCCCGGATCGGGCTGGCCCGAGACGTAACCGATCGGCTTGTGCAGCACCAGGGTCATGCCGGTCGCCAAGGCCGCCTGGGCCGTGTCGTTCAGGGTCAGGGTCTCGCCCGGTTGAATTTTTCGGCCGGCGTCGCTGATGGTCTCGCCATCGATGGAGACCAGACCATTGGCGATCAGGGTATCGGCCTCGCGCCGCGAACAGACGCCGGTCTGGCCCAGCCATTTATTCACGCGAACGGGTTCGTCGCCGTCATAGGTGCGGGTGAAGGCCATGCGATTCCGTCGTCCAGTCGATGCGGGTGTCTAGAGCCGGGTGGGCGCGCGAGCAAGCGGGTCGCCGTTTTCAGTATCACCATGGCCAGTCTGTTCGAACTGGCAGGTTGATCCGGACGGGATCATCACTATATCGGACCGCATTCCACAAATGATCCAGAGTGCGGGACGACACGCGTCGGACCCGTCGATTTTCTTTTTTCTGGTCATCGGCGTGGGCGGTTCGACGACGTCGCTCGTCGGATCTGGATCAGTATTAAACATCTCAAGGAGACGTCTTGTTCGCTCAAAACAAATCTTCCGCAGGCCCCCGTCGCACCGGTTACAACCGTCCTGTCCCCACCCGTCTGCGCATGGGGCTGGTGATGCGGCGTGACATGGCATTTGGCGAGTTGGGCGACGTGGAGGGCGCGTTGCGGGCCGAGGGCGTGGGTCTTGCCCCGATCTCGACGGGCGACGCCAGCCTGATCGCCGGCGGCGTGACCGTGCTGGCCACCGCAACGGCCAAGGACATCGTAGAAGGTCGCCTGAAGGGTTTGGTCGTTCCGGGCGGTTCGACGGACGAGGCGTCTTTGGCGGCCGTGCGGTCGCTGATCGACCTGGCGCGGGCCAACGGCGTGACGGTCATCGCCTTCGCCGACGGCGTCACGCTGGCGGCCGAGAGCTTCGGCGTGTCGGCCCAGGCCGAGGGCGCGGTGTTCAAAAACGGGGGGGTGACGCTGCTGAACGAGCGGGCCGAACTGTCCAAGCTGGTCGGCGCGATTGTCTGATCAGACGGCGCGGAACAGCAGGATGAGGTTGTTCGCCGGCATCTGAACCCGCAGCGTGGCCGCAAGGCCATGCGAGCGGGCCAGGGCCTCGACAGCTTCGTGATCACGCAGACCCCATTCCACGTTTCGCGCCTTCAGACTGACGTCGAAGGCCGCGTTGGACTCCGCCAGCGGAACCTCGGCCTCGCGGTAGGGGCCATAAAGCGCCAGCAGGCCGCCGGGGCGTCGCAAGACCCTACCGGCCAGATCCATCAGCCCCTCGGTCGCCGACCAGGGGCTGATGTGCATCATGTTCGCACAATACAGGGCGTCAAACGTGCCGGTCGGCCATGTCGTGGGATCGCCGGCGTCGATGGCCGACGGCGTCTTCAGGTTCGACAGGGCGAGCTGGCGGCTCCAGGCGGCGATGCTTTCGCGGGCCTGATCGCTAGGGTCGCTGGGGGTCCAGTCGAGACCAGGCAGGGCGGCGGCGAAGGCGGCGGCGTGTTCGCCCGATCCGGACGCGATCTCGAGCACCGATCCACGCGCGGACAGATGGGCGCGGAGCACGCGAAGAATCGCCTCGGCGTTTCGACGCGCGGCGGGCGATGTCAGTGCGCCGTCCGGCAAGACGGTGATGGAGTCCAGGCTATTCATTCCTCCTAAGTATCGCCGAAGCGCGACGAACACATCTGCGATTTCTCACCGCGAAAGGTCGGTTGTTTGTGCATTTTTTGCGCAACTTGACGATCACCGAGACCCGGCGCAATTCGCCTGTAACAGTGCGTGATCGTCACGCTCTGAAGGCCACGACGGCGTTAGATCGTCGGACCTTTTCGCTCAGGAGACGCCCTTGTCCATTCTCGCTACGCCCGGATTGCGCCCGGCGCCCACCGCCCATGCCGGGCTGATCGCCTGGGTCGAGCAGATCGCCGCCCTGACCAAGCCCGCCAAGGTCCATTGGTGCGACGGCTCCGAGGCCGAGAAAGAGGCCATCACCGCCGATCTGCTGGCCAAGGGCACGCTGAAGGCGCTTGATCAGACCAAGCGGCCGGGCTGCTACTACGCCGCCTCCGATCCCCGCGATGTGGCGCGCGTCGAGAGCCGGACCTTTATCTGCTCGGATGATGAGGCGGACGCCGGCCCGACCAACAACTGGGCCGACCCGATCGAGATGCGCGCGCGTCTGGATGGTCTGTTCGATGGCTGCATGGCCGGGCGGACCATGTACGTCGTCCCGTTCTGCATGGGCCCGCTGGGGTCGGAGATCAGCGCCTTGGGCGTCGAGATCACCGACAGCGGCTATGTCGCCCTGTCTATGGGGGTGATGACCCGCATGGGTAAGCCGGCGCTGGATCAGTTGGGCGATAAGGGCGTCTTCGTACCGGCCGTCCATACGCTGGGTGCGCCGCTGGCCGACGGTCAGGCGGACGTGGCCTGGCCCTGCAATGACGACAAGTGGATCGTTCATTTCCCCGAGACGCGGGAAATCTGGTCGTATGGCTCGGGCTATGGCGGCAACGCCCTGTTGGGCAAGAAATGCTACGCCCTGCGCATCGCCTCGATCATGGCTCGTGATGAGGGATGGCTGGCCGAGCACATGCTGATCCTGAAGCTGACGGATCCGAAGGGCCGAGCGAAATACGTCGCTGCCGCCTTCCCCAGCGCGTGCGGCAAGACGAACCTGGCCATGCTGCAGCCCAGCCTGCCGGGCTGGAAGGCCGAGACCATCGGCGACGACATCGCCTGGATGCGGTTCGGCGACGACGGGCGACTGTATGCGGTCAATCCCGAGGCCGGCTTCTTCGGCGTCGCGCCGGGCACCAGCCGCAACACCAACCACAATGCGCTGGAGACCTTGGCCTCCAACACCATCTTCACCAACACCGCCCTGACCAACGATGGCGACGTGTGGTGGGAGGGGCTGACGAAACAAGCGCCTGAGGGCCTGACGAACTGGAAGGGACATCCGCACGATCCGGCGTCCGGCGAACCCGCCGCGCACCCCAACGCCCGTTTCGCGGCGCCCGCCAGCCAATGCCCGGCCATCGCGCCGGAATGGGAAGATCCCAAGGGCGTGCCGATCGACGCGATTCTGTTCGGCGGTCGTCGCGCCAGCGCCGTGCCGTTGGTGACCGAAGCCTTCGATTGGGAGCACGGCGTCTTCATGGGCTCGACCGTGGCGTCCGAAGGCACCGCGGCGGCCGAGAACAAGGTCGGCGAACTGCGCCGCGATCCCTTCGCCATGCTGCCGTTCTGCGGCTACAACATGGGCGACTATTTCGCCCACTGGCTGAAGATGGGGCAGAGGCGAGACGCGTCGAAACTACCGCGCATCTTCTTCGTCAACTGGTTCAGAAAAGATCAGGACGGCCGGTTCGTCTGGCCCGGTTTCGGCGACAACGTTCGTGTTTTAAAATGGATCAGCGAGCGGATCGACGACGAGGCCGAGGCGGTCGATACGGCGGTCGGGCGCGTGCCTTCGGTCACGGCCTTGGACCTATCAGGCCTGGACCTGACGCCGACGCAATTGGCGACCCTGCTGGACGTTGATGCAGGCGTCTGGGCCGAAGAGGCGGCGCTGATCCCCGACTTCTATCGCCAGTTCGGCGATCGACTGCCGACCGCACTGTGGGACCAGCACGCGGCCCTGGTCGCGCGTCTTGACGACGCCGGCGCGGCCTCGATGGCGGCCGAATAGGCGGAAGCCATCTTGCAATAGGGGCGTCACGGGTCGATCAGACGGCCCGTGACGTCTTCTTCTTCCATTGTGATCGTCGGCGCTGGCGTGCTGGGGCTTTGCACGGCGTTCGAGCTGCATCGGCGCGGCCGCGCGGTGTTGGTGGTCGATCCCGGCGAGGTGAACGCCTCCCTGGTCGCTGCGGGAATGATCGCCCCGGCGATGGAATCAGCCATCGATGACGTGTCGCTGGATCGCGCCCAACTGTTTCGGGCGGGACGCGATCTGTGGCCCGAGTTCGCGACGGCGGCCGGCATCGCTCTGGCGCGTCGACCGGCCGAATGGCGAGGCGGCGATGTGGAGGCGATGGAGGCGCGGTTGCGGGCGCTGGGCTTCGACGCATGGCGCGAGGGCGACTCCGTCACGACAGAAGAGGATTATCAGGTCGATCCTGCACAGGCATTAGCGGCGCTGAGGCAGGCGCTGGGCGAGGCTGTCGTAGCTGGGACGGTGACGACGATTGCCCGCGCCGATGGCGGCTGGCGACTCGAAATCGGCGATCACTGGCTGGATGCGGAGGCGGTCGTGCTGGCCACCGGCGCCGGTGACGCCATAGCGGGTCTGCCCGAGACCGCGCGCCGTTTGGTCGAGGCGATCCAGCCGATCCGGGGACAGATTGGTGTCGCAGCCGGACATCTGGTCGATCATGTCGTGCGCGGGCCGGGCGCCTATGTCGCGCCAATGGCGTCTGGCGCGGTCATCGGAGCGACGATGGAGCCGGAGCGGCGGGATACGGCGCCGGATGCCGAGGCGTCCGGACGTCTGACACAGGCGGCGTGGGCTGCGCTGGGTCGGTCCCCTGAGCCGCTGTCTATCGAATGGCGCGTCGGCATCCGGGGCGCGACGGCGGATGGTCTGCCGCTTGCGGGCGCGGCGCCTGGTGAAGAGGGCCTGTTCATGGCCTTGGCGCCGCGTCGAAACGGCTGGTTGCTGGGGCCCTTGGTCGGCGCCGTGGTCGCCGATGCGATCGAGGGGCGGACGGCGTCGCCACACGCCCGCGCCCTCGACCCTGGTCGGTTCTAGCCCTCCATCGCGAACCGGACGGTGAAGTTGACGGTCGCGCCGTCGACAGGCCGGCCGTCCACGGTGCGCGGGTTCATGCGGAAGTCGCGCGTCAGGCTCTGTGCGGCGCGGCCGAAGCCTTGGCCGCTGGGCGTTTCGCCCACGACGCGACAGCCGGTCAGACCGCCATCGACCCGCACCACGCAGCTGAGGCTGGCGGACCCTGGCGTGCCGTTCTCAGCGGCGCGGCTCGGATAGGCCCGCGCCATCTGGGCGGCCGACGGCCGGCTGGCCCAGGTCGGGTTGTTGATCACCGAGGGCGGGCGAGGCGGCGTCTCGACCGTCGCCGTGCCGCCTTCGACGCCGGTGGTCGCGGTGCTGACGATCACTTGTCCGGGCGGCGCCGTGTTCGTCGGATTCTCTGGCGGGGTGAGTGCGATTGTCGGCACATCGACAGGAACGGTCAGCGCCGGTTTGTGGATTGGCGTCGGCGGGGCGGCCGTAACCGTGGGCGGAAGCGGCTTGGGCTCCGGCAGCGTTTGGAAGACGATATCGATCGGGGCATCGGGCTTTTCGGGCGGCGTCAGCCCGCTCAGCTCGAACCGTTGATTATAAAGCACCACCCCCGCCGCAACGTGCAGGATCACCGAGACGCCGATGGCGCCCAGCATCCAGCGCGGGATAGGCTTCTTGCGTTCCCCGAAGTCGATCGGGCTGATCAAGCCGGGACCACCGGCAGCACGGATCATCATAACGTCACTCCCTCGTTCACCGCCCCCGCAGCGCCCGTAACTGGAAGTTGAGCGCGCAGGTTGTGGCGGCTTTACGGCGAAGTTTTTTTCGTTCGACGAAGGTCGAGGCGTTAACGCGGCCGTTAAGAATTAAGAGTTGGTTAACTACGTTCGCCGACCCTTCGCACATGGGTATCGCAGCGATTCCATCGACAGGCGGAGTAGAGGCGGCCATCCGGCGCGCGTCGAACGCCGTTGGCGTGGACTATGAATTCCTGGTCAAGACCGCGCGGCGCGAGAGCGCGATGAACCCGTCGGCCAAGGCCCCGACCTCGTCGGCCGCCGGCCTGTTTCAATTCATCGAACAGACTTGGCTGGGCACGGTCAAGCAGCACGGGGCCCAGCACGGTTACGGCCAATACGCCGATCTGATCCATCGCGGGTCGGACGGACGTTGGCGCGTCGAGGGTTCGGCGCGCAACGTGGTGCTGGACCTGCGGTTCGATCCCCATGCGGCCTCGACCATGGCGGCTGAGTTGACGGCGTCCAATGCCGCCTATCTCCGCGGACGTACGGGCAAGGAACCGGGCGCAGGCGATCTGTATGCGGCTCATTTCCTGGGGCCGGCTGGGGCCGCCGGTTTGATGGAGGCGATGGATCGTAATCCGGGCGGTAGCGCCGCAGCGCTGTTCCCCGACGCTGCGCGGGCCAACCGCAGCATCTTCTATCGCAATGGACGCGCCGCCACGGTCGCCGAGGTCCACGCCAATCTGCAGCGCACAGCCGGCGAGGGCGCACCCGCCGCCGGAGCCGGCGAGACGAAATACGCCGTGCCGAATCTGAGCGACAAGGACCAGATGCTGGCCGCACGTCTGGACCGGCTGAAGCAGGATCAAGGCCTTCTGGCGCTATTGCTCGGTCAGGATGGATCATCCAGCAGCGGGTTCGGCGGTGCTTTCTCGCCGAATGGCAAGGAATCGACCTAGAGCCTGATCGGTAGAGGGGAAGTCGCTTCGCGACTTCGCTGATGCCGTGAATCAGGCTCCAGATTAAAGCAAGAGCCTGATTCACGCTTCAGCCGAACCGCGCAGCGGTTCGTCAAAAAAGCGATCAGGCTCTGAGTCGTTGCATTGCAACCGATGGTAAACCGCCCGTTAAGCATGGCAGTCTCATTCTGGGATCAACGTCCGATTCCATCACGAGCCGTCCATGACCGCCTTCCGCGCCCGCCTGACAGAAGTGGACATTCGACGCCTGATCAAGGCGACGGACGACGACGAGCGGGCCGAGGCGGCGCACAAGCTGTGCCGCAACATGGAGCGCGCGGAACTGAATGAGGACGACCGGGCGGCGGCGCAGAAAATCCTGCGTCTGCTGGCCAATGACGCCGCCGAACTGGTGCGTCGCGCCATGGCCGTGACGCTGAAGGCGTCCGATCTGATTCCCAATGACGTGGCGCGCAAACTGGCCGGCGATCTGGACAGCATCGCCCTGCCGATCATCGCCTCGTCGCCGGCGTTCAGCGACGAGGATCTGATCGAGATCGTGCGCGCCGGATCGGTCGTGCGTCAGGTCGCCGTGGCGGGGCGGGCGCGGGTGTCGCGCGATGTCGCGACGGTGCTGGCGGCCGAAGGCTGCGAGCAGTCGGTTCGCACCTTGGCGGCGAACGACAACGCCGACCTATCCGAAGGCGCGCTGGCGACCGTCGTGGATCGTTTCACCGAAGCGGCTGAAGTCCTGACCGCCGTAGCCTATCGCCAGGTCCTGCCGCTGCATGTGACCGAACGGTTGATCCAACTCGCCAGCGAGGCGGTGCGCGAACATCTGATCAGCCATCACGCTGTGGCTCCGGAAACGGCGATCCGTCTGGCCCAATACTCTCGTGAGCGGATGACGGTCGATCTGGTCGATCAGGCCAGCGTCAGCACCGATCTTGCGGCCTTCATGGCCCAGCTCAACGCCCGTCGCGTGTTGAATGCATCGCTGCTGCTGCGCGGACTGGCGCGAGGTCAGATGGCGATGTTCGAATATGGGCTGGCCGAACTGGCCAACACGCCGCATCACCGCGCCTGGCTGATGGTGCATGACGCCGGTCCGCTGGGGCTGAAGGCCATCTATGATCGCGCGGGTTTGCCGCCGCGCCTGTTCCAGGCCTTCCGCGCGGGGGTCGACACCTGGCGTGCGCTGGCGGCGGAGGGGATCGATACGTCGAGCGCCTATTTCCGCGATCAGATGCTTGAGCGGTTCCTGACCCAGCGTCCGGCCGTGCTGCGTGACGATCTGGCCTATCTGATGGAGCGGCTGGATCAGTCGCCGTCGCTCAGCCTGACCGCCGCCAACGCAGCCTAAGAAAAAAGGCCCGCCAAGACGACGGGCCTTTCGCAAACGGCTGGAAGGGCTTCAGCCTGCGAGGTGATCTGCGACGCGGGCTTCCAAGGTCTCGGCCAAGGCGCGGCCGGTCGGATGTTCGTCGGTCTTGATCTGGTCGCGGACCACGGCGCGGATGGCGTCGATGTGGGCGTCCAGAATGGCGATGGGCGCGGTCATGCGGCGATCGGCGTCGTCCAGCATCTTGCACAGCGAACCGGCGATGCGGGTGACCAGCGGATATTCGTACGTCGTGCCCAAGCCCTTCAGATCATGAGCGCGGAAATACAGAGCCTCTGCGGTGGCGGGGGTGTAGCCCTGCTCACGGATGTCGGCCTGGGCCTTGTCCAGCTTGACGACCTCGTCGTTCAGCCACTGGCCGAACTGGGCCGACATGGCTTTCAGCGCCTCTTCTGCACGAGCGATGGCGTCGGCGTTGATGCCGAAGCCGCCGCCGACCTTGAGCCGCAGCGAGTTGGTCGGAGGGGTGATCTGCGCCGGATTGCTCATGGCGGGCTCCATAGGACGTTCACGCCAAGATACGGTAGCGGGCTTAAGAAGCCGTGACCGATCAGTTGGCGAACTGTTCGGCCATTACGCGTTCGTCAAACGACCGGCCCGCATCGAAGAGCATGGTCAGGGTGACGTCACGACGCTCGCGCACCTCGACGCGGGCGACGCGCCGAACCTCGAAGTTGTCGGCGGTTGCTGAGACTGGGCGCTTGTCGGCCTCCAGAACCTCGAACCGCACCTTGGCGCCGTGCGACAACAGGGCGCCGCGCCAGCGACGGGGCCGGAAGGCGCTGATGGGCGTCAGGGCCAGGATGCGGGCGTCCAATGGGATGATCGGGCCGTGTGCTGACAGGTTATAGGCGGTCGATCCCGCAGGCGTCGCTACGAGGCAGCCATCGCAGGACAGTTCTTCCAGCCGCACGCGCTCGTCGACGGTGATCCTCAGCTTGGCCGACTGGCGCGTCTGGCGCAGCAGCGACACCTCGTTGATGGCCAGGCCGGTGTGGACCTCCCCGCTTTCAGTCCAGGCGTCCATCTGCAGAGGGTGGATGACCGTCCTTTCGGTCGTCGCGATCCGCTCCAGCAGACCGTTGTCGTCGTAGTCGTTCATCAGAAAGCCGACCGACCCGCGGTTCATCCCGTACACTGGCGTGCGCTGGCGCAGGTTGCCGTGCAGGGTTTCCAGCATCTGTCCATCCCCGCCCAGGGCCACGATCACATCGGCCTCGTCTTCGGGCACGGCGCCATAGCGGGCGATCAGGACTTTGCGCGCCGCCTGGGCTTCGGGCCGGTCGCTGGCGACGAAGGCCAATCGCGGCGATGACGGCAGGGGAGAGGAGCTTGACTGAGTCACTTGGCGACGTGGCCCGAGCTTGGGTGCGGAGTCAAACGGTCGCGGGCTTGTGCATCATCTGATGGAAGGCGCGAGAGGCGGCGTGCGCGCTCATCGGCGTCGCCTTCCAGCCGCCGTCGGCAGGCATTCCGCCCGAAAGTTTGCGCACCTCGACCAGAAGGGAGGCGAAGACGGCTTTGTCCACGCCCACGGCGATGCAGGCGAGATAGAGCGGCTCGGCGGTCGGCGCGCGGATGGCGTGATGCACCTGAGCCTCGCTAAAGCCGCCCAGAACCGCCAGGGTCTGTTCAAACAGTTCGAAACGCTGTTCTCGCAGCGCGCGGACCAGCAGGCCAGGACGCAACTGGCCGGCGGCTTGAAGTTTTTCCACCAGTCGTCGTTCCGCGTCGATGCGTGCGCGATCCTCGGTCGTCCTGGTGGACATGGCGCGCCATTCCGGGCTGCCGACAGCCTTCGCCGCCGCGTCCTGAACCGCTGCATTCAACTGGGCGTCGTCGATGCGGAAGCGTTCGCCGATCGACTGACGCAGAGCCTGGCCAACCCATTGATAAAGCTGCTGAGCCAGTTGTTCGTTCAGCCTGGGGTGACGCGTCAACGGCGCCCGCAGGCCCGCGATGCGGCGCGAATGGTCGACCAGCTTGCGCATTGCCTCTTCGCCAATGTCGGCCGTGCGGTTGGACGCCAGCGCCGTCATGGTGACGGGCTCGGCGCGATCGACAATCGTGTCCACGACCGGCCGCGCCAGCTGCGGGCGCCGGACGACGGCGATCTGATGCTCCAGCGTCGCCTCGATCAGCAGGCGTATGAGGTCGGTGTTTTGAAGAAGCGGGCTGGAGGTGATGACCGGGCGGGCGATCTCGATCTCATCCAACGCCAGCATATTGACCAGCGCAGGTGGCGCCCAGTCGACGCCCGCGATCCGTTCGGACAGGGCCAGTCGAATATCCCGCTCGGCCTGTGCCGTCAGAGCGAGAAAGATGTCGCTGAGCAGCGGCGCGACCTTGGGCGGCGGCGGATTGGATTCACACAGCGAGGTGACCTTCAGCAGCAGGCGCTGACGGTCGTCGGCCGAACGGCTGCTGGCCAGCGCCAGAAGCTCAGACACAGTCCGGTCGTCCCAGGCGTCGCGGGGCGGCTCCAGTTGAACGACAGACAAGGCGGCTCCCCGAACCGGCGACGATGCTTATCCATATGCTTGCGTGATGAAGACCGGGTTAAGCAAGGCCGCTGCAGGGGGTGACGTCACGTCAACGGCGGCCTTGTCGGCTTGACGACGCGACCACGCGGGGTGACGGTTTGTAAAAGCCCATCCAGAGGCAGGAGGAAATCATGGCGGACGGAACCAGTCCCTCGATCAAGTCGCGCGTGTCCGAAGCCGAATGGCAGGTCCGTGTGGAGCTGGCGGCCCTCTATCGGCTGGTCGCCTTGAACGGTTGGGACGACATGATCTTCACCCATATCTCGGCGCGCGTGCCCGGGCCGGAGCATCATTTCCTGATCAATCCCTACGGCTTCTACTTCGACGAGATCACGGCCTCTTCGTTGGTGAAGGTCGATCTGGAGGGGAACATCGTCCAGGACACGCCCTATTTCATCAATCCGGCGGGCTTCACGATCCACTCGGCCGTCCACGCCGCGCGCGAAGACGCCAAGTTCGTCATCCATCTGCATACAGTGAACGGCGTGGGCGTCGCCGCTCAGGCCGAAGGTTTGCTCCCCGTCAGTCAGAACGCGTGTTTACTACAGCATCAGGTTGCGTATCATGGGTACGAGGGGTTGGCCCTGAACCATGACGAACGCGAACGTCTGGTCGCCGACCTGGGGGACAAACCGCTGATGCTGCTGCGAAACCACGGCACGCTGGCGGTCGGGGAAACGGCGGCTCAGGCATGGATCGGCATCTTCTTCCTGGAGAGGGCCTGCGCGCAGCAGGTTGCAGCGCTGTCCGGCGGGCGCGAGCACATCCTGTTGGCGCCGGACGAAGCGCAGGCCGAGACCAAGGAGCAGGGGCGCGGCATCGGCTTCATCTCGTCTCTGGCCTGGCCGGGCGCGCTGCGCCAGCTGGATCGCAAGTCGCCAGGCTACGACGCCTAGGTGCCGTTGTTGCGGGGGCGCTGGTCCTCGCGGCGCTGACGCCGACCCAAGCCCTCGCCGGCGCCTGGACCCAGCCGAAGGACAAGGGCCAGGCCATCGTCAAGTACGAGCGGCTGAGCGCCGACACAGGTTTCGACGCTGCTGGCGAGGAACGTGATCTGCCTGGCCGGCGGCGCGATGCGACCTTGGGTGTGTTCGCCGAATACGGCGTGTTGGATCTGCTGACGCTGCAGCTCAAGGCGGACTGGCAGGACGGCGAGGACGCCTTTGTCGATTACAGCGGGCGCGGCCCAATCGAGATCGGTGCGACCTGGCAGGTCTGGCGCGATGACCGGAACGCCGTCAGCCTTTATGGCGGCTATACCCAGGCCGGGGAGGGGCGCAACGCCGGCTATGCCGCGCCGGGCGTCGGCGATCACGACTGGGAGGCGCGAGTCTCGGTCGGCCGATCCCTTAGCGAGATGGGCGAGCGCTGGGGAATGGACGGCGCATTCGTCGAACTTCAGGCCGCACGCCGTCTTCGCGACGGCCTGCCGGATGAAACCCGCATAGACGCCACGGCAGGCGCCCGGATCGGCGAGGATTGGATGGTGCTGGGTCAGGCGTTCGGCGGCGCGGCTGACGGCGGCGCGCGCTGGCTCTCACTGGAAGCCTCGGTGGTGCGTGACTTCGGCGACTGGAGCTTGCAGGCCGGATGGAGGCAAACCGTCGCAGGGCGCGAGGCCGCGATCGCGCGCGGACCTGTCGTCGCGCTGTGGCGCCGCTTCTAGCGCATCTTTTCGCGACGGAAGTTGTCGGCTGGCGCGTTGAAGCAGACATTGCGCGCACCTCATTACCCGGTAATGCAATGCGGCGTCCCCCCGACCGAGAGACTCCCGCGTGATCAAACGTCATTTCTTCCTCGTCGCCGCAGCGGTTCTGCTGGGGCTGATGGTCGTCGCCGCTATCGCGAAGGTCGCTAGCGGAGATGAGAAGAAGGGCGCCGGCCCCGGCGGTCGCGGACGCGGGGCGCAGCAGGTGTCCGAGGCCGTCGTGGCGCAGCGACCCTTCTCGGATCAGATTCGCGTTTTGGGCGTGGCGCGCGGCGAGCGGTCGGTGAACGTCACCTCCTCGACCACCGAACTGATCACCCGCGTCCTGTTCGCGGACGGCCAGTACGTCTCGGCCGGCGCGCCATTGGTCGAACTGCAGGCGCGCGAAGAAGACGCGGCCATTATCGAGGCTCGCGCCAACGTCAATCAGGCCCAGCGTGAATACGATCGCTACAAGGCCTTGGCCGACCGGGGCGTCGCGCCCCAGGTCATGCTGGAACAGGCCGAGACCGGGTTGGAAACCGCGCGGGCGTCGTTGCAAGCGGCCCAGGCGCGTCGCGGCGACCGGGTGATCCGGGCGCCGTTCTCCGGCCGTGTCGGTCTGACCACAGTGACGCCCGGCACGCTGATCAATCCGGGCGCGGTGATCACGACGCTGGACGACACCTCTACGATCCGCGTCGATTTCCCCCTCCCTGAGCGCTATCTGAACCTGCTGCGTCCCGGCGCCCAGCTGACCGCGACGGCAGACGCCTATGGCGATGAGCCGTTCACGGGGCGGATCGCTCTGATCGACACGCGCGTCAACGAAACGACCCGCGCCGCGACGGCGCGCGCGGAGTTCCCCAACCCCGGCGGTCGCATCCGTCCCGGCATGCTGATGCGTGTGGCGGTCCAGCAGGGCCAGCGTCAGAGCGCCGCCGTGCCCGAGTCGGCCGTGCAATATGAAGGCGCCGGCGCCTTCGTCTACCGCATCGCTCCCGGCCAGAACGGCTCCACCGCGCAGCGGGTCGAGGTCGAAGCCGGGGCCGTCGAGAACGGCTTTGTTGAAATCCTGTCCGGCATCGAGGCCGGCGACCGCATCGTCGGATCGGGCCTGAACCGTATTCAGCCGGGCGCACCGGTCAGCGTGGGCGCCCAGGGTCGCAAGTCGGGCGCCGCCAAATGATGCTGTCCGACGTTTCGGTCCGGCGGCCCGTCTTCGCGGCCGTCGCGGCCATTGTGCTGTGCGTCATCGGTGCGGCGGCCTTCTTCTTCCTGCCCGTGCGTGAACTGCCGGACGTCGATCCGCCCATCGTGTCGGTCAACACCAGTTATGCCGGCGCCTCGGCCGAGGTGATCGAGAGCCGCATCACCGAGCCGGTTGAGCAGCAGATCGCCGGCATCCAGGGCGTCGAGCGCATCAACTCGACCAGCCGCGACGGGCGCTCCAACGTGAACATCGAGTTCTCGCTGGACCGCAATATCGACGACGCCGCCAACGACGTGCGCGACCGCGTCAGCCGCGTGGTCGGCCGCCTTCCGGACCAGGCCGACCCGCCCGAAGTGGCCAAGGCCGATTCCGATGGCCAGCCGATCATCATCGTCTTCCTGCGCTCGACCAGCATGAACCGGCTTCAGCTGACCGATTACGCTGACCGATATCTGATCGACCGGATGGCGACGGTGCCCGGCGTGGCCCAGGTCAACATCTATGGCGAGCAGCGCTATTCGATGCGAATCTGGCTGGATTCCGCCGCCATGGCGGCGCGGGGCCTGACGGTCAACGACGTCGAGACGGCCCTGACG
Organism: Brevundimonas vesicularis; assembly: GCF_900445985.1. GTDB lineage: Bacteria > Pseudomonadota > Alphaproteobacteria > Caulobacterales > Caulobacteraceae > Brevundimonas > Brevundimonas vesicularis_D. The sequence continues at coordinate 657,667 of NZ_UAQP01000005.1, forward strand.
AGCCAGAATGTCGAGCTTCCCGCCGGCTCGCTGGAGTCGACGGACAAGAATTACACCGTCCGCGTAGCGCGTACCTACGCCCTGCCGGAAGATTTCCGCCAGTTGCCCATCGGCACACGAGGCTCGGCCTCGGCCTCAGCGACGGTCGCCACAGGCACGGGCAGCGGATCGTCGGCCATCATCCAGGGGCAGCCGACCTATGTGACGCGCCTTGGCGACATCGCCCGCGTCGAGGAAGCGCCGGAAGAAGACCGGCGTCTGTTCCGTGGCAACGGGATGGATCAAATTGGCCTGGCCGTGACCCGTCAGGCGCAGTCGAACGACCTCGCCATCTCGGACGGCGTCCACAAGATGATCGAGGAAATCCGGCCGACCTTGCCGCCGGGTGTGACCATCGAGGTCGGATCCGACAACTCGGTCTTCACCTCGCACGCGATCGACGAGGTCTGGATCACCATCGGCATCTCCATGGCCCTGGTGGCCCTGGTGAACTTCATCTTCCTTGGCAGCCTGCGAGCCGCGCTGATCCCCTCCATCGTGGCGCCGATCTGTCTGCTGGCGACCTTCATCGTCCTGGCGCCGCTGGGCTTCTCGCTGAATCTGTTGACGCTCTTGGCCCTGGTTCTGGCCATCGGCCTCGTGGTCGATGACGCCATCGTGGTGGTCGAGAACATCCAGCGCCGTCTGGATCTGGGCGAGCCGCCTCTGGTCGCCGCCGAACGCGGTGCGCGCCAGGTCTTCTTCGCGGTCGTGGCCACCACCATTGTGCTGCTGTCGGTGTTCGCGCCGCTGCTGTTCCTGCCGGGCTATGTCGGACGTCTGTTCGTCGAACTGGCCGCGGCGATCGCGGCGGCCGTGGCCTTTTCCGCCTTCCTGGCGCTTAGCCTGTCGCCGATGCTGGCCTCCAAGATTCTGCGACCCGCTCACGGCGGCGGCTGGGTGGCGCGCAAGGTCGACTGGGGCATGGACCGGTTGAAGTCGTCCTATGGCCGGTCGCTGAACATGCTGTTGGGCCGACGCGTCGCCGTGATCGGCGTCGGCGCGTTGATCCTGCTGGTCGCAGCGGGGGCGGGCGGCATCTTCCTGACCCTGCCTAATGAACTGGTGCCGGACGAGGATCGCGGCCGGGTCACGGTGCGCGTTGCCGGGCCCGAAGGCGCGGGCTTCGACTACACCCGCAAGATCATGCTGGGGCTGGAACCTCTGCTGGCCGAATACAAGACCAGCGGCGAGGCCGACAGCTATCTGGTGTCCGCGCCTGGCTTCGGCGGCAGCGGTTTCAACTCCGGCAACGCGGTCCTCACGCTTGCCGACTGGTCCAAGCGCGACCGTTCGGCGGCCGAGATCGCTCAGGAACTGAACGGCAAGCTGCGCGGCCAGACGGGCGCCCAGGTCAACGCTTCGACGCCCGGCGCCTTCCAGCGCGGCGGTGGCAACTCCAACTCCATCGAGCTCATCGCGACCGGCAGCGACTATCAGCAGATCTACGCCTGGCTCCAGCCTATGCTGGCTGCGGCCCAGGCCAATCCCGGCTTCTCGCGTCCACGCCTGAACTATGAGCCGAATTCGCCGCGTCTGCTGGTCGACGTCGATCCGCAGAAAGCCGCCGCGCTGGGCGTTTCGTCCCAGTCCATCGGCCGCACGCTGGAGACCATGTTCGGCTCTCGCCGCGCCACGACCTACATCAAGGGCGGTCAGGAATACGACGTCATCCTGCAGACGGAGCGCGACAATCGTCGCGAGGTCGCCGACCTGGAAGCCCTGTATGTCGCGACCGGGGGCGGCCAACTCGTGCCGCTGTCGGCCGTGGTCACGACCAAGACCAGCGGCGACACGCCGGACCGTCGCCGTCTGGATCGTCAGCGCGCGATCTCCCTGCAGGCCGACCTCAATCCCGGCACCACCATCGACGACGCGATTCAGTTTCTGAACGCCGAAGCGGCGAAGCAGCCGCAAGGGGCCGTCGTTACTCAGTGGGGCGGGGCGGCGCGCGATCAGCAGGAAGCGGGCGGGGCGGTGTTCGCGGCCTTCGGTCTGGCGCTGTTGCTGGTCTTCCTGGTTCTGGCGGCCCAGTTCGAAAGCTGGATCACGCCGGCCGTCATCATGCTGACGGTGCCGCTGGCGGCGGCGGGCGGTCTGTTCGGTCTGCTGATGGCGGGCTCCAGCCTGAACATCTACAGCCAGATCGGCCTGATCATCCTGATCGGGGTGGCGGCTAAAAACGGCATTCTGATCGTCGAGTTCGCCAACCAACTGCGCGACCAGGGACGCTCCATCAGGGAGGCGATCATCGAGTCGTCGTCCTTGCGTCTGCGTCCGATCATCATGACCTCGATCGCAACCGCTTTCGGCGCTCTGCCGCTGGTGCTGTGGCAAGGCGCCGGCGCCGGCAGCCGTCAGACGATCGGCGTGGTGATCTTCACCGGCGCCATCTTCGCCACCGTCCTGACCCTATTCGTCGTACCGGTGATCTATGGCGTCTTGGCGCGCTTCACCAAGTCGCCCGAATGGACCGCCCGCAAGATCGAGGAGTGGGAAGCTCAGGAACTGCGCGAGGGCGGCTCCAAGGAACTGCCCGAGGCCTGACGGATCAGGAGGCTGGCGCAGGCTCCGGTTTGTAGCCCGTCTCCACCTTCAGGAAGGCGATGACGTCGCGGCGATCCGTGGCGTCGGGCAGACCGGGGAAGGTCATCTTGTTGCCGGGCAGGAAGGTGCGCGGGTTTTCCAGCCAGTGATCCAGCTTCTCGGAGTCCCAGGTGAAGGTCGCCGTGCGCATGGCGTTGGAATAGTTGTAGCGCGGACGATCACCCGCCTTGCGGCCGAACACACCGTACAGATTTGGACCCGCCATGTCTGGACCGCCTTCGCCGATGGTGTGGCAGGCGCGACAGCGCGCAAACGCCCGACGCCCGTTCTCGAGATCGCCCGCATTGTAGGGGGCGGGCAGGGAGGCCAGAAGCGTCGCCTTTTCCGCATCCGTCAGCACGTGAACCGGCGCGGCAGGCGTAGTTGTGGACGGTTCGCCCTGACCACAGGCGGCCAAGGCCAAAAGAGGGGCCAGAAGAAGGGGGGCGACGAGGGCGTGGCGGGGCATGGCGGCTTCCTGTTTGCCTTGTGATAGCGCAACGCGTCGGCGCGGCAATTGGTCAAGCTGTCCTGCTGGACGTAGGCCCCTCGCACCTGATAATCAGTGTCAAAGAAACGCGGAGCCGTTGGGGAGCGGCCTCGCCCGTGCGAGCGTAGAATTGACCGACACCATAAAGTTGAGCCAGGCCCGACGCGGCGATCGCGGCGTCATCGTTCAGGTGGGCGCCCATTGTCACCATCAGGGCGAGGCGGTCGAGCTGGAACGCCGTCTGCTGGAACTGGGCTTCGTCGAAGGCGCGCAGATCGAACTGCTGCACGAAGGTCTGTTCGGACGCGACCCGATCGCCATGAAGGTGGACGACATGCGCGTGGCCCTGCGTCGTCACGAGGCGGAAAGCCTGTCGATCCGGCTAGGCGCCGCCTGATGGACATTGCGCTGAAGACCGCTCGCGTCGCCCTGGTCGGCAATCCCAACAGCGGCAAGACGGCCCTGTTCAACGCCCTGACTGGCGCTCACCAGAAGGTCGCCAACTACGCCGGCGTGACGGTGGAGCGTAAGGAAGGCCTGATCCGCGCCGCCTCGGGCCGCACGATGTCGGTGCTGGACCTGCCCGGCACCTATTCCCTGCGCGCCCGCAGCCCGGACGAGGAGGTCACGCGCGACGCCGTCCTGGGGCGATTGGCCGGCGAGACGCCGCCCGACGTGGTGGTCTGTGTCGCCGACGCCACCAATCTGCGTCTGGTCCTGCGCCTTATTCTGGAGCTGAAGGCCGTTGGTCGGCCGATGGTTCTGGCGCTGAACATGTATGACATCGCCCAGCGCCAGGGCCTGCGCATCGATCTGGAGCGACTGCGCGCCGAACTGGGGGTGCCGATCATCACCACGGTGGCCACGCGCAAGCGCGGCATCGACGATCTGGTCGCCGCCATCGAGGATCAGGCCGCCGTCGCCGCCGTGACCGAAAGCCGCTGGCATTCGCCCGACGCCGCCGAGTTGCGAACCGCCGCCCGCGAGGCCGAGCGGATCATGAAGGCCTGCGTCCGTCCGCCTGAGCGGCCCGACACCGTGACCGGCAGGATCGATTCGGTGCTGCTGCATCCGGTCGGCGGGTTGCTGATCCTGTTCGCCCTGCTGTTTGTGATGTTCCAGGCCGTGTTCAGCTGGGCCGCGCCCGTGATGGACGGCATCGAGGCCGGCATCGGCTGGTTGGGCGGCCTGGTCGCCAATGTGCTGCCGGACGGCCTGCTGCAAAGCCTGATCGTTGACGGGATCATTTCCGGCGTCGGCAGCGTGCTGGTGTTCCTGCCGCAGATTTTGATCCTGTTCCTGTTCATCATCGCGCTGGAAGACTTCGGCTATATGGCCCGCGCGGCCTTTCTGATGGACAAGATCATGGGCGGCGCAGGGCTGCACGGCCGGGCCTTCATCCCGCTGCTGTCCAGTTTCGCCTGCGCCATTCCCGGCGTCATGGCGGCGCGGGTGATCGATTCGCGACGCGACCGCCTGACCACCATCCTGGTCGCCCCGCTGATGACCTGCTCGGCGCGCATCCCGGTCTATACGCTGATCATCGCCGCCTTCATTCCGAATGAGACGGTCTGGGGCTTCGCCAACCTGCAAGGCCTTGTGATGTTCGGCCTTTACGCCGCCGGCATCGTCAGCGCGCTGATCGTCTCCCTGCTGATCCGCAAGGTGTTCTGGCGCGGGGCGGTCGAGCCCTTCATGATGGAGCTTCCGGCCTACAAGACGCCGGACCTGCGCAGCGTTGGTTTCAACCTGTGGCTCCGGGCCAAGATTTTCCTGACCCGCGCGGGCCGCATCATCCTGCCGGCCGTGATCATCCTTTGGGTGCTGGCGACATTCCCCTATCCGCCCGAGAACGCGACCCTGCCGGCCATCGACTATTCCTTCGCCGGCATGTTGGGTCGGGCGCTGGAGCCCATTTTCGCGCCCATCGGCTTCAACTGGCAGATGGTCATTGCCCTCATCCCCGGCATGGCGGCGCGCGAGGTCGCGGTGGCGGCGCTGGGCACGACCTACGCCATCGCCGACGCCGAGAATGCGACAGGCCTTCTGGCCTCGACCCTTGCGTCGCACTGGTCGTTGGCGACGGCGCTGTCGTTCCTAGCTTGGTACATCTTTGCGCCCCAGTGCGTGGCGACGCTAGGCGTGGTGAGGCGTGAAACCAACTCGCTGAAATGGACTTGGATCATGATCGGCTACATGTTCGGTCTGGCCTATCTGGCGTCGCTGGTGACCTATCATGTGGCGGTGGCGCTCGGAGGCGGTTAAGCCAAGGCGGTTCGCCGCCGTCGGGACGCCCTGATGAACCCTGTACTCGCCGCTGCCGTCATGGGCGGGCTGGGCCTGATCGTCGGCCGTCTCGTCGCGGTCGTCAGCGCGCGCCTTCGAGGCGAAGATTCTCGCGCGGCGCCACGCTGGCGCGATCCTCTGATCGTGCTCGGCGGGGGCTTGTTGGGCGTTTGGGCGGGGCTCTGTGGCCAAGCGTGGTTGATGACGGCGGCAACGGCGATCCTGGGCTGGCAGTTGCTGCTGATTGCTGTCGTGGACGGCGAGAACTTCTGGCTGCCGGACATCCTGACGTGGCCCCTGATCGCCACGGGCTTGGGCGTCGCGGCGGTCATGGATTGGAGTGTCGCCTTCTCGCATCTCATCGGTGCGGCGATCGGCTTTGGCGGGCTGTGGGCGCTGGGGCGTGTCTATCGGATTGTTCGCAAGCGCGACGGCTTGGGCGGGGGCGACCCCTTCCTGTTTGCGGGGGCTGGGGCGTGGGTCGGCTGGATGGGCCTGCCCAGCGTGCTGCTGTGGGCCTGCGCCGTCGGGCTCAGCCTGGTTTTCGGCATTCTGGTGGTCCGGCGCAGCGTCAGCGGATCGGATAAGCTGCCTTTCGGCGTCTTCCTGGCCGTCGGCATCTGGCTGACCTGGCTGTATGGGCCGCTGGGTCTCTAACGTCCCGTCGTCAGCTTGACGATGATGATGGCCGCCGTGTCCAGAATGGCCTCGGGCGTATCGGCCCGTCGCAACAGATCGAAACTGGCCGCCGTCGATTCGGCGATCGAGGCGATCTGATAGGAGGCCAGCCGCGGATTATAGTCCTTGGGATGCAGACCGCTGGCGTGAGCCTGAGCCACGCGGCGTTCGATGGACAGGTGCAGTCGGCGCAAACGGCGCACCCGGCTTTCGACGAAGGCGGCGTCGCCATTGTCCGCCAGCATATGTTCGACACGCAGAACCTGACCGTGACTGCGCCAGATGGCCATCACATCCAGAATGAAGGCGCGCGCGATTACGAAGGCCTTATCGCCCGGCCAGTCGGCCTGGAAATGCGCCGCCAGCCCCTGAAAATCCGCAGCGGCGACTTCGCACAACGCCAGAACAGGTTCTTCGACCGTCTTGAAATAGGTGTAGAAGTTGGAAGGCGATACACCCGCGGCCGAGGCCAGATCGGCGACGCGGATTTCGCCGTAGTGCCGCTCGTTCAACAAGCGTTGGGTCGCGTCGAGGATCGCCTGGCGGGTTCTCCCGCCCCGCGCACCGATCTTGTGGCCCAGCTTGTTGGTTGTGTCGGCCATGTCCCCGATGGTCGAAAGGCGTGGTGCCGGCTGCAGGAATCGAACCCGCGACATCCAGTTTACAAAACTGGCGCTCTACCAACTGAGCTAAGCCGGCCCGCATTTGCGGTTTCGCTCTTATGTCTAGGCCTTGGCCGCGACGCAAGACGATGCTGCGCCGCAAACCGACAAATCCCGCCGACACGAGGAACTGTCTGATGTCGGCAGCATGACAAATAACCCGCCTAGTTGAGCGGGTAGTTTATGAGGTTGGCGACACGCTCAATGGTCGTTTGAGGCATGGATAACCCGTGGTTGAGGCAGACGGAGAGGATCGTGCGTCAGCTGTGTCTAACTGGACACGATCAGCAAGATTGTTGCGTGCGGGTTGTTGCGGGGTGCGATTCCACCTCACGACGTTAGGGCTGCCAGTTTGGTGCAAGCTTGGCGACGTATCCATGACGGTGTTGCAACGTGCTGCGGAATTTCTGCCGGTCACTGAACGCCGCGTCATTCCCTTCACCACGCAACGGAGGTGGAAATTTTCGCCGGCGTGGCTGGCAGGGGGAATGACGTGACGACGAGATCGATGAGCACTTCAATGCTGGCGCTGATGCTCTGTGCATCTGCTGGCGGGGCCTGGGCCCAATCGGCGCCGCAGCCGACAGAAGCAGAGCGCGCCCGCGCCGCTCAGCCAGCCGGTGAGACTTCGGTCGTGGAGTCGGTCGAGGTGACAGGCAGCCGTCTTGCAACCGGTGACCCGACGTCGCGGGTCATTGTCATTTCGAAGGAGGAAATCCAGGCGCGCGGCGTGACCAGCGTCGAGCAACTGATCCGGACCCTGCCGCAGAACGTCAACACCATTGGGGCTATCACCAACGAGCGGGCGCGGGGTCCGCTATCTAATCGTAGAGGAACCGAAGTCTCGCAGATCGGCTCGCTGGGCGTGTCGGCCGCCAATCTCGGCGGCCTGGGCGCCGGCAACACGCTGATCCTTGTCAACGGCCGTCGCGTCGCCGGAGCCGCCGGCATTGAAGACGGATTCGCCAATCTGAACGGCATCCCTCTCAGCGCCGTCGAGCGCGTCGAGATTTCGGTCGGCGGCGCGTCCGCCATCTATGGCGCCGACGCCATCGGTGGCGTCATCAACTTCATTCTGCGCAAGGATTTCGTCGGTTCGACCCTGACGGTTCAGCACGAAGAGTCCAGCAATGACGCCGACAACAGCCGCATAAGCCTGTTTTCCGGCTATTCCTGGGGCTCCGGCAACATCTCAGGGACGATCGACTACAACCAGCGTAAGCCGGTCAACAACTACAAGAGCGGCTATGTCACGCAAAACTACGCCAGCTACTACGGTGGCGACACAACATTTGATCTGCGGTCGTTCAGTCGCGGGCTGCAACCTGGCGTCATCGACCGCGGCTATTATTCGTTCGATCCGCCCGATTACAACGCGCGTTACGTCGCGCAGGGCCTCACCGTCAGGCCGGGCCTAGTTGGTCGTCCGGGTCTGAACGACTTCATTACAGTCGGGGCAGAGGCCTTGCCGGACGTTGTGCCGGAGTTGGCCGGGCCGGAGTCTGACACGATCAGCGGTACGCTCAACTTCGAGCAAAAGCTGACCAGCAGGCTGACAGCCTTCGGCAACGCGCTTTATTCGCGCAGCAAGAACGAGCAGGACATCTTGTATTCGGAAGGGTTGCGCGTTCAGCTCGCCCCCGGCCAGGCTTACAATCCTTTCCCGGCCTATTATTTCGACCGGTTCACGCCGGGGCCGTTGGTCGCCTATAATCCAAAATCGGAGGTCGAGGCGGGCGAGCTGCCGACAGGCCGGATTTCGAACACGGCGACACAGTGGAACCTGAATCTGGGCCTGCGTTACCAGTTCAATACCGAGACCAAGGCCGAACTCTTCTACACCACCTCCAAATCCGAGACGTCTGGCCAGAGCCCGCTATTGGGGTCCGCGGTTGACTTCATCAGAGACGCGACGGCCCCAAATGGCGTAAGGTGCTATAATCGCCAGCTGGAGGAAAATCGCCTTAACGGCACGGACCGGGCCATGCTCCAGGCTGTCTTCGATCGGCAATGCCTTGCCTTGACGAGCAGCGACCCAACGCTCGCCTTCAATCCCTGGAAGTCGTCCGCCGACGGGGGCGGGTCCAGTGTCGCCGACTTCTACTATATTCCTGTCACCGAGCAGCGGTCGACGCGCACCGAGAACTGGGAAGCGCGGCTGACGGGCGCCCTGTGGACGCTGCCCGCTGGGAAGATCCGTTACGCGGCGGGCGCCGAGATGTCCGTGGACGATACGGACAGTAAGGAAGTCCGTGTCCGCACCATCAATCCGGTCACGAGCGACCGCCACGCCTACTTCGGCGAACTGACCGTTCCGATCTTTGGCGAGGGTTTCAACTATCCGGGCGCGCGATCCCTGTTGTTGAGCCTGGCTGCCCGACGCGACAGCTATAAGACCTCGGGACCGATCGGCACGGTCAACAATGTGCCCTATTCCCAGGGCGGAGAACTGCTCTACGAGTCCAACACCTTCGCCAACACCACCCCGGCCATCGGTCTGCGCTGGGAACCGTTCCAGGGCCTAGCGCTCCGCGCTCGGTGGACCGAGGGTTTCAAGGCGCCGCCGTACACGCAACTCTTCAACCCGACTGGCACTCAGCGTTACACCACGACGATCTCTGACGATCCGCTTTACACCTGCACGACGGACTGTGTGCGGCCAAGAACCTATGTCGTCCCAATGGTCGTGGCCCCGAACCCCGACCTGGAGCCGCAGGTGTCCACGCAATACACCCTGGGCTTCAACTGGCGTCCCGAGGGCGTTCTGAAGGGCTTGACCCTGGATGTCGCCTATAACTCGACCAAGATCGACAGCGAATACGCCAATCCCAACGACCTGCAGACTTTCCTGACCCGACGTGAGATCCTTCAGCTTTCTCAGTTCTATCCGCGCGACGCCAGCGGCAAGATCATCGAGGCGAGGAACTACACCTTCAACATTATCGGCTCGGAATATGAGTCGATCGCCTACGAGCTGAGCTACCTTTGGCCGACGCGTTGGGGCACGTTCGAGCCGAAGATCAATGTGTTGGACAATATCAAGTCGGAACGCCAGGCCTTCGCCAATCGCGAACCCGTATCGAACCTGGGCTTCCTCCAGGGGCCTGACGACTACAAGGTGGTGGGCTCGGTCGGCTGGTATTATCACGACATGAGCGCATCGCTGTGGGCTTACTACACGCCTAAGTACACGAACGACTACGAGGTCTTCCGGGCTGCCGGCAACGTAACCGACGAGCGGAAGTTTGTGCCGGTCGATGACATGCTCATCCTCGACCTGACGGCCGCTTGGCGGGTCACGAACGACATCCGCATCAGTTTCGCGGGTCGAAACATACTGGACCAGGCGCCGCCGTTCGTGGTGGTTCAGGGGCGGCCTTACGATACGGGACGCTACAATGCCGCAGGTCGGACCTTGTCTCTGGAGCTCCAGTATTCATTCTGACAAAAGCAGGGCGCGCACCAGCGCGCCCTGCCTCTGGGCCGACGGCCTGCCTGTTCGTTAGAAGGCGAAATGCTCCATATCCGGCCAATATGGATTGGAGCGTCAGAAGGGAGGTCGGAGGTGCGTCTGTTGCTGGTGGAGGACGACGTCGACGTCGCGGAAACGCTTGTCGTCTACCTGGAAAGACAGGGCTTCGTCGTCGATGTCGCGCCATCTCTCGCGATCGCAAGGACTGCCGTCGACGCGAATGACTTCGACCTTGTACTGCTGGATCGAGGATTGCCGGATGGCGACGGGGTTTCCCTGATCGCCTATTCGGCTCATCGCAACCGCCGTCAGCGCTATATCATCCTCACGGCCATGGCCACGCCGGATCATCGTGTCGAAGGCCTTGAGTCCGGCGCCGACGACTACATCGCCAAACCGTTCGAGCCGCGTGAACTTCTGGCGCGAATTCGCATCGCCCTGCGTCGTTCGCTTGAGGTGCGCCGCGAAACCCGTCAGTTCGGCCCGCTGATGCATGATCTCGAAAGCGGGGTCTTCTTCATCGACGAGGCGCCTTTGACCCTGCGCCGAACCGAGGCGCTCGTGCTGGAAGCGTTGATGGCGCGGCCTGGCGCAGTGATCCAGCGCGAGACGTTGGAGGCGCGGGTCTATGGCTACGACAAGGTCGTCAACGCCAACTCGCTCGAGTCGCAGATTTCAAGGCTGAGGACCAATCTGGCGCGACGAACCGACAAGGTGCGCATCCAGGCGGTGCGCGGTCTCGGCTATTGTCTGGCGGCGGAAGGCTGACGCCGCTTCGGCTTTCGAAAGGCCTGCCAGACTGGTGCAAGCCTTCTATGCCATACCCTGTTTGACTGGATCTAAGTGTGCGGATTTTCAATGGTTTCGACTGATGACGTAGAGCTGGCCCGACAGAGCGCGGCCACGTTCAAGGAAACCTTCATCAAGATTCGCGCCGAGGTCGGTCGGATGATCGTGGGTCAGGCCGATGTCGTCGATGGCGTTCTCACGGCCTTGATGGCGGGCGGCCACGTCCTGCTGGAAGGCGTGCCGGGATTGGGCAAGACCATGCTGGTCTCGTCGATCAGCCGGGCCATCGACCTGCCGTTCTCTCGCATCCAGTTCACGCCTGACATGATGCCCGCCGACATCGTCGGCACGACGGTTCTCACCGAGGCCGAAGGCGGCGGGCACGAGCTGACGTTCCAACAAGGGCCGATCGTCTCCAACCTGGTTTTGGCCGACGAGATCAACCGCGCCACGCCCAAGACCCAGTCCGCCCTTCTCGAGGTCATGCAGGAGCGCCAGGTCACGGTCGGCCGTCGCACGATCAAGATGCCCGAGCCTTTCTGCGTCATGGCGACCCAGAACCCGGTGGATCAGGAAGGCACCTATCCGCTGCCCGAGGCCCAGCTCGATCGCTTCCTGTTCAAGCTGGTGGTCGGCTATCCGTCCGAAGCCGACTATCACGCCATCATCGACCGCACGACGAGCGGCCATGACGTCGTTCTAAACGCGGTCACCAATGCCGAGACGCTGCAGCAGATGCGCGCGGTCGTGCGTCAGGTTCCGGTCACCGAGGCGGCCAAGGCCTACGCCATCCGTCTGGTCATGGGCACTCAGCCCGGCAGCGACTATGCGCCCGACAGCATCAACCGCAGCGTGGCCCTGGGCGCCTCGCCGCGCGGGGTGCAAAGCCTGATGCTGGCCGCCAAGGTCCAGGCGCTCCTGGACGATCGGTTCTCCGTCTCCACCAACGACGTCGCCGCTGTCGTCATGCCCGTGCTGCGTCACCGGCTGGTGCTGAACTTCCACGCCCAGGCCAACAACCTTTCGGCCGACGACCTTCTGGGCGAGGTCCTGGCGCAGGTGAAGCGCCCCTACGCGACGGACTAGTCCCCAATCTGGACCGTCAAAGAGGGTGCTTAAGGGCGCCGCGGGATCCTGCTTGGCCCGCGGCGCTCCTTTTTACGATGAGGCCCGCCGGTTAGCGGACCTTGCGGCCATAGACGTCCCAAACCTCGACGGGGCCGTAGTTGAGCGCGCGGACGGGAGCCTCGATCTTGGACAGATCGCCCACCACGACCCAGGTCAGGCGAGCCGGATCGTAGGTTTGACGGGCGACGGTATGGACCTGGTCGAGCGTGACCGCCGCCAGACGGGCGCCTGAAGATGCCGCACGATCATAGGGCTGGCCATACGCCGCCGCGCTGGTGATGGCCGCAAGGAAGGCGCTGTTGCCCGAAAAGGCCGAGGGGAGGGCCAGCGTTCGCGCGGTGCGATCCCGTTCCAGCTCTTCGGCGGTCGCCGGTCTGTCGGTCACATAGGCTGCGATCTCCTTGCGGATCTCCGCCATCGCGTCGGCCGTCCGGTCGGCCTCGACCGTGCCTGAGGCGGTGAAGGTCCGCGGGCCAGTGGGCGTGTCGGCCACGCCGCCAGTAAAGCCGTAGGTCCAGCCCTTCTCTTCGCGAAGATTCATATTCAACCGGCTGTTGAAGGCGGCGCCCAAGATGGAGTCCGCCAGTGACGCCGCCGCAGCCTGATCGGCGACGAACGGCGTGGTCAGCTCGCCGACTGTCAGGCTGGTCTGGGCCGCGCCGGGGGCGTCCACCAGGATGATGCGGCCAGGAACGCCGGTCGCCGCGCCTCGCTCGTTCAGAGGCGTCGGGGTGATGCGTCGCCAGTCGCCGAAGTAGGACTGCGCCAGCGTCTTGGCCTGCTCGAGGGTGATGTCGCCGACGAGATAGAGGGTGGCGTTGTTGGGGCCGAGCTCGCGATCATGGAAGGTCTGCATATCGTCGCGCGAAACGGCCTTGGCGTCTTCGCGCGTGCCAATCCGCCCGAGAGGGTGGTCTTCGCCCCATATCGCGCGAGAATAGATTGGGCCGGCCGACTGCAGCGGATTGCGCTCATAGGCGTCGAACTGGGGCGCGACCTGATCCAGCGCCTTGTCGATCTCGGTCTGAGGATAGGTGGGGTGTCGCACCACATCGGACACAAATCTGAAGCCGTCGTCGAGCCGCGCGGCGAGCATGGTCCAACTCACGGCGCTCTGTCGGCTGTCAGCGCCGGCGGAGATGTTGACGCCAGCCTTGGTCGCCTCACGTTGAAGCTGTTCGGCGGTGTAACGGCGCGAGCCGCTGATCAACATGGCCAGCGCGCGGCTGGCCGTGCCACGTCCATAAGCGTCTTCGGCAAGCGCGCCGGTCGAGAACTGCAGGCTCGCGCTAACGATCGGAAGATTGGGGCGGTTGGCCACAACGATCTTGAGCCCGTTGGCGAGCGTCGCCTCGGCCACGGCGGGGAAGGCGATCTTCGTGTCCGCCGGACCCGGGTCGGGCATGCGCGTTGGGTCGGCCACGTTGGACGGCGCGGCGACAGGAACCGGCGTCGGAAGCTGAATCAGCTCGTAATAGGGGCGCGAGAGCACGCTCTGCGTCAGCCGCGCCAAGGCGTGCGGATCGACGTCGCCGATCCACTCGCGCTGCTTGAGGAAATAGACGGGGTCGTCGTGCGTCACGGCGCCCTTGGCGAGCCAGCTGCCGATCGCCGCGCTGCTTTCCATCGTTTTTAGGAGCGAGATGTCGGTGGCCGTCACGACCTGCTCCAGACGATCCGGGTCGGGTCCAGCGGCGAAGAAGGCCGCCAGTTCGCGATCGATGGCGTCGCCGGCGGCCTGCGGCGTCACGCCAGGCTTCAGGGCGACGGACAGGGTGAAGGCGCTGGCCAGTTGACCTTCGCCGACGGATGCGGAGACGCCGTCGGCGATTTTCAGCTTGTCGACCAGAGCGTCGTAGAGCGGCGTGCCTCGCCCCGCCGCCATCGCACGGGCTGCGAGTTGCAAGAGCGTGTTGTCGCGCGGAGACCCATTGCTGAGCGGCCAGGTCCGCGAAATGACGGCCGCCGGAATATTCTCATAGACAATATCGCGCCGGATGTCGGGCATCGACGGAGTCCAGCGATCCGGTCGGCTGATCGGCTCGCCCTGGCGAACGCCGCCGAAATAGAAGGCGACCTTCTCGCGCGCGGTCGCGGCGTCGATGTCGCCCGCAAGGACCAGCACGGCATTGGAGGCGCCGTAGTTGGCGTCGAACCAGGCCTTGACGTCGCCAAGAGTGGCGGCGTCCAGATCTTCCATCGAGCCGATGGTCGTGTGGGCGTAAGGGTGTCCGGCAGGGTTAGTAGCTCTTCAGGAACTGCGCCTCAGCCGCCCGACCCGGGCCGAGTTCGCTCTGGCGCTTCTCGTTCTTCACCACGGCCCGCTGCTCGTCGAGCAGCGCCTGCGTCATCCCGTCTGTCAGATGGCCCATGCGGTCCGCTTCCATCCACAAAGCCCGGTCTAGCGCGTTTGTGGGCACCGTCTGGATGTAGTTGGTGTAGTCTGTGGTCGTGCTGCCGTTCAGGCCCGTGGCTCCAACGGCTTCCAGCGGCGTGAAATATTCGGTGGGACGATTGACCGTCGGCTGGAACATCAAATGCTCGAACAGATGGGCGAAGCCGGTCTTTCCGACGGGCTCGTCCTTGGAGCCGATCCGGTACCAGACGCCGACGAAAACCGTGGGCGCGGTGTGATCGGTGTAGACCAGGGTCGTCAGGCCGTTCGGCAGGGTGAAGGTCTCGTAGGGGATGCGGACCTGGCCCAGTTCGGGGCGCGCCTGGGCCAGCGCCACGCTCGAGGCGCCGCAGGACAAAAGGACGGCCAGCACGACGCCGGCGATGGGTTTTCCGAAGGTCTTCAAGGTCGATCCTCACACGCCGAAGTCGCGTGGCCGCCATCAAACATACGAAGCTTGCGCCAGCCTGACGTCCGAGAGCCTCGCCCTTGGAACGCAAGGAAAAATGGCCCTCGCTAGCGCACAGGCTGTAAGGTTGGTGCAAGCTGCCGGTCCTATGTGACAGTTCTGATGAGTTTGCGCGGGTCGAAATGGAACGGATGATCCAGGGCGTCGATGATGGGTTGCGTCGTCGCCTCGATCGTCTCGAGACGCGCGGCCGCAACGTCCTGTCGACCATGGGTCGACGTCAGGGTTTCGGAACGGCGCTGGCCTGGGCCGCGCCCGCTTCGCTTCTCGGCCCTGCGGCGCTCCTATTGAGTGCTCCGTTTGTCGCACCAAGCTTGATCGCAACGGCAATCGCCGTCGTCGTTCCTCCTGTGGTGGCGATAGGCCTGGCCTATGCCCGAGCGCATCAGTCGACTGCGCGGTCCCGCACTGCGGCCTTGGCGCTCCTCGATCACCGTCTGAGGTTGAACGATCGTCTGCAGACGTCCGACGAGTTTGCACGGCTGGATCGCCGGAGCGCCTTTCATGATGCCGCCCTGCTAGAGGCGGCGCCGTGGGTGGCTCGGGCGCAGGACAGTCCGCTGGCCGATGAAACAGGCGCGCTGAGGCTTGGCCGTTCACGCCTCTGGCTTTGGCCGGTCGCGGGCCTCCTGTGCCTCGGCGCCGCCTTCGTCATGCCCCAGTTCGCAACGGGCGCCGCCGGCGGTGCGGCGAACCCGGCGAGAAACGACCTGACGCCAAGGTCGGCTGCCGCCGCGTCTGACGATCCTTCAGTCAATCCGCCGCTCATGACTGGAGCGGCCCCCTTTGCAGAAGCAGGTCGGGACGCGGGCGCCGCCGTTCGGAGCGGTGAGGACAAGCCCGGGGCTGGATTGATCGCCGCGTTCCAGCGGCTGATCGCTCGCCTGTCGCCGTTCGGCGGCGGCGCCGCGCCGGCCCAAAGCGCCGCCGCGCGTCCGGCCGCGCCGTCCCAGTCCGCCGCCAGCGGCGAAGGCGCGGGCCGCGGCGGTCAGGGCGGAGCGGGAACCAGCGCGTCGCGCAGCGACGCGGCTCAGGGCTCTGACGGCGAGCAGCCCCGCGATGAGGCGCAAGAGGCGCAAGGCGTGGCCGGCGCCCAGAACGAAGCTGACGCGTCGACCTCCCGGACGTCGGGCGGACAGTCCGCCGGCGCCCGCCAAAACGCGCCGTCGGCCAGCCGGCCTCAGCCGCCTCAGGAGGGTTCCGGGTCATCGCAGAGCGGCGAGGGGCAACAGCCCGGCCGCAGCCGGCGTGGCGATCAGGGCCAGTCCAGCCGAGAGCAGGGCGGCGGGCAGGGCGAGAATGGCAGTCAGAGCGGAGCCGAGACTGGTCCCAAAAAGGGTCGCGGCGTGTCCAGCCTGATGCTGGCCACCCCGATGCAGGATCAACTCAGCGGGATGATGAGTCCCGGCCGCGTCAGCACCACCACACGCGATGGCGTGCCCCAGCCCCTGCCGGCGCGTGGCGCGTCGGCGCAGGATCGTGGGAGCGCTCGGGGCGAGGCGAGACGGACAGCGCCGCTGGCGGCCAGCGCCCAAGACCTGCGTGTCACGCGCGACTACTTCAATGCGCGCAACGCGGGCGGCCGCTGATGTTCTATCGCCGTCGCGCGGCCGTCGCCGCGCCAGCCGCAGTCGCTGGCCTCGCCGATCCCCTGACCTTCGAGGCGCTGTTCGATCCAGCCTTTCTGGCGGCGCTTCGTCCGTTTTCGCTGCGGATATCTCGCGCCCAGAAGGGCGGCCGTTTGGCTGAGCAAAGGACCAACGCGCGTGGACAGGGCGCGGAGTTCGCCGACTTCAAACCCTATGTGGCGGGCGACGACCTGCGCGCCATCGACTGGAACGTCTATCGCCGCCTGGGACGCCTGTTCGTGCGGGTGTTCGAAGAAAGCCAGGACATGCCGGTCTATTTCCTGGTGGATCGGTCGCGGAGCCTGTTCGTCGAACAGCCGCCGCGCATTCATGCGGCCCAGGCGGCGACCCTGGCCCTTGCGGCTGTGGCCTTGGACCAGCACGATTCCGTCGGCCTCTTCCCCTTCTCTGACAAGCTGGAAATCGAGTTTCGAGCGGTCTCCGGAAAGGGCAACCTCGCACGCGTAGCGCATAGCCTGGCGGGATATTCGGCGCTGCAAGGCACAGGCCTGGCCGCGGCCCTCTCTCATCTGGCCGGCCTTCGCTTGCGCCAGGGGTTGGTGATCGTGGTGTCGGACTTTTTCGACGAAGCGGGCGTCGAGGCCGTCGTGCGCGGGCTGGAGCAACTGCGGCACCGGCTTCTGCTGGTGCAGATCGTCAAAGCTCATGACGCCGATCCTGAGCGTCACCCGGATTTGAACGGCGACATCCTGCTTGAAGACGGCGAACACGCCCAGCCGACGTCGGTCACCATCACGCCCGATCTGATGGCCCGCTACAAGGCCGCCTACTGTCACTTCAGCAACGTCCTGTCGGACTTCGCCCGGACACGGGGGGCGGGTCTCGTCCAGATTGACGCCGACCGGCCGGTGCGCGACCAGCTGTCGGCCCTGTTCGGCCAGGGCGGGGTCAGGCTGTGAGTTTCCTGTCCCTTCCGATGTGGGCGGTCATCGCCGGCGCCGTCGGCCTCGCCGCCCTGCTGTTCGCCTTGCAGATTCTGAAGGCGCGACAGAAGCTTGTGCGGATCGCCGCCGCCGGCCTGTGGGCGCAGGCGGCCAGGGTCACGCCCTTGCGGGTTTTTCGACAGCGGTTCCAGCGCTGGCTGGCCTATCTGCTGATCCTGGCGATCACGCTTTTGCTGTGGATCGCCGGCGCACGGCCCGAGATGACGCCCGATCGAGACGCTGCGAATCACATCTTCTACCTCGACGCCTCGGCCGTGCTGATGGGACGCGACGACCTGGCGCAGGCGCGTCGCGCCCTGATCGCGGATGCCCGCAACACCGATCCCGCCCGCCGCGCCGTCTATCTGGACGGCTCCGTCGCCACGCCGCTTCTGCGCCCGGGCGAAAACCTCGCCCTGCTGAGCCAACGGCTGGACGGCGTGAAGGCCCGGCCCGCGCCCTCCAGTTTTGCCCATGCTGTCGCCGGCCGGGAGCTGGACGGCGAGATGTCTTCCGGTCGGCCGTCCGTCATCCACTATTACGGCGCGTGGTCGGGCGCGCGGACAGTCGCGCCATCTGCCGATCGCCGTCTGGTCTATGGCTATTTGGCCGCACCGACGCCGGACAATCGCGGCGTGGTCGCACTCGGCGCATCGCCCGCCGCCTCAGGCGACGCCGGACGTGCGGATATCCTGGTTGAGGCGATCGGCGCAGATGGTCGTCCCTTGCCGGCGGACGCTCTGCGTTTCAGCCGCGATGGGCGCGATGTCGTGGCCGATACCCTAGTTCGTCCCGATGGACGGCTGATCATTCGGGACGTGGTCGCGGACGGCGCTCTGTTCACGGTCCGGCTGGCGCGCTCAGACGCCTTCCCAGCAGACGACAAAGCCAGCTTGCGCCTTCCGGACAGGGGCCCTGTAAACGTCGCCTTGTCGCCGGGCGCCCCCGCCGCCGTCGTGCGCGCCGTAAGGCTCAATCCCGCCTTTTCGGTCACAGCGCCGCAGGACGCCCAGGTCGTGGTGCGGCGTTCAGGGGAGCGGTTCGGCGAGAACCGCCCAGCCCTGGTCGTCACCCAATCTGGCGATCAGCCCGCTTTTGTCTTCACCTATGGCGTCGGCGAGCCTGAGCCGGACCTGTCCGGCGCGCTGGACGCCCTTGGGATGTCCGACGTCGAGACCCAGGCGCTGGCCCGCACGACACGGCGCGATGTCTCGGCTGAAACGCGGCCGGGCCAGCAGCGGAGCGTGGCCGTCTGGTCGGCCATGTTCGACGACGGCGGCGGATTTCCGTCGGCCGCCAGCTTCCCCGTCTTCGTGTCGCGCACCCTGTCCTGGCTGATGGATGCCGGCCCCTGGGTTCCTTATGCCCAAGCCGATACTGATCTGACTGATCAGTCGGACCTCTATGGCCTGTCTTCCGATCGCCGGATCGCAGAGCGTGCCCTGAACGGCGACCTGTATTTGAGCCAGGCGGGCGAGACCCGGATCGGCGACCTGCGCCTAGCCGTCTCCTTGACGGATCGCGAGATCACGATGGACGCCGCCCGCGCCGCGCCTTCCGATGTCGTCGTTACGCCGGTTCGCGGCCCGGCTGTCGATCTTCTTTTCATCCTGCTCGTCGTGATCGCCGGCCTGCTGTTGTTGCTCGAGTGGCGGCTGCATCAGCGCGGCGCGATGGCTTGAGGACCGCGTCGTGAACCTGACCTTTCTTCATCCTGAGGCGGGCTGGCTGCTGCTGCTGATCCCCGGATTCGTCTGGTGGGCGCGCAAGGCCTCAAGGGTGCGCGTGGCGCTTCGTACGGCCGTCTTCTTGGCGCTTGTCGCGGCCCTGGCTCAACCCAGCCTGATTGTGCGTCGAGGCGGTCCGACGTCGGTGATCATCGTGGATCAGGGCGCTGCGCTTTCGCCTGCGTCTCGCGCCCTTGCCGCCTCGGCCGCCCAATCGGTTGTGGCGCGGGCGGAACGCAACGGCCCCGTCGTTGTCATCCAGCGGGGCGGCGCGCCTCTCGCCCTTAAGGCAGCGCGGCACGTCACCTTGCCGGAAAGCGGTCAGACGGGCGGCCTGCCTCATGCCCTCAATCTGGCGCTTGCAGCCTTTCCCCTCGGCTCAGAGGGCCGGGTTACGATGATCGGCTCTGGCCTGGGCGCCGATCGCAGTTGGGGGCGTTCCGTCGATGCCCTGCTGGCGCGCGGCGTGGTCGTGGACAGCGTGCCAGTCACCGTTGGACGCCGGGACGCCTTCATCTCCGACGTCGCCATTCCTGCAGGCCGCGCCGGCGAACGCGTCTCGGCGCGGGTACGGCTGGACGGGGTCGGGCAGGATCTGTCGATCTCGGTGTTCAGCGGAGATCGGCGGGTCGGCGGGGCTGGACCGATCGACCTCGACGGCCCAGCCAGCGTGGCTCTGGCGGTCCCCCTCGATCAACCAGGCTTCATGCCGCTGCGTATCGAGTTGACGCGCGGCGGCGCCGTCCTCAGCCGGTTCGAGACGGCGGCCGCCGTGCAGGATCCGCTTCCCATCCTGTACGTCAACGGAGGCCAGGCAGGCGGCGCGGCGGCGCTTCAGAGACTCGCTGGTCCGGGTCTTCGCATCGACAGCCGGGCGCCGATGGCCTTGGGCGGCATCGACCTGTCGGCCTATCGCGCGGTCATGCTGGACGACGTGCCCGCGTCGGCGCTGCCGGTTCCTTCGCAGCAACGGTTGATCGAGGCGGTCCGCTCTCACGGCCTCGGCCTGATGGTGTCCGGTGGGGACAGCGCCTTCGCTGCGGGCGGTTACGCCGGCACGCCGCTCGCCGCCGCCTTGCCCGTGACCATCCGCCAGGATGAGCAGACCGAGGATCCCAGCGTCGCCGTCGCCGTCGTGATCGACACGTCAGGCTCGATGCTGGGCGCGCCGCTTGATCTGGGCAAGCAGGTCGCGCGCCTGGCGGTGCGCAAACTCACGCCGGCAGACAGCGTCGGCGTGGTCGAGTTCTACGGCGGTCGCCAATGGGTCGCGCCGATGCAGCCTGCGCGAGATGTTCCTGAGATCGAGCGCGCCATCGGTCGGGTCCAGGCCCAGGGCGGAAGCGAACATCTCTTCGGCGCCCTGCAGGAAGCCTATTATGGGCTTCAGAACACCCAGGCCCGCTATCGCCATATCCTGGTGATCTCGGATGCTGGGGTGAACGCCGACCGCTATCCCCAACTGATCCGACACATCGCCGAGGACCAGGTCACTGTATCGACCGTGCTGGTCGGCGGCAGCGTCGAGGGCCAAGCCCGGATGGCGCAGTGGGCGCGGCTGGGGCGGGGTCGGTTCTATGTCGTTGGGGACGAGTTCAACCTTGTCGAAATCAACTTCAGACAGCCGCAGCAGAAGCCTCAGCCGGGCGTCAAGCGCGGAGGTTTCGCCCTGGCCGCATCCGCCCCATCTTTCGGTTGGGGTGAGTTGGCGGCGGCCCCGCCCAGGCAGTTGGACGGCTACACCCAGGCGGGCGTAAAGCCGTTGGCGCAGACCCTGATCCGCACGACGACCGGCGAGCCGGTTCTGGCGTCCTGGCAATGGGGCGCCGGGCGTGTGACGGCGCTGATGACCGAGCCGGTCGGGCAGGGAACCGCCCGTTGGCGCAACTGGTCCGGCTACGGCGACTGGATGCAAGGCCTGATCGCCCGAACGGCCGACCCGCGTCCCGACTGGGACGTCCGTCTCGGTCGCGTCGGTGACCGGGTCAAGATCGTGGCGCAGCGTGTCCGCAGCGCCGACACGACCGCCCCCCAGATTCGTTTGCGCAACGTAGCGGGACAATCTGGTCCCGCGCTGTCGACGGTCGAACGTGCGCCGGGTCTGTTTACAGCAGAAGGCCCTGCGCCGATGGGGTCTGCGGTGCTCGCCGAGGTTCGCGACGGACGCGGCGTGTCCCGGGCGGCGCTGCCGGCCGTTTCCGGCGGTCAGTCCGACCGCCCGGTCTCCGAGACCGACGGTCTGCCGCTGGATCAACTGGCGCGTCTGACGGGCGGGACGGTGATCCAAGATCCGTCTCGCGTCGGCGCCGTCGCCCTCTCGCCGGGACGTCCGCCCGCCTCGGCGCTGGACCTTTGGGGCTGGCTCTGTTGGTTGGCTTTGGCCCTCTATGTCGCCGACATCGTCTATCGTCGCTGGCCGCCCCGGCGGATCGCCGTTTGAGATCGAGATCATGACCCTGCGATCACGCTCCCTGTTTCTCGCGCTCGGCCTTAGTCTGGCCGGCGCCGGCGCCGGCGTCGCGTCGGCAATGGCGCAAACGGCGCCGGGCGGCGAGATTTCGACGCCGCCGACCCCGAACGGCGTCGGTTCACGCGCAATGATCGACACCGCCCTGTCCGGCGCGCGGCTCGACTTCGCCGCGGCGGATCGCCTGTACGCCCGCGCCGTGCTCGCGAACGAATTGAGCGCCGTCTATGGACGCTTGGATGAGCTGTCGGTCGGCGCCGATCCGGAGCGCGCCTGTCGGGTCGGCGTTTTGAAAGCGGTGCTGGAATGGCGTGACGGCGATGTCGATGCCGCGACCGACACCGTCTCCGACGCGCTCGATCACTGTCAGTCCACGGACGCGCTGCTCCTGCGAGGTCGCTTGCTGGACATTCAGAACCAGGCCGGCGCGGCATCGGTCTGGTATGAACGGGCGCGTGCGCAATCTGAGGACCCGCAAGAGCGCGCCTTGCTCGACCGTCGCCTGGCGATCATTGGAGTGACGGGACGTAAGCCGGAGGCCCTGTCTCAGCTTGCGGGATCGGGTGACGCGGTCATGGCGAACCGGGCGGCGGCGGTTCTCGGGCTGCTTGGGCGACCCGGCGACGCCGCAGCGCTCTATCGCCCGCAGACGGAAGCCAGCGCGCGGTACAGCGATGGGGTGCGCCTGGCGGATTGGGCCATCAGCCAAGGGACGCCGGATGCGGCCGCCGCTTCAGCCTGGCGTGCTGCCGAGGCCGCCGTGACCACCGAAGATCGGCTCTACGCCCTGGCCCTCTTAGTGGAAGCCTATCGGACAGCGAATCAGCTCGCGGGCGCCGAGGTCTTTCTGGCGCGGAAACCGCGTGGGGCGGAAGTGGATCAGGCTCGCCTCGATGTGCTTTTGGAGCTGCAACGCTACGACGATGCAGTCGCCCTGGTTCGGCAGAGCGGGAACGGCGCGCTGCGCGAGCGGTTGCTCAGTGTGCTGAAGACGGCGGGTCGCACGGCGGAAGTCGAGGCCGAATATCGCCGCCTGATTGCGGCTCAGCCCGCCGACCCCCGTTGGGCCGATGGTTTGGCCGCCCTTTATCTGGAACAGGGCAAGGCGGACGAGGCAGTTGAGGTCTATCGCGGCCTCGCTGTCGCCAATCGCGCCGACGCTGATGTGCAGATCGAGACGGCGCGAAAGATGATCGCCATGGGGATGGGTGAGCAGGCGACCCGTATCCTGGGTGACGCCGGCTCGTCGCCGGCGGTGACCGCCGCGATCCGTCGCTTCGAGGTCGAGACCGCCATAGATCAGGGTCGCGAGGCTGAGGCCGAGGCGGGCCTTCGTGCTCTTGCGGCGGCCGCGCCGCGGGATACGGCCCTCCTTGTCGCCGTGGCGGAAGATTACGAGCGGCTGGGTCGCCAGGATCTGGCGCTCGAAACCCTGCTGGGCGCGGAGTCGCGAGGCGGCGCGCTGGACGACGATCAACAGGCCCATATCGCGGACCTGGCCTTCGCTGCCGGCCAGCCTGCGGAAGCGTTGAGACGTTGGCGGGCGCTGTGGGCCCGCACCCAGCTGCCCGCGCGCAAGGTCTTTCTGCAACGACAGATCATTCGCGCCGCCCGGCAAACGGGGCAGTTGGAGACGATCGCCGCCGAACTCGAAGGGCGGATCACCTCGGGCGCTGCGGATCAGGGCGAGGTGAGCCTGCTGGTCGAAATCCGCATCGCGCAGCAGGACGGCGCGGGCGCTGAGCGCGCGGTTCGCCGCTATGCTGAGCGTTCGCGGTCAGGAGAAGTTCGGACCCTGGAGCAACTGGCGGCGGTTCAGGCGCGACTTAGGAACTACGCCGGTCTCAACGCAAGCCTGGCCCGCTTGGCCGATGTCGATCCCGCCAACGCGGACGCCTATCTGCGCCGGCTGATCATCAATCTGCTGCGTTTCCCGGACCCCGCCGAGAGCGAGGCGGATCGCAATCGTCGCGTGGATGAACTGATGACGCGGATGCGCGCCGCCGGCCAACTCGACGATGTCGAAGCCGCGCGGTTCGCGGCGTCGATTTATACATCGGGATACCGACGCGCCGAGGCGCTGGCCGAACACAGACGCGCTCTCGCGCTAGCCCCGGGAGACGTCGACGCGCTGCTGGAATACACCTCGGCGATGAAGACGGAAGGACAGGCGGCGCAGGCCGCCAGTCTGCTTCAGTTCAAAGCGGAGGCGGCCCCGGGCGCCGCCGCGTTCATGGCCGCCTTGAATGGCCTTCTGGACGTGCTGTCCGCCGGCGACGCAGACAGCGTCTCGGTCCCGGCCGATCTAACGCAAGCCCGCCTGGGGTGGGCGAGGCGCGCAGCGCTGGAGCGTATGCTGCAGGACGGAGATGATGTCCGGCTGTCATCGCTGGTCGGCGATATAGGCCAAGGGCGCGGCGATCCTGAACTGCAGTTGCGCGCCCTCCAATCCTCGCTGGCGGTCGCGGGCGACCAGAAGCCGGCGGTTCTGCGTCAACTGATCAGTCTGACGTCCGACAGTGAAACGACGGTAGGCGACCCGGCGCGCAAGGCGGTCTACGGCCGCCGCCTTGTGGCGATGCGCAAACCCTATCCGCCGGAGGTTTACGCCGACCTCGCGGAGACCTTCCTGAAGGAAGGCGATGTCGCCGGCGCCGAGCGGGCGTTTGCATTGATGGGCGACATCGGCGGGCTGGTGAACGTGGACGCCTTGCGAGGCGAGGCCTATGCCGAGGCTGGAATGACACGCGAGGCGCTGGCCAGCTACCGCGTGGCGCTTTTGCAGGATCAGGACAATCTCGATCTGATCGCCCGCACTGCTGTCCTGCTGGAACAGTCGGGCCAGAAATCGGAAGCCGGCACCCTCTATTGGCGCGGTCTAAACACCCTTGTACAGCGGCAGCCGACACAAAGCGCCAGCGACGCCCTGAAGGCGCTCGACGCCGCTCAGTACACGCCGACGCTGATCGAAGGCGCGCTGTTGACGTGGCCTGCCGATGAGACCCCAGAGCGTTTGGCCGCCTGGCGCCGGACCGCGTCCTCTGCAGCGCTGCAGCCGCAATCGGCCGCATCGGGCGGGGCGGCCAAGCTGGCCGACTATCCCAGGCTCGCGCTGATCGTCAGCATCAACCAGCGGCTGGCTACCTTCCTAGGTGAGGCCGACCTGGGCGAACTCCAGGCATCGCTCCTTGCCCCCTTCGCGAAAGATCCTGACGCACGAACCGCATTGGCCGATCTGCCGGCTCCGGCGACTCAGGCGTCCACAGCGGCGGGAGCTGACTGGCCCATCGCAGATCTGCGACGCCAGTCCGAGGCGAGCGGCGATTTCGATCTGGGTCTGGCCCTGGCCTTCGAAGCCCGGGATCGCGTCCGTATTCGCGCCCTGACCGACCAGGCGATCGCGGCGGACACGCCCTGGCGAGCCCAACGTGAAAAGGGCGTGATCGAAGGCCAGCCGCCGATGTTGGTCTCGCTTCTGCTCAAGGCGGCCGACGTCGACCGCCCAGAGATCGTGCGCGAGGACATTCTGGCGCCGCTGGCGCAGACATCGTTCAACGATCTGGCTCTTTACGACGTCTATCGCATCGATCCCGCCAGGTTCGCCAAGCTGGAGGCCGCCGCAGGTCGTCGCCTGCTTTCGGATGACGTCCTCATCCAACTGCTGGTTTCGCGCGGTAATGATCCGCTTCCCGTGGCGGGCGCGGCGGGCCGGCGAGCCGGCGGGCCGACGCCCCTGCAGGTGATGACGCAACGGTTCGAGCCGGATCGGCTCATTGACCTCTACGATGCGCTGGTTGAACGTCTTGAGCAGACGGGCGCGGCCTCGGGGCTGCAGAAGGCTATCGCCGGCTATCTGCTCGACGCCTCTATCACCCCGGCGCAAAGGGCTCGGCTGCAAGCCGTCTTGATCCGGGACATCAGCGCTGAACGGTCGGCGGCGGCTGACACCGGCGCCGGCTTTGTCGAGTTGCTTTTGCGGTTGGATGCGCCGCCCGCCAACCAGGAGGTCTTGATAGCGGGCGCGCGGGTCGTCGCGGCGCGCTACGCCGACAGCGCGCGTCTGCCGGAGGTTCTGACAGCTTGGTTTGCTGGTGATCGCGCCCGGGCGTTCGAAGCCTTGACCGCTCTGCAAGAGGCGATGGAAACGCCGCCATTAAGTCTCGCGGGACTACTGACGCAGAAGTTCGAGGTCGAGCGTCAGGCGGCATTTGACGCCTTCCTATCGGCGCCCCGGCTAAGTCGTGAGGAGACGGCTCGCTTCCGAAGACGCTTCTTGCGAGGCGAAGCTGCCAAGACGCCGGTCAATCCCAAGGTCGCCGCCGCCTACGCCAAACTGGTCTCCGTCGAGCCGGAGAACGGCGCCTATGTTGCGGGCCTGCTTCTGATCCAGGCCAAGGCCGGCGATTTCCTCGCCTTTGCCGCGAGCGCAGCCCCGTACGCCGCGAGCCGATCCGAGGATCAGGTGCTCGCCACCCTGCTGGGCCTAGCCTACCGTCTGACAGACAATCCCGCCGACGCGGCGCGCGTCGCGCAAGCGTCGAGCGTCGGTCTGGATGATCCCGAATGGATCGGTCAACTCGTCACCCGAGCTGCAGCTCCGCGCCACGGCGAAGTCGATCTGCTGAGCGTCTTCGAGCCCGTCTGGGCCACTTATAGGCAACGTTTTCCGCAAGCGCCAGCTGTCGCCGCCCTGGCTGTTCAAGAGCCAAAGCGTATGGCCACGGCGGCCGCTCGGCCGCTAGATCGACTGATTGAGCCGCAGATGCAGGGTGCGGCGATAGCCGACGCTCTTCGCGGTCTATGGCGCTCCACGGCGCCACGCGGACGCGAGGAGGGCGACACGACCGATCGTCAGGCCTTGATCGACAGTCTGGCGGATCCGACAGCCGCCGGTTATGGCGCGCCGGTTCTGGCGGCCTTGACCGACGATCCCGCCGTCACGGCAGAGGTCGAAGCCGAGCTCTCGAGCCTGTCGGGAGCCATGCAGGCGCGGCAGATGCGACTTTATGACAGGATTGCAGACGGTCTTTGGAGCCAGGGCGCGGGACAGGCGCGGCTTGACGCGCTTGCCGGCCGACTGTTGGGACCGCCGATCGGCGTCAATGACCTTGCGCTCTTCCTGGCGCTCGAGCGCAAGGCTCCGGTGGCGCTGAATGAAGAGCGGCTGGCGGGGTTGACCCGACAGTTGCGTTTTGTGTCGACGCCATCCGCTGGCCTGAGATTGGCGGCTGCACGCGCCTATGGGCGCGCCGGTGAAAATGCTATCGCCGCAGAACTGATGCAGGCTGCGCTGCTGCAAAGTCTGTATCCCGCCGATCGCGACTCCGTCGATCCAGGTGATCCGCCGCTGGATTCTGACACCTTCGCAGAGGCGTTGGCGACATTCTCCAACGGGCTGGCTGCTGAACGGATTCGAAGGGACCTTGCGCAGTTGGTGAAGCGGCAAACCGCCAGTTCCGCCGGAAATCGCTTCGAGGGTCTCGCGACCGACTGAGGTCCACGCCGCGGTAAGCCTGCTGTTTTGACCCTCTCGGGCATCGGCTAGGATAAGGCATGAGCGCTCAAGGGCGAGGAGGATGGGTTGGGTCTGGCGATACGAAGTCTGCACCGGTCCATGTTCGGGCAACTGGCGCTCATCACCATTCTGTTCGTGGGGTTTGGCGTCTACTTCTTCACACTGCGCCCTCTGCTGTCCGTCGAACCCTCCGGCGTCGCCGACCCCGTGCAGATCACAGCCTCTAGCGCCTCTCAGGTCCTCAGCCGGTTCGCCTTCGCCGAACGCGAGCGCCCGGGCGCAGGCGGCGACCTCGCCGCTGATCCTGTCTTGCGCGACATCAAGGCGCACAATCCGCAGTTTCGTTATTTCATAAAGGTCCACGGGCGTGAGTTTCGCTCGGGTGAAGGAACACCCTTCTTCATCAGCCTGGCTTTCGACAGGCTGCAAAAGCAGGATTTGACGAAGGCCTATTCAGGCCTGTGCCTGACCAGCACGAACGACGACCCTGGCGGACCTGGACGCAGCTTTCTCGCCTATTCGGAATGTGGAGGTCAGGCGAGCTACTACGAGTACGCGGGGATCGAACATGCGACGACTACGGCGGCCAGCGGATCGGTGCGGCTCTACAGCAAATTCATCTGGAGTTACGGGGGCATCTTCCTGTTCACCGTCGGGGCGGCGTTCGTCGTTTTCGCAATCATCCTCCTGGCGAACGTTCTGCGCATTCGCAGGGTCGCCGCCATGGCGCGCGATCTCGATCCCGACAATCTGAGCGACCTCTTCCCGGAGAAGGGCCTCCCCCTGGAGGTCGCGCCCCTTGTATCGGCGCTCAACCAGATGATCGTGCGGGTCGACGAGGCCCAGCGTCGACAGCGCTTCTTCCTGTCGGCCGCCGCCCACGAGATGCGCACCCCTCTTACGGTGCTGCGCACCCGTCTCGAAATCATGGACGACGGGCGGCTGAAGGAGAAGCTGATCTCCGACGTTCGACGTCTGACCGACCTGGCGAACCAGTTGCTCAAGCTGATGACGATCGGCGAGGCGCCGGAGCCGCTGAAGG
Organism: Brevundimonas vesicularis; assembly: GCF_900445985.1. Lineage (GTDB taxonomy): Bacteria > Pseudomonadota > Alphaproteobacteria > Caulobacterales > Caulobacteraceae > Brevundimonas > Brevundimonas vesicularis_D. The sequence continues at coordinate 685,984 of NZ_UAQP01000005.1, forward strand.
AATCCGATCTGGTCACGCTGACGGGGAGGGCGGTTGGCGAACGCGAAGTCGTCGCGGCCCGTCGCGGTCTCGATCTCGTCTTCGAACGCGAAGTGACGCGCTACACCCTCTGGGCCGATCCGGGCCTGGTCGAGACTGCGATCGGCAATGTGATCGACAACGCCCTGTCGTTTTCGGCTGAGGGACAGCGCGTCGTGGTGCGGCTGGACAAGGATGGCTGGGTCAGGGTGCGCGACCAGGGGCCAGGTATTCCCACCGAACAAATGAAATCGCTGTTCGAGCCGTTCACCCGCTTTTCGACGGGACGTAGCGGTTATGGGCTGGGGCTTGCGATCGTGAAAGCTGTGGTCGATCGGCACGAGGGCGCGGTGGAGATCGGAGAGGCTCAGGGCGGGGGCGCCGAAGTGGCGCTGCGCTTTGATCCCGACGCGTCCTCGCGGCCATGACGACAGCCAGACCAGGTCTGCCGAAATGAGACGGCGCCAGTTTCCGATCAGCTTGATCGAGTACAGATCGAGCGATCTGTCCTGGAGACTGACATGCACGCTCTGATCCTGATCGCCGGCCTGGCCATCAACGCGCCCCAGCCCGCCACTGGGCAGCCACAGCAGCAAGCCGCGGCAGCCGAGGCGCCCATGATCGCTTCCAAGGAGTCGGCCCTGACCCGCGACAGCCGTGGCCGACCGACGATCGAGGCTGAGATCAATGGGAAGGGACCCTTCCGTATGGTCGTCGATACCGCCGCGCAGACCAGCCTTCTGACGCCGGCGCTGGTCGACGAGCTGGGGTTTCCGGCGATTGGGGAGATGGGTGTCGGCGGGGTCGCTGGCCAGCAGCAGGCTGCGCTTTATGGCGTCGATCATTTCAAGACAGCCCTGTTTGATAGGACGGCCGTCGGCATGATCGCCTTGCCGAACGCGACGGTCACCGAGGCGCGCGGCATCGTCGGCATGGAGGTTTTCACCCAGGATCGCGTCGTCTTCGACAACGCTGCAACGCGTCTTTCGATCGAACCCTCCGGTATCCCGAAGACGGGCTTTGTCTCCGTCGCCGGCCGCCTCAACGACAGCGGCCTGCTTGAGGTGCCGGTCGACATCGACGGCGTAACCTTCAACGCTTTGATCGATACCGGCGCATCCGTTTCCGTGGCGTCTGGAGGGGCCTTGAAGGCCCTCGGCTGGACGGAGACCGATTCGCACCTTGCGCCAGCAGGCGAGATCCGCGGTGCGACCGACCATGGGACGGCGGTCCTAGAGGGAACTGTGAATCGCATCCGTTTGGGGCCGGTCAACTTCCAGAACGTGCCGTTGATCTTCGTTGCTGACGAATCCCCCGACGCCAGGGGGGGCAAACGCCAGAGCTGATCCTCGGGTCGGACCTGTTGAATAACCTCGATGCCTTCGCCCTGGATTTTCCCAAGGCGGAGCTTCAGGTTCGGATACCGAAATAGCACCGACACCATGGCTCTCGCTCTTGTGTCGTGGGAAGAGGGCGTGGCGTTGTTCTGATCGAGAGCCTAAGTCGGTCGTGCTCCTCGACCTCAACATCGGGGCGGCGTGCGCACGGCTGAATGTCGCCACAACTGGCGGCGCCATTTCAGAAAACCTGTCGATCAGCGGCGGCCCCGTCGGCGGGTGCAGGGGATCGCCCTAGAGCACGGCGACCACGCCAGCGCGCTGAGCAATTATGCATGCCAGAAGATCAGAATCAGCAAGCGTCTGAGGCTTGGATCTTTTGAGTTTAGGCTATTCCCGTCGGAATGGCGGAGAGGGTGGGATTCGAACCCACGGTACCCTTCCAGGCACGCCGCATTTCGAGTGCGGTACATTCGACCACTCTGCCACCTCTCCGCGGCGCCGATATCGCTTGGTCGAGCGAGGGGCTTCTCTAGTCGGAGCCGCAGCGCTTCGCAACCCGTCTGTGAAAGAAATCCGACGCTATCTTTGCGCGGGCAAGGAGAGGCCCGGCGCGGCGCCGGTCTGAGCGTCCACGCCCTTGAATCGAAACAGTTCGGCGGGTCGGCCGCCCGTGGTGGAAGACAGCTGTCCGGTGGGTTCGACCAGCCCCGTGCGCTCCACGCCCCGCCGGAAATTCTGCTTGTGCAGGCTGAGGCCCGAGACGGCCTCAGCGCCCGCCTGGAGTTGGGACAGGGTGAAGACGCCAGGCGTCAGATCGAACAGGACCGGGCGGTATTTCAGCTTGCTGCGCAGACGGCCAAGCGCCGTCGCCAGGATGCGCCGGTGATCGGAGGACATGATGCGGCCCGGCATGGGCTGCGTGGGTGACAGGCCGGCGTCGCGCCAGGCCTCGGCGACCAGACGCGCTTCGTAGAGCAGTTCATAGCGCTCCAGGACCCGCTCCTCATTCCAGCGGTGATCGGGCGTCAGGGCGAACAGGGCGCGGGCGCGAGCCAGTCGGTGCTCGTCGCCGTCGGCCCAGGCGTGCAGGCCTTTCGTGATCTGAGTGTCTTGGCCGCCGCGCCGGTCTTCCCAGGGAAAGAACTCGAACACGGCGTCCCAGCGGGCGTCGTGGGTCTGGCCTTCCGCGGCGTCGGGCGTCAGGGCCAGATAGCCGACGGAGACCTCTCTGTGCCGGCCAGGACCGGGGGTGGCGCGCGGCGAGGCGCGGCCCGCGTCGCCGAAGGTGTAGAGCTGTTCGACGAAGCCTAGTCGGAAGCCTGTCTGGGCGGTCACGAAGTCCCGCAGGGCGCGTTCGAAGGTGCGGTCGCGCACAGGATCGAAAGGCCCGAAGGGCAGGGCGCGTGAACCGTCCTCGGTCGGGGTCGTCAGGACGACGGCCTGTCGGTCTTTCAAGGTCATCACGACCGCCGACAGACCGATGCGAACACCATCCTCCGCCCCCTGGGTCATCGCTTTATTCCGTGTGCCAGGCGTCGTCGGCGGGGATCAGGCCGACGGCTCCAGCCAGGACGCGGTAGCGTTCCAGATAGCGGGCCTGGGCAACCGGCGCGGGTTGAGGTTCGATCGTCAGGCTGTAGCCCTCGGGCGGACTGCCGAAGAAGCCCAGCGATTCCTTTTCGGTGAAACCCGCCAACTGCGTCGCCTCGAAGAAGGCACAGGCCTTGTCGGCCTTCTTGATCAGGGTTTTGACCGTCTGAGGCGTCTTGGGCGGCAGGCCGTAGCGCAGGTGGATCGCGGCTTCCAGCTTGGCCTCGAAATCCTTGTACCCGGCCCCGAGCGCCGCTTTGAACGGCGAGATCATGTCGCCGATGACGTATTCCGAGGCGTCGTGGAGCAGGGCGGCCAGACGCCATTTCGGATCCAGGCCGGGCTTGATGTGGGCGGCGATCTCTTCGACCACGCACGAGTGCTGGGCGACCGAAAAGGCGTGCTCGCCGATGGTCTGACCGTTCCAGCGGGCGACGCGCGCCAGGCCATGGGCGATGTCCTCGATCTCGATGTCGAACGGCGACGGGTCCAGCAGATCCAGGCGACGACCGGACAGCATGCGCTGCCAGGCGCGGGGGGCGTTCTTCTTGGTGGGGCGCTCGGCCAAATCGCGTGTCCTGATCGCTTGTCGGCTGGTCAGGTGACGCAAAGATACGCCGGGATCAAGCGGGAGGGACCAGACGGCGCAGGAAATCGCCGCGTCAGCGTCCGACGTTCAGTGTGACCAGTTCCTTGGCGTCGTCGAAAATGCCGTCGTTGCGGCGATCCTTGGACCTGACCACGGCGATCACGATCGGGCCGCCGCTGGGGCCGCGCGCCTCGAAGCCCACCTGGCGCCAACCCGCATCGCCGGGCTGATCGTCAGCCAGGATATAGGTCATGCGCGTCGCCGCGCCCGGCGCACGGGTGCGCACGCGCGTGGAGTTGTCGTTGGCGTCCACGCTGACCGTCGAGGTTTCGGTGCGGACGTTTTGTCCGTCCTTGGACTGGATGTTGATGCCGCCGATGCGGACGCTGGCGTTATCGCCCTGGGTCTCGATCTTCAGGCCCGGCAGTCGGACCGAGGCGTCTTCGCCGCGCGTCTTGATGTCAACCCCAGGCGCCTGGACGGAAGTCGTATCGCCTGCCTCGATCGATGGCGGAGGCGGCGGCGCATCGCCTGCGCCCGGGGCCAGCCGCGCGACCGTATGAGGCAGATCGGCGCTGGCGCGCGCTTCGAAGTCCCGCAGCACGTCATCGACGGAGCGCCCATCCAGCTTGACCAGATGCAGCACGACGTCGGCGCCCTTGGGGCCGCCATAGACGCAGTTTGCGCCGCCCGCCGCCGCCAGGCCCTTTCGCGTCAGGACGCCAAGATTGTCCGGGCATTGCAGAGCGTCGATCACCTTCAACACGCCTGCGCCCTGATCGTCGTTGGACGAGGTGGTGGTGATGCGGACCGAGTTGTCGCCGTCGCAGGCGGCCAGGCTGGCGCTGAGGGCTAGATAAAGCAGGATATGACGCATGGTCGAACCTCTCTTGGCCCTCATTCTGCGCGCTGCGGCCGCGTGATCCAGTGAAATCGCGGTAATCACCGGGTCAGCCGCCGGGGCGCGAGCCTTCGCGGCGGTTCAGGAAGGCCAGGCGTTCGAACAGATGCACGTCCTGCTCGTTCTTTAGCAGCGCGCCATGCAGCGGCGGGATCAGCTTGTTCGGCGTCTTCTCACGCAGGGTCTCGGCGTCGATATCTTCGACCAGCAACAGCTTCAGCCAATCCAGAAGCTCTGAGGTGGACGGCTTCTTCTTCAGGCCCGGCGTGTCGCGGATTTCGTAGAACGTCTTCAACGCCTCGGAAACCAGGCGCGGTTTGATGCTGGGGAAGTGCACATCGACGATGGCCGACAGGGTCTCGGCGTCGGGGAAGCGAATGAAGTGGAAGAAGCAGCGGCGCAGGAAGGCGTCGGGCAGCTCTTTTTCATTGTTGGAGGTGATGATGACGATGGGGCGCACTTCGGCGCGGATCGTCTCGTCCGTTTCCTGGACGTAGAACTCCATCCGATCCAGTTCCTGAAGCAGGTCGTTCGGGAACTCGATGTCGGCCTTGTCGATCTCGTCGATCAGCAGGACGGGGCGGGTAGGGGCGGTAAACGCCTCCCACAGCTTGCCCTTCTTCAGATAGTTGCGGACGTCATGGACGCGTTCCTCGCCCAACTGGCTGTCGCGCAACCGGCTGACGGCGTCGTATTCATACAGGCCGTTATGGGCCTTGGTTGTGGATTTGACGTGCCAGGTGATCAACGGCGCGTCAAAAGCCTTGGCGATCTCATAGGCCAGGACCGTCTTGCCTGTGCCGGGCTCGCCCTTGATCAGCAGGGGACGCTCCAGTGCGACCGCGGCGTTCACCGCGACCTTGAGGTCGCTCGTCGCGATATAACGGTCCGTGCCTTCGAAACGGCTCATAGAAAAACCCACTCCGTGTTTCCACGAAGTGGGTTAGCGGATCACTTGCGCCGTGAACAGCGATCAGGTGATGCGCTTGGCCGAGACCGGATCGCTGGCGGGGAAGGTTTCTTCCAGACCCTCATCCACGAGCGCCTCCTGGCGGCTTTCGGACTTTTCGATCTTGTCGAGCTGGTCCGGCACACCGTCCTGCGAGGTCGTGCGCTTGGCGTGCGGGGCGTCGGTGGACGCGTCGTGACGGGCTTTATCGTCGGTCATGTCATTGTCTCCTTATCGCGCCGGAGCGTCTTGATCGCCGTCCGGGCCGTATCCCAAGTCCGTAATGTCGTCGTCCGAGAGCCTTTTGGCTTCCCAGTGGGCGGCGCTGGCCTGTGCGCCGCGTTCGTTTTCCATCAGGCCGGAATAGACGAGCTCGATTTCATCCGGCGCTGACGCCGGCCCGCCTTCGGCGTCGATCTGATCGCGGTTTTCGCCATCGACGCCCAACAGGGCGTCGGCTTCGCGTTCGATGCCGTCGAGCGCTAACTGGTCATCGAGATCGACCTCGGCGTCCTCGTCGAACTCCTCTTCGTCGGCGTCGCCATCCGCCTGGGTCACGTCCAGCACTTGGTCGGCTTCATCCAGCAGAAATTCGCCGTCGCCCTCGTCGTCCAGATGGGTTTCGTCGAACGTCTCAGACTGTTCCTGATCGTCCTGATAGTCGTTGTCCGGCATGGTCGTCTCCTCTTCGACAAGCCAACGCAACGGCGACGATACGCGTTCCAGCGGATCGCTCTCACAAGGGATGGTTAACTGATGCCGGGGTAGAGCCTGATTCACTCGGAGCTGTCGTGCGCGACCGGCTCGACCACGACTGGAGTACGGTCCTCAATGGCCTTGAAGCTGTCGCTGAAACCCGGCGAGAAGTTCGTTCTGAATGGCGCCGTGGTCCAGAACGGCGATCGTCGCGGCGTGCTGATCTTGCAAAATCGCGCCAGCGTCCTGCGCGAGAAGGATATCATGCAGGCCGAGGACGTCACCACGCCCGCACGCCGCATCTATTTCCCGATCATGATGATGTATCTGGACGAGAGTTCGGCGTCGAAGTTCTTCGACGAACTGGCCCTGCGGATCACGGAATTCATGGGCGCCACGCAGAATCCCGAGATTCTGGCGGAATGTGTCGCGGCCTCGCGTCATGTGCTGGCGCGCGAATACTACAAGGCCCTGATGTCGGCGCGTAAGATTGTCGAGTATGAAGAGAGAGTGCTGAATGTCGCTTCAGGCCTACACAGCGGCGGCGGCGAGAGCTGAGAGTCCGCGCGACCTTGAGTACCGTCTGTTCGGTCAGGTTACGCGCGCTCTGGTTCATGCTTCGACCGTCGATGAATCCGACATCGCCACCCGAATCGATGCGCTGGACTGGAACCGGCGTCTCTGGTCGACGCTGGCCGGCGAGTGCAGCGATCCGGGCAACGCCCTGGGCGCTCCGATGCGGGCGCAGATCATTTCGCTGAGCCTGTTCGTCAATCGCCATTCCTCGGCGATCATGCGGGGCGAGGAAAGCTTTCAGGACCTGATCGACATCAACCGTATGATCATGCAGGGCCTGTCCGGCGGGGCCTCGCCGACGCAGTAGATCGGCACGTGTTCACGAAAGCGCGAAGCCCATTGGCGCAAGCCGTTGAGCCGTCTTATGTTTCACCTCCCTGTTCAACAGTCGAAAGGAGGTGATCCAGTGTCTCATTGTCATCAATCGCGAGCGGCGACCGCGACCCTGGCCCTCGGAGAGGGTCTGGTCTGAGCCTTTCAGACTGAGTTGCGGCCGGACCGTTCGCGGTCAGGCAATGAAGGGGCGTCGGGGAAACCCGGCGGCCCTTTTTGTCGCCGTCAGTGCAGCAGCTTGGCCAACCAGCCGGTGAGGTGCTGAGCGACCTCGACCACCGTCGCCCAGATCAGGAACAGGTAAAACGCGCTGGCGACCGTCGCCACGATGCCGAGCAGAATGGCGACGCCGTCGCGCTGCATCATGCCCAGGGCGAAGAGAACCAAGGCGATGCCGGGCAGGGCGTCCCCAAACGGGATGGGCAGGGCCATGATCAGGGCCAGCACGACGCAGACCAGGCCGGTGAAGGTGTCGGCGACATCGCCGGTCAGCAGCGGCAAGCGCGGCCGGGTCAATCGTTCGATCGCGCGAACCATCTTCAGGACGCTCAGGCCGTTCGGCCGTCTGCGAACGGCGCGCCTCACGCCGTCGGAAAAGATATAGCGGCGCCCAGCGATCCGCACCTTTGCCGACAGCACCCAGCGGCGTAGCCAGGCCGGGGCTGCGAACGGAGTGGCGATCAAGGAATTGTAGGCAGAGCGGGACACCGAGGCCTTCAACATCCAGCGCGGCAGCCACACACTCTGCCTCTGGAAGGCCAGTTCCAGGGACATAAGGATGATTGGCACGGCGAAGACCGCCTTGCCGCCCGGCGGCCAGGGCAGGAGCGCCAGTAGCGACAGGATCAGGATCATGGCCCCGAAGCCGCGCTCGCCGAACGACGCGACCAGTTCGGCCATGGTCAGCTTGGGTTCTGGGGCGTGGCCGAGATCTTCAAGGACGTCGGAAAACCGCCGCAGGTCGTCGTTCGGAGGCGGTTGGGCGGGCATCAGGCGGGGCGCTCGGCTGTAGATTGCGCCCATCTAGGCGGTCGGCGCGCGGATCGCCACTTACAGAACGGACAGGCGACCAGATAAATCGACTGTGTCTCAGTCCTGCACGTGCTCGGGTTTGTCCTTGCGCTTGGTTTCGGCAAGGTCTTCCAGCTGCTTTTCCGTCATGGACTCGACCATGGACCTGGACGCGCCCTTCAGCTTTGACTTCGGCGTGTCCCCGCGCTTGGCCGACAGGGCGGCACCAGCGGCCTTTTGCTGAGCGGCGGATTTGGCGGGCATGGTCTGTCTCCTCGCGAGGAAAAAACCGTCAGCCGCCCAGCAGTTCCCGTCCGATCAGGAAGCGGCGGATCTCGTTGGTGCCGGCGCCGATGTCATAGAGTTTGGCGTCGCGGACCAGTCGTTCGACCGGCCATTCCTTTGTGTAGCCGGCGCCGCCTAGGGCCTGAACGGCCTCCATCGTCACCTTCACCGCATTTTCGGACGCCAGCAGGATTGCGCCCGCCGCGTCGTAGCGCGTTGTCAGGCCGGCGTCGCAGGCGCGGGCGACCGAATAGACATAGGCGCGGGCGCTGTTCAGGGCGACGTACATGTCGGCGATCTTGCCCTGCATCAGCTGGAACGAGCCGATCGGCTTGCCGAACTGTTTGCGGTCGCGAACGTAGGGCAGGACCGTGTCCAGCGCGGCCTGCATGATGCCGAGCGGACCGGCGGCCAGAACGGCGCGCTCATAATCCAGGCCGCTCATCAGCACGCCGGCGCCGCCGCCCAGCGGACCCATGATGTTGTCTTCCGGCACTTCGCAATCTTCGAACACCAGTTCGGCGGTGTCCGAGCCGCGCATGCCCATCTTGTCCAGCTTCTTGCTGACGCTGAAACCCTTCATGCCCTTTTCGATCAGGAAGGCAGTGCAACCCTTTGATCCTGCATCCGGATCGGTCTTGGCATAGACGACGAGGGTGTCGGCGTGGGGCGCGTTGGTGATCCAGAACTTGGTGCCGTTCAGGATGTAGCGATCGCCCTTCTTTTCAGCGCGGGTGCGCATCGACATGACGTCGGAACCTGATCCGGCCTCGGACATGGCCAGCGAGCCGACATGTTCGCCGCTGATCAGCTTGGGCAGATATTTCTGCTTCTGCTCGGACGTGCCCCAGCGGCGGATCTGATTGACGCACAGGTTGGAGTGGGCGCCGTAGCTCAGGCCGATCGAGGCCGAGGCGCGCGAAACTTCCTCCATCGCGACGACATGTTCGAGATAGCCCAGGCCAAGGCCGCCGAACTCTTCCTCGACGGTGATTCCGTGCAGGCCCAGTTCGCCCATCTCGGGCCAGAGGTCGCGTTTGAACTCGTTCTTTTCGTCGATCTCGGCGGCCAGCGGAGCCAGGCGATCGGCGGCCCAGCGGGCGGTGGTGTCGCGGATGGCGTCGGCGTTGTCGCCAAGGCCGAATTCCATGGATTGGGGCGCGAAGGGAATGCTCATGCGCTAGGGCGTAGCATCGCGCACGGGCTTTCGCCAAGCGCTGTCAGACGCGGTCAGCCCGTCCCCAGCGTCGATAGCAGTTGTAGCCCGACACCCCCAGGCAAGCGGCGGCGACCAGGATCAGGACCCAGGCGACTGTGGCGGTGTCGCTGCTGTTCGATAGCGACGCGCGGCGAAAGGCGGCCATGGCGACGCCGAGGCACAGGGCGCCCAGGCCGCCCATGATGACGAAGGTCAAGGTTTCCCCCAGGCCCGAACGCCGCTTGGCCCGAGCGCGGGCCACGACGTCACGCATGCTCAGCACGTCTTCGCTGGCTGCCGCATCACCCTCGATGGCCGGTGCGGCGGCGCTGTCGCCGGACGTGGCTTCGGCCAGTTCCGGCGCGGTCAGCACCACGCTGGTCTTCTGCGCACTCGCGAAGCCCGACGGCGTCTCCGGCTGCTTGGCCTCAACCGGGGCATGGATGTCGTTGGCGGCGATGATCGGCGTAGCGACGGACACGGTCTCCGACTGCCCGGTCAACGGCACGACGTCCGGGACTGGGCCGACAGCCGTCGCGGCATAGACGGCGTGGGGCTGAGGCGCGGTGGTCGCTTGAGCCAGCGCTGCGCCGTCTTGCGCCGGGAAGGGAGCGACGGCTTCATCCAGGGCGCCGTCGACGGCGGGCAGGGTCGGTTCATCCGTCTCGAAAGGAGACGGCAGAGGCGCGGCCAGAAGATCCGCCAAGGTCACCGGCGCGCCGGGTGCGGCGTTGAACAGCGCGTGTTCAGCAGATCGGCGACGAGTAGGCTTTTCAGCGGCCGCTTCATCGGCCCAGGCGCTCAAAGACGCGGACGCCTGCCGGGCGGACCCCGCATTCAACTGTTCGACCACGTCGGAGGCGGCGAACCTGTCCGCGCCGATGGAAAAGGCGAAACTGGCCAGGGCGTCGAACTGGTGCTGGTTCAGAGGCGCGCGGACATGATCGGTCACGGCCTTCACGACCGGGATCAGGTCGTACTGCATCAGCAGTTCGGCCTCGGCCTCGGAAACCCTCGCGCCCTCGCGAGCCGACTGGGTGTGGCCATAGCCGATGACCCAGCGACCGTCGCTGCGCTGCATGGCCCGAGGCCGGAAGCCTTCGAAACTCTTGATCAGCAGGACGCCCTCGCGGGACACCTTGCTGGGTTTGGGGAGGACGTCAGACACAGTTGACCCAATTGGAAACAGGCGCGCGGCGCTCGCACCGCTCCCAGCAAGGGCCGCGCCGGATCGTCCGCGTCGTGTCTAGAGCAGCACCAGTGTGGCCAGACCAAGGAAGATCAAGAAGCCGAAGAAGTCGGTGGTCGCCGTGACGAACACGGCCGATGATACAGCCGGGTCGAACTTCAGCTTGGACAGGGTCAGCGGCGTCAGGACCCCGATCGATGCGGCGACCAGCAGGTTCAGTATCATGGCCGCGCCGATCACCAGGCCGATCTTCCAGTCTTCGTCCCGGAACCAGAAGCCGGCCGCGATGCCGATCAGGGGGGCCAGGATGAGGCCGTTGGCCAGGCCGACCATCATTTCCCGCCAGAAGGTGCGCGGGGCGTTCGAGCTGTTCAGCTCGCGCGTCGCCAGAGCGCGCACAGTCACGGTCAGGGCCTGGGTGCCAGCGTTGCCGCCGATGGCCGAGACGATCGGCATCAGGACGGCGAGGGCGACGATCTGCTGGATGGTGGCCTCGAACAGGCCGATGACGCTGGCGCCCAGGGCCGCCGTCGCCAGATTGATCGCCAGCCAGGGCACGCGACCGCGCACGATTTCGGGCACGGACGAACCGCGGTCCTCGTCGGCGACACCGGCCAGACGCAGGATGTCCTCGCGGTTTTCTTCCTGAATGATGTTGACGATGTCATCGACGGTGATCTGACCGACCAGCCGACCGGCCGCGTCCACGACGGGCGCCGAGATCAGGTGGTATTTCTCGAAGATGTAGGCGACCTCTTCCTGATCCTGATCGACGGCGATCTCGTTGATCGGCTCCATAAGATCGGTCAGGGCGACGGTGCGGGCGGCTCGCAGCAGGCCGCTGATCGGCACGCCGCCGACCGGACGGTTCAGCGGATCGACCACATAGATGTCGAAGAACAGCTCGGGCAGGTCGTCGCCCTGTTTGCGGATGTGGTCGATGGTGTCGCCCACGCTCCAGAACTGGGGCGCGGCCATCACCTCGCGCTGCATCAGGCGGCCGGCGGACTCTTCCGCATAGCCCAGGCTGCTTTCGATGGCGGCGCGATCGACCTCGGGCATGGCGGCCAGAACGCGCTCGCGCTGGTCGTCTTCCAGGTCTTCGACGACGGCTGCGGCGTCGTCGGAATCCAGTTCCTGCAGTGCCTCGGCCAGGGTGCCGTGCGGCACGCGCTCCAGCACCTCCTCGCGGATATTGTCATCCAGCTCGGGCAGGGTCTCGGCCAGAAGCTCGGGCGGCAACCACAGCACGACGACGGCGCGGTGTTCCGCCGTCAGAAAGCCCATCAGGTCAGCGACGTCGGCCGGGTGCAGGTCTTCCAGCAGCGAGCGCAGCCGCATCCCGTCGCCGTCGTCGGCGGCGTCCACGACTTTCTCGACGAACTGAGGAGTGAGGACATAGTCCTCGTCCAGGGCGGCGTGGTCTTCGTTATCGAGCGTCTCGTCTGGAGCAAAGGCGGTGTCCGTGGTGCTCACGTGGTCGCCTCCCTTGGTAGAATGTCCAGCCGTACTTAGCCGATGAATCGCCCTGTTTAGCCAGATGGTGCGGTCGAGAAGACTCGAACTTCCACGGGTTGCCCCACAGCGACCTCAACGCTGCGCGTCTACCAATTCCGCCACGACCGCTCGCATCGGAGCGGCGGCGAATAGACGAAGCCGTTGGAAAAGGAAAGGGCGAAATGAACGACGCAAAGACGTCGCGGATCAAAGCCTCAGGCCGACCCGGCCATGAAGTCGTACACGTCCGCCTGGCGGGTGACGGTGATGGCGATGCGGTCGTCTCGGATCTCGATTTCGCCGCGCGCGACCGGATAGTTGTTGGCCAGGATCCAGACCTCGTCGCCCTCTGCAGCGTCCAGGGGAATCACTGCGCCGCGACCCATGCGCAGCAGTTGCGACATCGGCAGCACCGAGCGACCCAGCACGACTGAGATTTCGACATCGACGGCGTTGATCTGGGTCACGTAAAGCTCTCTTCACTGGAGGGCCGTCTCTTGCAGAAACGCCCTGGCGACCACATTGAAGCGTCATGCTTGCTGAGCCGTTAAGCCCGTCCCTTCAGAAACTGCGTCTCGACGATGGCCGACCGGTCGAATGGGCCGTGTCGAAAGGCTACGTAGACTATGCGGCCGCGGAGGCTTTCATGGAGGCGCGCGTCGCCGCCATTGCGGCCGGCGAGGCGAATGAGATGGTCTGGTTGCTGGAGCATCCGCCGCTCTACACTGCCGGCGTCTCGGCCAAGGACGACGACCTTCTGGATGCCGGCCGGTTTCCGGTGCATCGCACAGGGCGGGGCGGGCAGTTCACCTATCACGGGCCGGGACAGCGCGTGGCCTATGTGATGCTGGACCTGAACCGACGCGGCAAGGACGTGCGGTGTTTCGTGCGCGGGCTTGAGCTGTGGCTGATCGGCGCCTTGGATACGTTCGGCGTAAAGGCCGACATCCGGCCCGGTCGCGTGGGCGTGTGGGTCGAGCGCAAGGGGGCAGGGTGGTCGCGTGAGGACAAGATCGCCGCCATCGGCGTCAAGGTCCGCAAATGGGTCAGCTTCCACGGCATCAGCCTGAACGTGGAGCCGGATCTGGATCATTTCGGCGGCATCGTCCCCTGCGGCATTCAGGAACACGGCGTCACCAGCCTGGTCGATCTCGGCGTTCTGGCGACGATGGACGAGGCGGACGAGGCCTTGAGGCGCAGCTTCGATCGGATCTTCGGCGCAGCGGTCGAGGCGCCGGCGCCGCTTTGACACGCGCCGCATCGCCGCAGCCCATGTGACAATCGGGCGAAATCCCGTGCGGCGGGGTTGGCAAGCGCCGGACGCATGGGGTTTAACCTTTCCCACGAGCTTGAAATCAAAGGCCGCAGGAAACCTCCATGAACCGCATGATCGCCGCCACATCGGCCGCCGTTCTGTCGCTGACCGTCGCCGCCGGCGCCGCTGTCGCACAGGATTTTCGCGCCCTGGCGCAACAAGACCTCCAGGCCGCGCATGACGCCCTGGCCGCCAACCACCCTGCCGCCGTGATTCCCGGCGCGCCCAGCGAAGCGTTTCGCAGCTGGATCGATGCCGGCCTGACGGATGCGCAAGGCAAGGTTGGCCGCGTGAACAGCGGCGACAGCCACGCCTATCTGATGCGCTACTACGCCAACGGCTTCCGCGATTCGAACATCGCGATTCGCCCGACCTACGAAGGCCTTGGTCCCTTCTTCGCGACCAGCTGGCCGGGGGTGACCACAGCGTGGCGCAACGGCGAATATGTGGTCTCCTATGTGAAGCCCGGCGTTCGCAATGTGCCGCCGCTCGGCGCGACCCTGGTCAAATGCGGCGACAAGACCGCCGCGCAGTTGGCCGAAGAGCGGCTGGACCGATGGGAAGGCGACCTGACGACGGAAGCCGGACGTGTCCGCACCGCCCCCTATCTGCTGTGGAATCGCAATAACCCGTTCACCGGCGGCGTTCCGTCGCTGTGCACCTTCAAGGTCGGGCGTCGCGATCGTGACTTCCAGATGCAGCCCCAGCCGGCCGACGCCGCCAGCCTGGAAGCCGCCTATCGCGCCACCGTCTACACGCCGGGCGCCAATCCGCTGTCGGTCGAGACGGTGGACGGCCGTCCGTGGATCAATGTTCACACCCTGGCTGACGACGCCGGATGGGACGCCTTCTACGCCGCCGTCGAAGCCCAACTGCCCGCCATTCGCGGGGCGCAGGGGCTGGTCATCGATCTGCGCGGCGCCAACGGCGCTTCGCTGAATGCGACGGGCAAGGGCTATGGCCTGGCCAACCGCATCTGGACGCCGGAGTTCACCGTCAGCCGTCAGCCTGAAGCCGGCTCGATCACCTACCGCGCCACGCCCGCGAACCGTCAGTGGTTCGCCGACACCTTGGCGCGCATGCAGGCCGATCCGCGCTTCGTCGCCGAGTCCGGTCCGGTGATCGAACAGACCCAGGCCATCGTCGCCGCCTTCGATTCGGCCCTGGCCGCCAACCAGCCGACCTTCACCATGCCGGGCCGTCCTTCGGTGGCGGACACGGGCGCGGCGAATCCGGTCGCGGGTCCGGTCGTGGTCCTGGTCGACAGCGGCTGCACCAGCGGGTGCCTGGATACGCTGGACCTGCTGACGCGCCTGCCGAACGTGCGACTGGCGGGATCGGTGACGGCCGAGGACTCGATCTTCATCGAACCGACTGTGCTGCGCCTGCCGTCGAACTATGCTGAGCTGACCTATGGGCATAAGGCCTGGACCACGCGTCAGCGCGGCAACGATGCGCCCTTCACCCCGGCGCAAGGCCTTGCCTACACCGGCTCGGCGACGGACGAGGCGGCCGTGCGCGCCTGGGTGGGCAAGCTGTTCCAATAAGGAACGGTCGGTCGGATGAACGAGGGGCGGGCAGGGGTGGAACCCTTGGCCCGCCCTTCTTATTTGCAGTCCATGACCGATCTCGCCCAAACCTCCGAATCCCTCTGTTCGCCGTCGGGCTATGACCTGACCCCGCCGAACGCCGAAGAACGCGTCCGGCTCGAAGCCGATCTGAACCCGGAGGAAAAGCGCGTCCTGCTGTCTCATGGCACGGAGGCGCCCTTCTGCGGCACTCTGCTGGGCGAGAAGCGGGCGGGCGTCTTCTGCTGCCGCGAATGCGGCCTGCCGTTGTTCAAGAGCGGAACCAAGTTCGAAAGCGGCACCGGCTGGCCCAGCTTCACCCAACCGGTCGATGAAGCGCACGTCCATGCGATCCGCGACACCAGCTACGGCATGATCCGGATCGAGACCCAATGCGCCCGGTGCGGCAGCCACCAGGGTCACGTCTTCTCTGACGGCCCGCCGCCCACCGGAAACCGCTATTGCATCAACTCGGTCGCGCTCAGTTTCGTAGCCGAGGGCGAGGCCTTGCCGGACCCCCTCAACCGCGGCGACGGCATCGCCTGACCTTGGCCTCAATCGCTGTGCTAGGATGATGTCGAACGGAGGTGGCCTATGCTGATCGCAAGTCTCTTGGCGGGTGTGGCGCTGGCGGCGTCGGACGGTGATCCGGATGGCGTGGTGACCACGGCGCCGACAAACGCGCCCACCCTGGCCCAGGCCCTGGCGGCGGCGCCTGAGGCGTCGTTGACTGCGCCGACGGCGCAGGACGCCGCCCCACACGGCATGACCACCGAACAGCAGATTCAGAACTGGATCAGCGCACGCACGCCGGGTGCAACCTTTGACGAAAGCGCAGAGCCGGGCGCGCCGGCCGAGCGCAAGATGCATGGCATGGTCGAGGCCGGAATCGGCACCGGGGGCTATCGCAGCTATGGCGCGGCCGTTTCCTTGCCTGTCGGCGAGAACGGTCGCCTGGACCTCGCCTACCGCGAAGGCCGCAACGAACCCTGGGGATACGGCTACGGCGGCTATGGTCTGCGCGGGCCGGGCTTCTACTCGCCCTATGGCGGCGGCTGGCGCGGTCGAGGCTATGGGGCCGACACCACGACCAAGTCGATGTCGATGGGGTTCAGCTGGAGCAAGGACGGGGATGCGGATGACCGCGATCCCTATCGCCGCGGCCTGTACGGCTACGACTGAAGACTTTTCCGTCCGATCTGGAAATCAAAAAGGCCCGGCGAAAGCCGGGCCTTTTCAAGTCTCAGATGGTGCCGCCGGGGGGAATCGAACCCACGACCTCAGCCTTACCAAGGATGCGCTCTACCACTGAGCTACGGCGGCCCCGACTGAGGAAGCGGCCGTATAGCCAAACCCTTCCGGGGATGGAAGCGGCTTTTTGACGATCTGAAAGAAAGTTTGGACATGGCCCGTGATCACGGCATCATCGCACCATGACTCGCACGCCGCATGACGCCGATACGCCCTCCGCCGCCGCACAGGCGACGCCGATCGTCGAATCGGGGCCTGAATTCGAGAAAGCGCGCGCAAAGGCGGAAAAGGCCATGCGGCTTGCCTCCGCCCTTCGCGCCAACCTGCGACGCCGCAAGGCGCCCGCGCGCACGCCGGCCGCGCCGCGCGACAGCAACTGAAAGTCATCGGCTCGCGATCACGCAGCCCTTTGGCAAGCGCCCACCGGCTTGCTAGAGAACCCTCCCCCCCGAGGCGTTGGCCTCGGGCGCGCTTAAGGACGTCATGGACAGCATCGCCATTCAGGGCGGCGCCCAGCTTTTCGGGGACATTCCCGTCAGCGGCGCCAAGAACTCCGCCATCAAGCTGATGGCCGCCTCGATCCTGACGGATCAGCCTTTGCTGCTGACCAATATGCCGCGCCTGGCCGACACGCGGTTCCTGGGTCAGTTGCTGCGCCAGTTCGGCATCGAAGTGACCGAGCGTGACGGGGCGGACGGGCAGGAGAGTCTGTTCCACGCAAAGGATTTGACCTCGACCTTCGCCCCCTATGATCTGGTGCGGCAGATGCGGGCCTCGTTCAATGTGCTGGGCCCTTTGCTGGCGCGCACAGGCGAGGCCAAGGTCTCGCTGCCGGGCGGCTGCACCATCGGCGCGCGTCCGGTCGATCTGCACCTTCAGGCGCTGACGGCGCTGGGCGCCGAGATCGAGCTGGACGAAGGCTATGTCACCGCCCGCGCGCCCAAGGGCCTGAAGGGCGCCGAGATCGAGTTCCCCTTCGTTTCGGTCGGCGCCACCGAACACGCGCTTCTGGCCGCCGTCCTAGCTGAAGGCACGACCGTCCTGCGCCGTGCGGCGCGCGAACCCGAGATCGGCGATCTGGCCCATTGTCTGACGGCCATGGGCGCCAAAATCGAGGGAATCGACACCGATGTGCTGACCATCACCGGCGTCTCGTCGCTGAACGGAACGACCTGGTCGGTGATTCCCGACCGAATCGAGATGGGCTCCTACGCCGTCGCCGCCGCCATGGCAGGCGGCGAGGTGCGGCTGACCAAGGCGCGGGCTGAACTGATCGGTTCGCTGACCGACAAGATGGTCGAGGCGGGCGTCGAGGTGTCGCCGACCGCCGACGGCGTGCGGATCAAGCGCGATCCGAAGCAGCGCCTGAAGGCCGTGGACGTCGAGACGGCCATCTATCCGGGCTTCGCCACCGATCTCCAGGCCCAGTTCATGGCGCTGATGACGACGGCGGAGGGCGTCAGCACGGTTCGCGAGACGATCTTCGAAAACCGCTTCATGCATGTGCCGGAGTTGGCGCGACTGGGCGCCGACATTTCGGTTCATGCCGGAGAGGCGCACGTCAACGGCGTCGAAGTTCTGCACGGTGCACAGGTTATGGCGACCGACCTGCGCGCGTCCATGTGCCTGGTCATCGCGGGCCTCGTCGCCGAGGGCGAAACGACGGTCGGACGCGTCTATCATCTGGATCGCGGTTTCGAGCGTTTGGAAGAAAAGCTCGGCGCGTGCGGAGCCGACATCCGCCGCATAAAGGGAACAGGTGATGAGCACTGAGATCGATGGCGTCATCCCCGAAGCCAAGGCGCCGGTCGAACCGCTGCGCCTGCTGGCCGAGGACGCCGACGATCTTCAGATCATCTCCGCCGCGCTCCAGGACGCCATCCTTCGGCCCGTCGATATCGTTTGGGAAAAGGCGGCGCGGACCCTGACCATCGCCTTTAGCCGCTTCTGCTGGGAGTGCGGCGGGACGCGCGTGATGTGCGCCATGCAGTTCGGCGACGTTCTGGCGGTCAAGAGCCGCCGCCTGTCGCGCAGCCCCGACGCCTCGCTCGAACTGCTCGCGCTCGACTTCATTCCGACCGAGGATCTGAGCGGACGCGTCATCCTGATGTTCGCCGGCGGCGGTGATTTGCGAATCGACGTCGAATGCCTGGACGCCGTGGTCACGGACATCTCCGACCGCTGGCCTGCACGGATCGCGCCGACCCACCTGGACACGCCCGAACTGGACGAAGGGACTGCGGCATGAGCGCCGATCACAAGCTGGCCTCGGTCGAACTGGACGCCGCAACCCTGCCGGCGGCGACGGCCGAGATCGAGCACGAGCGTCGGGTCGCCATCTTTGATCTGGTCGAGAAGAACAGCTTCGAGCCCGTCGGCGCCGAGGGCGGACCCTACAGGCTGAAGTTGTCGCTTCAGGACAATCGTCTGGTGTTCGACATCGACGGCGAGAACTTCACGCGCACCTACGCCATCAGCCTGACGCCGCTTAAGGGCGTGATCAAAGACTATTTGATGATCTGCGACAGCTACTATGAGGCTCTGCGCGGATCCTCGGCCAGCCAGATCGAATCGGTCGACATGGGACGGCGCGGCCTTCACAACGAGGGTGCCGAACAGCTGAAGACGCGACTGGACGGCAAGATCGTGGTCGATCACGAGACGTCGCGGCGCCTGTTCACATTGCTCTGCGCCCTCTACCGTCGCGGCTGACCTCGACTATCTCTGTGTTTTCGGGCATTAGGCCCGTCCATTCCGCCCCTCGCGCCCGCCCGGCGTGGGGTCGAACGCATATTCAACGGGCGTGAGAGGCCGCATGGCTAAGGAAGAACTGCTCGAGTTTCCCGGCACCGTCAGCGAACTGCTGCCGAACGCCACCTTCCGCGTGACGCTCGAGAACGACCACGAGATCATCGCCCACACCGCCGGCAAGATGCGCAAGAACCGCATCCGCGTCTTGGCCGGCGACAAGGTGCTGGTCGAAATGACCCCCTACGACCTGACCAAGGGTCGCATCACCTATCGCTTCAAGTAAGTGGCTGCGGGTCGCCCCGAACTGGTGCTGGCTTCGGCCAGCCCGCGCCGCATCGAACTGCTGGCGCAGGTCGGGATCACACCCGACCATATCGATCCCGCAGACATCGACGAAACGCCTCTGAAGGGCGAGACCCCGCCGCGTCTGGCCGAACGGCTCGCCACCTCGAAAGCCCGGGTTGTCGCGGAACGCCGTCCCGACGCGGTGGTCATCGCCGCCGATACGGTTGTCGCTGTCGGGCGTCGTTTTCTGGAAAAGGCGGCGGACGAGGCCGAGGCGACGCGCTTTCTGAAACTGCTGTCCGGCCGCAATCACCGCGTCTTCACCGGCGTCGCCGTCTGGCGCGACGGAAAACTATCGTCGCGCGTCAACGAAACCCGCGTGACCTTCAAACCCTTGTCGGACCACGAGATCGCATCCTACGTCGCCACGGGCGACTGGCGCGGCAAGGCCGGCGGCTATGGCATCCAGGGCCCGGCGGCCGCCTTCATCCAGCGCATCGTCGGCAGCCATCCGTCCGTGATGGGCCTGCCCGTCTATGAGGCCGTCCAGCTTCTGCACGGCGTCGGCTGGCGTTCATGAGCGGCGCAGTCGAGGTCTTCCTCGACGAGACGCCTGGCGAGACGCGTGGCGCCATCATGCGCGACGGGCGCTTCACACATCTTCTTATCCATCGTGAGGATGATGCGGCGCAGACCCGGCTCGGCGCCCGCTCGGTGGGGCGGGTCATCGAGGTGAACCCGGGCTTGCGCGGCGCCTTCGTCGATATCGCCGCGCCGGCCGCCGCCTTTCTGCCGTTCCCAAAAAACGACCGACTTACGCAAGGCCAACGGCTGGAAGTCGTCGTCACCGCCGAACCTCGAGCGGGAAAAGGGGCGGTGGTCCGTCGTCTGGGGCCGGGGGAGGGGACTCCTCGTCTGATTCAGCCCGCACCCAGTATCGCCGAACAGTTGCGCGATCTCGCGCCCGGCGAGGAATCAGTCACCGGTATCGCCGCCATCGACGCCGTGATCGAGGCGGAGGAAGATGCCCTGGTTCGGTCGTGCGTTTTCGCCTCGCACGGAATCGATCTCGCCATCGAACGCACCCGCGCCTTGGTGGCTGTGGACATCGACTTCGCCTCTACGCCCGGTCGTGATCCGAAACAGGCGAGGGCGGCTGCGAATCGCGAGGGGGTGAAACAGGCAGCGCGGCTGATCGGCCTTCGGAACTGGGGCGGCCTGGTCGTCATCGACATGGTCGGGGACGGTCCGGACGCCGAGGCGCCGTCCAAGATCGTGCGGGCCGCGTTCGGTCACGAACCCCAGGCCGTCTTAGGACCCGTCAGTCGGTTCGGCCTGTTGCAGATGTCGCTTCCCTGGCGCCGTACGCCGATCGAGGAGGTTCTCCTCGGCGCCAGCGGACGTCCGTCCGTTCAAACGCGGGCCTTGTCTGTCGTGCGCGCTTTGCGGCGACAGCTTCTGGCCGATACCCTGTCGCCGCGCATAATCGCGCGTTGCGCGCCGGAAGAAGCCTTGATTGCTCATCCGCTGGCGGCTCGTCTGGGACCGCGAGCGGTGATCCAGCCCGATGTCGCAATCCCGCCAGGGTGCGAACGAATAGAAGAGGGTTGAGCCGTGGCTTCCTGTCCCATCTGCCGCAAGGCCGACGCCGATCCCAAGTACAAGCCCTTTTGCTCACGCCGTTGTTCCGACGTCGATCTGCAGCGCTGGTTTACCGGCGGCTACGCCATTCCGGTCGCCTTGGACGAGGGCGCGCAAGATGATGACGAAAAGGACTGATTGGGCGCTGGACAGGCGGAAAAGCCTCCCCTATAGACCCGCCTCTCGCGACGCCGCGTCGGCGCCTGGATAGCTCAGCTGGTAGAGCAGCGGATTGAAAATCCGCGTGTCGGTGGTTCGAACCCGCCTCCAGGCACCATCTTTTCCTACACCGTGAAAATCGATTGTTTCGGACGCATGATCCTGCGCTGCGGCCTTTGCGCCGTCCTTGGGTTTCAGTCGGCTTGCAGCGATCAGCCCTACAATTTACAATATTGGGACATGATCGCGCTCAAGATGGCCGTTTTGAACAAACTTGCTCCATCTGACGCCAGATCATCATCAAAATGTCGCGCAGCTGCACTTTAATGCGCCGGTTGGTGGAACTTTTCTCCATGTCTCTCGGCGGGTTAAAAGCCCCTCTTGTCCCTTGACGCTCCGGTAAGGGTTCGTCAAAGGGTTGAGGCGCCTTCGCAAGAAGACGTTAATGCGGATCGCCGGGGACGTGTCCCCGAAGGTTCGACCAGCGGAGACGAGGCGGGCGACTGGTTCGATCTCCACCGAAGATTTCAGCGGGCTCTGATCCTCGAAAGGACGGGCGCGTTGAAGGAAACATTTCAGGTTGGGGGGCGGTCGCTGACTATGGCCGCACCTTTGGTTCCACGAGTCAGACCAAGCAGGAACTGGCGAATTATGCTGAACAGCAAAAAGACGAATATCCTTCTCGCCATGGCCGGCGCCGCCGCGCTGATGGCGAGCTCGCCGGTCCTGGCCCAGGCCCCGGCTGAGCCCACCCCGGCAGCCTCGACTGCGGCTCCCGCAGCCGCCGCTCCCGCTGCCGGCGAAGCTGATCCCGCAACGGTGAACGACGCCGTCGGCGGCGGTCACGGCGACATCACCCCGATCTCCATGTTCATGGAAGCCACGGTCGTCGTTAAGGTCGTCATGGCCGGCCTGCTGCTGGCCTCGATCCTGTCGTGGACCCTGCTGCTCATCAAGCTGTTCGAGTTCGGCGCTCTGAACCGCAAAACCGACAACTTCCTCGAAAACTTCCGCGGCGCCCGCACCATCGCTGACATGCGCGCTGTTTCGACCCAGGAAGAGTTCGACGGCAACCCGCTGGCCGACATGGCCGCCGCCGCCACCGAGGAAATCGAACTGTCGCGTCAATCGGGTCTGTCGGTCACCGGCGATCACCTCGACTCGGCCATGGCCCGCGCTCAGTCGGCTGTCGCCGCCGTGCAATCCGGTCTGGCCCTGCGCCTTTCGGGCGGTCAGCAGTTCCTGGCTTCGGTCGGCTCGATCGGTCCGTTCGTCGGTCTGTTCGGCACCGTGTACGGCATCATGAACTCCTTCATCGGCATCGCCCAGTCGAACACGACCAACCTGGCCGTCGTGGCGCCGGGTATCGCTGAAGCTCTTCTGGCCACCGGTATCGGTCTGTTCGCCGCTATTCCGGCCGTTGTGTTCTACAACTACTTCAACACCCGCATCGCTGCTTACGGCACGCGCGCCGACGGCTTCGCCGCTGAGCTGCTGAACGGCATCTCGCGTCAGCTCGACAAGGGGGCGTAAGACGGATGGCCGCCAAGATTAAATCGGGCGGCGCTGGCAACCTGCCTCAGGCCAACAGTGATATCAACGTTACGCCTTTCGTTGATATCATGCTGGTTCTGCTCATCATCTTCATGGTGGCGGCTCCGCTTGCCTCTGTGTCGGTGCCTGTCGAGTTGCCAATCGCCGTCGCCAAGGCGGCCCCGAATCCGCCCAAGCCGGTCTATATTTCGATCCAGAATGACGGCGACGTCTATGTGGGCGATTTCCGGACCGACGTCGGAGCCTTGGGTGAAGATCTGAAGAAACAGATCGGATCCCGGAACCCGGCCGATGAGCGGATCTTCATTCGGGGCGACCAGAACACCCGTTACGGCGACTTCATGCAGGTCATGAATGCGCTGCAGGATAACGGCTTCTATAGCGTTGCACTGGTCGGCGAAGACCAGGCGACGAGTTAGGATGCGGAGATAGTATGACAGACGTCGAATATCATCGCAGTCGCTACGACGTACCCAAGAAGAAGGGCTTCATGGGGGTGTCTTACCCCGTGCTGATCGTCTGCCTGATGGTGGTCAGCATCTTGTTTGCGTTGCTGATCTTCTTTGTTCAGCAGTCCAAGTTCAAGCTGAAGGAGTTCAACTACGTCGACGAGTCCGTCGAGGTCGAGTTGGTCGAGCCGGTTCCGCCGCCTCCGCCGCCTCCGCCCCCGCCGCCTCCGCCGACGGATACGCCTCCGCCGCCGAAGCTTCAGGTGCGTGTGCCGGCTCCAGTCCCGAACATCGTCCCCCCCCCGCCGGTCAACATCACGCCGACGAAGAAGGAAGATCGGGTTGAATACACGGGTCCGCCCGTCAATATTCCTGGACCGCCGCCTCCGCCCGCGCCGCCGGCTCCGGCTCGTCCTTCGACGATCACGAACGTGTCGTGGTCGCGGCAGCCCCGCCCCGAGTTCCCAGCTCGCGCTCAAGAGCGTGGGATCGAGGAGGGAACGGTTGTGTTGCTCTGCTCGGTTCAGGCCAATGGATCGGCGACGAACTGCAGCGTCGTTTCCGAAACGCCTTCGGGCGCCGGGTTTGGTCGCGAGGCGCTCTCGTCCATGCGTTCCGCGCGCTTTGCGCCGGGCACGGTGGATGGTGTCGCTCAAGGTGGACAAGCGCGCTTCACGGTTCGCTTCCGCCTTCAGTAGGACCAATCTTCGACCAGACAGAACGCCCCGGCATGCGCCGGGGCGTTTTTGTTTGTCTGTTCCAAACTCTTCGCTTGATTGGCCTGTAAGGCCTCGGTAGAGAACGCGCCTCGCGATGCGCGGGCCGCCTTAGCTCAGTTGGTTAGAGCGCCGGTTTGTGGAACCGGAGGTCCTCAGTTCAAGCCTGAGAGGCGGTACCATCGTAAAGCGCGGCCGGGCTTGCAGCCCGCCGTCGCCGCGACCATATCCTGATCACAGGACGTGTGGCCGATCCCCCACATCGACAGGAGAAGGTCCCATGAAGACGCGCAAGCTGGGTGCGAAAGGCCCCGAGGTTTCGGCCATTGGTCTGGGCTGCATGGGCATGAGCGCCTTTTACGGCGGCGCCGACGAGGCCCAGTCCATTTCCGTCATCCATCGTGCGCTCGATCTGGGAATCACCCTGTTCGACACTGCCGAGATGTATGGCCCTCACACAAACGAGGTGCTGGTCGGCAAGGCGCTGAAGGACCGGCGCGACCACGCGTTCATCGCAACCAAATTCGGCATCAACTATAACGCCGATCGCACCAAGCTGATGACTGATGGCAGCCCGGCCAATGTCCGTCGCGCCATCGAAGGCAGCCTGCAACGCCTCGGCGTCGATCACGTCGATCTCTACTATCTGCACCGCGTCGATCCGGACACGGCGATCGAAGAGACAGTCGGGGCGATGGCGGAACTGGTGAAGGAGGGCAAGGTCCGCTTCCTGGGACTGTCCGAGGCCGCGCCCGACACCCTGCGCAAGGCGCATGCGACCCATCCGATCACGGCGCTGCAGACGGAATATTCGCTGTGGAGCCGAGAGCCCGAAGACGAACTGTTCGCGGTCGTGCGCGAACTGGGCATCGGCTTCGTGCCCTACAGCCCGCTGGGCCGCGGTTTCCTGTCGGGCGACATTAAGTCGATCAATGACCTGGACGCCGACGACTTCCGTCGCACCAATCCGCGCTTCATGGGTGAGAACTTCCAGAAGAATCTGGATCTGGTCGAGGCGGTAAAGGCCATTGCGTCGGACAAGGGCATAACCGCCGCTCAACTGGCGCTGGCCTGGGTGCTGGCGCAAGGCGAGGATTTGATTCCGATCCCCGGCACACGTCGTATCGCGACCCTGGAGCAGAATGCGGCGGCCATGGACGTCGTTCTGACGCCTGAGGATCTCGCCCGGATCGAGGCCGTCTTCCCTAAAGGCGCGGCGACGGGGCATCGCTACGCCGAGGCGGCGCGCGCGGCGCTGAACCGCTAAGCTGCTGATCGACACAAAAAAGGCCCGGTCGGATTTCTCCGGCCGGGCCTTTGTCCGTGGCTCGTGCTGATCCTACTGGATGCGGGTCCAGGTCTGGGTCTTGCAAAGCGGAGCGACGATACACCCGCGCAGACGCAGGCTGTTGTCGTTGGTCATGGTGATGGTGCCGCGATAGGTGCCGCCGTCAGCCGGATTGTAGACGGAGCCGTTGCGCCATTCCGTCGGACCGCCGGTGAAGCCGGTCAGCATGGGCAGATTGCGCAGGGTGCGGTTCCGCTGGGCGGCGTTGCGATTATTGGCGTCGCGCGCATTAGCGTCACGGCGGATGTGGTCCGAAGTCACCAGCGTGCCGCACAGCGCCTGGCCGCAACGCGCGATCCGCACCTGACCGCCATTCGTCGGCGTCTGCCACAGGCCGGTTGGATCACCCGCCAGGGCCGGAGAGGCGAGGGCCGTCGCCAGCGCGGCGGCGGCCAGCATGATCTTGGTCTTCATGGTCGTTCCCTTGTTCAGGCCGCCTGTGCGACCCTTTGATGCACAAGGTGATCCGGCTTTCGGCCGAAAACAAGGCCGAACTGATCCGCGAAGACCAATGAAAACCGGACCTTACGGAAGCTTTTGAAGCTCTGCCGGGCATCCCTTGACCTTGGCTCGGTGCGGGCGTCTGATCGGAGCGAGAAAGTCCTGGGAGACACCATGGCCGACCGGCCGGGACACAACCATGGAAGCCTAATCAAGCAGGCGCTTGAAAACGGCGCCGAGCCCGCGCGCTCGGCCCTGGCGGCGTCGTGGCGCCGATCCCTATCGCTGTATGGCCTGGATCCCGAGGACCGGGGCATGCCGCAAACCCTGACCGAGGGGCAGTTGCGCGAGGCGCGCCAGGCGATGGAGCCGATGACGCGCGCCGCGCAAGGGGTTTTGGATCGGCTGTTTCTGGCCGTGGGCGATACCGGCTGCTGTATCCTGCTGACCAATGCCGACGGGGTGCCGCTGGAGCGCCGGGGGGCGGCGGCGGACGACGTCGCCTTTCGTCGATGGGGGCTGTGGCCGGGGGCCATATGGTCCGAGGCGGTCGAGGGCACCAACGGCATCGGAACCGCTCTGGCGGAGCACCGGCCCGTGACCATCCACCGTGACCAGCATTTCCATACGCGCAACACGGCCCTGAGCTGCAGCAGCCATCCGATTCACGATCATCTGGGGCGGCTGGCGGGATTGCTGGATGTCTCATCCTGCCGCGCGGATGCGACGGAGGGCGTTCTGGGACTTATTGCGGCGGCGGTCGCCGACGCCGCACGGGCCATCGAGGCGCAGACCTTCCGCCAGGCCTTCCACCAAGCCCGGATCGTGCTGGCGGGCGATACCGGAGAGCGGAACACGGCGGCGCTGTTGGCTGTTGACCGGGACGATATGGTGATCGGCGCGACTCGCGCCGCTCGTTTGGCCCTGGCGATCACAGATGAACGGATCGCGGCGCAGTTGGCGGCGTCAGAGGTGCTCGACACCGGGTCTGCCGAGGCCGAGCTTCTGGAGGCCGAGCGAGGCGCGGTGCGTCGGGCCCTGGCGCGCACCGGGGGCAATGTGTCCGCCGCAGCGAAAGCGCTTGGTGTCAGCCGGGCGACTCTGCATCGCAAACTGCATCGGCTGGGGCTGTTTCGGGAAACCCACTGAACCGACTGTCGCAGGGATGCGACAGGTTTGCATTGCACCATCGCGTCGTCGTCTGGCGGATGGGCGCAGGCCGATGGCACTTCTGGCTCCAACGACGTCGACAATCGACGCCAGAGGACAACGCAGGAGGCCATCATGACCAAGCCCGAATTCATTCGCGCCGCGACCCCCAAGTTCAAGGCGCGCTACGACAACTTCATCGGCGGACAGTGGGTCCCGCCCGTCAACGGCCGCTATTTCGAGAACACCTCCCCGGTGAATGGCCGCGTCCTGTGCGAGGTCGCACGATCGGACGCGGCCGACGTCGAAATGGCCCTGGACGCCGCACACGCGGCCAAGGACGCCTGGGGGCGAACCAGCGTCGCCGAACGCGCCGTCATCCTGAACATGATCGCCGACCGGATCGAAGCCAATCTGCAAGCCGTCGCAGAGGCGGAGACCTGGGACAACGGCAAACCGGTGCGCGAGACCACGGCCGCCGACATCCCCCTGGCGATAGACCATTTCCGCTACTTCGCCGGCTGCATCCGGGCGCAGGAAGGCGGGATTTCGGAACTGGACCACGACACGGTCGCCTATCATTTCCATGAGCCGCTGGGCGTGGTGGGGCAGATCATCCCCTGGAACTTCCCTATCCTGATGGCGGCCTGGAAGATCGCTCCGGCCCTGGCGGCAGGCAACTGCATCGTGCTGAAGCCGGCGGAGCAGACCCCGGCGTCCATCCTCGTGGTGATCGAACTGATCCAGGATTTGCTGCCGGCCGGCGTGCTGAACATCGTTTCGGGCACGGGGGCCGAGGTGGGCGAACCCTTGGCCACCAATCCGCGCATCGCCAAGATCGCCTTCACCGGTTCGACCGCCGTTGGCCAAAAGATCATGCAGTATGCCACCCAGAATCTGATTCCGGTCACGCTGGAGCTCGGCGGTAAGTCGCCGAACATCTTCTTCAAAGACGTGATGGATCACGACGACGCATATCTGGACAAGGCGCTGGAAGGCTTCGCCATGTTCGCGCTCAATCAGGGCGAGGTCTGCACCTGCCCCAGCCGCGCTTTGATCCATGAGGACATCTATGAGGCCTTCATCGAGAAGGCGATCGCCCGGGTGGAATCCATCGTCCAAGGCGACCCTCTGGACCCGGCCACCATGGTCGGCGCCCAGGCCTCGGACCAGCAGCTGAAGAAAATTCTCGGCTATCTGAAGCTGGGCAGGGAGGAGGGCGCCGAGGTCCTGACCGGCGGCGATCAGGCCGCGCTCAAGGACGATCTGGCCGGCGGCTATTACGTGAAGCCCACCGTGTTCAAAGGCACCAACGACATGCGGATCTTCCAGGAGGAGATCTTCGGTCCGGTCCTGGCGGTCACGACCTTCAAGACTTTTGAAGAGGCCATGGAAATCGCCAACGACACCGAATACGGCCTGGGTGCCGGGGTGTGGTCGCGCGACATGAACACCGCCTATCGCGCCGGTCGCGCCATTCAGGCGGGACGGGTCTGGACTAACTGCTATCACCAGTATCCGGCCCATGCGGCCTTCGGCGGCTACAAGAAGTCGGGCATCGGGCGGGAGAACCACCGCATGATGCTGGACCACTATCAGCAGACCAAGAACCTGTTGGTCAGCTACAGCCCCGACAAACTGGGCTTCTTCTGATCTGCATCAAGGATGGCCGGTCCCGGATCGGCCATTCTGTGATCGCTCTCTGATCCGTCGGTTCGGAGAGCATACGTCCCAAGAGGGCGGGCCGGTGTCCTGCTTCCGGCCCGCCTGTCCCCTAAAATGACGAGGATGTTCCATGCCCAGAACCATGAAGGCCGCTGTCGTGCGCGCGTTCGGTCAGCCGCTGACCATCGAAGAGGTTGCGGTGCCCGAGCCGGGTCCAGGTCAGATCCAGGTTAAGATCGAGGCGTCGGGCGTCTGCCACACCGATCTGCACGCGGCCGAGGGCGATTGGCCGGTCAAGCCGAACCCGCCCTTCATTCCGGGCCACGAAGGCGTCGGCTTTGTATCGGCGGTCGGGGCTGGGGTCACCTTGGTCAAGGAAGGCGACCGGGTCGGTGTGCCGTGGCTGTACTCAGCCTGCGGCCATTGCAAACACTGCCTGGGCGGCTGGGAGACCCTGTGTCACGATCAGCAGAACACCGGATATTCGGTCAATGGCGGGTTCGCGGAATACGCCATCGCAGACCCAAACTACGTCGGCCACCTGCCGGCCAATGTCAGCTTCACCGACATCGCCCCGATCCTGTGCGCCGGGGTGACGGTCTATAAGGGGCTGAAGATGACGGACACCAAGCCGGGCGACTGGGTCGTGATTTCCGGCATCGGCGGCCTGGGCCATGTGGCGGTCCAGTACGCCAAGGCTATGGGGCTGAATGTCGCCGCCGTGGACGTGGACGACGCCAAGCTGGATCTGGCGCGACGGCTGGGCGCGACCGTCACCGTCAACGCCAAGACGTCCAACGACGCCGCCGCCGACATCAAGGCCCAGACCGACGGCGGCGCCCAGGGCGTGCTGGTCACGGCCGTCTCGCCCAAGGCGTTCGAACAGGCGGTCAACATGACCTCGCGCGGCGCGACCGTTGCGCTGAACGGCCTGCCGCCCGGCGATTTCCCTCTGTCGATCTTTGATATGGTGCTGAACGGAACCACAGTGCGCGGCTCCATCGTCGGCACCCGCTTGGACCTTCAGGAGGCGCTTCAGTTCGCCGCGGACGAGAAGGTGAAGGCTACGGTCTCGGTCGAGCCGCTGGAGAATGTGAACAGCATCTTCCAACGGATGCGCGATGGTCAGATCGAGGGCCGCGTCGTGATGACGATCTGAAGCGCGGCCACGGCTTAGCTGCCACCCGTGTGTGCGGGCAGTTTAGGCGCGCTGGGCCTCGCCGGCGCGCCTATCCTCCGATCAGGGCCAGCCAGTCGTCCTCGGTCAGCACCTGGACGCCGTGCTTTTCGGCGTCCTTCAGCTTGGAGCCGGCGCCCGGACCGGCGACGAGGTAGTCGGTCTTTTTCGACACCGAACCCGAGACCTTGGCGCCCAGGCTTTCGGCGCGGGCCTTGGCCTCGTCGCGGGTGAAGCGTTCCAAGGCGCCGGTGAAGACCAGGGTCAAGCCGGCTATGGGGGATGATGTGGTCTCTGCCCTTGAGATAAAAGCCGAGGGCTGAGAGGGCGCAGCGGCTTTAGGGCGGGGGCGGTAGGGCGACGAACACGGCCAGTAGTGGTCGGCATTCAGGCGGCCAGCAGTGATTGATGTCAAATGGGCCAAGCTGACGAGGCATTGTGCACCGGTCGCTTGGATCGCTGCCAGCGCGACCGACGCGCAAGCGAAAGCATCCTGCGCAGCGTCGTGGTGCTGGAAGTTGATCCCAGGGTGATTGCAGACATCGTTTAGTTTGGCCGAACCGAGCGTCGGCCAACTCTCCTGAGCAATCTTGACCGTACAGAGATAGTCGAACTCTGGATAAGAAAGACCGTACACATCACACGTGCTGCGGATGACGCTCATGTCGAATGCCGCGTTGTGCGCCAAGACGGTTCGCCCTTGCAGTCGGGGCATAAGCTTTTCGAGCACGCCAGGAAACTCGTCGGCATCTTTCACATGATCCGGACCAATGCCGTGAAAGGCAATATTCCAGCTAGAAAATCGCATACCGGGCGGGCGGATGTAGTGGTGTTCGATCTCGTCGATACGCCCGTCATTGATCCAAGCTAATCCTATAGAGCACGGGCTAGCCCGTGTTTCATTGGCGGTTTCGAAGTCGATGGCGACTGCACGCATGGATGTATCCCTATGGTTGCGTGATCAACGCCTGCCAAGCTTGTTCGGTCAACACTTCAACACCGAGAGATTCCGCTTTTTTAAGTTTGGACCCAGCTGACGCTCCAACGACGAGGAAGTCGGTCTTGGTTGATATTGAACCCGAGACTTTCATTCCTAGTCGCAAAGCCTGCGCCTTTGCTTCATCCCGCGTCGTGGATTCGAGTGTCCCGGTAAAGACGACGGTTTTCCCAGAAAGGACGCTTTCCTTGACGAGCTCAGGGGACGCGATCTGGATGAGATTTTCTATGTCTTGGATCAGAGCTTGGTTTTTGGGCTCCGAGAAAAACCCCGCAAGGGACTCAATTCCTACTTGGCCGAGACCGTTGATCGCTCTGATGTAGTTGAAGGCGTCGCGAGGAGTTCGCTCTTCCAGCTTGTCCAGCATGAGGACTAGTTCCGTTCCCAACTCCAGCATCAGGCGAGATGTCACCGGCTTGGGAAGTCCAAGTATGTTCGCGACATCGAGATTGAGGGTATTCGCCTCAGTCAAGCTATGTCGAACCGATGACCACTTGTCCAAAAGTCGATCCAAAAGTGTATCGCCCAACCCATCTACATCGAGCATTTTCCCTCGGATAGCGTTGTGGCGGCCTGCTGCTATTGCGCTGGCTTGAAGCGCATCAAGCGTGCCGAAATGGTTGGCAAGTAGCCGCGCTGTCTCTTCGCCTACGTGGCGAATGCCAAGGGCGAATATCAGTCTGCTGAGCGGGACATTGGTTTGACGCGCAGCGATGTTGTCAAAAAGCGCTTCTACCGAACCAAAAGCACGTTCGGCGTCGTCTATGGATTTTGCGGCCGGCCCTGATTTTTCTTGCCGCTTCAGCGCAAGCGTCTTTCGACGTTCGAGAATAGCGGCGCGAACTGAGTCGGGATGATCCTTGAGCCTGAATATGTCGGCGGGGTTGTGGACGAGGCCCTGATCATAGAACAACTCGACATAGCTTTCACCAAAGCCTTCGATATCCAGGGCCTTCCGCGAGACAAAATGTTTGAGCCGTTCCATGACTTGGGCAGGACAGACGAGGCCGCCCGTGCACCGTCTAACGGCCTCGCCAGTCTCACGGATGGCAGCGGACCCACATTTTGGGCATGTCTCAGGGAAAACATAGGGGACGGCGTCGGCGGGACGTAGCTCCGGGACCACGCCCAGGATCTGGGGGATGACGTCGCCGGCGCGTTGCAGGCGGACGGTGTCGCCGATGCGGACATCCAGACGTTCGATCTCGTCTTCATTGTGCAGGGTGGCGTTGCGCACCACCACACCGCCGACGGTGACGGGATGCAGCCGGGCGACGGGGGTCAGGGAGCCGGTGCGGCCGACCTGGATGTCGATGCCCTCCAGCACTGTGGTGGCCTGCTGGGCCGGGAATTTGTGGGCGATGGCCCAGCGGGGGCTGCGGGCGACGAAACCCAGCCGGCGTTGCCAGTCGATGCGGTCGACCTTGTAGACCACGCCGTCGATGTCATAGCCCAGGGTGGCGCGGTCGCGTTCCAGCTCACGATAGACGGCGATCAGGCCCTCGGCGCCCTCGACCCGGCGCGAGCGGGCGTTCACGGGGAACCCCCAGGCCTTGAGCTTTTGCAGGGCTTGCCACTGTGTCTCGGCGAAGTCGCTGGAGTGTTCGCCCCAGGCGTAGGCGAAGAAGTTCAGCGGGCGTTTGGCGGTGATCCGCGCGTCCTTCTGGCGCAGGGAGCCGGCGGCGAAGTTGCGGGGGTTGGCGTAGGTCCGGCGGCCTTCCGCTTCGGCGGCGGCGTTGAAGGCGGCGAAGGCGTCGTTGGGCGCATAGACCTCGCCCCGGATCTCGATCCGGTCGGGCCAGTCGTCGCCGGCCAGGGTCTGCTGTACATCCGCGATGGTGTTCAGATTGGCGGTGACGTCCTCGCCCGCGCGGCCGTCGCCGCGCGTGGCGCCGATCGTCAGCTTGCCGTCGACATAGAGAAGATTGGCGGAGAGGCCGTCGATCTTGGGCTCGGCGACAAAGGCGATGGGTTCGTCGGCGGGCAGTTTCAGGAAGCGCGTGATCCGAGCCACGAAATCGCGCACCTCGCCCTCGTCGAAGGCGTTGTCCAGCGACAGCATGGGCACGCCGTGGCGCACCTCGGCGAACTGGGTTGAGGCGGCGGCGCCGACTTTGTTCGACGGCGAGTCAGAACGGACCAAATCGGGGAAGGCGGTTTCGATCGCCAAGTTGCGCGCACGCAGGGCGTCGTATTCCGCGTCGGAAATCTCGGGCGTCGCCTCGTTGTACAGCGCGTCGTGACGGGCCATTTCGGCGGCCAGCCAGGCCAGGGCCTCGGCAGCCGTCTCGGCGGTGAGGTCTTCGACGGGGACTTCAAGAGGAATCGCATTGGCCATGGCCGCCGTCATATCATCTGACGCGTCGCCCGTGCATCGCGCAAAGCCGATGATGACAGAACCGTAGGCTGACGCGCCGTCCGCTCTTCGCTAGGTTCGCGCGTCATTATCGGAGCCTGTATGACTCGTTCGACCCTCTGCCTTTTCGTCGCCGGCGCCGCCCTGATCGTCAGCGGTTGCGCCGCCGTTCCCGCGACAGCTCCGCGTGCGCCGAGCGCCGTCGCGACCGGTCCGAGCCAACTGCTGGAGGACGTTCGCATCCTGTCGGCCGACGACATGCAGGGCCGCGACACGGGCTCTGAAGGCGGCGAACGGGCGCGCGCCTACATCGTCTCGCGGCTGGAGGCCATGGGCGTTCAGGCGCCGCCGTTCGGGCGTTTGCAGCGGTTTGAGACGCCGGGCCGCACGCGCGAGGGCGTGAAGACCTTCAGCGGCGTCAACATCGTCGGCCTGATCCCCGGAACGCGCGTCGCCGACCGCTATATCGTGGTGACGGCCCACTACGACCATGTCGGCGTCAATGACGGCCAGATCTTCCACGGGGCCGACGACAACGCCTCGGGCGTGGCGACGATGCTGGAACTGGCGGCGCGACTGAAGGCTCAACCGCCGGAACACAGCGTGCTGATCGTTGCGCTGGACGGCGAGGAGCGGGGGCTGCTGGGCGCTCGCGAGTTCGTCAAGGCGCCTCCGGTGCCCCTGTCGTCACTGAGCCTGAACCTGAACTTCGACATGACGGCGAGGGCGGAAACGGATGGCCATCTGTGGGTCACCGGGACCTATCAGCATCCCAATCTGCGCCCCGTGCTGGAGGCCGTGGTGCCGAACGGCGCCGTGTCCTTCGCCTTCGGCAAGGACACCCCTCAGGACACGGGCGAGAACAACTGGGTCGACGCCTCCGATCATGGCGCCTTCCACGAGGCGGGGGTGCCCTTCCTGTACATGGGCGTCGATTATCATCCCGACTATCATCGACCGAGCGATACCTTCGATCGGATCACGCCGTCGGTCTTCACCAGCGCGACCGAGATCGCCATCGCCGGGTTCCGCGCGCTGGACCGGGCGCTCGATCGATGAGGTCCTCATGGGTTGTCGTCGCGGTCATGGCCCTGCTGAGCCTGGCCGCTTGCGAGCGGCGCGACGCTGCGACACCGACGTCGACGCCGGAAGCGACGTTCCAGCATCGTCTGAGCGGCGATATTTCGGGCGACTATCGCCCGACAGGTGACGCATCCATTCAGCCCGTGGCATCGCTGTTCATCGGACAGGTTGAGGCCTTCGCCGCCTGGGAAGGCGGATCCCGCGCTTCGCCGCCTCTGATCCTGTCGCTGACCGGGCCGCAAGGCGAGGTCACGGTCTTGCCGGACGCCTATGTCGTCACCGATGATCGGATTCAAATGCGCGGCTCCGCGCCCGGCATGGGCCCGGTGGAGTTGTCGGCGCGGATTGATCAGGGCGCATTGGCGACGGCGCGGCGCAATCTCGGCGATCAGACGCCTGTTGTCACCGGGACGGTTTCGGTGAACGGCCGTCGCACGTCGTTTACGCTGAGCTGGTGGGGCGGCGACTGATCTAAACAAGCTGCGTTGACGGCGCGACAAGATTGCCAATGACGCAATCCCAGGTCATGGTGACGCTTGGGGGCGCTGGATGTCGATATCGGAGTTGGCCGGGTGCGATGTAACGTCGACATGCGGTGTCGGTGCGCATCGACGCCGTGTTCGTCTCGACCCGACCCGCGCCATGGATATCGCATTCGCGCTGACATGGCTGCTTCTGACCTGGCCGCTCTTCGTTTTGATCGCCCTCTGCGTCACGGCGCAGGACGGAGGGGCCGCGATCTTTCGCCAGCAGCGGATCGGGCGCGACGGCCGACTATTCGACTGTCTGAAGTTCCGTTCGATGACGTTGGGCGCGGAGCAAGCCTTGCCGTCAGCCTCTGATCCGGAATGGCAGGCGATGCGAAAGCTGACACGCGACTCGCGCGTGACGCCGCTGGGCCGGCTGTTGCGACGGTCCAGCCTTGATGAACTGCCGCAGCTAATCAATGTGTTGAGGGGCGAGATGGCGCTGGTCGGCCCTCGACCGATCGTGATCGACGAGGCTGCGCGATACGGGCGTCGACTGGCCGACTACTGCGCGGTTCGCCCAGGCCTGACGGGGCTGTGGCAGGTCTCGGGGCGCAACGCCGTGCCCTATCCGCGCCGTGTGGCGATGGACGTCTGGTTCGTCAGAAACCGCACCGTCGGCGTCTATCTGGCCATCCTGGCGCGCACGGTTCCGGCGGTGCTGAGCCGCCGGGGCGTGTCCTAGGGAAGACGCTGCTCAACGCCGTCGTCCGTGCCGATGATGGCGAGGTCGGCGAGGTCCAGGAACAGGCCGTGCTCCACAACGCCGGTGATCAGTTTCAGATCGTCCGCCAGACGGACCGGATCGTGGATCGCCTTGCAACCAGCGTCATAGATCAGATTGCCGCCGTCGGTGCGAACCAGGCCGCGATCGGCCTGACGCACGCGCGCCGGCTGGTTGATGTCGTGATCGATCAGGACATCAGCGATGCGGTTGGCCGTTGTCTTGTGACCGAAGGCGACGACCTCGATCGGCAGGGGGAAGGTTCCCAGCACAGGCACCACCTTGGCGGCGTCGGCGATGACGATGCAGCGGGCCGAGGCCTCCCACACCAACTTCTCGCGCAGCAGGGCCGCGCCGCCGCCCTTGATCAGCGCCAGACCCGGCCCGATTTCGTCGGCGCCGTCCACGGTCAGGTCGATGCGCGGCGTGTCCTCCAGCGTCGACAACGTCAGCCCAAGTTCGCGCGCCAGGTCTGCGGTCTTCTCCGATGTCGGCACGCATCGCAGGCCGGACAGGTTGCGCGCCGCCAGCGCCTTGACGAACCAGGCGGCCGTCGAGCCGGTGCCCAACCCGACGATCATGCCCGCCTCGACGTGGGCGGCGGCGGCCTCGCCGGCGTTCTTCTTCTGGAGGTCGCTCATTTGGATTTCGCAGCCTTCTTGGCCTTGGCTTCGACACGGAAGGCCGCGGCCGCTTCGGGTTTGACGGTCTGGCGGGCGCGGCCGAAGGCCATGGCGTCGGCGGGCACGTCCTCGGTGATGACCGAGCCGGAGGCGATCAGGGCGCCGTCGCCGATGACCACCGGGGCCACCAGGCTGGAGTTAGATCCGACGAAGGCGCCGGCGCCGACCTGGGTCTGCGCCTTGTTGAAGCCATCGTAGTTGCAGAAGATCGTCCCTGCGCCGACATTGGCGCCGGCGCCGACCGACCCGTCGCCCAGATAGGCCAGGTGATTGGCCTTCGCGCCTTCCGCCATCCTCACGTTCTTGACCTCGACGAAGTTGCCGATCTTGACCCCGGTCGCTAGGTCCGCGCCGGGACGCAGGCGCGCGTAAGGACCGACTTCGGCGCCGGCCGCGACCCGCGCGCCCTCGATATGGCTGAAGCTGCGAATGCGCGCGCCGGCATCGATCACCGCGCCGGGACCGAAGACCACGAAGGGTTCGACGACGGTCCCGCCGCCGATCTGGGTGTCCCAAGAGAAATGAATGGTGTCGGGCGCCGTCATCGTCACGCCGGCCGCCAGGAAGGTGTCGCGTTGCACGCTCTGGAACAAGGCTTCGGCCTGAGCCAGCTCGGCCTGGGAGTTGACGCCCATCACCGCGTCCTCAGCGGCGAAGACGGCGCGGGTCGGGTGGCCGCCCTGGCGCGCCAGAGCGACGACATCCGTTAGATAGTATTCGCCCTTGGCGTTCTCATTCTTCACCTCGGCCAGCAGCGAGAAGAGCAAGGCCGCCGGCGCGGCCATGACGCCCGAGTTGCAGGCGGTGATGGCGAGGGTTTCGACCGACGCCTCCTTGGCCTCGGTGATGGCGGTCAAGGTCTCGCCTTCGACGATCAGACGGCCATAGGCGCCCGGATCGCGAGCCTCGAAGCCGATGACGGTGACGCCGTCGGCATTGAAAACGGGCTCGATGTCGGCGGCCTTCAGCAGTGGCACGTCGCCATAGGTGACGACCACCTCGCCGTCGAAGCCAGCCAGCGCCTGTTCGGCGGCGCGCACCGCGTGGCCGGTGCCGAGCGGCGGGTCCTGGACCGCAATGGCGGCCTCGCCCAGCCGTTTGACGACATGGGCCCGGACCTCCGGCGAGTGATTGCCGACCACGACGACGATGCGTTCGCAACCCAGCCCTTCCGCCGCATCGATGGCGTGGTCCAGCATGGCGCGATGGGCGACGGGGTGCAGCACCTTGGGCAGCGGCGATTTCATCCGCGTGCCCTGGCCGGCGGCGAGAATGATGGCGGCGCGGGCGCGCGTCTGGCTGGTCATGAATCGTCTCGCAGTCTAGTCGTCCTGCGATCTAGCCCATCATGCGGGCCAGCGGGAGATGTGGATGAGCGATCGCGACCTGGAAGGCTGGACCATCGCCTTCGACCTGGATGGGACGCTGGTCGATTCCGCCCCGGACCTGATCGGCACGCTGAACCGGATGCTGGTCGAGGAGGGGTTGCCGCCCGTGCCGATGGAGTCCGCCTCGACGCTGATCGGATCGGGCGCGCGGGCGCTGCTGGTGCACGGCTTCGAAGCCGCCGGCGCGCCGGTCGAGCGGGCCAAGTCCGACGAACTGTTCGAGCGGTTCCTGGTCGATTACGCCGCCCACATCGCCGACGGTTCGCAGCCCTTCGAGGGCGTGGTCGAGACGCTGGAGCGCCTCAGCGAGCGGGGCGCAATCCTGGTCGTGGCCACCAACAAGCGTTCGGACCTGTCGGAGCTGTTGTTGGGCAAGCTGGACCTGACCCGACATTTCGCCGCCATCGTCGGGCCGGATCGGGTCAGCGCGCGCAAGCCCTCAGGCGCCCATCTGAAGGAGGCCGTCGCCATCGCGGGCGGCGATCCCGAACGGGCCATCATGGTGGGAGACGCCGCTCCGGACGCGGATGCCGCCAGAGACGCCGGCATGCCCTGCATTCTAACGACCTTCGGCTTTACCCCGACGCCCGTCGAAGACCTGGGCGGGGACGTGCTGATCGATGCTTTCGAGGACGTGGAAGAGGCGATCGACGGCATCCTTTCCGACTTCTACGTGAGACGGGCGCTGAAATTCTGAAGCCAGCCGACAGGAAATCTGTCGGCTGAATGATCGCTGCTGCGGTTGCGGATCGGCATGGCGATGGACAGATTGGCGCACCCCTGTTGAAAGTGCCGTCATGCTCGCTCGCTTTTTCAAGATCCCGCTGTGGCAGCGGACCGCCGCCGGCTTCATCCTCGGCATCATCGCCGGGCTGATCTTGCGCGAGCGGGCCGAGACCTGGCTTCAGCCGATCGGCGACGTCTATCTGAACCTGATCCGCATGGTGGTGGCGCCGCTGGTGCTGTTCACCATCGCCAGTTCCATCGCCAAGCTGGGGGAAGGGGCGGGGGCCGTGCGGTTGGGGGTGCGGACCATCCTCTGGTTCGCCATCACGTCGCTGCTTGCTGTGCTGGTCGGTTTCGCCTTCGGTCACATCATCAATCCGGGCGTCGGCCTGTCCAACCTGCCGCTGGGCGAGGTGAAAGAGCGCGTAATCCCGACGCCGCTGGAAGTCTTGATCGGCGTCGTGCCGACCAATCCGTTCGCGGCCCTGGCCGAAGGCAAGGTGCTTCAGATCATCTTCTTCTCGGCCCTGGTCGGCATGGCCCTGGTGGCGCTGGGCGACCGGGCGCAGGGCGTTCGGCGTCTGGTGGATGAGGGTGCGGCCATCATCTTCCGCATCACCCGCTGGGTGATCCAGTTGACGCCCATCGGCGTGTTCGGTCTGATCGGATCGGTCGTCGGCGGCTACGGCTGGGAGGCGCTGCTGCCTCTGGTGAAGTTCATCCTGGCCATCTACGCCGCCTGCCTGTTCCACATCCTGATCGTCTATTCGGGCCTGCTGAAGGTGCATGGCCTGAAAGTGACCAGCTTCTTCCGCGGCGCCTTCGCGGCCCAGCAGACCGCATTTGCGACCTCATCCTCGCTGGGGACGTTGCCGATCACCCTGCGCCAGACGGTTGAGCGGCTGGGCGTGCCCCAGGCCTATGCCGCCTTCGCCGTGCCCCTGGGGGCCAATGTTAAGATGGACGGGTGCGGGGCCATCTATCCGGCCATCGCCTCGATCTTCATCGCCCAGTATTTCAAGATTGATCTGACGCTGACCCAGTACGTCCTGATCGGTCTGACGGCGGTGCTCGGGTCGCTGGGGACGGCCGGCGTGCCGGGCACCAGCATCGTCATGCTGACCCTGACCCTGTCGACCGCCGGCCTGCCGCTGGAAGGCATCGGCTATATCGTCGCCATCGACCGGATCATCGACATGATGCGCACCGCGACCAATGTGACCGGCCAGATGCTGGTGCCGGTGCTGGTCGCCAAGGAAGAGGGCATGCTGAACGAGGACATCTACAACGGTCACGTCGCCTGGCTGCCGGGCGACCCGGAAGCCGATACGCCCGAAGGCGTCCGCGCCGCCGGAATCTGAAACAGGCGCTTGCGCGGGGCCGGCGACCGGGCTATGTCGCCGCCTCCGCAAGGCAAGGACGCGTAGCTCAGCGGGAGAGCACCTCGTTCACACCGAGGGGGTCACAGGTTCAATCCCTGTCGCGTCCACCATCTCCACTCCGATTTGACCCTGGCCTTGCGTCGCCCAGTTCTTGGGCCACTCGCCCGTGACAGAACGGTAGGCGAGGGCCAATGCGCCGATCAGGCCGGCGGACACCCCCGCGGTCGGCTCCGCGATGTAGGTCTTCATATCCAGATCCCGCAGGCTCGCGTCATAGCCGCCGAGCTGTCTCACCAGCGCCTGTCTGACCAGATCGTACATGTGCGGCTGCATCACGCCGCCGCCGATGATGATTCGCTCCGGCCGCAGCGTGTAGGTCAGGTTGGTGCACAGGCCGGCGATATATTCCGCCGCCGTCGGCCAGGCCGGATGATCGTGAGAAAAAGTCTCGGCCGCCGCGCCCCAGCGCGCTTGCAGCGCCGGCCCGCTCGCCAGGCCTTCCAGGCAGTCGCCGTGGAAGGGACAGGTGCCCGAGAACCTCTCGTCGCCCTTGGCGCGGGGCAGTCGGATATGACCGGCTTCGGGATGGTTCGCCCCGCCATGCGGCGCGCCGTCGATCATCACCCCGACCCCCACGCCCGTGCCGACCGTGACGTAGCAGAAGCTCTCCAGTCCTTGCCCGCTGCCGAACAGGCGTTCGCCCACGGCCGCGCCGTTCACGTCGGTGTCCAGCGTCATTGGAATATCGAGGCGGCGACGCAGACGAGCCAACAGGTTGACGTCGCTCCACCCGGGCTTGGGCGTGCTGGTGATGGCGCCGAAATCCGGCGCGTCCGGTTTCAAGGACAATGGGCCGAAACTGACGATCGCCAGCGCAGAAAGCCGGCCGTGCCTCGACTGAGCGTCGACAAAGAAGGCCGCGACCGCATCGAGCATCTGGTCGGGCGACATCGTGGGTATACGAATCTGGTCGACAATCACGCCGTCGGCGTCGGCGACGCCGCAGATGAACTTGGTGCCGCCGGCTTCGACACCGCCGAGGAGCATGGGTTGGGTCGACATGGGCGCCTGTCTTTCGGGTGCGACGAAGGTTCGCGGGACTGAACATCGAATGGGGCCAAGCGTTCAAAGCCCATGACCCTTCTAGCCCGCCTGTTCATCGCCTTCGACGCCGCCGCCAAGATTCTGACGCGCAAGGAGAGACTGCTGTGAGCCGCTTTTGCATGGTGCTGGATTTGGCGATTGCGCCCGGCCCAATGCATCGTCACCTTCACCGCAAGATCAAGATTTGAGACGAGGACGCCGATGGCTCGCAAACCCAACTATAGCTTTGAGCGTCAGGAACGCGAGCGCGCCGCAGCGCTGAAGGCGGCCGAGAAGGCGGCGGCGAAGGCCGAACGCAAGGCTGAAGCTGCGGCGGAAAAGTCGCCTTCTTCGGAAGACTGACATTTCGCCGCAAAATCCTCCGGGCTTTTCGTTGTTTGAATAGGCGCGAAGTCCTATTCTTGCGCGATGACACGCTGGACCCCCGAAAGCTGGAGAACAAAGACCGCCCTGCATATGCCGGCGGACTATCCGGATCCCGCCGCCCTCGCTCGGGTGGAAGACGAGTTGCGCGCCTTACCGCCGCTGGTCTTCGCCGGCGAAGCGCGGCGCCTGACGTCGAAGCTGGCGCAGGTTGAGCGGGGCGACGCCTTCCTGCTGCAGGGCGGCGACTGCGCTGAGAGCTTCAAGGAGTTCTCGACCGACAATATCCGCGACACCTTCCGCCTGATCCTTCAGATGGCGGTCGTCCTGACCTTCGCCGGACGCAAGCCGGTGGTGAAGGTGGGGCGGATCGCGGGCCAGTTCGCCAAGCCTCGCTCGTCGCCACTCGAAGAGATCGACGGCGTCGAACTGCCCAGCTATCGCGGCGACATCATCAACGGCATGGGCTTCACGCCAGAGGAGCGCGCGCCCGATCCGCAGCGTCTGATCCGCGCCTATAACCAGTCGGCCTCGACCCTGAACCTGCTGCGGGCCTTCGCCGGCGGCGGCTATGCCGACCTGTACAACATCCATCGCTGGACCCTGGGCTTCGCCGGAGACAATGCCGCCGGCGCTCAATACCGCGAGCTGGCCGATAAGATCACCGAGGCGCTGGCCTTCATGGAGGCGGTCGGCGTCACGCCCGAGACCCACCCCG
This sequence comes from Brevundimonas vesicularis, assembly GCF_900445985.1. Classification (GTDB taxonomy): domain Bacteria; phylum Pseudomonadota; class Alphaproteobacteria; order Caulobacterales; family Caulobacteraceae; genus Brevundimonas; species Brevundimonas vesicularis_D. The sequence continues at coordinate 727,676 of NZ_UAQP01000005.1, forward strand.
ATCTGAGCCGGGTTGAGGTCTTCACCAGCCACGAGGCCCTGCTGCTGAACGTCGAAAGCGCCCTGACGCGTCTGGACGGCGGTTCCGGCGAATGGTTCGACACCTCGGCCCACATGCTGTGGATCGGCGAGCGCACGCGTCAGCTGGACGGCGCCCACGTCGAGTTCATGAAGGGGATCAAGAACCCCATCGGCGTGAAGTGCGGACCGACCATGACGGCAGACGATCTGCTGCCGCTGATCGACGCCCTGAACCCGGACAATGTCTCGGGTCGTCTGACGCTGATCGGACGCTTCGGTCACGACAAGGTCGGCGAGCGCCTGCCCAAGCTGATGCGCGAAGTGAAGGCCTCGGGCCGCAAGGTGATCTGGTCCATCGACCCGATGCACGGCAACACCTTGAAGGCCGGCAATGGCTACAAGACCCGGCCGTTCGACCGGATTATGGGCGAGGTGAGAACCTTCATCGACGTGGCCGAGGCGGAAGGGGTCCACCCCGGCGGCGTCCACCTGGAAATGACCGGCCAGAACGTCACCGAGTGCATCGGCGGCGCCCAGGCGGTGACCGAGGATGACCTGTCCAACCGTTATCACACCCACTGCGACCCGCGCCTGAACGCCGACCAAGCGCTGGAGTTGGCCTTCCTGGTGGCGGAGCGGCTGAAGGCCGGTCGGGTGGCGCAGTCGGCGGCGGCCTAGCCGTCGTCAGCGCCCCAAATGCGGGCCGTTCCGGTCATGGTGAAGCCACCGAGGCAGCGCCAGATCGATCCGAGACCGAGGGAGTGATCGATGCAAATAACGGCTCCAACTGAGGAAAAGCCCGGCCGGGTCGCCTATCAGGGCGCGCCCGGATCGTTCAGCCATGAGGCCTGTCTGGCCCTGCGTCCGTGGGACGAGGCGGTGGCGTTTGAAACCTTCGCCCAGGCCCTGGATGCGCTGCGCGCCGGCGACTGCGGTTGCGCCCTGATCCCGGTCGAGAACTCGACCATAGGCGTGGTCGAGCCGGCGGCGACACTGGTAGGCGGGCTTGGCGTGGAGCCCGTCGCTCAGGTCTGGCGGCCGATCCGTCATGCGCTGATGGCGATTGACGGCGCGCGTCTGTCCGACATCCGGACAGTCGAGAGCCACCCTATCGCCCTGGCCCAGTGCAAGGACACGCTGGCCAGTTTGAATGTCGAGGTTATCGAGCATTTCGATACCGCAGGCGCGGCACGCGACGTCGCCGAAGCGGGCGATCCAACACGGGCGGCCATCGCCCCGGTGGGCGCCGCCGAGGTGTACGGCCTGTCGATCCTACGCAACGACTTGCAGGATTCCGGCGATAATCAGACGCGTTTTGTCCTGTTGAGCTTCCCTGAGGGTTGACGGCGCACGGTCTTTGCGTCCTTAAGACACCCACGGATCGCAATACGATCCGCATAGACCGGAACCGGACCATGTCCCGCCTGCGCGCTCTTTCTGTTTCTTTCGACCGTTCGCGCGCGGTTTCCGGCCTCTATTTCGGCTACGGCTTTTACGGCTTTCGATACGCCGGCTGAGGCGTCGGGCGCACTCCGTCCCTGACCGTCTCACCGGCGACCGCTCTGGACCAGAGCGGCTGTTCGCCCCTGCACATATCGAAATTCAGAATGCCGAAAGCCCTTTCCCATGCCCCATTCCAATCTTCAGCAAGTCTGGCCTGACATGGCCGACCTGACCCCCGAACAGCAGGCGCTGGCCGCCCTGCGCGCCGAAATCGACGGCATCGACGACCAGATCCTGGCGCTGTTCGAACAACGCCTCGCCATCGCCGCCACCGTCGGGCGCGCCAAGGACGCGCCCACGGGACCGCACACCAAGCTGCGTCCGGACCGCGAGCAGACGGTCCTCTCGCGTATGCTGAAGCAGGCCAAGCCCGAGAACGCCGAGGCGGTCGAACATCTGTGGCGCGAGATCGTCGGCTGGGGCCTGGCGCGCCAGGGCCGGCTTCAGGTTCAGGTCTGGGCCCCGATCGAACCGACACGCGCCTATGACGGCGCGCGCCTGCGCTTCGGCGCCGCCGCCGACATCAAGATGGTCCGCGATCCGCAGAAGGCGCTGGCCTTCGCCGCCGAGGGCCACGGCATCGCCGTGCTGGCGATCAATACCGAGGACGCCTGGTGGATGGGCTTGCGTCGTGAATGGTCGATGCTGAGCGTGTTCGACGGTTACGGCGGCGAGACGCCGACGTCTCTGGCGGTCGGCAAGATTGATCCGCCGGCTCTGCCCAAGGGCCGACGCGTGGTGGTCACGGCGGGTGGGGACGCCGGCGACGGCGGCGGCGCCCGGCGCTGGGGCCTGAACACCCATCACGGCTGGACCATCGCCCTGACTGACGCCGATCTGGCGCCAGGCGACGCCGAGGGCTGCGTCGGCGCGATCGGCTGATCTGACACGGCCGCATCCGGCGAACGGATGCGGCCATGGTCGTTTCAGACCGCCATATTGTCGATCAGGCGCGTCTTGCCCAGCCAGGCGGCGGCCAGGATGCGGGCGGGGGCGTCGACGATGTCGTTGCGGAAGGGCGTCAGGTCCTCTGCGTGACGGATGGCGACGTAATCGACCCGATCAAACCCGGCTTTTAGAAGGGCGGCATAGGCTTCACGCTCGACGCCGGGCAGGGGGCGGCCGCTTGAGGCGTGGACGCCGGCCTCGGCCAGAATGCCGTTCAGCCGGCGCGCGGTCTCAAGCTCAGTCCCTGATAGGTAGGCGTTGCGTGACGACAGGGCCAGGCCCCAGCCGTCCCGCTCCGTCGGCGCGCCGACGATCTCGACCGGCAGGTCCAGGTCGCGCACGAACCGACGAACGACCATCAGCTGTTGGTAGTCCTTCTCGCCGAAGACCGCGACATCGGGCTGGACCTGGTTGAACAGCTTGGTGACGACCAGGGCGACCCCGCCGAACATCTGCGGCCGAAAATCGCCCTCAAGACCCAGCGCCGGGCCGGCGACGGCGACGGTTGTCGCAAAGCCTTCCGGATACATCTCGTCGGCTGAGGGCGCGAACATCAGATGGCAGCCGGCGCCGGACAGCAAGCGGGCGTCTTCCTCCTGCTGGCGGGGATATTTGCCCAGATCCTCATGCGCCGCGAACTGGGTCGGATTGACGAAGTTGGAGGCGACGACGCGGTCGGCGCGGCGTGCGGCCTCGCGCACCAGGGTCAGGTGGCCTTCATGCAGGGCGCCCATGGTCGGAACCATGCCGACGCTCAGGCCTTGACGTTTCCAGTCCCGGACGATCGCCCGCAGGTCGGCGACGGTGCGGACGACGGCCAAAGGAGTAAACGGGGGGGCGGCGTCTATCATGATGAAGCGATTAACCTTTCCGCTTAAGCCTGTTGATGCACCAGACCTCAAAGTCTGGGCTCTAGGGTCGTGCTTATGACGCCCGCAGAAGCGACCCGTCCAGTTCTGATCGCCCTGGCCTTCGCCAGCAGCCTCGCCGTAGCCGGCTGTGGCGCGGTGGACAGCGATCCCCATCGATTCAGCACGATGGCCGAGAACGTCGCGGCGATCGACATTCCGCTCTCGGCCGGTCATCGCGAAACGCGGCATGCCGTGGCTGAAAAGGCCGGACTGCGGCCTGTGCGCTTCACGCCGGTCAAGGTGGCGGTCATGGATCCCCACGCGATGTGGGACGCCCGAGACGTTCAGGCGGGCCTTCGCCCGGTCGGTGAGGATACCGGGCTGCGCGACGCGGTTGTACGGGCTGCTTCGCCCGCGGTTGTCAAAGCCGTGGCGGATGAGGCGGTCTCGCGGGTTCAGGCCCCCGTCTTGCGTCCCGCCCGCCTTCCGACGACGGAAACCGGGCGAACGATCCAACTGGGCGCCTATTCCAGTCCGGCCGGCGCGCGTCAGGCTTGGGATCGGGTCAAGGCCACGTCAGACCTGTCCGGATTGTCGCCGATCTATCAGGAGGTCGAGGTGGGCGGCCGTCGGCTGACGCGGCTGAAGGTCGGGCCGGTCTCGAACGAAACCGCTGCTGCGGTATGCCGTTCCGCCGCTGTCGCCGACGCCTGGTGCGCGCGCAACAGCTGACCGACCCCGGTTCGCCGTCCACAGGTCTGCGTTAAGGTTCCGTTGACGTTTGGCCCATTGAGGCCGAGTCTCGCCGGACCTAGGACCGCGCAGTCTGAGTCGCGCGGTCGGCACAGAGGATTCCCTCGAATGACGCAGCCGCATGTGATCGTACTCGGCAACGAAAAAGGCGGGGCGGGCAAGTCCACCCTGGCAATCCACATCGTGACCGGCTTGCTGCACGCCGGGCGCTCGGTGGCGATCATCGATTTGGACCTGCGCCAGCGCTCTATGCAGCGCTTCTTCCACAACCGCCTGGCCTGGCTGGCGGCGAACGGACACGATCTGCCTCAGCCGTTCATTCCCGACATGGGCGACGGCAAGGCCCTGGCCAAGGCTGATGTCGCCGACCAAATCGCCACCTTCGAGCGCGCTTTCGATGAGGCGGCGGCGCGGGGCGTCGATTGCATCCTGATCGACACGCCCGGCGGCGACACGGCCGTTTCGAACGCCGCCCACGCCCGCGCCGACCAGATCGTGACGCCGATGAACGACAGCTTCGTCGATTTCGACCTGCTGGGCGATGTCGATCCGGTCACCCTGGAACTGCTGAAGCCCTCGATCTATTCCGAGAGCGTCTGGGAGGCGCGCAAGCAGCGCGCCATCGCCCAGGGCCGTCACGCGACGATCGACTGGTTGGTGGTCACCAATCGCCTCGCCGTCGCGGAGGCGCGCAACCGCAAACGTCTGGAAGAACGGATGACCAAGCTGGCCAAGCGCGTCGGCTTCCGCGTCGGTCCCGGCCTGCGTGACCGGGTCATCTATCGCGAGCTGTTCCCGTTCGGCCTGACGGTGGCGGACCTGTCGAATGACATCCGGCCGGTCGCAGTGTCCCTGGCCCATGTCGCCGCGCGCCAAGAGATGCGCAATCTGATGATGGCGATGGGCCTGGAGCAGGTTCTCAGCCCTTTGGACGTGGCGGCCTGATCGCCTGATGGGGTTGATCTGGCTGGCCCTGGCGGCGATCGCCGTCTGGGCGCTGGTGCGGCTGGGCCGGCAGACCGAGCGACGCGGACGGGCCCATTGGCGTGTGACGGCGACCTTGCTGGGCGCGGTGCTGCTGGGCGGCGGCGCGCTGGCGGCGTTTCGTGGATCGTGGCTGACGGCGGCGGCGCTGGCCGGGGCAGGACTCTATCTGGCCTGGTCGTCCCGACTCCGACCGATCATCCGATCCGAACCCATTAGCGAGGCGGACGCCCGCGCCGTGCTGGGCGTTGGGCCAGCCTCGACTGAGGCTGAAATCCGCGCGGCCTGGAAACGCGCCATGGCCCGCGCCCATCCCGATCAGGGCGGCACGGAGGGGCTGGCGACGCGCGTCAACGCCGCGCGCGATCGACTGCTGCGAAAATCCGGGCGCCGCTGATCGTCAGCCCGGCTTGACGTCCAGCAGTTCGACCGAGAAGCGCAGGGTCGAGTTGGGCGGCAGTTCGTCGCCGCCGACCCAACGCGAGCCGTAGCCCAGCGAGGCGGGAATGACGAACTCATAGATTTCCCCGACGCGCATCAGGGCCACGCCCTCGGTCCAGCCCTTGATGACGCGGTTCAGCGGGAACTCGGCCGGTTCATTGCGGGCGTAAGAGCTGTCGAACTCGCGCCCGTCAATGAAGGTGCCGCGATAGTGGACCTTGACCGTGTCGGTCGCCTTTGGCTGAGCGCCTTCGGGGTGGGCCCTGCCGACGCGGCGATATTGCAGGCCGCTGTCGGTGGTGATCCAGCCGCGCCGGGCGCCGTTCCAGGCGAGGTAGGCGGTATTGCCGGCGTCCCAGGCCTGTTGCGGCGTCAGGGCGCCCTGTCCATTGACCTGATCGGCGGCGCGCGCGGCGGCCGAAGCCGTCTCGGCATAGGTCACCGGCTCGCGATGGGTGGCGCAGGCGGAAAGGGCGAGGGCGGCGAGCAGGGGCAGGGCGATCCGTGTCATAAGGCGACGCTAGATCAGCCCATCGTCGCTCGCAACGAGATTGCTCGGCTCCGTCGAAAAGGTTCCCTGGGGCCTTTATTTCGTCGCGAATGCGCGTATATGTGCGCGCTCCGCAACACTCCATATGAGTCTGCGCGCAAGCGCCGAGGCCCGGTCCGTCGCCCTCCGACCGAGCGAAGGCGCGGCTCCTTCCCAGGGAGCCGGTACATTTCAGGCGTCCTGGCCCGGCAGCGGGCCGAGGGTGGATGCCGAAACCCTGGCTGCGGACGCGGAGACGCGCGCCGTGGCTGCTGCATTTCACGCACGCCTTCCCCGGGGCGTGCGCCATGGGAAACACTGAATGACTGACGTCGCCCACGATCTCGCCATCAACGGTCAGATCGCTTCCGCCACCTCGTTCACCGGCAAGAAGCGCATCCGCAAATCCTTCGGGCGTATCCCCGAAGCGATCGCGATGCCGAACCTGATCGAGGTTCAGCGCGCTTCCTACGAACAGTTCCTGCAGCGTGAGGTCCGTCCGGGCGTCCGCAAGGAGCAGGGCATCGAGGCGGTCTTCAAGTCGGTGTTCCCGATCAAGGACTTCAACGAGCGCGCCATCCTGGAATACGTCTCGTACGAGTTCGAAGAGCCGAAGTACGACGTCGAGGAGTGCATTCAGCGCGACATGACCTATGCCGCGCCGCTGAAGGTCAAGCTGCGCCTGATCGTGTTCGAAACCGACGAGGAAACGGGAGCCCGTTCGGTCAAGGATATCAAGGAGCAGGACGTCTACATGGGCGACATCCCGCTCATGACGGACAAGGGCACCTTCATCGTCAACGGCACCGAGCGCGTGATCGTCTCGCAGATGCACCGTTCGCCGGGCGTCTTCTTCGACCACGACAAGGGCAAGACGCACTCGTCGGGCAAGCTGCTGTTCGCCGCCCGCGTGATCCCGTACCGCGGCTCGTGGCTCGACTTCGAGTTCGACGCCAAGGACGTGGTCTATGTCCGCATCGACCGCCGCCGCAAGCTGCCCGCCACGACCTTCCTGATGGGTCTGGGCATGGACGGCGAAGAAATCCTGAAGACCTTCTACGAGACCGTGCCTTACGAGAAGCGCGGCGAAGGCTGGGTCACGCCCTACAAGGCCGAGCGCTGGCGCGGGGTTAAGCCGGAGTTCGACCTGATCGACGCCGACACCGGCGAAGTGGTCGCCCAGGCCGGTCAGAAGATCAGCGCCCGCGCCGCCAAGAAGCTGGGCGAGACGACGACCTCGCTGTCGCTGGCCGCCGACGCCCTGGTCACCAAGTATCTGGCCAATGACGCCGTCAACTTCGAGACCGGCGAAATCTTCGCCGAGGCCGGCGACGAACTGGACGCCCCGACCATCGAAGTGCTGGAGCAGAACGGCTTCACCACCATCGAAGTGCTGGACATCGACCACGTCACGGTCGGCGCCTACATGCGCAACACCCTGCGCGTGGACAAGAACGACAACCGCGAGGACGCCCTGTTCGACGTCTATCGCGTGATGCGTCCGGGCGAGCCGCCCACCCCGGAAGCCGCCGAGGCCATGTTCAACTCGCTGTTCTTCGACAGCGAACGCTACGACCTGTCGGCCGTCGGCCGGGTCAAGATGAACATGCGTCTGGAAAGCCCCGAGGTCTCCGACGAGATCCGCGTCCTGCGCAAGGAAGACGTGCTGAAGGTGCTGCAGATCTTGGTCGGCCTGAAGGACGGCCGCGGCGAGATCGACGACATCGACAACCTGGGCAACCGCCGGGTCCGTTCGGTCGGCGAGCTGCTGGAAAACCAGTACCGCGTCGGTCTGCTGCGCATGGAGCGCGCCATCAAGGAGCGCATGTCCTCGGTCGATATCGACACGGTCATGCCGCACGACCTGATCAACGCCAAGCCGGCCGCCGCCGCGGTTCGCGAGTTCTTCGGTTCGTCGCAGCTGTCGCAGTTCATGGACCAGACGAACCCGCTGTCGGAAATCACCCACAAGCGTCGTCTGTCGGCGCTTGGCCCGGGCGGTCTGACGCGTGAGCGCGCGGGCTTCGAAGTCCGCGACGTGCACCCGACCCACTACGGCCGCATCTGCCCGATCGAAACGCCGGAAGGCCCGAACATCGGCCTGATCAACTCGCTGGCCACCCACGCGCGCGTCAACAAGTACGGCTTCATCGAGAGCCCGTACCGCCGCGTGAAGGACGGCCAGGCCCAGGGCGAGGTGGTCTACATCTCGGCCATGGAAGAGTCGAAATACACGATCGCTCAGGCCAACATCGAACTGAAGAACGGTCAGATCGTCGAGGACCTGGTCCCCGGCCGGATCAACGGTGAATCCCAGCTCCTGAACAAGGACGCCGTGGACATGATGGACGTGTCGCCGAAACAGGTCGTTTCGGTCGCCGCCGCCCTGATCCCGTTCCTGGAAAACGACGACGCCAACCGCGCGCTGATGGGCGCCAACATGCAACGTCAGGCCGTGCCTCTGGTGCAGTCGGACGCGCCGCTGGTCGGCACCGGCATGGAAGCGGTCGTGGCCGTGGACTCCGGCGCCGTCGTGGTCGCCCGTCGTGACGGCGTCGTCGAACAGATCGACGGCACCCGGATCGTCGTTCGCGCCACCGGCGACGTGGACGCCGCCCGCTCGGGCGTCGACATCTACCGCCTGTCGAAGTTCCAGCGTTCGAACCAGTCGACCTGCATCAACCAGCGTCCGATCGTGCGCGTTGGCGATCAGGTGAAGGGCGGCGACGTCATCGCCGACGGTCCGTCGACGGACCTGGGCGAACTGGCTCTGGGCCGCAACGCCCTGGTCGCCTTCATGCCCTGGAACGGCTACAACTTCGAAGACTCCATCCTGATCTCCGAGCGCATCGTGCGCGACGACGTCTTCACCTCGATCCACCTGGAAGAGTTCGAAGTCGCCGCCCGCGATACGAAGCTTGGCCCTGAGGAAATCACGCGCGACATCCCCAACGTCGGCGAGGAAGCCCTGCGCAACCTCGACGAAGCGGGCATCGTGGCCATCGGCGCCGAGGTCCAGCCGGGCGACATCCTGGTCGGCAAGGTCACGCCGAAGGGTGAGTCGCCCATGACGCCGGAAGAGAAGCTGCTGCGCGCCATCTTCGGCGAGAAGGCTTCGGACGTGCGCGACACCTCCCTGCGCCTGCCGCCCGGCGTCGCCGGCACGATCGTCGACGTTCGCGTCTTCAACCGTCACGGCGTCGACAAGGACGAGCGCGCCATGGCGATCGAACGCGCCGAGATCGAACGTCTGGGCAAGGACCGCGACGACGAGCTCAAGATTCTCGAGCGCAACGTCTATGGCCGCCTGAAGCCGCTGATCGTGGGCAAGAACGCCGTGTCGGGGCCCAAGGGCATCGGCCGTGGCGAACTGACCGAAGAGAAGCTGGCCGAGGTCAGCCGTGGTCTGTGGTGGCAGATCGCCCTGGACGACGAAAAGGCCATGGGCGAGCTGGAAGCGATGAAGCGCCAGTTCGAGGACGCTCGCAAGCAACTGGACCGTCGTTTCGAAGACAAGGTCGAGAAGCTGCAGCGCGGCGACGAACTGCCCCCCGGCGTGATGAAGATGGTCAAGGTCTTCGTGGCCGTGAAGCGCAAGCTTCAGCCCGGCGACAAGATGGCCGGCCGTCACGGCAACAAGGGCGTCATCTCCAAGATCCTGCCGATCGAGGACATGCCGCACCTGGAAGACGGCACGCACGTCGACGTCGTTCTGAACCCGCTGGGCGTGCCTTCGCGCATGAACATCGGCCAGATCTTCGAAACCCACCTGGGTTGGGCCGCCGCCGGTCTGGGCAAGCAGATCTCCGGTCTGCTGGAAGCCTGGCAGGCGGGTGGTCAGAAGCAGGCGCTGATCGATCGTCTGACGCATATCTACGGCGAGGAGACCCCTCTGCCGCAGGATGAGGAAGAACTGATCGAACTGGCGAAGAACCTGTCCAAGGGCGTGCCCTTCGCGACCCCGGTCTTCGACGGCGCGCACATCGGCGACATCGAGCGTCTGCTGGAAGAAGCGGGGCTGAACAAGTCGGCCCAGTCGATCCTGTACGACGGTCAAACCGGCGAGCAGTTCAAGCGTCCGGTCACGGTCGGCTACATCTACATGCTGAAGCTGCACCACCTGGTCGACGACAAGATCCACGCCCGCTCCATCGGCCCGTACTCGCTGGTCACCCAGCAGCCGTTGGGCGGCAAGGCGCAGTTCGGCGGTCAGCGCTTCGGGGAAATGGAGGTCTGGGCTCTGGAAGCTTACGGCGCCGCCTACACCCTGCAGGAGATGCTGACGGTGAAGTCCGACGACGTGGCCGGCCGGACCAAGGTCTACGAGGCCATCGTCCGTGGCGACGACAGCTTCGAGGCCGGCATTCCCGAGAGCTTCAACGTGCTCATCAAGGAAATGCGTTCGCTGGGTCTGAACGTGGAGCTGGGGAACAGCTGATCCGGATCACGAGCCCTCTCTCGCCACGGCGGGGGAGGGCGATCCCTCCGCTTTTCTCCGTTCTGAATAATTTTCGCGGGTCAGCCCCGCAGAAGGAATCAAGATGAACCAGGAAGTCCTGAACATCTTCAACCCGGTCCCGGTCACCCCGACCTTCGACCAGATCAAGATCGCTCTGGCCTCGCCCGAGAAGATCCGTTCGTGGTCGTTCGGCGAGATCAAGAAGCCGGAAACCATCAACTACCGCACGTTCAAGCCCGAGCGTGACGGCCTGTTCTGCGCGCGTATCTTTGGCCCGACCAAGGACTACGAATGCCTGTGCGGCAAGTACAAGCGCATGAAGTACAAGGGCATCATCTGCGAGAAGTGCGGCGTCGAAGTCACCCTGGCCCGCGTTCGCCGCGAGCGCATGGGTCACATCGACCTGGCTGCGCCGGTCGCCCACATCTGGTTCCTGAAGTCGCTGCCCAGCCGCATCTCGCTGATGCTGGACATGGCGCTGAAGGACGTCGAGCGCGTCCTGTACTTCGAGAACTACATCGTCACCGAGCCGGGCCTGACCCCGCTGAAGCAGAACCAACTGCTGACGGAAGACGAGTTCTATCGCTACCAGGAAGAGTTCGGCGATGACGGCTTCACCGCCGAGATCGGCGCCGAGGCCGTCCGCAACCTGCTGATGGGCATCGACCTGAACGCGGAAGCTGAAAAGCACCGCGCCGAGCTGGCCGACAATCCCTCGGAAATGAAGGCCAAGAAGGCGTCCAAGCGCCTGAAGCTGATCGAGGCCTTCCTGGAATCGGGCAACAAGCCCGAGTGGATGATCCTGACGATCGTGCCGGTCATCCCGCCGGAACTGCGTCCGCTGGTGCCGCTGGACGGCGGTCGTTTCGCGACCTCCGACCTGAACGACCTGTATCGCCGCGTCATCAACCGCAACAACCGCCTGAAGCGCCTGATGGAACTGCGCGCGCCGGACATCATCATCCGTAACGAAAAGCGGATGCTGCAGGAGTCCGTCGACGCCCTGTTCGACAACGGCCGTCGCGGTCGCGTGATCACGGGCGCGAACAAGCGTCCGCTGAAGTCGCTGGCCGACATGCTGAAGGGCAAGCAGGGTCGCTTCCGTCAGAACCTGCTGGGCAAGCGCGTCGACTATTCGGGTCGTTCGGTCATCACCGTGGGTCCGGAACTGAAGCTGCACGAGTGCGGCCTGCCCAAGAAGATGGCGCTGGAGCTGTTCAAGCCGTTCATCTATGCGCGCCTGGACGCCAAGGGCCTGTCGGGCACCGTCAAGCAATCCAAGCGCATGGTCGAGCGCGAGCAGCCCGCCGTCTGGGACATCCTGGATGAGGTCATCCGCGAGCACCCGGTTCTGCTGAACCGCGCGCCGACGCTTCACCGTCTGGGCATCCAGGCGTTCGAGCCCAAGCTGATCGAAGGCAAGGCCATCCGCCTTCACCCGCTGGTCTGCACCGCCTTCAACGCCGACTTCGACGGCGACCAGATGGCCGTTCACGTCCCGCTGAGCCTCGAGGCCCAGCTGGAAGCGCGCGTCCTGATGATGTCGACCAACAACATCCTGTCGCCCGCCAACGGCAAGCCGATCATCGTGCCGTCGCAGGACATCGTCCTGGGCCTGTACTATCTGTCGCTGGTCAAGGACGGCGAGCCGGGCGAAGGCAAGCTGTTCGCCAACATCGGCGAGATCGATGCGGCGCTGGACGCCAAGGTCGTCACCCTGCACACGCGCATCAAGGCGCGCTGGACGGAACAGGACGCCGAAGGCAATGAGGTGACCAAGGTCATCGACACCACGCCGGGCCGGATGAAGCTGGCGGCTCTGCTGCCGCGTAATCCGAACGTCGGCTACCGCCTGCTCGAGAAGAACCTGACCAAGAAGGAAATCGGCAATCTGATCGACGTGGTCTATCGCCACTGCGGTCAGAAGGCGACGGTCATCTTCGCCGACCAGATGATGGGCCTGGGCTTCCGCGAAGCCGCCAAGGCCGGCATTTCGTTCGGCAAGGACGACATCGTGATCCCGGCCAAGAAGGTCGAGCTGGTCGCCGAGACCCGCACCCAGGTCGAGGAGTACGAGCAACAGTACGCCGACGGCCTGATCACGCGCGGCGAGAAATACAACAAGGTGGTCGACGCCTGGTCCAAGGCCACGGACCGGATCGCCGACGCCATGATGGGCGAGATCGCGCAACCGCGCGTGCTGATTGAGGGTGAAAACCCCGACATCAACTCGGTCTTCATGATGGCCAACTCCGGCGCCCGGGGTTCGCAGGCGCAGATGAAGCAACTGGGCGGCATGCGCGGCCTGATGGCCAAGCCGTCCGGCGAGATCATCGAGACGCCGATCACCTCGAACTTCAAGGAAGGCCTGACCGTCCTTGAATACTTCAACTCCACCCACGGCGCCCGTAAGGGTCTGGCCGACACCGCGCTGAAGACCGCCAACTCGGGTTACCTGACCCGCCGTCTGGTGGACGTGGCGCAGGACTCCATCGTCACCGAGCAGGATTGCGGCTCGACGCGCGGCATCACCCTGCGTGCGGTGATGGAAGGCGGCGACGTGCTGGTCTCGCTGGGTCAGCGCATCCTGGGTCGCTATGCGGCCGAGGACATCAAGGAGCCGGGCACGGATACCGTCCTGTTCCCCGCCGACACCTATCTGGTGGAAGAAGTCGCCGAGGCCGTCGAGGCCGCGGGCGTCCAGTCGGTCAAGGTCCGTTCGGCCCTGACCTGCGAGGCCGAAGCCGGCATCTGCGCCCACTGCTACGGCCGTGACCTGGCGCGCGGCACCAACGTCAACATCGGCGAAGCGGTCGGCGTCATCGCCGCCCAGTCGATCGGCGAGCCGGGCACCCAGCTGACGATGCGGACCTTCCACATCGGCGGTACGGCCCAGGTGGCGGAAACCTCCTTCATGGAGGCGACCAACGCCGGTACGGCCAAGGTCACCGGCCCGACCGTCGTCGCGGCGCACGGCGATCTGGTGGCCATGAGCCGCAACGTCATCGTGACCGTGGTCGTCGACGGCAAGGACCGCGAGACGCACAAGGCTCCTTACGGCGCCCGCATCCGCGTCAAGGACGGTGACGAGGTTAAGAAGAACCAACGCCTGGCGGAGTGGGACCCCTATACCACCCCGATCCTGACGGAAGTCGGCGGCGTCGTGCGCTTCGAGGACCTGGTCGAAGGCCTGTCAGTCAAGGAAGAAACCGACGAAGCGACGGGCATCGCCCAGCGCGTCGTCAGCGACTGGCGCGCCAGCCCGCGCGGCTCGGACCTGCGTCCGGCCATGGGCGTCACCCTAGGCGACGCCTACGCCAAGCTGTCGTCCGGTTCGGACGCCCGCTATCTGCTGCCCGTGGGCGCGGTTCTGTCCGTGTCGAACGGCGACGAGGTCAAGCCGGGCGAGATCATCGCTCGCGTTCCGACCGAAGGCGCCAAGACCCGCGACATCACCGGCGGTCTGCCGCGCGTCGCCGAACTGTTCGAAGCTCGCCGTCCGAAGGACTGCGCGGTCATCGCCGAGATGGATGGTCGCGTCGAATTTGGCCGCGACTACAAGAACAAGCGTCGCATCAAGATCACGCCCGAGCCCAACGCCGATGGCGTGCAGGGCGAACCGGTCGAGTTCCTGATCCCGAAGGGCAAGCACATCTCCGTCCACGACGGCGATCTGATCCAGAAGGGCGACTACATCATCGACGGCAACCCGGATCCGCACGATCTGCTGCGCATCCAGGGCGTCGAGGCGCTGGCCGAGTATCTGGTGAACGAAGTGCAGGAGGTCTATCGACTGCAGGGCGTGCCGATCAACGACAAGCACATCGAAGTCATCGTGCGTCAGATGCTACAGAAGGTGGAAGTGCTGGATTCGGGTGAAACCACCTTGATCCGCGGCGACACCGTCGAAGTCGCTGAAGCCGTTCTGGAAAACGCCAAGGTCGAGAAGCGTGGCGGCCGTCTGGCCACCACCCAGCCCGTCCTGCTGGGCATCACCAAGGCGTCGCTGCAAACCCGCAGCTTCATCTCGGCGGCGTCCTTCCAGGAGACCACTCGCGTCCTCACCGACGCCTCGGTCCACGGCAAGAAGGACATGCTGGAAGGCCTGAAGGAAAACGTCATCGTCGGCCGCCTGATCCCTGCCGGCACCGGCGCCTACCTGCGCAGCCTGCAGAAGATCGCCAACGAGCGGGATGCAGAACTGACCTCGGCCCTGGAAGAGGCGATCGAGCCGCTGCCGGCCGATCTGCAACTGGAGCTGGAGAGCAGCGAGAGCTGATCTCACGCTTCTCGAGCGAAGATACGAAGAGGGCGGCGCCGGCGACGGCGTCGCCTTTTTTCTTTCAGTCTTTCCACCGCTCCATAGGGGCAGAAGCGCCTGGCGTGATCGGTGCGCCGCCGGCCCGGTGGCCGTCGCGTCGAGTCTGGACGTTGCGGGTCGAGTCGGGCGCCAGCGACGGATTCAACTGCGCGCCGGCGCAGCCCGTGCCGAAGTTTGAGCCGACGCAGTCCGCCGGGCCCACCACACCGACCCCGCCGGACAAAGGACGACGCCGCGCCTCCCATTCGGCCAGACGCCGCGCGCCTTCGCGCGCAAAGGCGGCGTCACGCTCGGGGTTGCCCGTGCCGGTGATCGGAGCGGCGTTGCGGCCGCGCCGCTCGGCGTCTTGGAGGCAGTTTGCGCGCTCGGCGGCGCTGAGCTGTTGCGGCGTGGTGCAGCCGATCAGGCCCTGACGCAGGACGCGCGACATGGTGCCGGCGCGGTCGTTCGGATTGACCGTCCAGGCGTCCGGCGACGCGGGCGCGCCCTGCGGTGCCGGCGCGGCGATACGCGGACGGATCGGGGCGGGGCGACTGTCCGGCGGCGTCGCCTGGCGCGGGGAGGGCGTCTGAATCGTCGGGCGCGCGTCCTGCGCCGACGCCGCCATATCGTCGACTGCGGGCTCCTGGACCGGCGTTCTGGGCCGCTCGCCGGGCAGTGGGGGGCGGGGCGTAATGTCGACGTAGATGTGCGGCTGTTCGGGCGCGAAGACGTCGCCCTCTATGCCCAGGACCGTGAACGACAGGAAGGCGATCAGCGCGGTGTTGATCGCCACCGACGCCGTCGCCAAGCCTGCCTTTCGCCAGTCGAGGCGCCGGTCAGGTCGCGTCAGCTGTGCAAACGCCAATGCGTCGTCCCCCGTGATCCGATGCAAGCTGTGCTAGAAGCATGGCCGCTTTCGGGCGGAGGGCGGACCGACGACGAGTGAAGCAACGTGGGTTTCCGCTTTGAAGATCAGCGCCGCCTTGACCTTCGCGCCCATCGCGCGTAGAAGCCGCCCACTTTCGAGGCGTGGCCGGTTCGCCGGTCGCTGAGATCGTGACAATCCAACGGACGGGCTGTGCCCGCCGGAACGCCCAAAGCGCGCGTTCCGGTTTTTCTGTTTGGGTGGTCGCGCCCTCAGTCTCGATGACACCCGGGCGAGGGGATGGTCCCCCGTTCACAAGAAGGCGAGAGGCGCTTCGGTCGAAAGACACACGCCTCCATCAGAAGTCGAGACGAGTTTCGAATGCCTACGATCAACCAGCTGATCCGCAAGCCGCGCAAGCCCAAGCCCACCCGCAACAAGGTGCCGGCTCTGGAGGGTTCGCCCCAGCGTCGCGGCGTCTGCACCCGCGTCTACACCACGACCCCGAAGAAGCCGAACTCGGCTCTGCGTAAGGTCGCCAAGGTCCGTCTGGCCAAGAACGGCTACGAAGCCGTGTGCTACATCCCCGGCGAAGGCCACAACCTGCAAGAACACTCGGTTGTTCTGATCCGCGGCGGCCGCGTGAAGGACTTGCCCGGCGTTCGCTACCACATCCTGCGCGGCGTTCTGGATACCCAAGGCGTCAAGGACCGTAAGCAGCGTCGTTCGCACTACGGCGCCAAGCGTCCGAAGTAAGCCATTCTTCTCCGGGCCGTCGCGCCCGGAGGCCTTTTCGAGATCCTCCCGGCGCTGGTCGGGCACTGCAAGGAATACCCCATGTCGCGTCGTCACCGCGCCCAGAAACGTGAAGTTCTGCCGGATCCCAAGTTCGGGGACCTGGTCGTCACCAAGTTCATGAACTACGTCATGTACGAAGGTAAGAAGGCCGTCGCCGAGAACATCGTGTACGGCGCCTTCGATATCCTGGCCGAGAAGAAGAAGGACCAGGAGCCGGTCGCGACCTTCCACGCCGCTCTGGAAAACGTCTCTCCGTCGGTCGAAGTGCGCTCGCGTCGCGTCGGCGGCGCCACCTATCAGGTGCCCGTCGAAGTCCGTCCGGACCGTCGCCGCGCCCTGGCCATCCGCTGGCTGGTGAACGCTGCGCGCAAGCGTGGCGAGAACACCATGACCGAGAAGCTGGCCGCCGAACTGCTGGACGCCTCGAACAACCGCGGCACCGCGGTCAAGAAGCGCGAAGACACCCACAAGATGGCCGAAGCCAACCGCGCCTTCAGCCACTATCGCTGGTAACGCCTTCAAAGCGTCATCTGCGCTGACTATCTAAGGGTTTCCGGTGCGGGCGGTTTGAGCTAAATCGCCCGCACTCGCTTATCCGAACACCGACATCCTTCCGTGGGCGCCCTTTAGCGTCCTGAAAACTTTCAAGGCACGTTTCCATGGCACGTACGCACGCGCTCCAGGACTACCGCAACTTCGGCATCATGGCCCACATCGACGCGGGCAAGACGACGACGACCGAGCGGATCCTGTATTACACCGGCAAATCCCACAAGATCGGCGAAGTCCACGACGGCGCCGCCACCATGGACTGGATGGACCAGGAGCAGGAGCGCGGCATCACCATCACGTCCGCCGCGACGACCGCCTTCTGGCAGAACAAGCGTCTGAACATCATCGACACCCCAGGCCACGTGGACTTCACCATTGAAGTCGAGCGCAGCCTGCGCGTCCTCGACGGCGCCGTGACGGTGCTGGACGGCAACGCCGGCGTCGAGCCGCAGACCGAAACCGTCTGGCGCCAGGCCGACAAGTACAAGGTTCCGCGCATCGTCTTCGTCAACAAGATGGACAAGATCGGCGCCGACTTCGACGCCTCGGTCGAGTCGATCCGAGACCGTCTGGGCGCCAAGGCCGTGCCGATCCAGTTCCCGATCGGCGCCGAATCCTCGCTGTCGGGTCTGGTCGACCTGGTCCGCATGACCGGCGTGGTCTGGGACAACGACGGCCTGGGCGCCTCCTACAAGGATGTGCCGATCCCCGACGACCTGATGGACAAGGCGATCGCTGCGCGTCAGTACCTGATCGACAACGCCGTCGAGCTGGACGACGAGGCGATGGAAGCCTACCTCGAAGGCAACGAGCCCGACGAAGCCACCATCAAGAAGTGCATCCGTAAGGCGGTTCTGACCGGCGCCTTCTATCCGATCCTGTGCGGCTCGGCCTTCAAGAACAAGGGCGTGCAGACGCTGCTGGACGCCGTCGTGGACTATCTGCCGTCGCCGCTGGACATCCCGCCGACCCCGGGCATCGACTTCAAGACCGAAGAGCCCGTCGTGCGTAAGGCCTCGGACGAAGAGCCCCTGTCGGTCCTGGCCTTCAAGATCATGGACGACCCCTTCGTCGGCTCGCTGACCTTCTGCCGCCTGTACTCGGGCAAGATGGAAACGGGCATGAGCCTGCTGAACTCCAGCCGCGACAAGAAAGAGCGCGTCGGCCGGATGCTGCAGATGCACTCCAACAACCGTGAAGATGTCAAGGAAGCCTACGCCGGCGACATCGTCGCCCTGGCCGGCCTGAAGGAAACCCGCACGGGCGACACCCTGTGCGACCCGATCAAGTCGCCCGTCATCCTGGAGAAGATGGAGTTCCCGGCGCCGGTCATCGAGATCTCGGTCGAGCCCAAGACCAAGGGCGACCAGGAGAAGCTGGGCGTCGCCCTGGCCAAGCTGGCCTCGGAAGATCCCTCCTTCACCGTCTCGACCGACCACGAGTCGGGCCAGACGATCCTGAAGGGCATGGGCGAGCTGCACCTGGACATCAAGATCGACATCCTGAAGCGCACCTATAAGGTCGAGGCCAACATCGGCGCGCCGCAGGTCGCCTATCGTGAATCGCTGGGCCGCAAGGTCGACATCGACTACACGCACAAGAAGCAGACCGGCGGTACGGGCCAGTTCGCCCGCGTCATGATCACCTTCGAACCCGGCGAGCCGGGCTCGGGCTTCGTGTTCGAGAACTCGATCGTCGGCGGCGCGGTGCCGAAGGAATACATCCCCGGCGTCGAAAAGGGCCTGAACTCGGCCAAGGACAACGGCCTGCTGGCCGGCTTCCCGCTGATCGACTTCAAGGCGACCCTGACGGACGGCAAGTTCCACGACGTCGACTCCAGCGTGCTGGCGTTCGAAATCGCGGCCCGCGCCGCCTTCCGTGAGCTGAAGGAAAAGGGTTCGCCCAAGCTGCTCGAGCCGATCATGGCGGTGGAAGTCGTGACCCCCGAGGAATACCTCGGCTCGGTCATCGGCGACCTGAACGGCCGTCGCGGCATGATCCAGGGTCAGGACATGCGCGGCAACGCCACCGTCGTGAACGCCTTCGTGCCGCTGGCCAACATGTTCGGCTATGTGAACACGCTGCGCGGCATGTCGCAGGGCCGCGCCCAGTTCACCATGCAATACGACCACTACGAGCCGGTGCCGCAACACGTCGCCGACGAAGTGATCAAGAAGTACGCCTAAGCTTTCCCTTTTCGGAAAGCCCGCCTATATGCGCCCGGACCGTAAGGACCGGGCGTCCTTAACCCCCAAACTGCAGGAACCCCGGTTCGGGGACCTAAGGAGCTAGAAAATGGCCAAGGAAAAGTTCGAACGGACGAAGCCGCACTGCAACATCGGCACGATTGGTCACGTTGACCACGGCAAGACGACGTTGACGGCAGCGATCACGATGACGCTGGCGAAGGCCGGCGGCGCGAAGGCGATGAACTACGCCGACATCGACGCTGCGCCGGAGGAGAAGGCTCGCGGCATCACGATCAACACCGCGCACGTGGAATATGAGACGGCCAACCGTCACTACGCCCACGTCGACTGCCCCGGCCACGCCGACTATGTGAAGAACATGATCACCGGCGCCGCGCAGATGGACGGCGCGATCCTGGTGGTGTCGGCCGCTGACGGCCCGATGCCGCAGACCCGCGAGCACATCCTGCTGGCTCGTCAGGTCGGCGTGCCGGCCCTGGTGGTCTTCATGAACAAGGTCGATCTGGTCGACGACGAAGAGCTGCTCGAGCTGGTCGAGATGGAAGTGCGCGAGCTGCTGAGCTCGTACCAGTTCCCCGGCGACGACATTCCGATCACCAAGGGTTCGGCCAAGGCCGCGACCGACGGCGTGAACCCGGAAATCGGCGAACAGCGCGTTCTGGCCCTGATGGAAACCGTCGACGCCTACATCCCGCAGCCGGAGCGTCCGGTCGACCTGCCGTTCCTGATGCCGGTCGAAGACGTGTTCTCGATCTCGGGCCGCGGCACCGTGGTCACGGGCCGCGTCGAGAAGGGCATCATCAAGGTCGGTGAGGAAGTCGAGATCGTCGGCATCCGTCCTGTCCAGAAGACGACCTGCACGGGCGTGGAAATGTTCCGCAAGCTGCTGGACCAAGGTCAAGCGGGCGACAACGTCGGCGTGCTGCTGCGCGGCACCAAGCGTGAAGACGTCGAGCGCGGCCAAGTGCTGTGCAAGCCGGGCTCCATCACCCCGCACACCAAGTTCCTGGCCGAAGCCTACATCCTGACCAAGGAAGAGGGCGGTCGTCACACCCCGTTCTTCACGAACTATCGCCCGCAGTTCTACTTCCGCACGACGGACGTGACCGGCATCGTTCACCTGAAGGAAGGCGTCGAGATGATCATGCCGGGCGACAACGCCGAGCTGAACGTCGAGCTGATCACCCCGATCGCGATGGACCAGGGCCTGCGCTTCGCCATCCGTGAAGGCGGCCGCACCGTCGGCGCCGGCGTCGTGGCCAAGATCGTCGAGTAAGAAGACCCGGCCTCAAGTCGCGCGCCTCCGCGAGGCGCGCATCGGCCGAAAGCCAAAGTCGCGTAACAGAGCGGCCCCCGGAGCAATCCGGGGGCCGTTTTGCTGTGAGGGCTATCCGCAGATCGCCAGAGGCGCTCGTAGGAGATCCCAGTTTGATAGGGTTGCGCCGCAGGCTAGGGCCTCTGGGCTCCCTAGCGCGGTCCGACCTGAAATGCGGGGCATTCCCGAAGGACGAGTCCGGGGCGGACGGCCTAGTTTTCGGCGTTGACCAGGTTGCGCACGCGAGGCGGGACCGGCGGTGTGGGCGCTGCGCGGACGATGCGAATAGAACTGCTGCGGCAGGCCTGGGGCGAAAGGCGGCCGGGCAGGCGGGTCGAGCCGTCGCCGCAGGCTTCGCTGATCTGGTCCTGCGTCAGGCCTCGCGCGCCAGACAGGTCGGCGCCGCGAATGTCGGTTCGACGCAGCGAGGCGTTGGAGAAGTCGGCGCGCGAGAAGCTGCCGCCGGTCAATCGCGCCCCATCCAGACTGGCGTTCGAAAAGTCCGCGTTGGAGAAATCGCCGCCCGAAAGGTTCGAGGCCGTGACCTCGGCGCTGGCGAAGTTGGCGCCCGACGCCCGGACATTGGCCAGTGTGGCGCCGAACAGCTCCGAATTGGAGAAGTTGGTTCCAGCCAGGGTGGCGCCGGTGAAGTTGACGCCGTGCATCTCGCTGCCCGAAAGGTTGGCGCGGGTCAGGTTGGCGCGAACGAAGGACGATCCTTGCGCCTCGGCCCCATTGATCTGCGCCCCGGTGAAGTTGGCGGAGGTGAAGTTGGCGCCGACGATCTCGACCCCGCCCATGTTGGCGCGGCTGAAATCACTGCCGGTGAAGTTGGAGCCCATCATCTCGGCGCCGCGCAGGTTGGCGCCCACCAGGGTGGCGTTCATGAAGCTGGCCCCGGTGAAGGTGGCGCCCGACAGATTGCGGCCGGACAGTTCACAGCGATTGCACGATCCGCCCAGCGACACTGAACGGGCCACATCGCGGTCCTGTATCGACATCTCGACCCCGGCGAAGGCGGGCGAGGCGGCGAGCGCTATTCCCAGCGTCAGCAAAGCCAATGTGGGGCGGACCCGGATATGTTCAGCGATCTGTTTCACGCACTCTGAATGCCTCGAAAGCCCCGCCGCACCTACTTAAATCGAGGTAACTTCATGAAATCGAGGCAAGGTCGGCGCCGCTCAGCAGGCCGGAATGCGCAAGCCCCGAGGCAGGACGGTGGAGCCGTCGCCGCAGGCCCGGTTCAGTTGAGCCTGGGTCAGGCCGGTGGCCCGCGCCAGCTGGGCGCCCGACAGATTGGTCCCCGAAAGGGTCGCGCCGGCGAAGCTGGCCCCCTCCAGATAGGCGCCCACGAAACTGGCGTTGGTCAGGTTGGCGCGCGAGAAGTTGGAGCCTGAGAAAACGCCGCCATAGGCTTCGACGTCGCGCATGTCGGTGTTGGAAAATCGCGTGCGGTTCATGACGCTGAGGCTCAGGTCCGCCTGACGCAGGCGTGAGCCGGCCAGGTTCAGGCCGCGCGCCTCCAGCCCTGAAAAGTCGCCCTGAAAAAGATTGCAACCGGCGCAGGAGGCGCCGCGCCGCACGCTGGCGATCTGACCCGCGTTCTGGGCCAGCGCAGGCGCGGCGACGGCCAGCAGGGCGGCGATCAGGCCGAGGGAAAGTGTGCGTTTCATGGACCGGGCTCCGACGTTCGATCGTCTGTCAGCAAACCCTAGGCCATAACCCTTAATCTAGCCCTGATCGCCGCCCTGAAGAGCCGGGGCCGCCCCGCAGGTGTCGCACACCCAGGCCGCGCCGCGTTGCTGCAGGCTGAAATCGCCGCAGGCGGGGCAGGCGACGGCCTCGGTATTGGCGGCGGCGCGGGCTTCCGACTCGCTTTTCTTGCCGAAGGGCAGGACGACCAGATTGTCGGGCGCGGAACCGCGCGCAAATCCCTTGGAGATGAAGCGAGCGGCGGGCACGGCCGCGTTGGCGTCGGGCTTTCCGTCGCCCAGATCGTCGGGGTTCTGCGCCTCTGTCTCGGCGTTGGCCAGCTCAACGCGGTCCAGATAGGAGACGCCCAGTTCGCGGAAGATGTAGTCCAGGATCGAGGTCGCCGACTTGATGGAGTCGTTGCCGGTGACGCGGCCGGCGGGCTCGAACCGGGTGAAGACGAAGGCGTCCACGAACTCGTCCAGCGGCACGCCGTATTGCAGGCCGATCGAGATGGCGATGGCGAAGTTGTTCATCAGGCTGCGGAAGGCGGCGCCTTCCTTGTGCATGTCGATGAAGATCTCGCCCAGCTCGCCGTCCTCGTATTCGCCGGTGTGGATATAGACCTTGTGGCCCCCGACGGCCGCCTTCTGGATATAGCCCTTGCGGCGGTCGGGCAGCTTCCGTCGCGCCCGTTCGCGCTCGACCACGCGTTCGACGACCCGTTCGGTCGGGGCCGGGCGTGGGGCCTCGCGGGTAGGCTCGGGGCGGGCGGCGTCGATGTTTGGCAGGGACAGCAGCGGTCCTCCTGGCGGCGCGGCGCGGGACAGGCGAAGGGCGCGTCGGCCGTCCAGCGCACCCTGGCTCAGCAGTCGCGCGGCCTGGGTGGAGGTCGTGCGCCAGTCCATTGGTTCGATCGCGATGTCCGGCATGTCGCTGAACGATTCGACGGCGCGCCGCAGATCGGCCGCCGCCGCCGCTGGATCGGCCAGCAGGGCGGCGACGGAGGCCGGCGCGTCGGGCCAGTCGCGCAGATCGCCATGACCGAAGACCCAGTGCGTCGCCGCCGTCTCCGCCTCTTCCGACACGCCCAGCAGGGTCAGCAGCAGACCATCGCCGTCTTCCACGCCCAAGACGTCGCGGATGAAGCCGGGGTCCAGGACCGGGGCGGCGAAGACCGTGTCGAAATCCTCGGCCCAGCCCAAGGCGGTCTCGATGGTGGCCAGTTCGATGTCGGTGAAACCCAGCGCGCGCAAGGCTGTGTGATCGATGCCTGGCGCCTCGACCAGGGTGCGACGACCGAACGTCCACCGTTCCGCCGCCTCGACATCGCCGCCGGCGGCAGAGATGGCCGAGGCAAGCGCGGGGTGCAGCCGGCGACCGATCTCGCCATCGGCCGTCTGGAACACATCGATCGCCGCGACGCGACCCAGGCCCAGCCGCAGCCGCGCCTCCGCATCGTCAACGAACAGGCCGATGGCCGAATGGCGACGCGGCTTCTCCGGGTCCTCCCAGTCGGGGCAGGGACCGCGCAGAATCGCCAGCTCGGCCGAGGTCTGCGCCGCCGTCGCCGCGATAAGGCCCGCGAGCGCCTGCGCCTGAGACGTGCGGTCGTCGCTGGCCGCAAGGGCCTCCAGCAGGCCGTCCAGTCCCAGCGCGATGGGACCGGGCCGCGCGGACTGAAGGTCCAGCGCCACGGTCAGCAGGCGTGTCAGATCCGCCAGATCGGTCGCTCTGTCTCCGTCGAGCCGTAGGACGGCGCTTAGGTCGATCAAAGCCCGCGCGGTCTGCGCCGTCGCGGTCTCCGCATCGCGCGGGTCGAAGGCGACGATCAGACCGCCGTCCAGCGCCGCCTCGGCCGCCAGCAAGGCTTCGGGCGCGCCCGCCGCGATCTGGGTCCGGTCCGCCAGGGCGACCAGAGGCGCGCCTTCAACCATCGGCTCCAGGGCCATTGCGGGCCGTTCGCCGTCGATCGCTCTCAGAATATCGGCGTCGCTGGCGCCGCACCGCCGCGCCAGGGCCGCCGCCCGGCCCAGGGCTGGATTGCGCGAAGGGTCGCCGCAGTCGCCGCGCGGACCTTCGCAGCGATCCACCGCATCGGCCACGCCCGCCAGCGCCTCGGCCAGGGCGTCGGCCGCCTGGGCGCCAAGCCGCATGGCCGCGCGCCGTCCGGCGTGCACTTTCAAACGCGCGGCCGCGCCGGGATCGTTCAGATCGACGACGCCGACAGCCGCAGGTCCGGACGCCGCCGGCGCCGCCAGGCCCAGCCTGAAGATGCCCGACAGCGCCTCGACGAACGTCGCGGCCTCGGCCCGGTCGAACACGCCCTCGGCTACGCCCGTCGCCGCCAGCCGCTCGGCCCAGGCGTCGACGCCGCCGTTCAGCCAGTCGCCTGACAGGGGCGTTGCGAACCCTTCCGCCTCGACCCAATCCAGCCAGGCCTCGATCCGGACGTCGGACCAGCCGGCGGGGGCCAGGACCTGTTGCACGCCGGCGGGGCGCTCGATGGCGCGGGTCTCCATCGCGACTCGGTCGGCGCGAGCGGCGAAGCCGGATTGAAAGCGCATGGCGGCGTCTCTCCGAAAGGTTCGGGCGAGCCTAGGATGCGCACGCGGCTTAGCCAATACATCTGGTGTCGTTGGGCGGGGTTGCCCACAAGATATCGATTCACCGCCAGACGCTTGAACGCTGGACGAAGGGGGCGCGGGTTTCTATGATCCGAACCAGACGCCGCCTCCCTTTCCGGCGACCCCTTACGGTTGGATTCCACGACGTGTTGAGCAAGATTTTCGGCTGGTGGGAGGGCGCTACGATCGGCACCCGGTTCACCATCGCCAAGCGCGGTCGCTTCGTCGGCCAGGACGAGAACGGCAATCGCTATTACGAGAGCCGCGACAACGTCAGCTACGACGGCCGCAAGCGTCGCTGGGTCATCTATGACGGCTATGCCGAGGCGTCCAAGGTGACGCCCGACTGGCACGGCTGGCTGCACTACACCTTCGACCTGCCGCCGACCGAGCAGCCGCTGCCGCGTCGCGCCTGGGAAAAGGATCATCTGCCCAATCTGACCGGCACGCCTCTGGCCTGGCGTCCGCCCGGCTCGCTGGCGGGCGACGCCAAGCGCCCGGCCGCGACCGGCGACTATCAGGCCTGGACGCCCGAGTGAAAATCCGCCGCATCCTGTTGGGCGCGGCGTCCGTCGCGGCTGTGCTGAGCGCCGGCGCAGTGACCGCCAGCGTGCTTCAGGACGCGCCGCGCGATGCGCGTCCGGTCCAGGATCCGATCGGCGACATTCTGCGCAACACCCCCGCTCAGCCCTCGGTCCCGACCGAGACGCCGCCCGCGGGCGCGCCCGCGCCTCGGGCGCCCGTCGCGGTGACCCCGCCGCCGGCCGTAGTCATCGCCGAGGACGCCGCCGTCGAGGAAAAGGCCGAGGAAGAGGTCAAGGCCGAGAAGCCGGTCGCGGAGAAGGCCGTCGATCAACCCGCCACGCCCGCGCGCCGTCAGCGTCGCAAGTTCGCGATCATTCAGGCCATCGACAAGGTCACCGCCGAGACGATGAAGTTCGAGGTCGAGGTCGGCGGTCGTCCCGTGCGCTTCAACCAGAATCTGATCTTCGCCGCCCGCGCCTGCGAGGTCACGACGCCCGACGAACTGACCGAGGACGCCATCGCCTATATGGACGTCTCGCTTCAGCCGCGCGGCCGCCAGGCAGGACGCCAGATCTTCCGCGGCTGGATGTTCGCTTCGTCACCCGCCGTCAGCGGGGTCCAGAACCCCTATTACGACGCCTGGGTCGTGGGCTGTAAGAACTGAGCTTTGACGCCGCGAGGAGGCGCGCCATGGATCGCAACAAGCCGCCCAAGAAGACCGAAACGGTCGAAATCCGACTGCCCCACGCGACCAAGACCGCCTTCATGGCCCGGTGCCGTGACCAAGGCCGGACGGCCAGCGACGCCATTCGCCGCTTCATCGACGCCGAGTTGAACACGACGTCATCCGCGCGTCCTCAACCCCGCCTGAGCTGGCGGCCCCTGCTGGCCGCCGCCGTCGCGGGCCTGGCGCTCGGCGCCGTCGCCGCGCCCTCCCTGGCCCAGTCGTCGCCCACCCGCGCCGATTTCGACCGGCTGGATCGCAATCACGACGGCGTCGTCAGCTTCGAAGAGTACCGCGCGCGTTAGCGGATGCGGACCAGGAATCGGTCCCACTGAAGGTCTAACCACGTCCAGGGTTTGAACAGGCTGGCGCCCGGCTTCCAGGACGCCAGCACCACCTCGGCCCGGCCGATGATGTTCTCGGCCGGCAGCAGGCCGACGCCAATCTCGGGCGGCCAGCGGCTGTCCAACGAGTTGTCGCGGTTATCGCCCATCAACAGATAGTGGCCCGCCGGCACCCGGCGCACAGGCGTGTCGTCGCCCGGCAGGTCCGGTCCGCCGTCGTAGGTGACGTAGGATCGTCCGTCGGCCAGGGTCTCGCGCACCTGCTGGACCCGTCTCTGCGGCGCATCGTGATCGGCGACAATGTCCAGCCGGGTCTGGCGCACCGGATCGCCATTGACGAAGACGACGCCGCCTCGCACCTGAACCATGTCGCCCGGCAGGCCGACGACCCGCTTGATCCAGGCCTCGCTGGGATCGCGCGGCAGGCGGAACACCACCACGTCGCCGCGTCTCGGCTCGCGCCCGAACAGCCGGCCCGGCGACATCGCCGGATTGAACGGCAAAGACGCCGTGCTCCAGCCATAGGGATATTTCGATACGACGATATAGTCGCCGGTCACCAGCCCCGGCTCCATCGACGACGAGGGGATGGTGAAGGGCTGGAACAGGACGATGCGGATCGCGAGCGCCAGGATGATGGCGAAGACCAGCGTCAGGGCGATCTCTCGCACCTCGCGAAGAACGGACGGGCGGGGCGGGGCTTTTGGCGGGGTCTGTGTCATGCCGCCATTGATCGTCAGGCCGGGCGAAGACGCCAATCCGAACCTGTCGGGACAGGCCTCAAATCGTGTCCGGACAGACTAGGTTCAATCGATATTCACCCTGCTGACGTCATTCCGGGGCGTCCGAAGGACGAACCCGGAACCCAGGAGAAGCGCATCAGGCGTTGAATGGGGGCAGCAACGCGCCTGTGGCCCTGGGTTCCGGGTTCTTCGCTTCGCTCAGCCCCGGAATGACGAACTGAGAGACCCATCTTCTCGAATGCCGATGGACCAGGCGCTGGCCAAGGCGACCGCTTCTGCGCCGGTCAAGGGCGCGCACAACGCGCTTTGCTCCGGTCTGACCGACAGCGCGGGCTGAAGTCGCTCCAGATAGGCCGCCTGAGGGGTCTCGACCGCACCGAACTGGCTGAGATGATCGGTCAGGAATTGCGCATCCAGCAGGGTCCAGCCGCCCTTTCGCAGGCGCGCGACCAGATGCACCAGAGCGACCTTGGAGGCGTCCCGCTCGCGGCTGAACATGCTCTCGCCGAAGAAGGCCCCGCCCAGCGACACGCCGTAAAGCCCGCCGACCAGCCGCTCATCACGCCAGCACTCGATGGAATGGACGAAACCCATGGCGAACAGGGCAGCGTACAGCCGACGGATCGGGCCGTTGATCCAGGTGTCTTCGCGATCCGGTCCTTGCGCCGCCGCGCATCCATCCAGCACCGCCTCGAAGGCCGTGTCGACCCGCACCTCGAACGGTTCGCCCCGCACGGTGCGGCGCAGTCGGCTGGGGATGTGGAAGGCGTCCAGCGGAATGACGCCCCGCTGTTCCGGCTCGATGATGAATACTCGCGGATCATCACGCGCCTCGGCCATCGGAAACACGCCCCGGGCGTAACAGGCCAGCAGGTCCTCGGGGCCGAAACCGCCGAAAGGCCCGCTGGCGCTGAAATCGGGGTCGGTCATCGCCTATTCCTAAAATCCGTCATCCTCGCCCTTGTGGCGAGGATCCATACGCCCGGTGCTGCGAGCGGCGCACCGCGTCGAAGACGGAGTTTATGGATTCTCGGCTCAAGGCCGAGAATGACGAAAAGAAAATCAGGCGTCGCCCTTCTGACGGGCCGCCCATTTCTCCAGCCAGTGGATGTCGTAGTCGCCCGACAGGATGTCCGGCTCGGCCAGCAGCTTCTGGAACAGGGGGATGGTCGTATCGACGCCGCCGATGACGACCTCGTTCAGCGAACGCTTCAGGCGCGCGATGGCCTCCTCGCGGTCGCGGCCGTGCACGATCAGCTTGCCGATCAGGCTGTCATAATAGGGCGGGATCGAATAGCCGGCGTAGATGGCGCTATCCAGGCGCACGCCCAGGCCGCCCGGTGCGTGGAAGTCGGTGATCTTGCCTGGGGACGGGGTGAAGGTCTCCGGGTTCTCGGCGTTGATCCGCACCTCGATGGCGTGGCCCTTGAACTCGATGTCGTCCTGGGTGAACGACAGTGGCAGACCGGCGGCGATGCGCACCTGTTCGCGCACCAGATCGACGCCGGTGATCATTTCCGTAACCGGATGCTCGACCTGCAGGCGGGTGTTCATCTCAATGAAGAAGAACTCGCCGTCCTCCCACAGGAACTCGATGGTGCCGACGCCCAAGTAGCCGATGGCGGCGATGGCCTTGTTGACCGTCTCGCCGATCTGCTTGCGACCCTCGGCCGACAAGGCGGGCGAGGGGGCCTCTTCCAGCACCTTCTGGTGACGGCGTTGCAGCGAGCAGTCGCGTTCGCCCAGGTGAACGACGTTGCCGTGACTGTCGGCGATGACCTGGATCTCGATGTGGCGCGGCTTCTGGAGGTAGCGCTCCATATAGACGGCGCCGTTGCCGAAGGCGGCCTTGGCCTCGGACTGGGCGGTCTGCACCGCCTCGACCAGGTCGTCGGGCGTCAGGGCGACCTTCATGCCGCGCCCGCCGCCGCCCGCCGCCGCCTTGACGATCAGGGGGAAGCCGATGGACTTGGACGCCTCAATCGCGGCCTCGACGGTCTCGACTTCGCCATCCGAGCCGGGGACGACGGGGATGCCGGCGTCCTTGACCGTCTGTTTGGCGCTGATCTTGTCGCCCATGACCCGGATATGTTCGGGCTTGGGGCCGATGAAGGTCATGCCATGGGCCTCGACGATCTCGGCGAAGCGGGCGTTTTCGGACAGGAAGCCATAGCCAGGGTGGATCGCCTGTGCGCCGGTGATCTCGGCCGCCGCGATGATCGAGGGGATGTTCAGATACGACTTTGCGGCCGAGGCGGGGCCGATGCAGACGCTCTCGTCGGCCAGCCGCACCCACATGGCGCCGCGGTCGGCTTCGGAGTGCACGGCGACGGTGGAGATGCCCATCTCCTTGCACGCCCGGTGGATGCGCAGCGCGATCTCGCCGCGGTTGGCGATCAGGACCTTGGTGAACATCGCGGCGCCTTAGGCTTCCAGCAGGACGAGGGGTTCGCCGAACTCGACCGGCTGGGCGTCGCCGACCAGGATTTCGGCCACCACGCCGTCGCGCGGCGCCTGGATCGGGTTCATCGTCTTCATGGCTTCGACGATCAGCAGGGTCTGGCCCTTCTTGACCTTATCGCCGGGCTGGACGAAGGCCGGGGCCTCCGGCGAGGCCTGCAGATAGGCGGTGCCGACCATCGGCGACTTCACCTCTTCGCCGGCGCGGGCGACGATCGTGGCGGGATCCGACGGCATGGCGGCCGGTGCAGCAGCGGCGGCAGGCACAGCGGCGACAGGAGCGGGGGCGGCGGCGTACTGAACCGGGGCGGCGTTGACGGTGACTTCGCGCGCCACGCGGATGCGCAGTTCGCCGCGCTCGACCTCGACTTCCGTCAGATCGGTCTCGTTCAGGATCTCGGCCAGCTGGCGAACCAGGGCGGCGTCGATTTCGGCGTGTTTCTTGTCATCGGCCATTGGAGTTGCGCCTTGTCTTTCGTGGTCTTTGATAAACGGGACGGGGCTCAGCCGCGTTCCCGAACCTGGGTGAGGGCCGCCTGGACGGCCAGTTCATAGCCCGCCGCGCCGAAGCCGGCGATGACGCCGGTCGCCGCGGAGGACACATAGGAGTGATGGCGAAACGCCTCGCGCGCCGCCGGATTGGACAGGTGCAGCTCGATCACCGGGATCGACAGCGTCTTCAACGCATCGTGCAGCGCCACCGACGTATGCCCATAGGCCGCCGGATTGAGGATCAGGGCGTGGGCGCCCTCGCGCGCCTCCTGAATCCAGTCGACCAACACGCCTTCATGGTTGGTCTGGCGAAACACGATCTGCGCCTCGCCGGCCGCCCTGACGCAGCGCTGCTCGATGTCCGCCAGGGTGTCGCGGCCATAGATGTCCGGCTCCCGAACCCCGAGCAGGTTCAGATTGGGGCCGTTCAGCACATGAATGACGGGCGTTTCGGCCATGGTTCAAGAATCGATCCGGCGCAGCGCGGCGCAAGAGGGGCCTTTTAGCGGACGCAGGGCGTGGGTCAAACGCTCGCGGCGTCGAACCTTCCCCAGGGTTACTCACCGGCACAACGCGATCTGGCGATCCGATCCTTCAGTCGCTATCTGAAAGGCCGCGCTGATAACGCCGAGAGACCCGACCGATGCACCAGATCCATCTCAACGGCGAGCCACGTCAGGTCCAGGCCGCCACCATCCTGGCCCTGGTCGAGGAACTGTCGCTGGACCCGCGCAAGGTCGCCGTCGAACGCAATCTCGAGATCGTGCCCAAGTCCCTGCACGCCGCCACGCCGGTGGCCGCAGGGGACCGCATCGAACTGGTCCAGTTCGTCGGCGGCGGTTGATCAGACCTTGAGGATGGGGCCCTCGTAGAGACTGATGGCGCTGTCCGCCGTCAACAAGGTCAAGTCTTCGCAGCGCGCTTGAGCGATTAAGGCGCGATCAAAAGGATCGCGATGGAGCAACGGAAGTTGCCCCGCGACGATCCCATGCTCGCTGGTCATGACCACCTCCACGAAGCCATTCACGGTGAGCAGATAATGGAGCCGTTTGGGATCGATCGAGAAGTCCTCGGAATTCCGAGCCGTCTTGATAGCGATTTCCCATATGCTCATCGCGCTGAAATGAAGGGTGTTGTCACGGTCATTGATCAGTTCGCAGGCCTTTTCGCTCAGTCGCCCCGTGTCGAAAGCGGCCCAGATCAAAAGATGAGTATCTAGCAGCAGGTTCACGATTTGCCGTAGAACATGTCTTCAATGTCGTCCTTGAAGGGCGTCTTGATGTCATCAGGAACCACGCCTTCGCCCTTCATAAACCCGATGCGCTGAACCGGCTTCTTCTGCGTGTCATCTAGGGCCGTCACCTTCACCATCGGCTTGCCGGCCTTGGCGATGATGAAGGGTTCGCCCTTCGCCGCCTTCTCAATCAGGCGGGACAAATGCGTCTTGGCCTGATGAATATTGACCGTCTCCATGACGTGTCTCCATTGAACTTAGTCCACTTAGTTTAGTCTATCTGATGGTCTCTCGCAACGCGGTGTGATCCTTGCGACCTTTCGCTCGGCGGCCAGGGCGCGTAGGTCAGCACTCATGACCGATACAGCCAACGAAACCTGGTCCGTCGCCGGCCGCACCTTCAACTCGCGCCTGATCGTGGGCACCGGCAAATACGCCGACTACGCCCAGAACGCCGCCGCCGCCGAGGCGGCCGGAGCCGAGATCGTGACCGTGGCCGTGCGCCGCGTGAACCTGTCGGATCCGACCCAGCCGATGCTCGTCGATTATGTGAAGCCGGATCGTTTCACCTTCCTGCCCAACACCGCCGGCTGTTTCACGGGCGAGGACGCGGTGCGCACCCTGCGTCTGGCGCGCGAAGCCGGCGGCTGGAGCCTGGTCAAGCTGGAGGTGCTGTCCAACACCGCCCACCTGTATCCCGACATGATCGAGACCCTGCGGGCGCTGGATCTGCTGATCAAGGACGGCTTCGACGTCATGGTCTATTGCACCGACGACGTCGTGATGGCCAAGCGGCTGGAAGACGCCGGCGCCGCCGCCATCATGCCCGCCGCCGCCCCGATCGGCTCGGGCCTGGGCATCCAGAACGAGGTCAACGTCCGCCTCATCGTCGAACAGGCCAAGGTGCCGGTCTTGGTCGACGCGGGCGTCGGCACGGCTTCGGACGCGACCCGCGCGATGGAGCTGGGCTGCGACGCTGTGCTGATGAACACCGCCATCGCTGGAGCCAAGGACCCCATCCGCATGGCCCGCGCGATGAAACACGCCGTCATCGCCGGCCGCGACGCCTATCTGGCCGGCCGGATGGCCAAGCGGATGTATGCCGACCCGTCGTCGCCGCTGGCGGGACTGATCTAAACCTCCAGCGCACGTCGTCTCCTCCCCGCTTCGCGGGGAGGGGGACCGCGAAGCGGTGGAGGCGCTCTTGAAGCGCCACAGGGCTGCGATGCGAAGGAGATCCCCTCCGTCTCTCGGCTACGCTTCGAGCCACCTCTCCATGACATGGGGAGGAGACGATGCTCAGCCATCGCAATGTCGCTGGCGCCTCCCCAACGATTTCAACCGCTTGACGATTTATGTCGCCGTTCTCCCATCCACGGGGTCAAACGGCCGCATAATACATCCGTCTCGTCGCACCGGAGGGCTCGCCTGGCCTGCGATCTTGCGGCGGCGAGAGCGGAGGGAACGGGGGCGGGTCTGAAACGGCCCGCGCCGGCGGCGACTCATGGAGCGCTGTCGGAGGGTCGAGGGGGATACTCGGCCGCACTCGGGACGGTCCTCGCAGGGACCGCCGACCCGTCGCAGGCTTATGGGGTTAGGCGATAAGACCGCCACCGCTCGACGCCCCGAGCTTGCAGGCCAACCCTCCGCGCGGAGCGTCATACCCTTCGTCGAAACGGTAATCTCTAATCACACTCCGGGCGAAGGCCCGGCGCTCCGCCCAGCCCTCCAGACTTCGCTGCGATCGCGCGAAGCCGATAACCCGTGTCCGGAGACCCGCATGGCCCGCCCCAAACCTCGCCGTCCCAAACCCGGTCGCGGTCTCCCGCCGCCCTACAGACAGACGCCCGAAGAAGAGGAGGAGGATGAGCGTCTTCGCGCCCTGCTGGAACTCGAATACATCCGGCTGGACGCCATCTTGGTCGAGAAGCAGGCCGAAGCCGCCGAACGGGCGCGCATCAGGGCGATGGATGGTCATCCGCCCGCTGAGCCGGTCGCGCTTCGCCCCGCCGAATTTCGGGTCGGAGATGTCTTCGCTAGTCGTCCAGCAGGGCCTGCAGCAGCGGATGGGCCAGGACCGGGGCCGCCAGACGCACCACGGCCTGAGGGTCTTCCAGGCGGACGGCGGCCGTCGCATCGGCGACGATGAAGTCGGCGTGGGTGCGCGACGGTTCGGTCAGGCGCTCGTGGCCCGGACGCACCGTGGCCAGATATTGCGCCACGACCGAATCCGCCGATCGGCCCCGCTCGGCCTGGTCGCGCAGCAGGCGGCGGATGAAGCGGATGTCGGCCGGCGTGTCCACGAAGACGCGGATGTCGAACAGGGCGGTCAGATCGGGGGTGCACAGAACATGCGTGCCCTCGACGATCACCACTTCGGCCGCCGGGATCGGCTCGCCGCCCGGCTCGCGGCCGTGATGGATGAAGGAATAGACCGGCGCCGTCACCGCGCGCCCGGCCTTCAACGCCTTCAGGTCTGCGATCATCAGGTCGTGATCGCGCGCCGTCACATCGTCAAAGTCGAAGGTCGCGGCGTCGAAGCCGGGCAGGGAGGCCGCGTCCTTGTAATAGCTGTCCTCGCGCACCAGCACGGCCGACCCTTCCGGCAGGGCCGAGACCAGCGCCTCCGCCAGGGTGCTTTTGCCGGAGCCGGAGCCCCCCGTGATCGCGATCAATATGGTCATGTGGCGTCTTCTAGAGCGGTCGCGACGCCAGCGCCACGGGGGACGATCCGCCGCGCCGTGGCTGACGCTACGTCACGTTGCTTATCGCCGATCACCGATGTTAGCGTCGGCTCAAGCGTCGCATCAAAGCAGACGCATCCAAGGGACAAGGATACGACATGCTGGGCTTGATGCAGGACTGGCCGCTGACGGTCGACAGGATCATCGACCACGCCAAAAACTGGCACGGCGAGCGCGAAGTGGTGACGCGCTCGGTCGAGGGCCCCATCGTTCGCACGACCTACGCCCAGATCCACGACCGGGCCAAACGCGTGTCCAGCGCGCTGAAGGACTGGGGGATCCAGCCGGGCGACCGCGTCGCCACCCTGGCCTGGAACACCGCCAACCACATCGAGGCCTGGTATGGCATCATGGGCATCGGCGGGGTGTGCCACACCTTGAACCCGCGTCTGTTCCCCGAACAGCTCGTCTACATCATCAATCACGCCGAAGACCGGATCATCTTCGTCGACCTGACCTTCGTGCCGCTGCTGGAAGCCATCCTTCCGCATATCCCCAAGGTCGAGCGCGTCGTCATCATGACCGACGCCGCCCACATGCCTCAGACGAAGCTACCCAAAGCCGTCGCCTATGAGGACGCGATCGCCGGTCAATCTACCGACGTCGTCTGGGGCGACTTCGACGAACAGACGGCCTGCGGACTCTGCTACACCTCCGGCACCACGGGCAATCCGAAGGGGGTGCTGTATTCGCACCGCTCCAACTTCCTGCACACCTTCATGGGCCTTCAGGCCACGGTGATGGGCGCCACGCCCAAGGAGGTGATTCTGCCAGTCGTGCCGATGTTCCACGCCAACGCCTGGGGCATCGCCTTCGCCGGTCCCGCCGCCGGCACCAAGCTGGTGATGCCGGGCTCCAAGATGGACGGTCAGTCGATCTACGAGCTGATCGAACAGGAGGGCGTGACCTTCTCGGCCGCGGTGCCGACCGTCTGGCAGGGCCTGTTCGCCCACATGAAACAGAACGGGCTGGGATTCTCGACCCTGAAGCGCGTCCTCATCGGCGGTTCGGCCTGTCCCGAAAGCCTGATCCGCGGCTTCCAGGACGATTTCGGCGTCGAGGTGACCCACGCCTGGGGCATGACCGAGACCTCGCCCATCGGCACCATCGCCAACCTGCCGCCCGAAATCCTGAAGCTCTCCTACGACGAGCAGATGAAATACCGCCTGAAGCAGGGCGTGCCGCCGCTGGGGGTCGAGCTGAAGCTGAAGGACGAGGCGGGCGCCGAACTGCCTCACGACGGCGCCACCTTCGGTCGTCTGATGGTCAAGGGGCCGACGATCAGCCGCGCCTACTTCAAGGAAGACGGCTCGATCCTGGACGACGAAGGCTTCTTCGACACCGGCGATGTGGCCACGGTCGACGACCTGGGCTTCATGCAGATCACCGACCGCGCCAAGGACGTGATCAAGTCTGGCGGCGAGTGGATCAGCTCCATCGAGATCGAGAACATCGCCGTGGGTCACCCCAAGGTCGAGATCGCCGCCGTCATCGGCGCGGCCCACCCCAAATGGGACGAACGGCCCGTGCTGATCCTGAAGCTCAAGCCCGACGAGATGCTGGACAAGCAGGAGCATCTGGACTTCCTGACCGGCAAGATCGCCAAGTGGTGGATGCCCGACGATGTGGTCGCCGTGGACGACATCCCGCTGGGCGCGACCGGCAAGATCGACAAGAAGCTTCTGCGCGACCGGATGAAGGACTATCGTCTGCCGACCGCTGCCTAAGTTAGAACCGGAGCCTGAATGCCGACCAGAAAGCCCGTACCCGCCATTCTGCCCTGGCTGACGGCGCTGGCGGCGGCGCCCTTTGTGCTGATCGTGGCGGCCGTTACGGCGACGCGGTTCGGCGGGCTCGATCTGGCGATCGGTTACGACCTGCTGACCTGGACCGTGGCGCGCCTCCTGGCCTGGGTCGGTCTGGCGGCGGCTCTGGCGGCGGCGGTGCTGGCGCTGCGCGACCTGAAGGGCAGGGGTCTTTATGCGCTGGCGGCGCTGGTTCTCTCGGGTGCGACCGTCGCCGGCTTCGTGCTGCGTCAGGGCCAGGATGCGACGCCCCATCCACGTGACGTCAGCACCAACCTGGACGAGCCGCCTGGCCTGCCGCGCGCCGCCGGCGTGCGCAGCGGCGCGCCGCAGACCTGTGACGGTGTGGACGCCATCCCGACCCAGGTCCTGGCCCAGCAGGCGACCTCGGCGCTGGTCGACGCCGGCTTCGTCGTCACCCGCGCCACAACCTTCCAGGTCGAAGCCGTGCATGCCGGCGCCTGGTTCGGCTTCGCCACCGACGCCGTCGTTCGCATCCGCCCCGGCCGCACCGACATCCGCGTCGCCGCACGCGGCAGCCGTCCCGACGGCGGCGCCACCTGCCGCCTCGCCGCCAAGATCACCCGAAACCTGGAGGCGGGACGCTAAGCCAGCCGGAACTGCGCCGACAGGCCGGGCGCCTCATCGCTGGTCGCCGCGCCGTCCTCGACCAGCTTGATCAGATGCGCCAGCACCGACAGCGACGCGGCCGGCCACAGCCGCTGATCGACGGCGGCGTACAGAACCGGGACCATCTGCGCGATCGTGCGATCCCCCGCCTCCAGCCGTTGGAGCACTTGCGCCTCCCGCTTCAGCCGATGCGCGCGATAGGCTTCTAGAAACGGCCGCACCTGCGTCACCGGCGCCCCGTGCGTCGGCCACAACACATCGAAGTCGCGCGCGATCACCGCCTCCAGGCTGGCCATATACTGACGCATGTTCCCATCCGGCGGCGCCACGACCGTCGTCGACCAGCCCATGACATGGTCGCCGCAAAACAGCGTGTTCTCCTCGCGCAGGACGAAGGCCATGTGATTTGACGCATGACCGGGCGTGAACATCGCCTCGATCGTCCAGCCGTCGCCTTCGATGACCTCGCCGCCCGTCAGCACGACATCGGGCGCGAAGTCGGCATCGTCATCTTCATCGAGCGTACCCGAAGCATGCGTTTCCCGCACCGGAGGCCGGGCCGCCCAAATCCGCGCTCCGGTCGCCTCGGCGAACGGCCGGGCCAAAGGCGCATGATCCCGGTGCGTATGCGTCACCAGCACATGGCTGACCAGCCGCCCCTCGACCGCCGCCATCAGCGCCGCCAGGTGCGCCTCATCCAGCGGTCCCGGATCAATCACCGCGACCTCGGCCCATTGGTCAGGTCGGCCGACGATATAGGTCCCCGTCCCGGTGAAGGTGAAAGGCCCCGGATTGTCGGCGATCACCCGCTGGATCAATGGCGAAACCTGATCGCGCCGCCCATAGGCGAAGTCGAACGCCCTTACGAAAGGGATCATCGTCACGGCCGCGTTTGGCGCAGAGCTTGCGTTAACGTTTCGGTAGTCATGCCTGGAGCGCCCACAATGGCCCGTTCGATCGCCAACGCTGTATCAAATCGGCTCCCGTTCGTCGCGGCGGCGATCCTGTGTCTCGCCGCGGTGCAACTGATCGCCGCCTCCTGCACGCCGGAGCCCGCTCCCTATGCGGCACGGGTTCTCGTTCAGCGGTAGCTTCTATTGGCGACGGACGCGAACCGCGCGGCTACGGTCCAGCGTCATCATGAAGCTGCCTAATGCTGCGCGGCGGATACGTACTTGCACGCCCGCTCTATTGAGGAACCTCACTGAATCTGAATCGACTTGGCGCCATTCAGATCCGTCTGCCAAGCGGAAAAGCCATTTCCCATCGACGGTAGCGGTTGCGGAAATCAACGTCGTTTCAATGGCTTCCACTTCAGGTTCTGCGGTTCCTCCCAGACGAGCTGCAAAGGGGTTGGTGAACTGGAAACCGAACAACTGACGGTTTGCGTTTCGGACTTGGGCGCGGTCCATCACGACGATGTCGCCGGTCTGTTCGGCAGAATCCAGCCGCGCCACTGCCTCATCGTAGCAGGCCAATCGTGCTGTCTCTACTGAAATGCTACGGCAAGCGGCCACATCCTTTAGCGCTGCCGCACGGTCTGGTTGCGTTTGAGCGATGGCCAACCTCGGCTCACCGATGACCATCAAGGCCGAAGCTGTGGCGACTACAAACAGCCCACTAGTGCGCATTTTCCCACCCTAAAAAGTGCCGTGTTGGAGTTGATTTGGTCAAAAAAGGCCAGATCGACCCAAAAGCTATCAAATATTTCTGTCTACAAGAAGCGTGGTGATTTTGCGACAGTTCTGCCTCAATGGTGTTGCTCAGGTGTAATTGCCATGGCGAGGAGAGCAAAGCCGGGTCACTCTCGCTGAGTCTACATCATGCTTCAGAGCGCATGGATGTCAGGGGACAATGTTGCGGCGGCTATTGTCGCTGAGTTTCGGCAAAACCTCAGAGGGGAAAATTACGTGAGATCTCAGAACCAGCGCAAGCGTCTGCTTGAGTCCACCATTATCGCTGGCTTCGCCATGATCGGCCTGAGCACCCCCGCTCTGGCGCAGTCGACGGACGAAGCTGTAAATGTCGATGAAGTCGTCGTCACCGGATCGCGCATTCCCCAGGCAAATCTGCGCACCACCAGCCCAGTGACACAGGTTACTGGCGAAGATATCCGCGTCCAGGGCGTGACGCGCGTGGAAGATCTGGTGAACCAACTTCCTCAAGCGTTCGCAGCCCAGAACTCGACTGTCTCCAACGGCGCTTCGGGCACGGCAACGGTGGACCTGCGCGCGCTTGGCCCGGACAGAACGCTGGTTTTTGATCGACGGTCGCCGTATGGGTTACGGCTCGCCCAACGACACTGCTGCTGACCTTAACCAGATCCCCGGGCAACTTGTTGAGCGTGTTGAAGTGCTGACCGGCGGGGCTGCTGCAGTTTATGGCTCAGACGCGATCGCCGGTGTCGTGAACTTCATCATGAAGAAGGACTTCGAAGGGCTTCAGATCGACGCTCAATACGGCTTCTTCCAGCACCACAACGACTACGATGGCCCGGGTAATCTGCGAACCGTGATCCAAGGGCGGTCTGCAGGCAACCCTGCTCAGTTCAAACTGCCTGATGACGATGTGATGGACGGCTTCAGCCGTGAAGTCACGATCGCCATGGGCGTTAACGCCCCGGACGGCCGCGGCAACGTTACGGCCTTTGCTGGCTACCGTAAGAACAACAAGATTCTTGGCCGTGATCGTGATTACTCGGCTTGTTCGCTTGGCGGGGAGTCGGCGGGTAGCTTCACGTGCGGTGGTTCCTCCACTAACGCTACGGGCCGTTTCCTGTCTCTGGACAGCGGGGCCAATCTCACTGTCGCGGACGGCGGCGGTTTCCGTAACTACACCGCAAACGACGCCTACAACTTCGGCCCATTGAACTATTATCAACGGCCTGACGAGCGCTACACTCTGGGCGCTTTCGGAAACTATCAAGTCAACGATAAGATTGAAGCGTTCGCGTCGCTGAACTTCAGCGACTACAGCACGGTCGCGCAGATCGCGCCGTCTGGCATCTTCTTCGGCGGCGGGACTTCGGCAAACGGCGGCTACAACATCAGTTGCTCCAATCCGCTCCTGACGCCCGCGCAAGCTGCGCAGTTGGGATGCGCCCCTGGCATCGGCTCGGTCGAAGTGCTGATCGGTCGCCGCAACGTCGAAGGCGGCGGACGTCAAGATGACATCAGCTCTCAGAACTACCGCGGCGTAGTTGGCATTCGAGGCGATCTGAGCGATGTGTGGAGCTACGATCTGGCAGCATCCTATTCGAAGGTCAGCCTGAGCCGCATCTATCGCAACGAGTTTTCGAACACTCGTATCGGCCGCGCGCTTGATGTCGCTATTGATCCCGCCACAGGTCAGGCCGCGTGCGTGTCTGCGATCGATCCCGATGGGCCGACCGGACCGCTGGCGGCCGTTGACGCGGCCTGCGTGCCCTACAATCTTTATGCTCCGGGGGGAGTCACCCAAGCGGCCCTGAACTATATTCAGGTACCCGGTTTGCAGCGCGGCATCACCGAGCAGCAAGTCATCACCCTGGCGACCACGGGCGATTTGACACAGTATGTACGCAGCCCGCTTGCGGAAGGCGGCCTTCAGGTCGCGTTCGGCGCCGAATATCGTCGTGACAAGTTGGTCGCCACATCGGACCAGGCGTTTGAAACCGGTGACCTGGCTGGACAAGGCGGGCCTACCCAAAGCGTGGCCGGATCGGTTCAGGTCTATGATCTGTTCGGTGAGTTCCGAATGCCGCTGATCGAAGGTCGTCCGTTTGCCGAGCAAGTGTCGATCAACGGCTCCTACCGTAGATCGACTTACGACAAGTTCAACTCGGACGCCTATGGCCTTGGCGTCGACTGGGCGCCGATCAGCGACCTTCGCTTC
Organism: Brevundimonas vesicularis; assembly: GCF_900445985.1. Lineage (GTDB taxonomy): Bacteria > Pseudomonadota > Alphaproteobacteria > Caulobacterales > Caulobacteraceae > Brevundimonas > Brevundimonas vesicularis_D. The sequence continues at coordinate 768,100 of NZ_UAQP01000005.1, forward strand.
CGCGCCAGTCTGGCGCGGACGACCCGCGCTCCCAACGTGATCGAACTGTTCCGGCCGGAAGGCTTGAACCTCTATGATGCGGATGGCGACCCCTGCGGACCGAACCCTACCGCAACGCTAGCGCAGTGTGTGGCGACGGGCGTTCCTGCCGGGCAGTACGGGCTTGCGACCGACAATGGCGGCCTGCTTGAAAGCCCTGCGGGCCAGTATAACTTCCTGCAAAAGGGCAATGCTGATCTGGCTCCGGAGGCGGCGGACACCTTTACGGTTGGTGCCGTTATCACCCCGTCGTTCCTGCCGGGCCTGAACGTTTCGATCGACTATTACGATATCGATTTGAAGGACCGGATCGACATCATCGATCCGCTGGTCACGCTGGATAACTGCTACGTCAATAATGAAGCGGCTGCCTGCTCCCGTATTGTCCGCAGCGATATTGGGACCCTTTGGACGACGGGCGGCTATATTGAAGCCTTCAACACTAATATCGGCGGCCTAAAGACTTCGGGCATCGATATCAACGCCAACTACAGCATGGATCTGGAGCGCGTTGGGCTCGAATCCTATGGCAGTCTGGCATTCAATATGGTCGGATCTTGGTTGGAGAAGCTTGAAACTGATCCGGGTGCCGGCGCTGCAGCTTACGACTGCGTCGGCAAGTTCGCCGGTGAATGCGGCACGCCCAAAAACGAATGGCGTCACCGCGCTCGCGTGACCTGGCAGATGCCTTGGAATGCCGATCTTTCGGCGACATGGCGCTACTACGGCGAAGTGGAGAACGTCGCTGGCGCCGGACGTCTGGACAGCAAGTTTGATGCGCAAAACTACTTCGATCTGTCCGGTAGCATTCAACTGCGCGACAATCTGAAGTTGCGTGCCGGCATCAACAACATCCTCGACCGTGATCCACCACTGTCGTATTCGGTTGGCACGACCGGAAACAACAACACCTATCCGCAAACCTACGATGCGATGGGACGTTTCATGTTCATCGGTATAACGGCCGACTTCTAAGTCTAGAAATCGGTTAGGAGACGGGGCGGCAAACTTGAGGGTTTGCCGCCCTTGTTTTTTGTAGTCATGGAAAAACCATTTCGTTTGACGAACGTTATGACGACCACAAGACCAGAGCCGGGGGGCTCTTACCCAAGGATGACCATGCTAAAGACCGCTGCCCTACTGGCTGCCGCTGTTGTGATCACGAACCTTTCGGCTCACGATCGTGCCCTAGCTCAAGATGGTCCGATTGTGACCGGAAACCGGCCGACGGAGACTGCCGATGCGGTGAAGACGCGCGAGGCCATCGCCTATGCACGGCCGCTGCCGCGGGGCGCGCCGAGCGCCGACTATCCGTTGGTGGCGTGGTGCGATGCGCTGGTGACCGGCCATGCCGATTTGGGCGAGACGCTGACGTCGCGTGCGCCGGAGGATGTCGAGCTGGTCCGTCTGGGTCGTCTTGAAGCCCAGGATTTCCGCAGCGCCCTGGCGGCGGCCGCACCGCGCCAGTCGGCGACTTCGAAGGCCGAGGCCGAGCAGGCCGTCGCCGCGGTCAAGGCGCAGTGGGCGCCGTTGATGGCGAACCCCGACGCCGAGGCGCGCAGCCAGTCGTTCGGGCTGTTCTTCGGTCTGCCGGGCCGCTGCGAGCACGCCGCGCGCCGCCTGCGCGACAACATCACCACGCCGCCCGCCACGCTGGAGAGCGTCGGCATCAACTGATCGGTTCGGCGGTTACCGGATGACAGACGGCGGCTTGAGCCTGGCTCAAGCCGCCGTTTCGCGTTTGGCGGCGTATGGGTCGTAGTTGAGGATGGGCGCCAGCCAGCGCTCAGCCGTGGCGACGTCCCAGCCTTTGCGGCGGGCGTAGTCCGCGACCTGGTCCAGATCGATCTTGCCGACACCGAAATAGTGGCTGCCGGGATGGCCGAAATAGAGGCCCGACACCGAGGCCGGCGGCGTCATGGCGAAGCTTTCGGTCAGGGCCATGCCGGCGTGGTCTTCGGCCTGCAGCAGGCGGAAGAGGGTGGCCTTTTCCGTGTGATCGGGTTGGGCAGGATAGCCGGGGGCTGGGCGGATGCCCTGGTATTGTTCGGCGATCAGCGCGTCGATGTCGGTCGTCTCGTCGGCGGCGTAGCCCCATAGTGTGGTGCGAACTTCCTTGTGCAGCCGTTCGGCGAAGGCCTCGGCCAGGCGGTCGGCCAGGGCCGTGGCGAGGATGGCGGAATAGTCGTCGCCGGCGTCCTTGAACCGTTTGGCGATCTCCAGCTCGCCGTGACCGGCGGTGAGGGCGAAGGCGCCGATATAGTCGTCGCCCCTCTCAGCGATGAAGTCGGACAGGGCCAGATTTGGCTTGCCGTTCGACTTCTTGATCTGCTGGCGCAGGGTGTGGAAGCGGGCGATCTCGGCGTCGCGGCCTTCGTCGGCGAAGACGATGACATCGTCGCCGTCGGCGCGGGCCGGCCAGAAGCCGACGACGCCTTTGGCCGTGAACCACTTCTCGTCGATGATCCGCTTCAGCATGACTTGCGCGTCGGCGAACAGGTCACGCGCGGCCTCGCCGACGATCTCGTCGTCCAGGATCAGCGGATAGCGGCCGATCAGCTCCCAGCTGGCGAAGAAGGGCGTCCAGTCGATGTGGTCAGCCAAATCCTGCAGGTCCCAGGCGTCGAACGCCTTCACGCCGAGGAAGGACGGCTTGCCGGGCATGGGTTGGGCGGGGTCGATGCGGAAGCGGTTCTCGCGCGCCTGAGCCAGGGTCGCGCGGGCCTTCACTTCCTGGCCGCGGGCATATTGCTCGCGGATGCGGATGTATTCGTCGCGGGTGGCGGCTTCGTTCTTCGCGCGCTCGGTCTTGGACAGCAGGCCCGAAACGACGCTGACGGCGCGCGACGCGTCGACGACGTAGGTGGTCGAGCCCCGGCGGTAGGCGGGCTCGATCTTGACCGCCGTATGTGTGCGACTGGTGGTGGCGCCCCCGATCAGCAGGGGTATGTCGAAGCCGCGCCGCTCCATCTCGGCGCCGACGAAGACCATTTCGTCCAGCGACGGCGTGATCAGGCCCGACAGGCCGATGATGTCGACATTGTGGGCCTTGGCCTCGTCCAGGATGCGGTCGGCCGGGACCATGACGCCGAGGTCGATGACCTCGTAGTTGTTACATTGCAGCACGACGCCGACGATGTTCTTGCCGATGTCGTGGACGTCGCCCTTGACCGTCGCCATCAGGATGCGGCCCGCCTGCTCACGCGGCTTGCCGGCCTTTTCGGCCTCCATGAAGGGCTCCAGCCAGGCGACGGCCTGTTTCATCACGCGGGCGGACTTCACCACTTGCGGCAGGAACATCTTGCCCGAGCCGAACAGGTCGCCGACCACATTCATCCCGTCCATCAGCGGGCCTTCGATGACGTGCAGCGGGCGCTCTGAGGCCAGGCGCGCCTCTTCGGTGTCGGCTTCGATGAACTCCGTGATGCCGTTGACCAGAGCGTGTTCGATCCGCTTGCCGACCGGCTGTTCGCGCCATTTCAGATCGACGACGCGGGCCTGACCCTTTTCGCCCTTGTAGCGGGGCGCCATGTCGACCAGACGCTCGGTGTTCGAGACATTGGTTCGCTGCGGCCGGTTCAGAATCACGTCCTCGACCGCCTCGCGCAGTTCGGCGTCGATGTCGTCATAGACCGGCAGGTCGCCGGCGTTGACGATGCCCATGTCCATGCCGGCGTTGATGGCGTGATACAGGAAGACGCTGTGGATCGCGCGGCGCACCGGCTCGTTGCCGCGGAAGCTGAACGAGACGTTCGACACCCCGCCCGAGATGCGGGCAGAGGGCAGGGTGCGTTTGATCTCCCGCGTCGCCTCGATGAAGTCGACGGCGTAGTTGTCGTGCTCTTCGATCCCCGTCGCGACGGCGAAGATATTGGGGTCGAAGATGATGTCCTCGGGCGGGAAGCCGACCTCGTTGACCAGGATGTCATAGGCGCGGGTGCAGATCTCGATCTTGCGGACGGCCGTGTCGGCCTGGCCCACCTCGTCGAAAGCCATGACCACGACGGCGGCGCCGTAGCGCAGGCATTTGATCGCATGGTCGCGGAAGGCCTGTTCGCCCTCCTTCATGCTGATCGAATTGACGATGGGCTTGCCCTGAACGCACTTCAGGCCCGCCTCGATCACTTCCCATTTGGAGCTGTCGATCATCACCGGCACGCGGGCGATGTCGGGCTCGGCCGCGATCAGATTCAGGAAGGTCCGCATGGCGACGACGCCGTCCAGCAGCCCTTCATCCATGTTGACGTCGATGATCTGGGCGCCGGCTTCGACCTGCTGGCGGGCGACGTCCAACGCGGCCGAATAGTCGCCCTCGACCACCAGCTTGCGGAATTTGGCCGAGCCGGTGACGTTGGTCCGTTCGCCGACGTTGATGAAGGTGGGTCGCATGCGATTAGTATTCCCACTCTCGGTCAGCAATGCGGTGCTTTGAGGCGTAGTGCGCGCGGTTAGCTAGTCTAAGCATGAGGGCTGTTGCGGCGGTTGAAAGGGCTCCCCGCGACGAGACGTGGACAGCTTCGCCGTCTGCTTTGACGTACGGCTTCGCTGAAAATGCTAGCTCGCGGCAGATCGCTTCAATCTTTTCATCGTCGAACGAGCAATGGACGCGGTGAGCAAACTCGTTACGAACCTTGCGCAGGCGTTCACATTCGGCGTGCTCAACTGCCGAGATTACACCTACGGCTCTGGCAATCGCTATTCGAGCGGAAAAAGTCCCAAGAGGAGCATTGAATCCTTCCAAGAGTTTTTCGACGGCTGGCACATCAAGCAGCTTTGCGCGAAGGGCGGCGGCTAGTTGGCCGTCTATAAAGCTGCATGCCACCAGCACCATACCGCGATCACTTTCCCGGTTGAGCTCTGGCAGGACTGCCGAGAATGCTTCGAGGTGAGGCGGGGGCCAATGTTCTCGGTCTGTCACGCCACCAACTCGAACGGTTCGAGGCCGGATAGCCGCAAGGCCACCGGCCGTTCCGGAATGGCGCGGGGCTTCAGCGGTGCGACTTCCTCGGCGACGTGACGGATGTGATCCGGCGTCGTACCGCAGCAGCCCCCGACGATGTTGACCAGGCCGGAGGCGGCCCATTCCTCGATGAAGTGGGCGGTCTCGTGTGGCTCCTCGTCGTACTGTCCCATGGCGTTGGGCAGGCCGGCGTTGGGGTAGGCGGCGACCAGGGTGTCGGCGACCCGGCTCAGCTCGGCGATGAAGGGGCGCATCAGGTCGGCGCCCAGGGCGCAGTTGAAGCCGACGGCGAAGGGTTTGGCGTGGCGCACGCTGTTCCAGAAGGCTTCCGCCGTCTGGCCCGACAGGGTGCGGCCCGAGCGGTCGGTGATGGTGCCCGAAATCCAGATGGGCAGGGCGTCCATGCCCTCGTCCTCCAGGTCCTTGATCGCCTTGATCGCGGCCTTGCAGTTGAGCGTGTCGGTGATGGTCTCGATCAGATAGAGATCGACCCCGCCCTCGTTCAGGGCCTTCACCTGATGGCGATAGGCCTCATAGACCTGGTCGAAGGTCACGCTGCGGGCGCCGGGGTCGTTCACGTCGGACGACATCGACAGCATCTTGTTCAGCGGACCGATCGAGCCGGCGGCGAACCGCGGCTTGTGCGGCTCCTTGGCGGTCCAGCGGTCGGCCGATGCGCGGGCAAGTTTCGCGCCTTCCAGATTGATATCCCACACCGCCTGGGCGTCCAGGGCGTAGTCTTCCTGGGCGATCGTGGTGCCGGAGAAGGTGTTGGTCTCGCTGATGTCGGCGCCGGCGCCGAAATACTGGTCGTGCAGGTCGGCGATGACATCGGGCCGCGTGATGCAGAGGATGTCGTTGTTCCCCTTCATCTGGTGCTTCTCGTCATAGCCGTTGGCGGCGACGAACCGGTCGGCGCGGAAGTCGGCCTCGTCCAGCCCACGACGCTGGATCATGACGCCCCAACTGCCATCGAGGACCAGGATGCGTTCCTTGGCCGTCTGATGCAGGGCGGCGATGCGTTCTGCGCGGGTCATTGAACTGCCGCCGTCTCGCGCACGCCCAGAACACGACAGATCGCATAGACCAGGTCGGCGCGGTTCAGGGTGTAGAAGTGGAAGTCCGAGAAACCCTCTTCCTGCAGACGCGCGCAGGTCTCGGCGGCGACGGAGGCGGCCAGCAGTTTGCGGGTTTCGGGATCGTCGTCCAGGCCGTCGAAATGCGCCTTCAGCCAGTCGGGAATGCTGGCGCCGCAGGCGCCGCACATCCGCTGAAGACCGGCGAAGTTGGACACCGGCATGACGCCGGGGATCAGGGGAATGGTGACGCCCGCCGCCCGCACCCGGTCGCGGAACCGAAGGAAGGCGTCGATGTCGAAGAAGAACTGGCTGACGGCGCGGGTCGCGCCGGCATCGATCTTGGCCTTCAGCACCTCGATGTCGTGATCGATGGAGGGGCTTTCAGGGTGGCGTTCGGGATAGGCGCCGACCGTGACGTCGAATCCGCCGATGCGGTTGATGGCGGCGGTCAGTTCCGTGGCGTTGGCATAGCCGTCGGCGCGCGGCTGATAGGCGCCGCCGATCCCTGCGCCGCCGGGCGGATCGCCGCGCAGAGCCACGATGTGATCGACTCCGATCGCCTTGTAGCCTTCGATGACCTCATCGACTTCTTCCCGGCTGGCCTCGACGCAGGTCAGGTGGGCGGCGGGGCGGAGCGAAGTTTCCGTGATGATGCGCTGGACTGTGCGGTGGGTCCGCTCGCGGGTCGAACCGCCGGCGCCGTAGGTGACGGAGACGAAGGCGGGGTTCAGCGGCTCCAGACGGCGGATCGCCTTCCACAGATTGGCCTCGGCCTCATCGGTCTTGGGCGGAAAGAATTCGAACGAGACGCGCACGGCGTCGCGGTTCGATCCGGCGCGGGCTACTGGGCCAAGCGGCGATAGCAACAGGGCGCGGGCGTCGGCCAGATTGAGGGAGGCGGAGGAGGCCATCAGGCGGTCTTTCTGTCCTGGACGCGGCGTTCCGCCGTCCAGATGGTCACGGTCAGGCCCTCGGCGTCGTGGGGCAGGGCGATGGGGGCCGATGGCGTCAGGCCGCCGTCGAGCAGCCAGCCGTTGATCTCGCTGTCGGCGAAGCCCAGGCGGCGATGCTGATGCGCCTCGCGCATATGTTCGAAGTCGTGCGGAGCGAAGTCGATGATGACCAGGCGGCCGCCCGGACTGACCAGACGTGCGGCCTCGGCGACGGCGGCGGACGGATCGGACAGGTAGTGCAGCACCTGATGCACGATCACCAGATCGGCGCTGGCCGCCGGCAGACGGGTGGCGAAGATATCGCCGTGGCGCAGTTCGACCTGCTCCACGCCCGCCTTGGTGACGTTGGTGCGGGCGATGTTGAGCATGTTCTGGCTAAGGTCCAGCCCGACCGACATCTTGGCCTTCTTGCCGAACAGGGTCAGCATCCGACCCGAGCCCGTACCCAGATCGACGACGCGTTCGAAGGGGCCGGGCCCTACGGCCTTTTCCAGCGCCGCCTCGACAGCGCTTTCGCTGACGTAGAGCGAACGCAAGCGGTCCCACTGGGGCGCGACCTGTTCGAAGTAGCTGGCGGCGGCTTCCTCGCGATCCTTGCGGACCTCGTCCAGACGCCGATGATCAGCTTCGCCAGCGTCTTCGGCCAGAATGTCCAGCACCGTGTCGATCAGCCGGCGCGCCTGGGCGTCATGCGACAGGCGGTAGTAGACGCGGGCGCCGTCGGGAAAGCGTTCGATGAGCCCGGCGTCGGTCATCAGCTTTAGATGGCGCGACACCCGAGGTTGGCTCTGGTCCAGAATGCGGGACATTTCCATGACCGACAGCTCTTCACCCGCGAGCAGCGACAGAACGCGCAAACGGGTGGGTTCGCCGGCGGCGCGGAGGGCTTCGACAGTCTGATCTGCGGACAAACTCATATGCTCATATAAAGATATCCTTATATGATTTGGCAAGTGAAATCGGTTTCTTGGAAACGCGTCGACGGGAATGGTTTGTGCGCGCGTTAAAGCCCACAGACCCGTCTTGGAGTGATCTCATGCGTAGCCTGTTTATCGCCGTTCTTGCTGTCGCCGCCGCCGGTCCGGCGTTGGCCCAGAGCGATTTTCCCGAGACGCCCATGCCCCAAATGTCTGGGCCTGAAATGTCGGGAAGGCCTATCGGCGGACACATGCGGCCGCCGGAGCGCGAAAACCTGGCCCAGATGCAGGCGCGCATGACCCAGATGTTCAACCGCCTAGACGCCAATGAAGACGGCGTGGTCGACGCCAGCGAACTGGCCAATGCACGCGGCGGTCGTATGCTGGCGCGCTTCGACGCCGATGCGGACGGACGCATTACTCGCGAAGAGTTCGACGTGGGCCTCGCCGCCGCCTTCAAAGCGATGGACAAGAACGGCGACGGCGTGGTGACGGCGGACGAGCGGCCGCAGCGTCCCCGCTGAAGTCAGACGACGGGCGTCTTCAGCGGCTCGCCCGCGAAATGCGCCTGCAGATTTTCGATCAGCAGCATCAGCATGCCCTGCACCCCGGCAGTCGTGGCCCCGGCGGTGTGGGGCGTCAGAATGACATTGGGCACGTCGGCCCAGCGGGCTGGGTCTGTCGGCTCTTCGATGAAGACATCCAGGGCGGCCTGACCCAATGTCCCTGACTTCAAGGCGGCGATCAAGGCGTCCTCGTCCACGACCTGACCGCGCGAGACGTTGACCAGCAGGCCGTCGGGACCAAGCGCCTCGATGATGTCCGGCGAGATCAGACCGCGATTGGTCTCGTCTGCCTTGCAGGCGACGACGAGGATGTCGCTGGCCTTGGCGAGCGCCAGCAGGCTGTCGGCGCGTGGCCATTCGGCGTCGTGCGGCCGCGGCCCCCACCAACTGACCGCCATTCGGAAGGCCTCGGCGCGGTCGGCGACGGCCTTGCCGATGTGGCCCAAGCCGACGATGCCCAGCTTCTGGCCCGCGAGCGACGTTGTGATGGTGCGTGTCTCGAAGGTCCAGCCGCCGGCGCGGACCTGACGGTCGCCCGAGGCGATCTGGCGGCGTGCTGCCAGGATCAAGCCCAAGGCGTGATCGGCGACATCCTCGTGATTGACGCCGGGGGCGTGGGTGACGGGCAGACCGCGCTGGCGGCACCAGTCGATGTCGATCCCGTCATAGCCGGAGGTAAAACAGGCGATCAGGTCGAGATTGGGCAGGCGTTCGATCAGCGCCTTGTCCAGCGGCGCCTCGCCGGCGACGACCATGACGCGGATGTCGTGGGCGGCCTCGATCGGCGGACCTTCCCAGAAGCGATAGACGTCGTAGGCGCTCTCCAGAAATCCCGAGAGCGGCGCAAGATGCCGCTGCATGATGAGAACGGCGGGGCGTTGGGTCATGCAGCGGCTCCTCTTGTCAGATCAGGCGATCAGCGGCCGAACTTCTGGTGCTGGATGCGCTTTGGAATGATGCTGTCGGCGCCCAGGCGACGCATCTTGTCCTGTTCGTAGGCTTCGAAGTTTCCTTCGAACCATTCCACATGGCCGTCGCCTTCGAAGGCGAGGATGTGGGTGGCCAGGCGGTCAAGGAACCAGCGGTCGTGGGAGATGACCACGGCGCAGCCGGCGAACTCTTCCAGCGCCTCTTCGAGGTTCTGAAGGGTTTCGATGTCCAGGTCGTTGGTTGGTTCATCGAGCAGGATCAGATTGCCGCCCGAGGCCAGGGTCTTGGCCAGGTGGACGCGGTTGCGCTCACCGCCGGACAGCTGGCCGACCTTCTTCTGCTGGTCGCCGCCCTTGAAGTTGAAGCTGCCGACATAGGCGCGGGTGTTGATCTCGCGCTTGCCGACCATCATCACGTCGGTGCCGCCCGAGATGGCCTGCCAGATGGTCTCGTCGGGCTTCAGGTCGTCGCGCGATTGGTCGACATAGGCCAGTTTGACGGTCTCGCCGACCTTGATCGTGCCGCCGTCGGGCTGTTCCTGGCCGGTGATGAGCTTGAACATGGTCGACTTGCCGGCGCCGTTCGGGCCGATGACGCCTACGATGCCGTTGGGCGGCAGTTTGAAGGTCAGGTTGTCGAACAGCGTCTTGTCGCCATAGGTCTTTTGCAGGCCTTCGACTTCAAGAACGACGTTGCCGAGGCGCGGGCCAGGCGGGATTTGGATGTGGGCGTGCGTCTGGGCGCCGCGCATCGATTCCTGTTCCTCGACCATCCGCTCGTAGGCGGCCAGACGGGCCTTGGACTTGGCCTGACGGGCCTTGGCGCCCGAACGCACCCATTCCAGTTCGCGGGTGAGGGCGCGCTGGCGGGCTTCGGATTCCGACTGCTCCTGCACGACGCGCTTGGTCTTGGCTTCCAGCCACGAGGAATAGTTGCCCTCGTGCGGGTGGCCCTTGCCGCGATCCAGCTCCAGCGTCCACTTGGTGACGAGGTCCAGGAAGTAGCGGTCGTGGGTCACCAGGATGACGCAGCCGGGGAAGTTTTCCAGGTGGTGCTGCAGCCAGGCGACGGATTCGGCGTCCAGGTGGTTGGTCGGTTCGTCGAGCAGCAGCATGTCGGGCTTGGACAGCAGCAGTCGGGCCAAAGCCACGCGGCGCTTTTCACCGCCGGACAGATTGGTGACTTCCCAGTCGTCGGGCGGGCAGCGCAGAGCGCCCATGGCTTGGTCGATGCGGCTGTCGATGTCCCAGACGTCGCCGGCGTCGATCTTTTCCTGAAGGGAGGTCATCTCCTCCATCAGTTCGTCGGTGTAGTTTTCGCCAAGTTCAGCGGCGACTTCGTTGAAGCGGTTGACCCACTGCTTCTCTTCGCACCAAGCCTCGACGTTCTGGCGCACATTCAGGGCCGGATCGAGCTGGGGCTCCTGTTCCAGATAGCCGCGCTTGATGCCGTCGGCGGCGCGGGCCTCGCCGTTGAACTCGTTGTCCAGGCCAGCCATGATCTTCAGCAGGGTGGACTTACCCGAGCCGTTGACGCCGACGACGCCGATCTTGGCGTCGTTGTAGAAGCTGAGCCAGATGTTCTCGAAGATCTTGCGGCCGCCGGGGAAGGTCTTGGTCAGACCCTGCATCTGGAAAATATATTGCTGCGCCATGAGGTGCGGTGCGCCCTTCGGGTTCGTCTGAATGGGGAGTTGCGCCGGATGTAGCGATCCTGCGCGCGAAGGGCAAATATGGCGGGCAGGCGTCTTCGCCTTCGCGCGATCGCAGCGAAGTCTGGAGGGCTGGGCGGAGCGCCGGGCCTTCGCCCGGAGTTCTGTGGTTTGAGTTACCGTTTCGACGAAGGGTGTGACGCTCCGCGCGGGGGGTTGGCCTGCAAGCTCGGGGCGCCGAGCGGTGGCGGTCTTATCGCCTAACCCCATAAGCCTGCGACGGGCGGGTCGGAGCAGCGATCCCCGATCCCCGGTGCGGCCGAGTATCCCCCTCGACCCTGCGACGCGACTGCGGGCGCCGGGGCGATTCCCCGACCGATCAGCCCCGGCGCCGCGATGGGATCTCACCATCACCCCCGTTCCCTCCGCTCTCGCCGCCGCAAGGTCGCAGGCCAGGCGAGCCCTCCATGCGACGAGACGGGTGCATTATGGCGCTGTTTGACCCCTGGGATGGGAGACGGGGGACATAAATCGGCAAGCGGTTGAAATCGCTGCGGATGGAGCAGCGGCATTGCGATGGCTGAGCATCGTCTCCTCCCCATGTCATGGGGAGGTGGCTCGAAGCGCAGCGGAGAGACGGAGGGGCTCTTCAGCGCATCCGCCTCCTCTATGGGACGTCAGGACCCCCCCCCACCGCGCCGCCTGTCCTCGGGCTCGCCTTCGGCGAGACCCGGGGGCGGTCCCCCTCCCCACAAGTGGGGAGGAGACGATGTGCGGCGCTTGCCCTCGGGTAAGTCTCGGCTTACGGGTCCGCGCCTTGATGAACGATTCAGGGAGGGGTCGATGACCCTCGCACTTCTGTTTCCGGGACAGGGCAGCCAGGCCGTCGGCATGGGCGCGCCGTTGGCGGACGCCTTCCAATCCGCTCGCGACGTCTTCGCCGAGGTGGACGAGGCGCTGGGCCAGAAGCTGTCGGTGCTGATGCGCGAAGGCCCCGAGGATCAACTGACCCTGACCGAGAACGCCCAGCCCGCGCTGATGGCGGTGTCCGTGGCGGCGATCCGGGCTTTGAAAGCCGAGTTCGGCTTTGACGTGGCGAGCGCGGCCTATGTGGCCGGTCACTCGCTGGGAGAATATTCGGCCCTGGCGGCCGCGGGCGCGATCTCGCTGTCGGATACGGCGCGGCTGCTGAAGCTGCGTGGTCAGGCCATGCAGCGCGCGGTTCCGGTGGGGCAGGGGGCGATGGCGTCGCTGATCGGCCCCAAGACGGATCTCGCGCTGGCGGAAGCAGCGGCGGAGGCCGGTTCGGAAGTCGGCGTCTGCGTGGTCGCCAATGACAACAACAACGGCAATATCGTCATCTCAGGCGAGAAGGCCGCTGTGGACCGGGCCATCGAGAAGGCCAAGGAACTGGGTGCGCGGGCGATCCCGCTGAACGTCTCCGCGCCGTTCCACTGCCCGCTGATGCAACCGGCCGCCGACGAGATGGCCGCCGCCCTGGCCGAGGCGAAGATTGTCGCGCCGGTCGTACCTGTCGTCGCCAACGTCCTGGCGCGGCCCGAGAGCGATCCGGAAGTCATCCGCCGCCTGCTGGTCGAACAGGTCACCGGCCGGGTGCGCTGGCGCGAGAGCATGGAATGGATGGCGACCGAAGGCGGCGTGACCCGTTTCGTCGAGATCGGCTCGGGCAAGGTGCTGACCGGCATGGCCAAGCGGATCGCGCCGGACGCCGAGGCCTTGCCGCTGAATACGCCCGAAGAGTTGGAAGCGTTCGCCAAGGGCTGACGCGGGACGCGTGGCGACGGCTTCGTCACGCGACTTTGCTTTTCCTCGCCACTCGGCACTAATCACTCGCCACGACGGAGAGACAAATGTTCAATCTTGCAGGCAAGACCGCGCTGGTGACCGGCGCGACGGGCGGAATCGGCGGGGCGGTGGCGCGGGCGCTGCATGCCCAGGGCGCGACCGTGGTGCTGTCGGGCACACGCGAGGCCGTGCTGGCCGATCTGGCCAAGGAGCTGGGGGAGCGGGCGCATTTCGCCACGGCGAACCTGTCGGACCCGGAATCGGTCGACAATCTGGTCAACGCAGCCGAAACGGCGGCGGGCTCAGCCTTGGACATCCTGGTGGCCAATGCAGGCATCACCAAGGACGGCCTATTGATGCGGATGAAGGACGAGGATTTCCAGTCGGTCCTGACCGTCAATCTGGAAAGCTATTTCCGCCTGACCCGCGCGGCGGTGAAGGGGATGATGAAGCGCCGTTCGGGGCGAATCATCGGCGTCACCTCTGTCGTCGGCGTGACCGGCAATCCGGGCCAGACCAACTATTCGGCGTCCAAGGCCGGGATGATCGGCTTTTCCAAGTCGCTGGCGCAGGAGGTCGGCTCGCGCGGCATCACGGTCAACTGCATCGCGCCGGGCTTCATCGCCTCGCCGATGACCGACGTGCTGAACGATCAGCAGCGTGAGACCATCCTGGGCCGGATTCCGGCGGGCCGGCTGGGTTCGGGCGACGAGATCGCCGCCGCCGCCGTCTATCTGTCGTCCGACGAAGCCGCCTATGTGACGGGCCAGACCCTGCATGTGAACGGCGGCATGGCGATGATTTAAGGGCTGCGGCCCTTATCACGTCGCGCAACAGACTATTTCCAGCCCGAAAGCCTGTGCTAAAGGGTTGAATGCGTCGGCGGTTCGGGCTTTCGGGCTTGCGTCGCCATCGCTGCCGTGAGACGGCGATTTCTGAGCTACCCCCGCCTCTACGGCGATTTCAAACAGGCAGAGAGACACTCATGTCCGACACCCTCGAGCGCGTTCGCAAGATCGTCATCGACCATCTGGACGCCGATCCGGACAAGGTCACCGAAAAGGCCAGCTTCATCGACGACCTGGGCGCCGACTCGCTCGACAACGTCGAGCTGGTGATGGCCTTCGAAGAAGAATTCGACATCGAGATCCCGGATGACGCCGCCGAGCACATCCAGACGGTCGGCGATGCGGTCAAGTTCATCGACGAAAAGTCGGCCGGCTGATCTCAGTCGCCGATATCGGCCGAACAGGCTGACGGTTCACAGGGCCGCCCGGCGCTCCTAGCGGAGACGCCCGGCGGCCTTTACTGTTTCTGACCCGCGCGAATCCGCAATGATTCCGAAGGGTCGGGCTGGAGATAAGGGAGCACGCACCATGCGCCGCGTCGTCGTTACGGGCATCGGTCTGCTGACCCCCCTGGGTTGGGGCGTCGAGAAGAGCTGGAAGGGCATCGTCGAGGGACGCTCGGGCATCGGCCCGATTACGTCGTTCGACACTACGGGTTATGGCTGCACCATCGCCGGCGAAGTGCCGAGCGTGGATGGACGCGGCGGCGGCGGCGAAGGCGACTTCGACCCCGAGAAGATCATGTCCGTCAAGGACAGGAAGCGTGTCGACGACTTTATCCTGTACGCCATCGCGGCGGCGGACGAGGCCCTGGCCGACGCCAACTGGAAGCCCGAGACGGACGAGGACAAGGAGCGCACTGGCGTCATGGTCGGCTCCGGCATCGGCGGCCTGGGCCCCATCGCTGACACGGCCATTGTCCTGAAGGAGCAGGGCGTGCGTCGCGTCAGCCCCTTCTTCATCCCCAGCGCCCTGATCAATCTGGCCGGTGGCCAAATCTCGATCCGTCATGGCCTGAAGGGGCCGAACCACGCGGCGGTGACCGCCTGCGCCACGGGCGCCCATGCCATCGGCGACGCGGCCCGGATGATCGCGCTGGACGACGCGGACGTGATGGTGGCGGGCGGGGCCGAAAGCTCGGTCGTGCCGATCGGTATCGCGGGCTTTTTGGCCTGCAAGGCGCTTTGCACCGCCTATAATGACACGCCCGAAAAGGCGTCGCGTCCCTATGATCGGGGCCATGCGGGCTTCGTCATGGGCGAAGGCGCCGGCATCCTGGTGCTGGAAGAATACGAGCACGCCAAGGCGCGCGGGGCCAAGATCTATGCCGAGGTCGTGGGCTACGGCATGAGCGGCGACGCCTATCACATCACCGCCCCGTCCGAGGACGGCGAAGGCGGGGTGCGGGCCATGAAGGCGGCGCTGAAGCGGGCCGGGCTGCAGCCGTCGGACCTGGACTACGTCAACGCCCACGGCACCTCGACCATGGCCGACTGGATCGAGCTGAAGGGGATTGAGGGGTTGGTCGGCGATCATTCGCAGAACCTGACCGTCTCTTCGACCAAGTCGATGACCGGACACCTGCTGGGCGCGGCCGGCGCCATCGAGGCGGCCTTCTGCGTGCTGGCGATCCGCGATCAGATCGCGCCGCCGACGATCAATCTGGACGACCCCGAGATGGAGACGCCCATCGACCTGGTCCCCAACAAGGCCAAGCCGATGAAGATCGATGTGGCCATGTCCAACAGCTTCGGCTTCGGGGGCACCAACGCCTCGGTGATTTTCAAGAAGGTCGACTGAGATGTTCGGGCGCGGGCGGGTCGAGAAATCCAGCGGGCGGTCGGGCTTTACGGTCTCGCTTCTGACCGCGTCCGCGACCTTCGGCCTGTTCGTGCTGGTGGCGCTGATCGCCGTCTGGGCGGTCTATTATGCGCCGGGACCGTCCGCGCGGCAGGGGCAGACGACGGTGGTCACCCTGCCCAGCGGGTCCGGCGTTTCGGCCATCGCCGCGCGGATGAAGGCGGCGGGGGTGATCCGTTCGACAGACCTGTTCCGTGCGGCGGCGACCCTGACCGGCGCGGATCGGCGGTTGAGGGCCGGCGAATACGAGGTGCCGTCCGGCACGTCCCTGGCCGGAGTGCTGAACCTGTTGGTCGAAGGGCGGGTGGTGCGCCATTTCGTGACCCTGCCTGAGGGCTGGTCGTCGTTGCAGGCGGTGGACATCCTGAACAAGGAAGCCGTGCTGACCGGGACGGTCGCCGAGACGCCCGAGGAAGGCAGCCTGTGGCCCGACACCTATGAAGTTTCGCGCGGCGACACCCGCCAGTCGGTGATCGACCGGATGCAGCGCGCGGCGACCGAGAATCTGCGCCTGCTGTGGAGCCAAAGGTCGCCGGCGACCGTCGCGCGCACGCCGGAGGAGGCTGTGATTCTGGCCTCCATCGTGGAGAAGGAAACCGCGCTGGCGGCGGAACGACCGCGTGTCGCGGCGGTGTTCACTAACCGTCTGCGGGCGGGGATGCGGCTGGAGAGCGATCCGACCATCGTCTACGGCGTGACGAAGGGTCGGCCGCTGGGACGGGGCATCCGGCGATCGGAGTTGCTGGCCCCGACGCCGTGGAACACCTACCAGATCAACGGGCTGCCGCCGACGCCGATCGCCAATCCGGGCAAGGATGCGGTCAAGGCCGTGTTGAACCCGCCGGCCGATCCGGCCCTGTTCTTCGTGGCGGATGGCTCGGGCGGACATGCCTTCGCCCTGACCTATGACGAGCATCTGCAGAACGTCGCGCGGTGGCGTCAGATCGAGCGCCAGAAAGCGGGCCTGCCGCCGGAAGCCACGCCGCCCGCAACGCCGGGAACCAGTGCGGCGCCGATGACGACCGAACCGTCCGCGGCACCTGTCGGGAACGGTCAGGCGACGATCACCCTTCCGGCCGGCGCGACGCAGGGGCCCCGATGAGCACGCTTTCTGGCATGACCGGCTTCGGTCGGGCCGACGGAGCCGGCGAAGGCTGGACGTGGTCGGCCGAGGCCCGCTCCGTTAACGGGCGCAATCTGGAGGTCCGGTTCCGGGGACCGAACGGTTTCGACGGGCTGGAGCGGGCGGCCAAGGCGGCCGGTCAGGCGCGGTTCGCGCGGGGCCAGGTCACCATCGGCGTTCATGCCAAGCGCGTCGAAGCCGGCGAGGCGGCGGTCACGATCAACGCCGCCGTGCTGGCGCGCTATCTGACGCTGGCGAACGAACTCGCCGAGGATGGCGCGACGCCGCCGTCGGCTGACGGCCTGCTGGCCCTGCGCGGTGTGATCGAGGCGCCGGAAGAGGCGGACGATCCCGAGGCGCGGGCGGCTGTCGAGGCGGCCATGACTCGCACAGTCGAAGAGGCGCTGGATGCGCTGAAGGCGTCACGCCAGAACGAGGGCGCGCAACTGACCCCGGTGCTGGACGAATTCATCGCTCGTATCGAGGCGCTGGTGGCCCAGGCGGAGGGCGAGGCGGCGGCGCAGGTCGAAGCTATTCGCGATCGCTTCACCCGTCGAATCTCCGAACTGGCGCCCGATGCGCCGGGGCTTGAGGACCGGATCTTCCTGGAAGCGGCCGCCCTTGCGACCAAGGCGGACGTGCGCGAGGAGCTGGATCGGCTGACCGCCCACGTCGCCTCGGCACGCCAGCTTGTGGCCTCGGTGCCCGCCGGGCGGAAACTCGACTTCCTGATGCAAGAATTCATGCGTGAGGCCAACACGCTGTGCTCGAAATCCGCTACGACCGCGCTCACCGGAATCGGCCTGGAGCTCAAGGCCGTCATCGAACAGTTGCGTGAGCAGGTCCAGAATGTCGAATGAACGCAGCCCCCGTCGGGGCGTCCTCCTGATCGTCGCCAGTCCTTCGGGCGCCGGCAAGACCTCGCTGTGCCGGCGGTTGATGGCCGATCATGGCGGTCTGGAGCTGTCCGTCTCCATGACCACGCGCGGCATCCGGCCGGGCGAGGTGGATGGGCGAGACTACAACTTCGTCGGCCATGATGAATTCCAGCGCCTGATCGACGAGGACGCCTTCCTGGAATGGGCGGACGTCCATGGCAATCGTTACGGCAGCCCGCGCGCGCCGGTCGACAAGGCGCTGGCCGAGGGACGCGACGTGCTGTTCGACATCGACTGGCAGGGCGCGCGCGACGTGGCCGAGAAATGCCCCGAGGACGCCGTGCGCGTCTTCATCCTGCCGCCCAGCCTGGAAGAGTTGCGTCGCCGTCTCGTCACCCGCTCACAGGACGCCGACGACGTGATCGAACGCCGCGTCGCCAACGCCAAGGGCGAGATCGAACACTGCGACGCCTTCGACTATGTGCTGGTGAACGAGGACTTCGACCGTTCCTACGCCGAACTGGCCCACATCTATCACGCCGAGCGTTCGCGCCGGTTCAGGAACCTGTGGGTCGGCGACTACAAGGCCGCCCTGCTGAGCGAAGCCGTCTGAATAGAAACAGCGCCACAGGCCATGGGGGACCTGCGGCGCTGTGGGTACTCAACGCTACGCTACTGATGCCGTTTTGCCGGGAAGGAGATTTCGGACGGTAAACACAGCGATAGGGACTATTCCGTAGCTGCCCACTGCTCAGGTTTACGTCCTGTTCGTCCTCTTGACCTAACGTCAGGTGGTGAACGGGGGTGTCATGGGTTTTCTTCATTCGATCGCGCCTCTTCTGGCCAGCAGCGCCAAGGAGAGGGTCAAGCAGGTTCCGGTCAGGCTTCTGCTCGCCGCCTTGGTCGGTTGGGCCATGAATGAAGCCGGAATGCTGCGATGGGTCCCGCTGTGGCTGGCGGTCGCGGTTCTGGTGCAAGCATTCGAACTCTGGGCCATGGCGCCGTTCAGACGCGCCGAGGCGTCACAGAGCCCGCTTGCCGTGTTTGTCGCCCTGGCGTCCACCACTGCGATGGCGACCACCTATGCCGCGATGGGTCTGATCATCTGGTCCACCAACCATCCGGCGCTGGTCACGCTCGCCGCCCTGACGATGGCAGGCGGGCTGTTGACCAACGTCGCGTCCGGCATCGCCTCGCGTCGAATCTTCTTCATCGGTGGCAGTCCCTATCTGGCGGCGCTGGCCTTGATGCCGGTGATCAAGGTGATGCAGGGCGATACACGCGGGGTCGTGGTCATGACCCTGTCCGCCGTCCTGTTCGTCGGCATGGTGCTGAACATCTATTGGCGGGTGCACGGATCACGTGAAGCCGAGGTGAAATCTCGGGCGGAGGCGGAGACGCGGCTGGAACAGGCGCAGGCGGCCATGGCCGATCGTGCGGCGATGGCGGCGATCGTCAGCCACGAACTGCGCACGCCCGTCAGCGCCATCCTGGCCGGCGCCCATGTGATTCGTGACGGCAAGTTGAATGAACACCGGGTAGAGACGGCCGATCTGATCATCGACGCCGGACGACTGATGACCGGCATGCTGAACGACCTTCTGGACCACTCCAAGATGGAGGCCGGCGCCATGGCGATGGAAAGCCGCGACTTCGAACTGGGCGACTTGATGCGCGATACGGTGCGATTCTGGGCGGCGCCGGCGGCCGACAAGGGGCTGACGCTGGAGATGTCGGGCGTGGACGGCGAGGCGGTGTGGCTGCGCGGGGACCCCTATCGTCTGCGCCAGATCATCAACAACCTGGTGTCCAACGCGATCAAGTTCACACCGTCTGGCGCGATCCGTCTCGAGGCGTCGGCGCCGGGCGGGGACGGCAAGCACTGTCTGACCCTGACCGTGATCGACCAGGGCGCGGGCATTGCGCCCGAGGCGATGAGCCGCCTGTTCACCCCCTTCGCGCAGGGGTCCGCCGAGGTGGCGCGCACCTATGGCGGGACAGGCCTGGGCCTGACCGTCAGCCGGGAGCTGGCGCGGTTGATGGGCGGCGATCTGACGGTCGAGAGCACGCCGGGGCAGGGCGCGGCCTTCACCCTGTGTGTCGATCTGCCGGCGGGTCAGCCGACGCAGGCCTTGGACGGACACGAGGCGGCGGCGCCCGTTCTGGCTCGGCGTCTTCGCGTGCTGGCCGTGGACGATCACGAGATCAATCGCCGAACCATCGCGCTCGTGCTTCAACCCTTGAACGTCGATCTGACCACGGCCTCGGACGGCCATCTGGCGCTGGCGCTGCTGTCCGAGAAGGCGTTCGACGTGGTGCTGATGGATGTGAATATGCCGGGAATCGACGGCAACGAGACGACACGGCGCTTGCGCGCGTCTGGCGGCCCCAACGCCGTCGCCCCGGTAATCGGGTTCAGCGCAGGCACGGAATCCGAACAGGTGCAGGCCTGCTATGCGGCCGGCATGACGGACTGGCTGGCCAAGCCGCTGGAGCCGAAGAAGCTCTATGACGCCTTGCACCGGGCGACCTCGGCCGCGGCGCAGGCGAAGGCGGCTTAAGCCAGGGCTGCAAACCAGGGGTGCAGGCGGCTCAATGCGTCTTCGATCTCCGGCGTCGAGACGGCGAAGCTGAAACGGATGAAATGGTGGCCTTCGACAGGGTCGAAGTCGACGCCGGGCGCCGTGGCGACGCCGGTGTCGCGCAGCAACTGCTCGCAGAAGGCCACGCTGTCGTTCGTCAGATGGCCGATGTCCGCCCAGATGTAGAAGGCGCCATCGGGGGGCGCGATCTTGCGAAGCCCCAGCGCGGGCAGGGCCTCCAGCATGAGCTGGCGGTTGCGGGCGTAGGTCTGGATATGGCCTTCCAGCTCATCGATCGCATCCATGGCGACCAGACCGGCATGCTGGCTGAGGCTGGGGGGCGTCAGGAACATGTTGCCGATATAGGCGCGGGCGGCGTCGATCCGGTCCTCGGGAACCAGGAGCCAGCCGAGACGCCAGCCCGCCATGCTCCAGTATTTGGAGAAGCTGTTGATGACCACGGCCTCGGGCGCAAACTGCAGCATCGAGGGCGTCGGGCCGACGTAGCTGAGGCCTTGGTAGATCTCGTCCGAGACGATGGCGATGTTGCGCGCGCGGCAGACCTCGGCGATGGTGGCCAGCTCGGCGTCGGGGATAATGGTGCCGGTCGGATTGGCCGGGCTGGCGATGATGACGCCGGCGGGGGCGGGATTCAGGGCCTGGAGTTGGGCGGCGGTGAGTTGGAACCGGGTGTCGGGACCGCAGGCGATTTCGACCGGTTCGAGATGCAGGGCGCGCAGGGTGTTGCGATAGGCGACATAACCGGGCCGGGCCAGGGCGATCCGGTCGCCGGGCTTGAACAGGGTGCTGAGCGCCAGCACCAGGGCCGGGGAGGCGCCGCAGGTCAGCAAGATGCGGTTGGGATCGACGGCGACGCCGTATCGCTCGTCGTACAGGCGCGCGATGCGGGCGCGCAGATCGGGACTTTCCCAATAGCCCATCGCGTCGGCGTCCAGCACCTGATGCGCTCGCGCAATCGCGGCGGCGGGCGCCCCGGTCGAGGGTTGGCCGAACTCCATATGGATGATCGACCGGCCTTCGCTCTTGAGCTGGTGCGCCAGACGGCTGACGGAGATGGCGCGAAAGGGTTCGACGGTCATTGAAGGGCGTCTGCCAGGCGCAGGAAGCCCGCGACATCAATGGTTTCGGCGCGGGCGTCCGGTTCAATGCCAGCGGCCTCGCACAGGGCGGCGCCGCCCAGCTGTTTCAGACTGGACCGCAGCATCTTGCGGCGCTGGCCGAAGGCGGCGGCGGTGACGCGTTCCAGCTTCTTCAGGCGTTCAGGCGACGGGCGCTCATCCAGCGGAACCAGATGGACGACGGCCGAGGCCACCTTAGGCGGCGGCGTGAAGGCGGCGGCGGGCAGGTGCATGACGATGCGGGCGGTACAGACGGCCTGGCCGATGACGGCCAGACGGCCGTAGGCGGCCTCGCCTGGGCCTGCGGCGACGCGCTCGGCGACTTCCTTCTGGAACATCAGGGTCAGGCTGTGGGGCAGCCACGGGCCGGTCAGCCATTTGATCAGCAGGGGGGTGCCGACATTGTAGGGCAGGTTGGACACCAGATGGGTCGGGCCGGAGACCAGATCCGCCTCCTTCACCTTCAGCGCGTCGGCCTCGACGATGGTCAGGCGGCCCGAGCCGTCGTCCAGTTCGGTCAGCAAGGGAATGAAGCGCGGATCCTTTTCCACCAGGACCACGGCGCCGGCGTCGGATTCCAGCAGGGCGCGGGTCAGGCCGCCAGGGCCGGGGCCGACCTCGATCACGGCGCGGCCCTCGAACGGGCCGGCCAGGCGCACGATCTTGCGGGTGACATTCAGGTCCAGCAGGAAATGCTGGCCGAAGCTCTTCTTGGCCGAAAGGCCGTGGGCGTCGAGGGTTTCGCGGAGAGAGGGAAGGTCGGTCACACGCCCTGTTAGCGCGCGGCGCGGGCCGCCGCCATCTCCGATGCCAGGCGAATGGCGGCGATCAGGCTGTCGGGACGTGCGACGCCCTTGCCGGCGATGTCGCAGCCGGTCCCGTGATCGGGCGAGGTGCGGATGATCGGCAGGCCCAGGGAGACATTGACCCCGCCCCAGAAGTCCAGCGTCTTGACCGGGATCAGGGCCTGGTCGTGATACATGCAGATGGCGGCGTCATAGGTCGCGCGCGCCTCGTCATGGAACATCGTGTCGGCGGGTCTGGGGTCAGTGATGTCGATGCCCTCGGCGCGAAGCTGTTCGGCTACGGGGATCAGGATGTCGCATTCCTGCAGGCCCAAGGCGCCGCCTTCGCCCGCGTGGGGATTCAGGGCGGCCATGGCCAGGCGCGGGCGGGCGATGGCGAAGTCGCGTTTCAGGCTTTCGTGGACGACGCGGGCGGTGCGGGCGACACGCTCGGCCGTGACCAGTTCCGGCACCTGGTCCAGGGCGACGTGAATGGTGACGAGGCAGGCGCGCAGGTTCCGGGCCGTCAGCATCATCACCGGTCCGCGCGTTCCGGCGTAGGGCGCATCGGCGGTGAGTTCGGCGATGAACTCGGTATGGCCGGGGAAGCGAAAGCCCGAGGCGTACATGGGCGCCTTGGCGATGGGGGCGGTGACGACGCCGGACGCCTCGCCGGACAGGGCGAAACTGACCGCCTCCTCAATCCCGTCCGCGACGGCCGAGGCATTGGCCGGATCGGGCGACCCGACCAGGACCGGCGCGGGGAGGGGGCGATGGATGACGGGAAGGGCGGAGCCGAACAGGCCATGGGCGTCGCCGGGAGCGCCGACCTCGGCCACGGGAACATCTTGCGCGCGCAACAGCGCCGCGTCGCCGATGACGGCGAAGGCCGTCTGCTCGGCGCGCAAAGCCTTCCAGGCGGCGGCCACGATCTCCGGCCCGACGCCGGCGGGTTCGCCCAGCGTCAGAACCAGAGGCGCGACCGCTGGGGTCATTTGAACTCGATCAGGGCGTCGCTGCGCAGATCGCGCAGATAGCGGCGCTCCAGCACGGCCAGGTTCTGGGCGCGCAGACGGTTTTCGACCTGCTGACGGTTCGGCGCTTCCGGCCCGCCGACGCGACGACCGCAGACGGCGACCAAGTGCAGGCCCAGCGGGGTGCGGATCGGCGTCGAGACCGAACCGATTTCGCCCGTGCGGGCGAACTGCTGGAACTGCGGCGCCAGGTTGGCGACATCCGATTCGCCGAGATCGGCGCCCAGGACGCCCTGCGTCGCGCGGGCCTGGGAGATGATGTTATCGCAGGTCAGGCCATTGCGCAGACCTTCCAGCTTGGCGGTCGCGGCGGCCACATCAGCTTCCGACGCGGTTTCAGGCAGTTCGACCATGACCTGTTTCAGCGAAACCAGGCTGGTCGAGGCGCCGTCACGCTTGTCGCGGAGGTAGAGGATATAGACGCCGCCATCGACGACGATGGGGTTCGACAGCTGTCCAGGCTGCAGCTGTTCCAACACCGACTGCACGGCTGGTTGGAGCGAGTCCTTGACCACCCAACCCGCATCGCCCGGCACGCGGGCGCTGGCCGACGGGGCGGCGGAAAACTGCTGGGCGACGGCCTGGAACGGCGCGCCCTGGATGATCTGCTGCACGAGCTGGCGGGCGCCGTTCAAGGCCGCTTGGGCGCCGCCGACGCGCGCCGCGTCGATATAGATTTCACCGAGCAGGAACTGGGGCTTGGACGCCGCCTCCTTCAGACGACGGACTTCCTGATCGACCTGAAGGGTGCTGGCGCGGGCGCGGCTGTTGAAGCGACCCGGGATTAGCTGGCTCCAGCCGATCTGGGTGCGCAGATTGTCGCGGAAGGCGGCGGGCTGGATGCCGCCCTGTTGCAGGAACTGCATATAGGCCTGCGGCGTCGTGCCGGCGGCGCGGGCCATTTCGGCGATCTCGCCGTCAACTTCCTCGTCCGTGACCTTCAGGCTCTCGAACTTGGCCATTTCCTGATCCTTGAGGCGATCCTCGATCAGGGCGTTCAGGGCGGCCTGCTGAATGGCGGGCAGGTTCTGCTCGGTCGGCTGAACCTGGGATGAGGCGATCAGCATCAGCATACGCTGACGCAGGTCATAGCCGGTGATGATCTTGTCGTTGACGGTCGCGACGATGCCGTCGGCCATTTCGAACTGAGGGGCGGGGCGCGCCGTCGTGGGCGCCTCTTCAGCCGCAGGGTTCGGCGCGCCGGCCGCAGGGCTCTGCGCGGGTGTAGAGGCTTGCGCGGGGGCGGGCGCCGTCTGGGCATAGGCCGAACCGGCGAGGAGGACTGCCGCGAGCGCAGCCCCCGTCGAATAACGCATCAAACCCATTGTTCGTCCTGATTCCTCACAGCGGTCCGCCGGCCAAACCGGCAGGCAGTCGCGCCCCGTAAAGCGTCATGCTCAACGCATTTCGCCCTGTCCATAACCTGAACCTCCGAAAGTGGCGAGGTTTAGGCGCACATAGACGCCTTCTGACGCGCCGCCGGGCCGCGCACGCGTGTTGTCGCGACGATAACCCAGTTCGAACCGCAGGCAGTCGTCATCGAAAAGCACCCCGACTTCGGATCGGGTAATCTGGTTTTCTTTCAGATCGGCGATGCCCGCGACGGTGAAACCCCAGTTCTGGAAGACGAATTGCTGGCCCGCCAGTTGAACGAACTCGTAGTTCCGGTTGAGCGGCCCGTCGACCGGGTTCGACTGATCCAGAATGTAGCTGACGGTCGCCAGGTTGCGGCGACCCCAGCGGCCGTCTAGCGCCGCCTCGGCGCGGCGCACTTCGCCCGAACCGTTGACGGTGGCGTGGAACCAGCTGCGGATACGATCGGAGGGGGAGAAGTCGCCCTGCACGACCCAGTCGGACGTCTCGGACGCAAGGCCGGTCGGATCATACAGCCGTGCGGGATCGTCCGGGATGGAGGTGCGGAAGTCGTCCTGCTGATCGAAGCGATAGCTGCGGCCAACGAACAGGCTGGCCTTGCGCCCCTCGGCCCAGCGGATGGTGGCGCGACCGCCCGCCGTCACGCGCGCGCCGCCCTCCAGCAGGTCATAGCCGGAGAAGCGGTCCATGCGGAACAGCGACGACTCGTCCAGCTCAAGAACCTGCGAATCCTCGATCGGGATTCGGCGGTCGAGGCTGACCTTGTTGGAGACCGAGAACTGACCCACCGGCTCCAAGATGATGTCGGCGTCGGCGATGCGTTTGATCAGAGGATAGGCGATGTCCACGCCTGCGCTGAACCGGGACCGGCTGACCGTCTCGTCGCTGTCGATGCCCATCATCGGCGGCAGATCGGACATGGAATAGAGATCGACCCGCGTGTCGACGAACGGTTCCACGCGCACGCCGACGGGAAGGATGATCGCGCGGCGCCATTCCGCCTGACCCGTGATGCGGCGGCTGTCGACGCCGGCGAGACCTGTCGTGACGGCGGGAACGATCTCCGGGTTCAGGATCGGCGCGCCGACGAAGGCGTCGCGGTAGAGAGAGACGGCCGAGCCCTTCAGGCGCAGGCGGCCGCCAAAGACCAGTTCGCGCGGCTCCCAGCGGGCATCGATCAGCGGGGCGACGAAGGGCAGGGTGTCGTCGTCCTCGAACACCTTGAAGCCGTTGGCGTCGCGGAAGTCCGTCGCCGCAAAGGCCGGGTTCAGGCGCAGGCTCTGGATCGAGAAGGCCGCGACCGAAACGTAAGAGCGATCGGTCTGATGTTCGGCGTAGATCTGGCTGATCAGGCGGCGGCGGTCGCCGTAGTAGAGGCCGTTGTCCTGATAGGGAGAGCGCACGTCATAGCGGTCGAACAGCGTCTTGTCCGAGGTGCGCTCGGCCGTGAAGCCGAATCGCCAGGGCCCGTCCGGATCGAACTCGCCGTGCGACAGCAGATAGCTACGATGCTCGCGGTCGCCGAAGCGGACGTTGCTTTCAAACTTCCCGTCGCCGTCCCGGTCGAAGTCGCCGAACTCGCGCTCGTAGGTGTAGCCGCCGCGCGCCACGATCATCCCGTTGGCGAACCGTCGACGCCATTGCAGGTTCAGCAGCGGGGCGACCCTGGTGTTGATCTGCGGGCTGATCAGCCAGTCCTCGGACGGCGACACGACGTGCAGATAGGGAACCTCGACGGAGACGCCGCGACCCTCGTCATAGTTGACGATGGGCACCAGGAAGCCCGAGGCCCGCTCCACCGAGGGATCGGGGTGGGCGAAGAAGGGCGTGTAGAAGATGGGCACCGGCCCGATATAGAAGACGGCGTTGCGATAGAGGATCGCGCGCAACTGCTCGTCCTGCGTCACCTTTTCCGCCTGGATCGAGATGGTCGGCGTCTTGGGACCGCCGTCGTCGCAGATCGGGCAGGGGGTGAAGCGGGCGTAGTTCAGTTCGCTGACGTTCTCGCTGCGGCGGACAGCCGTTGCGGCCATCAGGCTGGCGCCGTTGGCCAGACGCGTGGCGAAATCGACGGCGACGCCGGTCTCCAGGTTTTCGTCCAGCTCGAGACGGCTGGCGTAGACCACGGTTCCATCAGGCGCGATGGCCTCGACGCGGCCTTCGGCCGTCGCCGAACCGGCGTTCAGATCATAGGACAGGTTCTCGCCGCGCAGCACATGGCCACGCGTGCGGACATAGGCGCGGTTCTCGGGCGTGCCGCTGACGAAGATGGTGTCGCCTTCGCGACGCGCGTTGTCGGCATCGACATAGACCGCTTCGGGCGGCAGGCCGTCGGAAGGGGCGGCCGCGGCTGGAGGTGTCGTTTGCGCCCATGCGGGCGTCGCCAAGGGCGCGCAGGCGACCAGGGCCGCACCGGCGAGAAGCCTTGCTTTGAAAGCGTCGAAGCGCCGATCACCCTGCATAGGCCATCCGTAGTCTGAGAAGCGAGCGCCCGATTAGCCGTCTTCGGTATAGAACAGCAAGGTCAAGGCTGCGAGCGCGGTAAGAACAGGCGGCAGCCAGGCTGCGACGAAGGGCGCCACGACCTCGGCCGATCCCATCGCCGACGAGAACTGGTTCAGGAAGAAGAAGGCGAAGCCCAGCACCACGGCGGACACGCTCATACGCGCCAGGTCGCCCAATCGCATCAGCCGCAGGGAGAAGGCGGCGGCCAGGATCGACATGGCGGCGAACACCAGCGGCGTAGCCAGAAGTTGCTGGAAGCGCAGGCGATAGGCGGTCGAGGTGAAGCCCGCGTTTTCGATTCGGCTGATCTGATTGGGAAGCGACCAGAAGGGCGTGGCCTGCGGCCGGGCGAAACGCTCGAAGGCCTCGTCATCCGCCAAGCTGGAGACCAATGTCAGGCTGGAATAGGTGACGGCGCGCTGGCCGATCTGGGCGCCGACGGCGTCGGTCAGGCGCCAGCTGCCGGCGTTTAACGAGGCCGACTTGGCGTCGATCCGCTCGGAGAAGGTGCGACCGCCGCCGGGCGCGGTCGTGTAGATGAAGAAGCTGACGTCCAACAGTCGGGCATTGGCGCGGTCCTGCTGGCCGGCGCGAATGATCATCTGGCGCTGATCGTCGCCCTCGCGCAGCCAGATCGCTTCCTTGGGGTCGCCGCCGGGCGCCGAGCCGGAAATCCGTGCGCGCTCGCGTTGCCACAGGCCGTCGCCGGCGGACGCCATCGGACCCAATACCGTGACGGTCAGCACTCCCAGAACGAAGGCCATGCCGGCCGCCGGCAGGACGAACCGCCAGGCGGAGACGCCCGCCGCGCGCATGGCGATCAGTTCGCTGCGGCGGTTCAGGCTGATGAAGGCCGACAGGGTGCCGAACAGGAAGACGAACGGCATCAACTGCACGATGACCGAGGGCGACTTGAGCAGCACCAGGCCGAAAATGCGGACGGCCGACAGATCCTGGGCCGAGCCGACGCCACGCGAGACCTCCACGAAGTCGATCAGCATGACGAGCGCCGAAATCACGGCCAGGGCCACGCCCAGCGACTTCAGCTGCTGAACCAGCACATAGCGCTCGATGCCGCCGAGACGGGGGATATGCGGCGAACGACGGGCGGAGGCGGCGACGGCGGTCATGCGAACTTGGCCTTCAGATCGCGCAGGGCGGCGGTGGTCCGGCTGCGACGCGGCTTCAGCGCGCGGAACAGAACCCGCAGGGCGACGACGATGGCCACGATCGGCACGACGTATTGGAGCACGTTCATCCAGCCGTTCCAGGCGCTGGCGGCGACAAGGCCATAGCCGATGACGCGCAGGACCAAAAACAGGCCCGCCGCCTTGGCGATGCGTACGGTATAGCCGGTGCGGCTGAAGGCGCCGCCTAGAATAGCCGAAAGCGCCAGGGCCATGGCGACCATGGCGTAGAGCGGCGAGGCCAGCCGCGAATGCGCCTCGGCCAGCAGCTCGCCGCGCGAACCGGCGACCTCAAGCACCTTCGCCGTCGGGTTCAACAGCTGGCGCAGATAGAGGTCGGTCGGCTTGTAGCGAATGGTGTCGGTCACGCCGACGAAGGGCGCGAGAGAGAAATCGTACCGCCCGAACGACAGCGTCTCCAGCACGCCGCCCGACGAATAGCGCTGGGCCGAGCCGTCGATCATGGTCAGGATGGGAATGCCGCCGGCGTCGCGGCTGAAGCGCGCCTCGGACGCGTTCCAGGTCGTCACCTTCTCCTTGTCGTCCAGATAGACGAACAGGTTCTTCAACAGACCGTTCTGCTCAATCTGCTGCACATAGACGGTCAGGCCGTCAGGCCCCTGAACGAACTGGCCTTCCTCGACCAGTAAAGCGGCGAGGTCGGTGCGGATGTCGAACGCCTGTCGCCGCGCCTCCTGCTGCGCCCAGGGCAGAATGAAGACGTTGACCAGCAAGGTGACCAGGGCGACCAGCACGGCGATGCGGGCGGCCGGCGATATGACCTGCCACCGGGTCATGCCCCCGGCGAAGGCCGCCGTCAGCTCCTGTTCGCGTTGCAGACGGGTCAGGGCGATCAGGGCGCCGACGAAAAGGCCGATGGGTAGAATCACCGACAGCAGTTGCGGCAGCGCGAGCAGGGTCAGCTTGACCATGATCCACACGCTCTGACCCCGCTCCACGATGACCTGGAGTTGGTCGAGGCTCTGGCTCAGAATCCCGATTCCCGCCAGCGCTGCGCACGCGGCGATCACAGGGAACAGGATCTGGCGAAAAAGGTATCTTTGAATCAGGGTCATGGGCGGATGGACTTCGCCCGGTTGCAGGCGGCGATGTTGAGGCGCATCTAGTAGCACATCAGGGCGCGTCCGCGACAAGCAGACGCGCCGTTGTCATTTTGCTGTTTGCAGACGCCGGGTGGGGCCTGGCTGGAGTTGATTGAATGAAGATCGAATTCGTCGCCGCCGTGGACGCCGCCGAGATTTTGGCCGTTCCGGTTTTTGAAGATCGCACCTTCACCGCCGCCGGGACCGCGCTGGACGGCAAGGCCAACGGCGCCCTGACCAAGGCGGCGGGCAAGGGCCGTTTCACCGGCAAGTCGGGCCAGAGCCTCATCATCGCCGCCCCGTCGGGCGTCGAGGCGGACACCGTGCTGCTGGTGGGCGCGGGCGGCAAGGACAAGCTGGACGATCTGGCGGTCGAGGCCTTTGGCGGCAACGCCTATGCGGCGGTCAAGCTGTCGGGCGCCGAGGTGCTGACGATCGACGCGTCGGATCTGTCGCCTGAGCAGGCCGCCCGCGTCGG
The DNA here is from genome assembly GCF_900445985.1 of Brevundimonas vesicularis. Lineage (GTDB taxonomy): Bacteria > Pseudomonadota > Alphaproteobacteria > Caulobacterales > Caulobacteraceae > Brevundimonas > Brevundimonas vesicularis_D. Next base: position 797,897 of record NZ_UAQP01000005.1, read on the forward strand.
TTTCGCCGCGCGTCTCGCCGCCTATCGCTTCGACAAATATCGCACGACGCAAAAGGCCGACAAGATTCCGTCGATCACCACCATCCGCGTGGTCACGACCGACCTGCGGGGCGCGGAAGCCGCGCTGGAGCCGCTGTCGGCGGTGGCCGACGGTGTGATCTTCGCGCGCGACCTGGTGTCCGAGCCCGCCAACGTCCTGTATCCGGCGGAGTTCGCCAAGCGGGTGAAGGCGCTGGAGAGCCTGGGCCTTGAAGTCGAAATCCTCGGCGAGGCCGAGATGGAGAAGCTGGGCATGCGCACCTTGTTGGGCGTGGGCCAGGGCAGCCGTCGCGAAAGCCAGCTTGCGATCATGAAGTGGAACGGCGGCGAAGCCGGTGCTCAGCCCCTGGCCTTCGTCGGCAAGGGCGTCTGCTTCGACACCGGCGGCATCTCGATCAAGCCGGCGGACGGCATGGAAGACATGAAGTGGGACATGGGCGGCGCGGCCGCCGTGACCGGAACCATGATCGCCCTGGCCAGCCGCAAGGCCAAGGTCAACGTCATCGGCGTGCTGGGCCTGGTCGAAAACATGCCGGACGGCAACGCCCAGCGTCCGGGCGACGTGGTGGTGTCCATGTCGGGCCAGACGGTCGAGGTCATCAACACCGACGCCGAAGGCCGCCTCGTTCTGGCCGACGCCCTCTGGTACACGCAGGAGCGGTTCAAGCCGAAGTTCATGATCGACCTGGCCACCCTGACGGGCGCCATGATCGTGGCCCTGGGACTGGATTACGCCGGCGTCTTCTCGAACTCCGACGATGTCGCCGATCCGATCCTGGCGGCGGCCAAGAAGGTCGGCGAGAATTTCTGGCGCATGCCGATCCCGGCCATCTACGAGCAGCACATCGATTCCAAGATCGCCGATGTGAAGAACACCGGCAACGGCCGCGCCGGTGGCTCGATCACCGCCGCCCTGTTCCTGCAACGCTTCACCAACGGCGTGCCGTGGGCGCACCTGGATATCGCCCCGACCGCCTGGGCCAACAAGAGCCCCAGCCCCACCGTGCCTGAAGGCGGCGTCGGCTTCGCCGTTCGCACCCTGGACCGGATGGTCGCGGATTCCTACGAAGGCTGATCGGTCGGGAGGTAGAGCCGGGTGAGCGACAAGCCCGAAATCTGGTTCTATCACCTGGAGCGTTCGTCGCTGGATCAGGTGTTGCCGACCCTGCTCGAAAAGACGATCGAGCGGGGTTGGCGGGCCATGATCAAGTCATCGCATTCGCACCGACTGGATGAGGTCGACGAGACGCTGTGGACGTTTCGCGATGACAGTTTCTTGCCGCATGGCCGGGCCGACCAGCCCCACGCCGAGCGCCAGCCTGTGCTGTTGAGCGAGACAGGCGAGAACCTGAACCGCGCTCAGGCGCTGTTCATAGTCGACGACGCAGAACTGGGCGTGACGGAGGGTTTCGAACGATGCTTCATTATTTTCGACGGTCGGGACGAGCCGGCTCTGCAAAATGCGCGGGGACGTTGGAAGGCGTTGAAGGGGCAGGGCGCGAACCTGGCCTATTGGCGTCAAACGGACGAAGGGCGCTGGGAAAAGGCGGCCTGATCGGACTGGTTCTGCTGGCCGGCTGTTCGACGCCGGTCTCCGAGGCGCCTGCGCCGCGCGCTGTCGAGCAGGCCCAGTTGAACCCGCCCGTCGGCAGCCGCATGCCGACCGGGCAGACGGAAGACTTCTGCAAGGCCGGCGAGATGCAGTATTTGGTCGGCAAGTCCCGGACCGAAATTCCGGTGCCCGTGGATGTCGTCAATCGGCGCGTGACCTGCACCACCTGCCCCGTGACGCACGACTTCTCCGCCTATCGGCTGAACATCTTCTACAACGAACAGACCGGCATCATCGAACAGGTTCGCTGCGGCTGACGCTGAAGCAAGGAGACGACCATGAAGATCATCTTGAGCACCCTGTTGGCCGCCGGCGCCTTGGCTGTGTCGGCCTGCGCGCCGCTCCAGATCGCCGAGCCTGGGCCTGGATCGGACACCGGCTTTAAGGCGTGCAAGGTTTCGGATTATCAGAGTTATGTCGGCCGCAACCGTTCGACCATCCCGACCGCGCCCGCCGGCCAGACGTTCCGCGTGCTCTGCACCACCTGCGCGGCGACCATGGACTATCGCGAGAACCGGGTGAACTTCGTCTATGACGAGGCGACCAACATCGTGCGCGAAGTGAAGTGCGGCTGAGCGTTACCGCCCCACCGTATCGCCCGGCCACAGCGGTCCGCTGAACTTCGCCGCCAGATAGTCCATGAAGGCCGTGACCCTGGCCGGGCGCGGTCCGCCGCTGGGCGCCACCAGATGCAGGGCGATAGGCGGCAGCCGCCAGTCGGTCATCACCGTCTCGAGATGGCCGTCGGCGACGTCCTTCCAGTAGATGAAATCCGGCTGGGGAAAGAGCCCCAGACCCGCGCACAACGACGCCGTCAGGGCGTCGGAGTTGTTGGCGCGCAATGGCCCGCGCGGATGCACGACCACTTCCTCACCCGCCGCATTGCTGAACCGCCAGGTGTCCGGGCTGGGCATGTAGGCGTAGCCGAGGCAGGCGTGACGGGCCAGATCGTCGGGATGGGTGGGGCGACCCCGCTGATCCAGATAGGACGGTGAGGCCACCAGGGCGCGGGCCACAGGCCGCAGCTTGCGCGCCGTCAACGAGGAATCGGCCAGGGCGGCGATCCTCAGCGCGCAATCGAAGCCGCTGCCGACCAGATCGATGACCTCGTCCGACAGATGCAGGTCGATGGATACGTCCGGGTGGGTGGCGAGGAACTCGGGCAGGGCCGGGGCCACATAGGCCATGCCGAACGACATGGGCGCCGCCAGTCGCACCAGGCCGCGCGGCGTGACGGACATATCCAGAGCCTCCGACACCGCGCCTTCGGCCTCGGCCAGCATGTGGGCGGCGCGGGCGGCCAGGGTTCTGCCTGCATCGGTGAGGGCGAAGCGGCGCGAGGTGCGGTGGAGCAGGGTGGTCTTCAGCTGCTGTTCCAGACGCGTCACCGCCTTGGACACGGTCGCCTTGGACAGGCCCAGCGTCTCGGCTGCGCCGGAGAAGGATTGGCTGTCGGCGACCTTGGCGAAGATGGCCAGGGCTTCCAGATCGGGCAGGCGGGACATGGGCGGCCTTGCGTCCTGAAACGATGAGTTTCGGTTGTTTCTATTTCTGATCGGTCGCCGATCTCTATCTTGGCGTCAAGCAAAGGCGTCGGACGGTTCCGACGCGAAAGGACGAGTGCGATGATCGAGCGCAGACCATTTGAATCCCTCGGCGGCGCCAACCACGGCTGGCTGAACGCCAAACACCATTTCTCCTTCGCCAACTACTATGATCCCAAGCGGATGAGCTGGGGCAATCTGCGGGTCTGGAACGACGACGAGATCGCCTCCGGCACGGGCTTCCCGCCGCATCCGCACGCCGACATGGAGATCATTACCTACGTCCGCGATGGGGCCATCACCCATGAGGACAGTCTGGGCAACAAGGGGCGCACCGTCGCGGGCGATGTCCAGGTGATGAGCGCCGGAACCGGCATCCGTCACGCGGAATACAACGCCGAGCCGGACCTGACGCGGATCTTTCAGATCTGGATCGAGCCGACCCGGCGCGGGGATGCGCCGAGTTGGGGGACCAAACCCTTCCCCAAGGGCGAGCGATCGGGTCAGTTCGTGGTCCTGGCCTCGGGCTTTGAGGGCGACAAGGACGCCCTGCCGATCCGCACCGATGCGCGGATCGTGGCGGCGACGTTGAAGGCAGGCGACACCGCCGACTATCCGCTGGGCGTTGCGCGGCGGGCCTATCTGGTCCCGGCCAAGGGCGAGGTCGAGGTCAACGGCGTCCGGCTGAACGCCCGCGACGGCGCGGCCATCGCTCAGGAGGATGTCGTCACGGTCAAGGCGCTGTCCGACGCCGAGATCGTGCTGGTGGACGCCGCCTGATTTTCGGATCAAGCTTCACGGTCGGGCCCGATCCGACCGTGAACAACCGCATAAAAAGGCGAGGAAAGAGAATGTTCAATCAAGTGAATGGCTGGTCTCCCCGCGCCCTGGCGGCGCTCAGGATCGTCGCCGGTCTGTTGTTCCTGGCGCACGGCGTCATCAAGGTCTTCGGCTTTCCGGCCGGGGCCGAACCCGGTCAGCAGGAGCTGCTGTCGCTGTTCGGCATCGGCGGGGTGATCGAGCTGATCACGGGCCTGTTGCTGATCCTGGGCCTGTTCACACGTCCGGCCGCCTTCATCGCCTCGGGCCAGATGGCTGTGGCCTATTGGATGTTCCACTTCCCCAGCAGCCCGTATCCGGCGGTGAACGGCGGCGACGCGGCCATCCTGTATTGCTTCATTTTCCTGTACATCTTCACCGCCGGTCCGGGCGCGTGGAGCATCGACAATCGAACCGCAAAACGGTTCTGATTTTTCAGAATGGAAAGGCCGCCGCGCTGTCCTGCGCGGCGGCTTTTTCATGCCTGGAGGCTTGCAGCCCAGTCGGCGGCGCGGACCAGACTGTCGACGATGCCGGGTTCCGACGAGGCGTGGCCGGCGTCGCCGACGATGTCCAGATGCGCCTCGGGCCAGGCGCGGTGCAACGCCCAGGCGCCTGAAATTGGCGTCACCACGTCGAACCGGCCCTGCGCGATCCAGCACGGGATATGCCGCATCCGGTCGACATTCTTCAGCAGCCAGCCGTCCTCCTCGAAGAAGCCGGCGTTGGTGAAGAACCAGTTCTCGATCCGGGCGAAGGCGACGGCGAAGTCGGGCTCGGCGAACTTGTCCGGGCGGGCGTTGGGGCCCTCGACGCTGACGGTTTCGCCCTCCCAACTGGACCAGGCGACGGCGCAGCGTTCGCGCTCGGCGACGTCATCGCCGATCAGCCGCTTGTAATAGGCGGCCATCAGGTCGCCGCGCTCGGCCTCAGGGATGGGGGCGATGAAGCGCTCCCAGGCGTCGGGGAAGATCATCGAGGCGCCGTCCTGATAGAACCAGTGCAACTCCTTCTTCGTCAGCAGGAAGATGCCGCGTAGCAGCAGCGCGATGACCCGCTCAGGATGGGTGATGGCGTAGGCCATCGACAGGGTCGAACCCCAAGACCCGCCGAACACCACCCATTTGTCGACGCCGCACAGGGCGCGCAGACGCTCGATATCGTCGATCAGGGTCCAGGTCGTGTTGTCTTCCAGCGAGGCGTGGGGCCGCGACTGACCACAGCCGCGCTGGTCGAACATGATGATTCGATAGACGGCGGGATCGAAAAAGCGGCGCATGCCCGGATTGACCGCGCCGCCAGGCCCGCCGTGCAGAACCAGGACCGGCAGGCCGTGCGGATTGCCGGATTCCTCGTAATAGATTTCATGCACGCCTTCGGTCGGCATCCAACCCGAGGCATAGGCCTCGATCTCGGGGTGGAGCACACGACGCGGCTCGGCGGGCGTGGGGAAGGCCATGGATGCTTGGTCTTTCTACGAGGAAGTCAGGGGCGAGAACGCAAGGCCGCAAAGGCCAGGCAGAGCCAGCCGGCGATCATCAGCAGGCCGCCGATCGGGGCCACGGCGCCGAACGCCGGCACGCCGAGAAAGGCGATCGCCGCCAGGGCGAGGCAGAAGATGAGGCCGCCGACCGATCCGAGCCAGCCCGCAACCCGCGCCAGCCCGCCGCCCCCTGTCCATTGGGCGCAGGCGAAGGCGAAGACGGCGTGGACGATCTGATACTGGGCGCCGGTGGTCAGCAGGGTCTTGATCTGCGGCCCGGCGCCATGCGCGGCGAAGGCGCCGAGCGCCACGGCCAGGGCGCCGTTCAGGGCGGCGAAGACGATCAGGTTGCGACTCACTGTCATTCGAAAACCCTAGACCGCCAGTTCGTCGATGTCTGCGACCCAGGAGGGTTAACCGACGCGCGGCAGCGGCGTCAGGTGGCTGGCCATGGCCGAGGCGGCGGCTTTGACGCCCTTGCGCACCGCCGCTTCGTTGGCGGGGGCGGGCGCGCGCAGCAGGCCGATCGACGGCGTCAGCGGCCCATCCGGAAGGTCCGAGAGCACGCGGTAGAGAAGGTAAGAGCCGGCGTCCTCCTCGATGTCGGACGAGGCGTCGGCCTGCAGCCCGGCGGCGTTCAGGGCGCGAACCATGTCGGCGACGGGCGCCGTGGTGCGGGCCACGCCCGGCCCGGTGCTGGACAGGCGGTGTTTGTAGTCGAGGGTGCGGTTTTCCGCGCGCATCTGGACCCGGAAGCCTGCGCCCTTTTGCGTGCGTCCGACAAGGAGGACGGCCCGGCATTCCCCGCTGCCGAGACGGGCGGCCAGGGTCGAGGCCAGTTCGTCGGGATCGGCGGCGGCGATAGGCACAGCGCGGGCCCCGCTGGGGCTCCAGATTTCGCCCGACAGATCCTCGACCAGATCCCACCCGTCATCGTCGCCATCATAGGCGCAGATGATGATGCCAGGGCGGCGATCACCACTGGCACGACTGTCGATTTCGTTCATCGTGCCAGCCATAGCCCCATCCATGACAGTTCGGTGACGTGCAAGAGGCTGTAACTTCCCAACGCCGTCAAGTCCGCAAGAGTCTTAGCCCAGGTCGCCGACCGCCGCATCCAGCAACATGAAGGCGCGACCACTGTCCGACGCTAGGCTGGACTGAACCGCTGCGCTGTCTCCAGCGCGGGCGGAAGCGTTCAGCATCACCGCGAAGTTGCGGACATAGTGTTCGGCGTCAGCGCGCAGTTCGGCGTCACTGAGGACGCGGCGAGACACGCTGCGGACAGCGGCCGGCGCGACGCGACGCACGATCTGACGCGCGGCGTCCGGATCGCCATTGCTGAAGGCGCGGGCGGCCTCTTCGACGCGAGAACGAGGCAGAAGGGCGTTGGGGTCGACCCCCATGCGCCGAATGGCGGCGGCGACCCGGTCGGACAGGGCCTCGGCCTCGGCAGGCGAAGGGGAGGGCGTGTCCAACTCCAGCGGCGCCTCGTTGTCGTCGTCGCCGTCGATCAGATCGCTCCAGTCTAGCCCCTTGTCCGCGGACGGGGGCGGCGTCTCTGCAGGCTCGAGCCGCAGGCGACTGCGCAGACCAAACCGGCGCTCCTCGGCGGGCGGCGAGGCGGGAGGCGTTGGGCGATCGGTCCGGCGCTCGGGACGAGGTTCTGGCCGGGCTTCGATCTCTGCGGCCGGCTCGCGACGACGCGCCGGCGTCGTATCGCCCGACACCACGCCCATCAGACGCACGGCCTCGGTCAGCATGTCGTAGTTTCGGCGCACGCGATCCTGGAAGCCGACATCCAGCGCCTCGGTGTCTTCGGCCGCCTTGCGCGAGGCGGCGGAAAGGGAAGCCAGGCCTTCCTCGACCGTGGCGCGCACGGCGTCGGCGCGGGCGCGAGCTTCCTGAGGCAGGCGCGCGGCGCGCTCGTCGATGTCGGCGACGGCGGTGTCGATTTCCGACAAGGCGCTGTTGAGACGTGCGACCAGGGTTTCCAGGCGGCTGACCATCCGCTCGCCGGTCTCGTCGACCAGGCCGGACGTTTCGGTGACGATGCGGCGGGCGTCGGCGATGCGGGCGTCGGCGGCTGTGTCGGCCTTTTGGGCCGCGTCGAACAAGGATTCGCCCAGGCGGTCGGTGCGCAGACGCGCCTGTTCGGCGGCGTCGGCGGCGGCGGCGCGAGAATCCTCGGCCGTGGCGCGCATCTGCTCCAGGGCGCGGCGTGTCTCTTCCATCAGGGCGTCGCGCGCCTCGGCCGCCAGGGCCTCGAAGCGGTCGAGGGCGAGCTTGGTGGCGGAATCGAAGCCGTCGGCCTCGCGTTGCGACATGTCGACGAGAGCGCGGAACTGGTCGGTGGCCGCCTCGACCAGATCGCGCATGGACTCGACCGAGGTCTGGGTGGTGCGATCCAGATCGCCCGCGGCGCTGCGCGTGGCAGACAGGTGTTCGATCAGTTGAGCGCGCTGGCTTTCGACCTGGGCGGAGAAGTCTTCCTGATCGGTGCGCAGGGCGTAGGCGGCGGTGACCAGGGCGGCGCGCTGCTGGCTGAGGCCTTCCTCGACGGACTGAATCTGCTCGGCGACGCCCGAACCGGCGTTCTCAAGTCGGATTGTCTGGCGCGCCAGATCGTCGGACGCCACGCGGGCGGCGTCCTGGGCTTCGCCTGCGGCGGCGGCGAGGTCGGCGGCGCGAGCGGCAAGGGCGGCCTCGGCTTCGCGAAGTTGCGCCTGAGCCAAATCAGAGGCGTCCGCGACCATGCGCGATTGCCGCTCGACGGCGTCGATGACGCCCGACGCCTGCGTATCCAGATGGATGCCCAGGGTCTGCATCTGGTCGCGCTCGCGGCCCAGGTTTTCCGTGAGACGACGCGCAGTGCGGCCGGCGTTCTCGGCCGCCTCGTTCAGGCGAGTTGTCTCCTGGGCCAGCGCCTCTCGAAGCAGGGCCATATCGTTGCGTGCGCGTTCCGCCGCCAGGGTGGCGTGATCGATGTCGGAACGCAGCGACTGAAGCACCTCGCCGGTCTGTTGGGCGGCCAAGGCGGTCGGGGCGACCAGGGCCTCGGCCAGTTGCCGGGCGCGACGCGTCTCTGCGGCCAGACCGGCGCCCTGTCGGACGGCATGGGCCAACATGATGGCCAAACCCGCAGGGGCCAGGGCGATCAGGGCGTAGATGGCGATCCGCAGCGGGTCCAGTTCTGCCCCGCCGGCGCCGAACTCGTAAGCGGCCCAGGAGGCGACACCGCCGATCCAAAGCGCCGAGGCGATACCCGCGATCACATAGGCATGGCGTCCTGACGGCTCGGCCTGGGCCTTGGCTTGAACGGTCTTCACAGCCGGCGGTTTGGACAGTTCGAACGGCGCGGGCGGCTGACCGACGGCGACGGCCATATCGACAGGAGCCTCTGGCGTCGGTTTCGCATTGACGGGGGCGGTGCCGCGTTCGGCAGCAAGGGCGCGTTCCTCGGCCAGCCGCTGCTCTTCCAGCAGGCGACGCCGGCGGCGCTCCGACATCGGGGGCTCGAACTTCGGCTGCACGATTTCGAAATCAGGTTCGGGGATCGGTTCGAATTCAGACGTCGCCTCGTCGGGCGGCGTTTGGTCCGTCGTCGAGAGCTCTATGGGCGCAACGACTTCGTCATCGGTCAGCTTCAGCGGCGGCCGTTTGGGAGACTTCATAAGCTCAACAACTCGATCTCTGCGCGGGCGTCCGACAGCGCCATGCAAACCCTAGAGCATGATTGGTGCGGACGAAACCGACTCAAGTCCGCAACCTGTCGATGAACTGTGGCATGCAGCGTCAGATCTGACGCAGCGGTCAGCAGTCGCGCTTGGATTCGGACAGCAGGGCGGCGTTGGAGCCAGCGTCGCGACATTCGACCACGCGGCGCACTTCGCGATCGCCCTGGTTCTGTTTGTGGGTGTCGACACCGAACTGGGTCAGGACGGCCGCGGCCAGCAGGGCGATGAAGCCAGCGATCAGCTCGACAAGCGCCTGCATTCTACCCTCCCTCGCAGCCTGTATGGCTACGCTCCTTATGCGCCAAATCGGAGAACGTCACAATCCCGCCCTGAAAGATTGACGGAAGGACACGTGCGTGAAACGGAGGATGGAGGCGCTTCGACACCATGTCACGCGAATCAGACAGATAGGTCGCATGACGAACGGCAGCGACACTTACGAAGGCAGTCTGCTGGAGCCGGGGCCTGCCCTGTGGACGTCCGCCGTCGCGCACCGTTTTTCCGTGCTGATGGAAAACGAGGCCTATTTCGACGCCCTCTCGTCTGCGATTCACAAGGCGCAACGCTCCATCGTGCTGCTGGGATGGCAGTTCGATCCACGCACCCATCTGGATCCGGAGACGCGGCCCGGCGACAAATCGGCCGAGATCGGTCGCCAGCTGCGGATGCTGGTCAAGAAGAAGCCGGACCTGGATGTGCGACTGCTCATCTGGAAGTCGCCGCTGCTGATCGCCGCGTCGCAGGGCTTCTATCCGCACAAGGCGCAGCGCTGGTTCCGCAAGCGGATGGTGGAATTCCGGCTTGATTCCCCCGGTCCTATCGGCGCCTGTCATCACCAGAAAGTGGTGGTCATCGACGACAAGGTGGCCTTCTGCGGCGGCGGCGACATCTCGACCGATCGCTGGGATTCCGACGAACATCTGGACGGCGACCCGCGCCGCGCCCTGCCTAGCGGCCTGATCTGCAAGGCGCGTCACGAGGTGATGAGCGTGATGGACGGCCCTGCGGCGCGTGCGCTGGGCGATCTGGCGCGCGAGCGTTGGTTCAAGGCGACGTGGGAGCGCACCATCCCGGACGAGGTCGAGAACGATCCCTGGCCTGACGGCGTGCCGGTGCAGATGACCGACGTGCCCGTCGGCATCGCCCGGACCGAGCCGAAATGGTCGGGGCGGCAGGAGGTGCGCGAGAGCGAAGCCTTGCACCTGGAATCAATCCGGCGCGCCAAGCGGCTGATCTATATCGAAAACCAGTATTTCACCTCGCCGGTCATCGCCGCCGCATTGGCCGAACGACTGGCCGAAGTGGATGGACCGCAGGTCATCGTCATCTCGACCGCCAAGAGCCCGAGTTGGTTCGACAGCATGACTATGGACACGGCCCGGGCCGAGGTGCTGCACCGGCTGGAGCAGGCGGACAAATACAACCGCTTCTTCGCCTTCGCCCCGCTTACGGCGGAGGGCGACCGGATCATCGTCCACGCCAAGGTGACCATCATCGATGACCGGCTGCTGCGGATCGGGTCCACCAATCTGAACAACCGTTCGATGGGCCTGGATACCGAATGCGACATCGCCGCCGAGCCCGTTGACGCGGCGGGTCGGGCCTTCATCACGGCCCACCGTCACCGGACGATCGCCCATTGGCTGGGCGTCGCGACGGAAGACTATGCGGCGGTCGAGGGCGTCTTCGGCTCGGTGGGGCAGGCGATCTGCAACTTCGAAACCGATCGGCTGAAGCCGCTGGGCTCGGAGCCGCCGACGCGTATCCAGCGGATGTTCGCCGAATGGCAGCTGGGCGACCCGACGTCGTCCAGCGATGCCTGGCGGCCTTGGAAGCGTCTGAACCGTTCGCAACGCACGCGACCAGCGTCCGAGGGCGGTCACGCGCCGGGTTGAACGACCTCGAAATCGACGATCAGCGGCAGGTGGTCCGAGGCGACGCGGGCCAGGGGCGAGAAGGCGGATCGCACCGCGCGGATGCGGATATGCGGGCTGACGAAACAGTGGTCGATGCGGATGGCGGGGAAGGCCGAAGGGAAGGTCTTCACACTGGGTTTCTGGCCCAACTGACGCTGGCAGTCCTGCAGGCTGCGGCACAGGGTCTGATAGGGGCGGGTGATCGAAGTGGCGTTGAAGTCGCCGGCCAGCAGGGTCGGGCCCCTGCATCCGCCGACCCAGCCGGATCCAGCCAGCGCGGCGGCCTGAAGCCGCTGCTCGCGCGGGACCAGACCCAGGTGGGTGTTCATGACGTTGACGGCTGTCCCGTCGATCTCGATTTCCGACCAGATCGCGCCGCGCGGTTCCAATCCCGGAATGCCGGTGACGGTCGGCAAGGCGTCGGCGCGGACGAGCCGTTCGGGGTGAGAGGTCAGAATGGCGTCGCCGTACTGTTCGGCCTCGACCCGCATCGCCGGGTGAAAGCGAGAGGTCATGGCCAGACCGTCGGCGATCGCCTCGGCCTGATCAACCCCGCCCGTGCGTGCGCGGCCCACATCCAGTTCCTGCAGGCAGACGATGTCCGGCTCGAACTCGGCGATGACGGCGACGATCCGATCGACGTCCAGACGACGATCCGTGCCGACGCAGCGGTGGACATTGTAGGTAAGAAGGCGAGGCATGAGCTGGCGGCTGTTTGAAAGATGACCGTGGGCTAGGCCTTCTGGCGCGCGAATGCGACCCCGATGCGACGATCAGAGCAGGATCAGATGATCGGGCAACTCATTCGGGTTGTCGGCGCGCGGCGGAAAGTGGCGGGCCAGAACCTCGCCGCACAGACCGATGGCGGCCGCGAAACCATCGACCGGGCGTTCGGCGCGCAGTTCGCGGGTCAGGACGGCGACGGCCTGAGCCCAGGCGTCCTCGTCGACCTTGGCGTAGATGCTTTCGTCGGCGATCAGTTCGACCTGATGTTCGTCCAGGGCCGCAAAGATCAGGACGCCCGTACGCTCCTGAGTGACGTGGACGCCGTGCGCGAGGAACTGCTGCAAGGCGGCCTCCCTGACGCGGCCGCGCCTGACGCCGGCCGGAGTCACAAGACGGCGCACGGCCGGGATACGGGTCATCAGAAAGACGCAGACGAAAACGACGGCCTGCGACAGGGCGTAGAGGCCCAGGGCCTGCGCTGTCGTGGCGTCCTGCGCGGCCTGGTGGGCCGCCTCCCAGCCGTCGCCGGGCCAGCGAAGATCCAGCACGAACGGAACGAAGACGATCGGGGCCAAAAGCGCCATCGCCGCAGCCCAGGCCAGGCTGACGTCCACATAGGTCGAGACCCGACGCGCGACGACGCAGAAGATTTCACCCGACGTCTGACGCTCGGCCGCCGCTATGGCTTCGGCGATGCGGGTGCGGTCGTTGTCCGTGATCTGCATCACCATCCCCCCGAGGCCCCGCCGCCGCCGAAACTGCCGCCGCCGCCGCCGAATCCGCCACCACCGCCAAATCCGCCGCCGCCGCCCCAACCGCCGCCGCCTCTGCCGGAGTTCCGCAGCGCCTCGGACGCCGCCCACAGCAGGACCGAGCTGACATTGCTGCGTCGTCCGCGCCCGGACCGCATGGCGATCAAGAAGATGAACAGGAAAAGCCCGGCGATGATGACCAGCGGGATAACGGATTCGCCACCGGTGTCGGCTTGCTCGGCCGCGGCGGCCTGAGCACGCGCCTGCGCTTCTGCTGGGTCGAGCGACAACTGGTCGATCAGGGCGTCCACGCCCTTGATCACGCCGGCCTGGTAGTCGCCGTCGCGGAAGGACGGCAGGATGTCGTTGCGGATGACCTGAGACGAGAAGGCGTCGGTCAGGATGGGCTCCAGCCCATAGCCGACCTCAATACGCACCTTGCGTTCGTTCGGCGCGACGATCAGCAGGGCGCCGTTGTCATTCTCCTTCTGACCGATGCTCCAGGCGCGACCCAGCTGATAGCCGTAGTCCTCGATCTCCTGATCCTGAAGGCTGTTGACCGTCACGACGACCAACTGGTCGGTCGAACTGGCTTCCAGCGCCGCCAGCTTCTCTGTCAGCGCCTGTTCCGTCGCTGGATCGAGCAGATTGGCCTGGTCGACCACGCGGCCGGTCAGCGGCGGGAAGTCGATCTTGCTCTGCGCCACCGCCGGAAGGACGAGCAACAGCGCGATGAACAGGCCGAAGAGGAGGGCGGCGACGCCCGTTGACCGCCGCGTCGCCGCTTGAAGGCTCGTCACTGGGCGGGCGGGGTCGCGCCCGGCGCCACGGCCGGTGCGCCGCCGCCGGGCGCCGAGGCGTTGGCGGGCGGGGCGTTCAGGTTGAAGTTGACTTGCGGAGCCGACTGGGCGGCGGCGGTGGCGGTGAACAACTGCATCGGTTGCGAACCGCCGTGCAGGGTCTTGGCCCAGATCACCTGCGGGAAGGTGCGCAAGGTCGTGTTGTAGTCGCGAACGGCCTCGTTGTAGTCGCGGCGCGCTATCTGGATGCGGTTCTCGGTGCCTTCCAGCTGGGACTGCAGGGTCAGGAAGTTCTGGTTGGCCTGAAGTTGCGGATAGGCTTCGACCGTCACCAGCAGGCGCGACAGGGCGCCGGACAGTTGGCCCTGGGCTTCCTGATACTGCTGGAAGGCCTGCGGATTATCGAGGTCGTCGGCCGAGACGTTGACCGAGGTGGCGCGGGCGCGCGCGTTGATCACGTCCGTCAGGGTGGTGCGTTCCTGGATCGCGGCGCCTTGAACCGTCGCGACCAGATTGGGAATCAGGTCGGCGCGGCGCTGATACTGGCTCTGCACATCCGCCCAGGCGGCCTCCGCGCGTTCCTGCTTGGTCGGAATCGTGTTGTAGCCGCAGCCCGCCACGGCGGGGACGATCATCAGAGCGCCGGTCAGAGCGACGGCGCGGGCATTGAGGCGGACCATGACATCTCCCGTTCGGCGATAGCGCCGTGGAGCGGGACTATTCACCGGCCCAATGAATGCATCAAGCGTCCAATGGCTCCGGTTGGATATTGTTGAGGCGGCAGGCGGCCGAATAGGTGTTGGCCAGCAGACAGGCGATGGTCATGGGGCCGACGCCGCCCGGCACCGGGGTGATGCGACCTGCGACCTCGACCGCTTCCTTGAAGGCCACGTCGCCGACGACGCGGGTCTTGCCCTCGGCGGCCTTGACGGGATCGGCTGACGGGACGCGGTTGATGCCCACGTCGATGACGGTCGCGCCCGGCTTGATCCAGTCGCCCTTGATCATCTCGGGCCGACCGACGGCGGCGACCAGAATGTCGGCGCGGCGGCAGACCTCGGGTAAGTCCCGCGTGCGCGAGTGGGCGATGGTGACCGTGCAGCTTTCGGCCAGCAGCAGTTGCGCCATCGGTTTGCCGACGATGTTCGAGCGGCCGACGATGACGGCGTTCAGGCCTGACAGATCGCCGAGCTGATCCTTCAGCAGCATCAGACACCCCAGGGGGGTGCAGGGGACCAGACCCGGCAGGCCGACGGCCAGACGACCCGCATTGACCACGTGAAAGCCGTCCACATCCTTGTCCGGCGAAATGGCGTCCAGAACCACCGTCGCGTCGATGTGGGCGGGCAGGGGCAGTTGGACCAGGATGCCGTGAATGCCGGCATCCGCATTCAACTTGGCGATCAGGGCCAGCAGCTCGTCCTGGCGGGTCGATTTGGCCAGGCGGTGGGTGTCAGAGCGCATGCCGGCGCGCAGCGTCGTCTCACCCTTGTTGCGGACGTAAATCTGGCTGGCCGGATCCTCACCGACGATGACGACGGCCAGGCCGGGCTTGACGCCGTGCGCGGCCTCCAACCGGGCGACGGCCGCGCCGACGCGTTCCACCAGGGCGGCCGAGAAGGCCTTGCCGTCGATCAGGGTCGCAGGCGTGGATTGGGCCGACATGGCAGCTCCGTCTGGCGGGAAATCAGGATGGCGGCGATTTACAGCCGTCACGGTTCGGCGTCTATGATCCGCAGCCTATGCTGGAGGAATTCATGAACCGTCCGTCGCTCGTCGCCGCTGTCAGCACCCTGGCCCTGTTTTGGGCGGTCGCGCCGGCCGTGGCCCAGGACGCGCAGTCTCTGCGCATCGGCGCCAATGTGAACGGCGGCCTTAGTGATGGCGACGCCAAGGCTTCGGCGGACGAATATCGCTATGACGACTATCGGTTTGAGGCGCGGGCGGGTCAAAGGCTGGAAGCCACGCTGCGATCGGACGCTTTCGACGCCTATTTGGAAGTCTATGCCGACGGGGCTGCGGGCGAGCCGCTGGCGTCCGATGACGACGGATTGGGGGACGGCACCAATGCGCGGCTGCGCTTCACGCCGGAACTGGCGGGGACCTATGTTCTGAGAGCCCGGACGCTGAGCGGACTGGACGGCGGCGACTATCAGCTGTCGTTGCAGGAACGCCCGGCGCCCCCGCGTGCGCCGCGACCCGGCGGCATTCGCGTTGGGGCGACCCAGAGCGGCGAACTGACGGCTCTCGATCCTGAGCAGGAGGACGGCGGCCGCTATGACGCCTACGCCTTCCGCGCCAACGCCGGCGATCGGTTTGCGGTGACGCTGGACTCTGAGGCCTTCGATCCCCTGGTGCGGGTGGGGCGGATGAACGGTCCCGATTTCGTCGAGATCAGTTCGAACGACGATGCGCCCGGCGGCGGGCTGAATTCGCGGCTGACCTTCACGGCGCCGACCGCGGGCGAATATGTGATCCGGGCCACGTCGCTGGAAGACGGGCTGGGTCGCTACGAACTGGGCCTGGCCGAGGCGCCGCCCGCGCCGCCGTCAAAGCCGATCGCGATCGGTGACGAGATCAAGGGTGAACTGGGCTCGGACAGCGCCACGAACGACGGCGGCCAGCGCGCGGAAACCTATCGCTTCACAGGGACAAACGGCCAGCGCGTCGCCATCGAGATGAAGTCGAGCGACTTCGACGCCTATCTGACGCTCCGCCGTGCATCGGACGATACCGTGCTGGCGGAGGATGATGACGGCGCCGGCTCGGGCACCGACGCCCGCATCGCGCGCACCTTGGATGCCGACGGCGACTACATCATCGAGGCGCGCGGGTTCAGCGACGAAGCCGAGGGCGACTATACGCTGAAGCTCACCGAAACCGCGCCGCCGCCGCCGCCGACCACGGCGACCCTCGGGCAAAAGGTCGAGGGCGAGATCGCGGATGACGACCCCCAGGCGGACGACGGCAAACACTATGACGCCTACGTCATTCCCGGAACCGAGGGGCAGCGCGTCCAGGCGATCCTGCGGTCGGGCGACTTCGACGCCTATCTGGAGATCGGCAAGGCCGACGGTGAGTTCGAGGCCCTGGCCAGCGATGACGACGGCCTGGCCGAGGGCACGGATTCGCGGCTGAACTTCACCCTGCCGTCGGGCGGGAACTATGTGGTCCGCGCCATGCCTCTGGATGCGGAAAGCAAGGGCCTCTATTCGCTGGAACTGCTGGATCGCGGGCCGGAGCCCAAGCCCGGCAGTCTGCTGGTCGGTTCTACCGTGCGCGGAACCCTGTCCAACAGCGCCGCCATGAGCGACGAAGGCGCGTTTTTCGACGCCTATCGCTTCCAGGCCAAGAAGGACGAGAAGCTGCGTCTGACGATGGTGTCGAACGCCTTCGACTCCTTCATCGACTTGGGCAAGGAAGACGAGGACGGCGACTTCACCAGCCTGGCCACCGATGATGACAGCCTGTCCGACGCTCACGCAAAGCTGGATTGGACCGCGCCGGACGACGGCTGGTATGTCGTGCGCGCCCGCGCCTATGGGCCCAATCAGATGGGCGCCTATGCCCTGACGGTCGCGCGTCAGCCTGCCAGCGCGAACACTCCGTCGCCCGAGAATCCGCCGATGATCATGAATCCGAAGTAGGCGCCAGGCGCGCGCCTTCGTCCCTTGGATCGAGCTGCACGGTTGCCAAGCGCGGGACGCCGCGTGTAGAGAGCCGCCTCCTGTTGGGGAGTAGCTTCCGGCGTTGTCGTCGGGATCGCGTCAACATACTCGCGCTTCGGCGCGTGGCGCGATCAGCGGAACCACCGCCTAGCGAGACCAGCGTGTCCTGACGCCGCGACCGGCCGGTGCAGGACCGCTGTCACGCGTCCGGTCGAGTGCTGTCCCATGACCCCAGGCGCCATCGCCATTCTCTCGCTCAGCATGTCCACTGACGCTTTTGCGGCCGCCGTCGGACGCGGGGCGTCGCATCGACCTGCCGTCAAGGACGCCGTCAAAGCCGGCCTGGTCTTCGGCGTCATCGAGGCGATCACGCCCCTGATCGGCTGGGGATTGGGCATCATCGCCGCCGGCCTGGTCGAAAAGGTGGATCACTGGATCGCCTTCACCCTGCTTCTGATCGTCGGCGGCAAGATGATCTGGGAAGGGGTCCAGTCGCGGGGCGCCGACGAGGATGAGGCGCCGCGCCGGTCCGGCCCCTGGGCGCTCGTGGCGACGGCGGTGGGCACCAGCATCGACGCCGCGGCCGTGGGCGTGGGTCTGGCCTTCATCGGGGCCAATATCTGGGTGATCGCCGCCTCGATCGGCTTCACCACCTTCGTCTTGACCACCATCGGCATGCTGATCGGCAAGGCCGTGGGCACGCGCTTCGGCAAGACGGCCGAGATCATCGGCGGCGTGGCCCTGATCGGTCTGGGCACGGCCATCCTACTGGAACACCTGGGTGTTCTCGGCGGCTGAGGCGGATCAGGCCGAGGGCAGCAGGTCGGCCGCGAAGGGTCGGTAACGACCAGCGCGCACGGCGTCTGTCGCACGGGCGATGTCCGGGGCGAAATAGTGGTCGCTGGCATAAGGGGCGGCGGCTTCGCGGACAATGGCGAAGACCCGTTCCAGCGCCGGCGAGCTGGTGAGCGGCCGATGGAATTCCAGTCCCTGCGCCGCCGCCAGAAGCTCGATACCGACCACTGTCGCCGTATTCTCGGCCATGTCCAGCAGGCGGCGGGCGCCGTGGGTGGCCATGCTGACGTGATCTTCCTGATTGGCGCTGGTGGGCACGGTGTCCACGCTGCACGGATGAGCGACCATGCGGTTCTCGGCGATCAAAGCCGCGGCCGTCACCTGGGCGATCATGAATCCAGAGTTCAGGCCGCTTTCCTTGACCAGGAAGGCCGGCAGTTCGCTCATCTTGGGATCCACGAGGATGGAGGTGCGACGTTCCGAAATATTGCCGATCTCGCAGAGCGCCATGGCGATCTGATCAGCAGCGAAAGCAACGGGTTCGGCGTGGAAGTTTCCGCCCGAAATGACGTCGCCATCCTCGATGAAGACCAGCGGATTGTCGGTGACGGCGTTGGCCTCGCGCGACAACGTGGCGGCGGCGCTGGTCAACACATCGAGGACCGCGCCCATGACTTGGGGCTGGCACCGAAGGGAGTAGGGGTCCTGGACCTTGGAACAGTCGTCGCGGTGACTGTCACGGATGGCGGAGCCTGCCATCAGCTCGCGCAGGCGGGCGGCGACGGCGATCTGGCCAGGCTGACCGCGCAGGGCGTGAATGCGATGATCGAACGGGGCGTCGGACCCTTTCAGCGCATCGACCGACAAGGCGCCGGCGGCGACCCCGGCGGCGAACGCCGCCTCGGCCGCGAACAGACCGGCAAGGGCCAGCGCCGTCGAACACTGGGTGCCGTTTAGCAGGGCCAGGCCTTCCTTAGGGCCGAGCGTGAGCGGCGTCAGACCGACCTTGGCTAGAGCCGCTTCGGCCTCCAACGTCTCGCCGTTCAGCCGCGCCTCGCCCACGCCGATCAGGACGCAGGACATATGAGCCAGGGGCGCCAGGTCGCCCGAGGCGCCGACCGATCCCTTAGACGGAATGCAGGGCAGGATGTCCGCGTTGACCAGAGCGATCAGGGCCTCAAGCGTTTCGCGCCGAACGCCGGAGGCGCCGCGCGACAGGCTGGCGATCTTCAGCACCATCAGCAGACGCGTCACCGCATCCGGCAGCAGCGGCCCGACCCCGCAGGCGTGGCTGAGGACCAGATTACGCTGCAGCGTTTCCAGATCTTCAGGCGCGATGGAGGTGTTGGCCAGCAGACCGAAGCCGGTGTTGACGCCATAGACGGTGCGCCCCTCGGCCACGATGGCGGCGATGGTCGCTGCGCCCCTGTCCACATCAGTCCAGGCGGTGGGCGTCAATGAGACGGTAGCGGGCCCCTCCAGCACCGCACGAAGCTGCGCCAGGGTGAGAGGCGATTGGCCGAGGGTGATCGCGGTCATGGCTCAGGCCTTCAGGCTCGGAAGGTTCAGTTCGTGCTCGCGCGCGGCTGCGCGGGCGATCTCATAGCCGGCGTCGGCGTGACGCATGACGCCCGTCGCGGGGTCGTTCCACAACACCCGCTCAAGCCGTTGGGCGGCCTCCGGCGTCCCGTCCGCGACGATGACGACGCCTGAATGCTGTGAATAGCCCATGCCGACCCCGCCGCCGTGGTGCAGCGACACCCAGCTGGCGCCAGAGGCCGTGTTCAACAGAGCGTTCAGCAGCGGCCAGTCGGACACGGCGTCCGATCCGTCCACCATGGCCTCGGTCTCGCGGTTCGGGCTGGCGACCGAGCCGCTGTCGAGATGATCGCGGCCGATGACGATCGGCCCCGACAGTTCGCCCGACGCCACCATGTCGTTGAACATCAGACCGGCTCGGTGGCGATCACCCAATCCGATCCAGCAGATGCGGGCCGGAAGCCCCTGAAAAGCAATGCGCTCGCCCGCCATATCGAGCCAGCGGTGCAGACCTGCATTGTCCGGGAATAGGCGCTTCATCGCCGCGTCTGTCTTTCTGATATCTTCCGGATCGCCGGTCAGGGCCGCCCAGCGGAACGGACCGATGCCCCGACAGAACAGCGGGCGGATGTAGGCGGGCACGAAGCCGGGAAAGTCGAAGGCGTTCGTCACGCCCGCGTCGAAGGCGACCTGACGAATGTTGTTGCCATAGTCGGTGGTCGGCACGCCCATGGCCTGGAAGTCCAGCATGGCCTTCACGTGAGCGACAATGGAGGTGCGTGCGGCGGCGGCGACGCTGTCAGGATCGCTGACGCGCTTGTCCTCCCATTCCGCGACGGTCCAGCCGGAGGGGAGGTAGCCGTTGATCACATCGTGCGCGCTGGTCTGGTCTGTGACCAGATCAGGCCGCACGCCGCGGCGAACCATTTCAGGCAACAGATCGGCTGCATTGCCTAACAAGCCGATCGACAAGGGTTTCTTGTCCTGGAGCGATTGCTCCAGCAACGCCAGGGCTTGGTCCAGGGTTTCGGCCATGACGTCGACGTAGCGTGTCCGCAGTCGGAACTCGATGCGGCTGCGTTGGCATTCGATCGTGATGCACGATGCGCCCGCCATGGTCGCGGCGAGAGGTTGGGCCCCGCCCATGCCGCCCAGGCCCGCGGTCAGGATCCACTTGCCCGACCAGTCGCCGCCGTAGTGCTGGCGACCGGCCTCCATGAAGGTCTCATAGGTGCCCTGAACAATGCCCTGGGTGCCGATGTATATCCATGATCCAGCCGTCATCTGGCCGTACATCATCAGACCCTTGCGATCGAGTGCGTTGAAATGCTCCCAGGTCGCCCATTTCGGCACGAGGTTGGAGTTGGCGATCAGCACGCGCGGGGCGTCGGCATGGGTGCGGAAGACGCCGACCGGCTTACCGGATTGCACCAGCAGGGTTTCGTCGGCCTCAAGCGTCTGAAGGGTTTCCACGATCCTGTCGAACGCCGCCCAATCCCGCGCCGCCTTGCCGATGCCGCCATAGACGACGAGGTCCTGCGGGCGCTCGGCCACCTCGGGATCGAGGTTGTTCATCAGCATGCGCATGGCCGCCTCGGCGGCCCAAGTCTTGGCGGTCTTTTCCGGTCCGCGCGGGCTGCGGACGATCCGGGCGTTTGGCGTGTTCATCGTTGGCTCTCGGCGAAGGCGATGCAGGCGGTCAGGACGCGGCGCAGATGGGCGCGCATCGGCTCGGCGCGGTCCGGCTCATAAGGGCTGGGCCAGTAGTCGGGCGACACCGGTCCGGCGGGATCGAGGATGTAGCCCCGGTCCGCCAACTCCATTTGAATGGCGTGGACACCTGCGTCGGGTTGGCCGTAATGGCGGGTGGTCCATCCGCCCTTGAAGCGGCCGTTGACGACCACGCTGTCGCCGCTGGCCGTGCAGGCGACCGCGACGGCTTGGGTCAGACTGCGCGCGCAGGTGGCGCCGTCGTTGTCGCCGATGTTAAACTGCGGCAGTTCGCCCTCGAACAGGCGCGGCACGACGGACCGGATGGAATGGGCGTCGTAGAGAACCACTTGGCCGGAGCTGCGCAGTCGATCCAACTGGCCCTGCAGGGCGGCGTGATAGGGATCGAACCAAGTCGCGCGTCGCTCGGCGATTTCGGCCGCGTCGGGTTCTTGGTCTGGGCGATACAGCGGCTCGCCGTCGAAGGTTTCGGTCGGACACAAGCCGGTCGTGGTCATGCCGGGATAGAGTGAGACGCCCGACGGATCGCGATTCACGTCGATGACGCTGCGCGACACGCCCGTTCGCACCAGGGTCGCGCCCATGTCGATCGCGAAATCGTACAGCCGATCTACCCACCAGTCCGCGTCCTTGCGGGCCAGCCAGGATGAGGTCATCCGCGCCTCGATAGCGGCCGGAATCTCGGTCCCCGTGTGCGGAAGGCCGATCACCAGCGGCGCCGCGCCTTCATGGATGGTCAGCCAGTCCTGCATCCGTTCAGCCTCCCTCGCCAAATCGATCCATCGTGGTATGTCTAGACATATTGATCGCAACGACACGGACCTGTCCAGTGACCCTTCAGCCGCAGCCTGTGGATCGCACCCTCTGGTTCGAGGCGGCCCTCTTGCCCAACGGCTGGGCGCGCGATGTGCGGATCGGCGTGGCTGGCGGACGGATTGTCAGTCTTGAAACAGACGTTGCGCGCAGCCCGGCTGACGAAGGGGGCGGTGTCGCCTTGCCGGGCGTCGCCAATGTCCACAGCCACGCCTTCCAGCGCGCCATGGCGGGCCTGACCGAAGCGAGGGGCCCTGCGGACGACGACTTCTGGACGTGGCGCGAGCTGATGTACCGCTTCCTTGATCGCGGCGGTCCGGAAGAGATTGAGGCCATCACCGCCCTGGCCTTCATGGAAATGCTGGAGGGCGGCTTCACCCGCGTCGCCGAGTTCCATTATCTGCACAATGACCCGTCGGGCGCGGCCTATTCGGACCGGGCCGAGATCGCCGCGCGGATCGTGGCGGCGGCACAGGCGACCGGCATCGCCCTGACCCTGCTGCCGGTCTTCTACGCCCATGCCGGGTTCGGCGGACAGCCGCCGGCGCATGGACAGCGGCGCTTCATCAACGATCTGAACGGCTTCGCCGATCTGGTGTCGCGATGCCGGACCCTGACCGCCGATCTGCCCGACGCCGTGGTCGGGGTCGCGCCGCACAGCCTGCGCGCCGTCAGCCCGGACGAATTGGCGGCCATGCCTGCGCTGGCGGGCGACGGGCCGATCCATATCCATGTCGCCGAACAGACCAAAGAGGTGGCGGACTGTCTGGCCTGGTCGGGCGCGCGGCCAGTCGAATGGCTCCTGGCCAATGCGCCGGTCGATCCGCGTTGGTGCCTGATCCACTCCACCCATGTGACTGAGGCCGAGTGGCGCGGCGTCGTCGCGCGCGACGCCGTCGTCGGCCTGTGCCCGATCACCGAGGCCAATCTGGGCGACGGCGTCTTCCCGGCGGTCGATTTCACGCGCGCCGGCGGCCGGTTCGGCATCGGGACCGATTCCAACGTGCAGATCGGCGTCGCAGAGGAACTGCGGATGCTGGAATACAGTCAGCGGCTGGCGCTACGCGGTCGCGCCGTCATGGCGGACCCTGAACGCTCGACGGGCCGCGCCTTGTTTGATCGCGCGTTGGTGGGCGGCGTCCAGGCGACGGGCGCGGCGTCAGGTCTGAGCGTCGGGGCGTCGGCGGACATCGTGTCGCTGAATACGAGCGGCGTCGCCTTTGCGGGACGGTTGGGCGATGCGGTCCTCGACAGCTGGATCTTTGCCGCGCCGACGGGCTCGATCCATTCGGTGTGGCGAGCGGGGCGGGAGGTCGTGAAAGACGGCCGCCATATCGCGCGGGACGGCATCGAGGCGCGCTATCGCAAGGCCCTGTCGGCGGTGTTGGGGTGAGCCTGCATCGCCGCATCTATGCCGATCTTGAGGGGCTTATCCTGTCTGGCGAGCTATCGCCCGGTGACCGCATTCCGTTCGAGCATGAGCTGACCGAACGCTACGGCTGTTCGCGCATGACGGTGTCCAAGGCCATCTCGGAACTGGCGGGGCGGGGGCTGGTGACGCGCCGACGTCGCGCCGGCACCTTCGTCGCCCAGCCCAAGGCCCACGCCGCCGTTCTGGCTATACCTGACCTGCGGGCCGAGGTGATCGAGCGCGGGCAGGCTTACGGCTATGTCCTGCTGCAGCGGATCGAACGCGAGCCGGACGGAGAGGACGAAATCGAACTCGCGTCGGGTGGTCGTCTGCTGGATCTGACGTGTCTGCACAGCGCCGACGGTGCGCCGCTGGCCTTGGAACATCGGCTCATCGCGGTCGGCGCGGCGCCTCAAGCCATAGACGTGGATTTTCATACGGTTCCGCCAGGAAGCTGGCTGCTGGACTCGGCGCCCTGGACCGAGGCTGAGAATCGCATTTCGGCGATCGCGGCGGACGCCCGCGCTGCACGGCTACTGGAACTCAAGCCCGGCGCCGCCTGTCTGTGCGTCGAACGCCGGACGTGGCGGGACGGGCAGGGGGTGACACGGGTGTGGCAGACCTTCCCCGGCGACCGCTACGATCTGGTGGCGCGCTTCTCGTCAGCCCATTCAACCGTTTTGGCGAAGGAGCCTCGCCGATGAAAGCCGACCGTCTGCTGATCGACTGCCATGTCGCCACCATGGTCGAGGGACCGGTTCCCTATGGCACCATTCAGGATGCCGCCGTGGTCGTCGCCGATGGCCGGATCGCCTGGGTGGGACCACGCGCTGACCTGCTGGCCGTTGAGGCGGCTGAAACCGAGCGGCTGGACGGGCGCTGGATCACGCCTGGCCTGATCGACTGCCACACCCATTTGGTGTTCGGCGGCGACCGTTCGGCCGAGTTCGAACAGCGGCTGGGCGGCGCGACCTATGAGGAGATCGCGCGTGCGGGCGGCGGCATCGTCGCGTCCGTGAAGGACACACGCGCCGCATCGGAGGATGACCTGTTCGCCTCGGCCATGACGCGTGTGGCGGGGCTAAAGGCCACCGGAGTCACCACCGTCGAGATCAAGTCCGGCTATGGTCTCGACCTTGAGACCGAGCTGAAGATGCTGCGCGTTGCCCGCCGGATCGGGCGCGAGGGCGGGGTGCGTGTCCGTACCAGCTATCTCGGTCTGCATGCCGTGCCGCCTGAATATCGCGACGACCGGGCGGCCTATGTCGACCTGGCCATCGACCACATCCTGCCTGCCGCCCATGCCGAAGGTCTGGTCGATGCGGTCGACGCCTATTGCGAGCCCATCGCCTTCTCGGCCGCGGAAGTGTCGCGCCTGTTCGACAAGGCGCGCGCGCTGAGGCTGCCGGTCAAGCTGCACGCCGACCAGTTGTCGAACGGCGGCGGTGCGGCCCTTGCGGCGCGCTATCAGGCTCTGTCCGCCGATCATATCGAACATGCGAACGAGGAAGGCGTTGCCGCCATGGCCGCAGCCGGGGTGGTCGCCGTCCTGCTCCCCGGCGCCTATCTGATGCTGCGCGAGACGAAGGCTCCGCCCGTGGATCTGCTGCGCCGCCACGGCGTGCGGATGGCCGTCGCCACCGACTGCAATCCTGGCACCTCGCCCGTCGCTTCCATGACCGCGGCGCTCAACCTCGCCTGTGTTCAGTTCCGCCTGACCCCGGAAGAGGCCTTGGCCGGCGCGACGCGAGAGGCGGCGCGGGCGCTTGGGATTCTTGCCGAGATTGGGACGCTCGAAGCCGGAAAGGCGGCCGACCTTGCGATCTGGGATATCTCGCGACCGGCCGAGCTTTGTTACTGGCTGGGCAAGCCCTTGCTTAACGTTGCATACAGAGACAGAAAACACGTATAGATTGTGCTTAGGAATCGAACCATAGATTGTCTGCATGGATGCAGAACAATCAAACGATGTCGAAGTCTTCATCAGTCATTGGTCCGCTGCGCCGATCAGCGAACGCGCCCACTATCAGACCTTCATCATTCAGCTCTGCCGCCTGATCGGCGTCCCCGCGCCGGACGACGAACGCGCGGGCGATCTGGACTATTGCTTCGAGCGGCCGATCCGCTTTCATCACGACAATGGGCAGACGACGGCGGGCTGGATCGATTGCGCCAAACGGGACTGTTTCGTCCTGGAGGCCAAACAGTCGCGCAAACGCCGCGACGGAGGTCCGCTGGACCCCGCCGCGCAACTGGCCTTATTGGGCAAGTCCGCCGGAAAGGCGCATGCGCCGTCGATGGAGGCGCTCGATCGCGTCATGCGGGTCGCCAAGCGGCAGGCTGAAAACTACGCCAAGGCCTTGGCCGAATGGCCGCCGTTTCTGATCACGGTGGATGTCGGACGGTCGATCGAGCTGTGGTCGGACTTTGCGAGGCAAGGCAAGATCTATGCGCCGTTTCCAGATCGGGCGGGCTATCGGATCACGCTGGACCAGCTGCGCTCGCCTGAGGTTAGAGAGCGGCTGCGCCGGGTCTGGACCGATCCGATGTCGCTCGATCCGGCCGCCCGGTCGGCGGCGGTTACGACGGAAATCGCAAAGTCTCTGGCCTGGTTGGTAAAGTCGATCAACGGTCGGCGACAGGCCGGGCTTGGGCCAGTCGATCGCGCCGCGCAGGCGAGCAAGACCGCGCGTTTCGTGATGCAATGCATCTTCGCCATGTTTGCGGACAGCGTCGGCCTGATCGAGCGGCGCAGCTTTCTGAGCTTGCTCGAAAGCTATCGCGGGGAGGCGGAGCGTTTCCACCAGGGCGCGCGGTCGTTGTTCATGGCGATGGATCAGGGCGGCTATTGCCTCGCCACCCGCCAACAGATCCGCCGGTTCAACGGCGGCCTCTACAGCACGGTCGAGACGCTGCCCATCGAGGAAGGCGAGTTGGAGGCCTTGATCGCTGCGGCGAAGAGCGACTGGACCGATGTCGAGCCAGCCATCTTCGGAACCCTGCTGGAGCAGGCGCTAGACCCGGCTGAGCGGGCCGAACTGGGCGCGCATTACACGCCTCGCGCCTATGTCGAGCGCCTGATCGCGCCGACGATCATGGAACCGTTGCGCGCGGATTGGGAGGCGGTGGAGGGCGAAGCCGTTGCGGAGTTCATGCAGGGCGACGTCGCCAAGGCGCGTCGCCGCCTGCACGCGTTTCATGATCAGCTGTGCAAGACGCGCGTGCTGGATCCCGCCTGTGGCACGGGCAATTTTCTCTATGTCGCCATGCGGATGATGAAGGAGCTGGAAGAGGAAATCTTCAGCGCCCTGGGAGAGATGGGCGAGCATCAGGGCGTGCTGGCTTTCGACGGGCGGGTGGTCAGCCCCGAGCAATTCTATGGGATAGAAAAGAACGCCAACGCCGCCTGGATCGCCGAGATGGTCATGTGGATCGGCCATCTTCAGTGGCACTTCCGCATATCCGGCGCGCCGATGCCGTCGGAGCCCATCCTCAAGAACTTTCGCACCATCCGACACGCCGACGCCCTGCTGGGGTTCTCGCGCGTCGAGGTGGTCCATGGACGTGATCAGGCCGAGCGAGAGCGAGTTCGCTATATCGACCCGCGACCCACACCTTGGCCGGACGTTGAATTCATCGTCGGCAATCCGCCCTTCATTGGCGGCAAGGGCCTGAGACGAGAGTTGGGCGACGGCTACGTCGATGCCCTTGCAGCGATCCGGGGCGGTCGATTTCTTTCGGCAGACCTGGTCATGGCCTGGTGGGATCGGGCGGCGGAAATCCTGATCGAGCCAGATACGCGGTTGCGGCGCTTTGGGTTCATCACCACCAATTCGATCACCCAGACCTTCTCGCGACGGGTAATCGAACACCATCTGGCCAAACGACCGCCGATCAGGATCGTCTTCGCCATCGCGGATCATCCGTGGGCCAGGGGCGTGGGATGCGCTGACGTCAGGATCGCCATGTCGGTCGCCGAGCGGGGCGAGCCGGACGGACAGGGACGATGGCTGAGGGTCAAGGATGCGGATGCCACGACGTTCGAGGAGCGTCACGGCGACATCGGCGCGGACCTGATGCTGGACAGTCGATTGACGCGCGTTCGACAGCTGAAGGCCAACGCCGTGCTGGCCTATCGCGGCGTGCAGCTGATGGGCTCGGGGTTTCAGGTCACGTCAGAGAAGGCCGAACGCCTCCTGTCCGGCTCAGACCCGCAGGCGCCGTCGCCGGTTCGCGACTACCGTAATGGCCGAGATCTGGCGGATCGATCACGCGGGCTGCAGGTCATTGATTTCTTCGGCTGGGACGAGGGCGAGGCGCGTCGTCGGCATCCGCTGCTGTTCCAGCATCTGCTGGAGACGGTGAAGCCGGATCGGAATCGCAACAACCGGGCGGCCTATCGCGACAACTGGTGGATATTCGGAGAGCCGCGTCGTGATCTGCGCGACGCCCTGGAGGGATTGAGCCGCTTTATCGTCACCATAGAAACCGCCAAACATCGCTGGTTTAGATTCATGGATGCCGCCACCTTGCCGGACAACAAGCTGGTGGTGATCGCCAGCGATGATCCGTTCGTGCTTGGCGTCTTGTCTTCGCGCCAGCATCGCGCATGGTTCGCCGCCAACGCCGGCCGTATCGGCGAATACGAACGCGAGGCCGTCTATGTGAAAGGCGCCTGTTTCGACACCTTTCCATTTCCGGATGCAGGCGCCGCCTTGGCGGCGGAGATCGGCGTCCTGGCCGAAGAACTTGATGCCGTGAGGGCTGACGTACTGCGCGACAGCGACGCCTTGACGATGACCGGCCTTTACAACGCCAGAGCCAGGATAGGCTTGGGCGATCACGTGTCGGACGCTGAACGTGCGATCTATGACCAGGGGCGCGTCGGCATCATCGACCATCTGCATCAGCGCCTCGATCGGCTGGTCGCCAAGGCCTATGGCTGGCCTGACGACCTGGCGGACAGGCAGATCGTCGAGCGCCTGATCCAGCTGAACCAGACCAGGGCGGAGCAGGAGGCGCAGGGAGACATCCACTTCCTGCGACCAGACTATCAAACCGGCAAGGTGCGGGAAGGGACTGCAAAACCGGCGCAGCCTCTTCTACCGACATCGAGGCAGAAGGCCCTGTTTCCCGACCAGCCCGGCGTTCTGGCGTCCAGCCTGCTCTCAATCCTGCGCCGACAGGGCGTTCCGATGTCGCCGACCGAGTTGATGGACGAGTTCGAGGGCAGTCGGCCGCGTGCGAAGCGGCTGATTACACATACGCTCAAGGTGCTGGCCGTCGCAGGGTCCGTGCAGAATACCGATGACGGATGGTTCGCGCCGCGGCGGATGCCGAGCTAGGCCTCAGGCTTGAGCCACTCCCATGGCCTTCATCAGGGCGTCACGGATGGCGAGTTCTGTGAAGGGCTTCTGGATCGTAGGCTGGCCTCGCCATTCGTCGGGCAGTCCGCCTTCGCCGTAGCCGGTCGAAAAGACGAACGGCACGCCGCGTTCCTTCAGCGCCTCGGCGACGGGAAAGACCTGACGGCCGGCGACGTTGACGTCCAGCAGGGCGGCGTCGAGATTCTCCGTATCGCGCGCCAGCTTCTGACCTTCGTCCACATTGGACGCGGGACCGATCGGCACGCACTCCATGTCCTCCAGGATTGTTTCCAAGAGCATGGCGACGAGCGACTCGTCTTCGACGACAAGCACGCGGCGGCCGGTGAGGGGCTGGGTCATTGTGCGGCCGTCCTGTCCAATGGAACTGTCAGTTCCGCGATCAATCCTTCGGGGGCGTAGACCAGATCGATCTCGCCCGCCAGATCATGGCGAATGTTTCGCTCAATCAAACGGCTGCCAAAGCCCTTCCTGGCCGGAACCGCAACCTTGGGGCCGCCGATTTCGCGCCAGCTCAACTTCAGCTTTCGGTGTCTCTGGTCGGCCAATCCCCAGTCGATAAAGATGCGACCGTCCGGCGTATGCAGCGCGCCATATTTGGCGGCGTTCGTCGCGAGCTCGTGGAAGATCATGCCGAGCGACAGGACGACAGCGGGTTCCAGCGACACCGGCGGTCCGTTGAGGCTGATCCGGGTCGGTCCATAGGCCTCTGTCTCGTGCTCCAGAATGGCGCGCAGATCGGCGCCTTCCCAATGGCTTTGGGTCAGCAGGTTGTGCGTATGCGACAGGGCCATGATCCGGGACTGGAAGGTCTCGGCGAAGCTGGCCGGGTCGGTGTTGGAACGGGCCGTCTGGATGGCGATCGATTGCACCGTGGCCAAGGTGTTCTTCACGCGATGATTCAGTTCGTCGATCATCAACTTCTGGCGCTGGGCGGCCAGGACGTTCTCGGTGATGTCGTGACCCTGCACGAAGATGCCCACCACCGCGCCCGCGTCGTCGCGGATCGGTTGATAGATGAAGTTGAGATAGACGGTTTCGAGCAGCCCATCGGGCTTACGCTGCAGCTGGGCCGCGCTCTCGCGCCCTTCATAGGGTTCGCCTGTGGCGAAGACGCTGTCGAGCAGATCGTAGAAGCCTTGGCCTTCCAGTTCCGGCAGGGCCTGCCTGACCGGCTTGCCGGCGATATCCCGGTGTCCGATGAGCTGGCTGTAGGCGTCGTTGTGCATCTGGAACCGATGGTCCGGTCCGGACATGATCGCGACGAAGCCGGGGGCCTGCATGAACATTTCGACCAAGCGGTTCCGCTCGGTTTCCAGGCGACGATTGTCTTCCTGGACGGACTGAGCGCGGCGAAGGACCGACCCGCCCACGATGGCGTCCAAAGCGGTCGTCGGCTCGTCCGGGCGGATGACGGGCGCCAGGTCCGTCACATCCATGGTGTGCTGAAGCAGCATGACCACTTCGCCGTCGGCGTTCAGTATGGGCGTATGGGTGGCGCTCCACAGACGCTCTTCAAAAATCTCGCTGCCGTCCGGCTGCGCTCGGGGCATAGAGAATCGCACGACTGCCAGATGATCGCGTTGTCGGGTGTCGCGCGCCTTTTCCAGTGACGCACGGACTTGGCGGACGTTCTCCGGGGCGTCCGAGCCAGGGCCCGAGTCGAAGGCGGCAAAGAGCGGTTGGCCCAACACTTCGCTGCGCTTGGCGCCCGTGACATCCATATAGGCCTGATTGACCTCGGCGATCCGCAGGTCAGGCGTGAGCAGCACATAGGGATTGGGCGAGGCCTTGAAAGCCGCACCCAAGTTAATGGTCGGATCTCCGGATTTTGCCGCTTCGTTCAACGCTTACCCCGCACAGCTTGGCGATAACGCGCGACATCGAAATCGGTTCTCTGGCTTCGCTGTCGTGAACTGTGATCGCAAGATTATTGGCGCGCCGCCGTAATTTGCTAATCAGCGCGCATGACAATCGCCGGCGTTTTCGCCACCCTCTCGCTCATGATGGCGCCCGCAGCCGACCAGCCCACCGTCCGCATTCCGCAGGGCGTCCTGACCGGACGCGCGGATGCCGAAGTGGCTGCGTTCAAGAACATTCCCTATGCCGCGCCGCCGACGGCCGAGCGGCGTTGGCGACCGCCCGGCCCCGCGCCGACCTGGCAGGGCCAGCGCGACGCCTCGGCCTACGGTCCGCTGTGCATCCAGGCGCCGCCGAACGGCGACCCCGGCGTCGGTCCTTTGCCGATGAGCGAGGACTGTCTGAACCTGAACGTCTGGCGGCCGATCAGCGCGGCGCAACCTGCCCCGGTCATGATCTGGATTCATGGCGGCGGTCTGGTCAACGGGTCGGGAACCGCGCCGCTGTATGATGGTACCAACCTGGCCAAGCGCGGCATGGTCGTGGTGACGCTGAACTATCGGCTGGGGCGGCTGGGCTTCTTCGATCATCCGGCGCTGGCGGCCGAGCGGCCGGCGGGCGAGGCGGCGGGGAATTACGGCCTGATGGACGTGACGGCGGCGCTGAAATGGGTGCGCGCCAATATCGCGGCCTTTGGTGGCGACCCCAAGAACGTGACCATCTTTGGCGAGTCGGCAGGCGGGGCGATTGTCACGCGACTGATGATCTCGCCGCCGGCGCGCGGTCTGTTCGACCGGGCGATCGTTCAGTCCGGCCTGGGGCGGGAGTTGCAGACGCCGCTGGACCGCAAGGGCGCCTATGGCGCGCCCTCAGCGCGCGAGCGCGGCGAGGTGTGGGCCTATGGCGCGGGACTGCGAACGGCGGCGGATTTGCGCGCGGCGCCGGCCGATCTGTTCCTGACGCCGCCCCCGGTTTTCGCCAACGGCGACCTGACGCTGATCGACGGGCGGATCGTGCCGTCCACGGTCGAGGCAGCGTTCAAGGCGGGGCGGCAGGCTCCGGTGCCCTTCATCATCGGCAGCAACAGCGCCGAGTTCTGGTGGATGCGGCCCACGGATCGCAACGGCTATGGTCAGATCGACGATGACATGACCTGGCTCGAGCGCGCCGACGCCGTTCAGGCCTATGGCGGGCTGGAGGCGTTCGACAAGCTGGCGATCACGGATTTGGTCTTCTCGGAGCCGGCCCGGATGCTTGCGCGACTGCATGCCAAGGCGGGTCATCCGGCCTGGCTCTATCGGTTCGATATCTCGTCGCCACAGAATCCCGAGCCGCATGGCGGCGCGACCCATGCGATCGAGCGGCCCTATGTGTTCGGCACGTTGAACACTCTGCCGTATCCCGTCGAGGATCGGGACCGAAAGGCGTCGGAGGCCATGATGAGCTATTGGACCGCCTTCGCGCGCTCGGGCGATCCCAACGGCGTCGGGCGGCCACGCTGGCCCACAGCGACGCTGACAGACACCCGGCTGATGAACTTCGTCAATTCGGGACCGACCGTGACGCCCGTGCCCCTCAGCGCCCGTCTGGACCTGCTTGAACGATTCCGCGAGCGGCCCAGGCCCTAAAAGCAACCGTCAGCCGGCCGAGGTCGCGCCCGACTGCTTCTCCTTCAGCGTGACCAGCTCTTCCGCCATGGTGGGGTGGACGGCGCACGTGGCGTCCCACTGCGCCTTGGTCAGACCGGCCTTCACCGCGATGGCTGCCAGCTGGATCATCTCGGGGCTGTCGGGGCCGACGATATGGACGCCGACCACGCGCTGGCTGTCGGCATCGACCACCAGCTTCATCAGCACCCGCTCATCCGAGCCGGTGAAGGCGTATTTCATGGGCCGGAACCGGGTGACATAGACATCGACGCCGTTCGAGCAGGAGCGGCGGGCCTCGGCCTCGCTGAGGCCCACGACCCCGACCGGCGGCTGGCTGAAGACGGCGGTGGCCACGGCCTCGTAGTCGAAGTGCTGGGGATTGTCGCGATAGACGGTCTGATGGAAGGCGACGGCTTCGCGGATGGCGACGGGCGTCAGGTTCATCCGGTCGGTGACGTCGCCGATGGCCCAGATGTTGTCGGCCGTCGTCTTGGAATAGGGATCGACCTTGATGGCGCCGGTCTCATTCAGCGCGACGCCTGCGCTCTCCAGCCCCAGATCCTTGACGTACGGGATGCGGCCGGTGGCGAACATGACGACGTCCGTCTCCAGCTTCATCCCGTTTTCGAGGTGGTTGACCAGGCCGGTCTCGGTCTTTTCGATCTTCTCGTGCTGGCAGCCCAGAATGACCTTGATGCCCCGCTTTTCGATCTCTCCGGCCAGGTGCGCGCGCACATCGTCATCGAAGCCGCGCAGGATGTTGGGGCCGCGATAGATCAGGGTCGTCTCGACGCCCAGGCCCGCGAAGATGCCGGCGAACTCCACCGCGATATAGCCGCCGCCCGCAATCAGGATGCGCTGGGGCAGTTCCGGAAGGTGGAAGGCTTCTTCAGACGTGATTGCGTGCTCGATCCCCGGTAGTTCGTCCGGCTTCCACGGGCGGCCGCCCGTGGCGATCAGGATCTTTTCGGCGGTGATGGTGCGATCCTTGCCAACAATCTCCACCGTATGGGCGTCTTTCAGAACCGCGCGCCCGTGCACCAGTTCAACCCCGGCCTTGCCCAGATTGGCGGCATAGATGCCGGACAGGCGCGCGATCTCGACGTCCTTGGCTTCAAGGAAGGTGGGCCAGTCGAACCTGGCGTTGTCGAACGACCAGCCGTAGCCCTCGGCGATCTCGAGCGCGTGGCTGACCTCGGAGGCCATGACCATGAACTTCTTGGGCACGCAGCCACGGATGACGCAGGTGCCGCCGACCCGATACTCCTCGGCGACCGCGACCTTCTTGCCATCCAGAGCCGTCAGCCGCGCCGCCCGCACTCCGCCTGAACCGGCGCCGATGACGAAGAGGTCGTAGTCGTAGTCGGCCATAGGTCGGATTCCGTTCAGCGGCAGGCATCGGCATTTAAGCCACGCCGCGCGAAATCCAAGAGGCTGTTGGGAAGCTAGGGAAAGACGATGGTGGGTGATGTAGGGTTCGAACCTACGACCCGCTGATTAAGAGTCAGCTGCTCTACCAACTGAGCTAATCACCCGACCGATCGTCTGCGTCTTCGGGGGCGAGGCCTTGCCGAAGGGCGCTCCTACTACCCAGCGGTTCGGGGGTTGGCAAGCGCTTTCGCAAACTTTCTGCGACGGAGTATGGTCCCCGTGGAATCAGTCGCGGCAAGCGGCGGGGGAGCGAACATCATGGCCTTCTGGAACCGGCGTCGATCAATCGACACCATGATGGCGCCGCACGACGGACCGCGGCTGAAGCCGACGTTGAGCTGGCCGCACCTGCTGGCCCTGGGCGTGGGGGCCATCGTCGGCACCGGCATCCTGACGCTGATCGGGGTCGGGGCGGGGTTGGCGGGCCCGGCCGTGTTGATCAGCTTTGGCCTTGCGGGACTGGTCTGCGCCTGCGCGGCTCTGGCCTATGCCGAACTGTCGACCATGATGCCGACGGCGGGCAGCGCCTACACCTATTCCTATGCGGTGCTGGGTGAGTTGATCGCCTGGATCGTGGGGTGGAGCCTGATCCTGGAATATTCGCTGGTCGTCAGCGCCGTGGCGGTGGGCTGGTCCGGCTATGCGGTCGGCTTCCTGAGCGGGCTGGGGATCGATCTGCCGACGGCGCTGGTCGCCGGGCCGCATGCGGGGGGCATCATCAACCTGCCGGCCGTGGCCATCATCGGGGTGGTGACGGGCCTGCTTCTGCTGGGCACCAAGGAGAGCGCGACGCTGAACGCGGTGCTGGTCCTGATCAAGATCGCGGCCTTGGTGGTATTCGTCGCCATCGCCCTGCCGGCGTTCAAGCCCGAGCATTTCACGCCCTTCATGCCCAACGGCTTCGGCGCGCCCTTCGTCCAAACCGGGGTAATGGCGGCGGCGGCGATCATCTTCTTCGCCTTCTACGGCTTTGACGCCATCTCGACGGCGGCGGAAGAGACCAAGAAGCCTGAGCGTGACCTGGCCATCGGCATCGTCGGCTCCATGCTGATCTGCACGGCGCTGTATCTGGTCGTTGCGGCCGCAGCCATCGGCGCGCGACCTGTCGCGACCTTCGCCAGCAGCCCCGAGCCGCTGGCCCTGATCCTGCGCCAGATGGGACAGGGGACGGCGGCCCAGTGGATTGCGGCGGCGGCGGTGATCGCGCTTCCGACCGTGCTGCTGGCTTTCCTGTTCGGCCAGAGCCGCATCTTCCTGGGCATGGCGCGCGACGGCCTGTTGCCGCGTCGCCTGGCCAAGGTGTCGAGCCGGGGCGTGCCGGCGGTGGTGACGGTGTTCACCGCCATCGTCGTGGCGATCCTGGCGGGGCTGTTGCCGCTGGACGAACTGGCGTCGCTGGCCAATGCCGGGACGCTGGCGGCCTTCTGCTCGGTCGGGGTTTGTCTGATCGTCCTGCGCATCCGCGAGCCCGGTCGCAAGCGGGTGTTCAAGGCCCCGCTGTGGCCGGTGGTTGGGGCAGTCAGCGTGATCGGATGTATCGTCTTCTTCCTGAGCCTGAAGCCGGTGACGCAGATCGGCTTCGTCGTCTGGAATGTGATCGGGATCGCCATTTATCTGCTGTGGTCGTCCAGGAACTCGCGCCTGGCCAAAGGCGAGGAGACGGCGGCCTGATGGCTTTGCGGGATCTGACGGGCGCCGTCGATTTCACCGTACTGAACGGCATGACGGGCGGGGACGACGCCATCAACGAGGAAGTGTTGGGCCTGTTCGTCAATCAGGCCGGCCTGTGGTCCGTCATGCTGGATCCCAAGGTCGAGGGCTGGCGCGACGGGGTCCATACGATCCGGGGCGCGGCGGCGGGCATCGGCGCGCGAGACCTGGCGATGATCTGCGCCGAGGCGGAAGCAGTGGATCAGAAGCTGGCCGCGCCGGCTGTGGAACGGGTGCGTGATGCGCTGGAGGCGGCCTTGGCTGACGTCGCGGCCTATCGCCACGAAATCATGCTGAGAAGTCTCAAGACCTAGACGGGCTTGTCGCGTTCAGCTGCGCGTGCGGTCGTAGGTGGCGAACTCGTGGGCGATGCAGCGGTCGATCAGCAGACGCCAGACGGGTTCGGCGATGTCGGGCGACAAATTGTGCGCTTCCGCTGAGACCAGAACCTTGGCGACCACGTCATCGATCCGGGCCTGGTCGAAGACGGCGTCGCGGTCGGGCTTTATGCGGGCGGCGGCGTCCATGTAGCGCTGGCGCTCGGCCAGCAG
Source organism: Brevundimonas vesicularis (assembly GCF_900445985.1). Lineage (GTDB taxonomy): Bacteria > Pseudomonadota > Alphaproteobacteria > Caulobacterales > Caulobacteraceae > Brevundimonas > Brevundimonas vesicularis_D. The sequence continues at coordinate 833,867 of NZ_UAQP01000005.1, forward strand.
GGCGACCAGGGCGCGGTCCAGGGCGTCGACGCCCTGGCGGACCTCGGCCATCGACTGGCATTCGGCGGGATCGACGCGCGCATCGACGGCGACAAGAGCAGGCTTTGACATGGGCGTGGGGTTAGCGGGTCAGGCCGCGCAAGCCAAGCCGTCAGACTGTCTCAACCGACGAAGGCGCGTTCCAGAACATAGTCGGCCGGTTCGGCGTTGGAGCCTTCCTTCAGGCCATAGGTCTCCAGCAGTTCGCCGGCTTCCTTGATCATGGCCATGGAGCCGCACAGCATGGCGCGGTCGCGGGCGGGGTCGAACCCCTCGGGCAGGCCCAGGTCGCGGAAGAAGTCGCCGGACTTGATGCGGTCGGTAATCCGGCCCGGCGTCTCGAACGCTTCGCGGGTGACCGTCGGATAGTAGGTCAGCTGGGCCTTGGCCTCGTCGCCGATCAGAGGATCGTCGTGGATTTCGCGGGTGAAGAAGTCGCGGTAGGCCAGGTCGGCGACGCTGCGGACCGTGTGGATCACATAGACATGGCCGAAGCGGGAATAGGTCTCTGGATCGCGCGCGACGCTGAGCCAAGGCGCCAGCCCCGTGCCGGTGCCGATCAGAAACAGGCGTTCGCCGCCAGTCAGGGCGTCCAGAACCAGGGTGCCGGTCGGCTTCTTGCCCATCAGGACGGTGTCGCCGGGCTGGATCTTCTGCAGGCGCGAGGTCAGGGGGCCGTCGGCGACCTTGATCGAGAAGAACTCCAGCTCCTCGGCCCAGCAAGGGCTGGCGATGGAATAGGCGCGCAAAACAGGCTTTCCGCCGTTTTCGCCCGGCAAGCCGATCATCACGAATTCGCCCGAGCGGAAGCGGAAGTCCTCGGGCCGTTTGACGCCGAAGCTGAACAGGCTGTCGGTCCAGTGGCGCACCCACAGGACCTCAAGCTCATTGAAGGGGCTGGCTTTCACGGAGGCGGGGGAGAGGGCGGCGTCTGTCATCTTGCGTCTCTCTAATCTGAGAACCCCTCGCAGGGAAGGACAAGCCTTTCACCCGGCGACGACATTTCCTCGTGACGGCTTGCAGAAGCACCGCTAGCGTCCCGACCCATGCGCACCCTTCTTCTCGCCTCGACCATCCTCCTGTCCGCCAGTTCGGCGCTTGCGCAGGAGACGCCCTCCAACATCCTGACGCCCGAGCGGGTGTTTTCCAGCCCCAGCCTGAACGGGCCGGTGGCCAAGGGGGTCAGCCTGTCGCCTGACGGCCAGTTGGTCGCCTTCCTGCGCTCGCGCGAGGACAATGTGGATGTGCAGGACCTGTGGGCCGCGCCGACGGGTGAGGGCGAACCCTACAAGCTGATCGACGCACGGGCGCTGGTTCCCGACGCCGGCGAACTGTCGGAGGCCGAAAAGGCCCGGCGCGAGCGGATGCGGATCAGTGCGCGAGGCGTGGTCGAATATTCTTGGGACCAGCAGGGCCGCTACATCCTGGCGCCGCTGGAAGGCGACATCTTCCTGGCGAGCCGGGCGGACGGCAAGGTGCGCCGCCTGACCGAGACGCCGGCTGACGAGATCGACGCCAAGGTGTCGCCCAAGGGCAGCTACGTTTCCTATGTCCGCGATCAGAATCTGGTCGTCTATGATCTGGCGAGCGGCAAGGAGACGCCGATCACCGACGACGGCGCGGGTCTGATCACCTGGGCCACGGCCGAGTTCATCGCCCAGGAGGAGATGGATCGCGACACCGGATACTGGTGGAGCCCCGAGGAGCGCTACATCGCCATGACGCGCGTGGACGAGAGTTCGGTCGATATCGTGCCGCGCTTCGAAATCACCGGCGGCGGCGCGACGATGGTGGAGCAGCGCTATCCTCGCGCGGGCCGACCCAATGCGGTGGTCGAACTGTATGTGCGCGACCTGCAGGGCGGGGGACGGGTCAAGGTGGACCTGGGATCCAATACCGACATCTATCTGGCGCGGGTGAACTGGTCAGGCGATGGCAAGACCCTGTATGTCCAGCGTCAGTCGCGCGACCAGAAAACTTTGGATCTGCTTAGCGTCGATCCGACGACCGGCGCGTCACGCGTGATCCTCAGCCAGAAGGCGCAGGCCTGGGTCGATCTGAACGACGACTTCCGCGTCCTGTCTGATGGCCGGTTCATCTGGTCCAACGAGGATTCGGGTTGGCGGCACCTGTATCTGTACGACCGCAACGGGCGACGGCTGCGGGCCATCACGCGCGGCGACTATCCGGTCAAACATCTGGACGGCGTCAACGAGCAGACCGGGGACGTCTATTTCACCGCCTCGATGCGCGACGGCAAGGAACTGCCGATCGAGCAGCAGATGTTCCGCGCCAATCTGAACCGCACGGTCGATCCGGTCGCGGTGACGCCGGGCGGCGGCTGGTGGACGGTGTCGGTTAACGGGCCGGCGACCGCCTATGTCGGCAACTATTCGGACCCGGCGACCCCGACGCAGTCGGCGCTGTACCGCATCGACGGCACGCGCGTGCGCTGGATCGAAGAGAACAAGCTCGACGCCAGCCATCCGTTCGCCCCCTACGTCTCACGCCTTCGCACGCCCGAGTTCGGCACGATGCAGAGCCACGGCCAGACCCTGGTCTGGCGCATGACCACGCCGCCCGACTTCGATCCGTCCAAGAAATATCCGGTGGTGATGCAGGTCTATGGCGGCCCCGGCACCGGGGCGGGCGTGCAGAAAAGCTGGCAGCCCCTGACCAACCAACTGCTGACCGAGGCGGGCTACATCGTCTTCCGCGTCGACAATCGCGGTGAAGGCGACCGGTCGCAGGCGTTCGAGACCAGCATCTATCGCCGTCTGGGCATTCCGGCGGTCGAGGATCAGGCCCAGGCCGCGCAATGGCTGAAGACCCTGCCTTACGTCGATGCCGACCATATCGCGGTTATGGGCTGGAGCTTCGGGGGCTTCCTCAGCCTGCTGACCCTTACGGACAAGGACGCCGGCCTGGCCTCGGCCTTGGCGGGCGCGGCGCCGACGGAGTGGAGCCTGTACGACACCCACTATACCGAACGGTATATGTCCACGCCCCAGGCCAATCCGGAAGGCTATGCCGCCACCGACGTCCTGCCGCGACTGGATGACATGACGGGGCGGCTGCTGCTGCTGCACGGCATGGCCGACGACAACGTCATCTTCGGCAATGCGACGCGCGTCATCGACGCCTTGCAGGCCAAGAGCGTGCCGTTCGAGATGATGCTCTATCCCGGCCAGCGGCACGGTGTCCGCGGCGACCCGAGGCAACTGCAACAATGGCGCACCTATCTCGACTTCCTGGACCGCACGATCGGCAAGCGGGCCGAACCCAAGGCCGACTGACGCTCGGACCCGCCGGTCGAGCATCCTTTCGCCGCGCCGCGCTTTCGGACAGGGGAGCCGAAGGCTGAAGGTGAAGGTCAAGGATGGCGAGACAGAATGAAGGCACGCGGAGGGTCGCCCCGTGAGCGACCTCATCGCCAACGTCGTCGGGTCAGCGGCTGCGATCTGCTCGATCACCAGCTTCGCGCCCCAGGCGGTCAAGATTTGGAAGGAGCGCGATGCGTCGTCGGTCAGCTTGAAGACCTATTCCCTGACCGTGACATGTTTCGTGCTGTGGGTCGTCTATGGGATCATGACAAAGGCCTGGCCTGTCACGGTCGCCAACGCGTGCGCCCTGGTGATGGCGTCCGGCGTGCTGGTGATGAAGTGGCGGTTCCGCGACGGCGATCCCGACAAATAAGGGTTTGATCCTGATCAAGGCGCGCTGGCGCGATAGGGCTCAGAAAGGCGGCAGAGGAGATTTCCAATGCCGCAATCCGCTATTCCCTTCGTCGCCGCGATCGTGACGGCGTTCGCCTTCTTCATGGTCGCGCTAGGCGCAGCCAGTCTGTATTCCAGATCCGCTGACGAGAAGTGACCGAGCTTTCCCCGACGTGATCTTGGCGCCCCCGCCGATGCGGGCTAACCCGTAGTTCACAACGTCCAACAGGGAGACGCCCCCAATGCCCGATCTCGCACAAGTCACCGAACACATCCGCGGCGCCGTCGGCGACAACTCCGGCCTCGGCAAGACCGTCAAGCTCGACCTCGGCGACGAGGGCAAGATCTACATCGACGGCGCCTCCACGCCGAACACGGTGACGAACGAGGACAAGCCCGCCGACGCCACCGTCTCGATGAAGTGGGATGACTTTATGGCCCTGTCGGAAGGCAAGCTGGACCCAATGATGGCCTTTATGCAGGGCAAGCTGAAGATCGCCGGCGACATGATGATCGCCCAGAAGCTGGCTCCGCTGCTGAAGCGCTGATGCCGGTCTGAACGACTAGTTATGGCGGCGCGGCTCCCGACCAGGGGCCGCGCCGTTTTCGTATCGAGCGTCCGGCAGAGACGCGAACGGGAAAGAGGAAACGACATGGACTTCAAACACTCCGACCGCGCCCTGGATTGGCACGCCCGCGTCCGTCGCTTCCTGGACGAGCAGGTCATCCCGCGCGAAGCAGAATATTTCGCACAGGTCCGCGAGGATTCGAACCGTCAGCCGCCGGTTATGGAGACGATGAAGGCGGCCGCGAAGGAGGCCGGACTTTGGAATATGTTCCTGCCCGGCGAACACGGGGCGGGTCTGACCAATCTGGAATACGCGCCGCTGGCCGAGATGATGGGGCGGCATCTGTGGTCGGCCGAGGTGTTCAACTGCAACGCCCCCGACACCGGCAATATGGAGGTGCTCCATATGTACGGAGACGCCGAGCAGCAGGCGCGCTGGCTGAAGCCCCTGATGGCCGGCGAAATCCGTTCGGCCTTCCTGATGACCGAGCCTGAGGTCGCCTCGTCCGACGCCACCAACATCCAGACCCGGATCGAGCGGGACGGCGACCACTATGTCATTAACGGCCGCAAATGGTGGTCGACCAACATGGGCCATCCGAACCTGGCCGTGACGATCGTCATGGGCAAGACTGACCCCGACGCCGCATCCCACGCCCAGCAGTCGCAGATCATCGTGCCGGCAGATACGCCTGGCTTCCGCGTCGAGCGGATGCTGTCGGTGTTCGGCTATGACGAAAAGCCGATCGGCCATGCCGAGGTCGTGTTGGAGAACGTCCGCGTGCCGGTCGAGAACCTGATCGCGGGCGAGGGGAGGGGCTTCGAGATCGCCCAAGGGCGGCTTGGCCCGGGCCGTATTCACCACTGCATGCGCACCATCGGTGCAGCCGAGCGGGCGCTGGAACTGATGGTGACGCGACTGCTGAACCGGACGGCGTTCAAGAAGCAGTTGGCCGAGCATTCGGTGTGGGAACAGCGCGTCGCGGAGGCGCGCACCAACATCGAGATGTGCCGCCTGCTGGTGCTGAAGGCCGCCTGGATGATGGATCAGGCGGGAGCAAAGAACGCCCGCTCCGAAATCGCGCAGATCAAGGTCGCCGCGCCGAAGATGGCTTTGCAGATCATCGACGACGCCATTCAGGCGTTCGGCGGCGCCGGGGTCTCGGGCGACACGCCCCTGGCCGAGCTTTACGCGGGTGTCCGCACCTTGCGCATCGCCGACGGCCCGGACGAGGTCCATAATCGCACCATCGCGCGGTTGGAATACGCCAAACATGGCGGCCGCCCGATGCTCTGATGTGTGATCCCGAACGCCAAGTGCTTGGGAACCTTGGCCTTGTTGGTGCGTTTGTTCGGCACTGACAAGGCGCTGGGGCTGGTGTCGGACGGGACAGCTGACATGAATGCGCGCTCCGAGCCCGACCCGCGGGTTGCGTCAGACGTGGCGCGGTTCAAGGCCGTTCGCGTGCGCATGATCGCTCTGGCTGAAGGTTTGTCTGCCGAGGATCTGTCAGCTCAGTCGATGGCGGATTGCAGCCCAGGGAAATGGCATCTGGCGCACACAAGCTGGTTTTTCGAGGCGATGATCCTGTCGTCCGATCCCGGATACCAGCCCGTCGATCCGCGTTTTCAGCAGCTGTTCAACTCCTACTATGAGGCTTTGGGCGAGCGGGTCAGGCGGGACCAGCGCGGGCTGATGACTCGCCCCTCCGTCGACGAGGTCCTGGCCTATCGGCGAGAGATCGACCGCCGGATGATCGCTTGGCTGGCGCAGGGCGAGACGAGCGGGCATCAACGTTATCTGTTCGAGCTGGGGCTGCACCACGACCAGCAGCATCAGGAGCTTTTCCTGATGGATATGCTGAACCTGATGTCGCGCTCTCCGCTCGACCCCACCGCCTATGAGATTGAACCCAGAACCGAGCCGCTTCAGATCAGGCGCGGTGGAACGGTGGCGTTCGAAGGCGGTCTGGTGAAGATAGGCCACGACCAAGCGGGCTTCGCCTTCGACAATGAGGGGCCTGCGCACCGTGTCTGGCTGGGGCCGTTCGCTCTGGCTGCGGATCTGGTGACGAACGGCGACTGGATCGCCTTCATGCAGGATGGCGGCTATTCGCGTTCCGAACTGTGGTTGTCGGACGGCTGGGCGACGGTCAAGGCCGAGGGCTGGACTGCGCCGCTGTATTGGCGTCTGGAGAATGGCGACTGGACCGTGATGGGGCTGACGGGGCGTACACCTGTCGATCTTGCCGCGCCGGTTCGCCACATCAGCTTTTACGAGGCCGACGCCTATGCCCGCTGGGCCGGCAAGCGGCTGCCGTCCGAGGCGGAGTGGGAACATGCCGCTGACTCTTCGCCTGATGCGTTCACGAACCTGGCTGGCGAAGTGTGGCAGTGGACGTCCAGCGCCTATGCGCCCTATCCCGGCTTCCAGCCGACGCCGGGCACCGCCGCCGAATACAACGGCAAGTTCATGGCCAATCAGATGGTGCTGCGGGGCGGATCGTTCGCCACGCCGCCGGGTCATGACCGCATCACCTATCGCAACTTCTTCTATCCCCAACAGAGGTGGGCCTTCATGGGTTTGAGACTGGCTGAAGATCGAACCGTGGCGCGAGACGCCGCCGCGGACGACGCCCAAACCGCCGCCTTTCGAAAGGATATGATCGAGGGGCTGTCGCGCGCGCAAAAGGCCGTGCCGCCAAAGTGGTTCTACGACGCGGACGGGTCGCGCCTGTTCGAAGACATCACCGTGCTGCCGGAATACTATCCGACCCGGCAGGAAATGGCTCTGTTGCGCGATCGCGCGGCAGAATTGACGGCCGACTTCGGCCCCGACGCCGTACTGGTCGAGTTCGGATCCGGCGCCAGTGAAAAGACGCGGATTCTGTTGGATGCCGCCACCGATCTCGGCGCCTACGTTCCTCTCGACATCAGCGAGAGCGCCCTGATGGACGCGGCCATTCGCGTCCGTGCTGATTATCCGAAACTGCGTGTGCAGCCTGTTCTGGGCGACTTCGAGCGTTTGGCGCCGCTGCCCGACGACCTGCCGTCGGGGCGACGGATCGGCTTCTTTCCCGGCTCGACCATTGGCAATCTGCAGCCGGATGAGGCCGAGCAATTCCTGGCGGCGGCGCGTCGGATGCTGGGAGAGGGGGCGTTGTTCATTCTGGGCGTCGATCTGGTCAAAGATCCTGCAATCCTGGTCGCCGCCTATGACGACAGCCAGGGCGTGACGGCGGCCTTCAATCGCAATGTTCTGATCCGCGCCAATCACGAGTTGGATACCGATTTCGATGTGGACGCCTTTGTTCACCGCGCCGTGTGGAACCCGGACGCCTCGCGCATGGAAATGCATCTGCAGGCGATTGCGCCGACCACTGCGCACATCGGAGAGCGGACATTCCGCTTTATGACCGGCGAGACGATCCACACCGAAAGCTCGCGCAAGTTCACGCCAGAATCGATCCAGACCATGGCTGCCGCCTCCGGCTGGACGGTCGTGCGCATCGACACCTCTCCGGCGCCGAGCGTCGCCTTGGCGGTCCTGCGCGCCTGAGCCGAATGCGCGGCTGATCGCGCACAAGAAAAAGGGCGGCGCATCGATCGATGGGCCGCCCTGTTTGTATCTAGTCTAACTGACTACTGCCCTTCGGCTGCGTCCGCGTCTTTCTTGGTTCCGTGCGACGCTTCTCCACCCTTGCGGCCGGCCTGTGCGGCGAGGCTGCGGTCTTGGGAGAAGCTGCGTTTTTCACTGGGGACGCTGGCGCCCCCTTTGCGCGCGATTTCGCGCTGACGTTCCGGATCCATGGAGGCAAAACCTCGCTTGGAAACGCCGGAGGGTCGGGTGGGTTGGCTGTCCATCGTGTTCCTTTCAGTGCTGCCGTTGCGCTTGCTGAAGTGAACCCAGTGACTCCGTGACGGTTCCGTCGGGAACTCCGTTTTACTGTCGCAATCCTCAAGGCCCAGTGAGTTTGACTTTACCCAGCGCCATAAGGCCGCGAATCACCTTCGCCGCCGCCATCCGGTTCCATCGGCGGAACTTCATCAGGGGTGTCTGACGGCTGTATTTCCGGCTGCTGCGTCGGCTCAGGCTGGATCTCGGGTTGCGGCGTTGTCGGGGTGGGTTCGACGTAGGTCATGGGCGGCTCCTTGTGCGATCAACCAACGCACCGTGATCGCCAGCGTTCAAAAAGGAACCATGGTTCGCAACGCCTGTTTGTTCAGCGAACCATGGAGATCGACATGACCAACACCCCAATCAGCGCGACATCACCCGACGACATCGTCTTGGAAGACGACGATCTGACCCAACGTCTGGACCGACAGGCGGACGCCATTCTCGCCGAGGGCGAGGGCCGCAGCTTCAGCAAGACCACTTCGGTCCGACAGGCGGTCAGAGAAGACGCAGGTCTGGTGCGCGAGAAGATTTCCGGACGCGTCCACCGTGTACAGGAAGACATTCAGGACAATCCGATGAAGGCGACGCTCTACGCGTTGGGCATCGGCGTCATCATCGGCATGATCCTGCGCCGATAAGCCACACGATCATTAGGCTCAGGCAGGCCCCGACGGCTCACGCTGGATCGGGGCCTGTCGCATTGCGGCGTCAGACACGAACGGATTGGTCCGTCGCTCTTCACCAAAGCTGGAGATCGGCCCGTGGCCCGGCACAAAGGTGACGTCGTCGCCCAGCGGCCAGAGCTTTTCAATCACCGAGCGTATCAGTGCGGGCGGATCGCTCATCGGGAAGTCGGTCCGACCGACCGAGCCCTTAAACAGAACGTCGCCGACCTGAGCGAATCGCGCCGCGCGATTGAAGAAGATGACGTGCCCGGGCGTGTGGCCTGGACAATGGCGCACGTCCCAGGTCGTTTCTCCCAACGATACTGTGTCGCCGTCCTCCAGCCAGCGGTCCGGCGCGAAGGGGCGAGCGTCGGGCAGGCCGTACATCCGGCCGCTCTCCACGATTCGGTCGATCCAGAACTGGTCGGCCTTCTGGGGCCCAGTGATCTGGACGCCGGTTTTCTCCTGCATTTCGGCCGCGCCGCCCGCGTGATCCAGATGGCCGTGGGTGATCCAGATCTGATCCAGCGTCAGGCCGCGCCGCGTGACCTCGCCCAGCACCGCATCGACCGAACCGCCGGGATCGATCACGGCGGCCTTGTTGGTGGCGGTGCACCAGACAGTCGTGCAGTTCTGTTGAAGCGGGGTGACGGGCGTGACGAAGACGCCGATGGGGGAGGCGGGTTGGCTCATTTGGTCAACATAGCCACGCAAAGGCCGCGAAACCACCGGCTCTGACCACGCCCGCGTTGACCTTTCGGGCCCTTCTCGACATAAGGGCGGGCTTCGAGGCGCCGCTCCACACGGGGCGGCCTTCTTGCTTTATCCATTCCGCGCCGGCCGTCTCGATGGCTCATGCGCCCCAGAGCGTCAGAATCCCGACCATGCAAGTCGTCGAAAAGTCGAACGAAGGCCTCAGCCGCGTGATCGCGGTCACCATTCCCGTGGCGGAGCTGAACGAAAAGCTCGAAGCCCGCGTCAAGGAAGTCGCCCCGCAGGTGAAGCTGAAGGGCTTCCGTCCGGGCAAGGTGCCGGTCGCCCACGTCAAAAAGACCTTCGGCCGTGAGTTCATGGGCGAGATCATCAACGCCGAGCTGAACGAAACCAGCCAGAAGGCCCTCGACGAAGCCAAGATCCGCCCGGCCGCGCCGGCCGAGATGAAGCTGACTTCGGACATGGACAAGGTCATCGCCGGTCAGGAAGACCTGGCCTATGAAATGTCGCTCGAAATCATGCCGGACTTCGAGCCGGTCGATCCCAAGACCCTGAAGCTGGAACGCCCGACCTATGAAGCGTCGGACGCCGATCTGGACGAGGCCCTGACGGAATTGGCAGGTCAGGCCAAGACCTACGAAGACAAGAAGGGCAAGACCGTCAAGGCCGCGGAAGGCGACCAACTGACGATCGACTTCCTGGGCAAGCTGGACGGTGAGCCCTTCGAAGGCGGCGCCGCCGAGGACGCGGACCTGGTGATCGGCTCGGGCCGCTTCATCCCTGGCTTCGAAGAGCAGCTGACGGGCGCCAAGGTCGGCGAGGAAAAGACCATCGAGGTCACCTTCCCCGAGAACTATCAAGCCGCCCATCTGGCCGGCAAGAAAGCCACCTTCGACATCAAGGTGAAGGCCATCAAGGCGGAAGCCGAATCCAAGATCGACGACGCGTTCGCCACCCGCATCGGTCTGGAGTCGCTGGACAAGCTGAAGGAACTGCTGAAGTCCAACCTTGACCAGCAGTACGCCGGCGCCGCCCGCTTCAAGCTGAAGCGCGCCCTGCTGGACCAACTGGACGAGGCCCATGACTTCCCGCTGCCGCCGAAGATGGTGGACGCCGAGTTCGACGGCATCTGGCAGCAGGTCGAGGCCGACAAGACCGCTGGTCGTCTGCCGGAAGAAGACGCCGCCAAGTCGGACGAAGACCTGAAGGCCGAATACCGCAAGATCGCCGAGCGCCGCGTGCGTCTGGGCCTGGTGCTGGCCGAAATCGGTCGCGCCAACAACGTCCAGGTCACCGATCAGGAACTGAACGCCGCCATTCTGCAGGAAGCCCGCAACTATCCGGGCCAAGAACAGGCCGTTCTGAACTTCTACCGCCAGAACCCCAACGCCGCCGCCCAGATGCGCGCCCCCATCTATGAAGAGAAGGTCGTCGACCTGATCGTGGGCGTCGCCGACGTGACCGACAAGCCGATCACCAAGGAAGAGCTGCTGAAGGAAGACGACGAAGGCTGATTGTTTTCAGGGGGGATTGGCGATGACGGGTTTGGCGACTTTGGCTGCTGCTGCGGCGTTGGTCCTTCCCCAGTCGTCGTCCGATGCTTCCCCGGTCGTTCTGCCCGATATCGTGGTGCAGAGCACGCCTGTTGAGACGCAGGCCAAGGCATTCGTCGCCGCCGTTTCGGCGCCGTTTCCGCAGGCGACGCTCGCACGCTGGAACCAAGCGATCTGCCCCGCTGTGGTTAATCTTGAACGGGGCTTGTCGTCGATCATCTCAGATCGCGTTAGAGACGAGGCGAGATCGCTGCGCGTTCGCGTCGGTGACGGAGCGTGTCGCGCAAATGTCATCATTGTCGCGACGGACGCCGCTGACCTGACAGCGCAGGGATTGGTCCGGGATGATTTTCGAAGCTTCCATCCGGGCGATAGCGGAACGGATTTGGGCCGGTCGGCGCTGCGCCGCTTTCAAAATTCCGATGCGGCTGTTCGTTGGTGGCATGTGGCGATGCCGGTCAGTGATGATACCGGCAAGCTTGCAATCGCATTGGATGGCGAAGCCCCGCCAGTTGTTGCAGACCGTGTTGTCACGCGATTGCGTGCGAACATACGCTATGACATGGCGTGGGTGATCATCGTCATCGATGTCACGAAGACAGCCCAAGTACCCGCGTCAAGCTTGGCCGACTATATCGCGATGGTCGCCCTGGCGCAGATTGACCCTCAAGCAGATTTTACGGCGCACGATACCGTGCTCAATCTCTTTGCGCCCGGCGCCGCACTTCACGGCATGACCGAATGGGATCACAGCTATCTGAGCGCCCTGTATGATGCCGACGCCAATGCCGCAAACTTTGCGTCGCAGAAGGACGACATGGAGCGATCGTTGGCGGATGGCTTGCGGCGTCGGCGATCCTTGGACGAGGAATAGCACTGCTGCGCCTTGCGCGGTGGCGTTAGCGACGCGATATCTCGTGACAGACAGTGCGACACGTGAGTCGCAGAAGGCCCGAGTGAGGCCGTATTACGAGAAGGCTAAATGCGCGATCCGATCGAACTGATGAACATGAACCTGGTGCCGATGGTGGTGGAGCAATCCAGCCGCGGCGAGCGCTCCTTCGACATCTTCTCGCGCCTGCTGCGCGAGCGGATCATCTTCCTGACGGGACCGTTCGAGGACGGCATGGCGTCTCTGATCTGCGCCCAGCTGCTGTTCCTGGAATCGGAGAACCCGAAAAAGGAAATCAGCATGTATATCAACAGCCCCGGTGGTCAGGTGACCTCGGCGCTCGCGATCTACGATACGATGCAATACATCAAGAGCCCGGTTTCGACCGTCGTCATGGGGATGGCGGCTTCGGCCGGCTCGCTGATCCTGACGGCCGGCGCCGCAGGCCAGCGGATCGCCCTGCCGAATGCGCGGGTCATGGTGCACCAGCCGTCGGGCGGTTTCCGGGGGCAGGCGTCGGACATCGAACTGCACGCCGCCGACATCCGCTACACTAAGCGTCGTCTGAACGAGATCTATGTCCACCACACGGGCCGGACGTATGAGGAGGTCGAAAAGACCCTGGACCGCGATCACTTCATGTCGGCCGAGGAAGCCAAGGCTTGGGGTATCGTTGACCACGTTTACGATCGCCGCGAACAGGCCGACGCCGATGGCGTGAAGACGCCGGGCAACTAAGACAGCCGTCGAATGACGAAAGGGCGCGCCCGTTGCGGCGCGCCCTTTTCATTTTGTGCTATCGGAACCGCCATGCAGTTCACACGAGATCAAAGCGGCACGGTCGAAGTCGATGGCGAAAGCTACGTCTGGGAGCTTCGTCGCCAACCTCAGCCCAAGGGCGGCAATGTCTGGGAGGGCATGGCCGTATCGCTGCGCCACACCAACTTCAAACGTGAGGCCATCGTGCAGTTTCCGCCGCCGCTTCGGCCCAACGGCCGGCCGGACGTGGAAAAGCAGCGCGTCAATGTCGACGCCGTCCGCACCGCGGTCGCCTCGGCGATCGAGGCCGGCTGGGATCCGACCTCGCGCGGCAAGGCAATGGTTTTCGACGTGGACGTCGACGGGAACTGAGCTCTAGCGCTTCTGGCGAAAGACCCTGAAACCCGGCTGCTGCGCCATCGCCAGCATCTCCGTGTCGCCCGAGGTGTCGCCATAGGCGGCGGTCAGCGCCATGTCCTCGCCATAGGCCGCTTTAAGCCGCCGCACCTTCTCCTCGCCGCGACAGTTAGGGCCAGCGAACCCGCCGGTGATTCGGTCGTCCGCGTCGAAGACGAACTCGGTGCCCAGCAGAGCCTCGGCGCTCAGCTTTCGGGCGAAGGGTGTAACGGTGGTGGTGGGAGAGGCGGTCACAATGACGCGGTGCGCCCCGCGTTCGCCCCAGTCGTTCCAGACCTTGAGCGCATCGGGACGCATGAAGCGCGGCCAGACTTCTTGCGCAAACGCCGCGGCTTCCGCTTCGAGCGTCTGGCGGTCCACGCCGTGCAAGAACTCCCGGACGGACGCCGCCTTGATCCGGCCCCTGTCACGATCCTTGGCGTAGACGGCGAGGGCAGGGGCCAGCTTGACCAGCCCCAATGCCCAGGCGCCCGGACCGACGCGCCAGCGCAAGAATTCGGTGAAGCTGTCGCGAATCGTTAGGGTGCCGTCGAAATCGAAGGCCACGATGGCACGTCCATTCGCCGTGGACTGGCGTAAATCCTGCACGATACCCATGTCAGACATTCGCCTTGATCCCCGTCGACACTGATCCATTCACGCACTGCAACAATCCCGTGTCGCCTTCGGGGTTGTCGCGGAACGTGTGATGGGTGATTGTCATTTTTTGAAGACCTTTGCGTCCAGAGTGCTGGAATCAACGTGAGGGAAGCGCGTTGCGGGCCATTTCGGTCCGCCCCGCGGGAGTGAGATAAGGGTCTATGACCAAAGCAGCCGGCACCGACGCCAAAAGCACCCTGTACTGCTCGTTCTGCGGAAAGAGCCAGCACGAGGTCCGCAAACTGATCGCGGGCCCGACCGTGTTCATCTGCGATGAGTGCGTCGAACTGTGCATGGACATCATCCGCGAAGAGCACAAGATCGGCTTCAAGAAGACGACCGACGGCGTACCCACGCCCAAGGAAATCCGCGATGTTCTGAACGACTATGTCATCGGGCAGTCGCACGCCAAGAAGGTCCTCTCGGTCGCCGTTCACAACCACTACAAGCGCCTGAACCACGCGACGAAGAACAACGACGTCGAACTGGCCAAGTCCAACATCATGCTGATCGGCCCGACCGGCTCGGGCAAGACGCTGCTGGCGCAAACGCTGGCGCGCATCATCGACGTGCCCTTCACCATGGCTGACGCCACGACCCTGACCGAAGCCGGTTATGTGGGCGAGGATGTCGAGAACATCATCCTGAAGCTGTTGCAGGCGTCCGACTACAACGTCGAACGGGCCCAGCGCGGCATCGTCTACATCGACGAAATCGACAAGATCAGCCGCAAGTCGGACAATCCGTCGATCACCCGCGACGTGTCGGGCGAAGGCGTGCAGCAGGCCCTGCTGAAGATCATGGAAGGCACCGTCGCCTCGGTGCCCCCTCAGGGCGGCCGCAAGCATCCGCAGCAGGAGTTCCTGCAGGTCGACACCGCCAACATCCTGTTCATCGTTGGCGGCGCATTCGCGGGCTTGGAGAAGGTTATTTCGGCGCGCGGCGCGGGCGCCTCGATCGGCTTCGGCGCCCAGGTCAAGGAAATCGACGAGCGTCGCACGGGCGACATCCTGAAGGGCGTCGAGCCAGACGATCTGATGCGTTTCGGCCTGATTCCCGAGTTCATCGGCCGTCTGCCGGTTCTGGCGACGCTGGAAGACCTGGACGAGGCCGCCTTGGTCACCATCCTGACAGAGCCGAAGAACGCGCTGGTTAAGCAGTACAAGCGTCTGTTCGAGATGGAGAATGTCGAACTGACCTTCACCGACGACGCTCTGATCGCCGTCGCCAAGAAGGCCATCACGCGTAAGACCGGCGCGCGCGGCCTGCGTTCGATCCTTGAAGGCATCCTGCTGGAGACCATGTTCGAATTGCCGACCTTCGAAGGCGTCGAGGAAGTGGTGGTCAACGCCGAGGTCATCGACGGCAAGGCCCAGCCCCTGCTGATCTACTCGGAAGCCTCCAAGAAAAAGGCCGACGGCGCCGCCTAATTACGCGGTCGACCTGAAATGACGAAGGCCGGAGCGAGATCGCTCCGGCCTTTTTCGTGTGGATGATGTCGCGCCTTGGAAGACGCTATTTTATCGGCGCGTCGATTAGCACGGCCGGGGTGACGGGTTTGCCCGTAGCCTGGGCGACCAATTCTGCGGTGCGCGCCTCGATCACGCCTTCCAAACGGGCGAGGAACTCGTCCTTTGGCAGGCCGACGGGGATGGGGGCGAGGAACTCCAGCGTCGCCGTGCCGGGGTGTTTTTCGTACTTCTCATCGGGCCAGAAGAGGCCGAGGTTGGTGGCGAGCGGCACGACGGGCACGTCGAAGTCGCGGTACATGTGCCAGACGCCCGAGCGGTATTTGTATTTCTTCCCGACAGGCGCGAGGTGCCCCTCAGGATAGATCAGGATCTTGCGGTTTTCCGCGCGGGCCTCGGCGGCGCGCATGGCCAGGGCCTTGCGGGCTTCGTGGCCGCCGCAGGAGTTGACCACGATGGCGCCCAGCTTCTTCAGGACGCCGCCCAGAAGGGGAAACTTTTCCAGGTGATCGCCGGTGACGAAGGCGATGTCGTCGAACTGGTCATAGGTCGCAAAGCCGTCGCCCCAGCTTTGATGCTTAGAAGCGATGATGAAGGCGCCCTCCGGCAATCGATCTTTGCCGCGAACGTCCAGCTTGATGCCGGCGAAGACCGCCATGGCCTGGACCATTCGCTTCACATAGCGGCGGATGACCCAGCTGGCCGGGCCGCGGCCAGGGGCGAGCGCGGCGAAGGCGGCGGTCAGCCCGTAGCTGATCGACAGGATCCAGTAGGCGACATTGAAGGCGAAGCTGCGCATCGAGCGACTATGCCAGAAAGCTTAGCCTTGTCAGGTCTAAGCCGCCTTTTCCAGGATGGCGGCTTGCGTGATGCAGTTTCGACCCGCGCGCTTGGATTCGTACAGGGCGGCGTCGGCCCGTTCGAGCAGACTGGCGGCCGTTTCGCCCTTTTGGCGCTGAGCGAAGCCGGCCGAAACCGTCACCGAGCCGAGGTCGTCATTGGTCGAGCGGCGACGCAAAGCACGTGAGGCGATATCGTAGCGTATGCTCTCCAGCGCCGCCATGACGACGCCAGCGCCCTCACCGGGGAAAATGATGGCGAACTCTTCGCCGCCGAACCGCGCGGCGAACCGGGTCTTGCCACAGACATTGGACAGGACCGTGGACACATAGCGCAGCACCTGGTCGCCGGTCTGGTGTCCCCAGGTGTCGTTGAACCGCTTGAAGTGATCGATGTCGAGGATGGCCAGGCTGAGCGGAGACCCGTCGTCTTCTGCGCAGGCGGCCTCCAGTTGTTCGTCGAAGGCCTTGCGGTTGGCCAGATTGGTCAGGGCGTCGGTCATGGCGTCACGCCGCACCTGTTCCAGGTTCTCGCGCAGGCGGATGACCTCCCTGTTGGAGTTCTCCAGCCGCTTTTCGAGAATCGCCGTCTCTCGACGCACGCGGTTGGTCGCAGTCGACAGTCCGCCGACCAGGTCTTTCAAAGAGGAGGGGTCATCGACCGTTTCCATGCATTGAGAGGCGTCGGCGAGGGTTTCGCCATAGTCGTGCTGGGTCTTATGGGCTGTGGCGATAGCGCTGGCGACGCTGGCCAGTTCGCGGTCCAGAACGGCGCCGACGTCGCGGATCTGATCCGGCAAGCGTCCGCGTGGGAGGAACTCGGCGGCCAACATTTCCGACGTCTTGTCGGTAATGGCGGTCGACTGCGCGAGCAGGCGCTGGATTTCCTGGGCCAGAGGGCCGTCGGGGTCGCTGATGTAATGCAACCAGAGTTCGAAATTCAGCGGGGTCGGCCAGATACCGGCCTTTTCCATCTCGCCGATGACGTTACGCGCCAAAGCATAAGCTTGAGGAGCTCTTAGCGCCGTCTCGACCTTTTTCGACATTCTTCTTCCCCTGAGGCCCTGTTCTGGAGCCGTGTCGGGGCGCACACTAGGGGATGTTCCGTAATGCAGGGTAAACGGCGCAGCCTTCGCTGCGCCGTTGTGTACGAATTCAGGCGCGGATGACGACAGGCCGGCGCAGGAAGGCGGGGATGTCGTCGCCGAATCCACGCACACCCTGACGTTGAGCGTCAATCTTGTCGGCCTTGCGATCGCCGCGACGGTCCGATTGCAACAGGTGCGGTTCACGATCTGCGCGCTCGGGGCGCGGAGCGCGAGCCGTCTCGTCGGGTTCGACGGTCGCCTCCGGCTCGATAGCGGCTCTGGCTGCGGGAACTGCGACTTCCACCGGCGCTTCTGGGCGGGCCTTGCGGCGGCTGCGGCTGCGGCTGCGCGGCGCTTCGGGCTCTGGGGTTGTAGGCTCTGCAGCGGTGACGGCGGCCATGTCGACAGGCTCTGCGGACGGGGTGGCCGCGCTGCTTGTGCGCGATCGGCTGCGACCGCGTTCGCCCGAGCGCTTGTCATCCCGGCGAGGGCCGTCCTTGATGGCGGTGAAGTCGATGCCGTCCAGAACCAGCTCTTCCGGATCCTTCTTGATCAGCTTCAGCACCTTATCCAGCGACTTGTCGTCGGCCGGGGTCACGATCATGAAAGCCTGGCCCAGCTTGCCGGCGCGGCCGGTGCGGCCGATGCGGTGGACGTAGTCGTCGGCGTGGTGCGAGACGTCGTAGTTGAAGACGTGGCTGACGTCCGGGATATCCAGACCGCGCGCGGCGACGTCTGACGCTACCAGAATCTTAAGCGCGCCCGAGCGGAAGTCCGCTAGGGTCTTCATCCGGTGTGACTGATCCAGGTCGCCGTGGATCGGCGCGGCGTCGAAGCCGTGGGTCTTCAGCGACTTGGCGACGATATCGACTTCGGACTTGCGATTGCAGAAGACGATGCCGTTCCGCACGTCCTCACGGCCAACCAGGGCGCGCAGAGCGGTGCGCTTCGCCTTGGGGTCCGAGGTCGGGATGCGGACGATGTATTGGGTGATGGTGTCGGCGGTCATCGCCGGACGCGAGGCCTCGATCCGGGTCGGATCCTTGAGGAAGGCGGTCGTCAGGCGCGTGATCTCCGGCGGCATGGTCGCCGAGAAGAACAGGGTCTGGCGGCGCGGCGGCGTCAGTTTGAAGATGCGCTCGATGTCGGGGATGAAGCCCATGTCCAGCATGCGGTCGGCCTCGTCGACGACCATGATCTCGACGCCGGTCAGCAGCATCTTGCCGCGTTCGAACAGATCCAGCAGGCG
Source organism: Brevundimonas vesicularis (assembly GCF_900445985.1). Classification (GTDB taxonomy): domain Bacteria; phylum Pseudomonadota; class Alphaproteobacteria; order Caulobacterales; family Caulobacteraceae; genus Brevundimonas; species Brevundimonas vesicularis_D. The sequence continues at coordinate 852,375 of NZ_UAQP01000005.1, forward strand.
GCCGGGGGTGGCGATCAGGACGTCGACGCCCTTGTTCAGCGCCGCGACCTGGTCGCCCATGGAGACGCCGCCGATCAGCAGGACCCAGCTCAGCTTGGTGCCTTTGGCGTATTTGGCGAAGCTCTCGGCGACCTGGTCAGCCAGTTCGCGGGTCGGCGCCAGGACGATAGCGCGCGGCATACGGGCGCGGGCGCGGCCGGTGGACAGGCGATCGACCAGGGGCAGGGTGAAGGCGGCGGTCTTGCCGGTGCCGGTCTGGGCGATGCCAAGCACATCACGGCCGGCGAGGGCGACGGGGATCGCCTGTTCCTGAATGGGCGTGGCGGTCGTGTAGCCGGTGTCGGCGACGGCCTGAAGGGTCGTGGGCGAAAGGCCCAGTTGGGAAAATTCGGTCATGAATCCTTGGGAGAGAAAGCGTCTGCGTGCATAGCAGCGACGGAACCGCCCCTCTTTGGGCGAGCGGGCGGCGCGGATCGCAGACCTGTCCCGAGGCTGGGGGCGATATAGAAGTCCCTGCGTCAAAGTCAAGTATTCTCGGTATTCCGCCGCCAGGGGGCGGAATAAATTCCCATGGCCAGGGTGCTTGCGCTTGACTCCGACGGCGGTGCGAGCGGCATATAAGAGAACAAAAGGAGAACTGTTGTGCGGTCCGACCGCGGTATTGAGGCTTTGCGTCAGCGCCTGAAGGCGATTGAAACGGACGGTCATCCGACCGACACCGACCGCTTTGACTTGGGTCACGTAGAAGCGGACCGGCACATCGGCGGGCTTTCGAGCCATGGTCTGCACGAAATCTATGCGGAGAAGACGGCGGATGCGACGGCCGCCTTGGGGTTTGCCATAGGTCTGATTCAGCGGGCCTTGAAGGATCGACCATTGCTGTGGGGCATCCAGGCCATGGCCGGGCTGGAGACCGGCCAGATCTACGGACCCGGATTGTGCGAGCTGGGTCTGGATCCCGGCCGCGTGATTCTGGTGAGCGTCAAGGAAGCCAAGGACCTGCTGGCGGCGGGTGAGGAGGCTCTATCATCCGGCGCAGCGGGTGCGGTGCTGCTTACGACCTGGGGTGAAAGCCGGGTCTTAAGTCTGACGGCGACACGACGTCTGTCCATGGCGGCGGGGCAGGGACGGGCGACGGCGATCCTGACCCGACTGGCGGCTCAACCCCAGCCCAGCGCAGCCGAGACTCGCTGGCGCGTTCGCGCAGCCTTGTCCCAAGCCTTGGAGGCGGATGCTCCCGGCCGTCCGAACTATGGGGTCGAGTTGTTGCGGCATCGGTCGGGCGCGCCGCCGAAGGCCTGGACCATGGAATGGGATCGTGAGCGCGGAGTTTTTGAACAGGGTGGGCGCAATGCCGGACATCAACACGCGCAACGACCGGCGCTACCTGTCGGTCTGGTTTCCTCTGTTGTCGACAGATCGGCTGCGGCGCGAGGAGGGGCGATCCGACGCTTCGGCTGAGCCGGCGACTGTGCTGGTCGAGAAGGTGAAGGGCGCGCTGCGGCTGGCAGCCGCAAATCGGCAGGCGTTGGAGATGGGACTGTCTGCTGGAATGACGCTGGCGGACGCGCGGGCCAGGGCGCCGGATCTTCGCGTGGTCGTGCATCGTCCGGAAGCGGATGCGGCGCTGTTGAAGCGCGTTCTGCTGGACTTCGGCCGGTTCACGCCGATGGCGGCGACGGACGGTCCGGATGGCCTAGCGCTTGATGTGACCGGTTGCGCCCACCTGTTTGGAGGCGAGATGGGAATGATGCAGGCCGTCGAGGCGCGGGCGCGTCGCGTCGGCCTGGCGGTGCGGCTGGCCATGGCCGGCACGCCGGAAGCTGCGCGTGCCTCGGCACGGTTTGGAAGCGGTGGGATTTACGAGGGTTCGAGCCAGCGTCAGGCTCTGCGTCGTCTTCCCGTCGCGGCCTTGGAGCTTGCTGACAAGGAGACGCAGGCCCTGTCGCGCGCTGGGCTGAAGACCCTGGCGCATCTGGACGATCGCCCCACGGCCCTCATCGCCGCCCGCTTTGGCGCAGTGGCGGCGACCCGGCTGAACCGCGTCCTGGGGCGTGAGGATACGCGGATAAGACCCGAACGGCCGATCATGATGATCGCTGTGAGCCGGATCCTGTTCGAGCCGATAACGGAAATGATCGATGTCGAAGCCGTCATCGGCGATCTGCTCGTCGAGGTGATGGATCAGTTGGATTTGCGTGGTCAGGGCGGGCGCGCCTTTCGGGTCAGCTTCTTTCGTGTGGATGGGGAGGTGCGCCATATCACCGTCCGAACGGGGCGGCCGAGTCGAGACGCTTTCGGCGTTTTCCGCCTGTTTCGGGAAAGATTGGCGGCGCTGGCGAAGCCGCTGGATCCAGGGTTCGGGTTTGATCAGCTGCGCCTGTCGGCGCCTGTCACCGATCGACTGGCTTCGCGTCAGGGCGGTTTCGAGCGCACCCCGCCGGGTGCCGAGGATCTGGGACGTCTCGTGGATCGCTTGACAGCGCGCCTGGGTCCAGCGGCTGTCAGACGGTTCGAAGCTGTGGAGTCTCATTGGCCCGAGCGCGCGGTTCGACTGACTCCTGCGGCCCTGCCATCCGGCGAACAGGTCAATTGGCCCGAGCCTGATCCCGTCGATCCGCCGCTGCGTCCCTTGCAGATGTTCGACCCGCCCCAACCGATCCTCGCCACGGCGGAGGTGCCCGACCATCCGCCCAACCGCTTCATCTGGCGTCGCGTGGATCATCGTCTCGTCCGGGTCGAGGGGCCCGAACGGATCGCGCCCGAATGGTGGCGCAGATTGCGGGGGCCGCTGGAGGCCACGCGGGATTATTATCGGGTCGAGGACCAGGAGGGACGGCGCTTCTGGTTGTTCCGCTCGGGTTTTTACGGCGAGGAGCCGGCGCCACGCTGGTTCCTGCATGGCGTTTTCGCATGACCGCCTATGCCGAGTTGGCGACGCGTAGCAACTTCTCCTTCCTGGAAGGGGCGTCTCATCCGAAGCATCTGGTGCTGAGCGCGATCCTGCGGGGACATACAGGCATGGGATTGGCCGACCGCAATACCTTAGCCGGGGTGGTGCGGGCATGGAGTGCGTTGAAGACCCTGCGCCAAGACGGCTGGTCGCCGCCGGACAAGGTGCGTCAGGGCGGCGGTCCCGGCGAGACGATACTCGTGGAAGACAAGTTCCCGGTCGATCTCGACCCAGAGACAATAAAGGCGCGGGCCGAGGCCTTCAAGCTGATCCTGGGCGCGCGACTGCGGTTCAACGACGGGACGCCGGACATCCTGGCCTATCCTGAAGATCGGCAGGGTTGGGGCCGTCTGTGTCGGCTGCTGACGCTTGGCAATCGCCGGGCAAAGAAAGGGCAGTGCGAGCTGGGTCTAGGCGATCTGTTGCGAGCCCCTGAAGGCTTGCTGCTGATCGTCATGCCGCCGCGTCGAACGCAGGGATTGGAGTCCTTGCTCGCTCAGGTGAACCAGGCCGCTCCAGGTGCTGTCTGGCTGGGCGCCACAATGCACCGAATGGGCGACGACCGCCGAAGGCTGGCGAGGCTGAAGGCGCTTGGCGCAGAGACCGGCACGCCCCTACTGGCGGTCAATGATGTCCTCTATCACGACGTGGAACAACGAGACTTGCAGGATGTCGTGACCTGTATCCGTGAGGGCGTAACGTTGGAGGCGGCAGGTCGCCGTCTGGATCAGAACGCAGAACGCCACCTGAAACCGCCCGCGGAAATGAGCCGCCTGTTTGCCGACGCGCCTGAGGCGATAGCCGAGACACAGGACTTCCTGGCGCGGGTGGGGTTCGATCTTGGCCAACTCACCTACAACTATCCGGAAGAGCCTGTACCGCCCGGTATGACGGCGCAGGATCGTCTGGTTTCGTTGGTGGCGACCTATGAAACCCTGAAATATCCGGATGGCGTACCGGTCAAGGTGCGAGACCTTCTGAAAAAGGAGCTGGCCTTCATCGCGAAGGAACAGCTGGCCCATTATTTCCTGACAATCCACGACATCGTCAGATTTGCGGATGACCAGCGCATCCTGTGCCAGGGACGGGGTTCGGCGGCGAACTCGGCCGTCTGTTACGTTCTTGGGATCACCTCGGTCGATCCCAGCGTGCACAATGTGTTGTTCGAACGCTTCCTGTCGTCAGACCGCAATGAGCCGCCCGACATCGACGTCGATTTCGAACATGAACGGCGTGAGGAGGTCATCCAGCACATCTATTCGCGATATGGTCGCCACCGCGCAGGCATAGCCGCGACCGTGATCCGCTATCGCCCGCGCAGCGCCATTCGCGAAGTCGGAAAGGTGATGGGGCTGACCGAAGACGTCACGGCGCGGCTGGCGGGAAGCCAGTGGGGCAGTTTCGGATCGGATATCCCGGATCGTCATGTGGAGCAGGCCGGGCTTGAGATCGGCAATCCGACCTTAGCGCGCGCTATCGCAATGACCCGGCGGCTGCTGGAGTTTCCTCGGCATTTGTCTCAGCACGTCGGCGGCTTTGTCCTGACCCAGGATCGACTGGATGAACTTGTTCCTATCGGCAATGCGGCCATGCCGGATCGGACCTTTATCGAATGGGACAAGGACGACATCGACGCGCTGCGCTTGATGAAGGTCGATGTCCTGGCGCTGGGAATGCTGACCTGTATCCGCAAGGCGTTCGATCTGCTGCTTGAACACAATAGGCAGGAGTTAAAGCTGAACACGGTCCCTGACGCCGACAAGTCGACCTACAAGATGTTGCAGGAGGGGCGGTCCATCGGCGTCTTTCAGGTGGAGAGCCGGGCTCAGATCAACATGCTGCCAAGGCTGAAGCCGGAGCGGTTCTATGACCTTGCCATTCAGGTGGCGATCGTTCGGCCGGGACCGATCCAGGGCAATATGGTCCACCCCTATTTGCGACGACGACAAGGGCTGGAAACCGTCGACTATCCATCGCCTGGCGCAGGACATGGCCATCCCGATGAGTTGAAAGACGTGCTGAAGGAGACGTTAGGCGTGCCGCTTTTTCAGGAGCAGGCGATGAAGGTCGCCATGGTCGCGGCCGGCTTTAACGACAAACAGGCCAATGGCATGCGCAAGGCCATGGGGACCTTCAGGGGCGATGGGAACCTGAACTATTTCGGGCAACTCATGGTCAAGGGCATGGTGGCGCGAGGGTATGATCCGGCCTTTGCGGAGCGATGCTACGAACAGATCAAGGGGTTCGGCTCCTACGGCTTTCCCGAGAGCCACGCCATTTCGTTCGCCCGGCTGGTCTACATCTCATCCTGGATCAAATGCCATCATCCGGCGGTGTTCGCCTGTGCGCTGCTGAACAGCCAGCCGATGGGATTCTATGCGCCGGCGCAATTGGTAAGGGATGCACAGGAGAGTCCGCAGAAGGTCGAGGTGCGGCCGATCGATGTAAATCACAGCGTCTGGGACAATACGCTCGAGCCGGGCGAGCGGGGCTTGGCTCTGCGCTTGGGCATGCGCCAGATCGACGGGTTCAAACAGGCCTGGGCGAACGGGATCGTCGTGGCGAGAGATACGCCCTTCATTGATGTGGAGGAGATGGCGCGACGAACGCGTGTAGAATCCGCAGCGATGCGCAAGCTGGCGGATGCGGACGCGTTTCGGTCGATGGGACTGGATCGACGCGAGGGACTGTGGGCGGTCAGGCGATTGCCCGACGATGAGCCGCTGCCGCTGTTTCAGGCGGCGCGGGCGAGAGAACTGGGAGAAGAGGCGGCGGCGAACCTGCCGATGATGCCGCTCAAGGAGCATATCGCCACCGACTATCAGACGACGCGTTTGTCGCTGAAGGGGCATCCAATGCAGATCCTGCGTCCGATGTTCCGCGCCGAACGCGTCCTCAGCGCCGCCGAAGTCATGGCCCAAAAGCATGGTCGTCTGGTGCGTGCGGCAGGGGTCGTGCTGGTTCGACAAAGACCGGGCACGGGCAACGCCATTTTCGTGACGATGGAGGATGAAACAGGGGTGGTGAATGCGCTGATCTGGGCACGACTGTTCGAGACCTTCCGGCGCGAGGTGATGGCCGCGCGGCTGATGGAGGTAGAGGGCACGATCGAAAAAAGCATCGAGGGCGTGCTGCACATCATGGTGCGAAAAGTCGTGGACCGCTCGGCTGAACTGAGCCGGCTCTCCGAGGATTACGATCTGCAGGTCGAACTGTCGCGGGCGGATGCTGTGAAATACCCGCAAGCGCCGCGCAGCCCGACCGGTCGACATCCGCGCGATGTCCGTATCCTGCCGGGATCGCGCGACTTTCACTGAGACGATCACAACGAGAATCGCCGGACGGGCGAGCCGTCCGGCGATCTGCTGGATCAGAGTGGAAGTGCGATCAGCGCTTGCCGAAGATCATATCGCCCAGTTTGGCGAAGAAGCCCTTTTCCTCGGGCTTGGCGGCGGGCGCCGGCTTGGGTGCTTCGACCGGATTGGGAGCCGGAGCCGGCGTAGGCGCGGACGCCGCAGCGGCGGGGGCAGCGGCGGGCGCAGGGGTGGCGGCAGGCTTGGGCGCGGCGACGGGTTCCGCAGGCTTGGGCGCTGCTGCGACCGGCTTGGCGGCAGGCGCGGCCTTTGGAGCGGCGGCTGCTTTTGAAGCGGCGGCCTTGGGCGCAGCAGGTTTGGTCGCTGCGGGCTTGGTCGCCGTAGCCTTGGGCGCGGCCGCTTTCGGAGCAGCAGCCTTCACTGCCGCCTTGGCGGCGGCGGGGGCGGGGGCGGGTTTGGGTGCAGCAGCCTTGGGCGCGGCTTTCGGAGCAGCCTTGGCGGCAGGGGTGGTTTTCGGCTTGGCTGCGGCCTTGGCGGGGACGGGCTTAGCGGCGGCCTTGGGAGCGGCGGTTTTGGGCGCCGCAGCCTTGGGCGCCGCAGCCTTGGGCGCGACAGTCTTGGCGGCAGCGGGCTTCGGCGCAGCCGGCGCCGGCTTTGCCGCGGCCTTGGGCGCAGCGGTTTTCTTGGCGGCGGTCTTCACGGCGCTCGACTTCGGCGCGGCTTTAGGCTTGGAAGCGGCGGTCGCCGGCTTTGGCGACGCTGGTTTAGACGTAGACGGTGACTTGGCCATGTATTCCCCGACCCCTCGGTTTGATAAAAACGCGGCGGCGACGGGCGTTCAGCACCGGATCGCTACGATTCGCCATATTACCGGTGTTTGAAAAATGTCCGAGTCCGCACTTCAGATAATCGCCCGTGGCCCTCGCGCCGCCGCAGAGGCCGCCGCAGAGGCCGTCGACGCCGATCCGCGACTGGAAGGCGCGACCTATTCGATCCTGGAAGAGGACGAGGACAACGACGTCTGGCGCATCGACGCCTTCCCCACGACCGATGACGAGGTCGAGGGGCTGAAGGCGGTGCTGGCGGGTTATCCGGTGACGGTGCTGGTCGAGAAGCTGGCGGACGCCGACTGGCTGGCCATGTCGCTGTCGGGTCTGCCGCCGGTCGAGGCCGGACGGTTCTTCGTTTATGGCGCACACGATCAGGGCAAGGTGCCCGAGGGCCGCGTCACGCTGAAGATCGACGCCGGCGCCGCCTTCGGCACAGGCCACCACGGCACGACGGTCGGCTGCCTGGAGGCGTTCGACAAGCTGCTGGAGACCGAAAGCTTCGAGAAGGTGCTGGACGTGGGTTGCGGCACGGGCGTGCTGGCGATCGCGGCGGCCAAGACGGGCACGCCCATCGCGGTCGGCACCGACATCGACGAGCCCTCGGCCCGGATCGCCAATGAGAACGCCGAGATCAACGAGGCCAAGTGCGACTTCTACTTCGCCGATGGTCTCAGCGATCCGCGCATCGCCCAGCATCAGCCGTATGATCTGGTGTTCGCCAACATCCTGGCCGCGCCGCTGGTGCATCTGGCGCCCGAGATCGGGGCAGCGCTGAAGAGCGGCGGGGTCGCGATCCTGTCGGGCCTGCTGCGCACGCAGGAGGAGCGGGTGCTGGAGGCCTATCTGCCGCTGGGCTTCACGGTCGAGCAGACCATCCATCACGACGCCTGGAGCGCCCTGCAACTGCGCAAGGGCTGAGGATCGATCATGCGCCAGACTTTCGACGAGACGACCGACCCGTCCTTCGGGGCCAAGCACCTGCCGCTGCTGCGCGCCGAAATGGCCAAGCAGGGGCTGGACGGGTTTTTGATCCCGCATGAGGACGAGCATCAGAACGAGTATCTGCCGGACGCCAATGAGCGCCTGGCCTGGGCGACCGGCTTCACCGGTTCTGCCGGGGCGGCGGTCGTGTTCCAGGATCGAGCCAGCATGTTCACCGACGGTCGCTACACCGTGCAGGTGAAGGCCCAGACCGATCCGGCCCTGTTCGAGCGGCGCGACCTCAACGACGTGGCGGCCTATCTTGAGACGGCGGCGAAGGGGGCGGTGATCGGTTACGATCCGCGTCTGCACAGCCCGGATGCCTTGGTCGCCTTGAAGGCGGCGGCGCAGAAGGCGGGGGCCGAGTTGCGCGCCGTGGAGGCCAATCCGCTGGATCTGGCCTGGGGCGCCGATCGTCCGGCCCAGCCGACGGCGCCGGTCGTGCCGCATGAGGACGCCTATTCCGGAGAGAGCCATGCATCGAAGCGGGCGCGGATCGGCAAGGCCGTGGTGGACGCCGACGCAGATGCGGTGGTGCTGACGGCGCCGATGTCGATCGCCTGGCTGTTCAATGTGCGCGGCGGGGACGTGATCCGGTCCCCCCTGCCGATCGGTCAGGCCATTCTGGCGGCGGACGGCAAGGCGCGGCTGTTCCTGGACCCGGCCAAGGTCACGAATGCGTTGCCCGCCTGGCTGGGCGACGATGTTCGCATCGAGGCGACCGAGCAACTGCCAGCTGCGCTGGACGGGCTGTCGGGCCAGAAGGTCATGATCGATCCATCACTGTCCTCGGCCTGGTATTTCGACCGGCTGGACGCGGCAGGCGCGACGGTGGTGCGGGCGATGGATCCCTGCGCCATTCCCCGGGCGGCCAAGAATGCGGTGGAGATCGAGGGCAGCCGTCAGGCGCATATCCGCGACGGGGCGGCGCTGAGCCGGTTCCTGCACTGGGTCGATACGGTGGTGCAGGAGACGCTGCCGGACGAGCGCGAAGTGGTCGAGGCGCTGGAGCGATTCCGTGAGGAGACCGGGGCGCTGAAGGACCTGAGTTTCGACACCATCGCCGGGGCCGGGCCGAACGGGGCCTTGCCGCATTACAAGCCGGTGGGCGCCAGCATTCGCAAGGTCGAGAAGGGCTCGCTGCTGCTGGTGGACGGCGGGGGTCAGTATCTGGATGGCACGACCGATGTGACCCGCACCATGGCGGTGGGCGAGCCGAGCGAAGATCAGCGCCACAAGTTCACGCTGGTTCTGAAGGCGCATATCGCCATGGCGACGATCCGCTTCCCGGCCGGGACGAGCGGCATGGCGCTGGACGCCATTGCGCGGGCGCCGATGTGGGCGGCGGGGCTGGATTACGATCACGGCACGGGCCACGGCGTCGGCAGCTATCTGGGGGTCCACGAGGGGCCGCAACGGATCGCGAAATGGGGCACGTCCCAGCCGCTGCTGGACGGGATGATCCTGTCCAACGAGCCCGGCTATTACCGCGAAGGCCACTGGGGCATTCGCATCGAGACCCTGCAGGTGGTGACGCCGGCGGTGGTCCCCGAGGGCGGCGAGCGGCCCATGCATGGATTCGAGCAGCTGACGTTCGCGCCTATCGACCGCAAGCTGATTTCGGTCGAGATGCTGACGCCAGACGAGCGGGCCTACGTCGACGCCTATCATGCCGAAACGCTGGCCAAGGTCGGGCCGTTGGTGGATGGCGAGGCGCTGGACTGGCTGAAGCGGGCCTGCGCGCCGCTTTAAGGGGCGGGTGAGGGCGCCGGGGGCGCGCTGGGACAGTGGCGCATCTGGGTGACGGGGCAGGCAAGGTCGGCGAGCGCCGCCTTTGTCGCCTCGTAGCCGATGGCGACGGGGCCGTCGTAGGTCTTCCAGTCGCGAATATCGCTGCCGGCGACCTGGGGCAGGATCAGGACGTCGGCGTCGGCGCGCGACTGCGTCATCTCGACGTCGGTGGTGATGGTGGCCGAACGCATCAGGATCGAGACGATGGGCGGGCCGGCCTTCCAGGCGCCGGACAGGACCCATTTCCACCAGGACGGCGGATTCTCCAGCGCCTGGGGATCGACGCCTCGCGTCTGGGACATGTCCACGCCGATGATGGGGCCGCTGTTCAGTTGGCGCATCACGCTGGTGGGGAAGTTCTTCAGAACGGCGCCGTCCACCAGCACCTGACCGTCCATGACGACCGGCGGCAGGACGCCGGGAATGGCGATGGAGGCGCGCATGGCCCGCCGCATCAGGCCCGTGCGATGCGCCTCGATCCGGCCCGAGGTCAGGTTCGAGGAGACGGCGAAGAAGGGCAGGGCCAGGTCCGCCAGGTCGATGTCGCCGTAGGCCTGTTCCAGCAAACGGGCGACCTTGCGGGCGCGGGACATGGCGATGATCGGCACAGCGAGGTCCGACAGCGGATCGGACTCGACAAAGGCGCGCCGAATCTCGAAATCCAGCCGCTCGTAGGACCAGCCCAGCGCCGGGCCGGCGGCGACGACCGCGCCCATGGAGGCGCCGCCTGCGAAGTCGATGGGCACCTTGGCCTCTTCCAGGGCCCGGATCGCGCCGATGTGGCAATAGGCCCGCGCGCCGCCGCCGGACAGGACCAGGCCGACCGCCGTGCCGGTGACGACGCGGGCGATCCGCTCGGCGTCTGTGGCCAGTCCTTCGACGCAATGGAACCAGCGATCGGGCTGTAGGGCATCCAGCCAGACGCGGGTGTTGGCCGGATGATGCATGCGCGGATCGCGCAGCAGGATCAGGTCGGTCAGGCGGCGGCCGTCGCCGAAGCCCTGGCGGCGCGGCACGGCGGACGGGGGCGCCAGAAGGCCGCTGCCGACGATGAACATCCGGTCCACCTGACGCGCGCACAGACTGGCCCAGGCGGGCTGATCCTGTTCGGCGACATAGAGGACATAGTCGTGGTCGCCCTCCACCCTGCTGAACCATTCGGACGCCGAGGCCAGGGCCGACTGGTCTATGACCTGACAGGTGAACCCCATGGCCTGGATGGCGGCGGCGATGCGTTCGACGAAGGCGCGGATGGGGCGGGGACGGGCCGAGACGAAGCCGAAGACGCTGGGTTCGGACGCGCCCGCCGTGCGCTCGCGAGCGCGGTGGATCATCAGCCGCGACAGCTCGACCATCAAATCCGGTTCGGTCCTGGCTGCCTCGAAGAAGGCTTCGCGCGGCAGGGCCAGAATCTCGCTGTCCCGCAGGGCGACGACGGTGGCGGTGTGCGGGGTGCCGGCCAGCATGGCCATCTCGCCCACCGGCTCGCCCGCCTTGACCACGCCCAGCATGTGCGGCGGTTGATCCGCCTCCATCCGGAACACGCCCAGTCGGCCGGAACGGACCAGATACAGGGTGTCGGCCGGATCGCCTTCGGTGAACAGCGGCTCGCCGCCGGTCAGCGCAAACCAGCTGGCCCGGTCGACCATGCGACCTTCGAAGATGCGCGCGAGCGAGGTCGCCAGCGTGTCGGGGCGAAGCGTGGCCATGGTCCGTTTGTAGGCGCGATTCTCAAGCGGGTGAATTGGGATGTTTGGACGTGCGACGGCGCCCTCGCGCGATCGCAGCGAAGTTTGGAGGGCTGGGCGGAGTGCCGGGCCTTCGCCCGGAGTGTGAGTTTGTAAGTACCGTTTCGACGAAGGGTGTGACGCTCCGCGCGGTGGGTTGGCCTGCAAGCTCGGGGCGCCGAGCGGTGGCGGTCTTATCGCCTAACCCCATAAGCCTGCGACGGGCGGGTCGGAGCAGCGATCCCCGATCCCCGGTTCGGCCGAGTATCCCCCTCGACCCTGCGACGCGACTGCGGACGCCGGGGCGATTCCCCGGCCGATCAGCCCCGGCGCCGCGACGGGATTTCACCATCGCCCCCGTTCCCTCCGCTCTCGCCGCCGCAAGGTCGCAGGCCAGGCGAGCCCTCCGATGCGACGAGACGGGCGTATTATGGGGCCGTTTGACCCCGTGGATGGGAGACGGGGGACATAAATCGGCAAGCGGTTGAAATCGCTGCGGATGGACCAGCGGCATTATGATGGCTGAGCATCGTCTCCTCCCCATGTCATGGGGAGGTGGCTCGAAGCGCAGCGGAGAGACGGAGGGGCTCTTCAGCGCATCGCGGCGCTTAAGCGGCGTCTAGAACCCCTCCACCGCTTCGCGGTCCCCCTCCCCACAAGTGGGGAGGAGACGAGGATGCGAGCTTCTCGCGTTGCCCGATTCCGCGTGGGCGGGTAGAGCGTTCGGCTTCTCCCGCCCAGCCGAAGTTTCAGACCATGCACGACATCAGAGCCATTCGCGAGAACCCCCAGGTTTACGTGGCGGGCTGGTCGTCGCGAGGGGTGGATGATGCACAGAAGGTGGTGGACGATATCCGAGAGCTGGATGCCAAACTGCGTCAAGCCCAGACGACGGGGCAGGACGCCTTGGCCAAGCGCAATGCGGCCTCCAAGCTGATCGGCGCCGCCATGGGCCGCAAGGACATGGCCGAGGCCGACCGGCTGAAGGCCGAAGTCGAGGCGCTGAAGGGCGATATCGCGGCGGCGGCCGAGGTCGAGGCGCGCGTCGGCAAGGAACTGCGCGACCTGCTGGCCAAGCAGCAGAACCTGGCGGCCGAGGATGTGCCGGACGGCGAGGACGAGGCGGGCAATGTCGAGGTCTCGACCTGGGGCGAGCCGCGTCGCACCGTTCCGGCCAAGGACCACGCCGACCTGGGCGAGGCCTTGGGGATGCTGGACTTTGAGGCGGCGGCGAAAATGTCGGGCGCGCGGTTCGCGGTGCTGAAGGGGCAGTTGGCGCGGCTGGAACGGGCCGTGGGGCAGTTCATGCTGGATATGCAGACTTCGACGCCGGAAGGCGGTGAGCTGCACGGGTATCTGGAGGTAAACCCGCCGTATCTGGTGCGGGACGACGCGATGTTCGGGACCGGGCAATTGCCGAAGTTCGAAGAGGATTTGTTCAAGGCGTCTGCGGTGTCGAACGAAGTCGCAAGAAGTCTGCTGTCCCAAGCCATCACCGATGTGGTCGATCAGAATCGCGCGCAGGCGGAATTTGAAGCGACAGGAGCTTATCCGAAAGGATGGGATGAAAGCTCGGCCAACTGGGACGCTACCCCTGAGGGAGCGATCAAGTTCTTTGAGGAGGCTCTTGATTACGTCTCAGGTCAGTACCGCTATCTCATCCCCACAGCCGAAGTCTCTCTGACCAATCTCGTGCGCGAGACCATCCTGTCCGAGGACGACCTGGCGACTCCTATGCGGATGACGGCGTTGACGCCGTGCTTCCGGGCCGAGGCGGGGTCGGCGGGGCGCGATACGCGCGGGCTGATCCGCCAGCACCAGTTCTCCAAGGTCGAGATGGTGTCGATCACGCGGCCGGAGGACTCAGACGCTGAGCATGAGCGGATGACGGCGTGCGCCGAGGCGGTGCTGAAGGCGCTGGAGCTGCCGTTCCGGCGGATGCTGCTGTGCAAGGGCGACATGGGCTTTTCGGCGCAGAAGACCTTCGACCTGGAGGTCTGGCTGCCCAGCCAGGGGACCTATCGCGAGATCAGCAGCTGCTCGAACTGCGGGGACTTCCAGGCGCGGCGCATGGATGCGCGGTTCAAGCGGGCCGGCGAGAAAAAGACGGAGTTCGTCCATACGCTGAACGGCTCGGGCCTGGCGGTCGGCCGGACGCTGGTGGCGATCATGGAAAACTATCAGCAAGACGACGGGCGGATCGCCGTGCCGGCGGTGTTGCAGCCCTATATGGGCGGTTTGCAGGTCGTGGGCGGCTGATGCGTATTCTCCTGACCAACGACGACGGCATCGAGGCGGAAGGCCTGGAGTGCCTCGAGCGGATCGCGCGCACGATGAGCGACGACGTGTGGGTGTGCGCGCCCGCCGTCGAGCAGTCGGGCAAGGGGCGGGGGATCACCCTGACCGAACCGCTGAGGGTGCTGAACCTGGGCGAGAAGCGGTTCGCGGTGACGGGCACGCCGACCGACTGCGTCGTGCTGGCGGTCAACGATCTGATGCCGGAGAAGCCCGATCTGGTGCTGTCCGGCGTCAATCGCGGGCACAATATCGGCGAGGACGTCAGCTATTCCGGCACGGTGGCGGGCGCCTTGCAGGGGATGGCGTTCGGCATCCGCTCCATCGCCCTGAGCCAGAGCCTGGAGCGGTTTCACGACGAGGTGGTGGCGCACTGGGAGACGGCGGAAGCCTTCGCCCCGGCGATCATCAGTCGCCTGCTGGACCAGAAATGGGCGAACGGGGTCGTGATGAACCTGAACTTTCCCAACCGGCCGCCCGAAGCCGTCGATCAAGTCGAGGTGACGACCCAGGGCTTCCGCAACGTCGGCGAGATGCACGCGGTGCGGCGCACCGACCTGCGCGGACGGGACTATTACTGGATGAGCTTCCGCGGTGAAAAGCAGGAGCATGCCGAGGGCACGGACCTGCGGGCCATCGAGGAGGGGCGGATCTCGGTCACGCCGCTGCATATCGACCTGACGCACATGACCAGCGTGCATGACCTGAAGAAGGTGTTGGGCGGGGCGCCGCCCAAGACTGTGGCGACCGCCGCATGAACCTGCACGACGACCGGGCCGGGCGCTTGATCCTGTCGTTGAGGCAGCAGGGGGTCACGGATCCGCGCGTGCTGAAGGCGATGGAGAGCATCGACCGCGCGGTCTTCGTGCACGAGAAGTTCCTGGATCAGGCGTGGGAGGATCAGGCCCTGCCGATCGACTGCGCCCAGACGATCAGCCAGCCCTATATCGTCGGCCTGATGACCCAGGCGCTGGAGGTGCAGGCGCGGCATCGGGTGTTGGAGATCGGCACCGGCAGCGGGTATCAGTGCGCGGTGCTGAGCCGGCTGGCGCGCTATGTCTATTCGGTGGAGCGGTATCGCAGCCTGCTGGTCGAGGCCGAAGCGCGACTGCGGGTGCTGAAGATCGAGAACGTCATCACCAAGCACGGCGACGGCGGCCTGGGCTGGGCCGAACAGGCGCCCTTCGACCGGATCATGGTCACGGCCGCCTCGCCGACCGAGCCGACCGAACTGCTGAAACAGCTGAAGCCGAACGGGGTGCTGGTCGCGCCTGTGGGACGCACGTCGGTGCAGATGCTGCATCGCTACGTCGGGCAGGGCGACGGGTCGTTCCACCGCGAAAGTCTGACGGAAGTGCGTTTCGTGCCCCTGGTCGAGGGGACGGCGAAGGAGGGATAGGCTCCTTTTTGCTGGCTATCGCTCGCGACCGGGTTGCTCGCTGTTTGAGCCGTTAATCTTCGCGCCCCAATTCCGTGCGGTTTGCGGGGTTGGCTTATGGGGCGCGAGCGGGCACACCGGGCGGGCGAGTTTAACCACGAATGGGAGCAGCCGGTGGCGATGATTTCGGGCTGGATGAGAGCGGTTCTGGTCGCGGGGGCGGCGTTGAGCACGGCGGCCTGCATCAGCTATCCTTCGGAGCCGCGCTATTCGACGCATGCGAACCCGGCGCCGGCCTATGGTCCGGGGCAGGGCGCCTACCCGCAGCAGCCGACCTATCCGAACGCCGGCCAGAATCCGAACCAGCCCTATCGTCCCGCCCCTTATGAATCGCCGCCGCCCGCGACGGCGCCGATCGGTCAGGTCGATGGCGGGGCCTTGCCGCCGACGGTCAATGTCGGTCCGAGCCAACCGACCTATCAGCCGCCGGCGTCGCAGCCGCCCGCCTACACGCCGTCCTATCCGTCGTCGTCGGCCCCGGTGCGTCCGGGCGCGGCCTATGTGATCCAACCGGGCGACACGATCTCGGGCGTGGGACGCAGGTTCCAGACGCCGGTGCAGACGCTGATCGATCTGAACGGCCTGGGGCCACGCGGGGCGATCACGACGGGCCAGCGAATCATACTGCCTGAAGCGGCGGTGGATACCGGCCGCGATCCTTACGCGACTGGCGCTTCGCCCGTCGGCGTGCTGGTGCCCAACAACGGCGCCGTGCCGCCGCCTCCGCCGCCGCCCTCGGGCAATGCGGCGCTGCCGGTCCAGACGCGGCCTGTCGAACAGACCAACGCCACCGGCGCCGCTGCCGGTCAGCCGAACCTGCTGTGGCCCGTGCGCGGCGACATCGTGCGGCGTTTCGGCCCGGTCGGCATGGGCGAGCGGAACAACGGCATCAACATCGGCGCCTCGGCCGGCGCGACGGTCAGCGCCTCTGCGGCCGGGCGCGTGGCCTATGTCGGCAGCGATCTGGTGGGGCAGGGGCTGACGGTGCTGATCGTGCACGCCAACGGCTGGCGCACCGTCTATGGCCATCTGGGTTCGGCGACCGTCAAGGACGGGGACGACGTTCGCGCGGGCCAGCAGATCGGCACCGTGGGTCTGACGGCCGGCGACGGACGTCCCTCGATCCACTTCGAGACCCGTCAGATGCGCGGCGACGATCCGGTCGCGGTCGATCCTTTGACAGTGTTGCCCAGGTAGCGCTTTCGCCGCGTTGCAATCTGCGAGGCGCGGCCCTAGGTTCCGCGCCTCGTTTTAATGGGGGGCCGACGAGGGCTACCCTTCTATGTTCGGAGACGACCCATGGGCGCTGAAGGCGGCTTGACGGCGCAGTTGATCGGCTTTGCGCCCATCATCGGTATTTTCATCCTGTTCTACTTCCTGCTGATCCGTCCGCAGCAGAAGCGCGCCAAGGAACACGCGACCGCCATCGCCGCCGTCAAGCGTGGCGACACCGTCGTCCTGGGCAGCGGCATGATCGGCAAGGTCACTCGCGTCGAAGAGGCCGAGGTCAACGTCGAGATCGCGCCCAGCGTCAATGTGCGCGTGGTCAAGGCCATGATCGCCGAGGTGCGCAACCGCACCGCCATCGCCGCCAACGATTCCAAGGCCTGATACGCTCGCGTATCCGCCGATACCTGGACCGCCCTCATGATTCAGCTGTCGCGCTGGAAAGTCATTCTCGTCGTCGTCGCGGCCGTGCTCGGCTGTCTGCTGGCGTTCCCGAACCTGTTGTCCGATCAGCAACGCGAGGCGCTGCCCGGCTTCATGCCCAAGAACAAGCTGAACCTGGGGCTGGACCTTCAGGGCGGTTCGTATCTGCTGCTGGAAGTCGATGTGCCGGCGATGCGCGAAAAGCGCGTCACCAACCTGATCGAGGACGTTCGGGTCACGCTGAACGGCGCGGGCGTCGCCACCAACGGCTTCCAGCGTGAAGCCGGCGGCGTGGTCGTCACCCTGGCCAATCCGGCCCAGGGCGATGCCGCGTTCAAGGCGCTGCAACAGCTGGGTGGTCAGGTCGGACCGGGCGGCCAGGCGGAACGCACCGCGACGCGCCTGGGCGATAACCGCATCCGCTTCGCCTATACCGACGCCGCGCTGAATGGCATGGGCGCGACGGCCGTGGACCAGTCGATCGAGGTGGTGCGCCGCCGGATCGACAGCCTGGGCACGCGCGAACCCTCAATCACCCGCCAGGGCGCCGACCGGATCGTGGTCCAGGCGCCGGGCGAGAGCGATCCGAGCAAGCTGGAAGAAGTGATCGGCCAGACGGCGCAGCTGACCTTCCAGATGGTCGATGTCGAGAACTCGGTTCAGGACGCCCTGGCCGGCCGTGTGCCGCCCGATTCCGAACTGCTGCAAGGCGAGGACGGCACGCCCTATCTGGTCAAGAAGCGCGTGCTGGTGTCGGGCGAGAACCTGACCCGCGCCGGCGTCGGTTCGGACCAGAGCGGCCGTCCGGCCATCGACTTCCGCTTCGACGGCGCCGGCGCGCGGCGCTTCGGTGAAGCCACCGCCGCCAACCTTCAGAAGCCCTTCGCCATTATCCTGGACGGCAAGGTCATCTCGGCCCCGACGATCCAGAGCGCGATCACCTCGGGTTCTGGCCAAATCACCGGCAACTTCTCGATCCAGGAAGCGGCGACGCTGGTGAATCTGCTGAACGGGGGCGCCCTGCCGGCGCCGTTGAACGTCGAGGAGCGCCGCACCGTGACGGCTGAATTGGGTGCGGACGCGGTGGCGGCCGGCGCCCTGTCGACCGCCGTCGGCTTCGCCATCATCGTGCTGTTCATGATCCTGGCTTACGGCCTGCTGTTCGGCGGGGTGTCGGTGGTCGGTCTGGTGCTGAACGGCGTGCTGATCGTGGCGGCCATGTCGTTGACCCAGGCGACGCTGACCTTGCCGGGTATCGCCGGTCTGATCCTGACCTTCGCAGTCGCGGTGGACGCCAACGTGCTGATCTATGAGCGTATGCGTGACGAGGCCCGTGCGGGCCGCAGCGTCATCGCCTCTATGGACGCCGGCTTCAACAAGGCCATGGGCACGATCATCGACGCCAACCTGACCACCCTGGTCGCGGCGGGCATCATGTTCGTGTTCGGCGAAGGCCCGGTTCGCGGGTTCGCCTGGACCCTGACCATCGGTGTGTTCACCTCGGTCTTCTCTTCGGTCCTCGTCGCCCAGGTCCTGCTCGGCTACTGGCTCAAGACGGCCAAGCCCAAAAAACTGCCGATCGCGGAGTGATGGCGATGCGTGGATGGCCCCTCATCAAACTGCTGCCGCAGAAGACGAACTTCCATTTCGTCAAATATGCGCGGTTCGCCGGCGTCCTGTCGGTGATCCTGTGCGTCGCCTCGATCATCGCCTGCTTCTATCCCGGCCTGAACATGGGCATCGACTTCCGGGGCGGCGCCTCGATGGAAGTGTCCAAGCCCGCGGGTCAGACGATCGAGCTGGATCGGGTCCGCGAGGCCGTGAACGGCCTGAACCTGGGCGACGTTCAGGTCCAGGGCATTGCGCGTCGCGACACCAATGTCGATGACGGCTCGACCGCCATTCTTCGCTTCCAGGTGCCGGAAGGCCGCGATCAGACCCAAGTCGTCAACCAGGTCGAGGGCGCCATTAGCGGCGCGGTCGGTCAGGTCAACTATTCGGGCGTCAGCGTCGTCGGCTCCAAGGTGTCGGGCGAGCTGTTCACCTCGGGGCTGTTGGCTCTGGGCGTCGCGATCGGCCTGATGTTCCTTTACATCTGGTTCCGGTTCGAGCCGCAGTTCGGGTTCGGCGCCGTGGTCGGCCTGCTGCACGACGTGATCCTGACGTTCGGGCTGATCGTGCTGTTCAAGCTGGAGTTCAGCCTGAACATGGTCGCCGCCGTCCTGACCGTCATCGGCTATTCGATGAACGACACCGTCGTCGTGTTCGACCGCCTTCGCGAAAACCTGCGCAAGTACAAGACGATGCCGCTGCGCGACGTGATCGACCTGTCGCTGAACGAGACGCTGTCGCGGACCATCATCACCGGCGTGACCGCCGTCATGGTGCTGGCGGCCCTGGCCATCTTCGGCGGCGAGGCCCTGTTCGGCTTCTCGATCGCCCTGATGTTCGGCATCATCGTCGGAACCTATTCGTCGATCTATGTCGGTGCGCCGATCATCCTGTTGTGGGGCGTCAAGCGCGGCGCCCTGGCCGACGACGCCAAGCCGGTGAAGCTGGGCATGGCCAGCCGGCCGTAGGTCGATCGCTAGCGTCGAAAGTTGGGCCGTCCCGTCATCGCCGGGGCGGCCCTTTTCCTTGGACGGCGTCCGTGCAAGGCTGAGCCTATGAAAGCGCTCGTCTATGCCGCCGTTGCCCTCGCCCTGACCGGCGGACTGTCCGCCTGCACCGACAGCAAGCGGGCGCGCAACGACGCCACCTGGGGCGACAAGCCGGCCGACATCACCTGCTGGACCTATGGGGTGGAGAATTTCAAGGGACGCTCGACCGGCAAGGTCGAGTATGACGACGGCGGCCGGATCTCGTTCGTCGACGCGTCGAACAACCGCTACACTACGATCGATGGCGATTGCCGGGTCGTCTACATGCAGCCCAGCAAATAGGGCCGGATGGCGGGCGGAGGTTTTAGCCCCCGCCCTTGAGTCGATCAGCGCAGCGAGGCGGTGAAGCGCTGGATGCGGGTGCAGGCTTCTTCCAGCACAGCGTCCGAGGTGGCGTAGCTGATGCGGAAATAGGGGCTGAGGCCGAAGGCCTCGCCCTGTACGACGGCGACGCCCTCGGCGTTCAGCAGTTCGGCGGCGAAGGTGGAATCGCCGTCGATGACCACGCCCGTCTCTGTCGTCTTGCCGATCAGTCCGGCGATGGACGGATAGACGTAGAAGGCGCCCTCGGGTGTGGCGCAGGTGACGCCAGCCGCCTGGTTGAGCATCGATACGACGAGGTCGCGGCGCTTTTCGAAAGCAGCCTTGCGCTCAGGGATGAAGTCCTGCGGGCCGTTCAGCGCCTCGACGGCCGCCCACTGGCTGATGCTGGACGGGTTGGACGTGGTCTGGCTGGCCACCTTGCGCATCAAATCGATCAGCGGCTTGGGGCCGCCGGCGTAGCCGATGCGCCAGCCGGTCATGGCGTAGGCCTTGGAGACGCCGTTGACCGTCAGGGTGCGGTCGATCAGGTCCGGCGCCACCTGGGCGATGGTGGTGTATTCGAAGTCGCCATAGACGAGGTGTTCGTACATGTCGTCGGTCAGCACCCAGACGTGCGGATGGCGACGCAGAACCTCGGCCAAGGCTTCAAGCTCGGCGCGGGTGTAGGCGGCGCCGGTCGGGTTGGACGGGCTGTTCAGGATCAGCCATTTGGTGCGGGGCGTGATCGCGGCCTCCAGCACGGCGGGCAGCAGCTTGAAGCCGTCCTTCTCCTCGCCGATCACAGTAACGGGCTCGCCGCCGGCCAGCAGCGTCATGTCGGGATAGCTGACCCAGTAGGGGGCGGGCACGATGACTTCGTCGCCGGGGTTCAGCGTCGCGACCAGGGCGTTGAAGATGACGGGCTTGCCACCCGGCGCGACGTGGATGTTGGCCGCCGTATAGTCGAGATCGTTTTCGCGCTTGAACTTGGCCACGATGGCCGCCTTCAGCTTGGGCATGCCGTCCGCGTCGGTGTATTTGGTCTCGCCGCGGTTGATCGCGTCGATCGCCGCCTGTTTGATGTTTTCGGGCGTATCAAAGTCCGGCTCGCCGGCGCCCAGGCCGATCACGTCTCGACCTTCGGCTTTAAGCTTCCGGGCCTGCGCAGTGACGGCGATGGTGGCCGAGGGCTTGAC
Organism: Brevundimonas vesicularis; assembly: GCF_900445985.1. Taxonomy (GTDB): domain Bacteria; phylum Pseudomonadota; class Alphaproteobacteria; order Caulobacterales; family Caulobacteraceae; genus Brevundimonas; species Brevundimonas vesicularis_D. The sequence continues at coordinate 873,513 of NZ_UAQP01000005.1, forward strand.
GCGGGCGAGGGCGGAAGATTGCAGGCTGGACATCATTATCCCGTCGATTTGAAAGATTCATGCCGGGGAGGCGGGCTTGTTTACGCGGCGTCGCCCCTCGGGACAATGCGCTGATGCTCGCTAATGCAGAGATGGGATGATAAGCGGCGGCTCTGATGCGCTGGATCATCGATTTTCTGTCGAACATGGAGGCGCGTCGCTGGCGCGCCGTGCTGGCGACGGCCCTGCTGCTGGGCGCGATGATCGCCTTGTTCGCCGTCGGCAAGAGCCAGCTGGGGCTGGAGGCCGAGGGGCGGCTGGAAGACTGGCTGGCCGGATTCCGTCAGGGACCTTGGGGCCTGGTCGCCGCCATCGTGGTGTTTACGGTCTCGGCCTTTTTCGGCGCGCCGCAGTTCATCCTGATCGCCGCCTGCGTCGTGGCGTTCGGGCCGTGGTTCGGCTTCCTCTACAGCTGGATCGCGACTGTCGTGTCGGCGGGCGTGACCTATTGGCTGGGGCGAGGGCCCACGGCGCGGCTGCTGGCGCGCCACGGCGGCAAGACGGTCGGACGGCTGACGCGGTTCGTCGGCAAGAACGCCTTTTACGCCAGCTTCATGATCCGCAACGTGCCGTCGGCGCCGTTCATCGTTGTCAACATGGCATTCGGGGCGGCGAGGGCGTCGTTCCCGGGCTTTCTGGCGGGGTGCGCGCTGGGGGTGCTGCCCAAGACGGCGCTGGTCGCCTTCTTCGGCGGATCGTTCATGACGGCGGTCAGCGGCGACGGCATCTGGACCTCGGCCATATTGGCTGGCGTGGCGCTGGCCTGGCTGGGACTGATGCTGGTGGTGCGCGAACTGGTGAAGCGGCGCGAGGGCGTCCGGGGCGATTGATCGGGGCATCGTCCGTATCCAGACGATCATGCGGCTCAAGCGAAGCGGGTCCTCGGTGTCATCCACAGGCGCGCCGCGCGACTGTGGCGTTGTCAATATGACGAGACCGTCATCGGGGCTTGTAATCCCGGTTTCATACAGGCAAACCCGCCGCTAGTAGGCGTGGCGAAGACGATCAGGAACTGTCCGGCGTGGGGATGTCAGGGCAGTTGGGGCGTCGCCAGGTCGACTGAGACATCTAGACGCCCTACCAGCTAACAACGGTATCGATTCCCATGAGCTTCTCCCTTTTCGGCGCGATCTCCAACGACATCGCGATGGACCTGGGCACCGCCAACACCCTGATCTACATGAAGGGCAAGGGCATCGTCCTGAACGAGCCGTCGGTCGTGGCGCTGAGAAATGTCGGCGGGCGCAAGGTCGTCCACGCTGTGGGTATCGAGGCCAAGCAGATGCTGGGCCGCACGCCGGGCCACATGGAGGCGATCCGCCCCATGCGCGACGGCGTCATCGCCGACTTCGAAGTCGCCGAGGAGATGATCAAGCACTTCATCCGCAAGGTTCATAACCGCAAGGGCTTCGTGAACCCGAAGATCATCGTCTGCGTGCCCTCGGGCGCCACGGCGGTCGAGCGCCGTGCGATCAATGACAGCTGCCTGAACGCCTCGGCGCGCCGCGTGGGCCTGATCGACGAGCCGATGGCGGCCGCCATCGGCGCTGGCCTGCCGATCCACGAGCCGACCGGCTCGATGGTCGTCGACATCGGCGGCGGCACGACCGAAGTCGCCGTCCTGTCGCTGTCGGGCATCGTCTATTCGCGTTCGGTCCGCGTCGGCGGCGACAAGATGGACGACAGCATCATCAGCTACATGCGCCGCAACCATAACCTGCTGATCGGCGAAACGACCGCCGAACGCATCAAGAAGGACATCGGCACCGCCCGTATTCCGGCGGACGGCGAAGGCCTGTCGATCGAGGTCAAGGGCCGCGACCTGATGCAGGGCGTGCCGCGCGAGGTGCGCATCTCGGAGCGCCAAGCCGCCGAGGCCCTGGCCGAGCCGGTGACCCAGATTATCGAGGCCGTGAAGGTCGCGCTGGAAGCCACCCCGCCGGAACTGGCCGCCGACATCGCCGACAAGGGCATCATGTTGACGGGCGGCGGCGCGCTGCTGCGCGGCCTGGACGTCGAGATCCGCGATCACACCGGCCTGCCGGTGTCGGTCGCCGACGATCCGCTGTCGTGCGTGGCCATCGGCTGCGGTCGCGTGCTGGAACATCCGCGCTGGATGAAGGGCATCCTCGACTCCGCGCTCTGATCCGTCCGTTGCGGCCGGGTGAAAGCTTGGCTGCAAATCCTTTTCATGCCTGCGTGATCACGGTTCCATTCCAGCCTTGATTTTGCGATAGGCAGGCTGAGCGGCAGGGGGCGTCCTGCCGATTCCAACCCCTTTTAGTGGAAGGTCGCCCGTGGCGTTTCGCGACGGCCCTTTTGAAAATATCAAGGTGCCGCTGGCGTGGACCGCCGCGGTCGTCGTGGTCGTGGCTGTCATCGGCGCGATCGTCCTGTTGCTGGGCGATCGGACCACGTCCGAGGGCGGCTCGACCATGGGCGCGGCGCGCGGCGGTTTCGAAGCGGCGGCCGGGCCGGTCGGCGGGGTCTTCGCCGCGCCGGTGCGGTGGGCCGGCGCGGCTCGCGACTACGTCGGCGGCTATTTCTTCGCCATCGGCGAGAACCGCCGCCTGAAGGCCGAGATCGCCGAACTGCGCGGCTGGCGCGACGAAGCGATTGCCCAAAAGAACATCAACGGCCGCTACGAGGCCCTGCTGGGCCTGCGCACCGAACCGCCGGTTCCCATGGCCACCGGACGGGCGATTTCGGAATCGCGCGGTCCCTTCTCCAACGCCAAGCTGATCGACGTCGGTTCGGCCAAGGGTGTGCGGATCGGCAATCCCGTCGTGACGGAACATGGACTGGTCGGTCGGGTGACGGGCGTGACGGGCGGCGTCAGCCGTGTCGTGCTGCTGACGGATGTGGCGTCTCGCACGCCTGTGATGATCGAGCGCACCGATGCGCGCGCCATGCTGACCGGCGACGGCGGCGACAGCCCGCGTCTGGAGTTCATTCGCGGATCCGGTTCGATCAAGGCGGGCGACCGAATTCTGAGTTCAGGGGACGGCGGCGGGCTGCCCCGCGGTCTGCCGGTCGGCGTGGCCGCCAAGGGCGTGGACGGCGCCTGGCGGGTCAAGCTGTTCAGCGACCATGGGGCGATCGATTATGTCCGCGTGCTGCTGTTCCAGAGCTTCGGACAACTGGTCAGTCCGAATGCCCTGAACGCGCCGCCGCTCGCAGGCCTGGCGACGGCGCCGGAGCCGAGCGCCGCCGAGGTCGGAGCGATCCGTGACGCCGCCGCCCGTCGTGCCGCGGCGCAGCAGGCCCAGGCCGAACGGGCGCGTGCTGCGGCGGCGACGCCAGCGCCAGCGCCTGCCCCCGCCGCTGCGCCGACGGCGGCTCGTCCGGCCGTGACGTCTCCGAGACCTGCGGCTTCCACCCCGTCGCCTGCGCCTGTTGCGGCCAGCCCTGCGCCGACAGCCGCTCCGGGAGGCGCCGCGTGAGACGGCCCGTCGCGGTTCGCGTTGTCGGACCTCTTCAGTGGATCGTCTATCCGGCCCTGCTCGTCCTCGCCGCGACGGTCATTCTGGGCACGCCGCTCCAACTGTTCGGTCTGCATCTGCCCGAGCCGGTCATTCCGATGATCCTGGCCTTCGCCTGGCCCTTGATCCGGCCGTCGATGCTGGCGCCGGCGGTGTTGTTTCTGATCGGCCTGTTCCTGGATCTGTTCTGGAATACGCCGCTAGGTCTGTGGGCGCTGTGCCTGATGGGCGTCTATGGAACGGTGCTGCTGTCGCGCAATCTGCTGGCGGGGCATGAGGGCCTGATCCGGTTCAGCGCCTATGCCGCCTGCACGCTGGGCGCCTTTTTTCTGGCCTATCTGGTGGTGACGATGCGGGCGGCGAACGCTCCGGCGATCCTGCCGCTGGTCGGACAGATCGTGCCGACGCTGCTGCTGTTTCCGATCGCCAACTGGATGCTTGAGCGATTCGACGACGGAGATATTCGGTTCCGATGAGCGGCGAGCCCTCCATCTTCTTTGCCGATGTGAATGAGCGTCAGGGGTCCTTCCTGCGGCGCACCTTCGTGCTGGGCGGGGCCACGGCTCTGGGGATCACCGCGCTGATCGGACGGCTGGGCCAGCTGCAGGTCGTTCAGGCTCAGGAATATGCGACCCTGTCGTCGCAGAACCAGTTCAACTTCCGCATGGTCCCGCCGCCGCGCGGCCTGATCAAGGACCGCAACGGCGTCGTCATCGCCGGCAATCGCCCCAGTTTCCGGGTGCTGGTGGTGCGCGACGAAACCAAGGATCTGGACCAGACGCTGGATCTTCTGGGGCGTGTGCTGCCCGACACGCTGGAGCGGCGGCGCGCCATCATCCGCGACGTGAATGCGGCGTCCAAGTTCAACCCGGTGCCGGTCAAGAGCGACCTGACCTGGGAAGAGTTCGCCAAGGTCAATCAGTACGCCAACGAACTGCCCGGCGTGATGGTCGATATGAACGAGGCGCGCTACTACCCGTTCGGCGGAGCGTTCGCGCACGTCATTGGCTATGTGGCCAAGGTTTCGGATCGGGACGTCAAGGCGATCCGCGACAAGGGCGAGCAGCCGCCGGCCCTGCTGTTCAATCCCAGCTTCCGCATCGGCCGTCAGGGCGTCGAAAAGGCGCTGGACGCGTCGCTGCGCGGCGAACCGGGCGGCAATCGGGTCGAGGTGGATGCGCGCGGTCGCGTGGTCGCCGAGGACATCGGCGGATCGCGGCCGGCCGTGCCGGGCAAGGAAGTCATCCTGACGCTGGACGCCGACGTTCAGAACCGGGCGCTGGAGGTGTTCGGCGACGAGTCGGGCGCCTGTGTGGTCATGGATGTGCGCAACGGCGACATCCTGTGCATGATGTCTGCGCCGTCGTTCGATCCAAACCTGTTCGTCGGCGGCGTGCCGAGCAAGACCTATCGCGCTTTGGCCGACTATGAGCGCAAACCGCTGCTGGACAAGACGCTGAACGGGACCTTCCCACCGGGATCGACCTTCAAGCCGACGACGGCCCTGGCCTTGCTGGAGGCGGGTGTGGATCCAAACCAGACGGTCTTCTGCAGCGGCGCGTATCGCACCGGCAACCGGGTGCAGCGATGCTGGGGGCGGCATGGCACCCAGAACATGCACAATGCGATCAAGAACTCCTGCGACGTCTATTTCTACGCCATGTGCAACCGCGCGGGCGTGGACAATATCCGCAAGGCGGGGCTGGCGCTGGGCTTCGAGCACGAGTTCGACATCGGCGTCGGCAACCAGCGCAAGGGCCTGTTGCCGTCCACGGAATGGAAGGCGCGAACCTTCCCGCGCGATCCGGTCTGGCATCCGGGGGAGACGACCTCTGTGGCTATCGGGCAGGGGGCGATCACGGTGAACGCCCTGCAGCTGGCCGTCATGACCTCGCGCCTCGCGAACGGAAAAAAGCAGCTTCAGCCGCGCCTGATCAAATCCATCGGCGGCGTCGAACAGCCCAGCGGAGCCGAGGCCCCGGACCTGCCGTTCGATCCGGCCCACGTCGAATATGTGCGCCAGGGCATGATCGCCGTGGCCAATGACCGATCCGGCACCGCCTATCGCCAGAGCCAGTTGGGCCTTGGCGACATACAGATGGCCGGCAAGACCGGCACGGCTCAGGTTAGGAACTACGGCTCCGGCTCGCGCAAGAGCAATATCTGGGCGCTGAAGGACCACAACCTGTTCGTGGCGTTCGCGCCGGTGGATGCGCCGCGATATGCGGTCGCCATCATCGTCGAACACGGGGGCAAGGGCGGAGCGACCGCCGGCGCGCCGCGTGCGCGTGAAGTGATGCGCACCGTGCTGCTCAAGGATCCGGACATGCGAGCCCGCATCGAACGGCCGCTGCCGCCCGAGCCGACCGGCGACGCCATCGTCGAGGACGGCGTGGTCGGCGCCGCGCCCGAGCCCGATGTCGTGGCCCCGCCGCAGCCGAGCCGCCCCGCGCCGTCTGCGACCAGCGGGCCGCGTCCCTATCTGTCCGAGCCCGGCCGTTGACCGCCTCTGCTCTGTCACGTCCCGGCGAGCGCGAACGCGTCTCGACCAAACTGGGCCAGATCGACTGGCGGCTGACAGCCTTGCTGTGCGTGGTGTCCGGCACCGGGGCCCTGATGCTGTATTCGGTGGCCGGCGGATCGTGGTCGCCGTGGGCGATGAAGCACCTGATCCGGTTCGGCATGTGTCTGGCGCTGATGCTGATGCTGTCGCTGATCAGCATCCGCTACTGGTTCGCCTTGGCCTATCCCATCTACGGGATGGCGCTGTTCATGCTGGCGCTGGTGGAGACGCCGCTGGGCTATACGGCCTTGGGCGCCACGCGATGGCTGGACCTGGGCTTCACCCGCATCCAGCCGTCCGAGATCATGAAGATCGGCGTCGTGCTGGCCTTGGCGCGCTGGTATCACGGGGCCTCGGCCAAGGAGGCGAGCTTCCATTGGAAGCTGATCTTCCCGGTCGGGATCATCGGCTTGCCGTTCCTGCTGGTCGCGCACCAGCCGGACCTGGGATCGGCCATGCTGATCGGTTTGACGGGCGCGGCGATCATGTTCGTCGCCGGGCTGAGCTGGCGGATCATCCTGCCGCTGATCATCGCCGCCGCCGTGCTGGTGCCGCCCTATGTCATGTTCGGCATGCACGACTATCAGCGTCACCGGGTGCTGACCTTCCTGAACCCCGAGGCCGACATGTCGGACAAGGGCTATCAGATCGTGCAGTCCAAGATCGCCATGGGGTCGGGCGGACCGCTGGGGCGCGGGTTCGGCCTGGGCAGCCAGAGCCAGCTGGAGTTCCTTCCCGAGCGCCAGACTGACTTCATCTTCGCCGCCTTCGCCGAGGAGTTCGGCTTTGTGGGCACCTTCACGCTTCTGGCCTCCTATGCCGCCATCATTCTGATCTCGCTGAGGATCGCCTCGCTGTCGCACAGTCACTTCGGGCGATTGGCGGCGTCGGGCGTGACGGCGACATTCGCGCTCTATGTCCTGATCAACGGGGCGATGGTGATGGGGCTGGCGCCGGTCGTGGGCGTGCCGATGCCGCTCTTGTCCTATGGCGGCACGGTGATGCTGACCGTCATGATCGGTTTCGGTCTGGTGATGGCGACGAGGGTTCACCGCTATGCCGAACTGCCCAAGGGTCACGGCCTGATCTGACGTTACGTCAGCTATGTGATCGGCATTCAGGTTTCGCTTTCTAAGGCGGGGATTTCCTGGATAAGGTCATTCCCAACGATGTCTCGCATCGGTTTCGGCCGGTCAGCGACGCACGCTATGGGAGACGAGGAATGACCGATCTGGAGCAGTTCCGCGCCGAGACGCGCGCCTGGCTGGAGGCGAACTGCCCGGCCGAATGTCGCGGGCCGATGGCCGACGACGAGATGATCTGGGGCGGGCGAAATCCCACGTTCAAGACCCCGGCGCACAAGCAATGGCTGGAGCGGATGGGCGCGCGGGGCTGGACGGCGCCGGAATGGCCCAGGGAATACGGTGGAGGCGGCCTCAGCCGCGAGGAGGCCAAGGTGTTGGCTTCCGAACTGCGGCGCATCAAAGCCCAGCCGGCCCTGGCCAGTTTCGGCGTCTGGATGCTGGGCCCGGCGCTGCTGGCCTTTGGCACCGAAGAGCAGAAGAAGCGCTTCCTGCACGAGATCGTGCGCGGCGAGGTCCGTTGGTGCCAGGGCTACTCCGAGCCAGGCGCGGGATCGGATCTGGCGTCCATTCAGACGCGGGCCGCGGATCAAGGCGACCACTGGATCGTCAACGGCCAGAAGATCTGGACCTCCTACGCCGACAAGGCCGACTGGATCTTCTGCCTCGTGCGCACGGACCCTGAGGCGCCCAAACATCTGGGCATCAGCTTCGTGCTGTTCGACATGAAAACGCCGGGCGTGACGACGCGGCCGATCACCCTGATTTCAGGCAAGTCGCCCTTCTGCGAGACCTTCTTCGACGACGTGCGGGTGGAGAAGGAAAACCTGGTCGGTACGCTGAACCGGGGCTGGGACGTGGCCAAATACCTGCTGGCGCACGAGCGGACCATGATCGGCGCGATGGGCGAGGTCGGCGGCGGGCGGCCTGTGGGGCAGGTGGCGCTGGACGCCATCGGCGCCGACGCGGCGGGGCGGCTGGACGAGCCGATGCTGCGTGCCCGGATCGCGGACCTCGAGATCGACGCCGCCGCCTTCCGCCTGGCGATGGAACGGGTGGGCGATCAGGTGAAGGCCAAACAGGCGCACCCGGCCATCGCCTCCATGCTGAAATACTATGGCTCCGAGCTGAACAAGCGACGGCATGAGCTGCTGATGGCGGCGGGCGGGGCCGATGCGCTGGAGTGGGAGGGCGAGCGGTCGCATGACGGCAAGACGGCGCGCGACTGGCTGCGGACCAAGGCCAACTCCATCGAGGGCGGCACCAGCGAAGTCCAGCTGAACATCATCGCCAAACACCTGCTGCAACTCCCGGGAGCGTGAAGGTGACAGGCGTAATAGAACGGCCTTTGCTTTTCGGTATCGCGGCAGTCGGCGTCGTTCTCAGCGGGCTGCTGAGCTTCATCATGCTGATGCCTATGGGATGGAGCATGTCTTGGAGCGAACTTGCACCGACTTGGAGCGCCAAGTTCTTCTTTCTTACGCCCGGGGTGGCTTTAATCGTCGCCGGGCTGGCGAAATTCTCGCCACGACCGTCACCATCGCAGGAAGTCGCCCTCCTGGCGGCGCCCGCCTATCAGGCGATCTATCTCGCTTTCTCGTATTTCGCCGCGCAGTCAGGAGACTGAACCCATGCCCCTGATCCTGACCGAAGAACAGACGATGTTGCAGGACGCCGCCGACGGCTTCCTGAACGAACAGGCGCCGATCGCGCATCTGAGAAAGCTGCGGGACGAGCGTGACGCCGATGGGGTGTCGCGCGACCTGTGGCGGGCCTTTGGCGAGATGGGTTTCGCCGGCGTCATCATCCCCGAGGCGCTGGGCGGCATGGGGCTGGGCGCGGTCGAGGCCGGGGTGATCGCCGAAAGTTTGGGGCGCACCCTGACGCCGTCGCCGTATCTGGGATCGTCGATCCTGTCGGCCAAGGTGCTGATCGACGGCGGATCGCAGGCGCAGCAATCGTGGCTGCCCAGGATCGCAGCAGGCGGGGCGATCCTGTCGCTGGCGGTGGATGAGGGCGCGAAGCACGCGCCGTCGCGGATCACCACGCGGGCCGAGCGGGCGGGCAACGGCTTCAAGCTGAACGGCGCCAAGGCCTTCGTGCTGGACGGCCATGTGGCGGACGCGCTGATCGTTGCAGCGACGGCTGAGGAAGGGATGACGCTATTCCTGGTCGATCCGGCGACGGCGGGCGTCTCGGTCGAGCGCATGATGATGGTGGATGCGCACAATGCCGCGCGGATCACTCTGAACGATGTGGAGATCGACGCCGATGCGGTGATCGGCGCGGTCGGGGGCGGGGAGGCGCTGCTGGACGGCGCACTGAACCTGGGGCGGTCCTGCGCGGCCTCAAGCCTGACCGGCGCGGGCGATCAGGCGTTTAAGACGACGATGGACTATCTGCGGACGCGAAAACAGTTCGGCAAGCTGATCGGCGAGTTTCAGGCGTTGCAGCACCGGGCCGCGCATCTGTTCTCGGAGCTGGAGCTGGCGCGCGCGGCGACGATCGGCGCGCAGATCGCCATCGACGAGGGGCGCGAGGACGCGCCGCTGGCGGCCTCCGTCGCCAAGGCCAAGGCAGGGCGCGTCGCCGAGCTGGCGGTGCAGGAGGCGGTGCAGATGCATGGCGGCGTCGGCATGACCGACGAATTCGACGTCGGTCTTTTCATGAAGCGGGTGCGGGTGCTGAACGAACTGCTGGGCGACGCCGGGTTCCACGCCGAACGGGTGGCGCGGGCGCAAGGGTTCTAGGGTCGGGTCTAGACCGCCTTTTCGCTCCACAGGTCCAAATCCGCCTCGCGCCCGATCAGGGCCAGGCCGGCGGCGATGGATTCGAACTCGCCGCCCGTCTCGATTCGATCGGCGCCGAAGCGGTTCTGGAACAGCGCCCGCACGGCCGGCACGAAGGAGGTGCCGCCGGTCAGGAAGACGCGGTCGATGGCGTCGGGCGCCAGGCCGCTGCGGGCCATCGCCTGATCCACCGCGCCCTCGATGGCGGCCAGTTCCGGCGCGATCCAGCGTTCGAAATCGGCGCGGGCGACCGGCTTTTCGATATGGACGCCGCCGGCCTGGAACAGGAAGGTCGCTTGGTCGTCGGCCGACAGGGCCATCTTCAGCGTTGAGACGGCGCGGTACAGATCATGGCCGTGGTTGTCGTCCAGCACCTCGATCAGGCGCTCGATCTTCTCGGGCTCCAGCGCGGTGCGAGCCAGCGCGCGGATGTCGCGCATGTCGCGCGAGGCCCGTAGCAGGGCCAGCTGATCCCAGCGGGCGAAGGCGGAATAATACCGCTGGGGAATCGGCAGTTGCTTGCCGACGGAGCTGTACAGACCGCCCTTGCCCAGTTCGGGCGAGACCAGTTGGTCGATGATCCGGTAGTCGAAGGCGTCGCCCGCCACGCCGACGCCCGAGCGCGCCAGCGGCGTCGAACGCAGGCCGTCGGGCGTATGTTCGAACCGGATGATGGAGAAGTCGCTGGTGCCGCCGCCGAAGTCGGCGACCAGGACCGTGGCGTCCGCCTTCAGCTGGCGCGCGAAGTAGAAGGCGGCGCCGACCGGCTCGTGCGCGTAGCGGATGTCGGTGAAGCCCAGCCGCTCGAACGCCGTCTGATAGCGCGACAGGGCCAGGGTCTCGTCCGGATTGCCGCCCGCAAAGGTGACGGGACGGCCGACGATGACGGCGGGAGGTGTGTCGGACAGTTCGTCGCCGGCGTGGTGGCGCAGGCGCAGCAGGAAGGCGGCCAGCAGATCCTCGAAGGCGTAGCGCTTGTTGTCGATCCGGGTCTCGGTGAAGGCGGCGCTGGCGGCGAAGGTCTTGAACGACTGAATGAAGCGGGTCTCCAGCGGATCCTCGACATAGGCGGCGATGGCCCAGGGCCCGGCCTCGACCACGCGCTCGGGCGGCTGGCCGTCCACGCCCGGATGAGTCTGGAAGCTGAGCGCCGAGCGGAAGGTGGTCGTCTGGCCCTCGACCGCGTCGAAGGTCACGAGATGGGCGAGGCCGTCCGCATCGGTCAGGGCGACGACCGTATTGGTCGTGCCGAAATCGATCCCGATCGTCATCGGTTTCGTCGCCGTCATGGCAGGGCTCCAGGCAGGGGAGCCGGGTTCCTAACGGCAGACGAGGCAATAGCAAGCCTTATCCAAGACGTGTCATTTCCTAGTGGAAGCTTTTTACGACACTTGCGCGTCCGAAGACAGCCGGCACTTGACGCTGCCCGCATGTCCGACGGCACTTCCGTAAGGTGCTTCACGCGGCTCGCAGGCGCCTGTGGGATGCCCGCACAACCCGCCCCTTATGTTTTCCTTATGCGCCGCGCGTGATCCGGAATGGCGCGCTTATGCCTCTCGGTGAGCATTTGCCGTCTCCAACAAGTCGGAGGCGATCGGCATGGCCGATGTGATTTTTCTGGCGGTGGGTGCGGGGGCGTTCGCCGTCTTCGCCTTGCTGGCCACAGCGTTGAAACGGGTGTGACGATGATCGCCATGCTCTGGGGGGCGGGGGCGCTGGTCGTCGCCGTATACATGGTCGCGGCGCTGCTGCGGCCCGAGCGGTTCTAAGGGACCGGGACTAAAATCATGAACATTCAAGGATGGGGCGAGATCGCCCTGACCCTTGGGCTGGCCGTAATGCTCGGCTGGCCCATCGGCGTTTATATGTCGCGCGTCTGGAATGGCGAGCGGACCTGGCTGGATCCGGTGCTGAAGCCGGTCGAGGCCGTCTTCTACGGCGCCGCCGGCGTCGATCCGAAACGCAGCCAGGGCTGGCTGGGATACGCCGGCGCCCTTTTGGCCTTCAATCTGGCGGGCTTTGTCCTGCTCTATGCGATCCTGCGTCTGCAGGGCGTGCTGCCGCTCAACCCGCAAGGGTTCGCTGGCGTGTCTCCGCATCTGGCCTTCAACACCGCCGTCAGCTTCGTGACCAACACCAACTGGCAGAGTTATGGCGGGGAGGCGACCCTATCGACCTTCACCCAGATGGTGGGCCTGACGGTGCAGAACTTCGTCTCGGCGGCGACGGGCGCGACGATCGCGGCGGCCCTGGCGCGCGCCTTCGTGGCCAATCGCGGCGAGGGGGTCGGCAACTTCTGGGCCGATCTGACGCGCACGACCCTGTATGTCCTGCTGCCCGCCGCCCTGATCCTGGCCGTGGTGCTGTCGGGTCTCGGCATCGTTCAGAGCCTAGCTGCCCATGTGACGGCGACCGGCGTCGAGGGCGGGTCCCAGACCTTGCCGCTGTTCCCGGCCGCCAGCCAGGTGGCGATCAAACAGCTGGGCATCAACGGCGGCGGCGTCTTCAACGTCAACGGCGCCCATCCGTTCGAGAACCCGAACGCCATCACCAATCTGCTGACCGCCGTGGCGATCAACGTCATGGGCTGGGCGGCCTTCTTCGCCTTCGGCCGCACGGCTATGGCGGGACGCGACGTCCGCGCCCTGGCGGCGGCCGCCCTGATCCTGCTGAGCTCCGCCAGCGCGGCCATGTATGTGATTGAGACCCAGCCGGCCCCGGCCCTGGTCGCGGCCCAGGTGGACGCCTCGGTCAATATGGAGGGCAAGGAGGTCCGCTTCGGCGCGCCCGCCTCGACCGTCTGGTCGGTGGTCACGACCGGCGCCTCGAACGGCTCGGTCAACTCGATGCACGCCAGCTTCATGCCCTTAGGCGGCGGGTTGCAGATGTTCCTGATGCAGTTGGGCGAGATCCTGCCTGGCGGCGTCGGTTCGGGCATCGCCATCATGGTCGTCATGGCCCTGCTGTCGGTCTTCGTCGCGGGCCTGATGGTCGGGCGCACTCCGGAATATCTGGGCAAGAAGATCGAGGCGCGCGAGATCCAGTTCGCCATGATCGCGGTGCTGATCCTGCCGCTGGCTATCCTGGGGTTCACCGCCGTGTCGGCCGTCTTCCCGACGGCGCTTGCGGGCCTGCTGAACAAGGGGCCGCACGGCCTGTCGGAGATCCTCTACGCCTACACCTCGGCGGCGGCGAACAACGGCTCGGCCTTTGCGGGTCTGACCGCCAACGCCCCCTGGTGGAACACGACACTGGGTCTGGGCATGCTTTTCGGGCGGTTCATTCCGGCCGTCGCCGTCCTGGCCATCGCCGGCAGTCTGGTGGTCAAGCCCAAGCTGGCGCCCAGCCCCGGCACCCTGCCGACCGACAACGGCCTGTTCATCGGCCTGCTGATCGGCGTGATCCTCATCCTCGGCGGCCTGCAGTTCCTGCCCGCCCTCGCCCTGGGACCGATCGTCGAGCACTTCCAGGTGCTCGCGGCGGTCGCCGGCGCCTGATCCTTCGGACATCCTGACATGACACAAGTAACTCTGGATCCCCGCGAGGGCGGCCGTGCGTCGCCTCTTGCGGGCGGCCTCTCGGGACAGATGATCGGACGCGCCGTGGGCGACGCCTTCGTCAAGCTGAACCCCGTAAAGCTGATCAACAATCCGGTCATCTTCACCACCTGGATCGTGGCGCTTCTGTCCACGCTCTCGGCCGCTGCGGCCATCGCGAGCGGTCAGTCGGCGGGCTTTGCGGTGCAGCTGGCGCTGTGGCTATGGGCCACGGTCCTGTTCGCCAATGTCGCCGAAAGCATCGCTGAAGGGCGGGGCAAGGCGGCGGCCGACAGCCTGCGCGCGACCCGCGTCACGACCAAGGCCAAGCTGATCGTCGATCCGAAGACCGGCAGCGTGGTCCCCACCAATGCTTCGGAGCTTGAAGTCGGGTCGATCATCCTGGTCGAGGCCGGCGATGTGATCGCCTCGGACGGCGAAATCGTCGAGGGCGTCGCCTCGGTCAACGAGGCCGCCATCACCGGCGAGAGCGCCCCGGTGATCCGCGAAAGCGGCGGCGACCGTTCGGCGGTGACCGGCGGCACCACCGTCGTCTCCGACTGGATCAAGGTGCGCATCACCGCCAAGCCGGGCTCGACCTTCCTCGACCGCATGATCGCCATGGTCGAGGGCGCGGACCGCCGGAAGACGCCCAACGAGCTGGCCCTGGCCGTGTTGCTGGCCGGCCTGACCCTGATCTTCCTGATCGCGGTCGTGACCCTGGTGGGCCTGGGCGCCTATTCGGGCGTCGATCTGGACCCGATGGTCCTGGGCGCACTGTTCATCACCCTGATCCCGACCACGATCGGGGGACTGCTGTCCGCCGTCGGCATCGCCGGCATGGACCGGTTGCTGAAGGTGAACGTGCTGGCCACCTCGGGCCGTGCGGTGGAGGCGGCAGGCGACGTCGACACCCTGTTGCTCGACAAGACCGGCACCATCACCTTCGGCAACCGCATGGCGACCGAGGTCATCCCGGTTCCGGGCGTGCGTCCGGAAGCCGCCCTGGCCGCCGCCGTCATGGCGTCCCTGGCCGACGAGACGCCGGAAGGCCGCTCCATCGTCGAACTGGGCCGCAACGCCGGGATTTCGGTCGAACAGCCGGCCGGCGCCGTCGCCATCCCCTTCACCGCCGTCACCCGCCAGTCAGGCCTGGACGTCGGCAAGGACAGCTGGCGCAAGGGTGCGGTCGATGCCGTGCTGAAGGATCTGAACCTGACGGACGGTTCGGCCCCGGCCGAGTTCCGCCAGGCTGTGGACCGGATCGCCCGTTCGGGCGGCACGCCCCTGGCCGTCACCCAGAACGGCGTCCTGGTCGGCGTCATCCACCTGAAGGACGTGGTCAAGCCGGGCGTGAAGGCGCGCTTCGCCGACCTGCGCCGCATGGGCCTGCGCACCGTGATGATCACCGGCGACAATCCGGTGACGGCCGCAGCCATCGCTTCGGAAGCCGGGGTGGACGACTACCTTGCCGAGGCCACGCCCGAGGACAAGATGCGCCTGATCAAGGCCGAACAGGCCAAGGGCCGTCTGGTCGCCATGTGCGGCGACGGAGCCAACGACGCCCCGGCCCTGGCCCAGGCCGATGTCGGCGTGGCCATGCAGACCGGCGCCCAGGCCGCGCGCGAGGCCGGCAACATGGTCGATCTGGACAGCGACCCGACCAAGGTCATCGAGATCGTCGAGGTCGGCAAGCAACTGCTGATCACGCGCGGCGCCCTGACGACCTTCTCGGTCGCCAACGACGTGGCCAAATATTTCGCCATCATCCCGGCGATGTTCGTGGTGGCCCTGCCGTCGCTCGGCGCGCTGAACGTCATGCGTCTGCACAGCCCCGAGAGCGCCATCCTGTCGGCGGTGATCTTCAACGCCCTGGTCATCGTCGCCCTGATCCCGCTGGCGCTGAAGGGCGTCAAATACCGGGCAATCGGCGCCGGCGCGCTTCTGGGTCGCAACCTGCTGATCTACGGCCTGGGCGGCCTGATCGCCCCGTTCGTCGGCATCAAGCTGATCGACCTGCTCATCTCCGGCCTGGGTCTGGCGTGATGCGTCGGGAGGTCTCTCGCATCCTGCAACTCGTTGTGGCGGTGCTGGTCATCGCCGTGATGTGGGGTGTGGCGACGCTGCAGCAGACCGATCCGCGCACCCGCTCCAACCCCATGGCCATTCATCCTGTTCGAATAGAGAAACCCAATGCGTAAATCCTTCTCCAACGCCTCGGGCCGCAACGACGCCTGGTTCGCCGCCGCCTGTATCGTCGGTCTCGCCGGTCTGGGCCTGTGCAGCGAAGCCAAGGCCCAGGACGTGTCGGCTAACGTCGCCGTCACCTCCGACTACGTCTTTCGCGGTGTCAGCCAGACCCAGGAAAACCCCGCCCTTTCGGCCGGCGTCGATCTGACCAGGAACGGCTTCTACGCCGGCGGCTGGGCCTCCAACGTCGATTTCGGCGACGACACGGACGCCGAGGTCGATCTGTATGCCGGCTATCGGCCCGAGGTCGCCGGCTATGCGCTGGACTTCGGGGTGATCGGCTATCTCTACGCCGGTCAGCCCGACGGCGCCGACTATGACTATGTCGAGTTCAAAGCCGCCGCTTCGCGCGCCTTTGGCCCGGCCACCCTGGGCGCCGCCGTCTATTATTCGCCCGACTTCTTCGGCGCGGCCGAGGACGAGGCGACCTACGCCGAGGTCAACGGCGCGGTCAGCCCTGCCGACAAATGGACCGTCTCGGGCGCCGTCGGCCGTCAGTGGGTGTCGTCGGACCTGGACTACACCACCTGGAACCTGGGCGCGGCCTATCAGCTGACTGACAAGCTGGCGGTGGACCTGCGTTATCACGACACCGATCAACACGACTTCGGCGACATCTACGGCGCACGCGCCGTAGCCACGCTGAAGGCGACCTTCTGAGGCGACGGCCATGGTCAACCAACTTCGCCCGGCCCTCGTCATGACGGCCCTGTTCACCCTGCTGCTGGGCCTGGCCTATCCGCTGGCCGTCACCGGCATCGCCCAGGTCGCCTTCCCGGATCAGGCTAACGGCAGCCTGGTGCGCGACGCCGGCGGCAAGGTCGTCGGTTCGTCCCTGATCGGCCAGCCTTTCGTCAGCGCGACCTATCTGCATCCGCGCCCGTCGGCGGCAGGCGACGGCTATGACGCCGCCGCCTCGTCCGGCTCCAACATGGGGCCGCTGAACCCGGACCTGATCGCCCGCGTCGCCGAAAGCGCCCAGGCGATCCGCGCCGAGGACGGCCCCGGCGTCATCCCCGCCGATGCGGTGACGACCTCGGGTTCGGGCCTCGACCCGGACGTGTCCCCGGCCTACGCTCGGCTTCAGGCCGCGCGGATCGCCCGCGCCAGAGGCGTTCCCGTGCAACAGGTCCAGAGCATCATCGAGGCGCATATCGAGGGGGCCTTCCTGGGCTTCATCGGCCAGCCGCACGTCAATGTCCTGCTGACCAACCGCGCGCTGGACGCCCGCTTCGGGGCGGAGGGCTGATTGCCCGAAACGGCGCCCGCAACGCCCGCGACTTCAGCCGTTCCGCGCCGCAAGCGCGGGCGGCTGAAGGTGTTTCTGGGCATGTCGCCCGGCGTGGGCAAGACCTATGAAATGCTGCGCGCCGCACGCCGCCGAAAGGCCGAGGGGCTGGACGTCGTCGTCGGCGTGGTCGAGACCCACGGCCGCAAGGAGACGATGAGCCTGCTGCGCGGGCTTGACGTCATGCCGCGCGCGCCGATCGAACACCGCGACCGCGCCTTGATGGAGTTCGACCTGGACGGCGCGCTGGCGCGACGGCCCGAACTGCTGCTGGTCGACGAATACGCCCACTCCAACGCGCCCGGTTCGCGCCATCCCAAGCGCTGGCAGGACGTGGAGGAACTGCGCGACGCCGGCATCGACGTCTGGACCACGCTGAACATCCAGCATCTGGAAAGCCTGTCCGACGTCATTCTGCGTATCACCGGCGTGCGCCAGCGCGAGGCCGTGCCCGACAGCGCCCTGACCGGCGCCGACGATATCGAGGTCATCGACATCACGCCCGAAGACCTGCGGGTGCGTCTGGCTGAAGGCAAGGTCTATGTGCCCGAAACGGCGCGGGTGGCGTCCGAGAACTTCTTCAAGATCGAGAACCTGACGGCCCTGCGCGAACTGGCCCTGCGACGCGCGGCCCAGACGGTGGACGACCAGCTTCTGACCCATCTGCGCGAACGGGGCGTGTCGGGGCCGTGGGCGGCGAACGAGCGGATCCTGGTCTTGGTCGGCGGCGACGCCATGACCGCCTCGCTGGTTCGCACCGGGCGGCGAATGTCCGACATGATGATGGACGCCCCCTGGTCGGTCGCCCATGTCGAGCGGCCCAGCGGATCGCGCGCCGACGCCCGGTCGGCGGGACGGCTGGCCGAGGCCTTCAAGCTGGCCGAGCAGCTGGGCGGACGGCCCGTGACGATCAGCGGTGACGACGTGGTGCGCGCCGTTCTGGACCACGCTCACCGCAACAACGTCACCCAGATCGTCATCGGCAAGACGCGCGGCGGGCGGTTCGCCGAATGGACCGGCCGGGCCTTGGCGACCGAACTGCTGCGCAAGGCCCAGGGCGTCGCCGTCCACGTCGTGACCGAGGGCGATCTGGTCGCGCCCGAACCGGCGGCCAAGTCCGGCGTCAGGGCGGCGCTGGACTGGCGCGGCTATCCGGCGGGGGCAGGGTTAGTCCTGGCGGCGACAGGCGCAGCCCTATTGCTGGACACCCGGTTCGAGCGGGTCGATCTGGGCGTCATCTATCTGGCGGCGGTGGTGGCGGCCGGGGTGCTGAACGGCCTCAGACCTGCGCTGGCGGCGGCGACCCTGGCCTTTCTGACCTACAACTTCCTGTTCCTTCAGCCGCGCTACAGCTTCCTGATCGGTTCACCGACCGACTTCCTGACGCTGCTGCTCTTCTGGGGCGTGGCCTTGGGCACAGGCGCCCTGGCGGGGCGGGTGCGCGAACAGGCCAGAGCCGCCCAGCGGCGCGCCGCCGCCGTCTCGGCCCTGCTGGCCGCCAGCCAGACCCTGTCGGCGGGCCAGGATCGTGCGACCACGGCCCGCAGCCTGGCCGAACAGGCGTCAGCCGCCGCCGGCGCAAGCGCCGTCGTCCTGCTACCCGACGGCGAGGACATCGTTCTGATGGCGGCCAGTCCCGAGGGCGTGACCCTGGCCCCCGACGCCATGGCCGCCGCGCGCTGGGCCTGGACCCACGGCGAGGTCACGGGCCACGGCACCGGCACACTGCCGCAGACCCACTGGCGGTTTCAGCCCCTGCAGGGCGTGCGCGGCCGGGCCGGCGTGGCGGGCGTCGACGCCTCGGCGGTGGCGGCGGGGTCGGACGAGGAACGCCTGGCCATGGCCCTGCTGGACCAGGGCGCCGTGGCGCTGGAGCGCGCCGATCTGGCCGGTCAGGCGCTGGAGACCGAGACCCTGCGCCGCGCCGACCGTTTCCGTGCGGCCTTGATGAATTCGGTCAGCCACGATCTGCGCACGCCCCTGTCCACCGTCCTGGGCTCGGCGACGACCCTGATCGACTATGGCGCGACCCTGAAGCCCGAGGTTAGCGACGACCTGCTGCTCAGCATCCGCGAAGAGGCCGAACGCCTGTCGCGCTATGTCGGCGATCTCCTGGACATGACCCGGCTGGAGGGCGGCGGCCTGAACGTGCGCACCGACTGGGTGGACGTGCGCGATGTTCTCAACGCAGCCGCAGAACGGGTGAACCGTCGGCTGGAGACCCGTCACGTGACCCGCGACTTTCCATCCCAGCTGAGCCTCGTCCTGTTGGACCAGGGTCTGCTAGAGCAGGCCGTCGTCAACATCCTGGAAAACGCCATCGCCTACAGTCCCGACGGCTCGACCATCGAACTGGCGGCCTATGAGGATCGAGGCTCGGTCGTCATCTCAATCGAAGATGAGGGCAGGGGAATACCGACCGCCGAGCTGGAAAGAGTCTTCGACAAGTTCCGTCGAATGGAAGAGCCCACCGACCGATCAAAGGGCGCGGGCTTGGGCTTGGCCATATCCAAGGGGTTTGTCGAAGCCATGGGCGGCCGCATCGCTGCCGCCAGCCCAATCGCCGACGGCAAGGGCACCCGCATTCTGATCAGCCTTTCGAAGGCGATCGCGACCCACCGCGACCTGCTATAGAGCGCCCATGTCCGCCGTCCGCCCCGTGATCCTCGTCATCGACGACGAGCCTCAGATTCACCGCTTCCTGTCGCCTGCGCTGGACGCGGCCGGGTATCAGCCGAAACGAGCGGACAGCGGGCAGGATGGCTTGCGGGGCGTCGCCCTCTGGTCGCCCGATGCGGTCGTTCTGGATCTCGGCTTGCCTGACATGGACGGCAAGGATGTCCTGAAACGCGCGCGAGAGTTCTACGCTGGTCCGATCATTGTCCTCTCGGCGCGGGACCGAGAGGCGGAGAAGATCGCGGCCCTCGATCTGGGCGCCAATGACTATGTCGAAAAGCCCTTCGGCATCGGTGAACTCCTGGCCCGTCTGAGGGTGAGCATGCGCGCCTCGATTTCCGAGACCATCGGTCCCGTGACCGCTGGAGACATCTCCATCGACATCGAACGCCGCCGTGTCCGTCGCGCTGGCGAAATCGTCAAACTGACCCCCAAGGAGTTCGAGGTTCTCGCGCATCTGGCCCGCCACCACGGCAAGGTCATCAGCCACGGCGATCTGCTAACAGCCGTCTGGGGCGCCGCTCACGTCAACGACACACAATATCTTCGCGTTGTGGTGGGGCAGCTGAGACATAAGCTGGAGGCCGATCCGGCTAGCCCAATCCTACTGCTCACCGAGCCTGGCGTTGGGTATCGGCTGGAAGCCTGAATGTGCGCTTGCTGGCGCGCAGCCAGAATCGGGTCTTGGGGCGAAGTCGGCTTGGCGTCCGGCCAGGTGACGCAAGAGCACCGGGGTTGGGGGCGCGACGCGATGCCTGCGGCGAAGAGAGCGGCTAACGCCCCGTCCACGGCGCCGTCGCCGCGCCGGCCAACTCATGGAGCACGCCCAGCGCCAGGCCGCCAGCGGGAAGCCGACGGTTGAGGACGTCCTGGCCGAACGTTAGGACGCCGAAGTGAGTGCCGCCGGCCGGTCGCCGTGTTCGATTATGTCGTGTGGGGGGCGGCTCCGCCCAGGTCGAAACTGCGGATCACGACGCGACCTCTAAGGGCCGGCCTTCGGGCCTATGCCTTGTCGGCCCACCAGAGTCAGTTGACGCCGATGTTCGGCCAAGGGTTCCGGCTCGAGAAGGAGAGGGGGCTGCGGGCCGCCTCGGACACCCTGTATCGGCGCGACGCCTATGGCTGAACGCTCGCTTCCCGCCGCCTATTTCGAAGGCATCTTCGCCGGGGACGCCGATCCGTGGGATCTGGCCTCCAGCCCCTATGAGGCGGCCAAGTTTGATCGCACCATCGCCGCTCTGTCGGCGCGGCGAGCGGCTTGGGCGCTCGAGGTCGGCTGTGCGGGCGGCGTCCTGACCGAGCGGCTGGGCGAAATCTGCGATCATCTGTTGGCGATCGACGTCAGCCCGACCGCTCTTGAGAGGGCGCGTCAGCGTTTGTCGGAGCGGCCGAACGTCCGGTTCGAGGCCGCGGCCTTCCCTCGGGACTGTCCGGTTCTGGACGGGCTGGATCTCGTCGTCCTGTCCGAAGTGGCCTATTACTGGAGCGTCGCCGATCTGGACCTTTCGACGCGACGCATCGCCGACGGGTTGGTCGAGGGGGGACGCATCCTTCTGGTGCACTGGACCGGCGAGACCGACTATCCCCAAACCGCCGACGACGCCGTGGAACGCCTGTGGCTCGGATTGTCGGACATTATGAAAGTGGATCTCGCTGAGCGGCATCCGAACTATCGGCTGGATTTGTGGACTCGCCGATGACCTCACTGTCCGCTCTCACGATGGTTCGCAACCGGCAGGCGCATCTGGACCGATTGGTCGAGGGATTGACCCTCAGCGCCTCGCCGCCCGACGAACTGATCGTCATCGACATGAGCGATGCGCCCGTGACGCTGCCGCCACTGAGCTTTCCCGTTCGCGTCGAACGTCTGGCGGGCGACGCCTTGCCTCTGGCCGCCGCCCGAAATCTGGCGGCCGCTTCGGCCTCAAGCGATAACCTGTTGTTGCTCGACGTGGACTGCATCGTGTCGTCGTCAGTTTGCGGCCGGATGCAGGCCCTGCTCGCCGAGCATGCTGCCGTCGTCTGTCCAGAGGTGCTCTATCTACCCGCCGGAGCCGTCCGGCCGGGCCCACTGTCGGAAACCGATCTGAGAGCAGCCGGCCGGCCCCATCCCGTGCGCCCCTTTCCGCAAGAAGGCGAAAGCTTGGAGCGCAATCCCGGCCTGTTCTGGTCTCTGACTTTCGCGATCCGTCGCTCAACCTTCCATCGGATCGGCGGATTCGACGAGACCTATGTCGGCTACGGCGCCGAAGACACGGACCTGGGTTTTCGCATCGCGCGAGAGGGCCTGCCGCTTCTCTTCGCCGGCGGCGCGCCGGTCTTCCACCAGCACCATGAGAGCTATGATCCGCCCCTGCAGCATTTTCGCGCCCTGATCGCCAACGCCAAGCGCTTTCACGCCGCCTGGTCGGTCTGGCCGATGGACGGTTGGCTGAGGGCGATGGCGGATCTCGGACTGGTCGACTGGTCGTCGGACGGATTGACCATCCGGCGCGATCCCACGCCGGCCGAAATCGCCGCCGCACGAAAAGATCCTGCAAATCCCTTCTAGGCCGGTTCCGTCACGCTGGCGGCTCAAATGAGCCGTCGGGGGTACGAAAGCGGGCGCAACCCTCGGCCGGGCTTTGGGTTGAGCCAGGATGAAATCGTCTCCCGCCGACACAGATCTTTCCGCCACAGGCCAGCAGGTCCTGGTCGATGGTCCAGCCCCCCAGGCGGACGACGGCAAGCGTTGGAAAATGCCGGCGGCGGCCGTGGCGGCCGGACTTGCTGAGATAACGACCAAGCGCTCGCAGGCCGTAGTGTTCATCGCGACCAGCGAACGTCGCGCCGATGAGATTGCGGCGGCGCTCTCGCCGATGGTGAAGGACGCCGAGGTGCTGGTCTTGCCGCCTTGGGACTGCCTGCCTTACGACCGCGCCGCGCCTTCGCGCGAGAGCATGGGGCGGCGGATGGCCGTCTTGGCCGCCCTGAACGAAGCCAGCGCAAGGCCCGTGTTCCTGGTCGCCTCGCCCGATGCGATCGTGCAGCGGACGCCGTCGCGCGGACGGATCAAGGCTCGCTTGTCGCTCGCGGCGGGCGAGGCGCTGGATCGCGAAGTCCTGGAGTCGTTTCTGACAGATACGGGCTATGCGGCGGATGAGCGGGTCGACGAACCTGGCGAGTACGCTCTGCTCGGCGCGGTGGTCGACGTCTTCCCGCCCGCGTCTGCAACGCCTTATCGCATCGTCCTGGATGAGGCGGACCGGATCACTGAGATCCACGCCTTCGATCCCGTATCGCAACGCCGGGGCGCCGAGATTGAGATGATCTGTTTGACCCCGGCCGCAGAGTGGAGCGACCGATCGGCCGAGGATGACGATCCCGATCATCAGGACACGGGGCCGTCGATCGATGCTGAGACGTCGACGACCCTGTTTGATTTCCTCGACAAGCCCATGATCCTGACCGACGTGGGTGTCGAGGATCGGTTCGAACGTATTCGCGCGCATGTGGCCGAAGCCTATGACACGCGCCTGCGGTTCAGCGAGGGCGCGCGTCCTCCGAAACCCGACAGCCTCTATCTGACGGAGAAGGATGTTGGTCAGGCGTTGGAAGGCGCCAAACCCCTGAGCGTCGAAGGTTGGGCGCCGACGCCGGCCTTCGCACTGGAGAAGTCGCCGGGGCGGGCCCTGAAACAGTTCATTGCGGAGCGGCGCGAGGCGGGCGATCGCATCGTTCTGACAGGATTGCCTCATGAGCACAGGATCGTCATGCGGCTGCTGCGCCGCCACGATATCGATGCGCCCGTGGCGCTCGAGAACTGGAGCGCGATCGAGCCTCTGCAGCCCGGGCAGATCGCCGTCGTAATCGCCGATCTGGACACAGGCTTCCGACAGTCGGCCGCCGGTCTTGTCGTCCTGACGCCTTCGGACATATTCGGCGGCCGGATCGCACGAGGATCCGGCGACACGATCGATGCGTTCGGGGAGACCGAGCTGCGGTTGGACGATGTGGTCATCCACGAAGACCACGGTCTGGGTGTTCTGAAGGCGTTGGAGCGGGTCGCTGCCGATGGTGTCGAGCGCGACGTGCTGCGCATCGAGTATCATGGTGGAGGGACAATCCTCGCGCCGGTCGAGGAGTTCGGCAAAATCTGGCGCTACGGCTCGGAGCCGGACGCGGTTTCGCTGGATAGGCTGAACACCCAAGGATGGCTGAAGCGTCGCGCCAAGGTCAGCGCGCAGATCGATGAGGCCGCAGCGGCCCTGACCGCTCGGGCCGAAGCGCGTGCAGCGTTGAGGACCGAGCCAATCACCGCGCCGCGTCAGGCGCTGGCCCGGTTCGCCGCCGGGTTCGCCTTCCCCGAAACGGCCGATCAGGCGCGCGCCATCGAGGCGGTCCTGTCCGACCTGGGATCCGGCAAGCCCATGAACCGGCTCGTCTGCGGCGATGTCGGTTTGGAAAGACCGAGGTCGCGCTGCGCGCCGCGGCGGCCGTGGCCCTTGCCGGCAAACAGGTCATCGTCGTCGCCCCGACCACCGTCCTGGCGCGCCAGCATTTCGAGGTGTTCAAGAGACGGTTCAAGGACACGGACATTCAGGTCGGCCACTTGTCGCGCGCCGCAGACAGCGCGGAGGCGCGGGCGGTCAAGGCAGGGCTGGCGGACGGCTCCATGCGCGTCGTGGTGGGTACGCAGGCCCTGGCGTCGGAAGGGTTGGCGTTTTCCGACCTTGGGCTTGTCATCATTGATGAGGAGCATCGCTTCGGCGCGCAAATGAAATCTGCCCTGGCAGAGAAGGCGCCGCATTTGTTGTCGATGTCGGCCACGCCGATTCCGAGGACTCTTCAAAGCGCCATGGTCGGCATTCAGGACGTCAGCCTGATCGCCAGTCCGCCTGCGCGGCGTCGGCCCATCCGAACCTTCATGACGGCGTTCGACGCCGGAGCGGTTCGCCTGTCGCTGATGCGCGAGAAGGCGCGGGGCGGGCAGAGTTTCGTGGTCGTGCCGCGGATCGAGGATATGGAACCCTTGGCGGAACGCCTGAAGACCCTGACGCCCGAGCTGTCCGTGGTTTCGGCGCACGGCGACATGTCCCCGTCCGCGATCGACGAGGTTATGAGCCGGTTCTCCGACGGGGAGGGGGACGTGCTTCTGGCCACGAACATCATCGAGACCGGCCTGGATGTGCCCCGCGCCAATACGATGTTGATCTGGCGGCCGGACCGGTTCGGCCTGGCGCAACTGCATCAGCTGCGCGGGCGTGTCGGCCGGGGGCGGCGCCAGGGCTTCACCTATCTGCTTTCCGATCCCGAAGCGCCCATGGCGGCGGCGACGGAGGCCCGTCTTCAGACATTGGAGGCTCTGGACCGACTGGGGGCGGGCTTCGCGATCAGCGGGCGCGATCTGGACCTGCGCGGCGGCGGCGATCTGGTGGGCGAAGAACAGGCCGGACATGTCAGGCTGATCGGCTCGGCCCTTTATCAGGCCGTCCTGGCTCGGGCGCTCGCGGCTGCAAAAGGCGATCCCGATCCTGACCAGGCCTCTCCCAGTCTGAACGTCGGCGCGACAGGGCATCTGCCGGCGGACTACATCCCCGACGAAACCGTCCGCATCAATCTGTACGCCCGGTTGGCGCGCGCCACGACGGCGGAAGATGTCGACGCCCTGCGAGACGAAGCCGAAGATCGGTTCGGTCCTTTACCCGACCCGGCAGAGGACCTGTTCACCGCCCGTCGCCTCGCGGCGCTCGCCCGTGATGCCGGCGTCACGGAAATCGTGTCGGGACCGAAGGCCACGGCGTTGCGGATCGCGGCGGCGCGTCGGGCCGGCATGGAAGCCGCCTTCCCGTTAAGCGACGATCGACGCTGGTCCGAGGATCGCATGATCGTCGACGCCGCCAACGATCAACCGCACGACACGGCCTTCATCGAGAAGCTTCTGACCGAATTGGCGGCGGCCTGAGGGCAGGGCGGGTTTGCGCCGGTTTCAACGTCCGGGGCCTGTTTTGTTGGGAGCAATTCCGCCGCTGGCGCGCTGATCGACGACCGCCGGCCGACAATGGCGGGGTCTCGCGTCTTCGCTTTCAAAAAAGCCCCTGCATGCCCACAGACACTCGCCTCACCGTCGTCTTCCTTCATTCCCTGGGCTCGAGCCGCCACGATTGGGACGCGGTGATCGACCGGCTTTCCTATGAGGTGCTGACGGTCGCGATCGATCTTCCAGGGTTCGGGGACAGGGCGGGGGAAGGCTATGGCGATGTCCAAGCCGTGCTCGAGGACCTGAGCCGCCGCCTGACCGATCTCCATCTTCCGCGCTGGATCCTTGTCGGCCACAGCATGGGCGGCAAGTTTGCGACCTTGATCGCCGCGCGGGCGCGTGACGGGGCGGCGGGTCTGAGCGGGTTGCTGGGCGTGGTGCTAGTCGCCGGATCACCACCCTCGCCGGAGCCGATGGACGAGAGCAGGCGTGCGGATATGCTGACCTGGTTCGACGATCCGACCAGGATCGAGGATCGGGGACGCCAGTTCATCGACGCAAATACCGCCGTCGGTCTGCGGCAGGCGGCCTTTGATCAGGCGCTGGCCGATTTCACCCGAACCAACCCCGAAGCCTGGCGCGGATGGCTGGCCGAAGGATCGCGCGAGCACTGGTCCGATCAGGCCGGCGTCCTGCCTTTCCCCGCCCTGATCATCGCCGGCGCGGAGGACGACGATCTGGGCGAGGCGGCGCAGCGGCGTGTCAACGCCCCCCACTATCGCGCGGCTGACGTGGTGGTCGTTTCGGATGCCGCGCACCTGATCCCTCAGGAACAGCCAGACCGTCTCGCCGGCCTGGTTCTAGAGTTCGTCGAGAAGCTCGGTTCATCTGCGCTGCCTCCACGCTTCGTGGATCTGATGGCGTCCGATCGCGTGTCGGATCGCACGCGACGCGCCATGCTGGATCGTCACTTCGGTCCGGCGCCAGCTGACGGCGGCGTCCTGAACCCGACCCAGCGCGCCGTGCTGTCGGCGATGATCGCGCGCATTCTGCCTGGTGCAGGCGATCCGGATGATCTGACGCGGCGTCTGGATGTGGGGCTCGCCAGCGGACAGGGCGACGGGTGGCGGTTCGCCGATCTTCCCTTGGACGCCGAGGCCTGGCAACGCGGGCTGGATGAGATCGCCGCCACGGCGCCGGGTTTCGCAACTCTGACGCCTGAGCGCCGGGACGACATCCTGCGCGCCATTTCACAGGGCGAATGGGCGGGGCCGGGCCGGCTTTCGGCGGACGCCATGAAGCTGTGGTTCGAGGACGTGATATCCGAGGCCGCGCGCCTGTGGATGTCGCTGCCGGCGACTTGGGCCCAGATCGGTTACGACGGTTTCGCCACGGGCGGCGAAGGCCGGTTCCAGGGCCACGACCAGACGGCGGCGGACCGTAACGAACCGTGGCGTTTGCCGCTGGAGGGCGTGGGTTGAGCGCGCCTGCAAGGACGGCCCGCGAAACCGATGTCGTCATCATCGGCAGCGGCGCCGGCGGGGCTCCGATCGCGGCCAGTCTGGCGAAGGCCGGGCTGTCGGTCACGGTGCTGGAGGCGGGGCGGGCTTTCGACCCGGTTGAGCATACGCCTGACGAAACGACGGCAGACCTCTATTGGATGGAGGAGCGTCTCAGCGGAGGGCGCGACCCGACCGCCTTTGGGGCCAACAACTCCGGCCAGGGCGTCGGCGGCTCGTTGCTGCACTGGGGCGCCTTCTGCCCGCGACCCGATCCCCGTGATCTGAAGCTGGCCTCGGAGACGGGACGCGGACGGGACTGGCCGTTCGGCTGGGACGAATTGAAATCCTATGTCGAGACCGTAGAGACGGTGATCGGAGTCTCAGGCCCGGCCGACTATCCGTGGGGCGGGCGGCAGTTCGCCTATCCGCCTGTCCCGCGCAACGCCCCGGCGGATGCGATGGCCCGTGGCGCGACGGCCGTCGGGCTGACCGTTACGGATGCGCCGGCGGCCGTGCTGTCCCGCGATCGCGAGGCGAGGACGACGCCCTACCGCATGGCCTGCGTCAACTGCGGCGCCTGCCATCAGGGGTGCCGAACCGGCGCCAAGGGCGGCGCGGACAACAGCTTTCTGCCGATGGCCGCAGCTGACGGCGCCACGATCATCGCCAACGCTCGGGCCATAGACGTGGAGCGTGACGCCGGTGGGCGGATCAAGTGCGTGATCTATCGCCGCGAAGGGCGGGATCATCGACTGAACTGCCAGGCGCTGTTCCTGTGCGCGGGCGGTGTCGAGACGCCGCGCCTACTGCTGAACTGGGGACTAGGCAACGCAGGCGGCGAGGTCGGCCGCAACTTCATGACCCATGTGGCGACCCAGGTCTGGGGCCGGTTCGACGCCGACATGTCGATGAACCGCGGCTATCCGTCTTCCCTGATCAGCGAAGAGATGGTGCGTCCGTCGGACGCGAACTTCGCCGGCGGCTATCTGATCCAAAGCCTCGGCGTCATGCCGGTCACCTTGGCGGGCGGGTTCGCGCGCGGCGCGGGCCTCTGGGGCGCGCCGCTGGTCGATACGCTGCGCAACTACCGCCGGCTCGCCGGGATCGGCATCAATGGAGAGTGTCTGCCGGACGACGACAACCGCCTGACCCTGTCCGATGAGGTCGACGCCGTCGGGCTGCGCAAGGCGCGGATCGACTTCAGCTATGGCGAGAACGAGCGGCGTCTGGACGCCCATGCCCGGCGCATCATGTCGGAGATTTGGACCGCCGCCGGCGCCGAGGACATCTTCGCGGTGGCCCGGTCGGCGCACACCATCGGCGGCTGCCGGATAGCCGGCGTCGCGCAGCCAGGCGTAGCGATAGTCCCAGTTCTTGTCGCCGCCCAGACGCTCGGGCAGGGATGTCGTGGCCGCCGCGGCGATTGCGCCCGAAGGGGAGTACAGCAGCAGCTTCAACGCCAGGGCGCTGCGGATAAAGTCGTCACGATACAGGCCGGGGCAGTTCAGGCGCGCCGCCCAGTCCCGCCATTCCTGATCCGACAGGTCGATGCGGGCGTCGATCTCTTCGATGGACGGCACGACGAGCGGCTCGTCCCGCCCGGCGACGATGGCCACCGTGCGACGCTCGCCTGCGCCGACAACGATGGTTCCGACAATGCCCTCATCGGACCACTCGCATGAGATGCGCGGATCGTGGACGAACAGGCCAAGCACCCGCTCGACGTGGAAGACCGTGTGTTCGCCGATCTTGGAATGATACGGATTGGCCGTATCGCCCCGACGCCCCAGACGCATGTCCAGGGCGAAGGTCACCTGGCCCTCGAGGCCATCGACACGGCGGGCCAGTTCGCACCACGGCAGGCGGCCGGCGGTGCCGCTGTTCAGGCTCTCGGTCAGACGCGCGCGCCCGGTGGCGGTGGTGAACTCGGTCTCCAGCACATTGCTGTCGGGACGATAGCGGCGGGTCGCGGTGAAGGGCTCGGTGGGCGTGATCGAAAACCGGCCGCCCTCCGGATCCAGCAGGCGGTCAAAAAGCGGCGGCGCATCGATCGCCGGCACGCACCACCAGTCAATGCCGCCATCCAGCGCTGAAAGCGCCACCGTCCTGCCCTCGCCCAGAACGCCATAGTCTTCCAGAGCGACGTATCCGTCGGGACGGAACGCTTGCGATGAGCGCGCCGGATGGGGCGTGAAGGTCGTCTCTGTCATCGTTTGGACGATCCGATCGCAAAGCCAGCCGTTACGGCAAGGCCGGCAAGGACGCCGACCGCCGCGACCTTGAGCGCCGCAATCTGGCGGCTGGACACGAAACCGATCCACGGTCTGACGACCCGTTCGGTGTCCGGGCCGTCGATCGCCGCCGGACCTTCCTCCGGGCGGTCGAGATTGCCCATGCGGGGAAGTTGGGGGCCGCCTTGCTGCGCTGTGATCATCTTGGCCGCCTGGCGATCCGCCAGCGCCGGTGCGAACTGTTGCCCCAGCGCCATCACCCATGTCGTGCGACCCACGAAGACCTTGCGGCTGGGGCGCTGCACGGCCGACCACACGGCAGCTGCACACAGGCGGGGATCAAACAGGGGATCTGGAATGACCTGGGCTCGGTCGGTCCGGTTGCGTGACCACAAGGGCTGGGGCGTGTTTACGGCCGGCAGATAGACGGTGGTCAGGGTGACGTTGGAGGATGCGGCGATCAGTTCGGCCCTAACGGCCTCGGTAAACCCGTCGACGGCCGCCTTGGCGCCGCAGTAGGCGGCTTGCAGGGGCGCCGGGCGGAGCGCCAGACCCGAAGAAATCTGGATGATCGCGCCCCGATCCAACGGGCGCATGGCGTTGAGCGCGGCCCGCGTGCCGTAGACCTGCGACAGATAGGTGGTTTCGGTGACGCGACGATAGTCGTCGTCGGTGAGATCCTCGTCGCGGCCGATGACAGTGGACATCGCGTTGTTCACCCAGACGTCGATACCGCCGAACGCTTGGGTGACTTCGCGGCCCACACGCGCGACGAACTCAGGGTCGGATACGTCGCCCGCCAAGCCCATGGCGCAACCGTCGGCACCCTTTAGCAGATCTACAGCGCTAGCGAGACGCTCGGCCTCTCTGGCGACGAGCACGACTTGCCAGCCCGCCTTGGCGAAGCGCTCCGCTACGGCCAGGCCGACACCGGCGCTCGCCCCTGTAATAACAATGACGGACATGGCGATCCTGCTGACGTTGGAATGGAACGGCGCTCGCCGCGATCAGGGAGGGGCTGTGAGAACGGAGCGCTGTTGGGAAGGTTGCGGCGAGATGTAACCCGATCCAGAAATCGCTCGCGCGCCGCGTTGATCCACCGTGTGAGGAGACGGCACGACGACTGGAGCCCCTTCTGGCGACCTGCCAGGGATTCGATGCGGAGCAGCGTCACGTTGGCGCGCGGGATGTGCAGATGCGCCGCCATGGGAAGATTTCTCGGAACCTGCCGAATGGCCCGCCTGACGTGGTCGCGCGGCGGTTTGGTTTTTCGCCTGTTAGATCGCGCCTCGCCCTAATTGCCCATGATCCGTCTCTGAGTGTTCGTATGCTTGAGGCATTGCCATTACATTGCTTGGCTCACACAGTGAGGCCTTGAACACCGTCAACGCGAGCCCGGGCCTATGGAGTTGACGGACACGCCTCGGCTTAGTCTGACTTTTCTGCTGCTTTACGCCTTGGCCTGGGGCGGGGGCGTCGTGGCCTATGTGCCGCTGCTGACCCTCATCCTGCCCGTGAAAATCGAGGCGATCGCGGGCGCCGACAAGATGGCGCTGCTCAGCCTCACGACCCTGATCGGCGCGGCCGTGGCGAGTGTGGTCAATATCGGCGTCGGCGTCCTCAGCGATCGGACGGTCATGGGGCGGCGGGGGCGCCGTCCCTGGATTTTGGCGGGTCTGATCCTGACGCTGTGCGCCTATGGATGCATCCACGCCGCATCGACGCCGGTCCAGATCGTGCTGGCCGTGGCGATCTTTCAGGCGGCCCTTAACACCATGCTTGCGCCGTTGAGCGCCATGGCGGCCGATGAGGTGCCGGACAGCCAGAAGGGACTGATCGGCGGCTTGATGGGGGCAGTCTACACCTTTGGAGGGATCGCCGGCGTCCTGGTCACGGCGTCCCCCGCCCTTGGCGAGGCGTTGCAACTGGTCATGACCGGCGTCTTGGTCACGGCAGGCGTTCTTCCCCTGTTGATCGTGTCACGGCGACGTGGCGCGATTATCCCGGCCGCCGTCACGGACGTTTCCACAAAGGCTTTGAGGGTGCGCAATCTGGCCAGGGTGTGGATCGCACGACTGCTGATCCAGATCGCGGGGACAATCTTTTTCGCCTATCTTCTCTTTTACTTCGAGACCGTCGACCGGACCGGTCTTCGCTTTGGCCCGCCGGATGTGGCGGGGCAGGTCGCCTGGTTGTCCAGCATCGTGACGATGGTGCTGGCGCCGCTGGCCATCGTAGCGGGGCGGTTCTCAGATGCCCTGCGAATGCGAAAGCCCTTCCTTGTCCTGTCCGCCGCCATGACGATGGTCGGTGCCCTGATTATGGGCGTCTGGCCGCAATGGGCGCCGGCGGCCCTGGGCTATGTGCTTTTCGCCTGTGGCGCGTCGCTGTTCCTGGCTTTCCAGGGCGCCTATGCCATGCAGTTGTTGGTCAAGCCCCGGCATCGCGGACGCGATATGGGGCTGCTCAATCTGACCAATACCGTCCCCGCCTTGATCGCGCCCGGGCTGGCGTATCTGCTTGCCGCCGAGGGGGATTTCACCATCTTGCTGCTGGCGCTGGCCGGTCTGACCTTTGTAGCCCTGGTGCTTGTGACGCAGATCAACGAAATGGCGGACTGGCGGCCCGATGCGCCTCCGCGAGGTAACAAAACCCCGTAACAATTTGTGGCTGCATTGTGGTTGTGAACGCTCTCAAATCGTGATCTATCCACACTCAGAGAGGTCGAAGAACCTCCGGGAGTAGAAACACGGGATCAGCTTGCAGTTGGGCCAGGTGTCGTCGCCACGCATAGGGCGCCGACGTCTTTCGTCCGATCGAAGGCGTCGATGCGCATCCGGATGTTGCTGGCGAGGCCTGGCGATGTCGTGGGCTGTCGCTCCGTCGTGCTGGCTGCATCTCTCTGACGGGGAGAGGCTATGTTCAGGATGCGGTATCGGGGATGCCTGGGGCTGACGATCAGCGCTCTGGCGCTCGGCGTGGTCCAGCTGTGGGCTGCACCGGCCCTCGCCGCGCAGTCGCAAGTGGTCGCGGCTACCCTGCCGGACGCCCGGGCGCGAGCGGACGCGCTGGTCGCGCGGATGACGCGTGAAGAGAAGCTCAGTCTGGTGCATGGCTATTTCCCGCCCATGGCGGACCGAACGCCGGGGGCGCCGCTGGAGCAAATGATCCCGTCGGCGGGCTATGTGCCCGGTGTGCCGCGTCTGGGCGTGCCGCCTTTGCGTGAAAGCGACGCGAGTCTGGGCGTCGCCAACCAAGTCGAACAGCGCAAGGGCGACGTCGCTACAGCCCTGCCGTCCAGCCTGGCGACCGCAGCCACCTTTGATCCTGAGATCGCCTATGCCGGCGGTGCGATGATCGGGTCCGAGGCGCGTTCCAAGACGTTCAATGTCTTGTTGGCGGGCGGGGTCAACCTGACGCGCGACCCGTGGAACGGGCGCAACTTCGAATATCTCGGGGAGGATCCGCTGCTGGCTGGTGTTCTGGCCGGCGAACACATTCGCGGCGTGCAGTCGAACAACATCGTCTCCACGATCAAACACTTCGCCTTCAACAGTCAGGAGACCGGGCGAATGATCATGGACGCCCGTCTAGGCGAGGCGGCGCTGCGCGAAAGTGACCTGCTGGCGTTTCAGATCGCGATCGAGCGCGGTCGTCCCGGCTCGGTGATGTGCGCCTACAACCAGGTCAACGGCGACTATGCCTGCGAAAACGACTTCCTGCTCAACCAGGTTCTGAAGCGCGACTGGGCCTATCCGGGTTGGGTCATGTCCGATTGGGGCGCGGTGCATTCCACGGAAAAGGCCGCCAACAACGGTCTGGACCAGGAGTCAGGCCAGGAGTTGGACCGTCAGATCTACTTCGGCGCGCCGCTGGGTGAGGCCGTCTCGGCGGGCCGCGTGTCTGAAGCTCGATTGGACGACATGGTCGCCCGCATCCTGACCGGGCTGATCGAGAGCGGGGCATTGGATCACCCGGTGCGGACGACGGCCGAAACGCCGGACTACGCCGCCCATGCCGAGGTCGCGCAGCGCGCGGCGGAAGCGGGCATCGTTCTGTTGAAGAACACGCGGGGCATACTGCCCTTGGCGGCGAGCGCGCGTCGGATCGTCGTCATCGGCGGCCATTCCGACGTCGGCGTGCTATCGGGCGGGGGGTCGTCTCAGGTCCGCTCGGTCGGAGGCGCGCCCATAGAAATCCCGCTGACGTCGGGGGCGGCTTCGTCCTTCGCTCGCGTCACCTATCATGCTTCTTCGCCGCTGGCGGCGATCAAGGCTGAGGCGCCGGATGCCGATGTGACCTTCGTCGGCGGCGCAGACGCCGCGCAGGCCGTCGCCGCCGCGCGCAATGCGGACGTCGTCCTGGTCTTCGCCACCCAATGGACCACCGAAGCGCAGGACGTCGAAGACCTGAAACTGCCGAACGGTCAGGACGATCTGATCCGGGCCGTCGCCGCCGCTAATCCTCAGACCGCAGTCATCCTGGAAACGGGCGGTCCTGTGCTCATGCCGTGGATCGACGAGGTCGCCGCGGTGGTCCAGGCCTGGTATCCGGGACAGCGCGGGGGCGAAGCCATCGCGCGCATCCTGTTCGGAAAGGTGAACCCCTCGGGCCGCCTGCCGATCACCTTCCCGCGCGACGGCGATCAGCCGCCCCGGCCCGTGCCCCCAGGCCTGCAGGCGCTGAAGGAGTCCGATGCCGCCTCCAATGCCGGCTCAGGCTCCGCTGCGGAGTTCAAGCCGTTCCCAGTGGAGTATCCCGAAGGATCGGATGTCGGCTACCGCTGGTACGAGCGCGAGGGCCGCAGGCCGCTTTTCCCCTTCGGTCATGGGCTGAGCTACACGACCTTCGCCTACGACGGCTTGACGATCGAGGCCGGCGATGCGCTGCGCGTCAGCGTCGAGGTGACGAATACCGGCGATCGCGCCGGGGACGATGTCCCGCAGCTATATGTGACCTTGCCGGACGGCGGCGCGCGGCGTCTGGCGGGCTTTGCTCGCGTCAGTCTCGCGCCGGGGGAGACCCGGCGGATCACCCTGACCGCGGAGCCTCGGGTTCTGGCCCGATACGACACGAGCGCGCCGGGCTGGCGCATCTTGCCGGGCGCCTATCGCGTCCGGGTGGCGCGCGATGCTCTGGACGAAGGCATTGGCGGAGAAGCGAGGATCACCCCGCATCTGCTGAAACCCTGAGGCAGGAAACAAGCCGCATCAACAAGCGGCGAACTGGAGGAGGAAACCGATCATGAGACTACGCAGGACATCCATTCTGACCGCCTTGCTGGCGACCACCGCCCTGGTGACGCCGGCCATGGCGCAGACAGCGCCGGAAACGACCCAGACCAACAGTCCCGACGCAACGACGCTGGACGAAATCGTCGTTACCGGCATCCGGGCGTCGCAGCAGCAGGCGATCAGCATCAAGCGCAACAGCACCGCTGTGGTCGATGCGATTTCGGCCGAGGACATCGGCAAGCTGCCTGACGTCACCGTCGCCGACGCCCTGCAGCGGATCGGCGGCATCCAGATCCAGCGTAGCGCCGGGGAGGGCGCGACGGTGAACATCCGCGGCCTCCCGCAGGTGGTGACGCTGTTGAACGGCGAGCAATACCTGGCGCCGGGCAATCTGGGCAGCGCCCAGCCGAACCTGAACGATGTGCCGGCGCAGTTGATGAACTCGATCGTCGTCTACAAGTCGATGGACGTTCACAACGCCCAGTCCGGCATCTCCGGCACGATCGACCTGCGCACCCAGCGGCCGTTCAACTTCAGCGAAGGCCTGACCATCGCCAAGGCGGCCGAGTATTCGACCGGCCAGGACACGCGCCACAACGACTACCTGTTCAACGGACTGCTCAACTGGCGCAACGATCGCTTCGGCGCGATGATTTCGGGCGTCTATTCCGAAGCCAACCTGGGCAACAACTATTCAGGGGTGTCGGGCGGCGTCTTCGGCAACAACGACTGGGGCGGTTCGGACAACAACTGGATCGCGCCGCACGGCTACGACACCTTCCATCGGGAGGTTGAACGCAAGCGCACCGGCCTGAACGGCGCGTTCACATGGAAGATCGACGACGGTTTCGACCTGACCGGCGAGGTCTTCTACACCAAGCTGGAAGAGCATGATCGGGCGGCGGGCCTGAACATCTCCAATCGCTGGAACGGCCTGACCTGGACCACGCCGACGGCCTTCACCCAAACCGGCGTCAACGGCAGCAACGGCAATCCCTGGCTCGACGTCACCGAATACGATCTCGATGTCTGGTGGATGAACTCGTTTACGGTCAACCGCACCAAGAACAATGAATCGACCAATCTGAACCTGGAGCTGAAGTACGATCGGGGCGGGCCCTTCACCTTCTCGGCGCGCGCGCTGCATGGCGAGGCGTCGCTGCTGAGCATGAACGGCCAGGTGCAGGGCGACCTGTCGAACTGGCAATATGCGCCGGATCGCAACTTCACCCTGTTCCGCGACGCCGCCGACCGCACGCGCGGACCCTTCTATTCGGCCGCCATCGCCGCCCAGTATCCGGCCTCGCAGTATTCGAACGGCATCATCGGCTCGGCCGGCGGTCGCTACATCAATCCCAACCCGCTGGGCATCGGCAACGATCCGCAGATCCATCTGAATGTCGGCGGCGGGCAGACGGTCTGGAGCAACTTCAACAATCCGATCGTGGGCGGTTTGGGCAATGTGCCGCTGACGCAGTATATGTCCAACCTGGATAGCTACGCGGTTGCGGCCTATTCGTCAGAGGGCAATCAGCGCAACGAATCCGAACTCACCGTCGTGCGCATGGACGGCGCCTACGAGTTTCAGAACGGCCCGGCGCTGGGCTTCATCGAAAAGGTCGATGTCGGCCTGCGGCACTCGGATCGCCAGGTGTCGATCACCAACTTCCACCTGTTCTCGGACGTCAACGGCTGTTCGGTTCAGTGGAAGGCGATCGACGTCGTCATGAACCAGAACCAATGCTCCGCCGGCGAGCAGGTGGCCAACCCGTCCTTCAACCCGGCGTTGCCGGTCAGCGCCACGAACCCTCAGACCATCTTCCAGGGCTATACGGTCAATCGTCCGACGAAACTGAACACCAACAACAACGTCTATTTCCAGGACGACTGGGGATCGATCACGCGCGGCCTGCCTGGCGTCTGGGTTGCCGATCCGCGTGACTTCGATGATGTCGTGGCCTTCCAGCAGCGCGTTTTCGGCAGCGCCTATGAAGTCATCATTCCGGGCAACAGCTATGACGTCGATCTGTATGAGGACAGCGCCTATCTGAACGCCACCGTCGGCTTCGGCAACCTGCACGGCGATGTGGGCCTGCGCGCCATCCGCACCGAGCTGCGGGTGCGCCAAAACCAGACAGGCGACACGCGCAACTATGGCGACACCAATCTGGATGTCGGCGACACCCTCTCATCGCGCACCTACACCGACTATCTGCCGTCGGTGAACATGGTCTACGATTTCAGCGACCAGCTGAAGCTGCGCGCGGCGTTCAACAAGACGATGATCCCGCTGGATCTCGGCAACTACGGCGGCGGCGTCACGATTTCGACGGCCGACTCGTCTGGGCCGACGCCGGACGATCCGACCGCTCCGCCTGTCGGCATTCGTCGCGTGACTGGCGCGACCTTTGCCGGTAGCCCGGAACTGAACCCATGGCGGTCGAACAACTATGATCTGAGCCTGGAATACTATGCAGGTCGCGCTACCATGTTCAGCGTGGCGATATTCAAGCTGGATATCGAAAGCTTCGTGGCGCGCGCTACAGTGAACGACGGCCAGTTCCCGGATGGCGACGGCATCATCCGTCGAACGGTGCCTGTCAATCGGCCGGTACAAGGCGAAAGCGGCTCGTTGCAAGGTCTGGAAATCGGCGCAAAGATCGGGCTCAGAGATCTGCTGGATGAAGGCAGCCTCTTCTACAACTTCGGCTTCGACGGCAGCTACACCTACTCCGATAGTGCGCAGAGCGATCGGAACCTGTCTGGCGAAAAGCTGCCGTTCATCGACAACTCCAAGCAGCAGGTCAACGCCGCGATCTGGTATCAGGGCGACAAGCTGCAGGCTCGCGTGGCCTACAACTACCGCACGCCTCGTCTGTCGAGCAGATTCGGCGATATCCCGATTTATCAGGATACTTCCCAGTATGTTGACCTGAACGTCACCTATCAGTTCAACGAAAATCTGGTGTTCTACGCCAATGGATCCAACGTCTTCGGCGAGATCGAGGAATACTACCTCGAGTTCGAGAAGGGCGCGGAACAGTTCCACTCCCGCAATGAGTTCGAACCGCGTTGGTCTCTGGGCGTACGCGCCAAGTTCTAGACTTCCCTGAAGCCTCTGGCCGGCGGCGACCTTTGCGTTGTCGCCGGCCTCTTTTCGTCTAGCCTAGAGTGTTTACGGTTCGAGGGCCGAACGAAGACAATGACTACTACTTCCGTCGAAGCGCCACGGACATCCGATCGGGGTGCCGCCATCCGAAAGGTCGTGATTGTCGGCGGCGGCACGGCGGGCTGGATGGCGGCGGCGGCGCTTGCCCGGCATCTGGCCACGACGGACGTGGCCATCACGGTGGTGGAGTCTTCCGAGATCGGCACGGTCGGGGTCGGCGAAGCGACCATACCGACGATCCGACGCTTCTACGCCCAACTGGGGCTCACCGACGCCGACGTGATGTCGGCGACCCAGGCCACCTGCAAGCTGGGAATCCGCTTCGAGGGGTGGGGCGGGCCTCGCTCGGACTTCATCCACCCCTTCGGTCTCTACGGCCAGGACCTGAACGGGGTCGGATTTCATCACTATTGGATGCGGCAGGCGGAAACCGGAGACGCCACGCCCCTGTCGGCCTATTCACTCGGGGCGTCGCTGGCGCTGGCGAACAAGTTCGTGGAGCCGTCGCCCAATCCGCCCTCCAGCCTGTCGGTCTTCGACTGGGCCCTGCATTTCGACGCCGCCCTGTTTGCGCAACGCCTTCGTCGCTATTCGGAGGGCTCCGGCGTGACGCGTATTGATGCGCGCATCGCCGCCGTGAAGCTTCGTGCGCAGGACGGCTTCATCGACAGGCTGGTCCTGGATGACGGGCGAGAGATCGAAGGCGATCTCTTCGTGGATTGCTCGGGTTTCCGGGGGCTGCTGATCGGCGAAGCTTTGGGAACGCCCTACGAAGACTGGGGCGACTGGCTGGCTTGCGACGCCGCCTACGCCGTTCAGACCGAGAATACGCCTGGCGACCCTGTTGCGCCCTATACGCGGGTGACGGCGCATCAGGCCGGTTGGCGCTGGCGCATTCCGTTGCGGCACCGAACGGGCAACGGCCTGGTCTTTTCAAGCGCCCATATGTCGGACGACGCGGCGCAAGCCGCGCTGATGGCCAACCTGCAAGGTCGACCCTTGTCGGCGCCGCGCCGCATCGATTTCCGTCCGGGGAGGCGACGCCAGGCCTGGGTGAAGAACTGCGTGGCGCTGGGTCTCGCCGCAGGCTTTCTGGAGCCTTTGGAAAGCACCAGCATCGCCCTCATCGAGAACGGAATCGAACGGCTGAAGGCGCTGTTTCCAGATCGCGATTTCGCCCCCGCCGTGCTCGAGGAGTTCAACGATCAGTCGGCGCGCGAGATGGAGCGCACGCGCGACTTCATCATCCTGCACTATTGGCTGAACGGCCGCAACGAAGCCTTCTGGCGAGAGCGGCGCGAGGCCGCCGTGCCCGACACCCTGAGGCGCAAAGTCGATCTCTGGAAGGCAAGGGGGGCGTTTGTCCGCTATCGCTGGGAGATGTTCCACCCGGCCAGTTGGCTCGCCATCTATGACGGGCTCGGGCTCATGCCGGAACGTGTGGACCCGGCCGTTCAAGGGATCGACCCCGTGCAACTGCGGCAGGGACTGTGGGGGATGCGCGATGCGGTCGCCGATATGGTCGAGCGCACAACCAGTCACGACGCCTTCCTCGCCCGCTTCGGGGGCGTGAGCGATCCGAAAGGGATTTCCAATGCAAGCTGACCCGTCCCGCAAGATCCGCAAGGTCTGTATCGTCGGCGGCGGGTCCGCAGGATGGATGGCGGCCGCGCTGCTGTCCGAACATCTGAAGGGCGCGCTCGGTCAGATCGAACTGGTGGAGAGCGACGACATCGGCACGATCGGGGTGGGGGAGTCCACCGTGCCGCCCTTCCTGCAACTGCTGGCCAAACTGGGTGTGGACGAACAGGTCTTCGTGCGAGAGGTGCAGGCCAGCTTCAAACTGGGCATCGAATTCAGAGACTGGAAGGCCAAGGGCCAGAGCTATTTTCACCCTTTCGGCACGATCGGCGCGCCGGTCGATCTGGCTGACTTTTACCAGGTCTGGTTGAAGGCCGCATTGCAAGGCTATCCGGGTGGTCTTCAGGATTTCGCGCCGGCGGCGGTGATGGCGCGGGAAGGGCGGTTTACCCTGCCGTTCAAGGCGGCGCGCACGCCGGTCGGCGGCGCCAGCTACGCCCTGCATGTCGACGCCAAAAGGGTCGCGCGCTTCCTGCGCACCTTCGCCGAGGCGCGCGGGGTGACCCGCGTCGAGGGCATCGTCGAAGATGTGCGTGTTCGCGCTGACGGGTTCGTCGATCATCTGGTCCTTAAGGGGGGGCGGACGGTCGAGGCGGACTTCTTCATCGACTGCTCGGGCTTTCGCAGCCTGCTGATCGGCAAGGCGTTGAAGGTCGGCTACCACGACTGGTCCCACTGGCTGCTGTGCGACCGGGCGGTCGCCGTCCAGACCGAGAATGTCGGCCCGCCTGCGCCCTACACCCTGGCCCAGGCGCAGGATTACGGCTGGCGCTGGCGCATTCCGCTGCAACACCGAACCGGCAACGGCTATGTCTTCTGCAGCCAGTATCTGAGCGACGACGAGGCCACGGCCAGCCTGATGGCCCAGGTCGAGGGCGCGCCCGTCGTGAAGCCGATGGTGGTGCCCTTCAAGACCGGCGTTCGTGAGCGCCTGTGGGACAAGAACGTGCTCGCGCTGGGGCTAGCCGGAGGCTTTATCGAGCCGCTGGAATCGACCGCAATCCATCTGATCTATCGCGGGCTGGACTTCTTCTTCCGCTTCTTGCCGGATCGCGACTGCGATCCGGTGCTGGCCGACGAATACAATCGACGCATGATCGCCGACTACGAGGAGATCAGGGATTTCATCGTCCTGCACTATTGCCTGACCGAACGAGACGACACGCCCTTCTGGCGCGCCTGTCGTACCATGGAGCTTCCGCCCGAACTGAAGCGCAAGATCGCGCTGTTCCGAAGCGGCGGGCGTCTGGCCGAGGGGCTCGACGAACTGTTCCGGGCCGTCAGCTGGCAGTCGGTGATGGAGGGGATGGGCGTCCGACCCCACACCCACCATCCGCTGACGAACCGTATTCCCTTCGATGACGTCCCGGGCCAGCTGGATCATGCGGCGGAGCTGCTGAGACGGGTTGTCGCCGATCTGCCGACGCATCAGCAATTCATCGACCGACACTGCGCCGCCCCGTCGCCGAAAGTCAGCGCTTAAGACGCTGGAGCCGGACCGGACGATCATCTAGCCTTAGTTTTATGGTGAAGCTGGAACAGGCCGCGTCAAGCGCTGCGCGCAAGGTCACGATCAAACATGTCGCGGCCGAGGCCGGCGTGTCGTTGCAAACGGTGTCGCGCGTCATCAACAATGGCCCCAACGTCCGGCCTGAGGTGCGCGAACGGGTCAACGCCGCCGTGGCGAGGCTTGGCTACGTCCCAAGTCTGGCGGCGCAGCGCATGGGCGGATCGCGCTCCTATCTGCTTCTGGCGCTGAACGATCGTGATCGAACCATAGAGGGCTGGCGGTCGGGCGAGGGGACCGACTGGGTCGATCAAATGCTCTTGGGCGGCATGCTGAAATGCGCCGAGGCCGGCTATCGGATGATCTTCGAACTGGTCGACACCCATTCGGCCCATGTCGAGCGGGAGGTGAAGGCGGCGATTGCGGCGCTTCACCCTGACGGCGTGATCCTGACGCCGCCCCACTCGGACAATCCGCTCATCACCGGGCTGCTGGTGGATCTGGGTCTGCCGTTCGCGCGAATAGGCTCCACGGCGACGGGCGCAGGCTTCAGCATCGCGATGGACGACTACGCCGCCGCCGAAACGGCGACGAACCATCTTCTCGATCTGGGACATCGTCGGATCGGCTTCATCAGCGGCAGTCCCGAATACGCTCTGAGCGGCGCGCGGCTTCAGGGGTATCGTGCGGCGATGGCGGGGCGTGGCCTGCCCGAAGACGCCGATCTGGTCGGTCACGGCGACTTCACCTTCGCATCGGGCGAAGCGGCGATGGAGACCTTCTGCCGGCTGGCCCATCCGCCGACGGCCGTCGTGGCGTCCAACGACCAGATGGCGCTGGCGGCCCTGCGCGTTGCAGGTCGCAGAGGCCTCGCCGTCCCGCACGATCTGGCCATCATCAGCTTCGACGACACCCCCATCGTGCGCTTCAGCAATCCCCC
Organism: Brevundimonas vesicularis; assembly: GCF_900445985.1. Taxonomy (GTDB): domain Bacteria; phylum Pseudomonadota; class Alphaproteobacteria; order Caulobacterales; family Caulobacteraceae; genus Brevundimonas; species Brevundimonas vesicularis_D. Next base: position 915,401 of record NZ_UAQP01000005.1, read on the forward strand.
GCTGACCGCTGTCGTCCAACCCATCGCAGCGATGGCGTCTGCAGCGGCGGATCTGCTGATCCGCGCCAAGTCCGGGCAGGACGACCTGCCTCAAGCATCAACGCCGCCCTTCCAACTGGCCGTTCGCGCCTCGACCGTCGCAACGTCCGAATGATACTGCAGAGCCGCCGGCCCAGCCGGATGAGCGTCGGCGCCAGAGGAAGAGGGGGCATCGCTGCTGGTGTTGAAGGTCCGGACCTCTGTTGTGGCGGCGTCCGCGCCACCTCGATCCTCTGCGTGTGCTCGGCAGGCGCAGTGGGCGCGTTTGCCAGGGGGCGGCGAAGGCCTCGTCGAACACCGCCCTTCGGCTTTTAAGCACGCAGTGTCGCCGTAGATCGGGGATTTTGAAGTCGATGCTGCGCCTCGCTGAGACTCAATGCTCGAAAATGACCGTTGGCCTCAGCCTGGATCAATCCATCGCTTCGTTCAGATCGGCAGGCACGTGCTAGGCCCGATCCATCAGCATGACGACGGTTGAAACGTCCTGAAACACCCGCCCAACAGGTCGCCGTATAGGCGGGTGTATAGGCTGGCGTCGGCGAGACCGACCGATTTCTTCAGAAAATCAACGGAATTGGCGGAAGCGGTGGGATTCGAACCCACGGACGGCTCTCACCGTCGCTGGTTTTCAAGACCAGTGCCTTAAACCACTCGGCCACACTTCCTTGCCGCCGCAGCGGAGGCGGACGCCATAGCAGGCGAACGGGTCATTAACCAAAGCGGAAATGTCTTCGGTCATCCTGTTTTCGTATTTTTTGCGAGGCGGGTCGATGACGTTTGGACAGGGAGTGCGCGGCGCGCTGATCCTGGGGCTGTTTTCGCTGCTGGCCGCCTGTTCCACCGTCGGCGGAGCGGGCGTGCGTGGGACGGTCGCCGGGCGCGGCGAGGATCATCCGCCGGTCGTCAAGGACCCTGCGCCGATCGTGTCTGGGACGATGCGGCCGTATCAGGTGCGCGGGCGCTGGTACACGCCCAAGGAACAGCCGGATTATGAGGAAGTCGGGATGGCGTCCTGGTACGGCGACGCCTTCAACGGGCGGCCGACCTCGACCGGCGAGCGGTTCGACATGCATGCCCTGACGGCGGCGCACAAGACCCTGCCTCTGCCCGGCCTGGTCGAGGTGACGAACCTGGAGAACGGGCGGCGGCTGGTGGTGCGGATCAATGACCGTGGGCCGTTCGTGGACAGCCGGATCATCGACCTGTCGCGCGAGGCGGCGAGCGAACTGGGGATGCTGTCACAGGGCGTGGGGCGGGTGCGCGTTCGCTACCTCGGCCGTGCGCCGCAGCAGGGCGGGGGCACGTTGTTGAGGGCGTCAGCGCCTGCGCCGCGCGGTTCGGTCCCGGCCAGCCCGCCCGTCAGCGTGGCCGCCATTGCGCCCGCTCCAGTCGCGGTCGCGGAGGTGACGACCTTCTGGGTCCAGGCGGGCAGCTTCTCGGATCAGGTCGAGGCCGGGCGAATCGCCGACAGCCTGAGCGGCTGGGTGAGGGCCGACCGGGGCGCGGGACGGTTCAATGTGGTGGTGGGGCCGTGGGACAGCGCCAATGCCGCCGAGGCGGCGCGTCAGTCGGTCGTGGCGCGGGGTTATGCGGGCGCCCTGTTGATATCCGGCAGCTGATCGCGCGGGCGGGCTTGCGCCGGGCGGCGTCGGCGCGCCATGAAGGCGCGTGACCCGTGGACAATTCATAAGCTTCGAAGGCGGCGAGGGCGCCGGCAAATCGACCCAGGTCGGGCGGCTGGTCGCGCGGCTGCAGACGGTGCTGGGCGAGCGCAAGGTCGTGCGCACACGCGAACCGGGCGGCTCCAAGGGTGCGGAGGTGATCCGCAATCTGGTGGTGGCCACGGATGCCGAGCCGTGGTCGGCCATGACCGAGACCCTGCTGATGTACGCCTCACGCTCGGACCATCTGGAGCGGACCATCCGCCCGGCGCTGGCGGCCGGCGACTGGGTGGTGTGCGACCGGTTCGCCGATTCCAGCCGGGCCTATCAGGGCGCAGGCGGCGGCGTGGCGCAAAGCTTCATCGAACAAATCGACGCGGGCGTGGTCGGGGACGACCAGCCGGACCTGACCCTGGTGTTCGACCTGCCGGTCGAGGTCGGGCTGGAGCGGGCGTTCGGGCGCGGCCTGTTCGAGACGCGGTTCGAATCCAAGGGGCTGGAATTCCATCAGCGCCTGCGCGAGGGCTTCCTGCGCATCGTCGAGGCCAATCCCCAGCGTTGCGTGCTGATCGACGCGGTCGGATCGCTGGACGAGGTCGAGGCGCGGGTCTGGCAGGCGGTTCAGGACCGGCTGCTGTGAGCGATCACCCGCGTGACCGGTTCGACCTGATACCTGATGCCGCGGCGGAGACGGCGTTTCTGGACGCCTGGGAGCGGGGGCGATTGCACCACGCCTGGCTGTTGTGCGGGGTCGAGGGGACGGGCAAGGCGACTTTCGCCTATCGCGCGGCGCGACGACTGCTGGGCGCGGCGGCCGATCCGGCATCCGGGCCGCTGGGCGCGCGGCGCGATGATCCGGTCAGCCGGCTGATCTCGGCTCAGTCGCATCCGGATCTGCTGGTGCTGGAACGGCTGGTTGAGGGCGGCAAGACGAAGAAGTCGATCTCGGTCGATCAGTCGCGCGAACTGCCGGAGTTCTTTTCAAAAAGCCCGTCGCAAGCCCAGTTTCGGGTGGCGATCATCGATGCGGCGGATGACCTGAATCTCAACGCCGCCAACGCCTTGCTGAAGGTTCTTGAGGAGCCGCCCGAGCGTGGCGTGCTGTTTCTGGTCACCCATGCGCCGGGGCGGTTGCTGGCGACGATCCGGTCGCGGTGCCGGCGGCTGAGCTTTCCGATCTGGGCGCCGGATCGGCTGGAGACCTTGGTGCGCAACCGGACGGGCGCGGAGCGTGAGGACGCCGAACACGCGGCGACCATGGCGGGCGGATCGCCGGGCGCAGCCCTGGCCTTGGCGTCCGGCGCGACGTTCGAGATGGATCAACTGGCGCGGCGCTGGGTCGAGGGCGATGTGGACCGGGCCGAAGCCCTGGCCATCGCCGACCGGTTCCGCGGCGCCGAGGGGCAGGAGCGGTTCGAGACGCTGATGGACCGGCTGATCGCGGCGGTGCGCATGCGCGCCTTGCAGAGCGCGCCCGGCGCCGGCAATCGCTGGGCCGAACTGTGGGAGCGGCTGCAGTCGCTGCCGGAGCGGGCGGCGGGATTGAACCTGGATAAGGCCGATGTGCTGGCCGGCGCGCTGGCGGACCTGAAGCGGGTCCAGGCCCAGCATGAGCGGATGGGCTGATGCTGATCGACAGTCATGTAAACCTGCACGCGCCGCAGTTCGACGAGGACCGGGACGCCGTGATCGCGCGCGCGCGCGAGGCGGGCGTCGGGCTGATGGTGGAGATCTCCGACAAGCTGACGACCTTTGAGGCGACGCACGGCATCGCCATGGCCAATGAGGACATCTGGTGCACGGTCGGGGTCCATCCGCACGAGGCCAAGGATGCGGCGGATTTGACGGCGGCGACCCTGATCGAACTGGCCCGGCGGCCCAAAGTGGTCGGGATCGGCGAATGCGGTCTGGATTTCCACTACGACCTCAGCCCGCGCGAGGTACAGGCGGCGGTGTTCCGGCAGCATGTGGCGGCGGCGCGCGAAACCGGTCTGCCGCTGGTGATCCATACGCGTGAGGCGGACGATGTGATGGCGTCGATCCTGCGCGAGGAATATGCAGCCGGGACGTTCAAGATGTTGATGCACTGCTATACGAGTGGCGCAGAACTGGCGAAAATCGCTGCGGAAATGGGCGCCTGGTTTTCGGTTTCCGGCATCGCGACCTTCAAGGCGGCCGAGGATGTGCGGGCGGTGATCCGCGATATGCCGGGCGACCGGATCATCGTCGAGACCGACTGCCCCTATCTGGCGCCCATTCCGCATCGTGGACGGCGCAACGAGCCGGCCTACATCGGTCATGTACTGGACAAGCTGGCCGAGATCCGTGGCTGGAGCGCCGAGCAGGCGGACCGCATCACGACCGAGGCCTTCTTCGGCCTCTTTGACCGGATACCCAGGCCCGCATGAGTTTCGAAGTCGTCATTCTGGGCAGCGGGTCGTCGGGCGGGGTGCCGCGCGGGGACGGCGACTGGGGCGCCTGCGACCCAACCGAGCCGAAGAACCGGCGCACGCGCTGTTCGATGCTGGCGAGGAAGACCGGGCCGGAGGGGGTGACCAATGTCCTGATCGACACCTCGCCGGACCTGCGCGAACAGATGCTGGCCAGTGGCACGAAGCATGTGGACGCGGTCCTCTACACCCACGATCATGCGGATCAGACCCACGGCATCGACGATCTGCGCACCTTTGCCGCGCGGGCGAGAAAGCGCATTCCGGCGTGGATGGATGCGGCGACGCATGGCTCGCTGACGCATCGGTTCGACTACATCTTCGAGAGCAAGTTCGGTTATCCGCCGCTGCTGGACGGACGGATCATTCCGCCGCATGGCACGGCCTGGTCGGTCGAGGGCGCGGGTGGGGCGATCCCGGTCACGACCTTTGATCAGGCGCACGGGCCGATCTGTTCGGTCGGCTATCGATTGAGCGACGTCGCCTATTCCAGCGATGTGTCCGATCTGGACGAGGCGGCCCTGGCGGCGGTGGCCGGGTGCAAGCTGTGGATCGTGGATGCGCTGCGTTATGCGCCGCATCCGACCCATGCCCATTTGGACCAGGCCCTAGCGTGGATCGCCGCAGCCGATGTCGAGCGCGCGGTGCTGACGAACCTGCACATCGACATGGATTACAAGGTGTTGTCGGCGCTTGTTCCCGAAAACGTAGAGGTCGGATTCGATGGCTGGAGCCGAGTGATCGGCTAGCTCGCGCCGGCCTTGTGGTTTTTCCAGTCGAATAGCTCTTCCAGCACCTGCACCGCTTGGCCGCGTTCCGAGGTCAGATCCGGGTCGCGGTTCATGATCAGCCGCGCGTCATCGGCGGCGGCTAGCATCAGGCTGCGGTGGCGGATCGGGTCGGCGAAGCGGTAGGCGGGAAAACCGCTTTGTTTCAGGCCCAGGGGATCGCCGCCGCCGCGCAGGCGGAAGTCTTCCTCGGCGATCTCGAATCCGTCCTCGGTGCGACGCAGGGTTTCGAGCCGCTCCTTGGCCGTCTCGCCCAACGCGCCGTCCTGACCGCCGTATAGCAGGATGCAGGCACTGGCCTTGGCGCCGCGCCCAACGCGGCCGCGCAACTGGTGCAACTGGGCCAGGCCGAAGCGGTCGGCGTGTTCGATCACCATGATCGAGGCGTTGGGCACGTCCACGCCGACTTCGACCACAGTGGTGGCGACGAGAACCGGCAGGCGGCCGTCGGCGAAGTCGGCCATGACGGCCTCGCGCTCTGCGCCCGGCATCTGGCCGTGGGCCAGGCCGACCTCCACGCCCAACAGGCGCCGCAGATCGTCGGCGCGATCGACGGCGGCCGCCAAGTCGATGGCCTCGGATTCCTCAACCAAGGGACAGATCCAATAGGCCTGGGCGCCGCTCTCTACCGCCGTTTTCAGCCGGGCGGCGACCTCGCCGATACGGGCCAAGGGCAGGACGGCGGTCGTGACGGGCGTGCGGCCGGGCGGCTTTTCCATCAGGCGACTGACCTCCAGCTCGCCGTACTGCGTCAGCTCCAGCGTGCGGGGGATGGGGGTAGCCGACATGGTCAGCAGGTGCACGGCGCCCAGGCGCGGGTCGCCCTTGGCTTGCAGCCGCTGGCGCTCGTTCACGCCGAATCGGTGCTGTTCGTCGATGACGGCCAGAGCCAGGCGGTCGAAGCGAACGGCGTCCTGGAACAGGGCATGGGTGCCGATGGCGACCTGGGCGTCACCCGAGGCCAGGGCAGCCAGTTTCTCGCGTCGTTGAGCCGGGGTGTCGCGGCCGGTGAGCAGGACGGCGGCGACGCCGGCTGCGTCCAGCATGGGGCCGAGCTTCTCGTAATGCTGGCGCGCCAGGATTTCGGTCGGGGCCATGAGGGCGGATTGGAAACCGCTGGAAGCGGCGTCGGCCAAAGCTAAGGCGGCGACGGCGGTCTTGCCCGAGCCGACATCGCCTTGCAGCAATCGGCCCATCTGCTGGCCCGACGCTAGATCACGGCGGATTTCGGCGACGGACTGGACCTGGGCGTTGGTCAGCTGGAAGGGCAGGGCCTGGAGCAGGTGTTCGGACGCCGCGCCGGGGGCGAGGACGGGGGCGGGCCTGATCTCGCGGGCGCGGCGACGACGGGCCAGAGCTAACTGATGGGCCAGGAATTCGTCATAGGCCAGGCGTTGGCGGGTGGGGGCGTCGGGCGACAGGTCCAGCTCGGCCGTAGGGGCATGCAGGGCGTCCAGAGCGGCGCGCCAACCCAGCCAGTTCTGCTTCTTGAGCCAGGCGGAATCCTGCCACTCCGGCAGGTCGGAGGCTGCGAGAAGGGCGGCCTGGACCAGTTTGCGCAACTGGCGAGAACTGAGCCCCTGCGTCGCCGGATAGACGGGTTCGGACGCCGGAATGTCGGCGGCCTTTTCGAGCGTCACGATGTCCGGATGGACGATCTGAACCTCGCCATTGAACCTTTCGACCTTGCCCGCGACCAACCGCGTCTCGCCGCGCGGCAACAGCCGGTCGATGTGCTGGGGCGAACCGCCGAACCAGACGAGATGCACGAAGCCGGTCGGATCGCTGGCCCGGACCTTCAGCGGCGCGCCGGGGCGGCTGGGCGTGAAGAGGCGATCGATGGTCACGGTGAAGACGCCGACCTCGCCATCGACGGCGCTGGCGGCCTCAGCAGGGCGGCGCACGATGAGGCCGGACGGGCTGAGGAACAGCAGATCGCGGACCAGCGGGCCCGCCGCCTTTTGCAACAGAGGCAGGACGCGAGGGCCCACGCCCTTAAGGGTCGAGACCTCGGCGAACAGGGGAAAGAGAATCTGCGGACGCATCGCCGTGAACATAGCGTGACCATGACGGGTGGCGAAGTCCGTTCAGGAACGCTATCTGCGCTTCTTCCATTTGAAGACGCTAACGCTCGCCACGCGGTGGCTCGCTGCTTGAGCGTCTTCCCACTTTGCCGGGCAAGGATTCTTGTGGCCGAAATCGACGCGCGTCCCGAAAGCGAAATGACCCCTGAGCAGATGACACCTGAGCGCAGGCAGCGGCTGGGACGCATTCAGTTCCGCGCCTGGCGTCGGGGCTTTCGCGAGGCCGACATGGTGCTGGGTCCGTTTTCCGATCAGGTCGCGCCGACCCTGACCGATGCGGAACTGGACCAGTTCGAGCGACTGATCGACGAGGAAGATCAGTGGCTTTACGGCTGGATCATCGAGCGTGATCCGACGCCGCCCGAGTTCGAGACGCCGGTGATGGCCAAGGTGCGCGCCTTCATGCGCGCCCACGTCGCGGCAGAAGTCGGCAAGGGAATCGGCTGATGGACGCCAAGGTCGAATACCGAACCGACGCCGATCTGGGCGGCGCGCCCGAGGGGTTGGACGCGCTGATCGTCGCCGAACCTATCAAGGCCGGCGGCGGCGTCGGCCTGTTCGTCGCACGCGATTTTCAGAGGTCGGGCAGCTTCGTTCAGGCATTTCAGTTCTTCTCGAAAGATATTGAAGTCCTAGATTATCCGGCGTGGGACTGTCTGCCCTATGACCGACTGAGCCCGACGGCGGGAATCGCGGCACAGCGGATGGCGACGCTGACGCGGCTGGCGATGCGCAAGCCCGGCGATGCGCCGGTTCTGGTCGTGACGACGGTGTCGGCGGCCATGCAACGCACCCCGCCCAAGTCGGTCACGACACAGGCCGGGTTCGAAACCAAGGTCGGACGCGATCTCGATATCCAGGCGCTGGAGCGATATTTCGCCGCTAACGGCTATGTCCGTGCCTCGACCGTGTCGGAGCGCGGCGAGTTCGCGGTGCGCGGCGGGGTCGTCGACGTCTATCCGCCCGGCTTCGAGGAGCCGGTCCGGCTGGATATGTTCGGATCCGAGCTGGAATCGATCCGCACCTTCGATCCCGAAACGCAGCGGTCGACCGGCCAGATGACGTCCGTGTCCCTCGCGCCGGTGTCGGAGGCGCTGCTGGATGCAGCGGCCATCTCGCGCTTTCGCACCGGCTATCTGAACCTTTTCGGCGCGCCAGGCGACGACCCGCTGTACGCGACGATCAGCGAGGGCGCGCGGCGTCAGGGCATGGAGCAGTGGCTGCCGCTGTTCTATGAGACCCTGGACAGCCTGTTCGACTATCTGCCGGACGACGCGGCGATCTTCCTAGACAACCAGGTCGAGACGGCCCGCGCCGAGCGATGGGATCTGGTCGCGGACGCCTATGATGCGCGCGCCGAGGCGGCCAAGGCCAAAGGACAGGCCAGCGCCAATCGCGCCTTGCCGCCAAAGCGGCTCTATCTGGACGCCGGAGACTGGAACCAGGCGCTGGCGGGTCGCGTCGTGCGTCGTTTCACGCCCTTCTCCACGGGAGGCGAGGATGCCGGCGGACGGTTGGGCAGAACCTTCGCCGCCGAGCGGGCGCAGGACAGCGTCAATCTGTTCGAGGCGGTGGCGGCCCATGCGGCGGGGCTGAAGGCCGAGGGCAAGCGGGTGCTGTTCGCCTCCTGGACCGAAGGGTCATCGGAGCGGCTGGCGACCATGCTGGCCGACCACGGGCTGGATCACATCGTCGCCGTGCGCGACTGGGCCGACGTTCAGGCGGCCCCGAAAGACCTCTATCTGCGCGGCGTCCTGCCGGTCGAGCATGGCTTTGCCACCGACGAGGTGGCGGTCATTTCCGAGACCGACATCCTGGGCGACCGTTTGGCGCGACCGCGCAAGAAACGCCGCGCCTCGAACTTCCTGGCGGAGGCGTCGGCCCTGACGACGGGCGATCTGGTGGTTCACCTGGATCACGGGATCGGCCGCTACGAGGGGCTGAAGACGCTGGAGATCCAGCAGGCCCCGCACGATTGCCTGGAGCTGTTCTACGCCGGTGAGAGCAAACTCTATCTGCCGGTTGAAAACATTGATCTTCTGACCCGATACGGGTCGGACTCCGAAGGCGTCCAACTGGACAAGTTGGGCGGCGCAGGCTGGCAGGCGAGAAAGGCCAAGGCCAAGGAACGTCTGCGCGCCATGGCCGAGGGGCTGATCGCCCTGGCCGCCAAACGGGCGCTGCGCGAGACCGATGCGGTCACGCCGCCGCCGGGTCTGTTCGCCGAGTTCTGCGCGCGCTTCCCCTATGAGGAGACCGACGATCAGCTTAACGCCATCGGAGATGTGCTGGAGGATCTGGGCAAGGGCACGCCGATGGATCGCCTGATCTGCGGCGATGTCGGCTTCGGCAAGACCGAGGTGGCGCTGCGGGCCGCCTTCGTCGTCGCCATGACGGGTCAGCAGGTGGCGATCGTTGCGCCGACGACCCTGCTGGCGCGCCAGCACTACAAGACCTTCACCGAACGCTTCGCCGGCTGGCCGGTCAAGGTGCGTCAACTGTCGCGGATGGTGGGGTCCAAGGAGGCGGCGGAGACGCGCGCCGGGCTGAAGGACGGCTCGGTCGAGATCGTCGTCGGCACCCATGCGGTGCTAAGCGAACAGGTCGGCTTCCGCGACCTGGGCCTGGTCATCGTCGACGAGGAGCAGCACTTCGGCGTCAAGCACAAGGAGAAGCTGAAGACGCTGCGCGCCGACGTGCATCTCTTGACTCTGACCGCCACGCCGATCCCGCGCACGCTTCAGATGGCGCTGTCGGGCATCCGCGAGATGTCGATCATCGCCACCCCGCCGGTCGATCGCCTGGCGGTGCGGACCTACGTCACGCCGTGGGATCCGGTGCTGGTGCGCGAGGCCCTGCTGCGCGAGAAATATCGCGGGGGTCAGGCCTACTACGTCGCGCCGCGGCTGAAGGACCTGCCCGCCATCGAGAAGTTCCTGCGCGAACAGGTGCCCGAGGTGAAGTTCGTTGTCGGTCACGGCCAGATGAGCGCGACCCAGCTGGAAGAGGTGATGAGCGCCTTTTACGACGGGGAATACGACGTCTTGGTCTCCACCACGATCGTCGAGAGCGGGCTAGATATCCCGACGGCGAATACGCTGATCGTGCACCGCGCCGACATGTTCGGCCTCGCGCAACTGTATCAGATCCGGGGGCGGGTCGGACGGTCCAAGGCCCGCGCCTTCGCGTATCTGACCACCGATGCGGTCAAGCCGATGACCTTGTCGGCCGAGCGGCGGTTGCAGGTTCTGCAGTCGCTGGACAATCTGGGCGCCGGCTTCCAGCTGGCCAGCCACGATCTGGACCAGCGTGGCGGCGGCAATCTGCTGGGCGACGAACAGTCGGGCCACATCCGCGAGGTCGGCGTCGAACTGTACCAGCAGATGCTGGAAGACGCCGTGGCGGAGTTACGCGAGAAGGGCGAGGGACAGGCGGTGGATCGCGGTTGGTCGCCGTCGATCAATGTTGGCGCTTCTGTCCTTATTCCAGAAGATTACGTGCCAGATCTGAACGTGCGCCTGAGCCTCTATCGTCGTCTTTCCGACGCCGAACAGGCCGAGGATCGCGAAGCCTTGGCCGCCGAACTGATCGACCGTTTCGGACCCTTGCCGGATGAGGCGCAGCAGTTGCTGAAGATCGTCGGCATCAAGTCGAACTGCCGCAAGGCCTGCATCGAGAAGATCGACATCGGACCGCGCGGTGCGGTCCTGACGTTGCGCGACAACAGCTTCCCCAATCCGGCGGGACTGGTCGGGCTGATCCAGAAGAACCACGCCTTCTGGAAGATCCGGCCGGATCAGAAGATCGTCGTTTCGGGCGACTGGCCGACGGCGGAAGAGCGATTGAAGGTGGCCGAACGGATCACCGCCGATCTGGCGCGGGTGGCGGGAGCGTAGAGCCCCTCAGCGCGTCTTTTCGAACAGGTCGGCCGAGGCGCGCTCAAGCAGGGCGGCGGCGCTTTCGTCGGGACGCATCTCGGCGGCGCCGACGTCGAACTCGGCGACGAACGGCGACCGGTCCGGACCGGCGTCGAAGGCGGTGCAGCCGATCACGGCGGCGATTCGTTCTGCGGCCAGACGCGCCGGTTCAGCGTGGGTCGCGGGCAGGGCCAGGGCGAAGACCTCCTTGGCCAAGCGGGCAGGGGTGTCCTCGACACGGACCAGGCGCGAAACCATGGCCCCGATCTGCGGCATGGCGCGATCCAGCCAACCGCCCTGACGCGCCCAGGTGACGGATTCGGTTTCGCGCACCCTCAGGACGCAGACGGAAAGCGGGCGCTTGCGCGCGCGCGAGGCCTCGGCGACGCGGCCCAGGTGGCTGGCGAACAGTTCGGGCGTGAACAGGCCTGTTTCAGGATCCATCACGTCCAGGCTGCGCACCGAGTCCAACGTCTTGCGAATGCCCAGATGGATGCGGTGCGCGCCGGCCAGGGCCAGGATACGCTCGGCCGTTTCGCCCTCGGGCGTGTCGGCGGAGGCGACGTCTGCGAAGCCACGGTTGAACAGTTCAGCCAGGCTGATCTCGTTCCTGCCGCGCAGATAAAGCATCAGCGGAATATGATAGAGACGCGTGTTGCGCTTCATGCCCGCCGCGATCGACAGGGCCGGCGCATGGTCTTCGGCGCCCCACAGAACGGCGGCGTCGAACGGGCTTTCGTGCAGATAGTCGAAGGCGGTGTATGGTGTCGGCGCCGCGACCACCTCGACCCCGGCCGCGGTCAGGGCGTTCGACAGGGCGAGAAAGCGCCGGTCCGCGACGCCGGCGGCCAGAACATGCAAGGGACCATCGTCGTCGGTCCTTTTGTCCAAGCCGACCCCGCGCGTGGCGAAGGTGGTGACGCGCAGTCGGTATTCTTCCTCGGCGATGGCGGCCCGGCCCAACTGCTCCAGACGCAAGGCGGCCTGGGCCGGATGCGGCGGCGTGGACATGGTCAGATCCGCGCCCTTCACCGAATCGGGGCGGGCGCCGATGACCACGATGGGCAGGCGGCGCGGCTCGGCGGCGGCGCGAAGGCGGGACGCCACGTCGGCGTCGAAGGTATTGATGTCGATGACGGCGGCTTCGAGCGGAAAGTCCTGAAGCGTCATTTCGGCGGAGACGACATCGCGGGCGGTCACTGTCGTCCAGCCCAGCGCATCAAGACCCGCAGCGAGCGGCCCGATCCGGCCATCGTCAGCCGCCAGGATCAATACGCGCGCGTCGAAAGCCAAGCCAATCGTCTCCAAAAGTCGCCGCGCCAATAGACGGCCGGAAACGCGCGGACCATAGCGACGAGGGTGTTAAGGATGCAATGTCGTCCGGCCAAAGCGATGCGGCCGGATCGCGAATGATCGTTCTCACGCGGATGAGACTTTCGCCGCAGACGAATTCCGCTAGGTTCCGCCGCTTGTGCAACGGTTGTGGGGACCGATTTGAGTGAGCAACTGACACGGTCGGTCCTGAAAGCGCCCGGGTTCTGGGGCGGGCTGGCCGTGCGAGCGTTCACCCGCAGCTGGGGGCGCGACGTCATGCTCTATACGGGCGGCGTGTCCTTTTTCGCCCTGCTGGCCGTATTTCCGGCGATCGCCATCCTGATCGGCTTCTACAAGTTGGGTCTGTCGATCAGCGAAGTCAGCGCCCAGGCGACCGCGCTATCGGACCTGTTGCCCAAGGCGGCGCAGACCATTTTTCAGGGCGAGATCACGCGTTTGAGCAATGCGTCGGCGCGAACGGTTTCCGCTCAGAGCGCCTTCGCCCTGTTCGTCGGCGCCTATGCCGCGCACCGAGGTTTCAAGGCCTTGTTGGCGGGATTGAACCTGATCCATGACGAGACCGAGCCGCACGGCTTCTTCAAGTTCAATCTGCTGGCCTTCTTCGTGGCCATCTTCGCCTTTGCGCTGTTCACTGTGGTGTCGGGCGCGGTCGTGACCGTGCGGATCATGGCGCATGCGTCGTCGTCGGCCGCCGGCCTGCCTGGGCGAAGCGGCATGGCGCCGCTTGACGCCTTCCTGCCCGCCATCGGTTTGGTGATCGGGCTGACGCTGCTTTACCGCTACGCCATGAGCCACAGGACGCCGGTCGCCTGGCTGCCCGCGACAGCGGGCGGTCTGGTGGCGACGCTGATGTCCGTCGTGTCGTCTTGGCTGTGCGCCATCTATGTCGAGCAGATCGCGCCGCTGGGGGCCACCTATGGATCGGTCGGCGCCGTGGTGGTGCTGCTGATCTGGCTGTCGTGGAACGTCAACGCCATCTTCTACGGCGGCGCCTTCGCCACCGAGATGGAGCTGGCGGCCAAGGCGCGCGCGATCGCCGACGCGCCGCCGGCCGATGTCGTCAATCTGTCGGAGCGTCGGGCCGGGCGTCGGTCTCGATCGTAAAGCGAAGAAGGCCGTCGGCGTCCTCGATCTCGAGCACGCGGCCGCCTTTTTGGGACATCAGAAACGGCACATCGATCCGGGCCATCGGATCGGTGGCCAGCAGCACGATCCGCGCGCCGGGCGGGGCTGTTTCCATCGCCTTCATCAGCTTCAGGCTGGGAACAGGGCAGCGGTGACCCCTGGCGTCGAGAACGACAGGGTCGCTCACGCGAGCCGATCCGTTAGCATTTCCAATGCCACGCGAACGCTGGCCTGTCGGATCCCATCGCGGCCGAGGTCGCCGAACCGCTCGACGCGGTGAATGACGCCTTGTCGGCCTGAAGCCGCGAAGTGCACCAGACCCACGGGTTTATCGACCGATCCGCCGCCTGGCCCGGCCACGCCTGTTACAGACACCGAGAAGTTGGCGCGCGAGTGTTTGACGGCGCCCTCGGCCATCGCCACTGCGACGGCTTGCGACACGGCGCCGTGAGCGGACAGAACCTCTAGCGACACGCCAAGCATCTCGGCCTTGGCCTCGTTGCTGTAGGTGACGAAGCCGCGATCCAGAACCGCTGACGAACCGGGGATGGCTGTGATCGCAGCGGACACCAAACCGCCCGTGCAGCTTTCGGCCGTCACCAGCATCAGGCCGCGTTCGCTGGCCGTTGCGACAATCTGTTGCGCCAGGTGCGCGATATCTTGGGAAAACATGGTCTTTTCATAGGCCGCGAACCCCGCTCTAACCAGAGCCATGACCGAGGCTGTCGATCCGTTACGCCCCGCCGCCCCGACCTCGGATCGCATCGCGCCGATCCTGTTCGCCGTCGCCATCTTCACATCGGCCTGTCTGGTCTTCGTCGTTCAGCCGATGGCGGCCAAGCTGCTGTTGCCGACGCTGGGCGGATCGCCTTCGGTGTGGAACGCGTCGATGGTGTTCTTCCAGACCGCGCTGCTCGCCGGATATGGCTATGCGCACCTGCTGCAACGTCTGGCGACGATGCGGGCGCAGGTCGGGGTTCACCTGGGCCTGCTGATCGTGGCGGCGTTTTTCCTGCCCCTGCAGATCAGCGGCCTGTTGGGGGATCCCGATCCGTCCCAACCGGCGATGTGGCTGCTGGCGACGCTGGCGGTGTCCATCGGCGCGCCGTTCGCTGTGCTGTCGGCGACTGCGCCGCTGCTTCAGGCCTGGTATGCGCGTGTGCGGGCCGGACATGCAGACGGCCAGAACCCCTACGTTCTTTACGCCGCCTCGAACCTGGGCAGTTTCCTGGCCCTGCTGGCCTATCCGGTCGTGATCGAGCCGCTGGCCAGCCTGTCGGGTCAGCGTCTGGGCTGGAGCGTCGGCTATGGGCTGTTCGTGGTGATGGTCGTGGGGCTGGGCGTTCAGGTCTGGCGACGACGCGAGATCGGGACGGCGGAGCCCGCGCCGCTTCAGGCCAGCCCGCCGATCGCCTGGCGCGAAAGAGGGATGCTGGTTCTGCTGGCCGCCGCGCCGTCCAGTCTGATGCTGGGCGTGACGGCGCATCTGACGACGGATGTGGCCTCGGCGCCCTTTCTGTGGGTCATACCGCTTGCGCTGTATCTGCTGACCTTCGTCATTGCGTTCCAGACCCGGCCGGCGATCCCGCCAGTCATCGGCCTTGGGTTGCAGGCGGCGATGGGCGCGGCCTGCGCCGCCCTGATTGCGTTCCGGACAGGCGAATGGCTGCTGGTGTTCACCGTCAATCTGGCGGCCTTCTTCTTTACAGCGCTGATGTGTCACCAGCGGCTGGCGGCGCGACGGCCGGCGCCGGATCGGCTGACCGAATTCTATCTGTTGCTGTCGCTGGGCGGCGTGGTCGGCGGACTGTTCAATGGCCTGATCGCGCCGGCCGTTTTCGACATGGTGTGGGAATATCCGCTGGTGCTGGTGGCGGCCGGATTGCTGCGGCCGTGGAGCCGTCGCGAGATCAGGCCGTGGGAAATCATCTGCTGCGTCGCCGGCGTAGTCATCGCACTGTTGGGGCCGCTGTCGATGGAGGCGGTCCGTTATGCGCCGGACATTCGCGCGGCCATACCCGACGCCGAACTGGTGCGGATCGCGCAAGCCATCCTGGGGATCGCGAGCCTGTTCGCCTTCCTGGTGCGCGATCGGGCGGTGATGTTCACGATCGTTTTGGCCGCCATCGTCTGGTCCGGCTATCATCTGGCGCGCGGTTATGACTGGGCCTTGTCGGAGCGCAGCTTCTTCGGCGTGATGCGGGTGGCCAAGATCGACGATCCGCTGATGGGCGGGCCGGTCCATGTACTAATGCACGGCACGACTTTGCATGGCGCCCAGGCCCAGGCGACGTCGAACCGCTGTCAACCGACGCTCTATTATGCGACCTCGACGCCGCTGGGGCAGGCGATGCTGCAGATGCAGGCGCGTCGGCTGGACGGCGCGCGCGTCGGCGTGGTGGGGCAGGGCACGGGCGCCATGGCCGCCTACAAGCGCGCCCAGGACCAACTGACCTTCTTCGAGATCGATCCGATGGTGGATCGGCTGTCGCGCGACCCCCAATGGTTCAGCTTCATCAACGGCTGCGCAGACGGGCCGGTACGAACGGTTCTGGGGGATGCGCGCCTGACGATGGATCGTGAGCCGGCGGGATCCTACGACCTGTTGGTCATCGACGCCTTCTCGTCTGACGCCGTGCCGACGCATTTGCTGACGGTGGAGGCGATCCGCGGCTATCTGCGGCTGCTGGCGCCCGACGGCGTCGTCGTGCTGCATCTCTCGAACCGGAACCTGGAGATCACCCTGCCGGCCGAGGCGGCGGCGCAAGCGTTGAAGGTCCCGCACCTGCACCAGGTCTATATCGAGCAGTCCGGCCAAGGCGACATGGCCGAGGCCTCGACCGAAGCCCTGCTGATCGGCAAGACCCCGGCGGCGCTGGAAGGTTTCAGGGACGATGCGCGTTGGCGCAAGCTGTCGCCGACGACGGTGCGTCCGTGGACGGACGACTATGTCAATCTATTCGGATCGCTGGTGCGTCAGATGAAGATGGCGGCGCGCTAGACCACCGGCGTTTCCACGGTCGCCACGGCCTGGGCGGCCAGACCCTCGCCGCGTCCGGTGAAACCAAGCCCTTCGGTCGTGGTGGCCTTGACGCTGACGGCGTCGAGCGGAAGCTTCAGCAGCCCGGCGATCCGGTCGCGCATGGCCTGGCGGTGCGGCTTCACCTTGGGGCGTTCGCAGATCAGGGTGACGTCGACATTGACGATGCGGCCGCCCCGCGCCGCGACCAGTTCGGCGGCATGGATCAGGAACTGGTCCGAGGAGGCGCCTTTCCATTTCGGATCCGTTGGCGGGAAATGGTCGCCGATGTCGCCCGCCGCGATGGCGCCCAGGATGGCGTCGGTCAGGGCGTGGAGCCCGGCGTCGGCGTCGGAGTGGCCGATCAGCGTTTGATCGTGCGGCACCTCGATCCCGCACAGCCAGACGGATCCGCCTGGTCCCCAGCGATGCACATCATAGCCGGAGCCCATGCGGGTCTGATAACGCTGCGCTTGGGGCAGCAGAGCTTCGGCCATGGCGAAATCCTCGGGATAGGTCAGTTTCATCAGACGCGCGTCGCCCCGAACCAGGGCCACCGCGCCGCCGTTGCGCTGTACGACGACGGCTTCGTCAGTCGGAACCTCGGCGTGCGACCAGGCGGCGTAAGCGGTCTCGATCACGCCCCGGCGGAAGGCTTGAGGCGTCTGGGCGCGCCACAGACCGTCACGCTCGACCACGTCGGTCATGATTTCCGCCTCGCCACGCCGAAGGCTGTCGGCGACAGGCAGGACGGGCAGGGCGCCGTCCGAAGTTTCAAGAGCCGACAGCAGACGATCGACGACGGCGGCGTCCAGCAGGGGGCGGGCGGCGTCATGGATCAACACAGGCTGATCCGCTGGACAGGTCAGGGCCGCGAGACCAGCGCGGACCGAATCGGCGCGGGCTGCGCCACCAACAACGGCTTTCCAACGCGGCAAGCCGGACAGCACGTCTGCTGCCCGCTCAACGGCGTCAGAGGCGATCACGACGATCAGTTCGTCGGCGCCGGCGTTCAGAAAGGCCTCGGCCGACCAGCGCAGCACGGGCTTTCCACCCAGGTCTCGCCACTGTTTGTCGCCGCCGGCGCGCGCGCCGGAACCGGCCGCGACGATGATGCCCGAGAATGTCATGGCGGCCTTGATAGTGTGCGCGGCGACAGGGCGAAACCATCAAAGCGCCGCGGTCATGCTTGACGAGGGCGGCTGCGATGCGGCGAAAGACGGAAATGCCCAAGACCTTGCAGATCGGCGATGTGACCGTGCCCGGCCAGGTGCTGATGGCGCCGATGACCGGCGTGACCGACCTGCCGTTCCGCGTGCTGGCCTCCAGACTGGGCGCCGCCTATGTCGCGACGGAGATGGTGGCGGCCAAAGAACTGGCGCGGGCGCGGCCGGACGTCGTGCGGCGCGCCGCCGTGGGGGCGGGTCTGCCGCTGACCGTCATTCAGCTGGTCGGGCGTGATCCTGAACAGATGGGCGAGGGGGCGCGCATGGCGGAGAAGGCCGGGGCGGACATCGTGGATCTGAACTTCGGCTGTCCGGCCAAGGAGGTCACGGGCTCGGCCGCCGGTTCGGCCCTGATGCGGACGCCGGATCTGGCGTGTCGGATCATGGAGGCGGCGGTCAAGGCGACGAGCCGGCCGGTGACGGTCAAGATGCGACTGGGCTGGGACGACGAGAGCCGGAACGCCGCCGAACTGGCCCGCCGCGCGGAAGCGATCGGCGTCAAGGCCGTCACGGTGCATGGCCGGACGCGAAAGCAGTTCTACACCGGTCAAGCGGATTGGGACGCGGTCGGGACGGTGAAGGCGGCGGTCGGCATCCCCGTCATCGTCAATGGCGACATCATCACCGCCGATGAGGCGCGTCAGGCCTTGGCGCAGTCCGGTGCGGACGGATTGATGCTCGGACGTGGCGTCTATGGCCGGCCGTGGCTGGCGGCGCACCTGGAGCGAGCGCTGATCGACGGCGTGGCGCTGGACGAACCCGGACCTGATGTGCGGCTGGTGATCGTGATCGAGCACCTGCGGGCGTCGGCAGAGTTCTACGGCCTGCCGCTGGGTCTGAAGATGTTCCGCAAACATCTGGGCTGGTACATCGAACAGGCGCCTTGGCCGGCCGATCCGCAACACCGTCGTGAGGCCAAGGCAAGAATTTGCCGTCTCGACGATCCGATGACCGTCGAAGCCGCCATGCACGAACTGTGGCGGCCGGATTTGCCTCGGTCTGGCAAGTCTGCTGTTGAAAATGGGCCACAGGTGTTGGAGACTGCTGTGGCATGACGGATACGCCTTCAGCACGCACCGCTTCGCCCGACCTCACGTCGGATGACGGGTCGTTCTGGGGGTGGGTCGATAGCGAACGCGCGCGGACCGGCTTCGGGCTGGCGTTCTTTCTGGCTGTCGCGATCACGGCGGCGGCCATCTGGCTGGTGGCGGTTGCGCCGGGCGCGACATCGGGGTCGGCGCGCGGATCTAGCAGCCAGATCGCCCTGATCGTGTTGGCGGCCAATCTGCTTCTGATTTCCGGCCTGGCCATCATCGTCGGCCGGCGCGTGCTTACGCTGGTGCGCAGCACTGACGAAGCCGGATCGCGCCTCCACCTGAGGTTCGTCGCTCTGTTTTCGATGGTGGCCCTGGTCCCGTCGGTGCTGATCGCCCTGGTGTTCGGCGTTTTGGTCAATCGGGGCGTGGACCAGTGGTTCAGCGCCAATGTGAGCACCTCGGTCGACAACGGCGCCTCGATCGGCAAGGCCTATATCGCCGACGTCAGTTCCGACATGACGCGCGACCTGCGCACCATGAGCACCGAGCTGGGCGGGGCCAGACAAGTCTTCGACAATCGCATTCAGTTTACCGGCGCATTGACGCAGATCGCCGAGTTTTTCGGCTATCCGGCCGTCTATGTTCTGAACGGCAAGGGTGAGGTTCTGGCGACCGGGGAGCTTCCCGGCGCACCGCCTTATCTCGCGCCACCTGTATCCGAACTGGAAATCGCCTCCGAGGGCCAGGATATTCCCGTCAAAGTCACTGAAAATCCCGATACGGTTCGCGCCCTCTATCCGCTGCCGGGATATGGCGACGCCTATCTTTATGTGGTGCGTCCGTTGGCGCCAGGACTCGTCGCTCAGATGCGTTCGGCCGTGCAGTCCATCCAAGCCTATCGCGAGGCGGAGGAAAGCCGGGCACGCATCCAATCGGCCTTCATCCTCAGCTATCTGGAGACGGCGTTGCTGGTGCTGGTGGGCGCGGTGTGGCTGGGGATGTCGGCGGCCAGCAGCATCTCCGCGCCGATCGGTCGGTTGGTGAAGGCGGCAGGACAGGTCGCGGGCGGCGACTTCACCGCACGGGTGGATAGCGACGGCGCGCCGGCCGAGATCGCCACCCTGTCGGACGCCTTCAATCGCATGACCGGCGATCTGCAGGCCCAGCAGGCGGCGCTGAAGGCCGCGAGCGACGAGGCGCATGATCGTAGCCGTTTCATCGAGACGGTGCTCTCGGGCGTCAGCGCCGGGGTCATCGGCCTGGACAGGCGCGGGCGGGTGTCGGCCATCAACGAAAGCGCCCTGCAACTGCTCCACATCGACGACGCCGAGGTGTTGGGTCATGAACTCGCAGCCCTGTCGCCAGAGCTGAGCGATCTGGTGCGGCGCGCCGAGGCCCATATCGAGGAGGACATCGACGTCAGCCGGGGCGGGGACACGCGGCGGCTGCGCGTTCGGATCGAGGGTGGTCTGGGCGGCGAGATGGTCCTGACCTTCGACGACATCACGCGGTTGGTGACGGCCCAGCGAAACGCGGCCTGGCGCGACGTGGCGCGCCGCATCGCCCATGAGATCAAGAATCCCCTGACGCCGATCCAGCTGTCGGCTGAGCGGCTGAAACGGAAATATCGCGCGCGGATCGGCGAGGATGTCGAAATCTTCGACCGGTGCACCGACACCATCATCCGCCAGGTCGGAGACATCGGCCGCATGGTCGATGAGTTCTCGTCCTTCGCCCGCATGCCGGCTCCGCGTTTTGCGCCCGAAAACCCGGCCGAAATGCTGCGCGAGGCGGTGTTCGCTCAGCGGGTCGCCGCGCCGGACATCGTCGTCGACATCACCGAGCCCCTGCCCAAGGCGACGATGCAGGCCGACGGCCGCATGGTGGGGCAGGCGCTGATCAACATCCTCAAGAACGCGGGCGAGTCGGTTGCGGCGCAACGGCTTGCGGCAGGCGAGGCGGCCGCGTCGGACCGCGCGGGCGTGATGGCGTCGCTGACGATCGAGGACGGCGTCGCGACCTTCGTGATCGAGGACGACGGCGTGGGTCTGCCGACGCGCGACCGCGATCGCCTGACCGAACCCTATGTGACCACGCGCGAGAAGGGCACGGGCCTGGGCCTGGCCATCGTCAAACGCATTTGCGAGGACCACGGCGGCGAGCTGAAGCTGGCCGACGCCCAGACCCTGCGCGGCGCACGCGTGTGCATGATCTTCCCCCTGAAACCCCACGGTAAAGGCGGCGAGGCTACGGAGCGCAAGCTTCAGGCCCTGGCCGCCGAATAGCGAGGCAAGATGCGACCAACTGGTTCCGACATTCTCGTTGTCGACGACGAGGCCGACATCCGCGACCTGGTGTCCGGCCTGCTGGAGGACGAAGGCCATGCCGTGCGCGTCGCCGCCAACTCCGACGAGGCCCTGGCCGCGATCCGCGCCCGAAAGCCGTCGCTGGCGATCCTGGACATCTGGATGCAGGGCGGCGGGCTGGACGGGCTGGAGCTGCTGGAGGTCGTCAAGGAGCTGGACCCTGACCTGCCGGTGGTGATGATCTCGGGCCACGGCAACATCGAGACGGCGGTGACGGCGCTGAAGCGCGGCGCCTATGACTTCATCGAAAAGCCGTTCAAGTCGGATCGGCTGGTCGTCGTGGTCGAACGCGCCATCGAGGCGGCGACGCTGAAGCGCGAGAACCGCCGCCTGCGCGCGGCGACCATGACGCCGTCGGGTCTGATCGGCCGATCACAGGCCGCGCAGGCCTTGCGCAGCACCATCGCCAAGGTGGCCCAGGCCAACAGTCGTGTCCTGATCGCGGGGCCGGCAGGCTCCGGCAAGGAGCTGGTGGCGCGCCAGATCCACGAAGCCAGCCCGCGCGCCCGTGCCGAGTTCGTCGCGATTTCGGCCGCCGGCATGACGCCGGAACGTCTGGACGTCGAACTGTTCGGCGAGGAGGGGCAAGACGGCCGCCCGCGCAAGATCGGCGTGTTTGAACGCGCCCACAACGGTACGCTGTACCTGGACGAAATCAGCGACATGCCGCGCGAGAGCCAGAGCCGTATCCTGCGCGTTCTGGTGGACCAGCGGTTCCGGCGTGTCGGCGGCGAGCAGGACGTTCAGGTCGACGTGCGCGTCGTGACCTCGACCTCGCGCGATCTAAAGGCGGAGATCGCAGAGGGACGTTTCCGCGAAGACCTGTTCCACCGTCTGAACGTTGTGCCGATCCGTGTCCCGCCGCTGTCGGAACGGCGCGAGGACATCGCCGAACTGGTCGAATATTTCGTCGACACGATCAGCGCCTCGCAAGGTCTGCCCAAACGCATCGTCGGGGACGATGCGGTGGCGGTGCTGCAGGTTCACCCGTGGCCCGGAAACATCCGCCAGCTGCGCAACAATATCGAGCGTCTGCTGATTCTGGCGACCGGCGATCCGGCCGAAACGATCACCGCCGATATGCTGCCGCAAGAGGTGGCGACCTCGAACGGCGGGGCGTCGAATCTGGGTGGCGAGCGCACCATCGCTTTGCCGCTGCGGGAGGCGCGCGAGGTCTTCGAGCGGGAATATCTGGCGGCTCAGATCATGCGGTTCGGCGGCAACATCTCGCGCACCGCCGCCTTCATTGGCATGGAGCGATCGGCCCTGCACAGGAAGCTGAAGTCGCTGGGCGTCTCGCCTTCGCGCGGCGGCGATGAGGACGAGCCGGCCTGATGTCACGCGTCGCCTATGTGAACGGCGCATACAGCGCGCATGGCGAGGCCGTGGTCCATATCGAGGATCGCGGTTTCCAGTTCGCAGATGGCGTCTATGAGGTCTGGTCCGTCTTCGACGGGCGGCTGGCCGATTTCGAAGGTCATATGAGCCGCCTGCACCGCAGTCTGAGCGAACTGAAGATCGATATCCCAATGAGCGCCGGTGCCTTGGGCGTCGTTCTGCGAGAGACCGTGCGGCGCAATCGCGTGCGCAACGGCATGGTCTATCTGCAGGTCACGCGCGGCACGGCGCCGCGCGATCATGGCTTTCCAATGGATGTCGCGCCCAGCGTCGTCGTGACCGCCAAGTCGATCGATCCGGCGCGAAACCAGCGTCTGGCGCAAAACGGCGTGGCCGGCGTCACCCAACCGGATATTCGTTGGGGGCGTTGCGACATCAAGACGGTCGGCCTGTTGCCGAATGTGCTGGCCAAACAGGCGGCGCGCGAGCGTGGGGCCTATGAGTGCCTGATGTACGATGACATGGGTCTGATCACCGAAGGCGCATCGACCAATGCGTGGATCGTGGATGAGGACGGCAGGCTGAGAACGCGGGACATCCAGGCCAATATCCTGCGGGGCGTCACGCGAGCGGCGGTCCTCGAGCTCGCCGCAGCCGAGGGTGTCGAACTGGAAGAACGTGCTTTCTCGGTCGATGAAGCGAAACGGGCGCGCGAGGTGTTCGTCACCGCCGCCAGCGCCTTCGTCATGCCGCTGATTTCGCTGGACGGCGTGAAGATCGGCGACGGCCAGCCCGGCCCGGTCGCGACCCGCCTGCGAGAACTCTATCTTGAACAGGCGCGTCGAGGGGCCATTTAGGGCGTTGCCCGAGCGGCCGGGCGGCGGTTAAGGTCGCGGTCGGCTGCATCGGCCCCGCCGCTCCCACGGCGATAAACAACGAAGAACAGGAAAAACCTGCCATGTCGCAAGACAAACGTCAGAACCTTCAGGACACCTTCCTCAACTCGGTCCGCAAGACCAAGACGCCGCTGACCATCTTCCTGGTCAATGGGGTCAAGTTGCAGGGCATCGTGACCTGGTTCGACAACTTCTGTGTCCTGCTGCGCCGCGATGGCCAGTCCCAGCTGGTGTACAAGCACGCCATCTCAACCATCATGCCGTCCGCGCCCGTGCAGCTGTACGAGCCCGACGCCGAAGAAGACTGATTGACCCAAAAACTGATCGACCACACCGTCCCGCTGATCCGGGCGGTCGTCATTCACCCCGACCGACGCTCGGACAGTCCCCGGCTGGCGAGCGAACGGCTTGAGGAGGCGGCGGGCCTTGCCCGTGCGCTGGACCTCGACGTGCGCGCCGAAGAGATCGTGCGGCTGCGCAGCACCACGCCTGCGACCTTGTTCGGCACGGGCAAGGTCGAGGAACTGGCCGCGCTCGTGCGCGCCGCGGACGCCGAAGCCGTCATCATCGACGACGCCCTGACGCCGGTGCAGCAGCGCAATCTGGAAAAGGCGTGGGAGGTGAAGGTGATCGACCGCACCGGCCTGATCCTGGAGATCTTCGGCCGTCGCGCGCGGACCAAGGAGGGGCGGCTTCAGGTCGAACTGGCGCGGCTGGATTATGAGCGGTCGCGGCTGGTGCGGACCTGGACCCACCTCGAGCGGCAACGTGGCGGCACCGGTTCGACCGGCGGGCCCGGCGAAACGCAGATCGAGCTGGACCGCCGTCTGATCGCCGACCGGATCGTCAGGCTGAAGTCCGAGTTGGAAGAGGTGCGACGCACGCGCGGCCTGCACCGCAAACAGCGTCAGAAGGCGCCGTTCCCGACGATCGCCCTGGTCGGCTACACCAACGCCGGTAAGTCGACGCTTTTCAATCGGCTGACGGGGTCGGAGGTCTTCGCCAAGGACCTACTGTTCGCCACTCTGGACACGACCCAGCGCACCATCCGGCTGCCGCAAGGGCGGCCGGCCATCGTGGCGGACACGGTCGGCTTTATCTCCGATCTGCCCCACGAATTGGTCGAGAGCTTCCGCGCCACCCTGGAAGAAGTCGGCGAGGCCGATCTGATCCTGCACGTCCGCGACATCGCCTCGCCCGACAGCGCCGCTCAGGCCAAAGACGTCGAGGCCGTGCTGAAGCAGATCGAGACGCCAGAGGGCAAGACGCGCCGGGTGCTGGAGGTCTGGAACAAGATCGACCTGCTGGATAACGAAGCGCGCGAGACTGTGCTGGGTCAGGCCGAACGGTTGGCGAAGGACGGTGAGGCGGTGGCCGTCTCAGCCTGGACGGGCGAGGGGATCGAGCCTCTGCGCCAGATCATCGCCGGCCTGATCGACGACGATCCCGAGACGCAGTTGACGCTCGAGCCTCATCAGGGCGAGGCCCTGGCTTGGCTGTACGAACATGGGCGGGTCACGTCGCGCGATGCGGACGAGCTTGGCCGTACTCACGTCACGGTGCGACTGCATCCTGCGGCGCTCGGGCGATTCGAGCGCCTGTATCCCGACCTGACCGACTGAGTTTTCATGCATCTGATCGAAACCGTCCTGCTTCTGCTGTTGGCCGTGGTGGTGTCGGGTTCGATCGCGCGGATCACGCGCATCGCCTTGCCCTTGGTTCAGATCGGGCTGGGCGCCGCCATCGTGCTGATTACGGGCAAGACGGTCGATCTTGAGCCGGACATCTTCTTTCTGCTGTTCTTGCCGCCGCTGCTGTTTCTGGACGGCTGGCGAATTCCCAAGGAAGACCTGTTTCGCGACCGGGCGGTGGTCCTTGAGCTGGCGCTGGGGTTGGTGCTGTTCACCGTCGTCGGTCTGGGCTTCCTGATCTGGTGGATGATCCCGGAGATGCCGCTGCCGGTCGCTTTCGCCTTGGCCGCCATCCTGTCGCCGACCGATCCCATCGCAGTTCAGGCCATCGCGGCGCGGGCGCCCATACCCAAGCGCCTGATGCACATTCTGGAAGGCGAGTCGCTGTTGAACGACGCGACGGGCCTGACCTGCATGCGGATTGCGGTCGCCGCCGCGACGACGGGAGCGTTTTCGATCGGCCATGCAGTCGGGACGTTTGCCTGGCTGGCTCTGGTCGGGATCGCCGTCGGCGTTCTGGTCACCATGGCTATCAGCTACGCCAAAAGCTTTGTCAGCCGACGCTGGGGCGAGGACGTGGGCGCGCAGATTCTGGTCAGCCTGCTGATCCCGTTCGCCGCCTATCTGGTGGCGGAAGAATTGCACGCGTCCGGTATTTTGGCGGCGGTGGCGGCCGGGGTGACGATGAGTTTCACCGAACGCGGCGGCATCGCCGGCCAGTCGATGGCGATGACGCGGATCCGGCGCAGCGTCGTGTGGGACACGGTTCAGTTCGTCGCCAACGGCATCATCTTCGTGATCTTGGGCGAACAGATGCCCTCGATCATGTCGCGCGCGGCCGAGGTGGTGGCGGGCACCAGCCGGCCTGAGGTCTGGTGGCTGGCGGTCTATGTGTTCGGCATCGTCGCCACCCTGGCGGCGCTGCGGTTCGTCTGGGTTTGGACCTCGCTGAAGCTGACCCTGTTTCGCCGCCGCCATCGTGGGCCGCCGGCCAAGGTCGGTCTGCGGCTGACCATGGTGATGTCTCTGGCGGGCGTGAGGGGCGCGATCACTCTGGCGGGTATTCTGACCCTGCCATTCGCCTTGGGCGACGGATCGCCAATGCCGTCGCGGAACCTGGCGATCTTCCTCGCGGCGGGCGTGATCGTGGTTTCGCTGGTGGTGGCCACATTCGCCTTGCCTAGACTCCTGAAGAACGTCGAACTGCCGCCGGAGCCGTCGCACGAGCAGGAAGAGGATCGCGGCCGGGTCGCCGCCGCCTCGGCCGCCCTCCGCGCCATCGAGGACGCCTCGTACGCTATGGCGGAGGGCAAACCCGACCCCGACCTCTATTCCGACATCGCCGGTCGGATCATGGAGACCTATCGCCAGCGGATCGAGACCCACACCCGCACGGACGAGGAAGACGCCGCCCTTACGCGCAAGATGGACGATATCGAGCGTCGTCTCTGGCTGGCGGGGTTAGCCGCCGAGCGCGAAGAACTGCGGCGGCTGTTGAGGGCGCGTCAGCTGGATGAGGTGACGGCCAAGAGGCTGTTCCGTGACGTCGATCTACAGGAACTGCGCTACCTCTGACGCTCAGCGATCCATGAAGGCGGCGACGGCGGCGTAGCTGTCGGCGATGTGGTGTGCGCCGCGCGCGGCCAGGCGTTCAGCGTGGCCGTCGCGGACATGGCCGCCCGCCGTCAGCCCCACGACCGTCATGCCGGCCGCGACGCCTGCGGTAACGCCCGCCTCGCTGTCTTCGATCACCAGGACGCGCGCCGGATCGACGCCCATGGCGTTGGCGGCGTGCAGGAAGATGTCGGGGTGGGGCTTGCCGCGCTCGACCACCAGGCCTGTGAAGACGGCACCGTCGAAATGATCGGTCAGGCCGAAAAGGTCCAGGCCAACGCCGATCCAGTCCGGGCCGCTGGACGAGGCGATGCAGCGGGGCTCGGTCCGGGCGGCGACGAAGTCCAGCAGACCGGGCACAGGTTCAAGATGCTGCGGCGCGCGCTGGCGACAGGTCGCAAACCATGTGGTGTGGAAGTCGTCGGGGCAGGCACGACCCAAGGCCGCCTCTACGACCGGCCGATTGTCGCGCCAGCGCTTGCCCGTATAGGCGGCCAAGACGTCGTCAAGCGAGGTCGGCAGACCGATGGCGGTCAGTTGCTCGGCCATGACGGTGCTGTTCAGCACTTCGCTGTCGGCGACCACGCCGTCGTAGTCGAAAATGATCAGGTCGTAGGTCACGCGGAGTCGCTCAGGCTTCAGGCGCGGCCTTTTCGGCGACCTTTGCGGCGTCCCAGAGGCGGTCCATCTCGGCCAGGTCCGATTGGTCGGGCGTGCGGCCGTCCTTCGCCAGCTCGGCCTCGATGAAGCCGAAGCGACGCACGAACTTGGCGTTGGCGGCGCGCAGGGCGTCTTCGGGCTCGACGTCCAGCTTGCGCGCCAGGTTGGCGACGACGAACAGAAGATCGCCCAGCTCTTCTCGCGCCTTGGCCTTGTCTCCGGCGGCGATCTCGACGCGCAATTCCTCGATCTCTTCGGCCAGCTTGTCGAACACCTCGTCGGTGGATGGCCAGTCAAAGCCGACGCGACCGGCGCGCTTTGTCAGCTTGGCGGCGCGGGTCAGGGCGGGCAGGCCGACCGGCACATCGTCCAGGACGCCCGGCTTCTTGCGGTCCTTGCGCTCGGCGGCCTTGCTGGCTTCCCAGGCGACGGTCTGTTCCTTCGAGGAGCGCTGCGCCTCGTCACCGAAAACGTGCGGGTGGCGGCGCTCCAGCTTGTCGGCGATGGCTGTGACCACGTCGTCGAAGGCGAACAGCCCTTGTTCCTCAGCCATGCGGGCGTGGAAGACGACCTGGAACAGCAGGTCGCCCAGTTCGCCCTTCAGCTCGACCAGATCGTTGCGCTCGATGGCGTCGGCGACCTCATAGGCCTCCTCGATCGTGTAGGGGGCGATGGTGGCGAAGGTCTGCTCTACGTCCCAGGGGCAGCCGCCGTCAGGATCGCGCAACTGCTCCATGACGCCGAGCAGGCGGTCGATCGGTCTCAACGGCGGGCTCCGTCGCGGGCTTCCAGGGCGAGGCGGATTTCATCGTGCCGCTTCGGCGTCAGGGGATAGCCCTTCAGCACCCAGGCGGCGGCGGCCAGCAGCAGGCCGGGGACCAGAATGAACAGGATCTGGAGCGTCAGCAGGGAAAAGTCGCTGTTGCCCGTCGAGCCCGGCACCGCCTTGAAGCCCACAACCTGCAGGATCAGATAGGGGATCAGGGCGACCACATGGCCGATCTTGGTCGTCGCGGACAGGATGGAGAACATCAGTCCGGTACGATCCACGCCGGTCTGCAGCCGCACCTCGTCGCCGGCGTCCGCCATCATGGCGCGCAACAGGAACAGGCCGGCCGCATAAGGCAGGCCGGCGATGAACATGGCCCCTGCCGTCAGCATGAAGTTGCCGCCGGGGACCAGGGTGGCGGCGATGTAGAGGGCCGCGAAGATCAGGCTGGCGACGGCCAGGGCCTTGTCCTTGCCGATCCGCGTGGCCAGCCAGGCCCAGATGGGCGCGCCGCACAGACCGGCGATGAAATAGAACAACATGAACAGGCCGGCCTGGCTGTGGTCGTAGCCCTTGATCTGTCCGAAGAAGAAGAACAGCAGCGAACCCGTGATGCCCGGCGCGACGCCCAGCAGCAGGTCCGCGATCAAGAGCTTCCGGACCGTGGGCATCTTCAGCAAAGCCAGATAGGCGCTGGCGCCCCCATGCGGCTGGTCACCCGCGTTGACGGGTTCGGGTACGGCGACCATGGCCAGACCGATGGTGACGGGCAGGGCGATCAGGATAGCCCAGCCCATGATGCGCACGCCGTCGGCATAGTTCCCGATACCCGTCTGAACCACCACGGTCGGCAGCACCAGGATCAGGATCACGCCGATGATGTTGAACACCTGCCACCAGCCATAGACGCGGCTACGCTGGTCATACTGCGGCGCAAGCACCGCGGCCCATCCGAGTTGGCCCAGGGTGCCGATCGAGAAGCCGAGATAGAGGACCAGCAGCCAGCCAAACAGGTAGGCCGACCCGGCGCCGGGCTGGACCACAACGAACATCATGAAGGCCGACAGCATCAGGATCGGCGTCGAGATCGACATCCACGGGCGATAGCGACCGAACCGCGTCTTGGTCTTGTCCATGCCCCAGCCGATGAAGGGGTCGAAGACGATGTCGATCAGACGCACGGCCATAAAGACGGCCGCGACCACGCCCAGCTCCAAGCCCACATGGGTGGCGTAGAACTCGGGCAGGGTGACGGGCAGGGCGACGCCAAAGGCCGCCAGCGGCAGGCACGGGCCGGAAAAGGCCGCGAGCACGGCGTTGGAACGGCGAGGCGCGGTCGGCGCGGCGGTGGACATGCATCGGTCCGAAAGGCGCGGCGCGAGTCGGCCGCGCGCCACCATGCCAGCGATCGGTGACGCATGCACTTGTGAGATCGACCGGGTTGGGGCTTCCTGTGGGACATGTTGCGAAGCCTTTTTGCGTTCCTGTCCCTCGGCTTCGTCCTGGCGTTTGCTTGCGGCGCGCGTGCGGCCGGGCCATGCCACACCAACGCCGACGGTTGGCAGGCGCAGGGACTGGCGAACGCGGCGTCGGCCTACGGCATGGAATGGGCGCCGTTCGGGGCGGCGGAGTGGGGGTGGCAGGCCTATCTGCCGCTGATCCAGCGCGAACTGCATACGATGTGCGGACCCGGCACGCCGATCTTCGCGTCGCAACTGGCCGGGTTTCAGCAGACGCACGGCCTGGCGCCGACCGGTCTGTTCGATGAGGCGACATTCCAGGTGTTTCGCGGCCTTTGGCAGGAGCGGCGGCCGTTCGTCATGGCGCGCGTCAGCGGAGCCTGTCCCGAGCCGCCGCCGATCAATCAGCTCGGCTATCTGGTCGAGGCCGAGGAACATGCCGACCGTCTGACACGGCTGCTGCGCCGCGACGTGCTGGACGCCTATCGCCGGATGGTCGCCGCCGCCCGGGTCGAGGTTCCCGAGATCGCCGCCGATCCCGAACTGTTGCAAATCTTCTCCGGCTTTCGCGATCCCGAGGCGGACGCGGCGCGCTGTGCGCAGCAGGGCAACTGCGACGGCCTGCGTCGTGCCGTCTGCTCGCCGCATCGGACCGGCACGGCGGTCGATCTGTATGTCGGCCAGGCGCCGGGTCTGGGTGTTGATTCCACCACCCCTGCCAGCCGCGAATATATGGCGCGGTCGGCGACCTATCGCTGGCTGGTGACGAACGCTGGGCGTTTCGGCTTTGTGCCCTATGTCTATGAGCCGTGGCACTGGGAGTATGTGAAGCCTTGGGATCCTTCGTTCGCGCCCTGACCGAGTCTGAGAAATCGCTCGCGCGAGAGGCCTTCGGGGCCGCGATCAGCCTCGCACCCGTCCGTTTGATCGGTTGGCCGTTCAACCGCGCCTTCGTGGCTGGACGCTGGTTCGGGCGAGACTGGATCGTATGGCCGCAAGCGCAGCTCGTCGCAGACTTCACTTTGGCGTCCGAGCGAATGCAGGGCGTGCTGATTCACGAACTGACGCACGTCTGGCAGGCCCAGCAGGGCGTCAATCTGCTGTTCGCAAAGCTGAAAGCTGGGGACACACCCGCCTCCTATGCCTACCGCGTGGAACCGACCTGCCAGTGGGACGCGTTGAACATCGAACAGCAGGCGATGGTGATGGAGCACCGTTTCCATTGTCGCCGCGGTCGCCCCACGCCGGGCGACGAGACCTTTTACGACACCATCTGTCCATTCGAGACGTGATTTGAGGTCGGGGACTTGCAGAACGGCTGGCAGCGCGCCAAGTTAGCAACGGTCGTTGTTGCGAATGACGACCCTTGTCATTCAATGGAGCCTCCTCGATGCCGAAAGTCCTCGTCCTCTATCACTCGACCTATGGTCACCTGGAAACCATGGCCGAGGCGGTCGCCGAAGGCGCGCGCGAGGTCCAAGGCGCTGTCGTGGACATCAAGCGCGTGCCGGAAACCGTGCCGGAAGAACTCGCCAAGGCCTCGCACTACAAGCTGGATCAAAAGGCGCCGATCGCCAAGATCGACGATCTGAAGGACTACGACGCCATCATCATCGGCGCCGGCACCCGCTTTGGTTCGGCCGCGTCTCAGATGCGCGCCTTCCTGGATCAAGCCGGCGGGCTGTGGTTCTCGGGCGCCCTGATCGGCAAGATCGGCGGCGCCTTCACCGCCACCGCGACCCAGCACGGCGGCCAGGAGACGACGTTCCAGGGCCTGCACAACTTCTTCATGCACCACGGCATGCCAGTCGTGGGTCTGCCCTATTCCTTCCAGGGACAGATGACGCTGGACGCCATCCACGGCGGCTCGCCCTATGGCGCATCGACGATCACGGGCGGCGACGGCTCGCGTCAGCCCAGCGACGTCGAGCTGGATGGCGCCCGGTTCCAGGGCAAGCACATCGCCGAGCTGGCCAAGAAGCTGCACGGCTGATCCGATGCGCCAGCCCGCCGTTTTCTTCGGTCACGGTTCGCCCATGAATGCGCTTGGCGGTCCCTATGGGGCCGCCTGGCGTGCGCTGGGCGAAGCGATCGGCAAGCCCAACGGTGTGGTGATGATCTCCGCCCACTGGGAGACGCGCGGGCTGGGCGTCACCGCGCAGGAGAGGCCCGAGACCATCCATGACTTTGGCAACTTCCCGCGCGAACTTCATGAGATGCAGTATCCGGCGCCCGGGTCGCGCGCCTTGGCGGCGCGGGTGTCGGCGTTAACCGGCGCGGTCCAGACGAAAGCGTGGGGCCTGGATCACGGGACCTGGTCGGTCCTTTGCCATGTGTGGCCCGAGGCGGACGTGCCGATCGTGCAGTTGTCGCTGAACAGCGAGCTGGCGGCGCGCCAGCATTACGATCTGGCCAAGGCGCTGAAGCCGCTGCGGGACGAGGGGATCGTCATCGCCGGCTCGGGCGACTTCGTCCACAATCTACGCACCTGGAAGCGCGAGGACGGCGCCGAACCGTACGCTTGGGCGACCGGGTTCAACGAGGCGGTGAAGGCGGCGTTCCAAAGGGGCGACCATGACGCCCTGATCGACTGGGTGGGTCTGGCCGAGGACGCGCAACTGAGCGTGCCGACCGACGAACATTTCCTGCCGGTGCTTTATATCGCCGCCCAGCAGGAGCCGGGCGAGGCGGTCAGCTTCTTCAACGACCGCATCGACGGCGGCTCGATCTCGATGACGGGGGTCCGGATCGGCTGATCAGGCCGCCTTCTCGGCCTCGACCATCTTCTGGATCGACACATAGTCGGTCTTGCCGGTGCCCAGGACGGGGACCTCGGCGACCTTGACGATCTTCTTCGGCACGATCAGTTCGGGCGCGCCGTTGGTGCGGGCCCATTCGGCCAGAGGCGCGACCTCAGCGTCTGCGTGGTCAGTGACGAGCACCAGCTTCTCGCCCTTACGGCTGTCCGGAATCGACACGACGGCGTGGCGCTGATCCGGCCAGACGGCGCCGGCGATCCCTTCGACGGCGGTCAGTGAGACCATCTCGCCGCCGATCTTGGCGAAGCGCTTGGCGCGGCCGCGGATGGTGACATAGCCGTCGTCGGTCACATCGACGATGTCGCCGGTGTCCAGCCAATCGTCGCCAATCGGATCCCACTGCAACGGCTCGGCCGAGGTGACATAGCCGCTCATGACATTGGGCCCACGCAGCATCAGGCGACCGCCTGCGTCGATGCCCTCGACTGGCTCCAGCTTCCAGTCGATGCCCGGCAGCACCTGGCCGACCGTGCCGGGCGTGTTGCGGTCAGGATGGTTGACGGCGATCACGGGCGAGGCCTCGGTTGCGCCGTATCCTTCCAGCAGTTCGACGCCGCCGAACTTGGTGTTGAACAGGTTGCGGGTTTCCTCGCGCACCTTCTCGGCGCCCGCGACCACGAACTTCAGTGTCGAGAAGTCGTTCGGTTCGGCGACGCGGCCGTACTGGTTCAGGAAGGTGTCGGTCGCGAACAGGATCGATGCGTTCACTTGGGGCAGCAGGTCGGTGATCTGTTTGGCGTGCAGCGGCGACGGATACTGGAAGGCTTTCAACCCTTGCAGCAGCGGCAGAATGACCCCGCCGGTCAGGCCGAAACAGTGGAAGGTCGGCAGGGGATTGAACATCACCCATTCGGGCAGCAGGTCGATGTGGGCCGCCACCTGACGCGCATTGGCGACGAGGTTCTTCTGGCTCAGCACCACGCCCTTGGGCGTGCCGAAACTGCCCGAGGTGAACAGGACGACGCCCGGCGCGTCGGGGTCTGTCTTCACGCGAAACCGTTTGGGCGCCGCGCCGGCGGCGAGGCCATAGAGCTTGTCGGCCAGGCCGATGGTCTTGCGGACATCGTCCAGCCAGACGACCTCGGCCACCGTCTTCAGTTCGACGATCAGGTCGTCCAGCTTGGCCTGGTCGATGAAGCGTTTGGCGGTCAGCACCTTCTTGACGCCCGACGCCTTTATCGCAGCCTTCAGATTGGCTTCGCCGGCGGTAAAGTTCAGCATCACCGGCACACGACCGTGGGCGTGCAGACCAAAGAATGTGACGACGACGCCCATGGACGACGGCAGCAGGATCGCGACCCGCTCGCCCTTGTCGGTCATGTCAGCGATCTTGCGGCCCAACACGAAGGCGGCGCGGATCAGGCCGGTGTAGGTCAGCGGATGCCGGTCCTGATCCTCCAGGATCTCCTTGTCGCCGAACCGCGACCGCGCATCGATCAGGGCGTCGATCAGGGTCGAGTCGTAAAGCGAGGGATCCAGGGCCTGGCGCAAGCGCGTCTCCTACGGAGGACGCGGGCGGCCCTCTCTGTTGTTCGGGCGACTGTCATTAATGACGCCGCGTCATCTTGAAAAGATGCGTAACGTCGCGTGAGTTCCGATGCGCGATCACGCCTGCGGCAAGTCTGTTACCCGGTGTGCCTTGCCTAAACGGCCTCAAAGTCCGAAATACCGGCCATGGTCACCCTGATCGACACCCTTCAGCGTAAGCCGTCCGAGCTGCGTCACCCCGAAAAGCAGAACCGGCCCGAGTCGGTCGTTCTGAAAAAGCCCGACTGGCTGCGGGTGAAGGCGCCGGGCTCTGGTCAATACAACGCCACCAAGGAGATCGTTCGCTCCAAGGGGCTGGTGACGGTCTGTGAAGAAGCGGCCTGTCCGAACATCGGCGAGTGCTGGAGCCAGAAACACGCCACCTTGATGATCATGGGCGACACCTGCACGCGGGCCTGCGCCTTCTGCAACGTCAAGACGGGCTTGCCTCAGCCGCTGGATCCGGAAGAGCCGGGCAAGGTGGGCCTGGCCGTCCAGCAGATGGGCCTGAACCACGTGGTCATCACCTCGGTCGACCGCGACGATGTGGCCGACGGCGGCGCAGCCCACTTCGCCGAGGTGGTGCGCCAGATCCGCATCCAGGCGCCGGAAACCACTATCGAGATCCTGACGCCCGACTTCCTGCGCAAGGACGGGGCGGCCGCCGTGATGATCGACGCCAAGCCCGACGTCTTCAATCACAACCTGGAGACCGTGCCGCGCCTGTATCTGAAGATCCGGCCGGGCGCGCGCTACTTCCACAGCCTGCGCCTGTTGCAGATGGTAAAGGAGCGCGACCCGAACCAGTTCACCAAGTCCGGCATCATGGTCGGTCTGGGCGAGACCAAGGAAGAGGTCATGCAGGTGATGGACGACATGCGGTCCGCCGGCGTCGATTTCATCACAATCGGCCAGTACCTGCAGCCGACGCGCAAACATGCCGCGATCGACCGCTTCGTCACGCCGGAAGAGTTCAAGGCCTATGAGGCGATCGCCCGGGCGAAGGGCTTCCTGATGGTGTCGTCCAGCCCGCTGACGCGTTCGTCGCACCATGCCGGCGACGATTTCGCCCGGCTGAAGGCGGCGCGCGAGGCGCAGCTGCGCCGCTAAGTCCCGCATGGCCGTCCACCGCGTCACGCGCATTCTTCCCTATGCGCCCCAACAGCTTGCCGATCTGGTCGCCGACGTGCGCGCCTATCCCGACTTCGTCCCTTGGGTGACGTCGATGCGCGTCTGGAACGCGCACGAGGAAGGCGATGGCGTCGGCTTGCAGGATGCGGAGGCCAGCGTCGGGTTTTCTTTCCTGAAAGAGCGGTTCTCCACCTGGGTCCGGCATGATCGCAATGCGCCCAAGGTCGAGGTCGGCCTGCTGCGCGGCCCCTTCAAACACCTGAAGAACCGTTGGGAGTTCTTTCCCCATCCGGACGGCACGCGGCTGGAGTTCATGATCGACTTCGCCTTCAAGTCCCGGATGCTGGACATGATGCTGTCGGCGAACTTCGATCGGGCGGTGGAAAAGCTGATCGGCTGTTTCGAGGCTGAGGCGAAACGGAGATACGGCGTCCGATGAGTTTTGATTTCGACGCGACCGTCGTGGGCGCCGGGGCTGTGGGCCTGGCCTGTGGTCGGGCGCTGTCGAAACGGGGCCTGACGGTGCTGGTGTTGGAGAAGGAAGCCCACATCGGCCAGGGCGTCTCCTCGCGCAATTCCGAGGTCATTCACGGCGGCCTCTATTACCCGACCGGATCGCTGAAGGCCCGCTTCTGCGTCGAGGGACGCCGAGCCCTCTACGACTTCCTGGCCAGCCGCAAGATCGATCACTGGAAATGCGGCAAGCTGGTCGTGGCGACGCAGGAGGCAGAGGTCGAACGGATCGAGGCGATCTTCGAACAGGCGACGGCGAATGGCGTCGAGGGGCTGGCGCATCTGACCGGCGCCCAGGCGCGGGCGCTGGAGCCGGAGCTGAACGCCCACGCCGCCATCCTGTCGCCCGAGAGCGGCCTTTTCGACAGTCACGGCTATATGCTGGCCCTGCAGGGCGAGATCGAGGATGCGGGCGGGTCGGTCGTGGTCTCGGCGCCGTTCGAGGGCGCAGAGCCGTTGGCTGGCGGCGGCTTCACGATCCGTGTCGGCGGGGAGGGGGCGATGCAGGTCACCAGCCGCCTTTTGGTCACCGCGCCCGGACTGTCGGCCCAGGCTGTGGTGGCGGCGATCGAAGCCTATCCGCCCGGAGACATTCCCGTCGGGCATTTCGGCAAGGGCGTCTACTTCCGTCTGACGGGTAAGGCGCCGTTCGATCGGCTGATCTATCCGCCGCCCATCCCCGGCGCGCTGGGCACCCACTATCGCAAGGATCTGGGTGGTCAGGCCGTGTTCGGGCCCGACCTGGCCTATGTCGAAACCGAGGATTACTCGGTCGATCCTGCCAAGGCCGAAGAGTTCGCCACCTACATCCGTCGTTTCTGGCCGGGTCTGCCCGACGGCGCCCTGACGCCGGACTATGCCGGCATTCGGCCCAAACTGCATGGGCCGGGCGAGCCGCAACCGGACTTCCAGATTCATGGCCGGGAGCATCACGGCATCGATGGTCTGATGGCTCTGTTCGGCATCGAAAGCCCCGGCCTGACCAGTTCCCTGGCCATCGGTGAAGCTGTGGCTAAGGGTTTGACGGAGAACGCATGACCGAGCGCGAGAAGATGCTTGCGGGCTTGCCCTACGATCCGGGCGATCCCGATCTGCGCGATGGCCGGGCCCGCGCCGTGGCCCTGACCGTCGCCATCAACGCTGAGCCGGATCGCGACCGGCGCGGCGCCCTGGTCAACGAACTGGTCAATGCGGCCGACGGCAAGGCGATCATCATGCCGGGCTTCTTCTGCGACTACGGCGTCAACATCCACCTTGGCGCGCGGGCCTTTGCGAACGCCAACTGCGTGTTCTTGGACTGCGCCGAGATCCGTATCGGCGACAACTTCCAAGCCGGGCCGGGCGTGCAGCTACTGACGCCGGAACATCCATTGGACGCGGTCGCCCGCCGGGGCGAGGAGACGGCGCGGCCGATCGTCATCGGCGACGACGTCTGGATCGGCGGCGGCGCTATCGTTCTGGCGGGTGTCACCATCGGCGATCGGTCGGTGATCGGCGCGGGATCGGTCGTGACGAAGGACGTGCCGTCCGATGTGGTGGTGGTCGGCAATCCGGCGAAGATCGTGCGTCGTCTGGCGCCTGCTTAAACGCCTTGAAATCGTCGCGCGGTTCATGCATAAGCCGCGCCTCGCGTGGCGGTCCTGAGGGCCGCCGCTATTGTTTTCGCGCTAGACGGAGCTCGGCTCTGGGCGGCGCCCGACTTAGAAGATTGAGACGGACATGGCCGTTCCGAAGCGCAAAGTATCTCCCTCGCGTCGCAACATGCGCCGCGCCCACGACGCCCTGACCTCGAACGTCTACGTCGAGGACAAGGACACCGGCGAGCTGAAGCGCCCGCACCACATCGACCTGAAGACCGGCACCTATCGCGGTCGTCAGGTCATCACGCCGAAGGAAGACTAGTCTTTCAGGCGACCCGACTTCGGTCGGATGACGATTTCAACGGCGTGCGGTGACCCGCGCGCCGTTTTCGTGCGTTGAATGCGGTGAAGCTTCATTTGGAGAATACTGCATGATGATTCGTCTCACCGCCGTCAGCGCCGTCGCGCTTCTCACCCTTGCCGCCTGCGGCCGTGACGAGCGCCCGACCGCAGAAGCGCCTCAGGAGGCGCCGCCGGTCGCCATGGCGCCGGCGGCTCCGACCCCGCCTGTCACGCCCGCCGCCGATCCCAATATCCTTACAGCCGAGGGGCTGGGCCCCGTGCGAATCGGAATGTCGCGGGCCGACCTGGTGAAGGTTTGGGGGGAGGACTCCCAGCCGAACGCTGTTGGCGGCCCTGAGCCGGAGGTCTGCGATCAGTTCCATCCGACCAAAGCGCCGGCGGACGTGCTCGTGATGATCCAGAGAGGGGTCCTGACACGAATCACCCTGTCTCGTGGCGCGACAATCGAGACAGATCGCGGGTTTGAGGTGGGCGACACGG
Source organism: Brevundimonas vesicularis (assembly GCF_900445985.1). Classification (GTDB taxonomy): domain Bacteria; phylum Pseudomonadota; class Alphaproteobacteria; order Caulobacterales; family Caulobacteraceae; genus Brevundimonas; species Brevundimonas vesicularis_D. The sequence continues at coordinate 953,289 of NZ_UAQP01000005.1, forward strand.
CCATGGCGATCAAACAGGCGTACGGCGGATCGATATTCGCACAACCGCACAAATATCAGGATGCGCCCGCCGAGGACCTGTATGCTTGGTCAAAAGGCGGTTCCAGCGCCTATGTCACCGACCCGGCGGCCCGTGGGGTCCGCTATGAAGTCGGCGCGGACGGCAAGGTCATCGCCATTCACGCTGGCGATCCTTCTATCCAACTGGTGGAAGGCTGTTCCTGACGCCCGGCGACGATGTCGGCATTGGCGTTTGGCGGGGAGGCGGCTAAACCGTCTGACCTCCCTTGCCCCTTGAGCCAAAGAGCCGAGCCATGACCGACATCGCCGACATCGTCGCCCGCCAGATCCTCGACAGCCGGGGCAATCCGACGGTCGAGGTCGATGTCACGCTGGAAGACGGTTCGTTCGGCCGCGCCGCCGTTCCGTCCGGCGCGTCCACGGGCGCGCACGAAGCGGTCGAGCTGCGTGACGGCGACAAGGACATGTGGGGCGGCAAGGGCGTCCAAAAGGCCGTCGACGCTGTCAACGGCGAGATCTTCGACGCCCTGTCCGGCATGGACGCCGAGCAGCAGCGCCGGATCGACGAGGCGATGATCGAACTGGACGGCACGCCCAACAAGGGCCGTCTGGGCGCCAATGCGATCCTGGGCGTGTCTCTGGCGGTCGCCAAGGCCAGCGCCCTGTCGGCCAATCAGGAACTGTATCGATACCTGGGCGGCGTCTCGGCCCGCGTCCTGCCGACCCCGATGATGAACATCATCAACGGCGGCGCCCACGCCGACAATCCGATCGACATCCAGGAGTTCATGATCCTGCCCACCGGCGCCGAAACCTTTTCGGACGCCGTGCGCATGGGCGCCGAAATCTTCCACGCCTTGAAGAAGCAACTGAAGGACGCCGGGCACAACACCAACGTCGGCGACGAGGGCGGCTTTGCGCCCAATCTGGCCTCGGCCGATGAGGCGCTGAGCTTCATCACCAAGGCGGGCCAGGCGGCGGGCTACCTCGCCGGCGAGGATTTCCACCTGGGCCTCGACGTCGCCTCGACCGAGTTCTTCAAGGACGGCAAGTACGTCATGGCGGGCGAGGGCAAGACAGTCGATTCCGAAGGCATGGCCGCCTACTTGGTCGACTTGTGCGAACGCTTCCCGATCGTGTCGATCGAGGATGGTATGGCCGAGGATGACTTCGACGGCTGGCGCCTGCTGACCGAGCGCCTGGGCGACCGCGTCCAACTGGTCGGCGACGATCTGTTCGTGACCAATCCGGCGCGTCTGGCTGCGGGTATCGGCGAAGGTCTGGCCAACTCGATCCTGATCAAGGTCAACCAGATCGGCACCCTGTCGGAAACCTTGGACGCCGTCGATATGGCCCACCGCGCGGGCTATACCGCCGTGATGAGCCACCGGTCGGGCGAGACCGAGGACTACACCATCGCCGACCTGGCCGTGGCGACCAACTGCGGGCAGATCAAGACCGGCTCGTTGGCCCGCTCCGACCGGGTGGCGAAGTACAACCAGTTGCTCCGCATCGAGGAAATGCTGGGCGACCAGGGCGTCTATTTCGGCGACGGCATGCTGCTGAAATAGAGATCCGAATTGTCGGCGGAGAATCAGCGTTTTCCGCCGACAATCTTACGGTCAAGCTACATTTCGTTAGGCATTTTCGGGCACGGTTTCTGAACTGTGTTTTCGCGCTCAGAAGGAGCGTCTCAAGTGCCCGAACGGATGAAACCTTACCGCCTGTCCCTCGCCCTGTTGCTGCTTCTCGCCTATCTCGGGGTGCAGGCGCTGACGGGCGAGCGCGGACTGCTGAGCGGATCGTCTCGCGACGCCCTGCTTGGGCAGCGCGAGGACCAGCTGGCGCATCTGACCGAGCAACGCCGCGACCTTGAGACGCGGGTTCGCTATCTTCGCACCGACAGTCTGTCTCGCGACCTTCTGGAAGAGCGCGCGCGCGCCGTTCTGGGTTTCTCCGACCCGCGCGACTATGTGATCCGCGTCTCGGCCCCGGTCGCCCAAGGCTGAGCGACCTTCACCACTTGAACTATTGTTACAGGGCGACCCGCACCCCTTTGCGTTACCGGAAGGAAGGCTGCTAAAGCCCCTTTCCGTAACGATAAGAAGGCGTCGGTTCTCGGCGCCTAGCCGGGAGATACCGGATGGCGAAAGCCCCAGCCAAATCCGCTCAGACGACCACGCCTGATAAACTGCCCAACACGCCGACGGCGTCCAAGGAAGACCTTCTGCGCTTCTATCGCGAGATGGTTCTGATCCGCCGCTTCGAAGAGCGTGCGGGCCAGCTCTACGGCATGGGTCTGATCGGCGGCTTCTGTCACCTGTACATCGGCCAGGAGGCCGTGGCGGTCGGCGTTCAGGAGAGCGTCAAACAAGGCCACGACAAGATCATCACCGGCTATCGCGACCACGGCCACATGCTGGCCGCCGGCATGGATCCCAAGGAAGTCATGGCCGAGCTGACCGGCCGCAGCGGCGGTTCGTCCAAGGGCAAGGGCGGATCGATGCACATGTTCGACGTGCCGACCGGATTCTACGGCGGTCACGGCATCGTCGGCGCCCAGGTGGCGCTGGGCACCGGCCTGGCCTTCGCCGGCAAGTATCGCGGCGACGATTCGGTGGCCTTCGTCTATTTCGGCGACGGTGCCTCGAACCAGGGGCAGGTCTACGAGAGCTTCAACATGGCGCAGCTGTGGAAGCTGCCGGCCATCTACATCATCGAGAACAATCAGTACGCCATGGGCACGAGCATTGAACGCTCGTCCTCGACGACCGAACTGTATCAGCGCGGCGCCAGCTTCGGCATTCCGGGCGAGCAGGTCGACGGCATGGACGTGCTGGCCGTGCGCGATGCGACGGCGCGTGCGGTGAAGCGCGCCCGCGAGGGCGGCGGTCCCTTCATCCTGGAAGTGAAGACCTATCGCTATCGCGGTCACTCGATGTCCGACCCGGCCAAGTACCGGACCAAGGAAGAGGTTGACGAGGTCAAGAAGACCCGCGACCCGATCGATCACCTGAAGACGCTGCTGTCGGCCGCCAATGCGACCGAGGACGAGCTCAAGGCCATCGACAACGAGATCAAGGCGATCGTCGCCGAAGCTGTTCAATTCGCCCAAGAGAGCCCGGAACCCGATCCGTCCGAGCTCTATACCGACGTTTATGTGGAGGCCTAATTCTATGGTCTCCCGACACCATCTTAAAGATTGGGTGATCGAGGCGCTCCGAAACATCGGAAAGCCTGCGAAGATCATTGATGTTGCCAAGGAAATCTGGCGTGCTCATGGCGCAGAACTTGAGGGAACGCCTCTGTTCTACACTTGGCAATACGATATGCGCTGGGCAGCACTTTCGCTCAGCAAGGAAGGTAAAGTAGCGCTCTCTAACACTGTTGGAAAAGGACAGTGGGCGCTCATGGGGAGCTCCGCTCGATGACTGATATTCTGATGCCGGCGCTGTCCCCCACGATGGAAGAGGGCACGCTGACCAAATGGCACATCAAGGCAGGCGACTCCGTGTCGGCCGGCCAGGTGATCGCCGAGATCGAAACCGACAAGGCGACGATGGAAGTCGAGGCCGTGGATGAAGGCGAAGTGCTGGAAATCCTGGTCGCCGAAGGCTCCGAGAACGTGAAGGTCAACACGCCGATCGCGCGTCTGGCCGGCGAAGACGGCGCAGCGGCCCCTGCGCCCAAGGCTGAACCCGCAAAGGGCGAAGCTGAGGCGCCCAAGGCTGCGGCCGAAGGCAAGACTGGCGATCCGGAAAAAGCCCCGGCCCAGACCGTGACGCCCAAGGTCGAACTGCGCGACCCGGAAATTCCGGCCGACGCCAAACTGGTCAAGACGACCGTGCGCGACGCCCTGCGCGACGCCATGGCCGAAGAGATGCGTCGCGACGATCGCGTCTTCCTGATCGGCGAGGAAGTCGCCCAGTATCAGGGCGCCTATAAGGTCAGCCGCGACCTGTTGCAGGAGTTCGGCGACCAGCGCGTCGTGGACACCCCAATCACCGAGCACGGCTTCGCCGGCCTGGGTGTCGGCGCGGCCATGTCGGGCCTGAAGCCGATCGTCGAGTTCATGACGTTCAACTTCGCCATGCAGGCGATCGACCACATCATCAACTCGGCCGCCAAGACGCTCTATATGTCGGGCGGTCAGATCCGCGCGCCAATCGTGTTCCGCGGCCCGAACGGCGCCGCTTCGCGCGTCGGCGCCCAGCACAGCCAGGACTACTCGGCCTGGTATGCTCAGGTGCCCGGTCTGAAGGTCATCGCACCCTATGACGCGGCCGACGCCAAGGGCCTGCTGAAAGCCGCCATCCGTGACCCGAACCCGGTCGTCTTCCTCGAACACGAGATGATGTACGGCCTGGAGTTCGACGTGCCGGAGGTCGAGGACTATGTCCTGCCGATCGGCAAGGCCAAGGTCCGCCGCGAAGGCAAGGACGTCACCATCACCGCGCACAGCCGCATGGTCGGCTTCGCCCTGCAGGCCGCCGAGAAGCTGGTCGAGGAGGGTGTCGAGGCTGAGGTGATCGACCTGCGCACCCTGCGCCCCCTGGATCACGAGACCATCGTCGAGAGCGTCAAGAAGACCAACCGTCTGGTCTCGGCCGAAGAGGGCTGGGGTCCGATGGGCGTCGGCGCCGAGGTCGTGGCCCGCGTCATCGAACACGCCTTCGACTATCTGGATGCCCCGCCGCTGCGCGTGCACCAGGAGGACGTGCCGCTGCCTTACGCCGCCAATCTGGAAGTGCTGTCGTTGCCGGGCGTGGACAAGATCATCGCCGCCGTGAAGCAGGTGATGGCATGACCGACATTCTGATGCCCGCCCTGTCTCCGACGATGGAGGAGGGCGTTCTGGCCAAGTGGCACGTCAAGGTAGGAGATGTCGTCTCCGCCGGCGACGTGATCGCCGAGATCGAAACCGACAAGGCGACGATGGAAGTCGAGGCCGTTGACGAGGGCGAAGTCACCGACATCCTGGTCGCTGAAGGCACGGAAGGCGTGAAGGTCAATACGCCCATCGCCCGCCTGAAGGACGAGGGCGGCGCGGCCTCACCCAAGCTGGCTGAAAAACCCGCCGCCAAGACCGAAGAGGCGCCGAAGGCCGAGGCCGCCCCCGCTGCTGCCGAGGCACCCAAGGCCGCCACGGCTGCCGCTCCGGCGCCCGCCGCGCCGAAGTCGGACAGCGGAGATCGCATCTTCTCGTCGCCGCTCGCTCGACGTATCGCCGCTCAGAACGGCGTCGATCTGAAATCGATCAAGGGCACCGGTCCCCACGGCCGCATCGTCAAGCGCGACGTCGAGGCCGCTGGCAAGGGTTCGACCCAACCGGCGACCGCCTCTTCGGCGTCGCCCGCCACGACCGCAGCCGAGCCGCGCAAGGCGCAGTCGCTGGCGCAGATGGGCATTCCGGACGGCAGCTACGACCTGATCCCGCTGGACGGCATGAAGAAGGCGGTTGCGCGTCGCATGGTCGACAGCGTCCAGAACGTCCCGCACTTCCCGCTGTTCATCGACTGCGAGATCGACCAGCTGATGGCCGTGCGCGCCAAGGTCAACAAGATGCTGGAGCCGCAAGGCATCAAGGTCTCGGTCAACGACTTCGTCATCAAGGCCGCCGCTCTGGCCCTGAAGATGGTGCCGGAGGCGAACGCCTCCTACACCCCCGAAGGCATCGCCATGCACCACAACGCCGATGTCTCCATGGCGGTGGCGATCGACGGCGGCCTGATCACCCCGATCATCAAGAAGGCCGAAGCCAAGGGTCTGGCGCAGATCGCGACCGAGTCCAAGGACCTGGCCAAGCGCGCTCGCGACCGCAAGCTGAAGCCGGAAGAGTTCCAGGGCGGCACCTTCTCGGTGTCCAATCTGGGCATGTTCGGCATCAAGCAGTTCACCTCGATCATCAATGAGCCGCAGGGCTGCATCATGAGCGTGGGCGCGGGCGAGCAACGCGCGGTCATCAAGAACGGCCAGGTCGTGCCCGCCACGGTCATGACCGTGACCCTGACCTGCGATCACCGCGTGGTGGACGGCGCGACCGGGGCCCGCTTCCTGCAGGCGTTTAAGCCGCTGATCGAAGATCCCGTCGCGATGCTGGCCTAAGGGGAGGGTGAGGTCATGACCTCGGTCTATGACTTCTCCGCCCGCGCCATCGACGGCACGGACGTTTCGCTCGATCGCTTTCGCGGTCAGGCGCTGCTGATCGTCAATACGGCGTCCAAGTGCGGCTTCACCGGCCAATACGACGGTCTGGAAAAGCTGCACCGCGCGTTCGCCGATCAGCCGTTCGAGGTGTTGGGCTTCCCCTGCAACCAGTTCGGCGAGCAGGAGCCGGGCAGGGCGGCGGAAATCGCCGCCTTCTGCGCCACCAATTTCGACGTGACCTTCCCCCTGTTCGACAAGGTGGAGGTCAACGGACCGAACCGACATCCGCTTTACGCCTGGCTGACCGAACAGAAGCGCGGCTTCCTGGGCTCCAAGGCCATCAAGTGGAACTTCACCAAGTTCCTGACCGACCGCGAGGGCAGGGTGGTCGCCCGCTATGCCCCGCAGACTGAACCCGAGGCCATCAAGGCCGACATCGAGAAGTTGATCTAATGGCTGCTGAATTCGATCTCGTCGTCATCGGCTCGGGCCCCGGCGGTTATGTCGCGGCAATTCGCGCCAGCCAGTTGGGCCTGAAGGTCGCCATCGTCGAGCGCGAGAACTTGGGCGGCATCTGCCTGAACTGGGGGTGCATTCCGACCAAGGCCCTGCTGAAGTCGGGCGAAAAGTTCGAGAGCCTGAGCCACCTGAAGGAGTACGGCCTGTCGGCGTCGGGCGCGTCGTTCGACTTCGACGCCATCATCCAGCGCTCGCGCGGCGTGGCCAAACAGCTGAATCAGGGCGTCGGCTTCCTGATGAAGAAGAACAAGATCGAAGTGATCGAGGGTTCGGCAAAGCTGGAAAAGGGCGCCGCCGCGCCCAAGGTCGTCGTCGCCCTGAAAGCGGGCGGTTCGCGCGCGCTCGAGGCCAAGTCGGTCATGCTGGCCGTCGGCGCCCGCGCCCGCGCCCTGCCGCAGATCGGGCTGGAAGCCGATGGTGATCGCATCTGGGCCTATCGCGAGGCCATGGCGCCGAAGTTCATGCCCAAGTCGATTGTCGTGATCGGTTCGGGCGCCATCGGGATCGAGTTCGGCAGCTTCTATCGCGCCCTGGGCTGTGACGTGACCGTGGTCGAGGCGGTGGATCGCATCATGCCGGTCGAGGACGAAGAGGTCTCAAAGGCCGCGCAGAAGTCGTTCGAAAAGCGCGGCATGAAGTTCAAGCTGGGCGCCAAGGTCACCAAGGTGAGCAAGGACGCCAAGGGCGTGAAGGTCGCCGTGGAGATCGGCGGCAAGGCCGAGACCCTTGAAGCCGAGGTCTGCATCTCGGCTGTCGGCATCACCGCCAACACCGACGGCATCGGCCTGGAAGAACTGGGTCTGGAAATGGACCGCGGCCACGTCAAGATCGACAGCCACTGCCAGACCAATGTCAAGGGGCTGTACGCCATCGGCGACTGCGCCGGCGCGCCCTGGCTGGCGCACAAGGCGTCGCACGAAGGCATCCACGCTGCCGAACATATCGCCGGCTACAAGACCCCCAACGTCCATTCACCCATCGCCGGCTGCACCTATGCCCAGCCGCAGGTCGCCTCGGTCGGCGTCACCGAACAGGCTGCGCGCGCCGACAAGCGCGACGTCAAGATCGGCCGCTTCCCGTTCCGCGTGAACGGCAAGGCGATCGCCTCGGGCGACACCGACGGCTTCGTCAAGGTGATCTTCGACGCCAAGACCGGCGCCCTGATCGGCGCCCACATGATCGGTCACGAAGTGACCGAGATGATCCAGGGCTATGTCACCGCCATCACGATGGAGGCGACAGAGGAAGACATCCACGGGATCGTCTATCCGCACCCGACCATGTCGGAGGCCATGCACGAGGCGGCGCTGGACGCCTATGGGCGTGTGATCCACATCTAAGCCAGAGACGGAAACGGCCCCGGAGTGCTCCGGGGCCGTTTCTCGTTTCAGGCAGGCGGCGTCAGCGCTTCTTGCCCAATTCCGCCGCGATATCCTTGGTCATGCGCCCAACCTTGCGGTGGGCGGCGGTGATCTGGTCCTTGGTCACGCCCCAGCGCTTCATCCAGTATTCGACCGACTGACGTTCCGACAGATCAATGCGATCCTTGTCGATGAAGCCGCGCTTGTCCTTAAGGCCCGCCATTGCTCAAATCGCTTATGATGATCTTAGGCGAGCATCTCGCGTAGCTTCTTCCGCTATTATGATAAGAGATTGCTCGTGCTGCATGGCTTCCACAATCGTTTCGACGATTTGTCGACGCGGCATTTTGTTCAGTCTAGAAGATGGAATCGAAAACCGCTGTTTTGCTAGCAAGATTAAGTCCGACTTTGCGGTTTTCTCGTCATGTATAAAACTAAAGACTTGGTCTCGCGAAAAATCAGTTGCGTTGAATGCTGGCTGGCGTTCATCGGGCGCACTTCCTTTGAGCTTCACGCCGTGCAAAGAATTAGCCAGATTTCTTAATGCGTTCGAGAGGCGGATGTTTCCCGTGTACGGATCACTATGAAGCTCTGCTAAAGAGCGCAAATACCGAGCAATCTCTGCTTTAGAGAGAGGACGATCAGTTTGGTTCTGGTGGCTGCGGTTTGGCATTAGATGGCATCTATACGACCCTTGAGGGCGGCTGTCAGTCTTTGATAGAGCCTGTTTATCCCACGTCCACCGATGTTTTGCGTGTTCGATCTATCATACACTGGGACACCGGATGCCATAGCTTGAGAAATCCCTGTGCCTTTTTCGATGTATGGGCTCAGAAGGTCAGCGCCCCACTGGCGTTGAAGTGATCCTAGGTGCTGGGTGTGATCGTCTGTGTAGCCAGAAGTAGCAGGGCCGTGGGTCTCAATTCGGGTCACCACAACACCAACAAGCGCTGTATCTGGCACGTGGATGGATCGTGGTTTCCCCATCGCAGCTAAAGCTTTCATTCGTGTGTCAATTCCGCTGCCTATCATGTTTCTCAGGTGGGGGGCTCCTCGTTCCATCACTGCTTCTGGAACTACGGGGATAATATAGCCGTGGCTTGCTGCGATAGCATTTTGAGATACGATTTTAGTGGCTGGCGGACAATCGAAGATTATATAGTCGTAATCGCTGTCTATATTTGTTTCTTCTAACCATCGACATACCAAAGTGCGTTTATCCCATTCCGATTGGATGGCGTTACCTTGGTGGGAAGCTGTTAGTTCAATCTCGACATCGTCTAGCTGTAAGCTGGCTGGAACAATATCCAATCCGGCGTAATGGTGTGGGTTTAGATTTGTTGATCTAACTATGCCGGCCCCTGGCATATTGGCCGGCGAGATAAATGGTTTGAATATCTCATTAACAGTGAGTGAATTCGTAACCGAATTTTGCCAGCCAGAACCGCCCATGCATACGATAGACAAACTACTTTGGTGATCCATATCCATCAGCAATACGCGAGCATTGTGAAAACGAGCTAGCCCGGCAGCCACGTTGAAGGCGAGCGTAGTTTTTCCAACCCCGCCTTTAAAATTGATCACACTGACTCGTTTCGCCACTGGGTTGTCTCCTCGTTTATCTGAGGTATCGACAACAGCCTCGCTTAACAGTCAAGCCTTCTCGACAAAGCTGTCGATGACGCGCTTCTCCCCGGCCTTTTCGAACTCGACCAACAGTTTGTTGCCTTCGATCACGCGCACGTTTCCGTAGCCGAACTTCTGGTGAAAGACGCGTTCGCCCTTTTTCCAACCTGAGCTGGATTTGGGGTCGGCGGTGGCGATCAGTCGGCCGTCGCCCTCGATGACGGCCTTGCGCGCCGGAATCTTGGCCGGGGTCTGGGCGGCGGTGAAGGATTGGGCGCGTTTCCAGCCGGGGGAGGAATAGCCGCTGCCGAACGATGGCGCGTCGTCCCAGCGGCTCTTGGCCTCCTTCATGCCGGACGAAGCGCCGTAATAGCCGGTGTCGGACTGGGGATCGACGTGGGCGATGGGCAGTTCGTCGACGAAGCGACTGGGCAGTTGCGAGGTCCAGCGGCCATAGACCAGCCGGTTGGCGGCGAAGGAGATGCGGGCGTCCTGCTTGGCGCGGGTGACCCCGACATAGGCCAGGCGACGTTCCTCTTCGAGACCCTTCTCGCCCTTCTCATCGATGCTGCGCTGGCTGGGGAAGACGCCTTCCTCCCAGCCCGGCAGAAAGACCAGCGGGAACTCCAGCCCCTTGGCGCCATGCAGGGTCATGATCTGCACCGCGCCGTCGCCGTTGGGATCGTCGCTGGTTGCGCGCTCCAGATCCATGACCAGAGAGACGTGCTCCAGGTAGGCCTGAAGCGTCTCGAATTGCTGCATCGACTGGGTCAGCTCCTTCAGGTTCTCCAGGCGGGTCTGGCCGCTGGTGCGGTCGGCCTTCTGCATGTCGGTATAGCCGCTCTCCTCCAGCACCGTCTCCATGACCTGCCAGTGGGGCGTGGTCTCGGACAGTTGGCGCCAGCGGTCGATGTCGCGCACGAAGTTGGACAGGGCGGTGCGCGTACGGGCCTGAAGCTCGTCGGTATTGATAAGGCCTCGCACGGCGGTCAGGGCCGACAGGTCGTGCTGGCGGGCCAACTGCAGGATTTTCTGCACGCTGGTATCGCCAATGCCGCGTTTGGGGACATTGACGATTCGCTCGAAGGCGAGGTCGTCGTCTTCCGACAGGATCAGGCGCAGATAGGCGTGGGCGTCGCGGATCTCGGCGCGCTCGAAGAAGCGCGGCCCGCCGATGACGCTGTAGGGGATGGCCAGCATGACCAGCCGTTCTTCAAAGGCCCGCATCTGGAACGAGGCGCGAACCAGAATAGCCATGTCCTTGTATTTCAGGCCCGGCTCGCCGGCATGGGGACGGCGGGCGGTCTCGATCTCGTCGGCGATCAGCCGGGCCTCGGCCTCGCCGTCCCAGACGCCGCGCACCCGCACTTTGTCGCCGCTGTCGTCTTCGGTCCACAGGGTCTTGCCCAGACGATCGCGATTGGCGGCGATCAGGCCGGACGCCGCGCCTAGGATATGACTGGTCGAGCGGTAGTTGCGCTCCAGCTTGACGATCTTGGCGCCGGGGAAGTCCCGCTCGAAGCGCAGGATGTTGTCCACCTCGGCCCCGCGCCAGCCGTAGATCGACTGATCATCGTCGCCGACGCAGCAGACGTTGCCGGTCGAGGCCGTCAGCAGCCGCAGCCACAGATACTGGGCGACGTTGGTGTCCTGGTATTCGTCCACCAGGATGTAGCGGAAGCGACGGCGATATTCCTCAGCCAGGTCCGCATGCTGCGATAGAATGGTGATGTTGTGCAGCAGCAGATCGCCGAAGTCGCAGGCGTTCAGGCTGCGCAAGCGCGCCTGATAGGCGGCGTACAGACCCTGACCCTTGCCGTTGGCGAAGTCCTCGCCGGACGGCAGCTTGTCCGGCGTCCAGCCGCGGTTCTTCCAGTGGTCGATCAGGCCGGACAGCGACTTGGGCGTCCAGCGTTCGGTGTCGATGTTGGCCGCTTCCAGCAGCTGTTTCAGCACCCGTTCTTGGTCGTCGGTGTCCAGGATGGTGAAGCTGGATTTCAGGCCGACAAGTTCGGCGTGGCGACGCAAGATCTGGGCGGCGATGGAGTGGAAGGTGCCCAGCCAGCGCAGCCCTTCGGCGGACGGACCGATCAGTTGGGTGATCCGTTCGCGCATTTCGCGCGCGGCCTTGTTGGTGAAGGTGACGGCCAGCAGCTCCCACGGCTTGGCCCGGCCCGTCGCCAAGATGTGCGCCAGCCGTGTCGTCAGGACGCGAGTCTTGCCCGTGCCCGCGCCCGCCAGAACCAGAACCGGCCCCTCGGTCGTCTCGACCGCCTCGCGCTGCTCCGGGTTCAGCCCTCTCAGATAGTCATTCGACGCCTCGCCCTCGGGCGCGCGGGCTCGCGCCAGGTCGGAAATACGGGGGGCGGGAAGGTCGGTCACAGGCGCAGAAACATCCGTCAGTCAGATTCGAAACCGGAACATAAGGGGACCGCGCGGCAATGTCAGGGCCGCTGCCACAATGAAACCTCGGAACCCGGCGGATCGACGGCCGGTTCCTAGGTGCGATGCAGCAGAACACTGACAAAAGGGACGCGGCGTCACACCGCAAATCACGCGGCAAGAAGGCCGGGTGGTGGGCCTTCGTTCTGGGCATGGTCGGAATGTTCGTGATCCTGGCCGTCTGGGTCGTGTTGGTCGAGATGGGTCAAGATCCGCAGGCCGACGTCAATTTCATCGGGCAACCGCAATCCTCCGACGCCGGACCGCCCGAGACTACTTCAGACTATAGGTGATGGTCGTAACGACCCGGATCTTCTTGTCGATGGAGGCGGCTTCGTCGCCGGCTGCGCCATCGCGCGGCAGGATTTCGAACGAGCCTTGGGTGGCCTGACGGATCGGGCCCAAGGGCGTTCCGCTGTCCTTGGCGAACTGTTCCGCCCCGGTGCGCGCCGCCGCTGTACCCTCGGCGATCATTTGCGGGCGCACGTCGTTCAACTTGGTGAAGATGTAGGACGGACCCTGGAAGTCCTGCAGCACCACGTCCTGACGCACCAGATCGTTGAGCAGTCGCGTCGTTGCCTGAACTCGGGCGACATCGCTGGTCCGCACGATCACCGTCTGAGCCAGGATGAAGCGTGGACCGCCGTTCTGGGCGGCGTATTCTCGCGACCGGGTGTCGGCCACCTCCAACCGGCCCAATTCGATGGCCTGGGCAGGGTAGCCCTGGGCGGTGAGGAAGCGGCGGACCAGCGCCAGATCGCCGTCGATCTTGGTTTGAACTTCCGAAAGGACATCGCCCGAGGCCGTGAAGCGTAGCGGCAGGACGGCAAGGTCCGCTTTTACATTGCGTTCGGACAGGCCGCGTACCGTCACGGTGCGGTCGCCGGCGCGCGCGTGGATGACGCCCTGACCGATAAGGGCGCCGGCGCCGATGAAGCCGACAGCCAGAAGACCGCCGACAACGGCGGCTGGAAGCAGACGATTGTCGGACATGATCAGGTCTCCGTTGGATCGAAGCTACGCCGGTCTTCCATGATCCGCCACCCAGTCCAGCGCCAGCAGGCGACAGGCGGAGGCGAGGGGGCGTCGGCCGCGACCGGTGTCGATTTCAGCCAGAAGCTGGGCCTTGCTGAGGCTGCGGGCAGCCGCGATCCAGTCCAGCACGGCCCAGAATTCGGGCTCCAGCGCCACCGAGGTGGCATGGCCGGCGAGGGCGACCGAACGTTTGCTGAGGCTGCTCAACGCGCGGACTTCAGCACGATCTCGGCCGAGGCCGGCGCGCCGTTCGTCAGGATCGCGTGGCGGGTGTCCGTAACGAAGACCAGAGCGCCGGCCGCGTCTCGGATCTCGGCGCGCGCGGCATAGGTGTGGCGCGGATCGATCTGAGATGTGGGAAAGCCAAGGGTGACGCGATAGGGCGGGGCGCCGGTCAGCGGCTCGCTGGTCTCGGCGAGAACCTTGGCGGGCGCGTCGCCCAGACTGACGTCCTCAACCCTGACGGTCAGGACATGGCCGGGCGGCAGCATGATCCGTTCGCGATAGGTGGCCGTAACGTTCACCACCGTCGTTCCGGTCGTCACATCCGGCGTGGCGGCGCAGGCAGCCAGGACGAGGGCTGCGGGCAGGATCAGGGGGGCGTTTCGCATGGCAATCTCCTTCGAGGCGCCCAGTGTGTCACACTCAGGCGCAAGACGTGAGGGCGCGTGGCGTCACGGCGTGTTATGCGGGCCGTCCACCGCCGGAGGTCAACCCTTGAGCAGTCCCTTTGCGATCGTGGCGATCGCCATCTGCGCCCTGATCTGGGGCACGACCTGGTACGCGATCACCCTGCAGTTGGGGCCGGTTGATTCCATCGTCTCCATCGTCTGGCGGTTTGGTCTGGCGTCGGCGGTGCTGTTCGCCTTCTGCGCCGTGACGCGACGGCCGCTGCGTCTGACCCGCAGCCAGCATCTGGCCGCCATCGGACAGGGCGCCTTCGTCTTCGCGGTCAGCTATGGCTTCGTCTATGCCGCAGAAGGGCAGGTGGCGTCGGCTGTGGTCGCGGTGATCTTCGCCGCCCTGGCCTTTGTGAACCTGATCCTGTTTCGGCTGCTGGGTGGACAGAAGGCGGCGCCAGCGGCGTGGATCGGCGCAGTACTGGGCGTCATGGGCGTCGGGGTCTTGTCCTACGGCCAGATCACTGCGGCCGGCGCTGGGCTCAATCCGGGGCTGGGCGTCCTCTTCGCGCTAACCGCTGTACTGGCTTCGGCGCTCGGCAATTGGTTCGCCTGGAAGGGACAGCAGGCGGGCGCGCCCGTTATGGCCGCCACGTCCTGGGCGATGGCTTATGGCACAGCCATGTTGGCGCTGTACGGCATGGCGACCGGCGTGACGTGGCGGATCGAGCCGACGCCGGACTATGTCCTGTCGCTGCTTTATCTCTCGCTGTTCGGGTCGGTGATCGCGTTCGGCTTGTACTTCACCATCGCGCGCCAACGCGGCTATGCCCTGGCCAGCTACATCTCGGCTCTGACGCCGCCCATCGCCATGCTGGTGTCGGTGCTGTTCGAGGGCGCGCGTTTCGGCTGGAGCGCCCTGATCGGACTGGCGCTTGTGCTGGCGGGGCAGGTCATGCTGATCCGCGCGCCAAAGGCCTGAGCCATCAGTCGTCATTTTTCGGCTCCAGCCTCTGACCGTCCAACTGCTTATCGGCGCGATGACGTTCAAGAGCGGACAGAGTCTTTTCGGCCTTGGAGCGTCCGTGCGCCACGCGGTTGGCGGCGGCCAGGGCCTTGTTTTCGGCCTTGGCGCGGGCCTTTCGTGCCCGGTTCAGATTGATGATCTCGCCCATGACTACGACGTGGGCTTGTCGGAGGGGGGCGTATCCGCCGACGGTTTGGTCGAGGGCTCGGGCGCCAGCACAGCCGGCACCTGAGACTCCGAAATTGTCGTCTGGGGGATGAAGGGCTGGTCCGCCGGGCGTTCGCCCAGCCGTGTCCAGGCATCGGCGCCGCGTCCGCGCTGGCGACCCAGTTCGAACATGGCCGTCATGGTCTCCTGATCGAACTTCAGGCTAGAGGCGGCGACATTGTCTGGAATGGCCGACAGGGCCATGTCCAGCCCATTGCGCCGCGCGAACGCCGCCGTCACCGCCAAATGGATGCGCAGCGACGACTTGCTCATGCTGTCATAGGTCCGCGCCAGGATCCCCGACAGGCGGCCGGGCGTGACCCCGTCGTTGCGGCCGACCTGACCGTTGACGATGACATAGAGGGCGCCGACACGCCCTTCGTCCTTTGGACGGGTCCACAGCATCAGGTCCTCAGGAATGGCCAGGAACGGCGTGTTGACGCCGCCGTCGACGTGCATTTCCAGAACCACCTTGTCGTCGTCCTGAAGCCCGGCGATCAGAACCGGAGGGAAGACGCCGGGAATGCTGGCCGAGGCGACCAGCACCTCCTTGAACAGTTCGCGGGCGTTCTCGTCGCCCTGGGTCGCCAAAAGGCCCATGTCCCAGATGACGGTTTCCTCGCTGTCCAGATCGGTCGTCGCCAACAGCAGGCGTCGGCCCTTGGCGTGCTCGCGCGCGACGGCCTGCATCAGTTCAGGGGTGACGTTCTCGTCCACCAGATTGCGCAGGACCTGCGATGAGAACAGGCTCGGGTTCAGGAAGGCGGCGAAACTGCGCCAGCTCAGCAAATTGCTGGCGGCGCCGCTGGTATAGGCGTGCTGAAGTTCGTCGTCCCACTCCGATCCGAGAAAGGCGAATGGAGCGGCGAGGGCTCCGGTGCTGACGCCGGTGACCACGTCGAACGCGGGGCGATCGCCCTGTTCGGTCCAACCGACCAGCAGCCCTGCGCCGTAGGCTCCGTTTGCGCCGCCGCCAGACAGCGCCAGGATCGAGGTGGGCTTGTCGGGCCGAAGTCGCTGACCGATTTCCTGGGTGAAGGCCTGCAGACGCGCGCTGTCGCTGGCGCGGATGCGAGGGTCTTCCGCCTTGACGAGCGTGCCGTCGGTGATGCGGAGGGGGCCGGTCGGGCGATCCAGGGTGCCACACGCCGACAAGGCCAGGGCCATGAGGACGCCGAACAGGCCTGATCCAATCCGCCGCATGTCTCGAGTTCCGGTTCCGTGTGAACGCCGGCTTCTACCGCGTCCTGGCCAAGCCTGTCATCATGGCGATGAACAAGCGTCGCCGTTTGAAACCGTCGAAGGCCGGGTGTGTTCTCATCGGCAGGACAAACCAAACTGCTGGAGATACACATGGTTGACGTTTCGCTCATCAAGGAACACCTCGAAGTCGTAGGCTCGGACGGCGGTCACGTGGGCCGCGTCGATCACGTCCTGGGCGATCAGATCGAACTGGCGAAGCTGGATTTCGCCGGCGGCTTCAAGCACCACATGATCCCGGTCAGCTGGGTCGAACGGGTTGACGACAAGCACGTCCATCTGAGCCTGACCCAAGACGACGCCAAGGCGCGCTGGACCGAGAAGCCGCACTAAGGCCGATCTGACGCCGATTTAATGAAGGCCCCGCTGCACAAGCGGGGCCTTTTGCTTATCTGAGGTACGTCGCATTGGGCGACATTGGAGTCGGTCTTGATGCGCCTGATCCTGAATATCCTCTGGCTCATCTTCGGCGGCTGGATTTCCGGCCTTGTGTGGCTGCTGGGCGGCGCAATTCTGGCGCTGACCGTCGTCGGCCTTCCGTGGACGTTCGCGGCGTGGCGCATCGCCAGCTATTCGTTCTGGCCCTTCGGCCGCGAGATCGTGTGGCAGGACACGCATCCCGTCGCTGGCTGTGTCGGCGTCGTGTTGAACGTGGTCTGGTTCATCGTGGCCGGCTGGTACATCGCCCTGACGCATTTGATCATCGCCGTGGCGGAGTTCGTCTCCATCATCGGCATACCATTTGCGCTGAAGGATCTCGAATTGGCCAAGCTGGCGCTGGCGCCGGTCGGACGCACCATCCGCGACAAGGCCTGACCCAAACGAAAACGCCGACGTCAGACGACGTCGGCGCTGCAAAATGTAGTCCCTGGATGGGATCAGCCCGGCGAGATCATCTTCTCCGGCCGCACGGCTTCATCGAACTCGGCGTCCGTCAGATAGCCGCCTCCCACAGCCTCTTCACGCAGGGTGGTGCCGTTCTTGTGCGCGGTCTTGGCGATCTTGGCGCACAGGTCATAGCCCAGCTTGCCGTTCAGGGCGGTGACCAGCATCAGCGAGTTGTTCAGGCCGCGCGCGATATTGTCCTCGCGCGCCTCGATGCCGACGACGCAGTTGTCGGTGAAGCTGATGGCCGCATCGGCGACCAGGCGCACCGACTGCAGGAAGTTGTAGGCCATCACGGGGTTGTAGACGTTCAGCTCGAAATGGCCTTGCGATCCCGCGAAGGTCAGGGCGGCGTTGTTGCCGAACACCTGGACGCAGACTTGTGTCAGAGCTTCGCATTGCGTCGGATTGACCTTGCCCGGCATGATCGACGAGCCCGGCTCGTTTTCCGGCAGCGCCAGTTCGCCCAGACCCGAGCGCGGGCCGGAGCCCAGGAAGCGGATGTCGTTGGCGATTTTGAACAGGCTGGCGGCGACCGTGTTGATGGCGCCGTGGCTAAAGACCATGGCGTCGTGGGCGGCCAGGGCCTCAAACTTGTTCGGGGCCGTCGTGAAGGGCAGGCCGGTGATCTCGGCGATCTGGGCCGCAACCTTTTCGGCGAAGCCGATGGGCGCGTTCAGGCCGGTGCCCACGGCGGTGCCGCCCTGCGCCAGTTCCATCAAGGCCGGCAGGGTCTGTTCGATGCGCTTGATGCCGTTCTCCACTTGCTGGGCGTAGCCGCCGAACTCTTGGCCCAGTGTCAGAGGCGTGGCGTCTTGGGTATGGGTGCGGCCGATCTTGATGATGTGGGCCCAGGACTTCGCCTTGGCGTCCAGGGCAGCGTGCAGATGTTTCAAGGCCGGGATCAGGTCGTTGACCACCTGCTCGGCGCAGGCGACGTGCATGGCCGTGGGATATGTGTCGTTGGACGACTGGCTCATGTTGACGTGGTCGTTGGGATGGACCGGCTTCTTGG
The DNA here is from genome assembly GCF_900445985.1 of Brevundimonas vesicularis. Taxonomy (GTDB): domain Bacteria; phylum Pseudomonadota; class Alphaproteobacteria; order Caulobacterales; family Caulobacteraceae; genus Brevundimonas; species Brevundimonas vesicularis_D. The sequence continues at coordinate 971,453 of NZ_UAQP01000005.1, forward strand.
AGCCCATCTCGCCACCCAGAATCTCGATCGCGCGATTCGAGATCACCTCATTGGCGTTCATGTTCGACTGGGTGCCCGAACCCGTCTGCCAGACCACCAGCGGGAAGTGATCGTTCAGCTTGCCTTCGATGACCTCATTGGCGGCCTTGATGACGGCGTCGGCCAGGGCTGGGTCCAGCTTGCCCAGGTCGCGATTGGTCTCGGCGGCGGCGCGCTTCACGATGCCCAGGGCGCGCACGACAGGCAGGGGCTGCTTCTCCCAGCCGATCTTGAAGTTGCCCAGCGATCGCTGCGCCTGAGCGCCCCAGTAGCGGTCGGCGGCGACTTCGATCGGGCCGAAGGTGTCGGTTTCTGTCCGGACGTTGCTCATGCGCGTAAATCTCGTCTCTCAGGCGTGGCGATGGGTTGCGCGGCGGTGTAGCACGAGAACCATGCAGGGCAAGAAGAGCGCGGATATCCTCACACCGGCAATCGTCGCATGACCGCCGGCTGGATTGGGACCGGCAAGGTCAGGGCGCGTGAGGATGGCGATGCGGTCGAGATCGTCATCGACGGCCTGACGACCCAGGCCAAATACTACAAGCCGCTGGTCTATGAGTTCATGCGCAAGGAATGGCGCGGAGCCAGACCATCATGGGGCGACCATGTCGTGGAAATCCGCATGGAACATGTCGGCGAACCGCCCTGGATGGACCTCGACAATCTGGCCAAGGCCTTGCTCGACTCCATCAAAGGCTATCTGTTCCACGACGACGCTCAGGTCGCGCGGCTGCTGGTCGAAAGACGCGAAGGCGAAAGAGAGCGGATCCTGATCCGCTCCTATCCACGCAAGGACTGACGGCGGCTATTTCTTGCGGAACTGGTCCAGCGAAACGACCTTGGGGCCGTCCGAAATCGGCGGCATGTCCTGGGGCGGGGTCGGCTCGTCTTCGACCTCGTCCAGAAGCTGCGGGTCTTCGAACTGCAGCAGGAATTGGACGCTGGGATCGTAGAAGCGCGTGATCGCGGAATAGGGGATGACCAGGCTCTTGGGCATGCCGCCGAAGCGCAACTTGACCGAGAAACGCTCAGGCTCGACGCGCAGATCGTCATACTGGTGCTGCAGAACGACCGTCATCTCTTCCGGATATTTCGCCAGAATGTCAGGGGCCACGCTGACGCCGACGGCCCGTGTCTTGAAGGTGATGTAGAAGTGGTGGGCGCCGGGCAGGCCCTCGGCCAGCACGCGTTCCAGCGCGGCGCGCATGACGCCGCGCAGGGCTTCCTGCGCCAGCTGTTCGTACCGCATCTCATCGACCGGAGGGGCCTGGTCGCTCATCGTCACCTCACATCAGAGCGCGACTGATAGCGGCGCAGGGCCGTAGGCGAAAGGTGTCATGAAGGTAAAGCGCCGGGATTCTGGCGCCAGGCTCCCGATCATCTTTTGGAAAGTGTCGGGGGTTCTGTTGCCAGGCCCCCCGACGGGCCCCGCCCAAGGATCTGAACCCCTAGGACTTAAGATTCGAAATCACTCGAACCGCATTACGCGGCGAGAGCGACTTCTCCAGCGAAGTTATCGTTCGCAGTTAGAAAATGGCCCGATACGGTGGGCCAGGACGAGCGAAAGCAATCCTCTTTACACGTCCGTCGATGCTAGTCGGCCCCATGCTGCCTCCGCCGATAACGCGGGGAGAAAGTTGGTGGAGCCGCCGGGAATCGCACCCGGGTCCGGTCCGCTTATTACAAGCGCGTTTATCGCTATAGTCCGGCCGAAACCGGACCAGACGAATATAGGCACAGCCGTGAGGCATTCCAAGCGCCGGATTGCACTCAGGCGCGGCGCCAGTCCGGCGTCTGGTTTCGAAACCACGTCAACTGACGTTTGGCGTAGTTCCGTGTGGCTTGTTTTAGCGCGGCGATCGCGTCGTCGCGGGCCAAATCGCCGGACAGGTAGGCGGCCAGTTCTCTAACCCCGACCGCCTTCATGGCAGGCAGGGCGGGGCTCAAACCACGGTCCAAAAGGGCTTGAACTTCGGCTATGGCCCCCTGATCGATCATCAGGTCCACGCGCTGGTCGCAGCTTGCGTAGAGTTGCTGACGCTCGGGCTCCCTGACCCATCCGGTCCATGAACCCGGCGCCAACAAGGGTTGAGTGTCGCCCTTCCAGGCGCTCAACGCGCGGCCGCTGGCGATGAAGACGCTCATCGCCCGCACCAGTCGCTGGCGGTCTCCGTGTTCGATGGCCTGCGCCGCCTCGGCATCGATCTGGCTCAGGCGCTGGCGGAAACCCGGCTCGCCCAGCGCGGCATAGTCGGCTTCCACCTGACCGCGCACCGCGCTCGGCACTGCAGGAATATCGGCCAGGCCGCGCGTCAGGCTCATGAAGTAAAGGCCTGTCCCGCCCACCAGAATGGCCGGGCGGCCCTGTTTGCGAAGGTCGTCGAGCAACGCCATCACCGCGCGGCTCCAGCGTCCGACCGACCAGGCGTCGGCCGCGTCTGCGATGCCATATAGTCGGTGATCGGCTTGGGCTTCGTCCTCAACCGAGGGGCGGGCCGTCAGGACACGCAGGTCGGCGTAGAGCTGTTGGCTGTCGGCATTGATGATCACAGCGCCCGTTTCGCGCGCCATCTTCAGCGCCAGCGCCGACTTGCCCGAGGCCGTCGGGCCGGCGATCAGCGTGATTGAGGGTGGCTGGGACAAATGGTGGCTCGCGGGACGGGTTCGACGGCGATAGAACGCGCGCATCATCGCCTGCAAGTCTTCTGGAGACCGCCTTGGTCGAACGCTCCGCCGTCATCGCCGCCCTCGACGCCATCATCGATCCGGTTTCCGGCCAAGGGCTGGTCGCCGCCGGTCTGGTTCAGGGTCTGGTCGTGGCCGAGGATCGCGCGGGGTTTGCCATGGAAGTCGATCACGCCCAAGCGGCCGCCTACGCACCGGTTCGTGATGCGGCGGAGGCTGCGCTGAAGGCCATTCCCGGCATGGCGCGCGTCTCGGTCATTCTGACCGCCGAGACCAAGCCTGCTGCCGCGCCGCGCACGGCGGGCCTGTCCAAGGCGGCGGTCGATCAGGGCCGCGCCAAGGCGCCCGTCCCGACCGATCGTCCGGCCCATGTCCGCCGCGTGTTGGCCGTCGCCAGCGGCAAGGGTGGGGTGGGCAAGTCCACGGTCGCCGTGAATTTGGCCGCTGCACTTTCGGCGCGCGGGCTATCGGTCGGCATTCTCGACGCCGATGTGTATGGGCCGTCGCTGCCGACCATGTTGGGCATCAGCGGCCAACCCGCCTATGCGGACGGCGCCATCGTGCCGCACGTCGCCCACGGGCTGAGGGCCATGTCGGTCGGCCTTCTGACCAAGATGGACGACGCCATGATCTGGCGCGGACCCATGGCGTCGCAGGCCATCACGCAGATGCTGACCCAGACGCGTTGGGGGACGGCTGATGCGCCCCTGGACGTGCTGGTGGTCGATCTGCCGCCGGGCACGGGCGACGTGCAGCTGACCCTGATTCAGAAGACGCCGCTGGATGGGGCGGTGATCGTGTCGACGCCGCAGGAAGTGGCCTTGGCCGATGCGCGGCGCGCCCACACATTGTTCCAGCGCGTCAATGTCCCGACGTTGGGCCTGATCGAGAACATGAGCGGTGCGGTCTTTGGTGAAGGCGGGGGGAAGGCCGAGGCCGAGCGCCTATCCATCCCCTTCTTGGGCGCCTTGCCGCTGGACGCCGCCTTGCGAGAGGGCGGGGATGCCGGACGACCGCTTGTCGCAACCGATCCTCAGGGCGATATCGCAGGCAGTTTCGCCGAAATAGCCACGCACGTCTCTGCGGCGCTCGGGATTTAGAAAAAGCCGAGGCTGGGGGTTTTCAAACGCAACCCTGTTCGCCACCTTGGGTGCTACAGATACCCAAGGAGTTCCGATGAGCCTCGACGCCCTGTTCAGTCCATTCACGATCAAGGGGCTGACCCTGCCCAACCGCATCGTCATGGCGCCCATGACGCGGTCCTTCTCGCCGAACGGCGTCCCGACCTCCGACGTCGCCGCCTATTATCGCCGTCGCGCCGAGGGCGGGGTGGGCCTGATCGTCACCGAGGGCACGGTCGTCGAGCGCCCGGCGGCGCGAAATGACGCCAATGTTCCGGTTTTCCACGGCGAAGCGCTGCCGGAGTGGAAGTCCGTGGTGCAAGAGGTTCATGCCGCCGGCGGTCTGATCGCGCCGCAGATCTGGCACGTGGGCTCTGCGCGCGGACGCGGCGATGACTGGGCGCCGCTGGGCAAGGTGGATAGCCCGTCTGGCATGACCATGCCGGGCAAGACCAAGCTGGAGCCGATGACGGAGGAAGATGTCGCCGACACGATCGCCGCTTTCGGCCGGTCGGCCCGCGCGTCTCGCGACCTCGGCTTCGACGCCGTCGAAATCCACGGCGCCCATGGCTATCTGATCGACCAGTTCTTCTGGGGCGGCCTGAATGCGCGCGAGGACCGCTGGGGCGGGCCGACCATCGCCGACCGCGCTCGCTTCGGCGCCGAGGTCGTGAAGGCGGTGCGCGAAGGCGTCGGCGACGACATTCCCGTAATCCTGCGCCTGTCGCAGTGGAAGCTTCAGGATTATACGGCCCGCATCGCCGAGACGCCGGAGCAGATGGTCGAGTGGCTGACGCCACTGTCGGACGCCGGCGTCGATGTCTTCCACTGCTCTCAGCGCCGCTTCTGGGAGCCGGAATTCGAAAGTTCGGACCTGAACTTCGCCGGCTGGACCAAGAAACTGATGGGCAAGCCTACGATCACCGTCGGGTCCGTGGGCCTGGACGGCGAGTTCATCGCGGCCTTCGGCGGCGAAGGTTCAAAGCCCGCCTCGCTGGACGGTCTCTTGCGCCGTTTGGAGAACGAGGAGTTCGACCTGGTCGCCGTCGGCCGGGCGCTGCTGGCCGATCCTCAGTGGGTCGCCAAGATCCGCGACGGCCGCGAAGACGAGCTGCGCAACTTCGAGCGTTCGGACCTGATGACCCTGTCCTGATCAAAAGATGTCGAGCCGGTTACGCCGGCTCGACGATCACGCCCGTGCCGTAGCATAGCACCTCGGTCACGCCGGGCATGATCTCGGTCGCGTCATAGCGGACGGCCAGGATGGCGTTGGCGCCGTGGGCCTGGGCATGTTTGACCAGTTCGTCATAGGCTTCCTGACGCCCGGCCTCAGCCAGCTTCACATAGGCGCCGACGCGGCCGCCCAGCATGGACTGGACCCCGCCGATGGCGTCGGAGATGGCGTTGCGAGAGCGCACCGTGACACCGCGCACCAGGCCGATGTGGCGCGTGACGCGAAAGCCGGGCAGGTCGTTGGTCGTGGTGACGTACATCTGTTTCTCCTAGCGGCGTTCCAGCACCCGGAAGATGAAGGCGTGATCATCCTTCTCGCCTGCCTGATGCGATTCTGACGATACCTCGACCCACGCGGTTTCGTCGAATGCAGGAAAGACGGCGTCGCCTTCGGGCGAGGCCTCGACCTCGGTGATGTACAGGCGCCTGGCGCGGGGCAGGGACGCCTCGAACAGGGCGGTGCCGCCGATGATGCAGATCTCATCGACGCCATCGTCCTCGGCTGTCTCGCGCCCGATCTCGATGGCTTCGTCCAGGGTGGCGCAGACCAGCGCGCCCTTGGACATACCGTCGCTTTCGTAGGATTCGTCACGCGTCAACACGATGTTCAGCCGGCCTGGCAGAGGCTTCAGCGGTAGGCTCTCCCAAGTCTTGCGGCCCATCAGGCAGGGCTTGCCGACGGTGATGGCCTTGAAGCGCTGCAGGTCGCTGCGCAGCCGCCAGGGCAGGTCGCCGTTTCGGCCGATGACGCCGTTGCGTCCACGCGCGACGACCAAGGAAATGAGGGGCTGGGGCAAGAACCTTGACCGTATCGATGCGTTGAGGTGAGCCATCCCATGGACGCGAGCCCCGTCATGAGCAAGTACATCCCCGCCATCGTAGTCGGTTTCCTTGTCGCGCTCCTTGTCAGCGCCGGTCTGGCGTTCTTCTTTTCGTCAGCAGGCGCGGACGCGGGCTATCTGCCGCTGATGGTCGGCGCGTTCCTGGGCGTCTTTACGGCCTATATCATGGCCAATCTCGCCGGAACCAAGCTCGGTAAGGCCGCAACGCGGGAGCAGAAGCAGGCCGTGCTAGGGTTCAGCCCCGAACCGGGACATGCGTTGCTGATCGTTTACCGCGAAGGCTTTGTGGGCAAGGCGGCGGGAATGGACCTATCGGTGGACGACCGGTTTGTAGCGCAGCTGAAGAGCCCCCGCTTCACCGCCATTTCCGTTTTGCCGGGCGGTCACCAGTTGTGGATGGCGTTCGGCGGCCTGGCGGGCAAACAGAGCAAGCCGACGGTCGAGGGCTTCATAGCCGCGCCGGGCGACGTGATCGCCTTTCGCGCCACGATGCAGATGGGCATGACGAAGAACAGAATCGTCGTCGAACGCATCACAACGGATCAGGATCTGGTCCGGCGCCTGACGCCGATGATCATGATTGCACCCGAAGCCTAAGCTCCGATTTGAGAGTCCAACCACTTCAGCCATTTGCGCTGCATGGCTTGCTCCAGATCCACGCCCGCTCGGGCGCAGTAGATCAGCAGCATGCCCAGCACATCCGCCGCCTCGTCGCCCAGCGCCTGGGCGTCAGGCGCGCCTCGCGCGCGGCTGGTCAGACGCAGGTGCTCGGCGGTCAGTTCGCCCAGCTCTTCCTGCAGCTTCAGCAGCGCCCAATCCCGATCCCGGTCGATGTCGTGTTCGGCGGCGTAGATGTCGGAGATGCGCAGGACGTCGGCCTGCAGGTCCTTGAGGTTCATCAGACCGCGACGGCCGCCTTGATATGCGGCCAGGCCTCGTAGCCTTCGAGTGTGAAGTCCGAGAGGTCGAAGGCGAACAGGTCGGTCTTGGGCGCGATCTGCATAACAGACAGAGGCAGGGGCTCGCGGGTCAGCTGAAGCTCGGCCTGCTCAAGGTGGTTCAGGTAAAGGTGGGCGTCGCCAAAGGTGTGGACGAAGTCGCCCGGCTCCAACCCCACCACCTGGGCCAGCATCATCGTCAGCAGGGCGTAGGAGGCGATGTTGAACGGCACGCCCAGGAAGACGTCGGCGCTGCGCTGATACAGCTGGCAGCTGAGCTTTCCGTCGGCGACGAAGAACTGGAAAAGGCAGTGGCAGGGCGGCAGCGCCATGTCGTCGACATCGGCCGGGTTCCAGGCGGTGACGATGTGGCGACGGCTGTTGGGATTGGTCTTCAGCCCATGAACCAGCTTCTCGATCTGGTCGATGACGCGGCCGTCCGGCGCAGTCCAGGACCGCCATTGCTTGCCGTAGACCGGACCCAACTCGCCCTCGGCGTCGGCCCATTCGTCCCAGATGCGAACGCCATTATCCTTCAGATAGGCGATGTTGGTTTCGCCACGCAGGAACCACAGCAGTTCGACGATGATCGACCGCAGATGCAGCTTCTTGGTCGTCAGGACCGGGAAACCCTTGCACAGATCGAACCGCATCTGGCGACCGAAGACGCCCAAGGTGCCGGTGCCGGTGCGGTCGTCGCGACGGACGCCATTGTCGAGGATGTCGCGCAGCAAGTTCAGATACTGCCGCTCGGGATGATCGGTCGGCGCCGCAGCGATGCGAGCCTGAAGTTCAGCGATGGCGACCTGAGCGTTCATGGCGTCAGCTTCCACCCGAATCAGTCGTTCGCCAATGAGCCGTCGGTGGTCGCCATCGGATCGTTGTGGATCGAATCAGCCGCCAAAACCGCCTTCTTCGAGGAAGGCCTGTTCTTCAGGCGTCGTCTGGCGGCCCAGCGCGGCGTTGCGGTGCGGGAAGCGGCCGAAGCGAACGATGATGTCGCGGTGCAGCTTGCCCCATTTCTCCAGCTCTTCGTCGCCCGCGACCAAGGCCATGTAGCGGTCCTGGTCCTCGATCCGTTCGGAATGTTCGAAGGGCAGAAGCAGGAAGTTCTTCAAAGCCGGCTCGACCGCCAGATGCAGATCGCGCGCCACCGCCTGATTGGCGAACATCAGGGCCAGAGGATCGGTGGCGAACTGATGCGCCGTGCCGCGAAAACTGTTTCGGGGATACTGGTCCAGCAGGATCGACAGCGCCAAGGCGCCCTCGGCCGTGTCCATCCAGTCGTCCCGTTCGCGGCGCGCGGCGGCCCAATGCAGGGCGTGGCCTCGGTCGCGGAAGTCGGCGTCGAACGCCTCGTCCTTGGCGAACCACTTTTCGGGCCCAGCCTCTTTCCAGAAGGCGACGACGTCGGATGGGGTTATGAAGGCGGTCATGACCCAGACCCTACCCAATCCGCTGCCTGTCTTCCACGACCGCGACTGCGACCTTTCGATCATCCGCAGCAAGCGCGTGGCCATGATCGGGTACGGCAGCCAGGGCCGGACCCATGCGTTGAACCTGCGCGATTCGGGCGTAACCGACATAGTGGTGGGTCTGAAGGCCGACTCCAGAACGCGCGACCTGGCGCGCGCCGACGGGTTTAAGGTGATGACGGCCGGACAGGCCGCGTCGGGTGCCGACGTGGTCGCCGTCATGACTTCGGACGAGGCGCACCGCGATCTGTGGCGCGACGAACTGGAGCCGAACGTGCGGCCGGGCGCGGCCCTGGTCTTCGCCCACGGCCTGTCGGTGCGATTCGGCCTGGTCGAACCGCGCGCGGATCTGGACGTCATCCTGGCCTCGCCCAAGGGGATCGGGCCGCGCATCCGCGATCTGTACGAAGCCGGGGAGGGGGTCTTCTGCCTGTTTGGCGTGCAGCAGGACGCCACAGGCGGCGCGCATGCCCTGGGCCTGTCCTATGCGGCGGCGCTGGGCTGCGGGCGCAAGGGCATTCTGGAAACGACGATGCGCGACGAGTGCGAGAGCGACCTGTTCGGCGAACAGGTGGTTCTGTGCGGCGGCATCGCGGAACTGATCGACGCAGCCTTCATGAAGCTGGTCAACGCTGGCTATCCGCCCGAAGTGGCGTGGTTCGAATGTTTCTATGAAACCAAGCTGGTGACCGACCTGATGTACGAACGCGGCATTGCGGGCGCCTTCGCCAAGATTTCGAACACGGCGGAATACGGCGCCTATCTGACCGGGCCGAGGGTTATCGGAGACGAATCGCACCAGGCGATGGATGAGGTGCTGGCCGAGGTTCAGAGCGGGGCGTTCGTGCGGCGGCTGATGGCCGATTACGACGCGGGTTCGCCCGATCTGACCGCGCGCAGAAAGGCGCTGGGCTCTAGAACCATCGAGTCGGTTGGGGCGCATCTGAATGCGGTGGCGCGCCGGGCGATGGAGAGCGCGGCGAACGACGACTGACGCGGCTATGGCAGCAGTCGACGACGCGCTGTCGCATGATCGATTTTTCTGAGGAGAAGATGGTCGGAGTGAGAGGATTCGAACCTCCGACCCCTGCGTCCCGAACGCAGTGCTCTACCAGGCTGAGCCACACTCCGACCGTGGGGGCTGGCCTGGCGGCGTCGCCCCGAAGTGAGGACGCGGCTTATAGCCATGGGTTCGATAGGCCGCAAGCGCCCATTTCGACCCCTTTGCACCGTAAGCGAAAATAGTCCTGAAAGAGGGTGTTGCATCCCAAAACGGCTTGGCGTATCTGACCGCCTCCGCCGCACAGAGTGCTTCGGAAACGCCGGTCCTGCTGGGGAATGGTGTAATGGTAACACTACGGTTTTTGGTACCGTCATTCTAGGTTCGAGTCCTAGTTCCCCAGCCATCCGCCGACAAAGGTCGGCGCCGCCGAACCACTTCACAGCTTCAGCATTATCATCTGCGCCAGGGCTTCCGTTCGAATGCCCGGTTACCTAGCTTGACCGCAGACTGCTGCTGAGGAGAACGATAATGGTCACCGCCAAAGAAAAGCGCCTGGCGCCCCTGAGGACGCCGACGAGCCTGTCGGAGGAGGCGACCCAGAGCATTTCCGCCGCTCTGACCGGGCTGCTGGCCGATACGTTCGCCCTCTACATCAAGACGAAGAATTTCCATTGGCACGTCTCAGGCCCGCATTTCCGGGACTATCATCTGATGCTGGACGAGCAGTCGGCGGAAATCCTGGCCATGACCGATCCGATGGCTGAGCGGGCGCGCAAGATCGGCGGGACCACGCTGCGCTCCATCGGTCAGATCGCAAAGGAATCACGCATCGCCGACAATGATGCCGACTATGTCGACCCGCTGGATATGCTGGCCGAGCTTCGCGACGATAACGGTGAACTGATCGGCCGGATGCGCGAGGTCCATGACCTGTGCGACGAGCATAACGACGTCGCGACCGCCAGCCTGCTGGAGAACTGGATCGACGAGAGCGAAAAGCGCGTCTGGTTCCTGTTCGAATCGGGTCGTCGCGGTAACGGCTGAGGAACCGCAGCGCTTGCGCCGTCTTATGTATCGTCGATAGTCGATTACGGACGGCGCAGGAGAGGCGTGTGAAGCAGGGTGCGGTGATCTGCGGTTTGGCGATTGTAGGCGTGCTGGCCGCCTCGCCCGCCTCAGCCGATATGTCCAAGGCGTTTGGCAATACGATTGTGTCCCATTATCCGAATGGACAGTGGGTCAGGCACTATTTCGAGCCGGATGGACGCTACACCTCGCAGTTTTCGGACGGGCGACGTGTGGCGGCCCGCTGGTCAGCCGAGGGTGACAAGATCTGTTTGTCCGGCTTCAGTCCCCGCCAGATCCTGCCGCGCTTTTGCAGCCGGATGGTCGAGGCCGATGTCGGCGACACTTGGCGCGCCCGCGATCCCTTGGGACGCTCCATTCGCAACGAACTGGTCGCTGGGCGTCGCTGAGGCCTTGCCCTGAGCGGCGTCACCCTCTAGACGCGACCGCCTACCCGATGCGGATGTGGCGGAACTGGTAGACGCACTGGATTTAGGTTCCAGCGCCGAGAGGTGTGGAGGTTCGAGTCCTCTCATCCGCACCAATACAAAAAAGGCCCCGGAGCGATCCGGGGCCTTTCTTTATTCCTGGCCTATCGCCCTTGCGGGCTATTTGAGGCCGATAGATGGGCATGCCGCGATTGGTGCGACAGGCCCGGTTTGGTCTTAGCTGATCGGCGGCACGGGCGGCGGCGGAACGTCGCCGTCGGTTTCGTGAACCTCGACAAGACCGCGACCCAAGTGGCTCTTGCGATAGCCATAGGCGAAGTAGATCAGCAGGCCAATGCCGCCCCAGATCGGCAGCACCATCTTGGCGTCGTGCGGCAGGTTCCAGAACAGGAAGGCGCAGCCAAACGCCGACAGGGGCGCGAACACCCAGATCAGCGGCGTACGGAACGGACGGCGACGGTTCGGATCCTTGACCCGCAGCACCAGCACCGCGATCGACACCATGAAGAAGGCGAACAGGGTGCCCGAGTTCGAGATGTCGGCGAGTTGGCCCACTGGGAACAGGGCGCCGGCGATGGCGACCGCGATGCCGGTGGCGGCGGTCACGATATAGGGCGTCTTCCACTTGGGGTGGATCTTGGTCAGGCCTTCCGGCAGCAGACCGTCGCGCGCCATCACGAAGAAGATGCGGGTCTGACCGAAGATCATCATCAGGATGACCGACGGCAGGGCCAGCAGGGCGGCGGTGCCCAGGGCATTGCCGATCTGCGGGTGACCGACGACGCGGAGAACGTGGGCCAGGGCCTCGTTGGAGCAGACCAGCATTTCGGCGTTGGCGGGCAGGGCGCAGGCGGCCACGAAGGCGGGCGAGCCCGGCTGTACCGCTTCACCGGCGGCGCCCAGAACCGGCTGGGCGCCGATAGCGCCGGCGGCGCCGAGCGCGACCAGCAGATAGAAGATCGTGCAGATGGCCAGCGAGCCGATCAGGCCGATGGGCACGTTACGCTGCGGATTCTTGGTTTCCTCGGCCGCCGTCGAAACGGCGTCGAAGCCGACATAGGCAAAGAAGATCGAGGCCGCGGCGCCGACGATGCCCATCCCCGAATATTGGCCGAACAGGCCATTGGGGGCGAACGGCGACAGGTTGGCCGACTTGATGACAGGCAGGGTGATGACGATGAAGACCGTCAGGGCGATGACCTTGATCGCGACCAGGATCGCGTTGACGCGGGCCGACTCCGTCGTCCCGACCATCAGTAGGCCGGTCACCAGCAGGGCCACGACGATGGCGGGGATGTTGACGATCCCGGCCGAGAAGTCAGGCGTGGGGATGAAACCGTTCATCGACCAGGTCGGCCCGGCGGATAGGAGGTCGGGGAAATCGAATCCGAGCCCCTGTTCTATCAACCCCAGCACATAACCCGACCAACCGACCGACACTGCCGAGGCCGCCACGGCGTATTCCAGGATCAGCGCCCAACCGACCGTCCAGGCCAGCAGTTCGCCCATAACGGCGTAGGTGTAGGTGTAGGCTGAGCCCGAAACCGGCGCCATCGACGCCAGTTCGGAGTAGCAGAGCGCCGCGACAGCACAGACGGCGCCCGCGATGACGAAGCTGATCATCATGCCCGGTCCGGCCTTCTGGGCGGCCGAGGCGGTCAGGACGAAGATGCCGGTGCCGATGATGGCCCCGATCCCCAGAAGCGTCAGTTGAATAGGACCAAGCGACCGGTGAAGCGACTTCTTCTCGGCCGTGGCAAGGATCGCGTCGAGCGACTTAACGCGCCACATAAAATACCCCCACGTTTTGATGCAGCCCCTCGGCTGCTTGGGCCGGACGCTAGCGACGGATGAGGCGGCGCGCAACGCGCATGACGGGGTGGTTAAGGCGCGACGACGCTTTCGTGATCACACGTCGGCAGGCTAGAGGCGACGCATGCTGCCTATCCACGCCGTTCTGGAACCGCTGAAAGTCGCCCTGAGCGCGGGCAATACGGCCGTGCTGGCGGCGCCGCCGGGGGCGGGCAAGACGACGGTCGTGCCACTGGCCCTGGTGGATCAGCCCTGGCTGGACGGCAAGGTGCTGGTGCTGGAACCGCGACGCCTGGCCGCACGGGCGGCGGCAGACCGGATGGCGACGACTCTGGGCGAGCAGCCGGGCGGGACGGTAGGCTATCGCACCCGACTGCAGAGCAGGATCGGCCCGCACACACGCATCGAGGTGATCACCGAGGGCGTCTTCACGCGAATGATTCTGGACGATCCGGGGCTGGACGGCGTGGGCGCAGTCTTGTTCGACGAGTTCCATGAACGCAGCCTAGACGCCGACCTCGGGCTGGCGTTGGCGAGAGACACGCAAAAGCTGCTGCGTGAGGACCTGCGGCTGCTGGTCATGTCCGCGACGCTGGATGTGGTCGGGGTCTCGCGCCTGCTCGACGGCGCGCCGGTGATCGAGGCCGAGGGACGGGCCTGGCCGGTCGAGACCCGGTATCTGGGCCGCAATCCGTCCGAACGGTTCGAAGAGGCGGTGGCGCGCGCCTGCCTGACAGCGCTGGGCGAGGAGACGGGGTCGGTGCTGGTCTTCCTGCCAGGGCAGGGTGAAATCCATCGGGTCGCTCGGCTTGTGAACGATCGGCTGCGGCTACCGAACATCGATGTCGTGCCCCTGTACGGCGGACTGGACCGGGCCGAACAGGACCGGGCTATCGAACCGGCGGCTGTGGGGCGGCGCAAGCTGGTGCTGGCGACCTCGGTCGCGGAAACCAGTCTGACCATCGAAGGCGTGCGGGTCGTGATAGACGGCGGCCTGTCGCGCGTGCCGCGGTTCGAACCCTCCAGCGGCCTGACCCGGCTGGCGACGGTCAAGGTCAGCCGATCCTCCGCGGAACAGAGGCGCGGCCGAGCCGGGCGCACCGAGCCGGGCGTTTGCTACCGCCTGTGGGATGAGGAACAGACGCGCGGGTTGGTCCAGCATCAACGGCCGGAAATCCAGGAGGCGGACCTGACCGGGCTGGCCCTGGACCTGGCCCGGTGGGGCGCGCGCTCGGCGGAGGGGCTGGCCCTGCTCGACCCGCCGCCGGCTGGAGCCTTGGCCGAGGCGCGCAAGGTGCTGACACGGTTGGGGGCGCTGGATGCCGATGGCGGACTGTCGAAACACGGGCTTAGGCTGACCAAGATTCCGCTGTCGCCGCGGCTGGGCCATATGGTGGCCGTGGCGTCCGACGCCGGCGACGCGATGACGGGCGCACGGATCGCGGCGGTGTTGAGCGAGCCGGGTCTGGGCGGATCGAGCGTCGATCTGGCGGATCGCCTGATCGGGCTGGAGCGCGATCGGACGCAGAAAGCGCGCGATTCGATCAAGCTGGCGGAGCGCTGGGCACGCGCGGCGGGCGGCAGATCGGGACGGACGATCGATCCTGGACTGCTGCTGGCCGAGGCCTTTCCCGAGCGGATCGCAAGGGCGCGGGGCAAGACGGGTGAATACCTTCTCGCCAGCGGGCGAGGGGCCGTGCTGGAGGCGACCGACCATTTGGCGCGTGAGCCTTGGTTGGCGATCGCCGATCTTGGCGGCGGCGATACGCGCGATCGGGTGCGACTGGCGGCGGCGCTGGAGGCGGACCGGATCGACAGCGATCTGGCGCGCCTGATCTCGACGGAGGACCGGCTGGCGCGCGAACCGTCGGGGCGGTCAGTGATCCGGCGCTCGCGGCGCATCGGGGCCATCGTGCTGGACGAAAAGATCGTCGGCGCACCGGATGCGAAGACCTTGACCGCCGCCCTTCGGGCCGAGACCGAGGCGGATGGGCTGGGCGCGCTGAAATGGGGCGAGCAGGCGTCGGGACTGCGCGCACGGCTGGCCTTTCTACACGCGCGCGACACAGCCTGGCCTGATGTGTCGGACAACGCCCTGCTGGCGGCGCGTGAGGACTGGCTGTGGCCTTTGCTGGACGGGGCCAAGTCGCTGGAGGGGATAGCTGACGGTCGTCTGGCCGAGGCCCTGCGCGGACTGATCCCTTGGGACCTACAGCGGCGGCTGGACGAGCTGGCGCCCCCGCGTCTGGTCACGCCGCTAGGCTCGGCGGCCATCGACTACGCCGCCGAGGGCGGGCCGCGCGTGGATATTCGCGTGCAGGAGCTGTTCGGCGTGACGACGCATCCGACTGTCGGCGGCGTGCCGTTGACCCTGGCGCTGTTGTCGCCGGCGCGACGGCCGGTGCAAGTCACCAAGGACTTGCCGCGCTTCTGGTCGGGCTCTTGGGCGGCGGTGCGGGCGGAAATGCGCGGCCGCTATCCCCGTCATCCGTGGCCGGAAAATCCCGCCGAGGCGCAAGCGACGAACCGGGTCAAGCCGCGCGGTACCTGATCGCCTTGACGCGGCGGCCGGGAAACGGGCATCGCTGGGACAACCGGGAGAAGAAGATGTCCGACGTCCTGCCGAAGAACTCTACCGGCCGCGTGCTGTTCGCCAGCCTGATCGGCACGACGATCGAGTTCTTCGACTTCTATATCTACGCCACGGCGGCCGTGCTGGTGTTTCCGACGCTGTTCTTCCCCGGCGAGGATCCGGGGACGGCGCTGCTGTCCTCGTTCGCCACCTTCTCCATCGCCTTCTTCGCGCGGCCCATCGGCGCCCTGGCCTTTGGGCATTTCGGGGACCGGGTGGGGCGCAAGGCGACGCTGGTTGTGGCCCTGATGACCATGGGCCTGTCCACGGTGGCCATCGGTCTGTTGCCGACGCACCAGCAGGTCGGCCTGCTGGCGCCCTTGCTGCTGGCCCTGTGCCGGTTCGGCCAAGGCTTGGGTCTGGGCGGCGAGTGGGGCGGGGCGGTTTTGCTGGCGACAGAGAATGCGCCGCCCGGCAAGAAGGCCTGGTTCGGCATGTTCCCCCAACTGGGCGCGCCCATCGGCTTCATCCTCTCCACCACATCCTTCATCGTCCTGACGTCGACGATGAGCGAGACCGCGTTCGAGGGCTGGGGTTGGCGCATTCCGTTCCTGGCGAGCGCCGTGCTGGTGTTCGTCGGCCTGTGGGTGCGGCTGAAGATCACCGAGACGCCTGAGTTTCAGAAGGCGGTGGACCGCGACGAGCGGGTCAAGGCGCCGGCCGTGACCCTGTTTGCCCATCACAAGGCGGCGCTGGTGCTGGGGACGTTCAGCGGCGTGACGACCTTCACCCTGTTCTATCTGATGACCGTCTTCGCCCTCGGCTGGGCGACGACGGGAATGGGGCTGGCGCGGGCCGATGTGCTGCCCATCCAGTTGATCGGCGTGCTGTTCTTCGCCGCCTTCATCCCGGTGACAGCCTTGCTGGCGGATCGATACGGGCAGGCCAGGGTGCTGATCGCCTCGTCCGTGGGGATCGCCTTGTTCGGCTTTCTGTTCGCGCCGCTGTTCGGGGGCGGCCTCAGCGGCCTGCTGATCTTCTTTGCGCTGGGGTTCGCCCTGATGGGCTGCACCTATGGCCCCATCGGCGCGGCCATGGCGCGGCCGTTCCCGACAGCGGTGCGCTACACCGGCGCGTCGATGGCCTTTAATCTGGCGGGCATCCTGGGCGCATCGTTGGCGCCGTACATTGCGCTGAAGCTGGCCGAACGGTTCGGGCCGGGAGCCGTCGGCGGCTATCTGGCGATTTCGGCGCTGGTCACCATTGCCGCCCTGTGGGGCATGGGGCGGGTGGCGCCGGAGGAGAAGCGCTAGGCTTCGTCCGTCGCGGCATAGACCATGATGCCGGTGGCGATGGCCAGGTTCAGGCTATCGGCCCGGCCGCGCATCGGGATCTTGACGTTGACGTCGCAGGCGGCGGCCAGGTCGTCGGTCAGGCCGGCCTGTTCATTACCCATCAGGATAAGCGACGGCTGTTGCATGACGGCCGAGCGGTGACTGACCTTGGCGTCCAGCCGGGTGCCGACGACGCTTCCGGGCCAAGTCTTGCGCCAGGTCAAGAAAGTCTCGGGCGTCGTTCTGGTAATCGAGACGGCGAAGACCGAGCCCATGGTCGCGCGCACGGCCTCGACCGAATAGGGATCGACGCAATCGCCGATCAGGATGACCCCGCCGCAACCGGCCGCGTCCGCCGTGCGGATGATGGTGCCGAGATTGCCGGGATCGCGCACCTGCTCCAGCGCGACCCAGCAGGGCGCCGAGGCGGGGTTCAGGCTGTCTAGAGGCGCATAGGCCTGTTCGAACACGCCGAGCACGGTCTGCGGATTGTCGCGGCGGCTGATCTTTTCGAGGATGGCGTGGGTGACGACGACAATGTCGCCGCCCGCCTTGAGCGTTGCGGCTTTGGCGCGATCCAGTAGCGGATGAGGACGGGCGTCCTCGCCGACCAGCAGCATCCGGGGCGCGCGCCCCTGGTCCAGCGCCTCGCCGATGAATTTCAGACCTTCGGCCAGGAAGGTGCCGGTCAGGTCGCGTTCCTTGCGCATATGCAGGGCGCGGACGCCCTTGACCGTGTCGTTGGTCAGGGAGGTGATGACTCGTTCGGTCATTGGCTCCACCGCGCGAAGAAGGACAGGCCGATGGCGCGGGCGTCAGGGCCGTCTTCGGACAGGGCCAGTTCGCCCCAGTCGACCCGGCCGCCACGATCCTGGGTCGCCTCGACCATAAGATGCGCCAAGGACAGGCCGGAAACGCGGGCCGCGTAGGCGTTCAGCAGCAGGAAGTCGGCATCGTCCGCCAGCAGCGAGGCGCAGTCCTTGAGCAGGCCCGGCATATCCTCGAACAGGCGCCAGACTTCACCCGTAGGGCCGCGCCCGTATTTCGGCGGGTCCAGGATTATGCCGTCATACTTCGAGCCGCGACGAACTTCGCGCGCGACATATTTGCGGGCGTCCTCGACAATCCACCGAATTGGATGCTGGGCCAGTCCCGACTGTTCGGCGTTCTCGCGGGCGTAGGCGACAGACTTCTTGGAGGCGTCGACGTGAGTGACCTCTGCGCCCGCGGCGGCTGCAGCCAGGCTGGCGACGCCGGTATAGCCGAACAGGTTCAGGATCTTTGGAGCACGGCCGGCCGAACGTGTGAAGTCCCGCACCCGCCCGTCCAGCCATTCCCAGTTGGCCGCCTGTTCAGGGAAGAAGGCGAGGTGGCGGAAGGGGGTGAACCTGCCGGTGAACTTCACATCGCGCCATTTCAAAGGGAAGGCGTCTATGGGGCCGTGCTTGTCGAACCGCCAGCGACCGCTGTCTTCCTCTTCCTGCTGCGGATCGAAAACGGCTGTCGCGTTTTCGAAGGCTTTCGGATCGCGGGGCGACCAGAAACACTGCGGTTCGGGCCGAACGACGGTGTAGCGGCCGTACCGCTCCAGCTTCTTGCCGTCGCCGCTGTCCAGCAGGGCATAGTCGGACCAGCCGGAGGTCACGAGCATTTCGGGAGTTTTGGAAAGGACGGGCGCCATCGTCGGGCAGATAGGCGCTCAGGCCGCCTCGCGTCCAGCGTCCAGCGCCACGACGGTCAATTCCGGCATCTGATCGTCGCGATCGTGCGGGGTCTTGTCCCAGACGTGCGGTTCGACCGCCAGCCGCCAGGCTGCATGGACGAAGGCCAGGCTGAGCAGCGCCCAGTACGCCGGCGCAGCCAGCACATCGCCCAGCCGATAATCGAGCCCTGCCCGCCGTGCTCCCACCGCACAGCTCATCCAGGCGGCGATGACGCCCAGCGCCAGCACGCCTAGTGAGCCTCCGGGCAGGGACGGCAAGACGCCGGAAAGCGCCCAGACGGCGCCGGCTAGAACGAGCCAGGCCAGCGTTGGCGCATGGGCGGCCGCCGAAAGGATCGCCGCGCCCAAGGTCATGACCAGCGACAAGATTCCGCGCCGGCCCAAGGCGTTGGGACGCCGCGTATGCACGCCCCAGGTCTGCATATAACCCTTCAGCCACCGGGTGCGCTGGGGCAGCCATCGGTCCATCGCGCCCGGCGGCGTCTCCCACGTCGGACTGTCGATGACGCCGAGCTTCCAGCCCATCGACCACAGGCGAAAGCCCAGGTCGGCGTCCTCGGTGACATTGTGCGCATCCCAGCCGCCTGCGCCACGCAGCGCCGTCATGCGGATATGATTGCTGGTGCCGCCAAGCGGAAAGGGCAGGCCCAGCCGCGCCATGCCCGGCAAGGTCACTTCGAACAGGGCCGCATATTCAAAGGCGAACTGCCGATCCAGAAACCCGGAGCCAGCCTTGCCAGATGCTCGGATGCGCAGCGGCGCCTGAAGACAACCCAACCGGGGCTGGGCGACGAAACGCGCCGCCGCCTGGCGGAGTTGTTGCGGATGCGGTCGATCCTCTGCGTCATAGATGGTGACCAGATCGCCCCGCGCGTGACCCAAGGCGTAGTTCAAAGCGCGCGGCTTGGTCTGTGGGCTGCCCGGCGGTGCGATCAGGATTTTCAGCCACGGCGGTTTGGGCGTCGCCTGGGCTGCGGCCAGGGTGGCCTCATCATGCGCCTCCAGCACGATGAAGGCCTCCAGCTTGTGCGCCGGATAGTCGATCCGGCTGAGGTTGGCGATCAACTGCGGCGCCACGGCAGCTTCGTCATAAAGCGCCGCCAGAATGGTGTAGCGCGGCCATTCGATCGGACGAGCAGCGGGCGAAGGGCGTCGCAGGCTGGCGATGCCGATGACGGCCTTCCACAAAGCGCAGACCACGAAGGCGGCCTGAAACAGAACCAGCCCCAAGTCGATCGCGACGGCGGGCCAGCGGATCAGCGCTACGACGGATGTCAGGATAAGCAGGATCACGGTCGTGATCTGGACACCGCTCGGCGTGCGTCGTGAGGCGCCGTTTCGGCGGGGCCTGATCCCTGGATGCGCCCAATCCTTCACCGCATCCGCCCCCAAAGCGCCACAACCCCTAATCGCTATTTGAAACAACCCTGTTCTGCAAGTCGGTTGGCGTCCGGGACGGATTGTCGCTATTCAGGGCGCCTCACCCGGAGCAGCGGCTTGTCTGAACTTTCGAACGCCTCGCGCACGACCCGAAAGCCCAAGGGCGAAGGCCACTCGCGTAGGGGCGAAATCCTGGCCGCGGCGGAGCGCATCTTCGTCGAGCACGGCTATGAAGGCGCGACGATTCGCAAGATCGCGGACGAGGTCGGACTGTCGTCGACGGCGCTCTACATGCATTTCCCGGACAAGGGCGCGATCCTGCAGGAAATCTGCCGTGACGCCTTTGCGCGGCTGATCGCATCCAATGCCGCGGTCGCCGATGAGGCCGCGCCGCCCGAGCAGCGGCTGCGGCGGATGATCGAGGGCTATATCGACTTCGGTTTCGCCCATCCCAACGCCTATCGCCTGATCTATCTGACGCGACCGGTGGAGGCGCGAGACGGCGCTCAGGACGCGGCGCGCGAACTGGGCTCCAGCCTGTTCACGACATTGGAGGCGACCGTCGGCGACGGCGTGACGGCTGGACGCATGAAAGGCGATCCCGCCACGATCGCCCAGGCGATCTGGGCTGCGGCGCATGGAATCGTGTCTCTGATGATCACCAAGCCCTATTTTCCGTGGTCGGATAGACAGGCGCTGGTTCGCACGACTTTGGACGCCCTGTTCGCCGGTCTTATCGAAGGATGAAGCGTGTCTGCGTCGCCTTGGCGGCTTTGGCTTTCAGCAGCAGCACGGCTCAGGCCAGGCCCTTGCGGATCATGGCGCTGGACCAGTGCGCCGACCAATATGTGCTGGCTCTAGCGCCGGATGCAGACATCGCACTGTCGCCGCGCGCCGACGATCCTGACGCCTGGCTGCGTCAGCAGGCGGTCGGTCACAGGCGTTTGCGTCCGACGCTGGAGGCCGCCGTGGGTTTTCAGCCTGACGTCGTGGTGCGCTACTGGGGCGGCGAACCGCGTCTACTGACGGCGCTGACGCAGCGCGGGGTCAAGGTGGTCACGATCGATGACGCGGTCGACCTAAACGGGGTGCGCCGAAATATCCAAACCGTGGCGCGGGATCTGGGACAGGCTGAGCGCGGACAAGCGTTAGAGCGACAGATGGACGAGAAGTTGGCCAAAGCGGCGCCGGTGAAGCGCACGGCTGAGGCGCCAGGGGCCGTCTATCTGACATCAGGGGGCTTCACTGCGGGTCCGGGTACGCTGATGGATGCGATGATGCGGGCGGCCGGATTTAGGAATCTGTCGGCCGCGCCCGGTTTTGGCGCACTTAGCGTCGAGCGGATCGCGATGAGCCCGCCGGTGCGATTTGTGCTCGGCTTCTTCGATCAGCTGCGCGCCGACCTGCGCGGACCGGGGCGGCATCCGGTTGTCGCGCGAGCGGCCGAGGGTCGAACGGCGGCGCGCCTGCCCGCTGCGACCTTGACCTGCCCCGCGTGGTTCGCCGCCGATGCGGTTGAGATGATGGCCAAGGGGCGGCCGTGAGCAGAACGGTTCGGCTGTGCCTGATTCTGATCGGATTGATCTTCGCGGCGGTGGCTCTGGCGGTGCTGGCCGGCGAGACGGCGTTCAGCATCGATCAGTATGCGGCGGCCTTCAGCGATCCGACATCCGGTCCGGCCGAGGTGCTGTGGCAGGTGAGGGCGCCACGCGCCGTCTGCGCCCTAGTCGTCGGCGCGGCTCTGGGGTTGGCAGGCGCGGTGATGCAGGGGCTGTTGCGCAATCCGCTGGCCGATCCCGGCGTGCTGGGCGTGTCGGCGACGGCGGCCCTGGGTGCGGCGCTGGCCATCGTGCTTGGTGCTGCCGCCGTGCCGGGACTGGTCGAGGTGTCGGCCCTGGCGGGCGCGGCGCTGGCGGGCGGACTGTTGATCGTGGCGTCCAGGGCCATGCGGGCGCCCGAGGCCCTGATCCTGTTCGGGGTGGCCCTGTCCAGTTTCGCCGGTGCGGCGACGGCCTTGATCTTCAACCTGTCGCCGTCGCCGATCGCCGCAGCCGAGGTCATGTCCTGGCTGCTGGGATCGGTGCAAAACCGAAGCTGGGTCGATGTGGCCTGGGTGACGCCGGCGGTCATCGTCGCGGGCGTCTTCGCTGCCTTGTCGGGCGCCGGTCTGCGGATGCTGACCCTGGGCGACGAGGGGGCAGCGGCGTCCGGACTGAATATGGGGCGGTTGCGGGCCTTCGCCCTGATCGCGGCGGCCTTGGCCACAGGGGCGGCGGTGGCGGTGGCGGGCGTCATCGGGTTCGTGGGCCTGGCCGCGCCGCATCTGGTGCGCGCGGCGGTGCGGGGTGATGCGAAGCGAATCCTGGCGCCCTCGGCGCTGGCGGGCGGGCTGATGCTGATCGTCGCGGACCTGTTGGCGCGACTGACGCCGACGGATCAGGAGCTGAAGCTGGGCGTGTTCACCGCCCTGATCGGCGCGCCCCTGTTCGCCCTGATCGCATGGCGGGCGGCGCGGGAGTGGCGGCTGTGAGCCTGTTGTCGCTGGAGACGGTTCTGGCGCGGCTAGGCAAAGCCGTCGTGCTGGACGGGGTGAGCCTGTCGGTCGCGGCGGGCGAGGTCGTGGCCCTGTGCGGACCAAACGGCGCGGGCAAGAGCAGCGCCATCCGCGCGGCTGTGGGCCTGCTGGAGACGACCGGCGGACAAATCAGGTTGGGCGGGGCGGACATCGTCGATCTGTCCGATCGCCAGCGGGCGGAACGCGTCGCCTATCTGCCGCAGGAACGGCGCATCGCCTGGAACCTGCCGGCGGTGGAGGTGGCGGCGCTCGGCGCGCCTTTCCTGTCAGGCGCGGATGCGCTGGCGCGAGCGCGAGCCGCTCTGGACGAAGTCGGCGCTGGTCATCTGGCGGACCGCGGCGTTGCAGAGATGTCAGGCGGCGAGCGTGCCCGGGTTCTGCTGGCGCGAGCCCTTGTCGTCGATGCGCCGCTGCTGCTGGCCGACGAGCCGATCGCGGGGCTGGACCCGGATGCGCAGCGTCTGGTGCTGGAGCGCCTGAGGGCGCGCGCTGACGGCGGAGCAGGGGTGTTGGTCAGCCTTCACGACCTGACCATGGCTGCAGCCGTGGCGGATCGCATCGTTGTGTTAGATCGGGGGCGAGCAGTCGCCGACGCCCCACCGATCCAGGCCCTGTCGCCCGCCGTCCTGCGCGAGGTCTTCGGGCTGGACGGCGAGTGGATCGAAGGGCCGAACGGACCGCTGCTGGCGGCCCGCCGGGCTCAGTAGGCGATATAGGGCCGCGCGCCCGCCGCCGATCCGCGCGAAATGTCGGCAGACGGCGTCAGCGGCGCCGTGCCGCCGTTCAGGCGCGCCTTATAGACCGCCATGTTTTCCATCACCCGCATCATATAGTTGCGCGTCTCGGTGAAGGGCGCGCACTCGATGAAGTCGATGGTCTTGATCGCATCGCCGCGCGGGTCGCCGCAACGGGCGATCCACTGGCTGGGACGCGCCGGTCCGGCGTTGTAGCCGACCGTCGCCAGCAGCATGGAGCCGTTGTTCGCGGCCATCAGCTCGCCCAGGTGATAGCTGCCCAAGGTCATGTTGTAGTCGGGATCCCACAGCTGCTCGGCCGAATAGCCCATGCCCAGGCGGCGGGCGACGCCAGAGGCGGTGGACGGCAGGAACTGCATCATGCCGCGCGCGTCGGCGCCGGAGCGGGCGCGGGGATCGAAGCTGGATTCCTGGCGCGTGATCGCCTGGGTGAATTCCAGCGGTGCGGCGCCGGCGACCTGAGGCGGGACGCGGACGGGATACATCCGCTCGGGCATGACGAAGCCCCGCTGGCTGGCTGCGCGCCCAACCATCATGGCGGTGAAACCCTCGCCATAGCCGCGCGACAGGTCCATCAGCAAAGCAAGATCGTTGATCGTCGGCAGGTCGTTGTCCAGCTGATAGGCGAAGACGCGCAGCAGGCTCATTTCGCCGGTCTCGCCCAAAATGCGCGTGGCGCGGACGATCTCATTGCCTTCGAAGCGGGCGATGTCCGCCTGTGACGGCACGGGCTCCCCCGGCAGCTGAAGCGTGGTCATGCCCGCCTTCTCGGCCGCCAGCTGACCGTAGAAGGTCTGCCAATGCTGGGCGCCGTTGCGATAATAGGCGAGGGCGGCGTCGCGTTCGCCGCGCGCCTCGGCGGCGCGACCCAGCCAGTAGAAGGCGCGACCTTGAGTGATCGGCGTGGACGAGGCGGTGCGCAGGGCTTCGAAATGGCGGGCGGCGACTTCGGGCTGGTTCAGCTTGGTCAGGGCGACCCAACCGGCGAAGAATTCGGCGTCCACCATCCGGTCGCCCGAGGTGAAGCCGTGGGCGTTCATGGCGTCATAGGCCGCGCGCCAGTTGCCCTGTTGCAGGGCGTCAAGGAAGTAGTTCCGGCGCTCGCTCCACAGGGTGTTGTCGCCGGTCGTGTGGCCCGGAGCCGGCGGAAGATTGGCCAGCAGCGCAAAGCCTTCGGATTGCCGGTTCTGCGATCGCAGCAGGCGAACACGCTCCAGCACAACCGCCGGATCGGCCGCCTGGGCCGGCGTCAGATTGGCGATGACGGCGTCGGGGCTGTAGGCCGAGCGAAGGGTCATGACCGTGTTCGCGATGGCGGCGCGATCGGGCGAGACCAGATTGATCATGCTGCGCGTCGCCGGTCCGTGCGGACCGAGCAGCAGCATATTCAGCCGCGCCTCGTGATCGGCGGGCGTCAGCCAGGAACCCCATTGGCCGAGGATACGCGACTGCGGCGCGTCGTCGAACGAGCGGGTGCGCCACCAGTCGCGGACGAGGGCGCGGGCCTCATCCTGGCGGCCGCGCTGCTGCAGCGCCGAGGCGTAGGCGATGGCCCCCTCGACCGTCGTCGGCTTTCCGTCAGACATTAGGGCCAAGGCGGCGTCCGCGCCCATGCCGGACCGGTCCAGCACCTTTTCGGCGGCGGCGCGTCGCGATTCGCCGCGCGGCCATCCCGCCAGATCGGACTGACCGCGCGCGAGGTCCGAGTAGGACAGCTGCTCGCCCGAGGTGTCGATCAGCGCCCATTCGACCAGCTTGCGAGCCGAGGCGTCCCTGATCTGCGACATGGCGGACTGGGCGCCGAACACATCGCGCGCACGCGCCGCCGCCAGCCCCTGACGAAACAGCGCCGTGTCCTGATCGTTCAGCACGCGGCCCTGATAGGTAGCCGAATAACCGGGCACGGACGAGGACGCCGAGGCATAGGGCACAGGCTGGGTGGGCAGGACGTCCTGCGGGTTCGGCGCAAGGACGGCGAGGGCCGCCGCCAGACTGGTCGCGATCATGATCTGTCCTGTTCCCATTCAATCCCGGTTGCGGCGGAGCCGCTGGCGACCTAACGTCCCGCGCTCATTGCAAAGGCGATGAACATCCGTCCATCGTCACTCCCCACGCAGGCCAGCTTAGTCTCATGAACGCCCCCTTGTTCAAGGGCGTGATCACCGCCCTGATCACACCACTTCGTGACGGAAACGTGGACGAAGCCGCATTCGCCAAACTGCTCGAGCGTCAGATCGCCGCAGGGGTTCACGGCGTCGTCCCGATGGGCACGACGGGCGAGGGCGCCAGCATGGATCTGGATGAGCACAAGCACGTCATCGAACTGTGTGTGCGTCTGACGGCCGGGCGCGTCGCCGTCATCGCCGGCACCGGATCGCCCTATACCAAGGAAGCCATCGACCTGACCCGCCACGCCAAGACGGTGGGCGCGGATGGGGCTTTGATCGTGACGCCCTATTACATTCGCCCGTCCCAGGCGGGCATGGCGGCCCATTTCGAAGCGGTGGCCGACGCGGTTCAACTGCCGATCCTGCTTTACAATGTGCCGGGCCGGACGGGGGCCGATCTGTCCAATGAGACAGTGGCGCGGCTGGCGGCCCACCCCAACATCGTCGGCATCAAGGACGCCACGGGCGACATGAGCCGTGTCAGCTGGATGCGCGCAAACATCGATGGCCAGTTCGACCTGATCTCGGGCGACGACCCCAGCTATCTCGGCTACCACGCCCATGGCGGCGTCGGGCTGATCTCGGTGGCGTCCAATGTCGCGCCCGAGGCCATGGTCGCCTTGCACAATGCGATGACCGCCGGCGATTATGCGACCGCACGCGACTGGCAGGACCGACTGATCAGTCTTTGCAAGGCGCTGTTCCTGGACAACTCGCCCGCGCCGACGAAATACGCTCTGGCCAAGCTTGGCTTGTGCAATGAGGAGGCGCGCCTGCCGCTGTCGCCGACCTCCGATGCGGTCAAACCCTTTATCGACCGCGCCATGGCGGCGGCGGGCGTCATCTGATGGCCCCCAAGCCGCAATCGAAGTCCAAGGTCATCGCCGAAAACCGCCGCGCGCGGTTCGACTATTTTCTGGAAGACAATATCGAGGCTGGGATCCAGCTGCTGGGCACCGAGATCAAGGCGCTGCGTGACGGCCGAGCCAATATCGCCGAAAGCTATGCGGCGGTGGAGGGTCGCGAGATCGTGCTGATCAACGCCGATATCCCGCCGTACAAACAGGCGAACCGCTTCAACCACGAGCCGCGCCGACCGCGTAAGCTGCTGCTGCACAGAAAGCAGATCGACAAGCTGATGGGGGCGGTCCAGCGCGACGGTCAGACCATCATTCCGCTGAAGCTATATCTGAACGATGCGGGCAAGGCGAAGCTGGAGATCGCACTCGCCAAGGGCAAGAAGCTGCACGACAAGCGCGAGGCTTCGGCCGAACGCGACTGGCAGCGCGACAAGGCCCGCCTGATGCGCGACAAGGGCTGAGGCTCAGGCCTCGATCAGGGTTCGGGCGCGCGCGAAGATGTCCTCGAACATCTGCGGCGTCAGGCGACCGGTGTTCGTGTTCAGGCGGGAGCAGTGATAGCTGTTCAGAATGACGTAGCCGCCGGCTTCGCCCTGCGCCCCGTGACCCGCCGGCATCGCTGACGCAGGCCGTCCGAACGCTTTCAGGATATTGCGGCGCGAGACGTCGCCCAAGGTCACGATCACCTTCAGATTCGGCAGCAGTTTGAGCCGGTCGATCAGGAAGGGACGGCAGGTCGTTTCCTCGATCGGCAGGGGCTTGTTCCCCGGCGGGGCGCACCGGACCGCATTGGTGATCATGCAGTCCGTCAGCGTCAGGTCATCGTCGCCGTTGGGATCGTAATGGCCGTGCGCAAACCCGGCCTTCTTCAGGGTGTCGTACAACAGCCAGCCGGCGTGATCGCCAGTGAAGGGACGTCCCGTCCGGTTCGCGCCGGTACGGCCGGGCGCGAGGCCGGCGATCAGCAGACGCGCGTTCGGATCGCCGAACGAGGCGGCCGGCCCGTTCCACCACTCTGGATTCTGGTGCGCATTCTCCTGACGATAGGCGACCAGGCGAGGGCATAGGGGGCAGTCACGGGGCGGTTCGGGCGTCAAGGTCATTGGGCGGCCTTCGGGCGGCCGAAGTCGGCCATTAGATCGTTCAGGTCCAGGAAGGCGTCGGCCTGACGACGCAGTTCGTCGGCGATATGCGGCGGTTGGGTCTTCTGGGTGGAGATGACCGTGACCCGCACGCCCCTGGCCTGGATCGCCTGAACCACCCGCCTGAAATCGCCGTCGCCGGAGAACAGCACCGCATGGTCGATGTGCGGAGCCAGTTCCAGCATGTCCACCGCGATCTCGATGTCCATATTGCCCTTGATCCGGCTGTGGCCGCTATTGTCCGTGAACCGCTTCACCGGCTTGGTGACGACCGAAAAGCCGTTGTAGTCGAGCCAGTCCACCAGCGGCTTCACCGGCGAGAATTCTTCGCCCTCGACCACGGCCGTATAGTAGTATGCACGCGTCAGGATGGACCTCTCGCGGAACCAGTCCAGCATCCGCCGGAAATCCATGTCGTGCTGCAGGGCGCGGGCGGCGGAGTACAGGTTCGAGCCGTCGATGAAGATCGCCAGCCGGTCGGTGGGATGAAACATGGTCGAAGCCGTCGAAAAAGATGAAAAATCGGATCGCGCGGTCGCCGTCGGAATCGATGACGGGTTCGACCTGAATGATGCAGTCATCGTGGCCCTGGGCTGCAATGACAAGGGGGCATGGTCGTCCTGCACCGAAGCGCTGGAGGCGGCGCTCGCGCGCTTTCGCAGCGAAGGGATTGATATCGTCGCACGCTCGTCGTGGTGGTCGTCACTGGCCTGGCCCGATCCGCACGATCCCGCCTTCCTGAATGGCGTGGTCATCGTCCGCACCGACCATGATCCGCATGGCCTGATGGCGGCGCTCGGCCGGATCGAGGACGCGTTCGGCCGCGAGCGGTCGGTTCGCAATGCGCCGCGGACGCTGGATCTGGACCTGATCGCCTACGGACGATTGAGCGGTGATCTGCAGGGGTTGATCCTGCCCCACCCCCGCGCGGCCGAGCGCCGGTTCGTCATGGGCCCCATCGCCGAGATCGCGCCGAGTTGGGTGCATCCGCATGGCGGGGCCGCGAGCGACCTGGCCGCTTTGGCCCCCGTCGGCGCCGACGCCCGCCCGACCTGACGCCCAACTTCCGCCCCTGTGGCGTTGCAAAAAGCCGTCCTCATCTGTATTTGACGCGGTTCTCCCCCGCGTTCGAGGAATTTCATGGCCCGCGTCACCGTCGAAGACTGCATCGAGAAGGTTCCGAACCGCTTTGGTCTGGTGCTGATGGCTGGCCACCGCGCCCGCAGCATCGCCAACGGCGCCGCCCTGACGATCGACCGCGACAACGACAAGAACCCTGTCGTCGCCCTGCGCGAGATCGCCGACGACACCGTCGTGCCGGACGAGCTGCGCGAGACCATCATCACCACGCTGCAACGCGTCGATGAGCGGACGGAAGCCGAGGACGAGGCGGAAACGGTCGCCCTGCTGGCCTCGCCGCAGCACATGAACATGGCCGAGGCGGAACTGATCCGCGCCCTGCAAAGCGACCGCGACGGCGGTCAGGAGGAGCGGTACTGACGCCCGAGGGAGCCCCTGGCGTCACTATCCTGCCGGCGCGGACCGAGACGGTTCCGCCGGCGCCCCAAGCTGCAAACAAAAACGACCCTCAGACGACGCCCGTCGATCCGGCGCCGCAGCCCAAGCGCGCGCCGATCCTGCGTCAGTTCGAGCTGATCGAGGCCGTCAAGGCCTATGACCCCACCGCCGACGAAGCGCTTCTGAACCGCGCCTACGTCTATGCGATGAAGATGCACGGCTCGCAGTTGCGAGCCTCGGGCGATCCCTATTTCGCCCACCCGATCCAGGTCGCGGGGATCCTGACCGACTATAAGCTCGACACCGCCACCATCGTCACCGCCCTTTTGCACGACGTGGTTGAGGACACGACCGCGACACGTGACGACATCGCCGGCATGTTCGGTGAAGAGGTCGCGGTCTTGGTCGAGGGCGTGACCAAGCTGTCGCGGCTGGAGCTTCAGGCCGAACACACGCGCCAGGCCGAAAACCTGCGCAAGTTCATCCTGGCCATCAGCCGGGACGTGCGGGTGCTGCTGGTCAAGCTGGCAGACCGTCTGCACAACATGCGCACGCTCCAGTTCGTGAAGCCGGAGAAGCGCGAGCGGATCAGCCGCGAAACGCTGGAAGTCTATGCGCCCCTGGGCCGGTCGATCGGCATCCATTCGATCGCGTCCGAGTTGGAAGAGCTGGCCTTCACCCATCTGAACCCAACGGCCAAGACCGCCATCGAGCGGCGGCTGGAGGCGTTGAAGCTGGAGCATGGCCGCGCCATCGACGGCGTGGCGAGCGAGGTCGAGCGCGTCCTGTCCGAGGCAGGTCTGAAGGCCAAGGTCTATGGCCGGCAAAAGACGCCCTATTCGATCTGGCGCAAACTTCAGCGCAAGTCGGTCGGCTTTTCGTCCCTCTCGGACATTTACGGCTTCCGCGTCATCGTCGAGGCTGAGGACGACTGCTATCGCGCGCTGGGCGTGATCCACCGCGAATGGCCGATGGTGCCCGAGCGGTTCAAGGATTTCATCTCGACGCCCAAGTCGAACAACTATCGCTCGTTGCACACGACCGTCGTCGGCCCGCGCGGCCTGCGGATCGAGATGCAGATCCGCACCGAGGACATGGACCGGATCGCCGAGGACGGGGTCGCCGCCCACTGGCGCTACAAGAACCATTCCTATGGGTTCGACCGTGAGGCGATGGAGCAGGGCGGCGGGCGTGACCCGCTTCAGAACTTGCGCCACCTGGTTCAGGTGATCGAGCACGGCGAGGGCGGCGAGGACTGGGTCGAGCACGCCAAGCTGGAAATGTACTTGGACCAGGTCTTCGTCTTCACCCCGAAGGGGCAACTGGTCACCCTGCCGCGCGGGGGAATGCCTCTGGACTTCGCCTATGCCGTCCACACCGAGGTCGGCGACACCGCCGTCGGCGTCAAGGTCAATGGCGAGTTGAAGCCCATGCGCACGCCGCTCCAGAACGGTGACGTGGTCGAGATCATCCGGGGCTCCAAGCGCGAAGTGCCTGTCGACTGGCGCAGCCTGACAGTCACGGGCCGCGCGCGCTCGGCCATTCGCCGCCATATCCGCACCTCCGAGCGCGAAGAGTTCATCAAGCTGGGCCGCGTGGCGCTGGATCAGACCCTGGGCCGGGTCGACAAGACCCTGACCGACGTGTCGCTGAAGCCGGTCCTGGAACTGCTGGCGGTCGCAAGCGACGACGATCTGTTCGAAGGCTTGGGTCGCGGGCGGTTGTCGCCGACGACGGCGGCCGAAATTCTGTTTCCCGCGCTGAAGGGGCGGCTGAAGGCCGGGCCCGAGAAGCAGCGCATCCAGGGCGAGAAGGCGCGGCTGTTCGTGCGCGGCGGCGGGCTGACGCCCGGCGTGTCGGTACACTTCGGTCAATGCTGCACGCCCGTACCGGGCGACCGGATCGTGGGCATTCTGGAGCCGGAATCCGGCCTGACCGTCCACACCATCGATTGCCAGACGCTGGCCGCCTTCGCCGATGACGATTCGGTCTGGCATGACCTGCAATGGACGCCTCAGGCCGAAACGGACGCGGTCGCCGCCGCCCGCATTCGCGCGACGATCCGCAATGCGCCGGGCGTGCTGGGTCAGGTCACGACCCTGATCGGCGAGGCCGGCGGCAACATCATCAACCTGTCGATGGCGCATCGTCAGCAGGACTTCTTCGACGTGGACGTGGATGTCGAGGTCGAAGACGCCAAGCACGCCACCACAATCATGGCGGCGCTGAGGGCTAATCCGTCGGTCGATTCCGTCGAGCGCGCGCGGGGCGAATGAGCGACCCGGTAAAGCCGAACGCAGCGCAGATGGCCTCGCCGTCCTATCGCATGGCGGCGATGGATCAGGACTTCCTGCTGGGCGATTCGATGCGCGGCGTGCGGTTCCTGATGGAATACGCCAAGCCTGAGGAGGCGTTGAGGGCCTGGGGCGTGCGCTCGACCCTCGTCGTCTTCGGTAGCGCGCGCATCCGCGAAGGGCATCGTTGGTATGAAGAGGCCCGCGCCTTTGGTCGGCTGGCGTCCGAGCGGGGCGGAGCCTTGCGAGGACGCGTCGGCGAGCCCCGCGACAATGTCATCGCCACCGGCGGCGGCCCGGGCATCATGGAAGCGGCCAACCGCGGGGCTGTGGACGCGGGCGCGCCGTCGGTCGGTTTCAACATCACCCTGCCGCACGAGCAGGAGCCGAACGCCTATTCGACGCCGGAGCTGACGTTCCGCTTCCACTATTTCGCGATGCGGAAGATGCATCTGGCGATGCGCGCCAATGCGCTGGTGGTGTTTCCCGGCGGCTTCGGCACCTTCGACGAGATGTTCGAAATGCTGACCCTGCGCCAGACGGGGAAAGCCCCGCCGGTTCCGGTCGTTCTGGTGGACAAGGCCTACTGGACCTCGGTGATCGGTTTCGACGCCTTGGTCGAACATGGAATGATCGCCGCGTCTGACCTGGATCTGATCGGTTTCGCCGAGGACGCGGAGGGCGTCTGGGCCGAACTGCTGGCGCGCGGGCTGCGGCCGAACGAAAACATCGAATGAAGCGTCGCCGCAGGGTTCATCCGCGCGCGATCCGGGTCTAGAACCCTGTCATGAACACTGAAGACGTCCTCAACGAGTTTCGCGACGCCGGCGCCCTGCGCGAAGGCCATTTCGTCCTGTCGTCGGGTCTGCACAGCCCGGTCTTCCTGCAGAAAAATCTGGTCTTCATGGACGGTGCGCGATGCGAGCGGCTGTGCAAGGCGCTGGCGGACAAGATCACGGCCACGGTTGGCCCGGTCGATGTCGCCATCTCGCCGGCCGTAGGCGGCATCATCCCCGGTTACGAGACGGCCAAACACCTGAAGGTCCGTTCGATGTATGTCGAGCGCGAAGGCGGTACGTTCAAACTGCGTCGTGGTTTCTCGGTCGAGCCGGGCGAAAAGGTCGTCATGGTCGAGGACATCGTCACGACTGGCCTGTCATCGCGCGAATGCATCGCCGCCATCCAGGCCGCCGGGGGCGAGGTGATCGCCGCCGCCTGTATCGTCGATCGCTCGGGCGGCAAGGCGGATGTGGGCGTGCCGCTGGTCGCCTTGGCGTCGCTGGACGTGCCCGCTTACCCAGCCGACGCTCTTCCGCCTGAACTGGCCGCACTTTCAGTGGAAGATCCCGGCAGCCGCAGATTGTCGAAGTAGAGCCATGCGCGAACGGGTCAGGCTGGGCGTCAACATCGACCATGTCGCCACGGTGCGAAACGCACGCGGCGGCACACACCCCGATCCTGCGCGCGCGGCCGAGGCGGCGCTGGCGGCCGGAGCAGACGGAATCACCGCGCATCTGCGCGAAGACCGCCGCCACATCACCGACGCCGATATCGACGTGCTCAGCGCCCTATGCGCCCGCGCCGGCAAGCCGCTGAATCTGGAAATGGCGGTGACGGACGAGATGTTGACCATCGCTCTGCGCCACCGGCCGCACGCCGCCTGTCTGGTGCCCGAGCGGCGCGAGGAGGTCACGACCGAAGGCGGTCTGGCGGTCGCGGGTCACGAAGGACGGATCGCGCCTGTGGTCAAGGCGCTGGCGGACGCCGGCCTCAGGGTCTCGCTATTCATCGAACCGACCGAAGCGCAGGTCGAGGCCGCCGCCGCCGTCGGCGCGCAGGTGGTCGAATTCCACACCGGTCGCTACTGCCACCTGACAGATCCGGCAGAGCGGGAGGTCGAGTTCGAACGCCTCGCCGCAGCCGCCGCCCAAGC
Organism: Brevundimonas vesicularis; assembly: GCF_900445985.1. Classification (GTDB taxonomy): domain Bacteria; phylum Pseudomonadota; class Alphaproteobacteria; order Caulobacterales; family Caulobacteraceae; genus Brevundimonas; species Brevundimonas vesicularis_D. The sequence goes on from NZ_UAQP01000005.1 coordinate 1,004,369, forward strand.
CGACATCCTAGGCCTTGAGGTACATGCAGGCCACGGGCTGGATTACGACACGGCCCCGCGCATGCTGGCGATCCCGGAAATCCGCGAGCTGAATATCGGCCACTTCCTGATCGGCGACTCGATCTTCATCGGTCTGGACGGCGCGATCCGCCGGATGCGGGCCGCGATGGATGCGGTCAAATGATCATCGGCGTCGGCGCGGACCTGTCGGATATCCGTCGCATCCAGGCGTCTCTTGATCGGTTTGGAGATCGCTTCAAGACGCGCTGCTTCACCGAGTTGGAGCGCACCCGCTCGGATCGGAAGCCGGACCCGGCCTGGAGCTACGCCAAACGATTCGCCGCCAAGGAGGCCTGCGCCAAGGCCTTGGGCACCGGGATGCGCGCCGATGTCTATTGGCGCGACATGGGGGTGGTGAATCTGCGGTCGGGTCAGCCGACAATGGCGCTGACCGGCCATGCGGCTGAGCATCTGGCGCGTCTGACGCCGCCCGGACACGAGGCGAAAATCCACCTGACGCTGAGCGACGAACATCCCTATGCGCTCGCCTTCGTGGTGATCGAAGCCTTGCCGCAGTCGTAATCAGGTTATAGGCGTGCGCGATAACCGCGCGGACGCGGCGAGGATGCCTGATCGCATGAGCGAAGACCAAAAGCCCGACGACGCCAATCGCGACGCCACCCCCGAAGAACGATTTGCGGCCTCGGAAGCGGACGCTCCGGTCAAGTCGGTGCAAGAGCCGACAACGGCGAACCAGAAGGTCTATGCCAAGACCCCCAAGGGCGGCGACAAGGCGACCTCGGCGGCCAGCGAGACCGGCGAAATCTTCAAGACCATCGTCTTCGCCCTGCTGATTGCGATGGTGCTGCGGATCTTCCTGTTCCAGCCCTTCACCATCCCTTCGGCCTCGATGGAGCCGAACCTGTACGAAGGCGACTATATCGTCGTCTCCAAGTGGTCGTATGGCTTCTCCAAGCACTCGATCCCGTTCAGCCCGCCGCTGTTCGACGGGCGCATCATGGGTTCGGCGCCCAAGCGCGGCGACATCGTCGTGTTCAAACTGCCGCGTGACAACAAGACCGACTTCATCAAGCGCGTGATCGGCCTGCCCGGCGACCGCATCCAGATGATCGCCAACAAGCTGTATATCAACGACAAGCCCGTTCAGGACGTCGTGGTCAGCGAGCAGGAGATCAACGACATCTTCGGTCCGCGTCCTGTGACCGAGGTCCGCGAGACCCTGCCGGAAGGCAAGAGCTTCATGACCCAGGACTTCGGTCCCGGAAACGACCTGGACGACACCCCGGTCTATGAAGTCCCGCCCGGCCACTACTTCATGATGGGCGACAACCGCGACAACTCGATCGACAGTCGCGTCGAACAGTCCAGCGGCGTGGGCATGGTCCCGGCCGAAAACCTGGTCGGCAAGGCGCAGATCATCCTGTTCTCGTGGAAGCCCGGTTCGTCGCTGTGGAACCCCGTCAGCTGGTTCAACGTGCGGCTCGACCGGTTCTTCAACGTCCTCCACTGATGGCCAATCTGAGAGCCGAAGCGGTCGCGGCGCTGGAAACGCGCCTGGGACACAGGTTCAAGGACAAGGCCCTGCTGGAGCGCGCCCTGACACACGCCAGCGTGGGCGAGGGGGCGCCCGTCGGGATCCACGGTCCACGCGACAACGAGCGGCTGGAGTTCCTGGGCGACCGGGTGCTGGGTCTGCTGGTCGCCGAGCGCCTGTCGGCTCAGTTTCCGACGGCGGATGAAGGCCAACTCTCGTCCAGCTTGCATGCCCTGGTCGACAAGGGCGCCTGCGCCCGCGTGGGCGAGGCCCTGGGCGTCGGACCCGCGCTGCGGCTATCGCCCGGCGAGACCAAGACCGGCGGGCGCCGCAAGGCCGGCGTCATCGCCGATGCGGTCGAGGCCATATTGGCGGCGGTCTATCTGGACGGCGGGCTGGATGCCGCCAAGGCCGTGTTCGAACGGGCCTGGTCCGACGAACTGTCGGCGCCGCCATCCCGCACCGTGACCAATCCGAAATCGGCGCTTCAGGAATGGGCGCAAGGGTTGGGGCGGCCGCTGCCGACCTATCGCGTCGCCGATCGGACGGGTTCGGATCATGCGCCGACATTCACCGTCGAAGTGTCCGTGCAGGACGTGCAGCCCTTGACCGCGCAAGGGCGTTCGCGTCAGGAGGCGGAGAAGGCGGCCGCAACGGCTCTCCTCAAACGTGAAGGCGTCATTTGACCGATATCGAAAACCAGCGCGCAGGCTTTGCCGCCATAATCGGCGCACCCAACGCCGGCAAGTCCACGCTGGTGAACCGGCTGACCGGGTCCAAGGTCTCGATCGTCACGCAAAAGGTGCAGACGACGCGCTTTCCCGTGCGCGGCATCGCCATGGAAGGCGACGCCCAGATCGTGCTGGTCGACACGCCCGGCATCTTCACCCCGCGCCGTCGCCTGGACCGGGCCATGGTCGCCTCAGCCTGGGGCGGCGCGGAAGATGCGGACATCGTCGTTCACCTGATCGACGCCCAGTCGCACATCAACGCCGAAGGCCGGGAGGGCACGGCGGCCGATCGTCGCTCGGCCGAGGACACCGAGACCATTATCGCCAACCTGCAGGCCACCGAGACCAAGGTTGTTCTGGCGCTGAACAAGATCGACGGCATGCGCCGCGACACCCTCCTGGCCCTGTCGCAGAAACTGTTCGAAAGCGGCGTCTATTCCGAGGTCTATATGATCTCGGCCGCCAACGGCGACGGCGTCGAGGACCTGAAGCAGCGTCTGGCCCTGTCCATGCCCAAGGGGCCGTGGCTGTATCCCGAGGATCAGGCCGCCGACGTGCCGGTGCGGGTTCTTGCAGCGGAGATCACGCGCGAGAAGGTCTATCTGCGCGTCCATGAGGAGTTGCCTTATTCGGCGGCGGTGGAGACGACCAGTTTCGAGGATCGCGCCGACGGCTCGGCCCGGATCGAACAGACCATCTATGTCGAGCGCGAGAGCCAGCGGCCCATCGTGCTGGGAAAGGGCGGCCAGACGCTGAAATGGATCGGCCAGAAGGCGCGCGAGGAGCTGAACGAAATCCTCGGCCGTCAGGTGCACCTGTTCCTGACCGTCAAGGTGGATCCGAAATGGCAGGATAGCCGCGCCCTCTATGCCCAGTTCGGTCTGGATTTCGACGTCTGAGTTCCTGTGTTTGATGTGCCGCGTACCGCCGGGGGTCATCCCCGGCTCGTTCTGGGCGTCCTCGGGGCGCTAATCCTTGGCGGCGCGGTCTGGGGCGGGATCGCCACGGCCGTGGCGCCCAAGACCGATGTGGAACTGGCGACCGAGCGCGCCGATGCGCCGCCGCGACCACCCGTGGTCGTAGTTCAGGACTTACCGCAGCTCGCGGCGCGCCTGGATCGCGAAGCTGCTTCAGGACGCTTCATGGGCGCGGTTCTGGTGGCCAAGGGCGACCGGGTATTGTTCCGCCAGGTCTATGGCAAGGCGAACTACGAGCAGAATCAGCCGCTGGCGCTGGGCTCGCGCTTCCGCTTGGCCTCGATCTCCAAACAGTTCACGGCGACGGCGATCCTGAAGCTTCAGGACGAGGGCAAGGTGAACGTCTCCGATCCGGTCTGCAAATGGATTCAGCCTTGTCCGCAGGCTTGGGCGCCGATCCGCATCAGCCATCTGCTGTCGCATACTTCGGGCATTCCCGATCTGATGGCGCGGCCCGGTTGGGGCATGCGCCGCACGACGCCGGCGACGCTGGACGAACTGACCCAAGATTCAAAGCGGTTCGGGCTTCAGTTCGAGCCGGGCGCCAAGGTTCAGTACGACAACGCCGGTTTCAATCTAGCCGCCGCCGTCGTCGAAAAGGCCAGCGGCAAGCCCTTTCAGACCTATATGCGCGAGACCTTCTTCAAGCCTCTCGGCATGAAGGATAGCGGGCTTGATCTCGATGGCGGCGATCACGGCGTCATCATGGGCTACGCCAACTTCCCTGGCGGTCTGGCGGCCCAGTCGAACGCCAACACCTCCATCGTGGCGGGCGCCGGCGCGGTCTATTCGACGCTGGACGATCTGCTGGTCTGGCAAAGGGCGCTGCACCGCGGCGGTTTGCTGACCCCCGACAGCTATCAGCAGATGCTGGCCGACCACGCGCCGGCTGACACCAAGCCGAACGAGCGCAGCCATCCGCGTCGGGACTGGGGTTTCGGCATCTTCGCCAATCGCCTGGGCGATCAGGTGCGGCCCAGCTTCCAGGACCGCCAGATCTATCATACGGGCAGTTGGGGCGGGTTCCGCAACCTGATGCTCTATCAGCCGGACGCCGACGTGACTGTGATCGTCCTGTCCAACAACTATCACCTGCGTGACCAGGTCTTCCTGATCAGCCAGCAGGCGATGGCCGAGGCCTTGGGTCACGAGTTTCCGACGACGCTGGCGCGCTAGATCGGCTTCATCGAGCCAGTCTCGATGAAGCGTTGGTGCCAGGACAGGGCCTCTTCCAGCAGGTGCGGGGACTGCAAGCCGTACGATCCCTTCAGCGCCCGTGCGTAGTAGTCGATCAGGGCATCGCGATAGTCGGGATGGGCACAGTTGGCGATGATGACCCTGGCGCGCTGCTTGGGCGACAGGCCGCGCAGATCGGCCAGACCCTGTTCGGTGACCAGCACCTGCACGTCCTGGGTGATGTGATCGACATGGCTGGCCATGGGCACGATGGCGGAAATCTTGCCGCCCTTGGCCGTCGAGGGCGTCACGAAGCAGGAAATAAAGGCGTTGCGCGCGAAGTCGCCCGATCCTCCGATGCCGTTCTGGATGCGCGATCCCATGACCTGGGTCGAGTTGACGTTGCCATAGATGTCGGCCTCGATCAGTCCGTTCATGGCGATGCAGCCCAGGCGACGGATCAGCTCCGGGTGGTTCGAGATTTCCTGCGGGCGCAGGATGATCTTGCCCTGGAACTCGGCCATCCGCCCGTTGAGGTCTGCCGCCGCCTCGGGGCTGAGTGAAAAGGCGGTCGCCGAGGCGACCGTCAATTTGCCCGCGTCCAGCAGGTCCAACATCCCGTCCTGGATGACTTCGGTATAGGCCGCCATCCGTTCGAACGAACTGTCCATCAGGCCGGCCAGCACCGCATTGGCGACATTGCCGACACCGGATTGCAGCGGCAGCAGGGCGGCGGGCAGGCGGCCGACCTTCACCTCGTGCGTCAGGAATTCGATCAGATGGCCGGCGATGGCTCGCGCCGTGGCGTCCGGCGCGGCGAAGGGCAGGTTGCGGTCCGGCGCATCCGTCTCGACGATGGCGACGATCTTGTCGGGGTCGCAAAGCAGGCTGGGCTGGCCGATCAGCTGGTCGGGCCGGGTCAGAGGAATGGGCACGCGTTCGGGCGGCAGGGCGGTGCCATAGTAGATGTCGTGCATGCCCTCCAGCGCCGCGTTCTGCCAGCGGTTGACCTCCAGGATCACGCGGTCGGCGCGGTCGAGCCAGGTCTTGTTGTTGCCGACGGACGATGACGGCACCAGCGAACCGTCGTCATTGACCGCCGACACCTCGATCACCGCCGTATCCAGCGGCCCCAGCACCCCCTGCCAGACAGCGGGCGCCAGCTGGCTGAGGTGCATGTCGAGGTATTCCATCTGGCCCGAGTTGATCTTGTCGCGCGCGATGGGGTCGGAGTTGTAGGGCAGACGCAGTTCGATCCCGTCGGCCTTGGCCAGGGCGCCGTCCAACTCCGGCCCTGTCGAGGCGCCGGTCCACAGGTTCAGGCGAAAGGCGTCGCCGGCGGCGTGGGCGTCCTCGATCCGCTGGGCCAGCTGGGGCGGCACGGCCTTGGGATAGCCCGATCCAGTGAAGCCGCTCATGCCGACGGTCGAGCCGGGGGGGATCAAAGCGGCGGCGTCGTGGGCCGACATGACCTTGGATTTCAGGGCTTGGCTGCGAATGCGCGATGACATGGTGACTGTGGGCTGCGGCCGGGGAGGGCCTTCGGGCGACGCGACTTCCGGTCCGGGCTAGGCCGGGCGACGACGGTGATCCATTCGACCTTGGTCGAGGCCATGGACGCCGTCCATGATCTTGATCAAGGCGGGAACGCAGGATGCGAGCATCGGTCAGCGGGAAGCCCGCGAAAAGGTCCGCCGATGGAAACTCTTATCATGCCGGCGGAAAGCTGGATCTATTGGGAACTCGGGCCGGGACCGCTGAAGCCGGAAACCTATCCCGTTCTAAAAAGCGGAGACTAGGCGCCCGATTGCCGCTTGCGGCGGGACGGTGGGAGCTGCACCTTCCTGACTGACGAAGGGAGATCGCCATGTTCACCGCCTTGATCGCCGCCCTGGCACTGTCGCAAGCCGCGACGTCGGCCCCGACCGCTGAGGCGCAGGTGGCGTCGGTGTTGGATCGCCTCAATCAGGCCTCGTCCACCGCCGACGAAGCGACCTATTTCAGCCTGTTCGCCCCCGATGCGCGCTTCGTCGGTACGGACGCAAACGAGCATTGGACGATGGCCCAGTTCCGCGCCTTCGCCGAGCCGTGGTTCAAACACGACAGCGCCTGGTCGTTTCCAGCGACGTCCCGAACCATCACCATCACCATCGCCCCGATCGACTGCCGCTGCATCGCCTGGTTCGAAGAGAAGCTAGCCAGTCCGTCCTATGGCGAGACGCGCGGCTCGGGCGTCATGCGCCTGACCGATGACGGCTGGAAAATCGAGCAATATGTGCTGAGCCTCGCGGTGCCCAACGATAAAGCTGATGAGGTCGTCGCCCTGATCAAAGGTGAGGCGGCGCCCGCCCATTGAGGCAGAACGTATGGCCAACCTCGTGGGGCCACGCTAAGCCGTGGCCATGGATTTCCACGAAGAGGCGTTCGTCCTGTCGGCGCGCAGCCACGGCGACACGGGCGCTGTGGTCGATCTGCTGACCGAGAACCACGGCAGGCGCTCTGCCTATGTGGCGGGCGGCGCGTCACGCAAGATGAAGTCGTTCCTGCAGGCGGGCGCGCGGGTCGTGGCCGATTACCGCGCCCGCACCTCGGATCACCTCGGCGCTGCGCGGCTGGAGCCGGTAGGCGAGGGGCCCAGCGCCCTGTTCGACGACGCATTGGCGCTGACCGGACTGGCGGCGGCGGCAGGCGTGACCCAAGGGGCGTTGCCGGAGCGTGAGCCGCATCCCGGCGTCTTTCTGGCGTTCGAGGCGCTGATGGCGGCGTTCGAAATGCCTGCGGTCTGGCCTGCGATTTTCGTGCGGTTCGAGGCGGGGCTGCTGGAAGATCTGGGCTTTGGCCTGGACCTGTCGAAATGCGCCGCGACCGGCACGGCCGACGACTTGATCTACGTCAGTCCTCGCACCGGCCGGGCGGTCAGCCGCGGCGCCGGCGCCCCCTATGCCGACAAGATGCTGACCCTGCCGCCCTTCATGCTGGGCGCGCAATCCGGTCTGATCGAGGGCGACGTCCGGGCCGGGTTCGACCTGACGGGGCATTTCCTGGAGCAGTTCGTCTTCCATCCGCAGAACAAACCCCTGCCGCCTGCGCGCGTGTGGATGCTGGACAAGCTGGGCGACGCCGGCCGCCTCTAGCCGAAAGTGAAGGCGAAGACTTGAACGCCGGGATCCAGGAACTCGATCTCGAACGTCCGTTCGCGCACCGCGCCCGTTTGACGGACCAGTTGGTACAGCCGCTCGCCGTCAACACGGCCAAGGCCTTGGGCGTCGATGTCGCTGCCGGCGTTCGCGCCCGGCGCCGCGCCATCGATCCGGACGCGGAATCGGACGGGTGCGCCCGGCTTGCTGGGCCCCATGACCAGATGGAGATCGCGCGCCTTGAAGCGGAAGGCGATACGGCCGCCAGCGGTCTGCAGGTCGGCATGCTCACGCGTCACGCGCCAGCGGCCCGACAGGCTCCAATCGTTCAGTTTCAGCGGCGCGGCGACATAGTCCTTGATTACGTCGTTGGCCAAGCCGCCGGGAGAGCGGAAGTTCTCGGCGCGGCCATAGCCGACGTACGTCTCCGGCGATTCGACCTGGGCCATGTCGGCGGCGGCCTCTGCGCCCTGAGCCTGGACTGTGACGACGTTGCTGGCGACGTTCGCGGCGCCCGCTTCCTTCAGAAGTTGCTGAATCACGCGTTCGGAGCCCGCATAGTCCCCTTCGCCGAAATGGTGGTGACGGATCTGCCCATTGGCGTCGATGAAATAGTGGGCGGGCCAATACTGGTTCTTGAACGCCCGCCAGATGGCGAACTCATTATCCATGGCGACCGGATAGGTGATGCCGAGCCGCTGGATGTTCTGGCGAACGTTGGCCTCGGATTTTTCGAAGGCGAACTCGGGCGTGTGGACGCCGATCACCACCAGACCCTGGTTCTTGTACTTCTCGGCCCAGGCGCGGACGTAGGGGATGGAGCGGATGCAGTTGATGCAGGAGTAGGTCCAGAAATCGACCACCACCACCTTGCCCTTCAGCTGCTCGGTCGTGAGCGGCGGGGTGTTGATCCAAGTCGTCGCCCCGGTCAGCGGCGGCATCACCCCTTCGACCGGCAGATTGGCCAGATCGGCCGGGGCCTGGTTCGTCGGCATGCCGCGCCCGATCCCGCCCAGCAGCGCCTGTTCGATCCGGCCCGTGCTGGCGGCCGAAATTCGGGTCAACAGTCCCGTGTCCGCACCCAGGCCGATGATGACCACGCCGATCAGCACCAGCACGCCCAGGCCGCGCCGCGCCCATTCGCCGACGCCCAACGCGCCCTTCATGGCCTTGAACACGCGACCGCCGACCAACAGGGCCAAACCCAGCGACGTCGCCGCGCCTGCTGCATAGGCCAGCAGCAAAACCGTCGTTCCGACGCCTGCTCCTTGCAGCGCTGCGCCCGTCAGGATCACGCCCAGAATGGGTCCGGCGCACGGCGCCCAAAGCAGTCCCGTCGCGACGCCGAGCAGCAGCGACGAGCGCACGTCACCTTGATCGCCGCCCTGGCGCTCGGCGCGATCGGTCAGCCAGGATCCCGCAGCCACGAACGGCCGCATCAGGCGATCGCCCACGGCCGGAAACAGCAGGCTGACGCCCAGCACAGCCATGACGGCCAAGGCGATCCAGCGCCCGACCTCATTGGCCCGCACCGCCCAGCCGCCGCCCAGCGCCGCCAGCGTCGCTACGCCCGCGAAGGTCACGGCCATCCCGACCAACAACGGCAGACCGTTGCGGATGAACGGCCGATCAGCCCGCGCAAAGACGAAGGGCAAAACCGGCAGGATGCAGGGACTGACGATGGTCAGAACGCCGGCGAGATAGGAGAGTAGGAACAGGATCATGGCGCGGCCTGACGAGGGTGTGTGTCTCACATACGCACGGCGGAGCGGTTTGGTGACTCCCCCAGCGCGCTTATCCCCCAATCTGGCGCCTTACGGGCTAGACTTCCCGCTTCCGATCCCCGATTCGCAGAGCCATGACGATCCACGCCCCGCCGCCGGAAGGCGGCCGCATCATCGACGAGCCGATGGAGACGGCCCTCAGCCGCCGCTATCTGGCCTACGCCCTGTCGACCATCACCAATCGCGCGCTGCCGGACGTGCGTGACGGTTTCAAACCCGTGCACCGACGCATCCTCTACGCCATGCATCAGATGCGGCTGAACCCGCAGGCGGCGGCGCGCAAATGCGCCAAGGTGGTCGGCGAGGTGATGGGCGGATACCACCCCCACGGCGACGCCTCGATCTATGAGGCCCTGGTGCGCCTGGCCCAAGATTTCGCCCAGCGTTATCCGTTGGTCGACGGTCAGGGGAACTTCGGCAATATTGACGGCGATAGCGCCGCGGCTATGCGCTACACCGAGTGCAAGCTGACGCCCGCCGCCGTCCTGCTGCTGGATGGCATTGATCAGGACGCTGTTGATTTCCGGCCCACCTACGATGATCAGGACGAAGAGCCGATCGTCCTGCCCGCCGGCTTCCCGAATCTGCTGGCCAATGGTTCGTCCGGCATCGCAGTCGGCATGGCCACCTCGATCCCGCCGCACAATGTCGGCGAACTGATCGACGCCTGCCAGCTGCTGCTGGAACGGCCGGACGCGACGACCGAAGACCTGGTCCAGCATGTGCCGGGTCCCGACTTCCCGACCGGCGGCGTTGCGGTTGAAGGCCATGCCTCCATCCTGGACGCCTATGAGACGGGGCGCGGCGGGGTGCGTCTGCGGGCGCGCTGGGAGACCGAGGATCTGGGGCGCGGCGTGTGGCGGATCATCGTCACTGAAATGCCCTATCAGGTGCAGAAGTCGCGACTGATCGAGGCGCTGGCGGATCTGATCGAGCACAAGAAGGCGCCTCTGCTGGGCGATGTGCGCGACGAATCGGCCGAAGACATCCGCCTGATCCTGGAGCCCAAGAACCGCACCATCGAGCCTGAAATGCTGATGGAAAGCCTGTTCAAACTGTCCGATCTGGAGGTCCGCTTCCCGATCAACATGAACGTGCTGGACGCAAGCGGCACGCCGCGCGTCATGGGTCTGAAAGACTGCCTGCGCGCCTTCCTGGATCACCGCCGCGAAGTGCTGAACCGCCGTTCCCAATGGCGGATCGAGCGGGTCGAAAAGCGTCTACATCTGCTGGAAGGCCTGCGCATCGTCTTCCTGAACCTGGACGAGGTGATCCGCATCGTCCGTGAGGAGGAGCAGCCGAAGGCCGTCCTGATCGCACGGTTCGGCCTGACGGAGGTTCAGGCCGACTTCATCCTCGACACCCGACTGCGTCAGTTGGCGCGTCTGGAAGAGATGACGATCGAGAAGGAATTCAATGCTCTGTCGGAAGAACTTGCCAATCTGAAGGCGCTGACGTCTTCGGAAGGCAAGCAATGGAAGGCGATCTCCAATGAGCTGGAGGCGGTGCGCAAGGCGCTGATCTCGCCGCGCCGGACCACTATCGCCGAGGCGGTTGATACGTCCGCCTTCGTCGCGCCCGAGGCCTTCATTCCGCGCGAAGCGATCACCGTCATCCTGTCGGAACGCGGCTGGATCCGCGCCGCAAAGGGCAAGGTTGAGGATCCGTCGGAGCTGAAGTTCAAGGAAGGCGACCAACTTGCCTACCTCGTCCCGGCCTATACGACCGACAAGCTATTGGTGGCGGCGTCGGACGGGCGCATCTTCACCATTGGCGCGGACAAGCTGGCGTCCGGACGCGGCCACGGCGAGCCGCTGCGCCTGATGATCGATCTGGACGAGAAGGCCGAAATCATCAACGTCCTGGCGCACCAGCCGGGCGGCAAGCTGCTGATCGCATCCAAGGCCGGATATGGCTTCATCGCGCCGGAAGACGACACGCTGGCGCAGAAGCGCGGCGGCAAGCAGGTACTGAACGGCGAAATGCTGGCGGTGCTGCGGGTGACCGGCGATCACGTCGCGACCATCGGCGAGAACATCAAGACGCTGATCTTCCCTCTCGCCGAACTGCCCGAAATGGGACGTGGCAAGGGTGTAAAGCTGCAAAGCTTCAAACAGGGCGGCCTCGCCGACATCACCGTCTTCAACGCCGAGACTGGACCGGAATGGGCCGATGGCGGCGGACGTCGTCGCAACTGGCCCGACTGGAAAGACTGGCTGGGCAAACGCGCAGGCGCCGGTCGTCAGGGACCAAGAGGCCTGCGGAAGTTCAGATAGGCGGCCCGCCGTCGGTTCTAGAACAGGACCGACGGGTTCATGATCCGCTTGGGATCGATGGCGCGGCGGATGGCGGCCATGGTTTCGATCTCGAGCGGGGACTTGTAGCGCTTGACCTCTTCGGTTTTCAGCCGGCCCAGCCCGTGTTCAGCCGAGATGGAGCCGTCGTAGGTTCCGACAACGTCGTGAACCACTTGCGAGCCTTCCTTCCAGCGGCCGATGAAGGCGGGGATGTCCTGACCGACGCCCGGCAGGATGTCATAGTGCAGATTGCCGTCGCCGACATGGCCGAAGACCGAGATGCGGGCGCCGGGGTGGAAGCGTTCGACGGCGGCCGAGGCTTCGTCAATGAAATCGGCGATGCGGCTGATGGGGACGGAGACGTCGTGTTTCCAGCCGCCGCCCTCGGGCTTCAGAGCCGCCGAATGTTCTTCACGCAGACGCCAGAAGGCGGCGCGCTGTGCGTCGTTCTGGGCGATGGCGGCGTCGGTGATCAGGCCTTCCTCGAAGGCAACCTCGAGCAACGCCTCCATCTGGCCCTCGGCGCCGCCGGGCGTGCCGGAGGCGATCTCGATCAGGACATACCACTCGGGCGTCGAGTCCAGCGGCTCGCGGGTGTCGGGGATGTTCTTGAGGACCAGTTCCATCCCGAGGCGCTTCATCAGTTCGAAGGCTTCGACCCCGCCGCCCGTCTCGGCCTTAGCGCGGGCGAGCAGTTCGACGGAGGCGGCGGCGGTTTCCAGCCCGACCACCGCGACGGCGCGCGAGCGCATGATGGGGAAGAGTTTCAGCGTGGCGGCAGTGACGACGCCCAATGTACCCTCGGCGCCGATCAGCAGCTGTTTCAGGTCGTAGCCGGTGTTGTCCTTGCGCAGACGCTTCAGGCCCCGGAAGATTTCGCCGTTGGGCATGACCGCCTCAAGGCCCAGCACCAGGTCGCGCATCATGCCGTAGCGAAGAACCTGGGTGCCCCCGGCGTTGGTGGAGATGACGCCGCCAATGGTGGCTGAGCCCTCGGCTGCAAGACTGAGCGGGAAATAGCGGCCGGCCGCTGTCGCCGCCTGCTGCGCCTCCAGCAGGGTCAGGCCGGCTTCGACCGTCATGGCGTCGTCAAGCGGAGTCACATCGCGGACGGCGCGCATCTTGCGGGTCGACAGCAGGACCTCGCCGAAGGGGATCTGGCCGCCGACCAAGCCGGTGCCGCCGCCTTGGGGCGTGATGCCGACGCCCTCTCGAGCGCAGATCGTCACAGCGCGCGCAACCTCATCCGTCGAACGAGGTGTCAGCAGGATCGGCGTGTTGCCGGTCCAGCGGTTGCGCCATTCGGTCAGCGACGGCGCGATGACCTCGGGATCCTGAGTCCAGCCGCCTGGTCCGAGCACGGCCTTCAGTTCGTCAAGCACGGCGGCGGAGGGGGCGAGCGTCTGCATGCCCCCTTTTGTCAGGCGTCGCCGTGCGTTGGAAGGGCCGCGAGGCCGTTAGACGTCGAGTTCTTCTTTCACGAACTGGGCGTTCTCCTGAATGAACTGGAAGCGGGCGTCGGCGCGCTTGCCCATCAGGCGTTCGACCAGATCTTCGATGCTGGCCTCAGCGTCGGGCACCGTGATCCGCGCGAGGGTGCGCTTCTTCGGATCCATAGTGGTCTCCTTGAGCTGGGAGGCCATCATTTCGCCGAGACCCTTGAACCGGCCGATCTCGGTCTTTTTGCCTTTGAACACGGTCGCCAGCAGCTCGTCACGGTGGGCGTCATCACGGGCATATTCGCTCAAGGGGCCGGCGCTGATGCGATAGAGCGGCGGAAGAGCCATGAACACCCGGCCCTGACGGATCGTCTCGGGCATGACGCGGTAGAAGAAGGTGATCAGCAGGGCCGCGATGTGGGCGCCGTCCACGTCGGCGTCGGTCATGATGACGATCCGCTCGTAGCGCAGGTCATCGATGTTGAACCGGTTGCCGGGCTGGACGCCCAGGGCCAGGGCCAGGTCGGACAGTTCGACGTTGGCGCGCAGCTTGTCGGCGGTGGCGGACGCGACGTTCAGGATTTTGCCGCGCAGGGGCAGGATCGCCTGGGTCGTGCGGTCGCGCGCCTGTTTGGCTGAGCCGCCGGCCGAATCGCCTTCGACGATGAAGAGTTCGGTGCCTTGAGCCGACTGACGGCTGCAGTCCGAAAGCTTGCCGGGCAGGCGCAGCTTGCGGGTGGCGGCGGCGCGTTGAACTTCCTTGTCCTTACGGCGTCGCAGCCGATCCTCGGCGCGATCGACGACGAAGCCCAGCAGGGCGTTGGCCTGTTTGGGGCTCTCGGTCAGCCAGTGGTCCAGCGGGTCGCGGAGCAACTGCTCCACGATGCGCGCACCCTCGGGCGAGGACAGACGGTCCTTGGTCTGGCCCTGGAATTCGGGATTGCGGATGAAGACGCTGATCAGGGCGCCGGCATTGGCGATGACGTCCTCGGCCGTGATGATCGCGGCGCGCTTCTCGTTGGTCAGTTCACCGTAGGATTTCAGACCCTTGACCAGGGCGGCGCGGAACCCGGCCTCGTGCGTGCCGCCATCGGGCGTGGAGACGGTGTTGCAGTAGGACTGGATGAAGCCGTCCGACTCGCCAAAGCCGATCGGCGACCAGGTGACGGCCCATTCGAAGGCGCCCGCTTCGCCTTGACGCTCGGCGCGGCCGGCGAAGGTCGGGGTGACGGTTTCCAGCTGACCGATACGGTCGATCAGGGCGTCGGCCAGGCCGCCGGGGAAATGCAGACTGGCTTGGGCGGGAGTGGCGTCGGTGATCCGCTCGGGCGCGCAAGTCCAGCGGATTTCGACGCCCCGGAACAGATAGGCTTTTGACCGCGCCATGCGGAACAGGCGCGCCGGCTTGAAGGCCGCGCCCATGCCGAAGATTTCGTCGTCGGGCTTGAAGCGGATCAGGGTGCCGCGCTTTTTGGACGGACTGATCTGCTGGATCGGGGCCAAGACGTGGCCCCGGCTAAAGGCCTGCTTCCATTCGAAACCGTCGCGCCAGACCGTGACCTCGACGCTTTCGCTCAAGGCGTTGACGACCGAGACACCGACGCCATGCAAACCGCCTGAGGTTTCATAGGCTTTTCCGGAAAACTTGCCGCCGGAGTGGAGGACGGTCATGACGACTTCCAGCGCCGACTTGCCGGGGTGTTTGGGGTGGGGGTCCACCGGAATGCCGCGTCCGTCGTCGCGCACCGACAAATAGCCGTCGGCGTCCAGATCGACGGTGATCAGCTTGGCATGTTTGGCCACCGCTTCGTCCATGGCGTTGTCCAGGACTTCAGCGAAGAGGTGGTGCAGGGCGCGCTCGTCGGTGCCGCCGATATACATGCCGGGGCGTTTGCGAACGGGTTCGAGCCCTTCCAGCACCTCAATAGAGGAGGCGGAATAGCCGGTGGCGGCCGCCGTCGTGGCCGTTGCCTGAACAGGAGGCGGCGTGGGCGTTGGGACAACAGTGGGCGCAGCCGCAGGCGGGGTCGCCACAACTGGCTTGGGCGGCTCGGGTTTGCGAGCTTCGGGTTCGTCGTCAAAAGCGAAGAGGTCGGCGGCCATTCATATAGTCTGAGGCGATTCGGGACCGGGTCTGGTAGGCCCGTGAGGCCGGTCGAGCAAGCGGCGCACGAACCGGGGCCGGATCAAAGGTCACGGCGCGGGCCATAATCGCCAGCATCAGAATCCACGGCAGGTTGGCGTGGGTCAGCAGGACGCTCTCTGAAAGGCTCAAGGCGGTGAAGGCGGACAGATAGGCGATGCTCCAATAGCCTTCGCGCGCACCGAGCCCGTTCGTGCGCGCGATGACGAAGATCGCAGAGATCGCCATGACGGCGCCCACAGCCACCGCACCGGGCCAGCCCAGCTGCACGAGAAGGTCGATCCAGCCGTTGTGAGCGGAGGGGACGGGCCATTGGGTCTCGATGCGGATTTCGCGCGCGGGGATCGAGTCCACGCCCCAGAAGGCGCTGAAGCCGTATCCCGTCCAAGGGCGGTCTGCAACCTTCCGCATAAGGGCTTCCCAGATCAGGGTGCGGCCTGTCAGCGACGGATCCTTGCCCAGCGCCTCGAGGATTGCGGCGGAGTCGGTGCTCCACAGCCAGGTTGCGACCGCCGCAAGGATGACGGCCAGCCAAATGCCGATGACGGTGATGACGGCGCCGCCCTGTTTCAACGCCCACCATCCGCCGATCATGCCCAAGCCCAGGCCCCAGCATAGAAGCGATGTCTTGGATTGGGTGGCGAGCACCAGGAGCGTGGTCAGGCCCAATGTCAGAAGGCAGATCCAGAACCGGTGGCTGCGGCCCGCGATATGATCGGCGGCCAGGGTCGCTGCGGCGGAGACGGCGCCCACCACCATCACAAGCCCCATCTGGTTCTTCTCGTACCACAGGCCGCGCCACAGGCCGGCGTTGTCGAACTGGTGCACACCGACTTTCGGATAGCCGAACACCATGATCAGGCTGCCGACCGCCATCACCAGACAGGTGTACATCAGGACGCGCGGCAGGGCGTCGTCTCGGAACCGGGTGCCCAGATAGATGGCGAAGGCGCTGTTGATCGCCATGGCGATGACGCGGCGTTCAGTGACCTCGGGGTCGATGGACCAATATTTCGAGACGAAACACAGGGCGACCAGGGCGAACATCATTAGCCAAGCGGGCCAGGCGCGGACGACCTTATCGAAGCGAAAGACGATCAGGCCGGCAATGACGGCATATACCGGCAACCAGATGAACCGCAGGATCGGCGTCTCGACTTGGGTCGGCGCGATGACGGGCGCGATCAGGGCGCCGGTCAGCATGAAGACGACAAAGCCGGCCGCCCACTGTTCCCACAGCGGCGGAGAATCATCCGTGGTCTGAACGGGCGGTTCACGCACGAGCGTACAGTCCATTGCGGCGCTTAAGGAACCGTGAGTGCGGCGGTGAAGGCGGCAAGGCCCTGCTCCAGATCGGCGATGAGGTCCGCAGGATCTTCAAGACCGACATGCAGTCGGATCAGTTCGCCCTCAAGCGCGGGCGGATGGTTGCGGTAGGCCATCTGATGGGTCTCATGAGTGATCAGGCTTTCGAACCCGCCCCAGGAATAGCCCAGACCGAACAGGGTCAGAGCGTTCAGAAACGCCTCACCCGCCGCGCTGTCGCCGCCCTTCGTGACCACGCCCATCAGGGACGCGGCGCCTGTGAAATCTCGCCGCCACAGGTCATGGCCGATCGAGCCGGGCAGGGGCGGGTAGAGGACGCGGGAAACCTCCGGCCGGGCTTGCAGCCATTCCGCAACGATCAAGCCTGACCGCGCCTGTTCGGCATACCGCAGCGGAAAAGTCCGCAGGCCGCGCAGCGCCAGCCAGGCGTCGTCGGGCGACACATGCCAGCCGAGATCTTCGATGGCGTCGCCGATGGCGCGCAGGCAGGCGGGATTGTTCGAAGAAATACTGCCCATCAGAACGTCCGAATGACCGCCGACATATTTGGTGATGGCCTGAACGCTGACATCCACGCCATGGGCCAGCGGACGATAGGCCAGACCGGCGGCCCAGGTATTATCGACCACCGTCAGGACGCCTCGTGCGCGGCAGGCCTGGGCCACGACAGCGACATCGACCATTTCGAATGTGAGAGAGGCCGGCGACTCCATCAGCACCAGCCGCGTGCGCTCGCCAATGGCGGCCAGAACAGTCTGCGCATCTGCGTCTGCGGGCAAAAAGCGGGTCGTGACGCCGCGGGCCGATTGATATCGGCTCAGGAACCGGCGCGTCGGACCATAGACGGCGTCGGTCGTGATCACCTCGTCGCCCGGCCTCAAAAGCGCCAGCAGCGGAACCGTGACGGCCGCAAGACCCGACGGAACCAGAAAGGCGTCCTTTGCCCCCTCCAGATCGGCCAGTGCGCGGCGAAGATCGCGGGCGGCGCTGCCGCCGCTGAGCCCATAGGTCGGCCCGTCGGTCTCGTCGCGCATGACGGCCGCGCTGTCGCTCAACATCGTCGAGGCGCGTTCGATCGGCGGATTGACGCCGCGCCGCCCCTGGCCGCGTCGCGTGGCGGCGGCGATCAGGCGGGTGCGGTCCGAAAGCAGCGACATGGCCCCTCCGATGGGTTACGGATCGGTCCCTAAAGGCCTCTAAAGCCAGCGGGGCGCAAGCGGCGAGGGATAGAAACGCGATGCGGTGCTGGACGATCGGAGCGATGACCGTTGTGCTGATGACGACGGCTTGCGGGCGCAAGGACGCCAGCCCTGCGCCGGAAACCAGCCCCGCCACGCCCGCGCAAGCGTCCTCGACTGCGGTCGCAAAAAGCCCGACGCTGGCCGCCATCAAACGCCGCGGTCGCCTGAACTGCGGCGTGCATCAGGGATTGGTCGGCTTTGCCTACACCGACAATCGCGGCCAGTGGCGCGGCTTCGACGTGGACTTCTGTCGCGCGACGGCGGCGGCGGTGCTGGGCGATGCCGATGCGGTACGGTTCGTGCCTTTGTCGGCATCGGATCGATTCACGGCGCTGAACGACGGCCGGATCGATGTGCTTTGGCGCAACTCGTCCTGGACGATGAGCCGCGACGCGGGCGAGGGTTTCGTGTTCGCCGGAATCAACTATTACGACGGCCAGGGCTTTCTGGTCCGGCGTTCGCTGAACCTGAACAGCGCGACAGAACTGACGGGCGCGCGGGTGTGCGTTCAGTCGGGTTCGACGTCCCAGGCCAACGCCGCCGACTATTTCCGGTCTCGCGGCATCGAATATCGGCCCGTCGTGTTCGAGACGGAGGAAGCGGCGCGCGACGCCTATGGCCGTGAAGATTGCGACGCGTTCAGCGCCGACATCTCTGCGCTAGCCGCCGCGCGGACTGTGCTGACCAATCCCAACGAACATGTGATCCTGTCCGACGTGGCGTCCAAGGAGCCGCTGGGGCCGGTGGTAAAGGCAGGCGACGAACGCTGGGCCTCTACCGTCCGCTGGACCCTGAACGCCCTGATGCTGGCCGAAGAACTCGGGGTCACCAAGGCCAATGCCGAAGATCAGTTCAAGACGACGACGGACCCGCGCGTGCGGCGTCTTTTGGGCGCCGAGGGCGAGTTCGGCCCCATGCTGGGTCTATCCGACGATTGGGCCAAGGACGCGGTCGAAGCCGTCGGGAATTATGGCGAGATATTCGAACGAAATCTGGGATCGCAATCGGCGCTCGACCTGGCGCGCGGTTTGAACGCACAATGGAACGCGCGCCCGGCCGGCTTGATCTATGGCCTGCCGATCCGATAAGCGCCGACGCTTGCATCGCTTCCTGGGGGACAGATGACCGAGACGAAACGCGGCGGCCTTGCGCTGCACTGGCTGATGTTGATCGGTTTCGCGGTCGGTCTGATCGGGGGATTGCTGGTCAATCTGACGCTGGGAGCGGATACGGCCTGGGTGGTCTGGCTGACGGACAACGTCACCGGACCGCTGGGCCAGATCTTCCTGCGCCTGCTGTTCATGATGGTGATCCCGCTGCTGTTCTCGGCCCTGGTGGTCGGGGTGGCCGAGATGGGCGATCTGAGCTCGCTTGGACGGGCGGGAATCAAGACCCTGTTGTTGACGATTCTGGTGTCCAGCATCGCCGTGGTTATCGGCCTGGTGATGGTCAATGTGTTCCAGCCGGGACGCGGGGTTGATCCGGTGCTGGCGCAACAACTGCTGGACCAGGGACGTGACGGCGCCGCCGGCATCGTCAGCGGCGCGCCCGAAACCATCCAGTTGGGTGATTTCTTCCTGGATCTGATCCCATCGAACGTCTTCACCGCTGCATCCGAGAACCAGATCCTGCCGGTGATGGTGTTCGCTCTGTTCTTCGGCATCGGCCTGGTGATGGCCAAGTCGCCTGCGACCGACCGCTTGCAGCAGGTCATCGAGGGCATGTTCGAAGTCACGATGAAGCTGATCAACCTCTTCATCAAACTGGCCCCCATAGCCATCGCCTGCTTGATGTTCAACCTGGCGGCCCTGTTCGGTTGGGACCTGTTGGTGCGTCTGGCAGCCTATGTCGGCGTCGCGGTGGGCGCGATGGCGATCCACATGTTCGTCGTCTATCCGCTGGTGATCTGGATCCTGGGGGGGCGGTCGCCGATCGCCTTCTTCAAGGGCGTGCGCGAGCCGATGGTGGTGGCCTTCTCGACCGCTTCATCCAACGCGTCTCTGCCGGTGTCGCTGAAGGCGGCCGAGCAGGAGCTGAAGCTGCCGCGCAAGATCGCCCGCTTCGTCCTGACGGTCGGGGCCACTGCCAATCAGAACGGCACGGCCCTGTTCGAAGGCGTGACGGTGCTGTTTCTGGCCCAGTTCTTCGGCATCGACCTGACGATCACGCAGCAAATCATCGTCATGCTGGTCTGCATCCTTGGCGGCATCGGTACGGCAGGCGTGCCGGCTGGTTCGCTACCGGTCGTGGCGATGATTCTCGTGATGGTGAAGGTGCCGCCGGAGGGCATCGGACTGATCCTGGGCGTCGACCGCTTTCTGGACATGTGCCGCACAACCCTGAACGTCACGGGCGATCTGGTTCTGGCCACCGTCGTTTCGCGCGGCGAGGAAGACGAGCCGATCGACGCCGACGATGTCGTCCCCGTGGCCCCGCCGGCCTGATCTCAGCCGGTTTCGACGGGGGTGTCCGTTCGGGCGCCCCATTCAGCCCAAGAGCCGTCATAAAGCCGCGACGGACGACCGAGTTCGGCTAAGCCCAGTGTCAGTATTGCGGCGGTCACTCCGGATCCGCAGGTCGTGATCACGGGTCGGCTGATATCCACGCCAGCGTCCGCAATGGCCTGCGCCAAGGCCGCGCCACGCTTCATCGTGCCATTGTCGTTTAGCAAGCGACCATAGGGGAGATTGCGCGCGCCGGGCATATGGCCGCTGCGAACACCGGCGCGAGGTTCGGGCACCGCACCTTTGAAACGCGGTGCGGCGCGCGCATCCACGACCTGGGCATCCTGGGCCAAGGCCACGCGCACGTCATCCAACGAGGCGACAGCATCGGGCGCCATCTTGGCATGGAAGTCTTTTGCATCTGCGACTGAAGGCCCGGAGACGGTTGGCAGGCCGTCGTCACGCCAGCGCGGCAGGCCGCCGTCGAGCACTTGGACCCTTGTCGCGCCCATCGTCTTCAGCATCCACCAGACGCGCGCCGCCGAGAACAATCCGGCTGTATCATGGACGACGATTTGGTCGTCGACGGAAAGGCCCAGCGCCCCGATCGGCGCCGCAAAAGCCTCTGGCGTCGGCATCATGTGGGGCAGGGCGCTGTCTCGATCCGACATCGCGTCCAGATCGAAAAACACAGCGCCAGGGATATGGGCCCGTTCGAAATCGGCGCGCGCCTCGCGGCCGTCCAGATGCCAACTGCCGTCAACGATTCGCAAATCAGGCGCGCCCAATCGCGCGGCAAGGTCTGTCGTCGAAATCAGCGGGCTCATGGGCGAGACAGGCTCAGTTGGATGACGTCGGTGCGGTGAGAGCGGAAACCAGCCTCGCAATAGGCCAGATAGAAGTGCCAGAGCCGGCGGAATCTTTCGTCAAAGCCGGAAAGCTTGCTGATCTCGCCCCAGGACGCCTGGAAACGCTCATCCCAAAGCTTTAGCGTCGCAGCGTAGTCGAGGCCGAACCGTTCCACCGACTGCCAGGACAGACCGGCTTTCGAGACGACCGGCGCCAGCCGTTCTTCGGAGGGCAGCATTCCGCCGGGGAAGACGTACTTCTGGATAAAATCCGTCCGGGCATTGTATTCGTCGAACAGGTCGTCCTGGATCGTGATGATCTGCAGTCCGGCCTTGCCGCCAGGTTGAAGGACGTCGTGGACCTTACCGAAGTAAGCGGGCCAGTACTCCATGCCCACAGCCTCGAACATCTCGATGGACGCCACCCGATCAAATCGACCCTGCACATCGCGGTAGTCGATGAGCTGAATATCGGCACAATCGCTCAGCCCCGCGTTAAACATGCGCTGGCGAGCGAAATCGTGCTGCTCTTTGGAGATCGTAATCCCAGTGACGTCGGCGCCGACTTCACGCGCCGCAAACTCGGCGAAGCCGCCCCAGCCGCAGCCGATTTCCAGCACCGACATGCCTGGCCGAAGATCCATCATTCGGGCCAAGGCGGCGTATTTCTCATGCTGCGCCGTCTCCAGAGCCTCACCATCACGGCTGAAGCGGGCCGATGAATAGGTCATCGTGCCGTCCAGCCACTGGGAATAGAAGGCGTTGCCCAGATCGTAGTGGGCGTGGATGTTTTTCTTCGATCCGGTCTTGCTGTTACGATTGGTACGGTGGCTCAGCCAGTTGACCACCCACATGATCAGGTTGCCGTCGAACAGGCGCCGGATGTGATCGTAGTTGTCCACCAAGGTTTCGAGCAGACCGGCCAGGTGCGGACTGTCCCACTCGCCCGCGATATAGCCTTCGGCGAAGCCGATATCGCCGGCCGCGAGTACGCGGCGTGCGAACCGGTAGTCGCGCACCGTCATCATGCCGCTGGGGCCCGGCTGCTTGCCTTGAAGCACATGGGTCTCGCCATTGGGCAGTTGCACCGTCAAGCGGCCGAAGGTCCAGTTGGCAGCCAGGAGCCGCAGCAACATGGCGAACACGCGCGGTGTTCGGCTGGCGACGGCTTCGATATCGGCGTGTGCGACGCTCATCTTTTGACTTTCAACGCGGAATACAAAGGGGGTCAATCACGGTCGCTGTGGTCGTCGCCGCGACCGGAAACGGTCTTCAGGGCAGTGAGCGCCCGGGCGCGACCCTTCTCATGTTCGACGACCGGTTTGGGGTAATCGCGCCCTAGAACGATTCCGGCGTCACGCAGCACTTCAGCGGGTGCGGTCCAGGGCGACTGTAGCCAGCGGTCAGGCAGGCGGCGAAGTTCCGGCACCCACCGACGCACATAGCCGCCGTCGGGATCAAACTTTTCACCCTGCGTAATGGGATTGAAAATGCGGAAGAAGGGGGAGGCGTCTGCGCCAGAGCCTGCGACCCACTGCCAGTTTTGTACATTGCTGGCCCGGTCAGCGTCCACCAGCGTGTCCCAGAACCAGGCTTCGCCTTCGCGCCAGTCGATCAGCAGATGTTTGATCAGGAAGGAGGCGACGACCATCCGAACCCTATTGTGCATCCACCCCGTCGTCCAAAGCTGGCGCATACCGGCGTCCACCAACGGGTATCCGGTCCGTCCCTGTCGCCACGCCTTGAGGCTCGCGTCGTCCTTACGCCAGGGCATGGCGTCATATTCGGGACGGAACGCGCGCTCGGCAAGATAGGGAAAATGGTGCAGCAGGTGCGCGGAGAACTCGCGCCAGCCGATCTCAGCAATGAATTTGTCGGCCTCCGACGATGACACCTTGCCGTCTTTGGCTGCCTGTTGGGCTCGGTCTATTGCACGCCAAGGGCTGATCTCGCCCCAGTGAAGATGCGGCGACAGGCGGCTGTTGGCGCCTTGCCGGTCGGGAAAGTCTCGATCCTTGGCATAGGTCTTCAGTCCGGATGGTATGAATCTGGACAAGGCTTGTGAGGCCCCGTCTTCTCCCGGCGTCCAGTCGAAGCCTTTGGACCAATCCGGACGATGGGGGTGCAGATCCCAGCTGTCGAGGTCGTCGGATTGAGCCGTTTCGGGCGTCTGGATTTGGCGCGGTCCCGTTGTGTGAGCCGGCGCCTCGGCCGTGGCCAGCAGGGCTCTCAAGAACGGAGTGAAGACCTTGTACGGTTGGCCCGAGCCGTTCAGGACATCTCCGGGGCGGCAGAGCAGGGCGCCATTGAAGCCACGGCATTCGACGCCATCCGCCTTGAGCGTGTGGGCGATTTCGGCGTCGTGCTCAAACGCTTCAGGTTCAAACAGGCGGTTCATGAAGACGGTGTCGGCATCAGTTTCGGCGATCAGCGCCTGAAGCTGGGTCAGAGCATTGCCCTTGCGCAAAATCAGGCGCGAACCGCGATCTTGAAGCGCCGCATCCAGCGCCCTCAACGACTTGTCGAGCCACCAGCGCGACGCGGCGCCCATAGGCCGTTCGCTATGCACGTCCAGAATATAGACGGGCAGGATTGGCCGCCCCGTCTCCGCCGCGTGGTTCAGGGCGGGATTGTCATGCAGTCGCAGATCGCGGCGAAACCACAGGATGACAGGTTTGGTGGCCACGCGGGCGAACTCCGTGATAACTTGCGCTCATCCCTTAAGAGCGCCACCTGATGGCCCAATAGCTGCGGCAAAAGCCGCCTCCACAACACCGAACGTCGAAAGAGCCGCCTCGTGAGCCGACCCAACGCTGTCATTACGTTGTCCGAAGGTCTTCGGACGCCTGTCGTCATCGGCGGCGGCGCAAGAATCGCTTTCATCGCCGGTCCTTGCCAGATGGAGAGCCGCCAGCACGCGCTGGAGACAGCCCATGCCCTGAAGGAAATCGGCGAGCGGTTGAACGTCGGCATCATCTACAAGACCAGTTTCGACAAGGCGAACCGGACCAGCGCCAGCGCCGCGCGGGGCATCGGTCTGAAAGACGCCATGCCGATCTTCGCCGAGATTCGCGAGGTGACCGGCCTGCCGACCCTGACAGACGTTCACTCCGAGGTTCAGTGTGGCCCGGTCGGCGAGGTCGTCGATGTACTGCAAATCCCGGCCTTCCTCAGCCGCCAGACCGACCTGCTGTTGGCCGCCGCCGCTACCGGCAAGGCGATCAACATCAAGAAGGGTCAGTTCCTGGCTCCCTGGGACATGAAAAACGTGATCGCCAAGGTGGTTGGCGCCGGCAATCCCAACGTCATGGCCTGTGAACGCGGCGCCAGCTTTGGCTACAATACTCTGGTCAGCGATATGAGAGCGCTTCCGGTGCTGCGCGAGATCGGCTGCCCCGTCGTGTTCGACGCAACCCACAGCGTCCAGCAGCCGGGCGGGCAGGGCGCGTCATCGGGCGGCCAGCGCGAGTTCGTGCCGGTGCTCGGCCGCGCCGCCGTGGCGGTCGGCGTGGACGCGGTCTTCATGGAGACCCACCCGGATCCGGACAATGCGCCCTCGGACGGTCCGAACATGGTGCCGTTGAGCCAGTTCGAGGCGCTCGCCGCCGAACTGATCGCCTTCGATGACCTGGCCATCAAGATCGGGGCCAAGGCGCCGGTGGCGCAGGCCGCCTGAATCCTCTAGGTCGGACCCATGTCTGACACCCTGGACCTGGGCGCCCTGCAAACCCTGTTGGAGCGCGTGCGCGGCCTGAAGATTGCCTGCGTCGGCGACCTGATGCTGGATCGCTACGTCTATGGCGACGTCAGCCGCATCTCGCCCGAGGCGCCGATCCCTGTGCTCCGCACCAGCCGCACCGTCGCCATGCCGGGCGGCGTCGGCAACGTCGCGCGCAATATCGCCGCCTTGGGTGGGGTGGCGCGGCTGGGCGCCGTGATCGGCGACGACGCGGCCGGGGCGGAACTGACCGCACTGATCGCCGCGGAGCCGCACATCGAGGACCTCGTGGCGAGGCCGGCAGGCGCGTCCACAATCGTAAAGACGCGCTTCGTTTCGGGAGGCCAACAGTTGCTGCGGCTAGATGACGAGGCCGCGCCGACCGCGATCCAAGATTCGGACGCGTTTGCAGACGCTTCGGTCTATTTGCTCTCAGATTACGCCAAGGGCATCGTCGGCGATTCACTACTGGCTTCGGCGCTGAACGCGGCGCACACATCCGGTGCGCCGGTTGTCGTCGATCCAAAGGGAAGGGACTTCGCTCGCTACGGCGCGGTCGATGTCATCAAGCCCAATGCTTCGGAACTGGCCGGCGCTACCGGCTTGCCGGTCGGGACGGACGCCGAGGTCGAGACGGCGCTGGCCGCCTTGCTGGCCGCCACGACCGCCAAGGCGATCATCGTCACCCGTGCGGGTAAGGGAATGAGCCTGGCGCGGCGCGGCGAACCAGTGAAGCACTTCCCCGGCCGGGCGCGCGAAGTTTTCGACGTGTCTGGCGCCGGCGATACAGGCTTGGCCGCCATCGGGTTGGCGCTGGGCGC
Organism: Brevundimonas vesicularis; assembly: GCF_900445985.1. GTDB lineage: Bacteria > Pseudomonadota > Alphaproteobacteria > Caulobacterales > Caulobacteraceae > Brevundimonas > Brevundimonas vesicularis_D. The sequence continues at coordinate 1,030,006 of NZ_UAQP01000005.1, forward strand.
GGGCGCGTCCTTGGAGATGGCGGTCGAGTTCGCCATCCTGGCCTCGGGCGTGGTCGTTGGGAAGGCCGGCACAGCCGTGGTTACACCCGCTGAGCTGATCGAAGCCGAACTGGGCCAGCACGCCACCGCTGCGGTATCCAAGGTGACGCCGCTAGACGAGCTGGCGGTCGAGGTCGAGGGCTGGCGACGTCAGGGCCTGAAGGTCGGTTTCACCAACGGCTGTTTCGACATTCTGCACCGCGGCCATGTGGCCTATCTGGCGCAGGCCCGCAGCTGGTGCGATCGTCTGGTCGTGGCGCTGAACACCGACGCCTCCGTCAAACGACTTAAGGGCGAGGGGCGTCCGGTGAATGATCTGGACAGTCGCGCCGTCGTCATCGGCGGGCTGGCCAGCGTCGATCGCGTCACCAGCTTCGATGATCCGACGCCGGTCGCCCTGATCGAACGGCTGCGTCCTGATGTTCTGATCAAGGGCTCAGACTATACGCGAGAGGGCGTCGTCGGCGGCGATCTGGTCGAAAGCTGGGGTGGGGAGGTCAAGCTGGCGGATTTCAAGGACGGCCATTCGACCACGCGAACGATCGAGAAGATGACAGGGAGCGCGCAGTGACGCCGAGAATGATCGTCGTGACCGGTGGCGCCGGTTTCATCGGCTCGAACATCGTCGCGCGGCTGACGGCGGAGACCGCCTATGACGTGGTCGTTTGCGATCGGCTGGAGACGGCCGACCTGGCCAAGTGGAAGAACCTGGCCAAACACGCGATCGCCGACTTCTGGTCGCCCGAAGAGCTGTTCGAGCAGCTTGAGCGCCACGCCGAGCGGATTGAGGTCGTGGTGCATATGGGCGCGATCTCTTCGACGACCGAGCCCGACGCCGACCTGATTCTGCGGACCAACTTCACCCTGTCCCGCGACCTGTGGGACTGGTGCGCGATTCGGGGCTCGCGGATGATCTACGCGTCTTCCGCTGCGACCTATGGCGACGGCGAGACGGGCTTCAACGACGACGACGATGCAGAGTCATTATCTCAGCTTCGTCCGCTAAACGCCTACGGCTACTCGAAAATGTTGTTCGATAAGTATGCGGTCCGGCAGGCGGATCGGGGTCAGGCGCCGCGCCAGTGGGCGGGGCTGAAGTTCTTCAACGTCTATGGCCCGAACGAAGATCATAAGGGCGGAATGAAATCGGTTGTGGCTCAAATCTGGCCCAAGGTCGCGGCGGGCGAGACTGTGACCCTGTTTCGGTCGCACAATGCGAACTATGCGGACGGCGGCCAGATGCGCGACTTCGTCTATGTCGACGATGTGGTCGATATCATTGAGTTTTTGCTCCAATCGCCGCAGGTGTCGGGCATCTTCAACGCCGGATCGGGCCAGGCGCGGTCGTTCGCCGATCTTGCCCGCGCCACCTTCGAGGCCGCCGGCAAGACGCCGTCCATCGACTATGTCGATACGCCCCTGTCGATCCGCGACCGCTACCAATATTTCACCGAAGCCCGCATGGATCGTATCCGCGCCGCAGGCTTCGAGGGGCAGTCCACGCCGTTGGAAGAGGGCGTGCGGCGCTACGTGCAGGACTTCCTCGCCACGGCCGATCCGTACCGCTGATGCGTCGGCTGACCTTCAGGCAATGGGTCGGATATGCAGGCTTCGCCGCCGTCTTCGTGCTGACGGCGGCTGTTGCGGTGTGGAGCGGCGACATTTTGAGGGCAGGGCTGGACCCGCAGGTGCCGTTCCAGACCTACAAGCCGCCGCCCGCGCCCGACTATCGAAAGACATCCTCCTGGGCGCTGATCGACCAGGGCGCGCCCAACCAAGCGGCGGTCTTCTTCGTCATGCCGACCACTTTCGATGGCGGGGCCGAGTGGAATGGGCCGATCGACGATGCGCGGGCCAACGCCTATATGCGGCGGGTCGTCCTGCCCAACTATGCGTCGCCCTTCGCCCGAGAAGGCAGGCTCAGCGCGCCGCTTTATCGCCAAGCCAGCCTGTATACGCGGCTGACCTTGCGTGATGACGCGCGCGAGGCGCGCGCCTTCGCCTATGAGGACGTGAAGTCCGCTTTCGACCTGTGGCTGCAACAGCATCCCGCCGGCCCCATTGTTATCGCCGGCGTGGAACAGGGCGGAGAGCTGACGGCGCGTCTGGTTCGCGACCAACTCCGCGCCGATCCGGCGCTGAAAGACAGGCTTGTCGCCGCCTATCTGATTGAGACCCTGGTCGGGCGCGAGATGTTCCTGCAGGCGATCTCGCCCTGCGATGCCGCCGATCAAACGGGATGTATCGTGGCGTGGGCGTCGGTGCAGGAGGGCGACGAACCGGGCGCGCGGCGCAAGCTGAGACGCGCTCTGGAATGGGATGATCGGGGCAATCTGGTGAACCTGTCCAATGACCCCATCTGCGTGAATCCGGTAACGGGTGCTGCGAGCCAGCCGCGTGCTGCGGCGCGTCAGCACAGTGGCGCGACCAATGCGACCGGCTTGGAATGGGGCGCCCGACCGGCCCTGACTGGCCGGCTGATCTCCACCGAATGCCGTGGCGGCTTGTTGTGGCATAGCGCGCCGGACGCCGATTTCTTGACGGCTGGCGGCAGTTGGGCGGATCGGCGCAAGATCGTCCCCTACAATCTTTTCTACGGCGACATCGAGCGTGACGTCAGCGTGCGTCTCGCGGCCTGGCGGGCCAAGCACGGCCTTTAAAGCGGCCGTCCTCTCAGTTTGTCTGGCGCCGCTCGCGCACAGCGGGTAGGCTTGCCGCGTCAGGGAGGGATTTGAATGGACGTGACCACCATCTTCGCCGGCGTCGTGCTGCTGCTGGCCATCGTGCTGTTGATCAGCGTGATCAAGATCGTACCGCAAGGCCGTGAATTTACGGTCGAACGCTTCGGCAAATACACGAAGACGCTGAGCCCGGGCATCGGCTTCCTGACCCCATTCGTGGAACGCGTCGGCCGCCGCATGAACATGATGGAACAGGTGCTCGACGTGCCGACCCAGGAGGTCATCACCAAGGACAACGCCATGGTGAAGGTGGACGGCATCGTCTTCATCCAGGTGATGGATTCCGCCCGCGCCGCCTATCGCGTCGACGATCTGCCCTATGCGATTTCGCAGCTGTGCATGACCAATCTGCGGACCGTGGTTGGTTCAATGGAACTGGATGAGGTGCTGAGCCAGCGCGACAGCATCAACACGCGACTGCTGCATGTCATCGACGCAGCGACCGAGCCCTGGGGCGTCAAGGTCAACCGGATCGAGATCAAGGATCTGACCCCGCCGACCGACATCACCAACGCCATGGCCCGTCAGATGAAGGCCGAGCGTGAACGTCGCGCCGTCATCACCGAGGCCGACGGCGAAAAATCCGCCGCCATCGCCCGCGCCGAGGGCGCCAAACAGGCCGCCATCCTCCAGGCCGAGGGTCGCAAGGAAGCCGCCTTCCGCGACGCCGAGGCGCGCGAGCGCGAGGCCGAGGCCGAGGCTCGCGCCACGGCCATGGTGTCGGAAGCCATCGCCCGCGGCGACGTCAACGCCATCAACTATTTCGTGGCCCAGAAATACGTCGAGGCCTTCGCCGAACTGGCGCGCAGCCCGCAGCAGCGCACCGTCATCGTGCCCGCCGAAATGGGCGCGCTGGTCGGCACGATCGCCGGCATCGGTGAGATGGTCAGCCTGGCCAAGGATCAAAATTCGGCCGCGACGCCGCCCGTGCGGCCCACGCCGCCCCGCCGCCCCGCCGGGGGCTCCGTTCCACCCTCGGCCTGATCCAAGGAGGTTGACCGATGATGTCGCTTGCTGATCTCTATGTCGCCCAGCCGTTCTGGATCTGGTTGGCGATCGGGGTCTTGCTCTTGGCGTTCGAGGCGATGTTCTCGACCGAATGGCTGCTGTGGCCCGCTGTGTCGGCCGGCGTCGTCGCGGTCATGACGGCGGCTGGGGTCCGGCTGGGGCTGCCGGGCGAGGTCGCCGTCTTTGCGGTTCTAACCGTCATCGCCACCCTGCTGTCCCGTCGCCTGATCTCCAAAGCCAATCCTGACGGTCCCGACATCAATGACCGCGACAGTCGTCTAGTCGGCCAGCGTGCGCGGGTGGTCGAGACGTTCGTCTCGGGCCGCGGTCGCGTCTTCATCTCCGGCGCCGAATGGCCGGCCGAGATTGTGGGCGAGGCGCCGCTTGAGGGGCAGGAAGTGGTCGTGATGCGGGTGAATGGCTCTTTGTTGACGGTCCAGTCGCCGGTCTGAGCCGCAACGGTCGTCGGGGCGCCTTTAGCCAAATGTCGCGTCTCAGCGCCGAGGCAGTTCCGCGACGCCGCGATTCGCCAGTTGGTCGGCGCGTTCGTTCAGTTCATGGCCGGCATGACCCTTCACCCATCGCCATTTCACGTCGTGCCGCAGACGCGCCGCGTCCAGCCGCTGCCATAGATCGGCGTTCTTCACCGGCTTCTTGTCGGCCGTCAGCCAACCGCGCGCCTTCCAGCCGCGCATCCATTCGGTGATCCCCTGCATGACGTATTTGCTGTCGGTATGCAGTTCGACTTTGCAGGGCCGTTTCAGGGCTTCCAGCGCCATAATGGCGGCCATCAGCTCCATGCGGTTGTTGGTCGTGTTGGGCTCGCCGCCCCACAATTCCTTTTCGTGACCGCCGCCGGTCTGAAGCACCGCGCCCCAGCCTCCGGGGCCCGGATTGCCCTTGCAGGCGCCGTCGGTGTGGATGATGACGTGATCGGAGGGACTCATGGTCGCGCAGACCTACAGCCTCCCTTGGCGCGGGGCCATCACTGCGCCTATATGCGGGTCGAATAAGAGTGGATGGGATCGGATGACCGATCCCCGCGAGGAGATTAGCCATGGGCTCCATGAGCATCTGGCACTGGGCCATCGTCATCGTCGTCATCGCGCTGCTGTTCGGCGGCCGGGGCAAGCTGTCGGGCATCATGGGCGACGCCGCCAAGGGCATCCGCGCCTTCAAGGACGGCCTTAAGGACGAGGACAAGAAGGACGGCCCGCACGAAGGCGTCAGCTCGCTGCCGCGCACCGAGGCGGAAAAGGAAGAGCTGAAGCGCTAGTCGTCGTCTGTAAGGGCTGACGCATGGGCGGGCTCGGCCCCGGTATCGGGGGTTTCGAATTAGTGGTGATCGGTCTGGTGGCTCTGCTTGTGGTGGGGCCAAAGGATCTGCCTGTCCTGATGCGTCGCGTCGGTCAGATGGTGGCCAAGGCGCGCGCCATGGCCAATGAGTTCCGATCCAGTTTCGACGAGATGGCGCGTCAGTCCGAACTGGACGACCTGCGCAAGGAGGTCGAGGCGCTGCGGACGGAGCAGGGGGCCATGTATCCTCTGGGCGCCGAGGCGGACGCCGCCTTCAAGGACATCAACGCTGGATTGACCGGGCCGACTGCGGCGGTTGCCCTGCCTGCGCCCGAAACGGAGGCGCCGGTGATGACGCCTGCGGCCAATGAATGGCCGGATACGCCCACGCCCGTTGAGCCCGTTACGACGACGAAATCCAAACGAACCGCGGCCAAGGCGAAGACGGGGGCGGCTGTTGCCGGATCGGCGACGGCCAAACCTCGCTCAGCAGCCAAGCCGAAGATCGCCGCGCCGGCGGCCAAGGCCAAGCCTGCAGCCGCCAAGCCCAAGACCTCGCGCAAGAAAGCCGTTGACCTGTGACGCCTTCCGATCGTGACGAGGCCGAGATCGAGGCGTCGCGCGCGCCCCTGATGGATCACCTGATCGAGCTGCGCGGGCGGCTGCTCATTTGTGTGGTGGCTTTCTTCCTGGCCTTCATCCTCTGCTTCGCCTTCGCCAACCAGATCCAGATTGCGCTGATCAAGCCGTATCAGGCCGCCGTGGCGATCCACGCCGCTGCCTTGGGGACCGGGGGTCACGCCAATCCCATCGAACTGATCGCGGTGATGACGGGAATCAGACCCTATCCGCCAGGGAGCGCCGCCGTTGTCCAACTGATCGCGACGGCGCCGCTGGAACAGCTCTTCACCAAGATGAAAATCGCCGCCTTTGGTGCGGCGGTCCTGACCTTCCCCGTCATGGCGTGGCAGATGTACCGGTTCGTGGCGCCGGGCCTCTATCGCAACGAGCGCGGGGCGTTTCTGCCGTTCCTGATCGCGGCGCCCGTGATGTTCTGCCTCGGCGGGGCGTTGGTCTATTATGTCATGCTCCCGTTCGTAATGCTGTTCTCGCTGAGCCAGCAGGTCGCCACCGACGGGATATCCGTGGCGCAAACCACCAAGATTTCCGACTATCTCAGTCTGGTGACCTCGCTATTGCTCGCCTTCGGGCTTTGCTTCCAGCTGCCTGTGGTGACGACGCTGCTGGGCCTCGCCGGTCTGATCAGTTCCAAGGTTATGGCGGCCGGTCGCCGCTATGCCATCGTGGCTGTGGTCGTGGTCGCGGCGGTCGTAACGCCGCCTGACCCGATCAGCCAACTGATGCTGGCTGTGCCTCTGGTAATTCTCTACGAGATCTCAATCTGGTGTGTGCGACTGATCGAGTTGCGTCGCAAGAAGGCGGACGATCTGGAAGCCGAGATCGCTTAGCGCCACGTCGGCGTGTCGATCGCTGCTCGAAGCCGCCAGCCATGCAAAAGGGCCGGGGAGCGATCCCCGGCCCTTTGTCTCGACTGCGATCAGGTGATCAGCAGCTGTAGTACATGTCGAACTCGACAGGGTGCGGATGCAGTTGCAGACGCATCACCTCTTCCATCTTCAGTTCGATATAGCTGTCGATGAAGTCGTCATCCATGACGCCGCCCTTCTTGAGGAAGGCGCGGTCCTTATCCAGGTTCTCCAGCGCTTCACGCAGCGAGCCGCAGACCTCGGGGATCGAGCCGCGCTCTTCCGGCGGCAGATCGTAGAGATTCTTGTCGGCGGGCGCGCCCGGATCGATGCGGTTTTCGATCCCGTCCAGACCAGCCATCAGCAGGGCGACGAAGGTCAGATAGGGATTGCCCATCGGATCGGGGAAGCGGGCTTCCAGACGCTTGGCCTTGGGCGAGGAGACGTGCGGGATGCGAATTGAGGCCGAACGGTTGCGGGCCGAATAGGCCAGCTTCACCGGGGCTTCATAGCCAGGCACCAGACGCTTGTAGGAGTTGGTGGTCGAGTTGGAGAAGGCGTTGATGGCCTTGGCGTGCTTGATGATGCCGCCGATGTACCACAGACATTCCTGCGACAGACCGGCGTACTGGTCGCCGGCGAACTGAGGCTTGCCGTCCTTCCAGATCGACATGTGGACGTGCATGCCCGAACCGTTGTCCGCAAACATCGGCTTGGCCATGAAGGTCGCCGACTTGCCGTAGGCGTGGGCCACATTGTGGATCACGTACTTATAGAGCTGCAGGCGGTCGGCCATGGTCAGCAGGTCGGAGAACTTCAGTCCCAGTTCGTGCTGGGCCGGGGCCACCTCGTGGTGGTGCTTCTCGGGCTGAAGGCCCAGATCGCGCATGACGCCGAGCATTTCGCCGCGCAGGTCCTGGCCAGAATCGACCGGATTGACGGGGAAATAGCCGCCCTTGGGTCCAGGGCGATGGCCCATGTTGCCTTCGGAATATTCAGCGCCGGTGTTGGCCGGCAGCTCGGTCGAATCGTAGCTGTAGCCGGTGTCGTGCGGCTGGGTGGACCAGCGCACGTCGTCGAAGATGAAGAACTCGGCTTCCGGTCCGAAGAAGACCTGATCGCCCACGCCCGACGACTGGACGTAGGACAGCGCCTTCTTAGCCATCGAGCGGCTGTCGCGGTTGTAGGGCTCGCCGGTGTCCGGGTTCAGCACGTCGCAGAACAGGAACATCGTCTTCTGCTGATAAAAGGGATCGATATAGGCCGTGGTCAGGTCCGGCTTCAGCAGCATGTCGGACTCGTTGATGGCCTTCCAGCCGGCGATCGACGAGCCGTCGAACATCGTGCCTTCGTTCAGGAAGTCCTCGTCGACCAGATCGACGTCGAAGGTGACGTGCTGCAGACGGCCGCGCGTGTCGGTAAAGCGGACGTCCACATATTGGACCTCCTCATCCTTGATCTCTTTGAGGATCTTGCTGGCGCTCATTCTCGGAAAGTCCTGTTCTTGTCGTTTGGGGAGGAGACCGGACAGCGACCCGAGGGCCGAAGGCCGGGGAGGGTAGTCAGGTCAGACGGCTTGGGCTCCGGTTTCGCCGGTGCGGATGCGGATCACCTCGGCGACGTCGGACACGAAGATCTTCCCGTCGCCGATTTTGCCCGTGCGAGCCGAGGTCTGAATGGCCTCGACAACCGCGGGCGCGAGGTCGTCGGCGACAACCACCTCGATCTTAATCTTGGGCAGGAAGTCGATGACGTATTCCGCGCCGCGATACAGTTCGGAATGACCCTTCTGGCGGCCATATCCCTTGGCCTCCAGCACTGTCATGCCTTGCACGCCCACGTCCTGGAGCGCCTCTTTGACGTCATCCAGCTTGAAGGGCTTGATGATGGCTTCGATTTTCTTCATGGCGACCCCGGAGCGGCGCACGGAATGCAGCGGCGCTCGGGCGCGAATGGGACACAGCAGGGCCGCTCAAAGCAAGCGATTTTCGCAGGCTGGCGAAGGATAATCGGAACGCGGATGATAGAAACCAACGACCCGGCGATCTGGCGCAATTTTCTGCCTTGGCCGAGCGCGGAAACGCACAAGCATGCGCGTGGACGTTTGGCGGTCGTTTCGGGAAAGGCGCATCATACCGGCGCTGCGCGACTTGCAGCTCATGCGGGTCTCAGGATGGGCGCTGGAGTCGTGCGAATCCTCTGTCCGCCAGATGCGGCGTCGGTGATCGCGCCGGCAGTGCAGGCGGTGATGTTGACGCCTTTTTCTTCACCGGAAAACTTAAGTCGAGAAGCCGCCGGCAGCGACGCCGTGGTGATCGGCCCGGCCGCAGGCCTGGACGACGCGACGATGGCAAACATTCAGTCGCTTGGTTCGACCGGCGCCGTTCTGGTGATCGACGCCGACGGCCTGTCGGTCTTCAAGGGGCGAACGGCCGAACTGTTCGCCGTGTTGGATCGCGACGACATCCTGACGCCGCATGAAGGCGAGTTCGAGAGGCTTTTCCCAGGTTTGCTCACTCATGGCCGAGAAGTCGCCGTTCAGGAGGCCGCGCGATTGGCTCAGGCGACGATCGTTCTGAAAGGCGCGCAGACCCTGATCGCGTCCCCGGACGGGCGAGTACGCCGAAACGAAAACGGCTCGCCGTGGCTGGCGACGGCGGGAACCGGGGATGTGCTCGCCGGCATGATCGGCGGATTGGCGGCACAGCGGATGGAGAGCTTCGACGCGGCCTGCGCCGCCGTGTGGCTTCATTCGGATGCGGCGCACACGTTCGGTCCCGGACTGACTTCGGATGACCTGCCGGACTGTTTGCCCAAGGTTTTATCAGAGATGCGGAGTTCGGCGCTGGACTAAAACGACGATCTGGGAAGCGGCTGCCCAGCAAAGCTAAGGCAGCGTGAAACGTAGCCAAGTCCTGACCGGTGGGCTGCGCGGAGGGCCTGCCGGCGATGGAACATCGGTACGCTGCACACGTTTTCGCTGCCGACGAGGAGTTCACGATGAAGCGATCCATCCCACTTGCCGCGGCCTTAGTTCTTGTTCTTGGCTCATCCAGCATCGCCCTAGCTCAGCCCGGACCGGGCGGCGGGCACGGCAACGGGAAGGGGAGGGGCGACCATCGCGAAGGCGGACCTGGCCGGGATGGTCCTGGGCGCGGCGATCAGGAGGCGCGTGAAGGTCGTCGTGATGGGCCAGGTGGAAGGGGCGGGCCGGCAGCCCACGTCGATGTTCGTCAGCCAGCATTTGTTGGTGAGCGGACGAACGGGAAGAACCGTATGTCCGAGCGCGACCTCCGCCGCGAGGTCGAGCGTCGTGCGGATGTCATGGCAGGCAGCCCAAGGGATGCTCGGAAAGAGTTGGATCGCCGCATCGATCGTGAGCGTGATCGACTGGTTTATCGACGGGGTTTTGACCGGGCCCTGACGGACGGCTGCCCTCCCGGGCTCGCCAGAAAGAACAACGGCTGTCTCCCGCCCGGCCAAGCGCGCAAGATTGTCGACGCGAGAGAGGATTATGCCCGCTACAACTATTTGTGGCGCACTCGCGCAGATGAAGCGAACTACATGTACCGCGACGGATACATGTATCGCTACAACACCCAAGGCGGCCTGCTCGGTTACCTGCCAATTCTCGGCGGCGTTCTTTCACAGGGCAATGTTTGGCCGACGCGATACGAATATCAGCCGGCCCCTCAATACTTCTCTGACTATTACGGGCTGAATGACCGGTACCAGTACCGCTATGCTGATGGCGTGCTCTACGGTGTGGATCCACAGACCCAAGGGATCGGCCAGATCGCGGCGCTCCTGACCGGGCAACAGTTCAACGTCGGCCAGCGCATGCCGGCGGGTTACGACGTCTACAATGTGCCCTACGCCTATCGCGACCGGTACGTCGACAGCCGACAGAGCCTGTATCGCTACAATGACGGCTATGTGTATCAGGTCGACCCCACCACTCAGGTGGTGCAGGCCATCATTCAGCTGCTGACGTGAGCGAGGGCCTGATGCGTAACACCAATGTGTGGGCGTTGGCGCCGATGATGGCGCTCGCCCTGGCTGCTTGCGGTGACAACGAAGGTTCGGCGACCGCGAAGTCCGGGGCCGTGCCTGCGGCTGCGCCCTCAACGAAGACGCTGGACGCGGAAATCCGTGATCACGCCGACTTGGACACACTGGATGGCGTGATCAATGCTGCGGGTCTGTCAGAGGTGCTCGCGAGCAAAGGCCCATACACCGTCTTCGCGCCCTCGAACGCGTCATTCAGTGGATTGAGGGAGTCCCTGACTGGTGACGCGCAAAAGGCTCAAAGCGCGGCGCTTCTGCGCGCCCACATTGTGCCTGGGGCACTGACGCGCGCAGATATCCTTGCAGCGATTGAGCGCGGCGGCGACGATGGCATCCAGATGCGCACGATGGCGGACACTCTGCTGACCTTCAGCCGCGATGGAGACAAAATCCTGGTCACCGCGCCAGATGGAGCCGTTGCCCACTTGACCGGACGTGAGGCACCAGCCGCCAACGGCGTGCTTCAGCCCACGGACGGCGTCCTCGTGAAATCAAGCTGAGGACTAATCTGAGCTAAGATGCAGCGACCTGACTTCGAAGATGGACGACTTGGGCGGCCGTTGTATATTGCTTATAGCGCCTTATCAGAAGACGATCGCGATTAGTCTTACGCCGGGGGATTGGACGACGTCGATCCTGATGCCTCAGTCCGGCGGATCAGCGCCGCCGGCTTGGGAAAACCGTCGCTCGCTGGAGTTTAGTGACACCCGGCGCCTGAGGTGTTGCCGTAGTCGCTGGATGACAGCTACGTCAGCCTGAGGGCGCGTTGATGGACCCACTCTCTACGGACGCAAATGGTCCATGTGCGCCCCAGCGTGACCATCGCCTTGTACAAGATAGCCAATGCCCACGCTATCGATCTCCCGTCCCAACGTCCATCATGCTTGTGCACGACCAGACCGAGGACACCGATGGCGACAGTGCACTATACATGGCGCGCCTGCCGTCAACACGACTAATGACAGCGCCATGCACCATGCGCGAAAATGTACGACGTTTGCGAGATTACATGCCGGCCTTCCCGACGCCCGAGTGTTTTGTCTTCATCTTTGTCACCTCTGCGTAATGGCAGGCGAGGGGAAGATTACGGCTGGCTCTCGTCCATCGTTCGAAATGACGAAGAGCTGGCTGCCTATCAACATTGAGCCTACGCTGCGTGCTGATTATGCGAGGGCGCTAGGCGAGTGACGCTTCAACAGGGACTGGCCTTTGGCCTTGTCGGGCTGACAATCGGCGCCTTCATCTGGGGTCGGTTTCGTTACGACCTGGTCGCGGTCGTGGCGTTGGTTGCAGGATTGGCGATCGGCATCATCCCCGCCGAGGCTGCGTTTGACGGCTTCAAGAACGACGTCACCGTCATCATCGCCTGCGCGCTGATCGTGTCGGCGGCCTTCGCCCGATCGGGGGTCATTGAACTCGCGATGCGGCGGGTGATGCCGCTGCTAAAGACTGAGCGCTCCCAGGTCCCGGTTTTGACCGGCGCTGTGACGTTGCTTTCCATGGCGACGAAGAATGTCGGCGCACTGGCGATCATGATGCCGGTGGCGCTTCAGGTGGCGCGCCAGACGAAGTCGTCTCCCTCCCGGCTCCTGATGCCGATGGCTTTCGGCGCCATGGCGGGCGGCATGGTCACCCTGGTCGGGACCGCCCCGAACATCATCGTCGCCGAAGTGCGCCAAGGCATCGTTGGCGAACCCTTCGCCATGTTTGACTACGCACCCGTGGGCCTGGCGCTCACGCTGATCGCCCTGGTGTTTTTGGCGTTCGGCTATCGTCTGTTGCCCCGCGATCGACAGGGCGCGACTTCCATGAGCGCGGCCTTGGCCGCCAACGCCTATGCCACGGAAGTCAGGGCGCCTGAAGGCTGGGCTCCGGGATCTATGACCGTGTCCGCTCTCGGCGCCCTCGGCGACGGCGAGGTCAAGATCATGGCGCTGATCCGTTCAGGGAAACGGCGGCTGAGTCCCAGAGGCAATGTCGTCGTCAAAGCGGGTGACGCGCTGCTGATCGAGGGCGAGCAGCAGGCGCTGGAGGGCTTCGTCAGTCGGGCTCAGATGAATCTCATCCGCGATGATCGCCCGGTTCCCATAGCGACCGCATCCGAGGAGATTGCGATCGTAGAGGCGGTCATCGGCCGAAACTCCCCGCTTCAAGGGCAATCTGTTCGAAGCTCGGACCTGTACGGCCAGCACGGGATCAATCTGTTGGGCGTGTCGCGAAGCGGCTTTCAACTCACCCAGCATCTGCGGACGGCAAAACTGGCGCCCGGCGATATCATCCTGCTCCAAGGCGCCGAACAGGCGCTGCCGGTCGCGCTGACGGCGCTGGATCTACTGCCACTGGCGGAGCGTCAGGTTCAACTCGGAAGCGTGCGCAGGCGGTTCATGCCGGCTGTTGTTCTTGCGTGCGCCATGACCCTCGTGGGCCTTGGCCTGGTTCCAGTCGCCGTCGCCTTCTTCAGCGCCGCCGTCGTGATCGTCGCATTGGGCGGCTTGAAGATGCGTGAGGCCTATGCCGCCCTCGATGGACCCCTGCTCGTTCTGATCGCAGCCCTCATTCCCGTCTCAGACGCGATCCAATCCACGGGAGGGTCCGACCTGATCGCGGGACTGCTTCGCCACGTGTTCACAGGCTTGCCGGGCGTTGCCGCGATTACCGGCGTCATGCTCGCCTCAATGGCGGTTACGCCCTTCCTGAACAATGCGGCGACCGTTCTGATCGTCGCCCCGATCGGAGCGACGCTGGCCAAGCAGCTTGGCTACAATCCAGACCCGTTCCTGATGGCGGTCGCGGTCGGCGCCGCGTGCGACTTCCTGACGCCCATCGGTCACCAGTGCAACACGCTGGTTATGGGACCTGGCGGCTATAAGTTTTCTGATTATCCCAGACTGGGCGCGCCTTTGAGCGCGCTCGTTCTGGTCACGGGGCCCTCGCTCATCTTGCTGTTTTGGCCTCTTTGATTGGCTCGAGGTCAGAAGATAGCGTTGGAACAGACAGGTCAGGATCACCGTTTCCGGCTGTTCGCCGGCTCGACATCCCGAGCCGCTTATGAGAGCCTGACAGCCTGATAATGTGGCTTCAAAGAGGCCTGAGCTTCGCGAGGCTGCATCAAAACTGCGAGGCGTTCGACAGCTTCAGCCATCGCCAGTCGTTCGCTGTGTGGAAGTTCAGCCAAGGCGGCGAGAAAGCCGTCGCCGAGCAGGCCCGGGGACGTCTGCAATGCCTGCCGCCCCGCGTCGGTCAAACGCACATGGACGACGCGGCGATCCACGGTGGAGCGATAGCGGGCGGCCATGCCCTTGGCTTCGAGCTTGTCCAGCACGGCGACGACGGTCGGCGCCGACATGGAAACGTCCCGCGATATCGCGCTGGTGCTGACTTCACCCAATGCGCGGATGGATTGCAGCACGAGGAGCTGCGGCAGCGTCAGCCCGGTCAGACGTGAAATTTCTCGAGACCGAACATCGATCGCCTGGGCGACGCGACGGACTGACCGGACAAGAGATGCGGTGGCGTCAACTGCCGCTTCAGGGCCTGGCTCAGGGGAAATATCCGCCATTCGGGTTGAACTCTTTCGTGTCCTAACCATTTGTACCCGCTGCTTCCACAATTCAAGGAGGATCCATGTGCGGTCTTAGCGGCGAGATCAATTTCGACGGACGACCGGCTGATGCCGGCGCCGTTCAACGCATGACCGATGCGCTCTCGCCCCGTGGACCGGATGGCTCCGGCATTGTTATGCGCGGCTCGGTGGGGCTGGGTCACCGCCGTTTGAAGATCATCGACCTGAGTGAGAAAGCTCAGCAGCCGATGGTGGACCCTGACCTGGGCGTGACCCTGGCGTTCAACGGCTGCATCTACAACTATCCCGAACTGCGCGAAGAGCTGCAGGGGATGGGGTTCCGCTTCTTCTCGCACGGCGACACCGAGGTCATCATCAAGGCCTGGAAGGCGTGGGGCGAAGCCTGCGTCGAGCGATTCAAGGGCATGTTCGCCTTTGTGCTGCATGAGCGCGACACCGGCCGCACCGTGATCGCCCGGGATCGTTTCGGCATCAAGCCGCTGTATCTGACCGAACAGGGCAAGCGTCTGCGATTCGCCTCGACCTTGCCGGCCCTGCTGGCGGCGGGCGACGTGGACAAGACCATCGACCCCGTCGGCCTGCACCACTACATGACCTTCCATGCGGTCGTGCCGCCGCCGCACACGATCCTGAAGGGCGTAAAGAAGTTCCCGCCGGCCACCATCCGCGTGATCGAGGCGGACGGGAGGGCCAAGGACCGCCTCTACTGGCAGCCGGACATGACCCGCCATGCTGAGGACGCGGCCCTGACGGCCGAGGATTGGCGCGATCGGGTCCTGGACAGTCTGCGCGAAGCGGTGAAGCGCCGCATGGTCGCCGACGTGCCGGTAGGCGTGCTGCTGTCGGGTGGGGTGGACTCCAGCCTGATCGTCGGTCTGCTGGCCGAACTGGGTCAGAAGGACCTGATGACCTTCTCGGTCGGTTTCGAAGAGGCCAATGGCGAGAAGGGCGACGAGTTCGTCTATTCCGACCTGATCGCCAGACATTACGGCACCAAGCATCACCAGATCTTTGTGCCGCACCAGCGGCTGATGGAGGCCTTGCCGGGCACCATCGGCGCCATGTCAGAGCCGATGGTCTCTTACGACAACGTCGGCTTCTACCTGCTGAGCCAGGAAGTCTCGAAACATATCAAGGTAGTGCAATCGGGACAGGGCGCCGACGAGGTGTTCGCCGGATATCACTGGTACCCGCCGATGCTGAGCGCGACCGATCCGGTCGAGACCTACGCCAAGGCCTTCTTCGACCGCAGTCACGACACGCTGAAGACGCAGCTGAACGGCGCCTATATGGCCGACAGCGACGTCAGTCGCGCCTTGGTCGAGGCGCATTTCGCGCAAGGCCGCGCAGCGACGCCGGTCGACCAAGCCCTGCGTTTGGACAGCCAGGTGATGCTGGTCGACGACCCGGTGAAGCGGGTCGACAACATGACCATGGCCTGGGGTCTGGAGGCGCGCGTGCCCTTCCTGGATCACGAACTGGTCGAACTGGCGGGCCGCATCCCGCCCGAGCACAAGCTGGCGCAAGGCGGCAAGGGCGTGCTGAAAGAAGCGGCGCGTCTGGTAATCCCCTCCGAGGTCATTGATCGCAAGAAGGGCTATTTCCCCGTGCCCGCGCTGAAATACATCCAGGGTCCGTATCTGGAGATGGTGCGCGAGGCCCTGACCAATCAGGCGGCGCGCGATCGCGGCCTGTTCGACCGGGGCTATCTGGACACCCTGTTCGCCGATCCCACCGAGCACATCACACCCCTTCGCGGCTCCGA
Organism: Brevundimonas vesicularis; assembly: GCF_900445985.1. Classification (GTDB taxonomy): domain Bacteria; phylum Pseudomonadota; class Alphaproteobacteria; order Caulobacterales; family Caulobacteraceae; genus Brevundimonas; species Brevundimonas vesicularis_D. The sequence continues at coordinate 1,045,993 of NZ_UAQP01000005.1, forward strand.
ACTCTGGCAGGTCGCAGTGCTGGAAATGTGGATGCAGCAGCATGGCGTCTGATATCCGCCCCGAGCGATCAAAGGCGCATCGGCTGAAACGTCTGCGGCACGAGGGCTTGAAGCCCCCGGTTCAGTCCGGGGACGGACCGACCCCCGATGCCGTGCTGGATTGCGGCTGGGGCCGACTGCTGTTCGCCCAGACCTTCGAGACGGCCGAGCCGCTGGTCGAGGCCCTGCGCGCCGAAGGGCCGGACCGGCGCGACATCGCCTTCTATGTCCGCAATCCGCACGTCCTGCTGGCCTCGGCGCCGCAGGAGTTGTTCCTGGATCCGTCGCACACCTATCGGCTGGAACTGGCGACCTATCGCACCAGCCGACGTCAGCCACGAGGCTTCACCGTGCGCCGTCTGACGTCGGAAACGGATGCGCAGGCGGTCAACGACATCTACGCCAAGCGCAAGATGGTGCCGGTTCCGCCTGACTTCTTCTGGTCGCATCGGGACGACCGGACCCTGACCTATTTCGTCGCCGAGGATACGGTGACGGGGGCTGTGATTGGCACCGTCACGGGCGTCAACCACGCCCGCGCCTTTCAGGATCCGGAATGCGGCTCTTCGCTATGGTGCCTGGCGGTCGATCCCCAGGCGACCCAGCCGGGCGTTGGCGAGGCCCTAGTTCGGCGTCTGGCCGAACATTTCAAGACCCAAGGCCTGGCGCACATGGACCTGTCGGTCATGCACGACAATGATCAAGCCATCGCCCTGTATGAGAAGCTGGGCTTTCGGCGGGTTTCCTTCTTCGGGGTCAAGCGCAAGAACCCGATCAACGAGGCCCTTTTCGTCGGCCCGACCGATGACCACGACCTAAACCCCTATGCCCGGATCATCGTCGACGAGGCGCGTCGGCGCGGCATCCACACCGAGATCATCGACGCTGAGGGCGGGCTGTTTCGCCTGAACTGGGGCGGTCGGTCGGTGCGGTGTCGTGAAAGCCTGTCGGAACTGACTTCGGCCGTCGCGCTCAGCATCTGCGACGACAAGCGGATGACGCGCCGCATCGTCGAGGCGGCCGGCGTGCGCGTGCCCGAGCGGATCGATCCCGAGAACCCCTCGGCCATCGACGATGCCCTCGTCCGGTTCGGGGCTCTGGTGGTCAAGCCGGCGCGGGGTGAGCAGGGGCAAGGCGTCGCGGTCGGCATGACGACGATGAGCGAGGTCCAGACGGCTCTGGTCCGGGCGCGCCGCATCTGTTCCGAGGTTTTGGTCGAGGAACAGGTTCAGGGCGAGGACCTTCGGCTGGTGGTGATCGACTACAACGTCGTCGCCTGCGCCTTGCGTCGTCCGCCGCGCGTCGTCGGCGACGGGCGCTCGACTTTGCGCGCCCTCGTCGAACACCAAAGCCGTCGTCGCGCTTCCGCCACCGGTGGGGAATCCACCATCCCGATCGACGCCGAGACGGAACGCACCCTGGCCGAGGCCGGCTATCGTCTCGAAGACGTGGCGCCTGAAGGTGCCGAGGTTCTGGTGCGCAAGGCGGCAAACCTGCACTTGGGCGGCACCATCCATGATGTGACGGACGAGGTGCATCCCGCCTTGATCCGCGCCGCCGTCGCCGCCGCCCGCGCCATCGATATTCCCGTCACCGGCATCGATTTGATGGTGAAGTCGCCGCGCGAACCCGACTACGCCTTCATCGAGGCGAACGAGCGCCCCGGCCTGGCCAACCACGAACCCCAACCGACTGCCGAGCGTTTCGTGGATCTGCTCTTTCCGCTGTCCGCCCCGGCCGCTGCGCGGACATTCCCGCGATCCGAAGCCTGAAGGAGGCCCCTTGGCCCGCCCCGCGATAGACCTCGACTACCTGAAGGCCCGCCTGGCCAATCTGCTGAACACGCCCAGCCCGACCGGCTACACGGACGAGGCGGTCTGGCTCTTGTGCCGCGAACTCGAGCGGCTGGGCCTCGACTATGAGATGACGCGTCGCGGCGCCCTTCGCGCACGCCTGCCGGGCCGTACGCCAAAACCGGCGCGCGCCATCGTCGCTCACGTCGACACCCTGGGCGCCCAGGTCAAACAGGTGAAGGCGAACGGCCGGCTGGAACTGGTCGCGATCGGTCACTGGTCGTCGCGTTTCGCCGAGGGCGCGCGGGCGACGATCTTCTCCGAGAGCGGCCCCTATCGCGGCACCATCCTGCCGTTGAAGGCGTCCGGCCATACCTTCAACGAAGAGGTGGACACCCAGCCGGTGAACTGGGCCCAAGTCGAGCTGCGCATCGACGCCGTGACGCACGGCCGCGAAGACACCCTGGCCCTAGGCGTGGATGTCGGCGACATCGTCGCCATCGATCCTCAGCCCGAGTTCATCGACACCGGCTTCATCGTCTCGCGCCATCTGGACGACAAGGCGGGCGTCGCCACCCTTTTGGCCGCGCTGGAATGCATGATCCGCGAAGGTCGCACGCCGACGGTCGATACCTGGTGGCTGTTCACGATCGCCGAGGAGGTCGGGCTGGGCGCTTCGTCGGTGCTGATTCCGGATGTCGCCGCCATGGTGACGGTCGACAATGGCACGACCGCACCTGGCCAGAACTCGTCGGAGTTCGGCGTCACCATCGCCATGGCCGACCAGACAGGACCCTTCGACTGGCACCTGTCACGCAAACTGGTTCAACTGGCCCGCGACCACGACATCCCGCACCAGAAGGACGTCTTCCGATACTATCGCTCGGACTCGGCCTCGGCCCTGGAAGCCGGCGCCGACATCCGGACCGCCTTGGTCACCTTCGGCATCGACGCCAGCCACGGCTATGAACGCATCCACGAAAGCGCGCTGGAAGACCTGTCGCGCCTGCTGATTGCCTATGCCGAAAGCGACGTCGAAATCAGCCGTGACGCCAAATCGCTGAGCGGGGCAAAGGGCTTCACGCACCAACCTGTCGGCGAAGAGGTGGATTAGCGCTTCAAGCGGTCGCACATTCGCGCAGCCTACCGAAACTCACGTAAGGAATGTCGGCTTGACGCAGCGTTCGACATGCCTGCTCCTGGCGAGACGGCGAAATCGGAGGCTTCCCAGCTGCGACGCCCGCGCGACGTAGCACCAGACGCTCGACCTATTACGCCAGTTAAGAAAATGTCTGTCGCCATCGGCAGGCCTTCGTCCTAGCCTGCCGACGCTGTAATCGAAGGCGGATCAGCCGCCGGGTCAGCAAGAGGAAACACACAATGCGCATCCTGTACATCGCCGCTGCGGCCGCCTTGGCCTTGGCGGCCTGCTCCGACCGCACCGAGAAAAACGCCGCCGCCACTGCGGAAAATGCCGGCGACACGGTCGCTTCGGCGGCCAGCGACACAGCCGCGAATGCAGACGCCGCCGCCGACGCGACCTCGGCTGCGGCCAAGGACGCAGCAGCCGAAGCCGACGCCGCCGCCGATACCGCGGCGCGCAAGACCGATGCGGCGGCCGACGCCGCAGCGCGGACCCAATAAGACAAACGTCGCGACGCTGCCGATGCTTTTCGGCGGCGTCGCGTCACCTTCTAGATGCTGTAGTTCGTGCGACCGGCTCACCGGGCGATTTTTGTCGGGAGACGTCGAGATGCTGGAAGTCGGAACCACCTGCTGGCGCGCCGAAGTCGCGCCCCGCGCCGCGCTACTGGTGGACATGGAGCCTTATCTGGCGGCCGCAAAGGCGGCGATGAGGCAGGCGAGCCGGTCCATCCACTTCCTGAACTGGGCCTTTGATCCCGACACCATCCTTGATCACGAGCCGACGGACGGTTCGGGTCCGCAAACGATCGGCCGCTTCCTCAGAGATTTGTCCGAGGCCCGGCCGGAGCTCGAAATCCGGATCCTGTGCTGGAAGTCGCCCGTCGCCGTTGCGGCCACTCAGCGGTTCTTTCCCTGGCGCAGTCGTCGCTTCTTCGCCGACACGCGCGTCGATTTTCGTCTGGACGGAACCTTGCCGCCAGGCGCTTCCCACCACCAGAAGGTCATCATCGTCGATGACGCCGTGGCCTTCTGCGGCAGTTGCGACATCGGTCCCGACCGGTGGGATAGCCCCGAACACCTTCACCCCGACCCGCGTCGCGGGAAGACGGCCAAAGGAACGCCCTGCTACGATTGCCGCCATGAGGTCATGGCGATGATCGACGGTCCGCCGGCGGCCACTCTGGGTTATCTTTTCCGCGAACGGTGGGCGAGAGCGACCGGAGAGATGCTGGCTGCGCCGGCTGAAACGGTTTCCGACGTCTGGCCGGCCGATGTGAAGCCTGATCTGGAAAACGTCGAGATCGGCGTGTCCCGAACCCAGGCCCCGTGGAAAGATTTCCCGGAGCTGAGGCAAGGGGAGGCGGCCACCTTGGCCGCGATCGCCTCGGCCAAAACGACCCTTTACATTGAAAACCAGTATTTCACGTCGCCCATCGTGGCGGAGGCCATCGCCCAGCGGCTCGATGAAGCCGACGGTCCGGAGGTGATCTTGGTGTCGACCCGGCATTCGCCAAGCTGGTTTGACCAGATGACCATGGACAAGACGCGCGCCGCGTTTCTCAAGAGGCTTGAAGACGCGGATCGGCATGGGCGGTTCAGCGCGTACAGCCCCGTCACCCGCAACGGCCGGATCATCATCGTCCACGCCAAGCTCGCCGTCGTCGATGACCGTTTCGTGCGCATTGGCTCCAGCAACGTCAACAACCGGTCGCAGGGCTTCGATAGCGAATGCGACCTGACCCTGGATGCGGGGGCGGACCCTGAAGGGGCGGGAGGGTCGTGTGTCGGCGTGTTTCGCAACCGGCTGATCGCCCACTGGCTGGGATGCGAAGAAATGCAGGTCACCCAGGCGATCATGACCCACGGCGGCATCAGCGCCGGCATCGAACATCTGCGGGACGAAGGTTTGGATCGTCTGCGTCCGCTTCGGTCACGCAGTCACGGCGCCTTTTCCCGGTTCGTCGCCGAACACCATCTAGGCGATCCCATCTCGGCAGCCGACAGTCTTCGACCGTGGCGCCGACCCGCGCAGATGCGACACAAGCTTGCCGCGGCGGCGCATCGGCTGGTCCGCGCAGACATTCCGGCCCCGGACGTGCCGCTCGGCGGTTCGATCGAACCGGGCGTTGGTCAGGACTAGCTTTGGGTGCTGGCGACGGATTACTCTCGAAATCTATGGGTTGGGCGGGCGAGCGTCTTCGTTGTCACTTGGTTGAGCCAAGTGACTCTGCCTATGAAGGCGGGCGTCCCGACGAGGCTACAGAAGTGGTCGCTGACGGCTTTGCCGATGCACAAAACTTCAATGGAGTGATCGCTGTTGCAACCATAGGGACAGAACTGGGACTGGAGCACTATGCCTGCGATGCAGTCGCCGTATCAGAACTAGAGTCTCAGGTTAAAGGAAGCGAAGGGCCGCAACACTAAGGAATTTCAGGTTAAACACGGCTCAAATCGACACGATCACGTTTGCGTTGCTTCACAGATCGCACAAGTTCGGTCGATGTTGCCGACCTAATCGATTGTAAAAGCTTCAGAAAGCTGCAGTTCGGATTTGGTCGCCTGTTGCAGCCTCTATGAGTTCGAGTGTTGCAGGCTGTGGCGGTCACAGCCGCTCTTCCCTGCCTCCGACCTAGCAGACAGCGCCCCTTCTGAGAGCTGTGGATAAACGCCAGGAGGAAGCGAGATCGACCGCTTCTGACTCAAAGACGAAGTTAGTTGAGTCCGCTGTAAGGCGAACAGCAAGGGCATAATGCGAATCGCTCTCGGTGCTCAATCCGGCGGCCGTCGGACCAATTTTGCCTGAGCGATCAGACTTGACCGACCCGCCCGACGATCCCATCTCCGACACGGCCCCACGTTCGCTGGCCCAGGCGACGAGGATGGGGTCTGATCGATGGCCTTTGTTGGGGTGGCGCCCCGTCTGAAGTCCGGACGTGAAACGGACACCGATCTCCGCGCCGTGATGGGCGTGCGCCGCCGGGCCAAGGGCGACGCTAAGGCGATCTCCATCCCCAAAAGCCTGGCGCAACGCCGGGCGGATCGAGATCCCATGTTCAAGTTCGACATCGCCGCCATCATCAGCGCCGTGCGGTCGCCGCTCCAGTTCGCCGCCCTGCTGGCGATCCTGATCTTCCTGTCCTTCCTCGTCCTTCGCCTGGGCACGGAGCCGCTGCCTGGCCAGGGATGCGGCGCTGGCCTGACCTGTCCCTCGCCAGAAAGCCGCGGCGCCTCTGTCGAACAGGTTCGTATCACGCTGGAATACGGCCGCCGGTTGCACTAAGCTTCGGCTTGGCGATTGACCGGGACGGCCCACGCAGCCCGCTTCAGGGCGTAAGCCGACCTTCAACACTCGACCACCCCCGGCAGTGGCCCGGTCCGTCGCCCCAAATCTCCGGGTCCCATGCAAGACGTCGTCATCCATATCAAACATCCGGATATGGAGCGGATCTCCGACCGTTCGGCCCGGCAGGTTCTGAAAACCCTGTCCGCCTCTGTGCGACAGGCCCAGGCCGAGGACCTCCGGAACTTCATCTTCAGTCTCGACCTGCCCTACAGCCGGCTTCAGTCGATGGCCGATCTCATGGACGGCCCGATCCAGCGCACCCCGGCCTATGATCTGGAAGAACTGCGCAAGGGCTCGCTGATCCTGACCGCGGTGGTCTCGGTCGCCATCGTCGGGGTTTTCGTGCGGGAAGTCGTCGAAGTCGCCCTGGACGACGAGGAGGAACGTCGGAAGGTCTTGGTCGCCCTGCGCCGGCATATGAAGAAGGTCTGGCCTCAATCCTTGCTGGACAAGGTCATCGCCGACCTCAAGGAGCGTGGCCTGGGCGCCCGGATGATCATGAAGACCTGGAAGATCCGCCAGCAGGACAAGGAGACGATCGCCCGCATCATCGCCGAGACCGAGGCGGATGAGGACGGTCGGCGACCCCGAGGCGGAAAAGTTCGGTGTTCTGCAGGTGCCGGATGGCGTGCGGATTGACAGCCAACAAACGTGACTTCTCGTCCATCCCGTACTTCTGAAAGAGCTTTCCTTCACGGGCCGATCCGCCGAGCTGCAGTTCCAGATCTTGTCGCTCCGTCCGTTGCACGGCGAAGTACCGGTCGAGATCAACGATGGCGTCGTGCTTCTCCTCAGCTAGCGCCCGAGCCGGGTACAAAAACAAGAAATCTTCAATGCCTAGAGCACGGCTTCCGGCCTGGCTGACCCGCATGTCCGGCGTTTTGCTCGGAAGGTGGGTGGCCGCATACGACTCCATGTCCGCGCCGAGCACGTATAGGCCGATATCACCTGTACGAACCCGGTTACCGAGGTGGAGAAATTCGCCGCGACTGTCGCGAACCATGGGGCGCCGCAGCGCGGTGTTGGCACGCAGAAAATACTCCCGGACCTGCTTATGAGGCCGGCGGGAGGCCCAAGCGCGTTGGTGATCCCGCATCTCAGTAAGCACGCTCGCGTCATAGTTTGCCCGGTATCGGGTCTTCAGGTCATCGGGGATGGGCTCGCTTGAGAGTTGCATCATTCCAGACAAGCGAGAATAGGCCTCCGTCCACGGAACGAGGGCGTCTAGCGCGACCTCTGGGAAGAGCCGTCCGGCCGTCCGCTGAGCTTTCAACATCTCTCGCATCGGCGCGGTAAGTCGGAGCACTTCCGCGACGCTCTCTTTGACGATCGGCGCAAACAGGGGAGGGACGTGGTGAAGACCTTCGATCAGGTCAGCTCCACGGCACTTCGCGAACTGCTTTTCAGCAAAGTGCCTGAGCGCCAGAGCGGGGGCAGGGGGGCCATAGAGCCGAGCATGCGAGGTCTCCTGCTCACGGGAAACGAGGGTCGCGGCAGGCAAGGTCACGAGTTCGCCGGCACGGAAACCGGTCGTGAGGAGAATGCGCACTTGGTGAAATCTGACCATGTCAGAAACCGTGCGAGGTCGTTCGCCGAAGACGATCCGTATCAGCTCAAGAAGGGCCTCCTCGCTGGGCAATTTCTCGGCGAAGTGACGCTGGCTGAGTTCCGACCTGAGCGCAGTTGGCCGCTTGGTGTCGGTTTGCCGGCGTGACGTGACGGCGAGCTTCTGAACTTGTCCGAGCAACTCCGATCGGCCCGGATAAGCTGTGCAATACTGGGCAAGCGGCCGATGCTCGCAGATGCCTGTCGCATCGAACCAGCGTGCGACCAACGCCTTGAGCGTAGACGCACGCTTGGCGGAGTCGCTGGCGACCAGAGCTGCATTGAAGCCGAGCTGCACTTGGTCGCTGCTTAGCTCGTGCGGCGCCAGCGAACCTGCGGCCGCGGCTAGGATGCGAAAAGAGGGACCGACATTCGCACCGAAGTTGGAGGGCTTGTTGCCCAGAACGAGGATGTCCTGCAGCGCTACCGCCTTGTAGAGTTCGATCCACTCGCCGGTCATTACAGGTGCGGCCTTACCGCCTCCAAAGCGAGCAATCGCGTCCAGGCTGGCGTCGTGAGTGGCAAACGTAGAAAGCTTGACCCTCACTCCCGTATTGGCGTTCACGAGGGCCGACAGGTCCCACCAGCGGTCCCGGGGGATAGAACCGGTCGTCAGGTCGTAGGGGAGGTCCCAGCTGAGATGCTTGGACTCTGCGAGCTCCCGTCCGAGGCGAATGAAGGCTTGGAGTTCAGGGGTCACGAGGATTTCTCCGTTTCGCCAACCACTGCTTCGATGGCCTCCAATGTTGAGCGGAGCTGCATCATTGCTCCTGAAACTCGATCAAGCTTCGCCGGCTGATCAAAGTCTCGAACGACGCCTCGAAGATCCTCGAGCACACCACGGTGCAGAGCCGCGTCGGAAACGGGCAAAAACTTGTGGCAGGTATAGCAGGCGAGAACCGGATTCCGCCGGCACTGCGTCTGACCGGATGTGCAGGCTCCAATTCCCGAAACCGGAATGCCGTGAGGCATGCCGGAGACCTGCTCATCCAGAGGCCGTTTCAGGAGCTGGGTCGCGGTGATTAAGTCGCCTCTGCCGGCGGCTGCCACTGCCTGATAGGTCGGCGAATATCCCAAGGCGGCGTTGACCAACGCGGCTTGGGTTGGCGAACTTGTGAAATAGACATCCGCGGCGGTTGTGTCCGTATGGCCCAAGAAGTCAGACACGCTCTCTCTGGAGGCGCCACCGTCCACCAAGCGTTGTGCGGCGGTGTGCCTTAGGTCGCGAGCGGAATATGCTGTTCCGCTTAGGTCGCTCGTAAGTGCCTGAATTACGTCTCCGAGTTGATCGGGCCGCAGGTCAAAGAGCTTCGCTGATTTAGGAGGTCTAACCTCCATCCAAGCAGAAAAGATATTCACCCATCCTTGCTGTACGCGGCGAGTGACCGTTCGACCAATTTTCGCACCACGCTGTTTGATTAACCCAATACGGATATGAAGGGCGCCATTCTCGAAAAACTTCAGATCTTCGGGCTCAATAGACGCAATCTGTTTCGTACGCAGACCAAACTGGAACGAGATGGCCAAGATGGCGGCATCTCGGATTCGGATGCGGGGAGGTCGGGTCTCCTCGACCTCGCGAGCTACGGTATCAATGAACTCTACGATTAATGAGCGAGCGTTGCCGCTAAGGAAGGACGAACCATCCCGGACACCGGCGTACTTGTCCAAGTGATGACCCGGCAGGTCGCGGACGAGCGACAGATCCGAGATCCGCCATTCTCCCAGTTCAAGCCGGCACGTGGTCCGAGCAAGATGCCTAACGGCGACGGCCTGCTGTCTGGTCAGCCGGTCACGAAAATCGACAATCCAACGCTGCCGGAATGCCGTCGGTGAGCTGCCGAGAAGGTGCCGGATGATTCCGGTCAGCAGCTCTGGGGCTAAGCGGTTGTAAACTCCACAGTAGCCGATGGCGGTTGCGGGCGAGAGATTGGTCAGAGCCTCGACCAAGGCGACCTTCACAAGGTCCAGCATCGGCGAGTTCGCCCAGCGGAGCGCCAAGCTCACTTCGGCACCGTTGTGCTCTATGACCCAGCCACTCTCAGCGTCAGTTCTGAGAGTTCGCTGCATTCGCGCGAAGTCATCATAGTACCGGACTATGGTCGGAAGCGGGGGGACGGCGGCGAGGGAGGGAAGGGGAGTTTCATGCCCGCCTCCCAGCGGAAGCTGAAGCTGTGTCATCCGAACACCCCCTCCCGAAGAGCGGCCAATGACGCTTCGAAATCTTCATCCCACAGCTGCGCGTAACGAGGGTCGAAATACGCCCGAGCATAGTGAAACGGCATCTCTGAATCCCGCGACCAACCAAAGAAGGGGCGGAGGCGCCTGATGGCTTCGTCATGTGCCATGCCTGAGGACATGAAGCGCTGTAACCGAATGACCGCGGCCGTATGGCGAAACGAGTGCGCTGAGAGTTTCCCATCCGCATGCCGCCGAATGGCGTCGACGGCGTCGACGGAAAGACAATCAACAGCCGTAGCTATGATCTGGTCCAAAGTGCTGGCGGCGAGCGGACCGTCTTGCAACGAACTGAAGAGAAATGCGTGGGGCGGGTCACCGCGGAATTGGCTGACGTAGGTGTCAAGGGCCGTGAGCAGCGCGAGAGAGATCGGTAGCTGTCGCATAGCAGGGCCGTTCTTCAGGCTGGCCTGCCGCGCGCGAGGGTCCTGTTGCAAGAGGCTGCCGTCGATCGAAAGCCAGTGCCGTAAGCCACCAGCCTTCTCGTCGAACTCAGTTTGGAGGGCTGAAACGCTTAACGACAGGACCTCGCCTTTGCGAAGGCCAAGCTGTGTTAGCACCAGGAGAATGACGAAGTTGCGCCATTTGAGGGCGTCGGTTCGGAAGGGATTTCGGACGCTGTCGGGCCGAAAGACCTCATAGAGTTCCTCGAGCGCAACTGCGGGAATGGCCCGGAGTCGGACATTTGGCTGACGGCCGGGCGGCCGCAGCTGCGCATACAAGCGCTTGATCCGCCGCAATTCTCGCCCAAGCTCGGCCGTATCGGACCTGACCACGTTCTCCAGGATGCTGAACACGAACTGTTTCGACAGCCGCCAACGGCTTTGCCCATTCAAGCTGTCGGCGCCTGAGAGCAGATTTGCCGACAGCACCGCTTCCAAGGACGAAAGATCCGCAGACAGCAACGCAGCGTCCAAGTCTATCGGCGGGGTCATGCGTTCGGCCTGATGGTAGAGCGCACTCGCTGCTGCGGCGTACTTTCCTCGGGTCGATGACGCCAAGTGGCCGTTGAGAAAGTCGATCCAGATGGTGGCGCTGTAGCGCGGTACTCCAAATGGATCGGCGCAGTACGGCCCGAGCAGAACCGCGGAACAATCTTGCATACTCAAACTCAGACAGCTGCCAACAAGCGTAACCATGGCTGCTATCCCAGCTTCGAACTCCCAAGATCAATCCCAGAAAATTGGTCTGTGGCCCGCACGAAGCCCCGTCGCTGCGTGATTTTGGATCTCCGCGCCGGGGCTCCGTGCTACAGCTCATGCAACACCTTCGACTATGTGTCCCCTTCGCATAATATATCTTAGGCGATAGCGCGATCTAGTTGTTCAGCGTCGCAGACGGCGCTCTTGAACTTGGCTTTGAATGGTCAATGGCACGTCTGCCGGTTTGGGCTGTCGTGTCAGACCGACGCCTTTGAGCCACAGCTTCAGGGCTTCCCAATGGATCGCCACGACCACCTTGAACGTCATCAATGGTATCGCCGCCGTCGCGGCGGCGATGTTGCGATCCTCCAACCGTTCCCGCTTCGCCGCCATAGCGGCCGTGATCAGCACGCCCTCGGCGTCCAGCCCATCAATGGTCATGTCGAGGCGGTCGCCCGGCGTATGGCCACGAAACTGGTAATCCATTTCCATGCCCATGAATGGCGACACATAGAGCGCCTTGGCTGCGCCCTGGCGAATGACGCCCGCAGCCTGATCTTCGATCGCGATCGGAATGACATAGGCGTGGCGGATGCCGAAGGTGCTGGTCACCTCGTACACCATGGCGGCCAACCGTCCGTCGGGCCAATGGCAATAGTAAACGCTGATTGGGTTGAAGACGTAGCCGAGGACGCGCGGCATGGTTAACAGCCGGACAGGGCCACCCTCAAGATCGATGCCGGCTTGAGCCATCCACGCATCCACCTGAGGACGCAGCGCACCAGAACCGTCTCCGTAATCCTTGTCGTGGAAAGACAAGAGATTGAACCGATTGCGCGAAAACAGGCGCAGGCGCGCGTCCACATCATCAATTTCCGACAGGTCGAGCAGAAGCCAGAAGACGCGATAGTTCAGCCTATGGGTCTTGGGGCGAAGGCGTCGGTGCATGACCCGGCCGCGATAAAGGGCCGAGCTGGGTGTCACGCGGCACGTTCCAGCTGCGCGCCCATCGGCGTCGTCAAATGAATGCGCCCGCTTTCGTTGGCGACGGACCAAGGGCGACGCACGCCGCCAAGCTGCTCCGCAACGGCAAGGCCCGACTGCAAGCCGTCCTCGTGGAAGCCTGCGCCGAAGTGGGCCCCGCAGAACCAGACGCCCCCCTGCCCTTGCAGGCTCCACAACTGCTTTTGAGCCCGTATGGCCGCGGGATCGAAGATGGGATGCTCATACAGTTCGCTTCGCAAAATCGTGTCGGCGCGCGGCGGACGCGGCGGATTAAGCGTGACGAACAGGTCGTCGCCCGGCAGGCCTTGCAGGCGGTTCATCCAATAGGTGACGCAGAGGCCGTCATCTGCTCCGATGTAGTTCCAGCTGGCCCAGGCGCGACGGCGATGCGGCATCAGCCCGGCGTCGGTATGCAGGACGGTCAGATTTCGGCTGTAACGGAAGGCGCCGAGCAGCGCCTTCTCGCGCGCCGTTGGTTCGGCCAGTATCGCCAGAGCCTGGTCGGCGTGGGACCCGATCACGACCTGGTCGTAGCACTCGACCCCGCCTTGGCTGTCGTGAACGAAGACGCCCTGGTCGCTACGCCGCACGGAAGTGACGCCGTGGTCCAAACGAATGTCTTGGATCGCGCGGGCGAGATGTTCGACATAGACGCGGCTGCCACCCTCGACGGTGCGCCACAGCGGCCGCCCCACCAGTTTCAGCAGGCCGTGATTGCCGCAGAAACGGATGAAGGACTCGGCCGGATAGTCCATCAGCGTGTGCGCTGGCGATGACCAGATCGCGGCGGCCATGGGCAGCAGGTGATCGTCGCGGAACGCCTCGCTGAACCCTTCCCGCTTCAGATAGTCGCCGAGCGTCAGCGAGGAATCCGACATCGCAGCCAAATCCTTAGGCGCATCGCGATAAAAGCGCAGGATTTCGCTCAACATCGACCAGAAGCGAGGGCGCAGGGCATTGCGCCTCTGAGCAAACAAGCCTGGCGCGGCATATTCGAACTGTCCGTCATCCAGCGAGACAGCGAACGACATGTCCGTCACGCGTGTCGCGATCCCCAAATGCTCGAACAGGGCGATCAGATTGGGGTAGGTCGCGTCATTGAAGCAGATGAAGCCGGTGTCGACCGCGATGTCGCCGGAAGGCACGCTGGCCATCACCGTATTGGAATGCCCGCCCAATCGGTCGCCCTTTTCGTAAAGCGTCACGTCATGACGTTTCGACAGAAGCCAGGCCGAAGACAGGGCGGCGACGCCAGATCCGACCACAGCGATCTTTTGACGTTCGGCAGAGGGCGTCGCAGACGACAGGGGCATGAAAACTCCGAAAGATACGCCGCCGCGCAATCGCTAGGGCATGAACGGATTACGGGTCACCGTCATGTTCGGATCGCGATTGATCCAGACATTTCCGCTGAGCGTATTAGTGTTCATGCATGCCGAGCCGTCGTCCTTCGCATCAACGCCATGTCGGTCCAACCGCGTGAAGGCGCTCGACAGCTTGCCTGATCCGCTGCTGCACGATCGGCTGATCGAACAGATCGCCCTGAGGCGCGATCGTGACGCCTTCGCTGCGCTCTTCGCCTATTTCGCACCGCGGCTGAAGGCCTGGCTGATCAAGTCGGGCGCGACGCCCGGAGCGGCCGAGGACTTTGCGCAGGACGCCATGCTGACCGTGTGGCGCAAGGCCGATCTGTTTGATTCGTCCAAGGCGCGCGCCGCCACGTGGATTTTCACCATCGCTCGGAACCGTCGGCTGGACATGCTGCGGCGTGACGCGCGCCCCTTGCCGACGCCTGAAATCGAGTTGGCGGGTGACGACGTCCGCCGGCCCGATGAACTGCTGTCGATGTCGCAAGACGCGGACCGCGTGCGCGACGCCCTGGCGCGGCTCAGCGCCGACCATGTCGAGGTCCTGCGTTTGGCCTTCTTCATGGACAACTCTCATTCCGAGATCGCCAAACATCTCGGCCTGCCGCTCGGCACCGTCAAATCCCGTATTCGTAACGCCATGACCAAGCTTCGTCTGATCCTCGCGCCGTCCGAGGAGGCTGCGCGATGAAACCTCAGCGCAATCCCTCCGAGGAACGTTTGCTGGCCTATGCGGCCGGCACGCTCAGTCCGCCCGAGGCTGTGGTGATGGCGGCGCATCTGGCGATGCGGCCGGCCAATGACGCCTGGGTGCGCGACCTGCAATCCGTCGGCGGCGAGTTCTTGAACGAGACGCTCCCCTCCCCTTTGTCGAATGATGCGCTCGCCTTGGCGATGGCGCGGATTGAGACGGATACGGGCAAAGCCAACCACAGCGCGCCGTTGAACGACATGCCCGAACTGCCCGAGCCGTTGCGACGCTATGGGCTGGGTCCATGGCGCTGGGTCGGGCCCGGCATGCGCGTGCGCGATGTCCATGCGCCGCGGGATGGGGATTGCCGTGTCATTCTTCTGAAGATCGAATCGGGTCGTGAGACGCCAAAACACACGCATGGTGGCGTCGAGTTGACCTGCGTCATCTCCGGCGCCTATGCGACCGAAACCGAGCGGTTCGATGTGGGGGATTTCGAAGAGGCGGATCCGGAGGTGCTGCACCAACCCCGTGTAGTGTCGGACGAGCCGTGCCTGTGCGTCGTTGCGCTTGATGGTCAGATTCAGCTGGATGGATGGGTCGGCAAGCTGATCCAACCCTTCGTTCGCCTGTGACCGCTCTTGCGACCATTTGGGGTGTCGCCGCCCTGTTTCTCGTTGGCGTTATGTCTACGGCCTGGCTGGTTCAGAAACGAACGGACCAAGGCGGTTGGGCGGACGCCTTCTGGTCGCTTGGACTGGGAGCGGCTGGCGTCGGCGTCGCACTCTTCCCGATCGACGGCGCCGCTCCGTCGTTGCGCCAGTATCTTGCGGCGCTTCTGATTGGGCTGTGGGGCTTGCGGCTGGGGTCCCACATCGCTGTTCGCGCCGCCCACGAGGAGCGCGAAGACGCTCGCTACGCGCGTCTGCGAGAGGACTGGGGCGCCGGTTTTCAGGTTAAGATGTTCGGCTTCCTGATGCTGCAAGCCGGAGCCGCAGCATTCCTGGGGCTCAGCGTGATGGCGGCGGCGCGCAATCCGGCGCCCGGCCTGACGCTTCAGGATGCCGTAGCGACACTGATCTTTGTCGGAGCCCTGGTTGGAGAAGCCGTTTCGGATCGCCAGCTGGCGGCCTTCAAACGCAACCCGGCCAACAAGGGTGGAATCTGCGATGTCGGTCTGTGGGCCTGGTCACGCCACCCGAACTATTTCTTCGAATGGGTTAGTTGGTGCGCCTGGCCTGTGTTCGCCATCAATCTGAGCGGTGAATGGCCCTGGGGTTGGCTGGCGCTGACAGGGCCAGCCTATATGTACTGGCTTCTGACCCAGGTGTCCGGCGTGCCCTTGCTGGAAGAGCATATGCGACAGTCGCGACCCAAGGCGTTCGAGGCCTATGCCGCCCGCACCAGCGCTTTCTTCCCTCGCGCGCCCCGGCGATGAGGCGATCCTAGTCTTTCTGAACTGATCCCAGATGCGTCTCGCCGCGTTCGCGGGCCATCTCCATCTGCCTGTGACGCTCGGCATATCGCTGCCGCTGGACCTCGTCGCGGACGTCGTGACAGCGCTCGCAGCATACGCCTTCGACATAGTGAGGCGAAGCACGACCCGCCTCGTCCACTGGCAGACGACATGCCCGGCACAAGGTATGAGGACCTTGGCTTAGGCCGTGCCCGACCGAGACGCGTTCGTCGAAAACGAAACACGACCCACGCCATAGGCTCTGATCCTCATCCACCGTCTCAAGATAACGAAGGATGCCGCCCTCCAGATGGTGGACGTTCTCCACACCCTCAGCCTTCAGGAAGGCCGTCGATTTCTCACAACGAATGCCGCCGGTGCAGTACATGGCCACGCGCTTGGCGCCGGTCTGCTCAATCAGGGCGCGACCTTCGCTCCGGAACCAGTCGGGAAAATCGCGAAAGCTGCGGGTATTGGGTTGGACGGCCCGTTCGAACGCGCCGATCTCGCCCTCGTAGTCGTTGCGCGTATCGATCACCAAGGTCTCGGGATCGGCGATCAGCGCGTTCCAGTCCGTGGGCGCAACGTAGACGCCCGCCTGGGTCGCAGGGTCCAGATCCGGCTGTCCCATGGTGACGATCTCGCGTTTGACGCGCACCTTCATCCGGTGGAAAGGCAGGGCGTCGGTCCAGGCGTATTTGAGTTCCAGCGTCTCGAAGCCTGGCATGGCGTGGATCGTGGACAACACCGCTGCGATGGCTGTTTCCGATCCGGCGATGGTGCCGTTAAGACCCTCCGGCGCGACGAGCAGTGTCCCCCTCACCTGCCCAGCGTCGCAGATCGCCTGAAGCGTCTCGCGTACGGCTTCGGGGTTAGCCACCGGCGCGAACCGGTAGAGCGCGGCGACGCGGACGGCTTGATCGGACGAGGTCTGATGGTGGGTCATGGATCAGCCCCTCGAAGGCGCCGGAGATGGCGCGCCCAGCAGGACTCGAACCTGCAACATCCCGCTTAGAAGGCGGGTGCTCTATCCGGTTGAGCTATGGGCGCTCTGGCAAGACGTCAGGCGTCAGTGCGTCCAGGACTGTTTGCGGTTGGTGGCGAAATTGTCGGCATAGGCCTTGATGATCACCGGCGGATCGTTCGGCTCGTGCAGACGGAAGGCGATGCCGTGACGCTCGGCATATTCAATCGCCTCTTCCTTCGATTCGAAACTCAGACGGACCTGGCCGTTCATGTCGGTGGAGCTGGTCCAGCCCATCAGCGGATCGATGGTGCGCGCCGAAGCGGGTTCGAATTCCAGCCGCCAGTCGCGGCTCTTGGCCTTGCCCGACTGCATCGCAGTTTTGGCCGGGCGGTAGATGCGAGCCAACATGGCGAAATCCTCAGTGACGGCGGGGTCTGTGACCCTGCCATAACGCGCGCTGGACATATGATCCAGCGGCCTTCCGTTGGTCGGGGCGAGAGGATTCGAACCTCCGACCCTCTGGTCCCAAACCAGATGCGCTACCAGGCTGCGCTACACCCCGGACCGAACGGAGCG
Organism: Brevundimonas vesicularis; assembly: GCF_900445985.1. Lineage (GTDB taxonomy): Bacteria > Pseudomonadota > Alphaproteobacteria > Caulobacterales > Caulobacteraceae > Brevundimonas > Brevundimonas vesicularis_D. Next base: position 1,063,361 of record NZ_UAQP01000005.1, read on the forward strand.
CTCTATTGGCACTTCGCGACGCGATCCGCAATCAAGGCTTGAAATAAGGATGTAAAACTTTGTCGCCGGGCTTGGCGTTGATTTCGGCCGCCCGCCCTGCCCGCAGTTCCAAGACGCCGTTGGCGGCGCCATTGGAAGGGATCGGCGCCTCGGAGAAGGGCGTGGCGTGCGAAGCGATCGAGACGATCCGGCCCTGCTGATCGATATAAAGGATGTCCAGCGAACTGGGCGTGTTGCGCATCCAGAAGCTTTGCTCGCGCGGCGCTTCGCCCGGCCACTGGAACAGCATGCCGCGGTCGGCTTCGAGCGGCGGACGGAACATCAGTCCGCGTTGACGTTCGGGCTCTTCGTCGGCGATTTCGACCCAGAACTGATGCTCGCCCGACGTGGTCACGACAGCCAACTTCTGCAGCGGCTCGCCATTGGGGCCGACCGGCGCCTTGGCCGCGCATCCGGCGAGCGCGAGCATAAGAAGCCCCGCCATCGCAAAACGTCTCGTCGCCTTGATCATACGCCTCTCCTGGGCGCTCGATCAGTCGCCCGTTCTGATGTCTGCCACCACCAGACCTTTGGGTCCGTTGGCGAATCGCACCCGCACCGCATCGCCAGGAATCAGATCATCCAGGCCGCAACGACGCAGGGTTTCGATGTGGACGAAGATATCGCCCGGCTCACGATCACGCACGACGAATCCGTAGCCCTTTGTCCGATTGAACCATTTGACCAGGGCGGTCTCCAGCTGTTCGTCACTTTCGGCGACCGGGCGCGGCGGCGGCGAGGTCACGGGTCGACGCACGGCGGGCGTCGCTTCGCCCTCGCCCAGGTCATGGATCTCGATCGTCTGCCAACCCTTGGCGCGTTTGACGCAGTCGCAGGTGATGGTCGCACCTTCGTCGGCAGCATCACGGCCGAGATCCCGCAGGCTGCTGATATGCAGCAGGACATCTCTCGTTTCGGTCAGGGTCGGATCGTCAGGGACGATGAAACCGTAGCCCTTGACGGCGTCGAACCACTTCACGCGCCCAGTGACGCGAACGGTCTGCGCCGTTTCCGTCTCTCTAAAGTCAGACACTTAAAAACCCCCGCCCGCGCCTCCAGCGGACTCGTTTTATATTTAACACCGTTCCGCGAAATTTTGAAAAGCGGAAAATGCGCGTCTATGCAGAAGCTTGCGTTTGGGAGAGTGCAGACGCGCACCGCAGGCGCTGGCGAATGACCGCCAGTCTCTCGTGCTATCTGCGCTAGGCTGCTTGCCGGGAGCCTCAAAGGCTCAACCATAATACTGCCCGCGTGGCAGTCCCTAGGGGAGTCGAACCCCTCTTTTCAGGTTGAAAACCTGACGTCCTAACCGATAGACGAAGGGACCGCTGCGCGGGAGAGCCGGCGATATAGCCGCGCCCTCGGAGCGGTGCAAGCGTGGATTTTCAGTTTTTTGGAGCCGCCGTCAGATCATTCGAGGATCGGCGACATCCTCGATCTCGAACTGCACGCCCTTGCGCCCATTCCAGTCGTCAGCCTTCAGCCGGCCCACGATGCTCAGCCCGCCCTGCCCCGACAGCAAGGCTTGGCCCGTCGGCAGATCGGCGCAGCGCCAGGCGATGGCCTTGACCGACGCGCCATCTGGACCGACCAGCCGGCACCGCACATGACCGCCATTCATGGCGACGGGTTCGCGGGCTTGAACCCCGCTTAGGGCGAAGCTGGGTTCCGGGTTGGCAGGGCCGAATGGGGCCAGACGCTCGAACGATTCGAACAGATCGCGCGTCGCCGCCGCGGGCTCGATCAGGGCGTCGATCTCCAGCACGTCCTGTGCGACAGCTTCGACCCTTTCGGTAGCGAGGCTCTCGTTCAGGAAGGCGGTCAGCTCGGGCACGCGCGCACCGTCCATCGTCAGGCCTGCCGCCATGGCATGACCGCCGCCAGCGAGCAGGATCCCGCTCTCCCAGGCCGCCTGGATCGCGCGTCCCAGGTTCATGCCTGGCTGTGACCGGCCTGAGCCCTTCCCGAGACCGGTTACGGGATCGACGCCGATGACGATCACCGGCTTGCGCCAGCGCTCGCGCAAACGGCCGGCGACGATCCCGACGACGCCCGGATGCCAGTCCTCGCCCGCGACCACGATGACGGCGCTCTCGTCGGCATGGGCGCCTGTCGCCTCGCCTCGACGAACGGCGGCGTCGGTGACGGCTCGCTCGACATCGCGCCGTGACACGTTCAGGGCATCGAGCTCGATCGCCAGGGCCTCGGCCTCGGCCGGATCATCCGTCGACAACAACCGCGCGCCGAGGTCGGAGCGACCGATGCGCCCTCCCGCATTGATCCGCGGTCCCAGGATGAAACCGGCATGATTGCTCTTGGCCGGTCCAAGTTCGGCGCCGGCCGCCGCCAGCAGCGCGCGCAGACCCGGATTACGCCAGTCGCTCATGACCTTTAGACCAAGGCCGGTCAGGGCGCGATTGAAGCCCGTCAGGCCGGTCACGTCGCAGATGGCGCCCAGGGCCGCCAGATCCAGCCACTGACGAATATCCGGCTCGGGCTTCTCGGCGAACAGGCCCCGCCGACGCCCCTCCCGGTTCAGCGCCGCCAGAAGCACGAACACGACGCCCGCCGCCGCCAGATTTCCCTGACCCGAGTTGCAGCCCGGCCGGTTCGGATTGACGACCGCCAGCGCCGTCGGCGGCTCGCTGCGCATCAAGTGGTGATCGATCACGACAACGTTCAGGGCGATGGCGGCCGCATGGGCTAGGGCTTCGTTCGCCGCAGCCCCGCAATCCACGGTAATGACCAGATCGGCGCCCGAAGCCTTCAGCGTGTCGAAGGCCTTGGCGCTGGGGCCGTAACCTTCGGTCATCCGGTCCGGAACATAGATCGAAAGCGTATGTCCCATCGCCCGGAACCAACGCACCAGCAGAGCCGCGCTGGAGGCGCCGTCCACGTCATAGTCGGCGAAGACATGGATGTTCGCCTTGGCCTGTAATGCGTTCAGGATCGCATCGGCGGCCGCATCCATGTCCATGAAGCTTGAGGGATCGGGAAACAGGGCGCGCAGGGTCGGGGTAAGGAAATCTTGGCCCTGGTCTGCGCGAACGCCCCGCGAGGCCAAGGCCCGGGCAAACGGTTCTTCCAGGTTCAGGGTCTGCATGTGCGCGCGCGTCGTGGCGGCATCGGCCGGACGTTGACGCCATGCGCGCCCAGACAGGGACCGAGACACGCCGAGGAATGCGTTCAAAGTCTTTGCGCCGCCGTCATCTGCCATGAGCGCATTATCGCGGGATTCTGCCTCCCACGCGACCGCTCATCGCGCCGGGCGACGGTCGAGCGGCGGCGGAGCCTTGGCCCTATCACGCAGGCTTTGAGCGAAGGCCTCGATATCCGCCTGGGTTCGGACGGCGTCGGGCGACACCGGAACGGCGTTCACGGCCGCGCGTGTTTCGGCGGCAAGCGCCTCGGCGTCGCCGAGCGTCCAGTCGATGCGTGCGATCTCGCTGGTCAGCGTCGCGCTGTCGCCTTGGAGACGCTGCACATTTGACGCGACCTGAGTGACCGGCGGCAGATCGGTCGGCGCTGCCGGAAAGTCTTCCCAGCGCGGATAGCGCCGATTGGCGTCGACCAGTTCCTGGATACGCGGCGCCAGCGGCGAGACAGCCTCCGTCTTGGAGGCGGATGCGCCGATACAGCCGCTCAATGGCGTCGCGATCGCGGCTGCGGCGATCAGGATCATCTTTTTCGAGTGCGACGCGTTCATTTCCTTGCTGGTCTTATGCCATCATCGCGATGCGCGGAAGGGCGGATGAACCACCCTCTGGCACAGGATGCGCGAAGGACGATCATGGCCAAGACTCCCAGAACGCCGACAGACGCCTCAGATCGCCCCGCACGCAAGGCCGGACGTCCGACGTCCGCCAAGCCCCGCCCGCCTCACCAGCCCAAATCGAAACCTGCCGAAACGCGGGAGGCCGCCGCCGAAGCCCATTCCGAACCGACTCTTGAGGCGACTGCAGCGACGCCCAACCAAGCCGAATTGATCGAAACCCTGTCGATGAATCTGGCCAAGGCGGCCATGATGGCCCAGAGCGCGATCGCCGAGGCGGCGCTGACCCAGGCCGATCGGCCGGCCGCCCTTTCCGCCGATCCCTTCAACGTCGCGCCGGCCATGACGTCGGTCATGACCAGCCTGGCCGCCCAGCCCGACAAAATGATTCAGGCCCAGGCCGACCTGTTTGGCCGCTATATGCAGCTCTGGTCATCGACGGCGCGTCAGGCGGCCGGCGAGGCGCCCGATCCCGCCCCGGTCGACAAGCGGTTCAAGGACCCGGCTTGGTCCGAAAACCCCATGTTCGACATGATGCGGCGATCCTATCTGCTGACGTCGGACTGGATGAACGGTCTGATCGCCGGGGTCGAGGACGTCGATCCGACGCTGAAACGTCGCGCCCAATTCTTTACCCGCCTGCTGACCGACGCCTTCTCGCCGTCCAACTTTTTGGCCTCCAACCCCGTCGCGCTGAAGGCCTTGGCGGAGACCAGCGGTGAATCGCTGGTGAAAGGTATGCAGAACTTCGCCGCCGACTTGGAACGTGGCGGCGGATCGCTGCGCATTAGCCAGGCCGACTACGGAAAGTTCGTCGTCGGCGAGAACGTGGCCACCGCGCCGGGCCAGGTCGTCTGGCGCGATGAGCTGTTCGAACTGATCCAGTACGCACCCTCGACTGAGAGTCAGCACGACATCCCGCTGCTGATCTTCCCGCCCTGGATCAACAAATTCTACATCATGGACCTGCAGCCGGCGAACTCGCTGATCCGCTGGCTGTCGGCTCAGGGCTTCACGGTCTTCGTCTGTTCCTGGGTCAATCCGGACAGGGATAAGGCCGGATTCGGCTTCGACGACTATCTGGACAAGGGCATCTATCGCGCGGTCGAGAAGACGCTGGAACAGGCTGGCACGAAGCAACTGAACGCCGTGGGCTATTGCATCGGCGGCACCCTGCTTGGCGCTGGCCTGGCGCACATGGCGGCCAAGGGCGACAAGCGCATCGCCGCCGCTACCTTCTTCGCCGCTCAACATGACTTCGCCGAGGCCGGCGACCTGCTTCTGTTCACCGACGAACACTGGATCGCCGAGATCGAGCGTCAGATGGATGCGGCGGGCGGCGTCCTGCCGGGCGCGGCCATGGCGGAAACGTTCAACGCCCTGCGGTCCAATGACCTGATCTGGTCCTTTTTCATTAGCAACTATCTGCTGGGGAAGGATCCGCCCGCCTTCGACCTGTTGTTCTGGAACGCCGATCAGACCCGCATGCCCAAGGCGCTGCATCTGGACTATCTGCGTCAGATGTATGGGGCCAACGCCCTGGCCAAGGGGCAGTTCGAGATCGGCGGCCTGACGGCGGACCTGTCGAAGGTCGAGATCCCGCTCTATTTTCAGGCCAGCCGAGAGGATCACATCGCGCCGATGAACTCGGTCTATCGATCCGCCAAACTGTTCGGCGGCAAGGATGTGACCTTCACCCTGGCCGGGTCAGGTCACATCGCCGGCGTCATCAACGCCCCCGCCGCAAAGAAGTATCAGCATTGGACCAACCCTGCCCTGCCCGCGACCTTGGCCGAATGGCAAGCTGACGCCGTCGAACATCCCGGCAGCTGGTGGGAGCATTGGTCGGCCTGGCTCGGCGCGCGTTCCGGCGCTCAAATCCCCGCCCGCAACCCCGCCAAGGGCCCGCTCAAGCCCATCGAGCCGGCGCCGGGCAGCTATGTGAAAGTGAAGTCTTGAACCGTCTCGAACCCAACGCCCTGCTCGCCGTCAGCACAGGCGTCGCCTTGATCCTGCTGATCATGACAGCCAGCCTGTTCGGAGAACCGGGCAACACGGTCAAATATGTGATCTCGGCCGTCATCTGCGCGGCCGCCTTCGTCCTGCTCAACGAACGGGTGGCGCGCGCGATGAAACGACCAGTCGCTCAGCCGCTGATCCACGTCAGCACGCCGGGCACCGCAGTGTGGGCCGGACTGTTTCCATTGATCGTCATCGCCATGGCCTGCGCGCCCGTTTTCTTCGCCGGTCACGACTATGGGCTGCTGGTGATCATCGCCTCGGTCATCTTCGGCCTGACCGTCGATTCAGCGGTCCGCGCCCGTCGCGCCTAGGCCGAGACGAACTTCAGCGCCACGCCGTTGTTGCAGTAGCGCAGCCCCGTCGGACGCGGACCGTCGTCGAAAACATGCCCCTGGTGTCCCAGGCAGCGGGCGCAATGATATTCGGTGCGCGGAATGCCGATGGCCAGGTCACGCTTCTTGCCGATATTGGCGGCGATGACGTCATAGAAGCTGGGCCAACCGGTGTGGGAATCGAATTTCCACTGTGATCGGAACAGCGGCAGATCGCAGCCCTTGCAGGCGAAGGTCCCGCGCGAATGCTGATCGTTCAACGGGCTGGAATAGGGACGCTCCGTCCCCTCGTGCCGCATCACGCGCCAGGAGGCGTCGCCCAAGCGTCGTCGCCAATCCGCATCGGACATCCGACGATAGGGCGAGGCTGCGTATTGCCCCTCCCCGGCTTCGGACGTCTCAGGCGAACAGGCGGACAGGGCGAGCGCGCCGGCGCCCATCAGAAGGCCCCGGCGATGCAGGATCAGGGACTGGGTCATGTCCCTGATACGACGAACGTCGCCGAATGGTTTCAGACCTCAGATCAGACCGGTCGCCTCATCCAGGCCCAGCATGATATTCAGGTTCTGCACCGCCGCGCCCGACGCGCCCTTACCCAGATTGTCGAGCAAAGCGACCAGCCGCGCCTGCTCGCCATTGCGATCGCCGAAGACATGCAAGCGCAGTCGGTTGGTGCCGTTCAGGCCTTCGGGCTCGATGCCGGTCATGGCCTCGGTCTCCTCCAGGTCGGCGACCTCTACGAACCGCTGGCCGTCATAGGCCTCGACCAGGGCGCCGTGCAGCCGTTCGACAGAGGGGGTTTCCGGCAGGGCCGCCAGATGCAGCGGAACCTCGACCAGCATGCCCTGGCGATAGTTGCCGACCGCCGGCGTGAACAGTACGTCTCGGCTCAGACCTGTGTGTTTGGTCATTTCGGGCACATGCTTGTGCCTCAGCGTCAGACCATAGGCGCGATAGGCGGTCGTGGCGCCCACGCCATCTTTTGGGGCGGCTTCGAACTCGGCGATCATGGCCTTGCCGCCGCCGGAATAGCCCGACACCGCATTGACCGTGACCGGATAGTTGGCGGGCACCAGACCCGCCTTCACCAGCGGCCTCACCAAAGCGATGAAGCCCGTGGGATAGCAGCCGGGGTTGGACACGAACTGAGAGCGCGCGATCAGCGCACGCTGCCCGGCATCCATTTCAGGAAAGCCATAGGCCCAACCCGGCGCGACCCGATAGGCGGTCGAGGCGTCGATCACCTTGACCGACGGGTTCTCGATCATGGACACGGCTTCCCGCGCCGCATCGTCGGGCAGACACAGGAGCACGGCGTCGGCGCCGTTCAAGGCCCCGCGCCGCGCCTCGATATCGCGACGATGATTGCCCAGCAGGATCAGCTCCAGATCCGGGCGTGCCTCCAAGCGCTCGCGGATTTCCAGCCCCGTGGTGCCGGCCTCGCCGTCGATGAAGATGGTGTAGGTCATCTGTCTCTCCCGTCCCTTCTCCGCTTAAGGTGCAAAGGCGCAAGAAAAAGGGCGCTCCGGGTCTCCCCGAAGCGCCCCAAATCCAAACCGCGTAAACGCGATTAGCGCTTCGAGAACTGGAAGCTGCGGCGAGCCTTGGCGCGGCCGTACTTCTTGCGCTCGACGACGCGGCTGTCGCGGGTCAGGAAGCCGTGCGGCTTCAGGACCTTGCGCAGTTCCGGTTCGAAGTGCGTCAGTGCGTGCGACAGGCCGTGGCGGATGGCGCCGGCCTGGCCCGACAGGCCCGAACCTTCGACGGTACAGATCACGTCATATTGCGTGGCGCGGTCCGAGACGGTCAGCGGCTGAGCGATCATCATGCGCAGCACGGGACGAGCGAAATACTGCTCCTGGTCCTTGCCGTTGATGGTGATCTTGCCGGTGCCGGGCTTCACCCAGACGCGAGCGATGGCGTTCTTGCGCTTGCCGGTCGAATAGGCGCGGCCCTGGGCGTCCAGCTTCTGGACATAGACGGGCGCGTCGTTCTCGACCGAAGAGCTCAGGCCCTTCAGGGCGTCGAAGCCGGTGACGGTTTCGGTGTTGGTCACGTCGGTCATGCTCAGACGCTCCGGGTGTTCTTGGGCGACGCCGACTTGAAGTCGATCGTTTCCGGTTGCTGGGCTTCGTGGTCGTGCGCGGCGCCGGCGAACAGGCGCAGGTGCGTCATCTGCTTGCGGGCCAAGGGGCTTTCCTTGGGCAGCATGCGCTCGACGGCCTTTTCAAGCACGCGCTCGGGGAAGCGGCCGCCCAGAACCTTCTCAGGCGTGGTCGACTTGACGCCGCCCGGGTGACCGGTGTGGCGATAGTAGATCTTGTCGGTGTTCTTCTTGCCGGTGAACACCACCTTGTCGACGTTGGTGACGACGACATAGTCGCCGCAATCGACGTGCGGGGTGTAATCGCCGCGGTGCTTGCCGCGCAGACGGTTGGCGATGAAGGTCGCAAGGCGGCCCACCACGACGCCTTCGGCGTCGATGTGGATCCACTTCTTCTCGACCTCGGCCGGCTTCAACGAAGCCGTAGTGCTCTTCAGCATGAGGGGGTTCCTGGAGACGAAAATCGGGTCCGGCCCCCGAGGGAACCGAATGAAGGCGCGCTGATACAGGAGACGATTGGTCGCGTCAACGCACACGACAACGCCGCATTCGCCTCAAAGTATTGTTGAAACACAGCTTTTCAAATACGGTATTAAAATACCCAGCGCAACTGGTGTGAGAAGCGTTACGGCGTAACACAAAACGTCATCAAACCATGATTATAGGCGGGCATCGCAACGGCGACAGCTTTGGAGCCCTTCATGATCCTTCATCGTCGTGGTCTGATCGCCACGGGCGCAGCCGCCGCCTTCTCGGGACTGGCGCGTCACGCCGCCGCTCAGACGGCGGGCGAAGAGACCTACGTCAACGAGGTCCATGGCTACGGACCTCTGCTGCGCGATCCCAATCGTCTGCTCGATCTGCCCGAAGGCTTTTCCTATCAGGTCGTCGCCCAGAGCGGCGACACGATGGACGACGGCCTGTTCGCTCCGGGGCAGCCCGACGGCATGGCCTGTTTCCCGCTTGAAGGGTCTCGCGTGGCCCTTGTCGTCAATCACGAGCTGAAGGGCTCCAGCGGCCTGCATCGCAACCTCGGCCCCGGCGGCCTGCGGGAGGAACGGCTTGACCTGTTGGACGCCAGCCGGGGCTACGACACCTACAACAATGGCCGCCCCCTGCCCGGTGGCTGCTCCACCATCATCTATGATCTGGCGACCCGCCAGATGGTCAGCCGGCATCTGACGCTGGCCGGCACTTCGACCAACTGCTGCGGCGGCCCGACGCCTTGGGGCAGTTGGCTGACCTGCGAGGAAACGCTGGAGACGCCGGCCGACGCCGATGTGACCAAGGCCCACGGGTGGGTCTTCGAAGTGCCGGCGACCGCGACTGCCCTGGTCGATCCCGTGCCGCTCAAGGCCATGGGCCGGTTCGATCACGAGGCCGTCTGCGTCGATCCCCGCACCGGCGTCGTCTATCTGACCGAAGACGACAACGCCGGCCTCTTCTATCGCTTCATTCCCAATGCGCCCGGCAAGCTGAGAGTGGGTGGCCGGCTGCAGGCTATGGCCTGGAAGGGCGCGCCCTCGGCCGACACCCGCAATCAGGACGCTCGCACCTGGTCTGTCGGCGATTGGAGGGAGATCGAATGGATTGATCTGGACGACGTCGAATCTCCCAATGGCGACCTGGCCAAGCGCGGTCATGCCGCCGGCGCGGCCTGGGTGGCGCGGGGCGAAGGCGTCTGGTGGGGCGAAGACGAACTGTATTTCACCGCAACGTCGGGCGGGCCAATTCGCCGCGGTCAGGTCATGCGGCTGGTTCCCGGTCTGAACGGCGCGGCGGACCGGCTGCAGTTGTTCGTGGAAAGCACGGACCCGAAGACGATGAACATGGCCGACAACATCACCGTCGCGCCCTGGGGACACCTGATCCTGTGCGAGGACAACTATTCCTCCGATGTGCGCAATCACCTGAAAGGCGTCACGCCAGAGGGCAAGGTCTATACGATCGGCCGCAACGTCTTCACCGGCAACTCCGAGTTCGCCGGCGCCTGCTTCTCGCCGGATGGCGAGGTGCTCTTCGTCAACATCATGTACCCCGGCATGACCCTGGCGATCAGAGGCCCATGGTCCTCGGTCCGGACATAAAGATGCGCGGCTGAGCCCGCAGCACCAGCCAAAGGTTCACGGTGGCCGTCGCCAGCACGATCGCGGCGCCCGCCTGGTGCAATACGCCAAGCCACACCGGAACCGCGTGCACCAGGGTCACGATCCCCAGCAGAGCCTGGAACCATATCACACCCGCAAGCGCAAAGGCGCCGAGCCCCATTCCCTCCGCTACGCGCCAGCGCCAGGCCTGGAAAGCATAGACGCTGACGGCGATCAGCAGACCATAGGCGACCAGTCGGTGATTGAACTGCGTCAGCGCCTGATCATGCAGAAAGGCGACCGCGCCCAGGCTCCAGTCGGCAGGCGGCAAAACGGCGCCGTTCATCAGCGGCCAGTCGGTATAGACCAGCCCCGCATGACCGCCCGCAACCAGGGCGCCCAGCAGACATTGCAGGAAGACGGCGCCCAGCAGCAGGCCGGCGCCCCTCGCCCAACCCGACGGCGGGCGACCATGATCTTCACCGTTCCAGGCCTCCAGCCCCGTCCAGATCAGGGCGGCGAACAGCACGAACGCCAGACCCAGATGTGTGGCCAGACGCTCCGGCGCGACGCTGACACGCTCGGACAGGCCGCTGGACACCATCCACCATCCGATCAGCCCCTGAAGGCCGCCCAAGGCCAGGAGCAGGACACAACGCCAGATCAGGCGGTTGGGCATCGCCCACTGGTGGAATACCGACCGGGCCGGCGCAAGACGGCACAGCAGGAAGACGATCAGCGGCAGGGCGAACACCATACCCACCAGACGCCCGATCAGGCGGTGCAGCCACTCCCACCAGAAGATGCCCCGGAACTCGCCCAGGCTCATGCCGGCGTTGACCTGCGCGTACTGCGGGATCTGCTTGTACTTCTCGAAGGCCTCGGCCCACTGCGCGTCGTTCAGAGGCGGAATGGCGCCCATGATGGGCTTCCACTCCGTGATCGACAGGCCAGAGCCCGTCAGCCGCGTGATGCCGCCGATCACCACCATCAGGAAGACGACGGCGGCCGTGGCGAAAAGCCATACGGCGACGGCGCGGTTACGATCTGGATTTCCGAAACGGTTCATTCGACGCCTGACACTGACCCGGATATGGTGTCGCGTCGAACGAAGACCAGACGCGACCGGTGCGGTATGCCCGCCCCAAGCGACAAGATCGAGTCGGATTGAGTTAACGGCGCTGTCGCCGCAGGAGATCAGGGTTGCAATACGCCGATATCGCCGCCGCCGTCGCAGGCGGCCTGCTGCTGGCCTGGATCGCGGACCTTCTGACGGGCCGGCGCGGCTTCGGCGGCACAAGCCTGGTGTCCGGGATCGGCTTGGCCTGCGGATGGTTTCTGGCGGTGCGGGTCTTCGCGGTCAGCACGATGGACAGCTGGGTCTGGGTGCCGTGGGCGCTCGTTGGATCTGGCATCTGTCTGGTCGCCTTCTTCCTGTTCCGGAACAAGCGCTGATGCCGCCGCGTCTGCGTCGCTTCGTCGCCGCGATCGGCGTGCTGCTCTTTCTCGTTTTCTGGGTGTGGGGCCTGATCGCCCTGCGCGGAATGCTGCCGCCGTCGCAGTGGATCGACTTCCTGTTCTTCGGTATCGGCGGGACCGCCTGGGGCCTGCCGCTCATCCCGTTGCTGCGATGGGCCGAGCGGGGCTGAGCGCCGAACCTGCCCCCAGATACGGCGATGGGGCCGCCCGCAAGGACGACCCCACCATCATCATTCTTTTTCAAGAATGGTCGGAGCGACAGGATTCGAACCTGCGACCCCTTGACCCCCAGTCAAGTGCGCTACCAGGCTGCGCCACGCTCCGAAGGCGCTCCCTATAGACGGGGGGACCGCTGTCCGCAAACGCTAAAACGACTTTTCCACCTACCGTGAAAGAACGGCGTCCAGACGGGCTTTGGCCTGCTCCAAATCGGCCAGAACCTGATGCAAGTTCGAGGTTTCGGCCCGCGTGACATCGGAAGTCGCCGCAGAGATCGTGACATCGCCGTCGTCGATCAGTGCGGCGGCCTCCGCGCCGATCAGCTTTTTCAGCCCCTGTTCCTTGTGCAGGCGCTGGACGCCGCGAATCGTCAGTCCATCGTCGTGCAGCAGGCGTTTGACCGCCTTCAGCACCGCGATGTCCTGAGGCCGATAAAAGCGCCGACCGCCGGCCCGTTTCACAGGCGTGACGAAATCGAACTTCGTTTCCCAGAACCGCAGGACATGCTGGGGCGCGCCGACCTCTTCGGCCGCTTCGGAAATGGTTCGGAAGGCGCCGGCGCTCTTGGCCACCGCGATCAAGCCTCGACGACGGCGTCGTGAACCCGGCTTTTCATGATCTGTGAGGCGCGGAAGCTGATGACCCGGCGCGGATTGATCGCCGCCGGTTCACCCGTCTTGGGATTACGGCCCATCCTTGCGCGCTTCTCACGCACCTGGAAGACGCCGAAGCCGGACAGTTTCACCGTCTCGCCGCGCTCGAGCGATTCGACGATCAGTTCCAGAGTGCGCTCGACCAGGCTCGAGCATTCCTGACGCGACAGGCCGACCTCTTCATGCACAGCTTCGCACAAATCGGCGCGCGTCACGGTCTGTTGGCCTGCCATTGTATCCCCGCTGTCCTGCGATCCGCTCGCATCCATAGGGGCGCAAAGCCCCCGAAAAATCAATGCCTCGATGTCGATTACAGCCGAAGCGCGCAGGCGCCCCAGGTCAGGCCGCCGCCCATGGCTTCAAGCAGCACCATATCGCCCTTCTTGATCCGTCCATCCTGGATCGCAGCATCCAGCGCCAGCGGGATCGAGGCGGCCGAGGTGTTGGCATGGGTGGCGACGGTGGAGATCACCTTGTTCTCATCCAGACCCAACCGGTCGCCGACGCCCTTGATGATTCGTTGATTGGCCTGGTGCGGCACGAACCAGTCGACATCCGCGATCTGGATGTTGGCGGCTGCGCAGGCGGCGGTGATGCCTTCTGCGATGTTCACGACGGCATGACGGAAGACCTGGTTTCCGGCCATCCGAAGATGGCCAACGGTCCCCGTCGTCGCCGGGCCGCCATCAACGTAGAGCAGATCGGTCTTGGATCCGTCAGCGCGCAAGGCAAAGCCCAGCATGCCCTGGTCGTCCGATGTCCCCTGCCCTTCGCGCGGTTCCAGCACCACGGCGCCGGCTCCGTCCCCGAACAGGACGCAGGTGGTCCGGTCGGTCCAGTCCATCAGCCGCGTCATCTCCTCGGCCCCGATCACCAGGGCGCATTTCGACAGACCGCGCGCCACGAAGCCGTCGGCGACGCTGAGCGCATAGACGAAACCTGAGCAGACGGCTTGAACGTCGAAAGCGATGCCGACCCCCGCGCCCAGCTTGGCCTGGACGATCGACGCGACCGCCGGGAAGGTCATGTCTGGCGTGGTCGTGGCCACGATAATCAGATCGACATCGGACGCCGTCTTGTCCGCGTCGGCGAGCGCCTTCTTGGCGGCCTCGACCGCCAGATCGCTGGTCGGCTGGTCGTCGCGCGCCTTGTGACGCTGCTTGATGCCGGTGCGCTCCTGGATCCATTCGTCAGAGGTATCGACGAACTTGGCCAGGTCGGCGTTGGTGACGATCTCGTCCGGCAGATAGGAGCCGACGCCGGTCACGGCGCTGCGGGTGACGGTCACTTGAGGGGTTCTCCCACGGCTGCGGCGGGCTTGGCGGCATGGTCGAACACCGCGTCCAGCTTACCCAGGTTATCCCCCACCTTGCTCATGTAATCGCTGCGGGCCAGATCGACAGCGATGCGGATCGCATTGCCGAACCCCTTGGCGTCGGCGCCGCCGTGGCTCTTCACCACGATACCGTTCAGGCCCAGCAGGGGCCCACCATTGATGGCGCTGGGGTCGATCTTTTGGCGCATCTTCTTCAACGCCGGCATGGCGATGACGGCGCCCAGCTTGGATTGCAGATTGGAGGTCAAAGCCTCTTTCAACAGGGCGGAAATATAGCGCGCCGTGCCTTCGGCGGTCTTCAGCGCGATATTGCCTGTGAAGCCGTCGGTCACCACCACGTCAACCGTGCCCTTGGCGATATCGTCGCCCTCGACGAAGCCGTGATAGTTCAGGTCGAACGGCCCGTCGCGCAGGATGGCGTGCGCCTCCTTGACCTGTTCGTTGCCCTTCATGTCTTCCGAACCGACGTTCAACAGGCCGATGGTCGGGCGGGCGATGCCGCGCACTGCGGACTGGAAGGCCTCACCCATGATGGCGAACTCGATCAGTTGCTCCGCATCGCTGCCGATGTTGGCGCCGACGTCCAGAACCGCCGTGTGGCCCTTGAAGGTTGGCCAACTGGCGACGATGGCCGGACGCTCAAGCCCGGGCGCAGACATCCGCAGAATCAGTTTCGAGATCGCCATCAGGGCGCCGGTGTTGCCGGCCGAGACGACGCCGCCGGCCTGACCCGTCTTCACCGCCTCGATGGCGTTCCACAGACTAGAGCCCTTACCGCGGCGCATAGCCTGGGCCGGCTTTTCGTCCATGGCCACGACCTTGTCGGTGTTGCGGATCTCGCAGATGTCCGCCGCCAGCCCGCAGCGCGCCAGTTCCGGCGCGATCTTGGCCTCGTCGCCATGCAGCAGGAAGCGAACCCCCTCGCCGTCATGGGTGCGGATATAGCTGCGGATGCCGGGAACGACGACGGAAGGCCCGTGATCGCCGCCCATGGCGTCAAGCGAGATCGTAACTGGGGCTGGCAAATGGACCTCTTGTGGCCGCGTCATCTTGTCGCGCGACGCTTGGCAGGATGCGCTGGACGATAGCGCCGACGCCGGGGGATGCAACCACCCGGCCCCTACGTCAACCTCAGCCTTGGTCGTCTTTGGACTTGAGCGCCTTCAGGGCCGCGAACGGAGAAATCTCCGCTGGCTCCTCAGGTTGCACGAACTCCGCGCCAGGCTTGCGCGGGAACGGATCGAGCGACAGCACCAACTGCTCGATAGCATACTGGCCCAAGTCGATCTTGCCGTCCTCGATCACGTCGGCGTCTTCCTCATCCAGCGTGACCTCGATCTCGTCGGTTTCCTCGGGTTTGGCTTCGACAAGCTGAAGGGAGAACCGGCGATCCACATCGACCGGCAGGGGTTCCAGCGTCAGGCCGCAGGTCTGCACCGCATGTGCGGTCACCCTGCCCTTCATCGTCCATTCGCTGGTCGACGGCGTCGGCTTGATCTCCATATCGACGACGAAATCGTCCAGACCCTGAAGATCAAGGCTGCGGGCGATTCGCTTGCGAGTGTCTGCATCCGGCTCCAGCCGGCGGCTCAGGCCCGCGCCGATCTGATTGACCCGCACCGTTTCGCTGTAGGGGAGCGTCGCGCTCATCTCTTTCAAACTTCCGACCAGGCCGGCGTCGCCAGCACCATGTTGAAATCCTGCGCCGCCAAGGCCGCGCGTGTCGTCAGCGCATAGCGCGCTAATGTGTCCGCATGGGGCGCTTGCGGATCCGCATAGACATTCTTCGCCATCGCCTCGGCCAGAGCCGCCGCATCGCCAGCGCGCAACGGCCGCTCATAGGCGTTCATCCGGCCGTACAGGGCCTCGCCCAGCTTGCGCATCTTCTTGCCGACGGCGACGTCTCCCACGCCTTCTTCGCGCAGGACGTGATCCAGCGCCGAGACATAGACGTCGAACACCGCCTGAGCCGCATCCTGGCCCTGAGCTGTGTTCTCATCGCGCAGTCGCAGCACCAGCAACAGCACATGCAGCGTGTAAAGTTCGAATCGCGCGTCGATGCGGTCTTCAACCGCCAGCCGCGTGTAGAAGGCCGGATTGCGGGCCTGGTTGACGGCCTTGGCGTAGAGATCGTCGCCGAGACGGACGCCGGATCGGGGTTTGAACAGGTTTTTCAGCATGGGTTCCAACGGCCCCTTTTCCGCCGCGCCGTTGAACTAGGACGCAGGTCCGTCTAGGTCAAAGACCTTGTTCTCTCGCAGGCGCCCGACAATGTCCCGTTTCGTCCCGCTTTTCGTCGCTGTTTCGCTGGCCGGCCTGTCCGCCGCCTGCGCCCCGACCATCGGCTCCAACGGCTTCCAGGCCATCGACGCCAAGCCGCAGGACGTGGTCGCCGGCACGGACACCAAGGAGACCGTCCTCGCCAAGCTGGGTTCGCCTTCGACCACTTCGACGTTCGAGCCGGATCAGGTCTGGTACTACATCAGCCAGACGACCGAGAAATACACCTACAACCTACCCAAGGTTTCGACGCGCACGGTGACCGAGATCACCTTCGTCCCGCAGGGCGATCGGGTGGCGTCGGTGCGGACTCTCGGCCTAACGGACGGCGAGCAGATCGCCATGAACCGCAACGAGACGCCGACGCGCGGCCGTGAGCTGACCGTTCTGGAACAACTGCTGGGCAACGTCGGTCGTGGCCAACTGCCCCGCACCGAGGACGACACCCCCGGCCAACGCCGCCCCGACTAAGGCGGCTCATCTCCCCAAACAAAGGCGCCCCGGAGATCGCTCTCCGGGGCGTTTTCGTAATGGCTGTGGTTTAGCCTAGCCGATGGTCCCGCTCGCCAGCACCGCCAGCAGCAGCAGGGCGACGATGTTGGTGATCTTGATCATGGGGTTCACCGCCGGACCGGACGTGTCCTTGTAGGGATCCCCCACCGTATCGCCTGTCACAGCCGCCTTGTGGGCTTCGGAGCCCTTGCCGTGGACGACGCCGTTCTTGTCGGTGAAGCCTTCCTCGATCACCTTTTTGGCGTTGTCCCAGGCGCCGCCGCCCGACGTCATGGAGATGGCGACGAACAGTCCAGTGACGATCACCCCCATCAGCATGGCGCCGAGAGCCGCGAAGGCGTTCGCCTTGTCCGAAATGGCCAGCACCGCGACGAACAGGACGATCGGCGACAGCACCGGCAACAGCGACGGCACGATCATCTCGCGGATCGCGGCCTTGGTCAGGATGTCGACCGCCCGGCCGTATTCCGGCTTCACCTCATAGGTCATGATGCCGGGGTTCTCGCGGAACTGGCGTCGAACCTCCGCAACGACCGATTCGGCCGCCCGTCCCACCGCCATCATCGACATCCCACCGAAGAGGAAGGGCAGCAGCCCCCCGAACAGCAGTCCGACGACGACGTAGGGATTGGTCAGATCAAAGGCGATCTCTCCCATACCCGCAAAGAAGGGATAGTCCGCCGGATTGGCCGAGAAATACTGCAGGTCCGATGTGTAGGCGGCGAACAGCACCAGCGCGCCGAGGCCCGCCGAACCGATGGCATAGCCTTTGGTCACAGCCTTGGTCGTGTTGCCCACGGCGTCCAGGGCATCGGTCGAATGCCGCACATCGCTGGGCAGACCCGCCATCTCGGCGATGCCGCCGGCGTTGTCGGTCACGGGTCCAAAGGCGTCCAGCGCCACGATCATTCCCGCCACACCCAGCATGGTCGTGGTGGCGATGGCGATGCCGAACAGGCCGGCCAGCTGGAAGCTGGCCACGATGCCGACGATGATCGTCAGCGCCGGCAGCGCCGTCGCCTCCAGCGAGACGGCCAAGCCCTGAATGACGTTGGTGCCGTGCCCGGACACCGAAGCGTTGGCCACCGATCGCACCGGACGGAAGCCGGATCCGGTATAGTATTCGGTCACGACCACGATCGCCGCTGTAACAGCCAAGCCGACCATGCCGGACCAGAACAGCGCCATCGGCTGGATTTCCAAACCGCTGGCCGTCACGATCGGCCCTGTCACCATCTGGTCGATCACCCACCAGACCGCGCCGATGGAGAGGACGCCGGTGACGATCAGCCCCTGGTAGAGGGCGCCCATGATGTTCTTGGACTTGCCCAACCGCACGAAGAAGCTGCCGACTATGGAGGTCACGATACACACCGCGCAGATCGCCAGCGGCAGCACCATCATCAGATCCACATAGGGTTGCCCCCGGAAGAAGATCGCAGCCAGCACCATGGTCGCAACGGTGGTCACGGCATAGGTCTCGAACAGGTCGGCCGCCATGCCGGCGCAGTCGCCGACGTTGTCGCCCACATTGTCGGCGATGGTGGCGGCGTTACGAGGATCGTCCTCGGGAATACCCGCCTCGACCTTGCCCACCATGTCGCCGCCAACGTCGGCGCCCTTGGTGAAGATGCCGCCGCCCAGGCGCGCGAAGATCGAAATCAGCGAGGCGCCGAAGCCCAGCGCCACCAGCCCGTCGATCACTTCGCGGCCCGTTGGGGCCAAGCCAAGATGCTGGGTCAACACGATGTAGTAGCCCGACACCCCGATCAGAGCGCCGCCCGCCACGAACATGCCGGTGATGGCGCCCGAGCGGAACGCCAGGTTCAACCCCTTGGACAGGCTTTCGGACGCCGCCTGCGCCGTGCGGACATTGGCCCGCACCGAGATCAGCATCCCGGCATAACCGGCCGCGCCGGACAGGACGGCGCCGATCAGGAAGCCGATAGCGGCATAGATTCCAATCAGGAAGTAGGCGGCGATCAGGATCACGATCCCGACGATGCCGATGGTCAGATATTGCCGCTTCAGATAGGCCGAGGCGCCTTCCTGGATCGCGGCGGCGATCTCTCGCATCTTGTCGTTGCCAGTGCTCGCCTTCATCAGCACGGCGGTCTGCGCGGCGCCATACAGCACCGCCAGCACACCGGCCGCGAAGACCAGCGTAAGTGAGTTCGTCATTGGCGTTTCCATGCCCTTGCAAACAGGCGCGCAGGCCTTGGCGCGGTCGGGCTTTATCGCCTCTGTCCGCCTTCCGGTCCCCCCGCACGCGGCGAACGCGTCAGTGCGTTCTTTGGGATTTGCAAAGGGAGCCTGTCATGGCAGGCGGAGTGACGCAACAGCGGTCGGTCAGCCCGTTCAGCGGGCGGTTTGCATGCCCGTTCGGCGACGCGGCGACTGGCTGACGACCTCGACGCGCCGCACGGAGCCACGACCCGAGATCGCCGCAGACGCCGCCACCAGCGAGGCGGACAGAGCCCGCTCGTCCAGCCGCGTCCAATCGCTGGGCACGGTGAAGGGCGTCTTGTGCGCCGCGCGGACGACGGCGTCGCGGAAGAAGGCCTCCTTGGGCTTCATCTGCTCAACGGTCTTGCCGGCGCCCAGTTCGAGCCTGAGGGCGACGAACACGTAGTTCCGCAAACGCCCGCCCTCGATGACGGGCAGGCCGAGGCCCGCGATACTCAGGGCCGCAGGTGCGGACTCCGTTTCGCTGCCGGAGGCGGCGGCGCGACTGGCGGCGCCGGTCAGTGCGGCGGTTCCAACGGCGATCAGGTTTCTACGGTCCATGACGACACCCTGCCGGACGGGCGTTAGGATTCCCTTGCCGCGTCAGCCGTGAGTCCAGCCGTTTCTGGCCATCGGCACGGGCTGACCGTCGTAAAGGACCGTCAAGCCCTGACCTGCGGTGACCTCGCCGACGCGGGTCAGACGAATCAGTCGGCGCTCGGCCTCGCGCCGCAGGGCGTCTTCGTGGCGCGGATGGGCGGTGAAGGCGATCTCGTAGTCGTCGCCGCCACTGGCGAGATCTTCCAAAGACAGCTGCGGATCGACCCGGTCGTCGAACCAGGCCTGGGCCGCCGCGGACAGTGGCAGGACGTTCAGATTGAGCGCCACGCCAACCCTGCTGGCCTGCGCAATGTGGGTCAGGTCGGCAGCCAGGCCGTCCGACACATCGACGGATGCGGTGGCGAACTCGCGCACGATGTCGGCGAAGTCGGTCCGTGGCGTCGGCATCCGGTAGTGGCTGACCAAAGCCTCCATCCGCTCAGGCGCCAGACGCAGCTGCCCTTGCGCCGCCTTGAGCCCCAGAAGCCCGTCCCCGACGACGCCGGTGACAAAGACGAGATCGCCGACCTGCGCCCCTGCGCGAGAAACGGTCTTGCCCGTCGGCGCCCACCCCAGGGCCGTCAGCGAGAAGGACAGCGGGCCAGGAGTCTTGACCGTGTCCCCGCCGAGCAGATGAACGCCGAACCGCGCCTGATCCTCGGCTAAGCCCGCTGCAAAGGCCTCGCGCTCTGGCCAGCCGCAGCGCTCCGACCACAAGCAGGCCAGCAAATAGCCGAACGGCTCAGCCCCCTTGGCGGCAAGGTCCGACAGGTTCACCCGCAGCAGCTTCCTGGCGACCGTGTCCAGCCGATCGTCAGGCAGGAAATGCACGCCCTCGACGATGGCGTCCTTCGTCAGGATGAGTTCATGACCCGGGCGTGACGGCAGCGCCGCCACATCGTCGGCCAGCCCCCTTCCCCACTCGGGATGGGACAGGGGCTTGAACAGCCGCTCGATCGTCTCGAACTCGCCCGCGACGTCGAGCGCCGGCATTATTTGCGGGTGTCTTTGGCCACGCCGTCCAGCGCCGCGTTGACGAAGCGCGCCTCGGCGTCGTCGAAGAAGGCCTTGGCCAGTTCGACATATTCGTCGATCACGACCTCGCGCGGGGTCTCGGGATGCTTGATCAACTCCCAGGCGCCCGACCGCAGCAGGGCGCGCAGGGTGGCGTCGATCCGCTCCAGCTTCCAGTTGGAGGCCAGGCGGGCCTTGATGGCCGTGTCGATGTCGCGCTGACTTTCGATCACGCCGCGCACGATGTCGGCGAAATAGGCCTCGTCGGCCTCGGCCAGGGCCTCGCCCTCAATGTCGGCGTCGAAGCGGAAGTTGGAGAATTCGGTGATCACCGTCTCCACGCCCTCGCCCGCCAGTTCCATCTGATACAGGGCCTGGACGGCGGCGAGACGCGAGACGGTGCGGGCGCGACGCTGTTTGGAGCTCAGATTGGGCTCGGCGCGCTGCTTTTCGGCTTCAGCGAGTTGTTCGAGGACGGCTTTGACGCTGTTCGGTTCAGTCATGCGCCGACGCCATGACGCAACCGCTTCTTCAATGCAATGAGGTCCAGGCACGCCTTGGCCGCGCCACCGCCCTTATCCCCTTCCGAAAGACGGGCCCGATACCAGGCCTGGTCTTCGTCCTCAGTTGTCAGAATGCCGTTGCCGATGATGACGCCCTTGACGCCCAGAGCCATGATGCCGGCCGCCGACTGATCGGAGACGATCTCGAAATGATAGGTTTCGCCACGGATGACCGTGCCCAGGGCGACATAGCCGTCATAGCGGGGCGCGGTCGGGAAGCGGCCGGCCTCCTCGGCCAGGGCGATGGCCGGCGGCACCTCCAGCGCGCCAGGCACGGTGATGACGTCGAAGTCGGCGCCGCGCGCCTTCAGCGTCTCCTTGGCCCCTTCCAGCAGGGCGTCGGCCAGGTCGTCGTAGAAGCGCGCCTCAACGATCAGAATACGGGGGGCTTCGGTCACGCCTTTGTTTCTCCATCCATGTCGCGCCAGCCGACGATGCGCAGGCCGTAGCCTTCCAGCGCCGTAGGTTCGGGTCGCGTCGAACTCATCACGATCATATCCCTGACGCCCAGGTCCAGCAGGATCTGGGCCCCCACGCCATAGGCGCGCAGCGATCGATCCATCGCCGCCGGCTTGTCCGCGCCGGCCAGCCGTTCGGCCAGCGAGGTGAGCGACGGATCGCGCAGGAAGACGACGACGCCGGGGCCGTCATGGTCGGTGATCTGTTTCAGGGCGCTGGGCACATAGTCCTGGCGCGCCTCGACGTGGCCCAGCAGGTCGCAGGCGAAGTCCACCTGGTGCATCCGCACCAAGGTCGGTTTGGCCGGATCGATGCGCCCCTTGACCAGGGCCACATGCTCGGCGCCCTCGATGGTGTTCTTGTACAGCATCAGGCGGAACGGTCCGCCGTGGACGCTTTCGAACGGCGTATCCATGATCCGCTCGACGAAGCGTTCGGTGCGGCGGCGATAGGCGATCAGGTCGGCGATGGTGCCGATTTTCAGTCCATGCAGTTGCGCGAAGGCGACCAGATCGGGCATCCGCGCCATCTCGCCGTCGTCCTTGATGATCTCGCAGATCACCCCGGCGGGCGTCAGGCCGGCCATGCGGCTGATGTCCACGGCCGCCTCGGTGTGGCCGGCGCGGACCAGAACCCCGCCGTCGCGCGCGACCAGCGGGAAGATGTGTCCCGGCGAGACGATGTCGTCCATGCCCTTGGACGCATCGGTCGCCACATGGATGGTGCGCGAGCGGTCGGCGGCCGAGATGCCGGTCGTGACGCCGTCCTTGGCCTCGATCGAGACGGTGAAGGCGGTCTTCATGCTCTCGCGGTTGTCGGCGGCCATCGGCGGCAGGCGCAGTTGCTGGGCGCGCTCGGCGGTCAGGGCCAGGCACACAAGACCGCGCGCCTGGCGGATCATGAAGTTGATCTGGTCCGGCGTCGCAAACTGGGCGGGGATGATGATGTCCCCCTCGTTCTCGCGATCCTCGGCGTCCACCAGGATGTAGGGACGGCCGTTGCGGGCGTCTTCCAGAATGTCCTCGATGGGACTGATCGGGCTGTCGTTCATGTTCGCGGCCTGGGCTTGCATCACGCGGTCTCCTGCCACCGCGCGAGGTATCGCGCCAGCATGTCGATCTCCAGATTGACCGGATCGTCCACTTTCAAGCGGCCCAAAGTCGTCACGTCCCAGGTGTGCGGGATGATGTTCAGCGAGAAGACCTGACCCTCGACGGCGTTAACGGTCAGGGACACGCCGTCCACCGTAATCGAGCCCTTGGCGGCGATATAGCGATGCAGCGGCGCGGGAGCCTCGACCTCGATCCGGTGCGATCCGCCTTCGGGCGTGATTGAAATCACCCGGCCAAGACCGTCCACGTGGCCGGACACGACATGGCCGCCCATTTCGTCACCCAGCTTGGCGGCCCGCTCCAGATTGACGCCGTCGCCTGTCTTCCAGGCGCCCAGGGTGGTCTTGGACAGGGTCTCGTTCGACACCTCGACGGCGAACCAGCCTCCCCGTGCATCGTGGCCCTTTTCGGTCACCGTCAAGCAGCAGCCCGCGTGGCTGATGGAAGCGCCCAGGTCGATGCCGTCGGTGTTCCAGGCGGTCTCGATCTCGTAACGGCGGTCGCGATCGGTCTCGCGGACCTCGCGGACGCGGCCGATGTCGGTGACGATGCCGGTGAACATTTGGACTCTGGACCCCTTGGGAGAAAAATACCGTCTAATTCGTCTAATCGTCTAATTGGACGGCGTCAGAGACGGGCGTAGCGTTCCCACAGATCGTCCCCGACGGGCTCGACGCCCAGGCGACGGAACTTGGGGGCGTCTGCCAGCTTTGCAAGAGCCAGGGCGGCGACGCAGGGCCGCCCCTCCCCGCCCAGCAGGATCGGGGCGCGGAACCACTCCAGCACATCGACGGCATCGGCGCGCAGGAAAGATGCCGCGACCTGGCCCCCGCCTTCGATCAGAAGCGAGGTTGCGCCGGCGGCTTCCAAGGCTTTCAGCACGGCCGGGATGGTCGGACGACCGTCCTCGGCGGCGACCTGCACCACCTTGGCGGCGCCGATCGCGCGCGATTCCGCCGCGGTCAGGATCAGGGTGTTTTCGCCGGCGACCTTCGCCGCCGGCGGCGTGCGCAGCCGGCTGTCCAGCACGACGCGCAAGGGCTGATCCATGCTGCGTCCCGGCAGGCGGGCGGTCAGTTCGGGATCGTCGTGCAGAACCGTCTCGACACCGACCAGGATCGCGTCGTGGGCCGCGCGCAGGCGGTGACCCTCAAGCCGCGCGGCTTCGCCGGTGATCCACTGGCTCTCGCCCGAGGCCGTGGCGATGCGCCCGTCCAGGGAGGTCGCCAGTTTCAGCGTGACCCGCATCAGGCCTTGCCGGACGGTTCGTCGAACCCTTCGTCGCCCAGGAATTTGGCGAAGTCGCCGGTGTGGCGGAAATCCTTGTACACCGAGGCGTAGCGGACATAGGCCACCTCATCCACGCCCTTCAGCGCCTTCATGATGAAGTCGCCGACCGTGCTGGACGGGATTTCGGTCTCGCCCAGGCTTTCCAGCTGGCGGACGATCCGATTGACCATCTGCTCGACCTGATCAGCCTGAACCGGGCGTTTGCGCAGTGCCACGCCCAGCGAGCGTTCCAGCTTGTCGCGGTCAAAGGGGGTGCGCCGTCCGTTGCGTTTCAGGATGACCAGTTCACGCAGTTGCACACGCTCGAACGTCGTGAAGCGCCCGTTGCAGTTCGGGCAGGACCGGCGGCGTCGGATGGCCGATCCGTCGTCCGACGGCCGGCTGTCCTTCACCTGAGTGTCCTGATGACCGCAAAAAGGGCACTTCATCAGGCGCTTATCCGTAGATCGGGAAGCGGTGCGTCAACTCTCGCACCTGGGCCGCGACGCCCGCGACCACGGCCGGATCAGCTTCGTCGCCGCCATTCATCGACGAGACGACGTCTGCGATCCAGTGACCGATCTGCTTGAACTCTTCCTCGCCGAAGCCGCGCGTAGTGCCGGCCGGCGTGCCCAGGCGGACGCCCGAGGTGACGGTGAACGGAGCGGTGTCGAACGGCACGCCGTTCTTGTTGCAGGTCATCAGCGCCTTTTCGAGCTCATGCTCAGTCGCCTTGCCGGTCACGCCCTTGGGCCGCAGGTCGACCAGGGCCAGGTGACTGTCGGTGCCGCCTGAGACGATGGCCAGGCCGCGCTCGATCAGGACGCCGGACAGAGCCTGGGCGTTTTTGACCACCTGTTGGGCATAGCCCTTGAACTCGGGCTTCAGCGCCTCGCCGAAGGCCACGGCCTTGGCGGCGATGACGTGTTCCAGCGGGCCGCCTTGCAGGCCGGGGAAGACGGCGGAGTTGATCTTCTTGCCCAGATCAACGTCGTTCGAGAGGATCATGCCGCCGCGCGGACCGCGCAGGGTCTTGTGCGTCGTCGTGGTGACGACGTGGGCGTGCGGGACCGGGTCCGGATAGGCGCCGCCGGCGATCAGGCCCGCATAGTGGGCCATGTCCACCATCAGATAGGCGCCGACGCTGTCGGCGATTTCGCGGAAGCGCTTGAAGTCGATGTGGCGGCTGTAAGCCGAGGCGCCCGCCAGGATCAGCTTGGGCTTCTCACGCTCGGCCATTTCGGCGACATGGTCGTAGTCGATCAGGTGAGTGTCTTCGCGGACCTTATAGGTCACAGGTCGGAACCACTTGCCCGACTGGTTCGCGGGCGAACCGTGCGTCAGGTGTCCGCCGCAGGCCAGATCCATGCCCAGGAAGGTGTCGCCGGGCTGCAGCAGGGTGAAGAAGACCGCCTGGTTCGCCTGGGCGCCCGAGTGGGGCTGGACGTTGGCGAAGGCGGCGCCGAAGAGTTGCTTGGCGCGCTCGCGCGCCAGATCCTCGGTCACGTCGACGAACTCGCAGCCGCCGTAATAGCGACGACCGGGATAGCCTTCAGCGTATTTGTTGGTCAGGACCGAACCCTGCGCGTCCAGCACCGCCTGAGAGACGATATTCTCTGAAGCGATCAGCTCGATCTGTTCGCGCTGACGGCCCAGCTCGCCCTGAATGCCCTTGACGACATCCGGATCGGCGTCAGCGAGCGTCTTGGTGAAATAGGCGTCGTGGGTGAAGGCCGTCACGCTGGAATCCCCGGAAATCAGAAGCTGGCCTATCTATCCCCAGCCGCGCGCGACCACAACATCTTGTGGTCAGCCTTTGCCCAGAGCCCGCCTCAACTTGGCGATCGCCACCCGTTCGACGGACTTGGGCTCGTTGCCCGGCCCCATCGCGCAGACCTCTCGGCCCGTCGCGACATGGATGGCCGAGCATTTGAGGTAGGGGCCGTTTCGGGTGAATTCGACGATGACCTCTCCGAGGTCGTCGCCCGTCGTCATGCGGCGACGGGTCGGCGCGCCACGTTGCAGTGGGCGAACAGCTTGTCCATCGCCTGGACCAGATCATCCATCATGGCGTCGGTGTGGTTCGGCGACGGCGTGAAGCGCAGGCGCTCGGTCCCCTTGGGCACGGTCGGATAGTTGATCGGCTGAACATAGACGCCGTACTCGTCCAGCAGCATGTCCGAGATCATCTTGCAGTGGACCGGATCACCGACGTGCACCGGCACGATGTGGCTCTCGCTTTCCATCACGGGGATGCCGGCCGCGGCGAAGCGGGCCTTGAGCGTCGCGGCGCGCTCTTGATGCTGGACGCGCAGTTCGGGGTGGGCCTTCAGGTGACGAACGGAAGCCAAGGCACCGGCGGTCAGGGCCGGCGGCAGCGAAGTGGTGAAGATGAAGCCCGAGGCCCAGCTGCGCACCGCATCGATGATCATGGCGTCGGCGGCGATATAGCCGCCCATCACGCCGATCGCCTTGCCCAAGGTGCATTCGATGATGTCGATCTGGTCCAGCACGCCGTCGCGCTCGGCGACGCCCGCGCCGGTTTCGCCATACAGGCCAACCGCATGGACCTCGTCCAGATAGGTCAGGGCGCCGTATTTCTTGGCCAAGGCGATAGTGCCGGCCAGGTCGGCGATGTCGCCGTCCATCGAATAGACGCTCTCGAACGCGATCAGCTTGGGCGCATCGGCGGGCGCCGCCGCCAGCAGGGCCTCCAGATGCGCCAGATCGTTGTGCATGAAGACGTGACGCTCGCCGCCGCCGTGGCGGATGCCGGCGATCATCGAGGCGTGATTCAACGAATCGGAGAAGGTGATCAGGCCCGGAAGGATCTTCTGCAGGGTCGACAGCGTCGCCTCGTTGCCGACATAGCCCGAGGTGAACAGCAGGGCCGCTTCCTTCTGGTGCCAGTGGGCCAGCTCGGCTTCCAGATCGACGGCGGAGCGGGTCGTGCCGGAGATGTTGCGCGTGCCGCCGGCGCCGGCGCCTACCGCATCAATCTCACTATGCATGGCGTCCAGCACGACGGGGTGCTGGCCCATGCCGAGATAGTCGTTGGAGCACCAGATGACGACGTCCTGTTCGGAGCCATCCTCACGGCGACGCACAGCCTGCGGAAACTGACCGCGCACGCGCTTCAGATCGGCGAAGACGCGATAGCGTCCTTCGCTGCGAACCTGCTCCACCGAGCTATTAAAGGCGGCCTTATAGTCGAACAAACTACGCGTTCTTTCGCTTATGGCGATGTCTTTGCGTTGTTTGCTCTCCCGAAGCGGGCTTGTCCATGTCCGCCGCATGGACAAAACGCCCCAAACCCTTAATTGATAACGGGTCGCAGTATCAAGATCGATCAGCCCGGCTTGCGGAAGCGATAGACGAACTGGTCCGTCTTGCCGCGGATCTTCTCGTCGAAGACGTTCAGGCTGTGGTCGTCTGCGGGATTGGCGACGGCCTGGCTCTCACCCTCGAAGACAAAGCCGGCCGCTTCGACCTCGCGCTTCAGATAGTCGCCTTCGATGCGGTGCAGGGTCTGGACCGCCGAGATGCCTGTGCCAGGCGCGGCTTCATGGTCGATCAAAATGTAGCGGCCGCCGGGCTTCAGCGCCGCAAACACCGCCGCGTTCATCTTGGCCACGTCGGTATTGAAGCCGGGGATATGGAAGTCGTGGTATTCCTGGCTCATGAAGATCATGTCCAGCGGCTCGGCGTAGGTCATCGCGTCCAGCAGGCCGTTGACGCGCGTCACGTTCGAATAGGCGGCGACAAGCGCATCGGCCCCGGCGTTCTCGCGCGCCATCGTCCGCTCGGGCACGAAGGCGTAGACCCGGCCGGTCGGGCCGACCACGTCCGAAAACAGACGGGTGAAATAGCCGGCGCCGGGGCGAATGTCGGCGACCTTGTCGCCCGGCTCGAGTTGGGCGAAGGCGAGAATCTCGGCCGGGTGACGCAGCGGATCACGCGCGACCTCTTCGGCCGGACGCTTGGGATCGGCGACCGCATCGGCATAGAGACTGGAATAGCCCGCCGGCTGCGCGTCGGCCGCCGGGCTGACCACGGTCCGCTCTCCACCGTCCGAGTCGATGATGATGCAGCCGGACAGACCTGCCGCCAGAACCAGGGCCGTTGCACCCGCCGTCAATTTCCCGATCATCACCGTCTCCATTGATTTGTCGCGATAGGCTCGCATTTCGCCGATCCGCGCAAGCCGTCATCACGCACGAAACGATCCGACGCATCACGCGATTTGCGCACCGGTCGTTGCGGCGCTAGTCCGACGCTGGATTTTCCAAGGTCTCGCCATGCTTCCCTATCAGCCCGCCCCCTTCCCGCTCGCCCGTCCGCGCCGCCTGCGGTCCAGCCCGTGGGTGCGGCGGCTGGTGGCGGAAACGACCCTGACGTCGGCCGATCTGATCTGGCCGTTGATCGTCCATGACGGCGCTGAGGATCGCGTCCCGGTCGCCTCCATGCCCGGCGTGTTTCGGCTTTCCCCCAAGGCGGCGGCGGCGGCGGCGGTCGAGGCGCGCGACCTCGGCATTCCGATGGTGGCCTTGTTTCCCAATGTCGATAACGCGATCAAGGATGCGGTCGGCACGGGCGCGACCGATCCCGACGGCCTGATCCCCGACTGCATCAAGGCGATCAAGGACGCCGCGCCCGAGATCGGCGTCATGACCGACGTCGCCCTGGACTGCTACACCGACCATGGCCACGACGGGGTGATGGAGGGCGACCGGATCGCCAACGACGCCTCGTTGGACCGTCTGGCCGAACAGGCCTTCATCCACGCCCACGCCGGCGCCGATGTCGTGGCCCCGTCGGACATGATGGATGGCCGCATCCAGGCGGTGCGCGAGGCGCTGGAGGCCAACGGGTTTCAGGACACGCTGATCCTGTCATACGCCGCCAAGTTCGCCTCGGCCTTCTATGGCCCCTATCGCGACGCCGTGGGCTCCTCGGCGATGCTGAAGGGCGACAAGAAGACCTATCAGATGGATTACGCCAACTCCGACGAGGCTCTGAAGGAGGTGGCGATGGACCTGTCTGAAGGCGCAGATGCGGTGATGGTCAAGCCGGGCATGCCGTATCTGGATATCGTGCGACGGGTGTCCGAGACCTTCCGCGTGCCGACCTTCGCCTATCAGGTGTCGGGCGAATATTCGATGATGCAGGCCTCCATCGCCAATGGTTGGCTGGACCAGGACCGTGCGATCCTTGAGACCCTGCACGGGTTCAAGCGCGCGGGGTGCGCGGGCGTGCTGACCTATTTCGCACCGCAGGCCGCACGGCTGCTGGGCTGATGGGCGTGGAGATTCGGCCGATCACGAAGGCTGACTGGCCGGGCCTTTGGCCGATCATCGAGACCGTCACCCGCGCGGGCGAGACCTATACCTATCCGTTGGACATGGACGAGGCGCAGGCGCGCGTCCTGTGGACGCCGCCGCCGCCCGGCGGAACCTTGGTTGCGGTTGAGAACGGCCAGGTGCTGGGCGCAGCCAAGATCATCCCGAACCAGCAGGGAAACGGCGCCCACGTCGCCAACGGCAGCTTCATGGTCGCGCCCGAAGCGCGCGGGCGCGGCGTGGCCCGGGCGCTGGGCGAGGCCGCGCTGGCTTTCGCGCGGGATTCCGGCTTCCGGTCCATGCAGTTCAACGCCGTGGTCGAGACCAATACCGTGGCCGTCGCCCTTTGGAAGAAGCTGGGCTTCGAGATCGTGGGCACGGTTCCCGAAGCGTTCGATCACCCGACGCACGGCCCGGTCGGCCTGCACATCATGCACCGCCGGCTCTAGGCGTCAGTCGCGGGGTTGCAGTCGCGCGGCCAGGCTGGAGGTGTCCCAGCGGTTTCCGCCCATGGCCTGAACCTCGGCGTAGAACTGATCGACCAGGGCCGTCAGGGATAGGCGCGCGCCGTTTGAGCGCGCCTCGTCCAGCACCAGACCCAGGTCCTTGCGCATCCAGTCCACGGCGAAGCCGAAGTCGAACTCGCCCTTGGCCGCCGTCTTCCAGCGATTGTCCATCTGCCAGCTTTGCGCGGCGCCCTTGGACACGGCCTCATAGGCGGCGTCGGTATCCAGGCCAGCGACCTGGGCAAAATGAACGGCCTCGGCCAGGCCCTGAACCACGCCGGCGATGGCGATCTGGTTGACCATCTTGGTCAGCTGGCCTGACCCGGCCGGTCCCATATGTTTGATCGCCTTCGAATAGGCCTTCAGCGCCGGTTCCGCCATCCCCAAGGCGGCGGCGTCCCCGCCGGCCATGACGCTGAGTTGTCCGTTCTCGGCGCCCGCCTGACCGCCGGACACCGGCGCGTCGATGAACGACCGCCCCTGCCCGTTCGCTAGTTCAGCCATTTCACGCGCCACCTTGGCCGAGGTCGTGGTGTGATCGACGATCACGGCGGCCTCCGCCAAATGCGGCAAGGCCTCGGTCACGACAGCCCGCACGTCGTCGTCATTACCGACGCACAGGATGAACAGATCGCCGCCCCGCGCCGCCTCAGCCACCGTCGCCGCCGCCTTGCCGCCCGTCGCCGCCGCCCAGGACTCGGCCTTTGCCACAGTGCGATTGAAGCCGGTCACGTCGTGCCCCGCCTCGATCAGATGACGGGCCATCGGTGCGCCCATGACGCCCAGGCCGGCGAATGCGATCTTCATGACAGGCTCCTTGATCCTGCCGTGGGACTAGGCCGCGCCGCGCCGGGGTTCAAGGTCAACGCCCGGTTAACCTTGGCCAGCGCACAATGGGTCACCATTCGTCGGGGTGTGCGTCCATGTCTGTGAGCGATCGTCCGATCCTCATCAAGAAGGTCAAGAAGGTCTCCGGCGGAGGCCACCACGGGGGTGCGTGGAAGGTGGCCTATGCGGACTTCGTGACGGCCATGATGGCCTTCTTCCTGCTGATGTGGCTGATCAACACCACCGACCCGGAGCAGAAGCGCGGCATCGCAGAGTATTTCGCGCCCGCCAGCGTGTCCGAGACGACGTCGGGTTCCGGCGGTATTCTGGGCGGCACATCGCTGGGCGACGACGGCGTCAAGAGCGCCGGTTCGCAGTCCGTGCTGGAAGAACTGGCGCCCGAGGCGCCCGCGACCGATCAGACCGGCTCCAGCCTGTCGTCTGCCAGCGACGCGGCTCTCGAGGCCGAGATCCAGAAGCGCGAGGCCGCCGAGTTCGCCAGCGCCGCCGAATCGCTGCGCCAGGCCATGCAGTCGATGCCGGAACTGGCCGAACTGTCGAAACAGCTGATCGTGGACCAGACGCCCGAGGGGCTGCGCATCCAGCTGGTCGATCAGGAAGGCCGGTCGATGTTCGACAACAACTCTGCGCGCCCGAATGCCCGCGCCCAGGTGCTGCTGCGCGCCGTGGCCAAGGTGATCAATCAGTTGCCGAACCGCATCTCCATCACCGGACACACCAGCGCGGCGCCCGGCTCCAGCCGCGCCAGCGCCCCTGCGGACTGGACCCTGTCGTCCGAGCGGGCCAACGGCTCACGTCTGGTGCTGCAAGGTTCGGGCGTCGATCCCGACCGGGTCTATTCGGTGGCGGGCAAGGCGGGGTCCGACCCGCTCTACCCGGACGATCCGACCCTGGCCGGTAACCGCCGCATCGCCATCGTTCTGTTGCGCGAGGCGCCGGTCCTGCCGTCGGACACCTCGCTGTGACCCGGCTCGGCTGCGACGCGAACAGGCTTGCAGCCGAAGCACGGATGACGCCAAATCGCGCCATGAGCGTTGTGTCGTCGCAATATTGGCAAGATCGGATGCGGACCTGAGGCCGTGACCCAGCACGTACCGACCCGACAGCTTCGCTTCTTCATGACCTCGGTCGCGCCCTGCCCCTATCTGCCGGGCAAGACGGAGCGGAAGGTCTTCGCCAACCTCCCCTTCTCGGACGGCGCGCACGTCAATGACGAACTGACGCTGGCGGGTTTTCGCCGCAGCCAGAACATCGCCTATCGCCCGGCATGCGAGGCCTGTGACGCCTGTGTTTCGGTGCGGCTGCCGGTGCCGGAGTTCGCCTTCACCCGTTCGCAGCGCAAGCTTCTGGCCCGCAACGCCGACCTGTCGCGCGACCTGGTCGAAGCGGAGGCGACGACCGAGCAGTTCCAGCTTCTGCGCCGCTACCTGACCACGCGCCATCCGACCGGCGGCATGAGCGACATGGGCTGGCTGGATTACGTCGCCATGGTCGAGGATACGGCCGTGCGCACCCATCTGATCGAATACCGTCTGCCCTCCACCGACGGCGGGCCGGGCGATCTGGTCGCCGTAACGCTGACGGACCTGCTGAAGGACGGGCTGTCGATGGTCTACAGCTTCTATGATCCGACGATGGAGCGGCGCAGCCTGGGCCGGTTCGCCATCCTGGATCATGTGCGCCAGGCCGCCATCGTCGGTCTGCCGTTCGTCTATCTCGGCTATTGGGTCCAGGGCTCGGCCAAGATGGATTACAAGGCCGACTTCCGTCCGATGGAAACCCTCGGCAAGCTCGGCTGGTCACGCCGCGACGCCTGAGACGCCCTTCGCCGCAGCCGGTTCAAATCATCATCGAAGCATCCTATGTGGGCGGCGACATTACGGAGCCGCGTCTTGCTGATTGTTCTTTCCCCGGCCAAGCGCCTCGATTTCACCGAAGCCGATGCGGCTATTCCCGGCAGTGACCGCCGGTTCGTCGAAGATACAGCCAGCCTGTCCAAGACCGCCAAGCGCCAGACCAAGGCGGACCTGCGTCGGCTGATGGGGATTTCCGACGATCTGGCGTCCCTGAACGCCGCGCGCTTCAAGGCTTTCGATCCTGAATCGACCGAGGGTGTTCAGGCGGCCTTCGCCTTTGCCGGCGATGTGTACGAGGGCTTGCGAGCGCGTGAACTGGACGCCGACGCCTTGGCGTTCGCGCAGGATCATTTGCGCATTCTGTCCGGCTTTTATGGCCTGCTGCGTCCATTGGACCGGATTCAGCCCTATCGCCTGGAGATGGGCACGCGGCTGAAGACGCGTCGCGGGGCGAGCCTGTACGACTTCTGGGGCGACCGGATTTCCAAACAACTGAACGAAGACGCCGAAGGCCAGCCGGATCCGACGCTGGTAAACCTGGCCAGCCAGGAATATTTCGGGGCCGTTGATGCAAAGGCTCTGAAACTGCCTGTCGTCACGCCCCAGTTCCGGGAAGAGAAGAATGGCGAGAGCCGTATCATCTCCTTCTTCGCCAAGAAGGCGCGCGGGGCCATGGCGCGGTTCGCGATCGACGAGCGCGTGGAACGGGTCGCGGACCTGAAGGCTTTCGACCGCGACGGTTATGCGTTCGACAAGGCCGCCTCGACCGACGCCGAGTGGATATTCATCAGATCGGGAAATTCTTGATCCCGACATCGACCTCCCGCTAATCTCGCCAAAACAAACGAAGGGGCGGATTCATGTCGCAAGAGCCTAAGGACTCCACGGGCGCCGACAGTCGGGCGGCACGTGGTATCGGCGATCTGAAAGGGCAGGTCGCGGTCATTACGGGCTCGACCTCCGGCATCGGGCTGGCTCTGGCGCGCGCCGTGGCGGAAGGCGGCGGTGAAGTCGTTCTGAACGGCCTGGGCGACCCCGCGGAGATCGAGCGCACCCGCGCCGATCTGGAGGCCTCATCCGGCGTTCGCGTCCTCTATCATCCGGCGGACATGACGCGCGGTGACGAAATCGCCGACATGATCGCCTTCGCTGAACGCGAACTGGGCCGCCTGGACATTCTGGTCAACAACGCCGGCATTCAGCACGTCGAATCCGTCGAGAACTTCCCCACCGACCAGTGGGAGAAAATCATCGCCATCAACCTGTCCTCGGCCTTCTACGCCACGCGCGCGGCGATCCCGATCATGAAGGCGCAGGGACGCGGCCGGATCATCAACATGGCCTCAGCGCACGGTCTGGTGGCCAGTCCGTTCAAGTCCGCCTATGTCGCGGCAAAGCACGGCGTCATCGGCTTCACCAAGACCGCAGCGCTGGAACTGGCGCGCGACAACATCACCTGCAACGCCATCTGCCCCGGCTTCGTCGAGACGCCGATCGTGACCAAACAGATCGCGGATCAGGCGCGCACGAGAAACATGACTGAGGAGCAGGTGCTGACGGACGTGATCCTGGCGGCCCAGCCCACAAAGCGGTTCGTCACGACGGAGGAATTGACCGGCATCTTCCTCTATCTGGTCAGCGACCTCGGCGCCTCGGCCAACGGGGCCAGTTTCTCCATCGACGGCGGCTGGACCGCGCAATAGAAAAGGAAGACGGCGGTCATGGCGATTTTCAAGCGCAAGACCGCCGAGGCGGCGGGCTCCGTTCCCGCCGCTCCCGCCCGACGTCGCATCTGCCTTGCACTTCAGGGCGGCGGCGCACACGGCGCGTTCCAATGGGGCGTGCTGGATCGTCTGTTGGAAGACGATCGGCTTGATATTCGCGCGGTGTCCGGCGTCTCAGCGGGAGCCATGAACGGCACGGCCTTGGTGTCGGGCCTCGCATCAGGCGATGGCCGCGCCGCATTGGACAAGCTCTGGCGAGAGGTGAACCAGTCCGGCGGTCGCAACGTCTTCGGCGACAGCGCGATCTGGAATGCGGCGCGGACGCCGGACTGGATCAAGGACAGCCCGTTCTGGCGCGCGGGCGAGACGCTGGCGATGTCGATGAGCCCGTATGAATTCAATCCGCTAAACCATAATCCTCTGAAACGGGTTTTGCAGGCCTCGGTCGATTTCAGCGCTGTTCAGGCCTCGGACATCCGGCTTTTCGTCGCCGCCACCGCTGTGCGCCAGGCGAAAGCGCGCATCTTCCAGACGAATGAGATCAACGCCGATGTCCTGATGGCGTCGGCCTGCCTGCCCCATCTGTTTCAAGCCGTAGAGATCGACGGGGAGCCCTATTGGGACGGCGGCTATCTGACCAATCCGCCGCTGTGGCCGTTGACCGGAGATGACACGCCGGACGACGTGCTGTTGATCACACTCAATCCGATGGTGCGCGACGAGACGCCTAAAAGCGCAGGCGACATCGTCGATCGGCTGAACGAGATCGTCTTCAACGCGCCGCTGGTCGCCGAACTGCGCGCCATCGCCCTGGCGGGTGAACTGATCGAACATGGGCAGTTGAAAGGCGGCGGCGCCGGGCCTTATCGGCACGTCCGACTGCACGCGATCGAGGCGGACGGCTGGCTCTCGGACCTGTCGCTGCGATCCAAGTTCAACACAGAATGGGGTTTCCTCAACGACCTGAAGGCGCGGGGACGCGCGGCCGCCGACGATTGGTTGAATGCTTGCCTGGTCAGCGTCGGACGCCAGTCCAGCGTCGATCTTCAGGCCCGCTTCGGCTAGCCGACGAAGCCTGCGGCGCGGCGCAGACGGTCGTTGATGGCTTCACCCAGTCCCGTCGTCGGAATCGGCGACACGGCGATACCCGTCGGCCGTGTGCGGTCGGCCTCGCGCAGCAGTCGGAACAGATTGGCGGCGGCTTCGCGCAGGTCGCCCGACGGGCTCAGACTCCAGCGCAGCTCACCGGCGTCAGGGCCAAAGCCGAGCAGGATCTCGCCGTCACGCGCAGCGCCGGCCTCGATGCGAACCGGAGCATCCGGCGCGTAATGCAGGGTCAGTCGCCCGGGCGAACGATGCCCCTCTACTCCTTCTTCAATGGGACCGACGACCGCCTCGATCTCGGATCGGGTGATGGCGCCGGGACGCAGCAGGGCGACCCGTCCCCCCAGCACCGACACGACCGTGCTTTCCAGACCGACCTGGCAAGGCCCGCCATCGACAGCCGCTGAGACTGCAAAGCCCGTCTCCTCGACAGCATCCGTGAAGGTCGTCGGGCTCGGTCGGCCGGAACGATTGGCCGAGGGGGCCACGACAGGAGCGCCGAATGCCGCCAACACCGCCCTCGCCACCGGATGCGCCGGAACGCGGATCGCGACGCTGTCCAGTCCGGCGCGCGCCAGGTCGCAGACTCTGCGGGCATCCACGACTGGTGTGATCAGGGTGAAGGGTCCGGGCCAGAAGGCGTCCGCCAAGGCAAGTCCGAGCGGGCCGAGCTCGCCAATCTTGGCCGCCGCATCGACATCCACGACATGCGAAATCAGCGGATTGAATTTCGGCCGCCCTTTCGCGGCGAAGATGGCGGCGACCGCCTCGGCGTTGCTCGCGTCGGCGCCTAGTCCATAAACGGTCTCGGTCGGCAGCAGGATCAGATCGCCGTTCGCCAGCGCCTGGGCGGCTTGCAGTGGCGTTTGGCTCACGGTCTGCGCGGGATAATCGGGATCATCCGGTGCAGCACATTGTCCCGATCGATGAACTGGTGCTTGAGCGCCGCGATCACATGCAGGCCGATCAAGACGTAGAGGCCCTTCACCGCCAGTTCGTGCAGCCCCATCAGGCTGCGCGCCGTTTCGCGCCCGCCGCCGACGGGCAGCAGGGGCCAGGGGAAGAGGCCGAACCACTCGATCGCGCGCCCGCCCGCCGACGACGCGAGCCAACCGGTCATCGGAATGACGATCAGAGCCAGATAGAACAGGACGTGCGTCCCGCGCGCCGCCACCTTCTGCCAGCGCGGCAAAGCCGACGGCAAGGCAATCGCCGGATGCGCCAGGCGCCATCCGATCCGCGCAAGTGTCAGCACCAGGATCGTCAGACCCAGCGACTTGTGCAGCATGACGAACTGGCCCGAAATCGGCCCTTCCGTATTCTCGTGCGCGGTGATCAGCAGCACCTGCGCCAGAACGGCGGCGGCGATACCCCAGTGCATCAGCAGGGAAACGACCGAATATCGATTGCGGGGCTCGCCCATGTCTTCCCTTCCGCGACGGCACGGCGTCACCATGCGTTCAGCCACTTTGCACTGAGACGGGGCGCGTCGCCAAGACGCTTGCAGCGACAGGCCCCGACGCGGCACTTAGGCCGCAAAGACGATTGAGGAAACCCATGACCTATCGCGCGCCCGTTCGAGACCTGGCCTTCACTCTGGAATCCGTCGCCGGCATGGCCGACGTGGCCGCAACCGGCGCCTTTCCCGACTACGACGCCGATGTCGCCGGCGCCGTTCTGGAGGCGGCGGGACAGTTCTCGGAAGAGGTACTGGCTCCGCTGAACCGGATCGGTGATCAGAAGGGCTCGACCTACGCCAACGGCGCCGTCACCGCCGCGCCCGGCTTCGCCGACGCCTATCGCCAGTTCGCGGCCGGCGGCTGGACCGGGCTGTCGGCCTCGATCGAAGCGGGCGGACAGGCCCTGCCCAAGGCGCTGGAACTGGCGGCCTATGAGACCGTCCATGCCGCCAACATGGCGTTCGGCCTGTGCCCCATGCTGTCGCTGGCCTCGATCGAGGCGCTGGAGCAGGTCGGGACGGAAGAGCAGAAGGCCAAATATCTGACCAAGCTGGTCAGCGGCGAATGGACCGGCGCCATGGTGTTGACTGAGCCGGGCGCCGGATCAGACCTGGGTTCGCTGATCACTACGGCGACGCCGAACGGCGACGGGACCTATGCGCTGAACGGGCAGAAGATCTACATCACCTGGGGCGACCACGACGCGACCGACAACATCGTCCATCTGGTGCTGGCTCGCCTGCCGGACGCGCCCAAGGGGCCCAAAGGCATCAGCCTGTTCCTGGCGTCGAAGTTTGCGGTGAAGGAAGACGGCACGCTGGGCGACCGCAACGCCTTCCGCCCGGTCGGCGTCGAGCACAAGCTGGGCATCCACGCCTCGCCGACCTGCGTCATGAGCTATGAAGGGGCGACCGCCGAACTGGTCGGTCAGCCGAACCAGGGCCTGGCCCATATGTTCGTGATGATGAACGCGGCGCGCCTGGCGGTCGGCGTCGAGGGCGTCGGCATCGCCGAACGCGCCTATCAGCACGCCCTCGCCTATGCCCTGGAGCGTCGTCAGGGGCGCTCGGTCTGGACGGGCGAGGCCAACGCCCCGATCTTCGACCACCCCGACGTGCGCCGCATGCTCAGCGTCATGAAGGCCAAGATTTCGGCGGCGCGCGCCGTGTGCCTGTCGACCGGCGTCGCCGCCGATCTCGCTCGCCATGCCGGGACCGATGAGGAACGTCGCCATTGGAAGGGGCGCGAGGACCTGTTCACCCCCATCGCCAAGGCCTGGTCCACCGATATCGGCTGCGAGGTCGCCTCAATGGGCGTCCAGATCCACGGCGGCATGGGCTTCATCGAAGAGACCGGCGCGGCGCAATACTATCGCGACGCCCGCATCGCCCCTATCTACGAAGGCACCAACGGCATTCAGGCCATGGATCTGGTGGGTCGCAAACTGTCGATGGACGGCGGCGATTCGGCCAAGGCGCTGATCGCGGACATGAAGGCGACGCTGGTCGATCTCGGAAAGCTCTATAGCGGCAAGCCCGTCGAACGGTTAGCCACCGCCATCGAGGCGGTCGAGGATGCGACCCTGTGGCTGCTGGATCAGAAGGCCGATGCGAATGCGGCGGCCGACGTGCTGGCGGCCGCCGACGCCTATCTGAAACTGCTGGGCGATGTGGCCGGCGGATGGATGCTGGCCAAGGGCGCGCTTGCCGCAAAGGCGAAGCTGGACGCCAATGACGGTGATCCGATTTGGCTGCAGGGCAAGCTGGACCTCTACGAAGTCTATGCCGCCAATGTGCTGGGCCACGTTTCCAGCCGTCTCGCTGCCGTGGGTCAGGGCGGCGACCTGCTGCGGCGGATGACGGTGGATGCGCTGGCCGGATGATCGGCTCGGCGTTTCTTCGTTTGACGTCGATGGGGCCGGACCTTCAAGGTCCGCCCCTCAAACTAGCAGGGAGCGTCCGATGAATCGTCGGCAACTGATCATGTCCACGGCGGCGACCGCCCTCGCCGTTTCGGCCTCCCCCGCGCTCGCCCGTCAGTTCTCCGGATCCCCCATGCCTCAACCGCCCGTCGCCAAGAAAATCCCTGTCGTCATCGAACAACTGGGCCGCACCCGGACCGACGACTATCAGTGGATGAAGGACGACAATTGGCAGGCGGTTCTGCGCGATCCGACCCTGATCAAGGCTGAGGTCAAGGAGCACCTGACCGCCGAGAACGCCTACCGCGAGGCCATGATGGCCTCCACCCTGCCCTTGCAGGAGACGATGTTCGCGGAGATGCGCGGCCGCATCAAGGAAGACGACAGCTCGGTTCCGGCGCCGGACGGCGGCTGGAACTACTACGTCGAATACCAGACCGGCGATCAGCACCCCCGCTACATGCGCGTCGAGCGTCAGGGCACATGGATGGTCGATGGTCAGCCGGTGACGAAAAACTTCGTCATGGCCCCGACGCCCCAGTTGCTGCTGGACGCCAACGAACTGGCCAAGGGTAAGGCCTATTCGGAAGTGTCGGCCGCAAGCCACAGCCCGGATCATACGCTGTTCGCCTATGCCGAGGACGCCCAGGGTTCCGAGGTGCACAAGATCTACGTAAAGGATCTGGCGACCGGCGAGGTGCTGCCCGAGGTGATCGACAGCGCCACCGGCGACTTTGTCTTCTCGCCGGACAGCCAGTGGATCTTCTGGACCAACCGCGACGACAACGGCCGTCCGGACAAGATCTTCCGTCGCCCGGCGCGCGGCGGCGCGACCACCCTGGTCTATGAGGAAGCCGACGACGGCATGTTCATCGGCGTGGGCCGCACCGCCGACGACCAGTTTATCGTTATCGGCATTCAGAACCAGGAAACGTCGGAAGCGCGCTACATTCCCGCCACCACGCCGACGGCCGAACCCGTCGTGCTGGAGCCGCGCGTGGTGGCGACCCGCTACGACGTCGATCACTGGGGCGACCGCTGGGTGATCCGCACCAATGCGGACGAGGCCATCGATTTCAAGATCGTCCAGGCCCCGACCGCGACGCCGGCCAAGGCGAACTGGACCGATCTGGTGCCGCACACGCCGGGCCGCTTCATCGAAGGCCTGGACCTGACGAATGATCACCTGGCGCGTCAGGAACGCGCAGACGCAAACACCCGCATCATTATCCGCGATCGGACCGGCGCCGAGCATGAGATCGCAGTCGACGAACCGGCCTTCGCCCTGTCGCTGGCCGGCGCCTCCGAATACGAGACGACGACCACCCGCTACACCTACAACTCGCCGTCTACGCCGACGCAGACGTTCGACTACGACATGGCGTCGCGCGAGCGGACCCTGCGCAAGACGCAGCAGATCCCGTCCGGTCACAATATCGAGGACTATGTGGTCGAGCGGCTGAACGCCCCGGCAGCCGATGGTCAGCTGGTGCCGGTGACGGTGCTGCGTCGCAAATCGACGCCCGTCGACGGTTCGGCGCCCCTGCTGCTCTACGGATACGGCTCCTACGGCATCCCCATGCCGGCCAGCTTCTCGACCAACCGGCTGTCGCTGGTCGATCGCGGCTGGATTTACGCCATCGCCCACATTCGCGGCGGATCAGACAAGGGCTGGGGCTGGTTCCTCGACGCCCGGAAGATGACGAAGAAGAACACCTTCACCGACTTCATCGCCTCCGCCGAACACCTGATCGACAAGAAATACGCCACGGCCGGAAACATCGTCGCTCAGGGCGGATCGGCGGGCGGTCTGCTGATGGGGGCCGTCAACAATATGCGGCCCGACCTGTGGGCCGGGATCATCGGTCAGGTGCCGTTCGTGGACGTGATCAACACCATGAGCGACACCTCCCTGCCGCTGACGCCGCCCGAATGGCCCGAGTGGGGCAACCCGATCGAGGACCCGGCCGCCTACGACTATATGATGAGCTACAGCCCCTACGATCAGGTCGAGCCGAAAGCCTATCCGGCGGTCCTGGCGACAGGCGGCCTGTCCGATCCGCGCGTCACCTACTGGGAGCCGGAGAAGTGGGTGGCCAAACTTCGGCCCGCCACCACCTCGGGCAAGCCCGTGCTGCTGAAGATCAACATGGAGGCCGGTCACGGGGGCGCGGCCGGGCGGTTCGACTATCTGAAGGAAGTCGCCCACGACTACGCCTTCGCCGTCTGGGCCATCGAAAAGGGCTGGGAGCAGGCGTGAGCGCACTGACGGTTCGTGACGCCCGTCCCGACGACATTGCGGCGATCACGGCCATCTATGCCGAAAGCGTCGCCAATGGGCGCGGCACCTTCGAGCTGGAGGCGCCTGACGAGACCGAGATGGCCGCAAGGCTCGCCGCCGTGGAGGCGCTCGGCCTGCCGCGCCTTGTGGTCGAGATGGGCGGCGCGGTCGCCGGATATGCCTATGCCGGGCCCTTTCGCACGCGTCAGGCCTATCGCTACATGGTCGAAGACTCGATCTACGTCGCGCCCTGGGCCAGGTGCCGCGGCGTCGCCGGCGCCCTGCTCGATGCGCTGATCGTCCGCTGCGAAGTGATGGGTCTTCGTCAGATGGTCGCGGTCATCGGCGATTCGGAGAACGTCGGCTCCATCGCCCTGCACCGTACGCGCGGCTTCACCGACGCCGGCGTGTTCAAGGCGGCGGGCTGGAAGCACGACGGCTGGCGCGATGTAGTGTTCATGCAGCGCGCGCTGAGCGACGGCGGCGCGACAGCGCCCGACGCGCCGGGTCTGCCGCTTGTAGACAAAAAGCCGCTGCGCTGACGCATTGCGGCATCATCACCCGACGCCTATCCTGACGCCGTGAAGATTGTTCAATCCCTGTTGCTGCTGATCGGCGCCCTGTCGGTGCTGGCGCTCGGCGCGGTCGGCGCGTCGGCGTCGCCGGCAAACGCTGCGCCGTGCCATGAGGCGGGCCAATCTTCGCCAGAGCAGACTCCGAGCCATGCGCCCAAAGCCATGAAGGCGATGATCTGCTGCGTCGCCTGTGTGGCACCCACGCTAAACCCTGCGCCGATCTCCGCCTTGACCCTGTCGCCGGCGCGCGTCGCTGCCGTTCCCGCTGCTCTGCCGGCCGGTCGGCTGTTGTCGCCGGAGCCCGGTCCACCCCGCCTCCTGATCGTCTGACACCGCTCGCGCCTTCTGAAGGCGCAAACCTTTCCGATCATCAGAGGAGGCCTTGAATGGCTATCCGCACGCTCGTCGGCGCCTGCGCCGGCGTCTCCCTACTCGCCCTCGCTCAGGCTGCGGCGGCGCAGGATCATTCCCACCACGCGCCCAAGACCACGCCAACACAGACGACGGACCCGCACGCCGGCCATGCCATGTCCGAGCCGATGAAGGCAACGACGCCGTCCGACATGGCGGGACATGCGGATATGGGCCACGTCATGACCAGCCCCTTTGGCCCCTCGCCCATGAGCCGCGACGCCTCGGGCACCGCTTGGCAACCCGACGCCGGCGAACACGGCGGCATCCACACCGTCCGTGGCGACTGGATGGTGATGACCCACGCCATGCTGAACCTGGTTTATGACAGCCAGTCCGGGCCGCGCGGCGGCGACAAGACCTTCGTCGCTGGCATGCTGATGACCTCGGCGCGGCGCGACTTCAACGACGGTTCAAAGCTGAACCTGCGTGCCATGCTCAGCCCGGACCCGTTGATGGGCAAGTCTGGCTATCCGCTATTGCTGGCGGCGGGCGAGACGGCGGACGGCGTCAATCCTCTTGTCGATCGCCAGCATCCGCACGACTTCTTCATGGAGCTGTCGGCCAGCTATTCGAAGCGCCTGTCCGCTAAGGACAGCGTCTATGGCTACATTGGCCTGCCCGGCGAGCCCGCCTTCGGCCCGCCCGCCTTCATGCA
This sequence comes from Brevundimonas vesicularis, assembly GCF_900445985.1. Lineage (GTDB taxonomy): Bacteria > Pseudomonadota > Alphaproteobacteria > Caulobacterales > Caulobacteraceae > Brevundimonas > Brevundimonas vesicularis_D. The sequence goes on from NZ_UAQP01000005.1 coordinate 1,106,124, forward strand.
CCGCATGAGCGCGATGGACAGTCCCGAGGCGCCGATCACCCACCACTGGCTCGACTCGACCCACATCGTCTTCGGCGTGACGACCTTGGGCTGGGCGCACGATCGCTTCAAGATCGAGACCTCGGCTTTCAAGGGACGCGAGCCGGACGAGGAACGCTGGGGCATCGATTCGCCACGGCTGGACAGTTGGTCGGTGCGGGCTGCTTGGAACCCGACCGACGAATGGTCGCTGCAGGCGTCCTACGCCGATGTCTCCGCGCCAGAACAGCTGGAGCCCGACGAGGACGAGACGAAATGGTCGGCCAGCGCCATCCACACCCGCCGTCTTGGAGATGACGGATGGTGGTCCTCGACCCTGGCCTGGGGTCGCAAGACTAACGACCACGGCGAATCGAAGGACGGCTGGTTGCTGGAATCGGCGGTCCATCCGAACGACCGCTGGACCGTCTTCGCCCGCGCCGAGCGGATCGAGACGGATGAACTGGTTCCCGGCGTCGGCGGCGGCCACGGACCGCTCTACACCGTCGGCAAGGCGTCGGTCGGCGTGGTCCGCGACTGGCGGATCGCCGAACACGTTAGGTTCGGCCTCGGCGGTCTCTATGCCACGAATCGCGTGCCGACGGCGTTGGAGCCGCTTTACGGCGGCGATCCCGATGGGGCGATGGTCTTTGTGCGGCTGAAGATCGACTGATCTAGCTCAAGGCCTGTCCGGCTTCGGCCGGGCGGGCCGGCGGCTCCGCGAAACGTCGCACGGCCTCGTAGCCCAGCAGCGCCACCCCAAGCGCGAGCATCAGGCCTCCGGCGATCAGGATCAGCCGAACGTGCCGATGCAGATGATAAAGCAACTCGCCGATCATCGACGGTCCCGCCGTATTCGGATCGTGCCAATTCGATCCGTTCCGGACAGTGTACTGCAAAACGCGGACCCGATGGAGTCTGCAAGAACGGCGTTCCGTCAGACGAGCCGGCTCTGCACCACAGCCGCGCCGATGAAGCTGGCGAACAGCGGGTGCGGCGCGAACGGACGGCTCTTCAACTCGGGGTGATATTGAACGCCGATGAACCAAGGGTGGTCCGGGCGTTCGACGGTTTCGGGCAGCACACCGTCAGGCGAGAGACCGGCGAAGACCAGGCCGCCCTTCTGCTCGATCGCCTCCCGATAGTTGATGTTGACCTCGTAGCGGTGACGGTGACGTTCGCTGATCGCGGTTGAGCCGTAGATCTCGGCGATCTTGGACCCGGCTGTCAGGGTCGAATCATAGGCGCCGAGCCGCATGGTGCCGCCCAGATCGCCGCCCTGCTGACGCAGGACGCGTTGATTGCCTTGGGTCCATTCGGTCATCAGGCCGACGACCGGCTCGGCGGTCGGGCCGAACTCGGTGGACGAGGCCTTGGGATAGCCGGCCAGGTTCCGCGCCGCCTCGATCACCGCCATCTGCATGCCGAAGCAGATGCCGAAATAAGGGATGTTGCGTTCGCGGGCGAAGCGGGCCGCCTCGATCTTGCCTTCCGAGCCGCGCTCGCCGAAGCCGCCCGGCACCAAAACGGCGTGCGCGCCCTGAAGACGCTCCTCACAGGCCTCGGGATCGCCTTCGAAGGTATCGGCCTCGACCCAGTCGATGTTGACCTTGACGTTGTTGGCCACGCCGCCGTGATGCAGGGCCTCGATCAGCGACTTATAGGCGTCTTTGAGGACGGTGTATTTCCCGACCACGGCGATGGTCACCTCGCCGTCGGGTTGCAGGCGGCGACGCGCGATCTCCTGCCAGCCGGTCAGATCCGGCTCAGGCGCGTCGTTGATGCCGAAATGCGCCAGCACTTCGCGGTCCAGACCCTCGCGGTGATAGTCCAGCGGCACGGCGTAGATGTCGGCGGAGTCCATCGCCTGGATGACGCCGCTTTCGCGTACGTTGCAGAACTGGCCGATCTTGCGCTTTTCCTCGGCCGGGATCGGCTGCTCGCAGCGGCACAGCAGGATGTCCGGCTGAATGCCGATGGAGCGCAATTCCTTGACCGAGTGCTGGGTCGGCTTGGTCTTCATCTCGCCGGCCGTCTTGATGAACGGCAGCAGCGTCAGGTGGACGAAGCAGCTCTGGCCGCGCGGCAGGTCCTGCCCCAACTGACGGATCGCCTCGAAGAAGGGCAGCCCTTCGATGTCGCCGACCGTGCCGCCGATCTCGACCAGCACGAAGTCGACGTCTTCGCCCGCGTCGGTCAGGGCGGGCGTCAGGCAGAAGGATTTGATCTGGTCGGTCACGTGCGGAATGACCTGCACCGTCGCGCCCAGATAGTCGCCGCGACGCTCCTTTTCCAGGATGGTCGAATAGATCCGGCCGGTCGTGATGTTGTCGGACTTGGCCGCTGACACGCCGGTGAACCGCTCGTAGTGGCCCAGGTCCAGGTCGGTCTCGGCGCCGTCGTCGGTCACGAAGACCTCGCCGTGCTGATACGGGCTCATCGTGCCCGGATCGACGTTCAGATAGGGGTCGAGCTTGCGCAGGCGGACCTTGTAGCCGCGCGCCTGCAAAAGAGCGCCGAGAGCGGCGGAGGCGAGGCCTTTTCCTAGCGAGGAAACCACGCCGCCGGTGATGAACACATAGCGAGCCATGGGCGGACACCTTACTCCATGATTCGCGGCTCGGTCATGCCGCCGTCGAATCGAACTGTTGATCAAAAGAAGAAAGCGCGCCCTGCGGCGCGCTTTCTGAAACTCGGGTCTCTGTCGGAGCCTTACTGGGCGGGCTGTTGGGCCGGCGCCGGAGCGGTGGAGGCCGACGGCAGGCTGGCTTCCAGATCATCCAGCGAAGGCGTCGCCGGTTTGGCCGGAGTTGCGGGCTGTTGCTGGGCGGGCTGCTGCGTCTGGGTCTGCGGCGTCGTGGCCAGCGAACCCACAGCGTCGGCGTCGATGCCGGACACCGAGGCCCGATCCATATTGCCGACAACCGTTAGAATGATCGTCAGGGCGAACAGCGCAGCCGCCAGCCACCAGGTGGTGACGGTCAGAAGATTGCCGGCGCCGCGCGCGGTCATGAAGCCCGACGGACCGCCGCCCATGCCCAGGGCGCCGCCTTCGGACTTCTGAAGCAGGACGATGCCCGTCAGCGCGATGGCGACGATGATGATGGCGACGAGCAGGATGGTCTGGAGCATGGCGTCATTCATGTGGGCGCGGATCTGCGCCGATCAAGCGGCGGCCTCTATCATCGAAGCGCGCCAGGGGCAAACGTCACGCGGCGGCGTTGACGATCGGCATGAAGTCCTCGGCCTTCAAGGACGCGCCGCCGACCAGCGCGCCGCCGACTTCCGGCGTGGCCAGAATGTCGCGCGCATTCTCTGGTTTGACAGAACCGCCGTACAGAATGGGCGCGGTGCGCGCGCCTTCTCCCAGCTTTGCGACGATGGCGGCGCGCACGGCGGCATGGACCTCGGCGATCTGATCAAGCGTTGGGGTCAGGCCCGTCCCGATGGCCCAGACCGGTTCATAGGCCACCGCGAAGTCGCGCTCGGCCAAGCTGGACGGCAGCGAGCCCGCGACCTGGCCCGACACGACGGCGATGGCGTCGCCCGCTTCCCGCTGCTGCAAGGTTTCACCGACGCACACGATGGGCTCCAGTCCGGCGGCGATGGCGGCCTCGACCTTGGCGGCGACGTCCGCATTGGTCTCGCCGAAAGCCGCGCGGCGTTCGGAATGCCCCAGAATCACAACAGTCGCGCCGGCGTCGACCAGCATGTCGGCCGACACAGAGCCGGTGAAGGCGCCGGCCGGCTTCTCATGGCAGTCCTGACCGCCCACGGCCACGCCGCTGCCCGCCAGGGCGAACTGCATACGCTCGATCAGCGTCGCCGGCGGGCACAGCACCACACGGCATCCTTGCCTCGTCGTACCGACGGCATCCCTGATCGCCTCAGCCTGCACCAAGGCGGCAGAGACGCCGTTCATCTTCCAATTGCCGACGATCATCTTCACGGATTGTTTCATGGCCGCCTGTCTAGAAGGCGAAAACCGCCAAGCCAAGAGGCGCCGCCGCAATCCGGACACGAAGCCATCCTTGCAGCGGCGGCCCCGGCCCGACTATACGCGACGATTGACGCCAATATCGGCCAGTCCCGGGTTTTCGAATGCTCACCGCCTTCCGCGCCTTCTCTCGATCCAAATGGGCGGCCGCCCTGCTTGTCCTGATCGCGATCAGCTTCGTGATCGTCGGCGCGCGGATGGACGTCTTCTCCAACCTGGGACCGAAACACGTCATCGACGCGGGCGACCGCTCGATGAACGAAATCGAGTTCCGCACCGCCTTCGATCAGGTGCGTGAACGGCTGCAGCAGCAGGTCGGCCGTCCCCTGACGAACCAGGAGCTGGTCGCGGAAAACATTCACGTTCGCTTCCTGACGGAGCAGACGCAGCAGCTGGGCTTCCTGAACTGGGCCTACAAGGCGGGCATCCGCCCGGGCAAGGAACTGATCGTCAAGCAAATCCGCCAGATCCCGGCCTTCTTCAACTCGGTCACCGGCCAGTTCGACCAGCAGGCCTATGAGGCGGCTCTGGCGCAACAGAACCTGACCCCCGCCATGCTGGAGCAGGACCTGCGCGATCAGTACGCGACGGAGCATTTCGGCGCCGCCGTCTTCGCCGGCGCTCGCGTGCCGCGCATCTATGGCGCGCTGCTGGCCGGTTCCGCCTTCGAAAGCCGCGACGGTCGTTGGTTCGAGGTGACCCCGGCGATGGCCGGTCAGATCCCCGCCCCGACCGACGCCCAGTTAAACGCCTTCATCCAGGAGAACGCCGACCGCCTGCGCGCGCCCGAGTTCCGCATGGTGTCGGTGGTTCTGTTCACGCCTGAGGCTTCAGCCAATGCGCCGATCTCGGAAGACCGCATCCGCGAGCGCTTCGAGTTCAAGAAGGACACGCTGAGCAAGCCCGAGACGCGCTCGTTCGTCACCCTGACCGCGCCGAACCGCGAGACGGCCCAGAAGATCGCCGCCGCTCTGCGCGCGGGCCAATCGCCCGCCGACGTCGGCCGCGCCAACAACATCACGCCGGCCGCCTTCAACGAGACCCCCCGCTCGGCCATCGGCGACGCCGCAACCGCAGCCGCCGTCTTCGGCCTGCAAGCCAATCAGGTGTCCAACCCGGTTCAGGCCGGTGTCGGCTTCGCGGTCGCCAAGGTCACGGCCGTTCAACCCGCCGCGCCCGCCACGCTGGACAGCGCTCGCGAGGAGCTGATCCAGGAACTGCGCGCCGAGGACGTGAAGACCCAGACCTACGCCAAGGTCGAGAAGTACGAAGCCGCCCGCACGGCCGGTAAGAACCTGGCTGACGCGGCGCGTGAGGCCGGCGGTCGCGTCGTCGATCTGCCGCCCTTCACCAAGGACGGCAAACTGCCGAACGGTCAGGCGCTTAACGCTCCGCCGCAAATCTTCGAGACGGCCTGGAGCCTGACCAAGGGCGGCGAAAGCGACGTCATCGACGCCGGTCAGGGCCAGTATTTCGCCGTGCGCGTCAACGACATCCGCCCGTCGGCCCTGCCGACCCTGGCCGAGGTGCGTGAGCCCCTGGCCGCCCAATGGATCCAGCGTGAGACAATGCGTCGCCTGTCGGCCAAGGCCGAAGAGCTGACGACCCGCGTGCGCAATGGCGAGGACATCGCCGCGGTCGCTCGCTCGGTCAATGCGCCGCTGACCATGCGTACCGGCGTCATCCGCAATCAACAAGCCCAGGAAGCCCTGGGTCAGGGCGTGCTTCAGGGTCTGTTCGGCCAGTCCAAGGGCCAGGCCTTCTCGCAGCCGGCGTCGCAGACCGCCTATGTGGTCGGCCGCGTCGACAACGTTCGCGCCGCCAATCCGGCCGTGGCCGGTCCGCTGGCCGAGCAGGTCCGCCCGCGCCTGACTCAGGAGTTGGTGCAGGCCATGGTCGAATCGTCGGTCTCGGCGGGCGCCCAGCGCTCCAAGGCCAAGAACGACCCGGCTCAGGCGCTGTCGGCCCTGGGTCTGTCGGGTGGCGCAACGCCCGCCGCACCGGCGCAATGACCGACGACGCTTCGCGCGACCTCACGTTCGACGCCTTCGCCGCCGGCCTTTCGGCCGGTCGGCCGCAGGTCCTGGTTCGGCGGGTCATCGACGACCTGGAAACCCCGGTCTCGGCCTATCTGAAGCTGGGGCGCGATCGGCCATACGCCTGTCTGCTGGAGTCGGTCGAGGGCGGTGCCGTCAAGGGACGCTATTCCATCCTGACGCTGGATCCCGATGTGGTCTGGCGTTGTCGATCCAACGCGGCGGAACTGTCGCGCGGCTCAGCCATAGGCGAAGGTCGGTTCACAGCCGAACACTTGCCAGCGCTGCAATCCCTGCGCGCGCTGATCGCGGCGTCGAAGTTCGATCTGCCGGAGGGATTGCCGCCGATGGCCGCTGGCCTCTTCGGCGTCTTCGGCTATGACATGGTGCGACTGCTGGAGCCGTTGGGCGCGCCAAACCCTGATCCGCTCGATCTGCCCGACGCCGTGCTGACACGGCCGTCGCTGGTGGCCATCTTCGATTCTGTGCGCCATGAGATCGTTCTGGTGTCGGCCGCCTATCCCGACGCCGGCATCTCCCCGCAAGAGGCGTTCGACGCCGCGACGGCGCGGCTGGATGCGTTCGAGACGGCCTTGCGCGAACCCCTGCCCGTTCGCGCCGCTCCGCAGCAAACGCCGCCTCCCGTCTTCACCTCGCAGGTGGACGAGCCGGCCTTCGGCGAGATGGTCGCCAGGGCCAAGGACTACATCGGCGCCGGCGACATCTTCCAGGTCGTGCTCAGCCATCGGTTCTCAGCCCCGTGGACGGACGATCCCTTCGCCTTCTATCGCTCGCTGCGTCGCCAGAACCCGTCGCCCTATCTGTTCTATCTGAACTTCGAAGGCTTCCAGCTCGCCGGCTCGAGCCCCGAGATCCTGGTTCGGCTGAAGGACGGCGAGGTCACGATCCGACCGTTGGCCGGCACCCGCATGCGTGGCGCGACGCCAGAGGCGGACAAGGCGCTGGAAGTCGAACTGCTGGCTGATCCGAAAGAGCTGGCCGAGCACCTGATGCTGCTGGACCTTGGCCGCAACGATGTGGGCCGCGTCGCGGCGCCCGGCACGGTCGAGGTCACCGAGAGCTTCGTCGTCGAACGCTATAGCCAGGTCATGCACATCGTCTCCAACGTGCGGGGCAAGGCCGATCCGAGGCTGGATGCGGTGGACACGCTGCTGGCCGCTCTGCCCGCCGGGACCCTGTCGGGCGCGCCCAAGGTGCGCGCGATGGAGATCATCGACGAACTGGAAAGCGAAAAGCGCGGCGTCGGATACGGCGGCGGCGTCGGCTATATTTCGGCCGGCGGCGAAGCGGATATCTGCATCACCCTGCGCACCGCCCTGTTCGCCGACAACCGGATCTTCGTTCAGGCCGGGGCCGGCGTCGTCGCCGACAGCGACCCTGCGGCCGAATATGCCGAGACCCAGCACAAGGCGCGCGCGCCGATGCGGGCGGCGGAAGACGCCTGGCGCTTTCGGACCGGCAATCGCTAGCGCGAAATCGTCATTGCCGGGTCGTTGAACTGCACGCCCGGCCCGATGATGACGACGCCCGCCATCAAAACCGCCGCAGTCGCCGCGAGCGCGGCTGCGCCAAGCGCGGCGACGGGGTTGGGCCTGGTTTCGACCACGACCAGCTTCGCTTTGGCGGCGGCGATCTTGGCGGCGATGTCTTTTTCAGCGGCGAGTTTCACCCGCCCAGTCCTAGCCCCGTCAAGTTAAAATGCGCTTTAAAGCCGCGCCCGCTTGGCGCGGACGCGCGTCACGCCTAGAAGCCAAGCCATGATCCTCGTCGTCGATAACTACGACAGCTTCACCTACAATCTCGTCCACTACCTCGCGGAGTTGGGCGCGCCGACGCATGTCGTGCGCAACGACGACCTGACGGTGGACGAGGCGTGGGCGCTGAACCCCGCCGCCGTTCTGCTGTCGCCCGGCCCTTGCGCGCCCGATCAGGCCGGCATCTGCCTGCCGTTGATCACGACCGCGCCAGCGTCGATGCCGATCCTGGGCGTATGCCTGGGTCATCAGGCCATCGGCCAGGCCTTCGGAGGCGACGTCATCCGCGCCAAGACCCTGATGCACGGCAAGACCTCGCCGATCCTGCATGAGGGCCAAAGCGTCTTCGCAGGCCTGCCCTCGCCCTTCACCGCCACACGCTATCACTCGCTGGCGGTCAAGCGCGAAACCCTGCCCGACGACCTGGAGGTCACCGCCTGGACCGCCGACGGGGAGATCATGGGTCTGCAGCACCGTACGCGCCCGATCCACGGCGTTCAGTTCCACCCGGAATCCATCGCCACCGAGCACGGTCACGACATGCTGGCCAACTTCCTTGATATCGCCGGCGTAAAGCGCCTCGCGGCCGCCTGACCATGGGCGACGGGTTCAAGCCGATCCTCGCCCGACTGGTCGAGGGCCATTCCCTGACGTCCCAGCAGGCGCACGACTTCTTCGCCGCCTGCCTGCGCGGCGAGCCGACCCCGTCGCAAGTCGCCGCCGCCGTCACCGCCATGCGGATGCGCGGCGAGACCGTGGACGAGATCGCCGCCTTCGCCGGCGCCATGCGTGAAGCTGCCCTGACGCTGGATCATCCCTATGAGGTGATCGACACCTGCGGCACCGGGGGCGACGGTCACCACACCTACAATATCTCGACCGCCGCCGCCTTGGTTCTGGCTGGCGCCGGTCTGAAGGTCGCCAAGCATGGCAACCGCGCAATGTCATCGAAATCAGGATCTTCCGACGTCTTGTCGATCCTCGGCGTGAATCTGATGGCGTCGCAGGCGCAGCAGAAGAAGGCGCTGGACGAGGCCGGGATCTGCTTCTTGTTCGCGCCTGCCTATCACGGGGCGATGCGTCATGTCGGACCGGTGCGGGCCGAGATCGGTTTTCGCACCGTCTTCAACCTGTTGGGACCGCTTTCCAATCCAGCGTCTGCAAAGCGACAGGTGATGGGCGTCTATGATCCGCGCCTGCTTGAGCCCTTGGCGGAAGTGCTGGGCCGGCTCGGCGCCACACGCGCCTGGACCGTTCACGGCCAAGGCTTGGACGAACTGGCGACTTCCGGCCCCACGGACGTCGCCGAATGGAAGGACGGCGCGGTTCGTCGCTTCCAGATCACGCCCGAGGATGCCGGCCTGCCGCGCGCCTCTATCGCAGACATCCGTGGCGGCGACGCCGAGGAGAACGCCGTCGCCCTGCGCGTGCTTTTGGCCGGCGCGGACGGACCCTACCGCGACATCGTCCTGCTGAACGCCGCCGCCGCCTTGGTTGTGTCAGACCGCGCGGCCGATCTGGCGGAGGGCGCCGCGCTCGCGGCTGCCGCAATCGACGACGGTCGAGCCGCCGAGGCGCTGGATCGCCTGGCCCGCATCACCTCCACGCCGCTGGAAAGCGAAGAGCCCGCATGACCGACGTTCTGGACCGTATCGCCGCCTACAAGCGCGAGGACGTCGCCGCCCGCAAGGCTGCGACCTCGCAGGACGCGATCGAAGCCCTGGCCCGCGCCGCATCGACCCCGCGCGGCTTTCGCGCCGCGTTGGAGCGGGTCGGAGAGGAAACCGGTCGTCCCGCCCTGATCGCCGAGATCAAGAAGGCCAGTCCGTCCAAGGGCCTGATCCGGCCCGATTTCGATCCGCCGGCTCTGGCCCGCGCCTATGAGGCCGGCGGCGCGGCCTGTCTGTCGGTGCTGACCGATGGCCCCAGCTTCCAGGGCGACGACGCCTATCTGGGCCAGGCCCGGGAGGCCGTCGCCCTGCCCTGCCTGCGCAAGGATTTTCTTGTCGATCCTTGGCAGGTCGCCGAAAGCCGCGCCTTGGGCGCCGATTGCATCCTGATCATCCTCGCCATGATCGACGACCGTCTGGCGGCCGAACTTCTGTCCGAGGCCGAGCGGTTTGGCATGGACGCGCTGATCGAGACGCACGACGAGGAAGAAATGGCGCGCGCCTGTGCGCTCGGCGGCGATCTGGTGGGGGTGAATAATCGCTCGCTGCGCACGTTCGAGGTCGATCTTGAAACCACGGAGCGGCTGTCCATGCTCAGCCCCGTGAGCGCTCTGCTGGTCGCAGAGAGCGGCATCTTCACGCCCGACGACGTGGCGCGCGTCTCGGCTGCCCATGCTCAGGCGATCCTGGTCGGCGAGAGTCTGATGCGCCAGGACGACGTCGAAGCCGCAACACGCCGACTGCTCGCGGCCTGAATGTTCCGGCGGCGTCCAGCGCCGCCGTTAAGTTGACATTAGCAAGGAACACTTACAGAACATCGACAAATGTTCACGGCCCGTTCCGATTCGTCGGCGGGCGCATGAGGGCCTGGCGATGCTCACGCGCAAACAGCACGAACTGCTGATGTTCATCCACGAACGCATCCAGGAGACCGGCGTCTCCCCTTCGTTCGACGAGATGAAGGAGGCGCTCGATCTGGCCTCCAAGTCTGGCATTCACCGGCTGATCACGGCGCTGGAGGAACGCGGCTTCATCCGCCGTCTCGCTCACCGCGCCCGCGCGTTGGAAGTCACGAAACTGCCCGAACAGGCGACGGCCGGCGCGCCGCGCGGTCGCGCCGGGTTCAGGCCCGACGTCATCGAGGGCGGCGGCGGCGTCAGACCTGCGGCCCCGATGGCGGCCAACGACACCCGCGAGCTGCCGCTGATGGGCAAGATCGCCGCCGGCACGCCGATCGACGCAATCGAGCATGAAACGGCGCGCTATCCGGTTCCGGAATCCATGCTGGGCTCAGGCGAGCACTACCTGCTGGAGATCGAAGGCGACTCCATGATCGAGGCCGGCATCCTGAACGGCGACATGGTGGTGATCAAATCGACCGACAACGCCGCCTCCGGCGAGATCGTGGTGGCTCTGGTCGAGGGCGAGCAGGCGACGCTGAAGCGCCTTCGCAAGAAGGGCGCCTCGATCGCGCTGGAACCCGCTAACCGCAACTACGAGACCAAGATCTACGGCTCGGATCAGGTCGTGGTTCAGGGCAAGCTGGTCGGCCTCATGCGCCGCTATCACTGACGTCCGGGTCGGACTGACGCGTCCAGGGGCGGTCGCCGCGAACGTCGGCCGTCCACACCGCGCGCCATCGATTCGGCTCGCCAGAGCTAACGCGCCACAACTCCACCGCCCCGCCCCGCGCAAAATCCACCCTGTCCAAGACAAGGCGATCCTGACAGGCGCTTGGGATCGACGCGACAACGGCGCGGACGCTGACAACGGGCGCTGCGCGGCATAACGTCTCCATTTGATCGGAGCTCGGCGACTTCCGCCCCCACCAGATCGCCACGGGACCCGCCTCATTGGTGTCCGGTCGACAGGAGAAGCGGTCGCAGACCCAGCCCGTCTCCGACCGATCCATCATGGTCAGCCCGCGTCGCCGCGACCAGAGATCCACCGCAAACTCGCGCACGCCAGGCCGGACCACGACGGCCGCCTGATCACGGTGAAAGGCGGCGTTCGTCCCGCCATCGCCAATCCAAAGGTCCGGCGTCGGATCACGCGGCCAGATCAGGACGGCGGCTGCAAAGGGCAGTCCCAACCAGCGCAGGCGGCCCTGCCACAGACAGACGAGCAACACGCCCAGAAAGGCGATGGGCAGCACATAGTTCGGCGCGCTGGCGACGGTTCTGACCGCGCCGGGCAATCCCGCCGTCCAGGCGCCGATCGCCAGCATCAGATCGACACCCCATCCCGCGACCGCCAGGAACGGTCCCCCCAGCCCCAAGGGTTCTAGCGCTGCGCCCAAGGCTAGGGCTGGCATCAGGATGAAGTCCGCCACAGGCGACGTGCCGAGATTGGCGAGCAGTCCGTACATTGCGGTGCGGTTGAAATGCTGCATGGCGAACGGTCCCGTCGCCAATCCTGCGACGACGCTGGCCGCCACAGCCGCCGTCAACCAACCGCCCAGCCGTTGGACTGCCAGGATCGGCCAGGGCGCGGATATTTCGCGCGGGCGCTTCAGCCAGGCCTCAACCAGGGCGACCAAGGCCGCCGTCGCCGCGAACGACATTTGGAAACCCGGCGTGACGATGGCTTCAGGCTGTATCGCCAAAACGATGAAGGCCGCCACAGCCAGGCCGTGCATCGTGACCGCCTGTCGGTCCAGCAGGATGGCGAGAAAGGCGATGGAGGCGGTGATCGCCGCCCGCTCGGCCGGCGGCGGCGCGCCCGACACCACCAGATAGACACCGACCGCCGTCAGGCCCGCCAATGCCGCGACCTTCTTGCCGTGAACCCGCAGGGCCAACCACGGCCAGGCCGCCACGCCCAGCCGCACGGCGAAGAATACGAACCCGCCGACGATGGCCATATGCAGCCCTGACACCGACAGGATGTGCGCCAGGCCGGAATCGCGCATCACGTCCATGTCCTCCTGACTGATCCAGGCTTCATGGCTGGTGGTCATGGCGGCGGCGATCCCGCCGGTCCGTTCGCCGAGCCTTGCCACGATCCGCTCGGCCAGTGCGAAACGGGCGCCGTTGACCGCCATTTCAAGTCGAAGTCGCCACGGCGGCGGGGCAAGCTCGGCCCCACGCGTTTCGCCCAAGGCAAACGCCACGCCGCCCATGCCCTGAAAGAAGGCGTTGCGGCCGAAATCGTAGGCGCCGGGGCTGGCCGGCGCAGGCGGCGGATTCAAAATGGCGAACAGGCGGATCGCTTCGCCGGGCCGCGGCGGCTCGCCCCGCACCGTCGCTCGCAAACGCACCGGCGTCTGCTCTGGCGTCAGTCCGCGGATCCAGACCGGCGCAATCACGACCCGCGCGCCTCGCTGCCCCGGGCTGTCGACATCGACGACCCAGGCTTCGATCAAGGTCGGTTCGCTGAGGGCGGGCGCGATCGGCGCGGCGACGGCTTGGGTGCGCACCTTGGCCGCCGCCAACCCGCCTGAAAGGCAGGCCAGCATCAATAGCAGCCAAGTCAGACGCCGCGACCAGCCGCGCCGGCGCGCCACGACCCACAGCCCAAAGGCCAAGGCGGCGCCCAGCAACAGTGGCCACAAGACCGGCTCGGCTCGCAGGGCGAAATAGACGCCTCCGCCCGCTCCGAATGCGACCGGCGCCCATAGCCGCCATCTCAGGGTCTGTGCAGCGACCTCGGCGTGCAGCCAGGCGCGCAATCGCGCAGCGGGGGTAGGTTTTGCCGCGTCGGGGCGTATAAGGGCCTCGCTTACGGACCCCTCCCCCATGACCTCACCTTCCTCGACTGTCGTCACCCGCTTCGCCCCCTCGCCGACAGGCTATCTACATATCGGCGGGGCGAGAACCGCTTTGTTCAACTGGCTGTACGCTAAGAGACACGCTGGGCGTTTCTTGATCCGTGTCGAGGATACCGACCGCGAACGCTCGACGGACGAGGCGGTGAAGGCCATTTTCGACGGCCTGAGTTGGCTGGAGCTGTTCGCCGACGACGAGCCGGTGTTCCAATTCAGCCGGGCCGATCGCCACCGCGAGGTGGTCGATCAACTGCTCGAAACCGGCCACGCCTATCGCGACTTCACCTCGGCCGAGGAGACCGGTCGCCTGCGTGACGAGGCCAAGGCGGAAAAGCGCACTTTCGAATCGCCCTGGCGCGACCGCGAGCCGGCCGTCGACGATCTGGCCCTGCCGCACGTCGTGCGCTTCCGGCGGCCAAAGGCGACGACGGTCACGGTGGCCGATGAGGTCCAGGGCGACGTGAACTGGTCCACCGACGACTTGGACGATCTGGTGCTGCTGCGTTCGGACGGCGCGCCGACCTATAATCTCGCCGTCGTCGTCGACGACCACGACATGGGGGTGACCCATGTCATTCGCGGCGACGACCATCTGAACAACGCCGCGCGCCAGAGCCTGATCTACGATGCGCTGGGCTGGACGCGGCCGACCTTCGCCCACATCCCCCTGATCCACGGACCGGACGGCGCCAAGCTGTCGAAGCGTCACGGCGCCCAGGCGGTGCATGAATACGCCGAGATGGGCTACTTGCCTGAGGCCATGCGCAACTATCTGGCCCGCCTGGGCTGGGCGCACGGCGACAACGAACTGTTCAGCGACGCCCAGGCCATCGAATGGTTCGATCTCGCCGGCATCGGCAAGGCGCCGGCGCGCCTGGACTTCGACAAGCTGGCGCACGTCAATTCGCACTGGCTGCGTCTCGCCGACGACGAGCGGCTCGCCAAGCTGACGCTGGATGCGCACCTGCAGAAGGGCCACGTCTTGGCGGAGGCGGACGAAGCCCGGCTTCAGCGCGCCATGCCTTTCGTCAAGGATCGCGCCAAGACGATCCTCGATCTGGCCGACCAGACGGCTTTCGTACTGAAATCGCGCCCGCTGACCCTGGACGATAAGGCGAAGGCGCTGCTGTCCGGTGAGACGCTGGATCGCCTCGCCCGTCTGCGCGAGCGGCTGTCCCTGTTCCAATCTTGGGATGTCTTCGCGCTGGAAGCCGAGCTCAAGGCCTTTGCGGAATCCGAGGGCGTCGGGTTCGGAAAAATCGGCCCACCGATGCGCGCGGCGCTTACCGCAGGGTCAACATCACCTGATATTGCACGAACTTTGTCGGCTCTTGGGCGCGACGAAAGTCTCGGGCGCTTGGATGATGCGCTGCAACAGACTAAGTGATCACCCACAAACCAAAAAGCGGCCGACGCCTCCCCGCGCCTGGACGTGTGATGCAAAGGGGCATTCATGACTGAACAAGCCAAACCCGCCGGCTCGGCGACCCTGTCCTTCGAGGACAAGACGATCGAGTTGCCGGTCCTTTCGGGCTCCACCGGCCCGGACGTCATCGACATCCGCAAGCTCTACGCGGGAACGGGCGCCTTCACCTTCGATCCCGGCTTCACCTCGACAGCGGCCTGTGAATCGGCTCTGACCTATATCGACGGCGACGCCGGCGTGCTGCTGCACCGCGGCTATCCGATCGACCAGCTGGCGTCGAAGTCGAACTTCCTGGAAGTCTGCCACCTGCTGCTGCACGGCGAACTGCCGACCGCCGCTCAGTTCGAGAAGTTCGAAAACAGCATCACCACGCATACGATGCTGCACGCCCAGTTCGACCGCTTCTTCGAGGGCTTCCGCCGTGACGCCCACCCGATGTCGATCATGGTCGGCACCGTCGGCGCCTTGTCGGCCTTCTATCACGACAGCCTGGACATCCATGATCCTGTGCAACGCGACATCTCGGCCATTCGCCTGATCGCCAAGATGCCGACGATCGCGGCCCGCGCTTACAAATACCACGTCGGTCAGCCATTCATCTCGCCGCGCAACGACCTGTCCTACGCTGAAAACTTCCTGCGCATGTGCTTCGCCGTGCCGGCCGAAGACTATCATGTCGATCCGGCCCTGGTTCGCGCCATGGACCGCATCTTCACCCTGCACGCCGACCATGAACAGAACGCCTCGACCTCGACCGTGCGTCTGGCCGGTTCGTCGGGCGCCAATCCGTTCGCCTGTATCGCCGCCGGCATCGCCTGCCTGTGGGGCCCGTCGCACGGCGGCGCCAACGAAGAAGCGCTGAACATGCTCAAGGAAATCGGCACGCCCGACAAGATTCCTGAGTTCATTCAGGGCGTGAAGGATCGCAAGTACAAGCTGATGGGCTTCGGTCACCGCGTGTACAAGAACTACGATCCGCGCGCCAAGGTCATGCAGCAGTCGGCCTATGAAGTGCTGGCCGCCACCGGCCGCGAGAACGATCCGCTGTTCCTGGTCGCCAAGGAGCTGGAGAAGGTCGCCCTGTCGGACGAATACTTCACCTCGCGCAAGCTGTTCCCCAACGTCGACTTCTATTCCGGCATCACCCTGTCGGCGATGGGCTTCCCGACCACCATGTTCACCGTCCTGTTCGCCCTGGCCCGCACCGTGGGCTGGATCGCTCAGTGGCAGGAAATGATGGCCGATCCGTCGCAGAAGATCGGTCGTCCGCGTCAGCTCTACACCGGCCCGACCGAGCGCGATTACGTTCCGATCGAACAGCGCGGCTGATACGAAGGCTAGAATGCAAAACGCCGGGGAGACATCCCCGGCGTTTTTCTTTGTCGTCAGACCAGCTTCAGATCCGCGAACCGGGCAGCCAGGTCGTCCAGATCGCGGTGCATATGCGCCACGCCGATCGCAGCAGCGCCCAGAGCCACATCGTCGCCCTCGACAGCCATGGACAGAGCCAGGCTTTGGTCGATCGCACCCATGGGCTGGGCGGCCCTGCCTTCAGACAGAGCCCTGAGTTGCTCCACCGCGCGCTCCGCGTCCTGCGACCAGGGATCCAGCCGTGCGCCTGCACCCTCGGCCTGGAAACCGCGCCCTAGGATGACGATGTCGCTGCGCACGCGCCAGAAGGCGCGCACGAGCGCGGCCCGGTCGGCGGTCTCACGTTGCGGGCCGGGCAGATCTATGACGTTCTTGGCCGCCTGACCCAGCGCATCCAGCCGCCGCTTAAGGTCGGCATGACGGCGCGAAATCTCGGCCGCATCCTCCGGCGCGGCTTTTGAGACCAAAGCCAACAGCCCCGCCGCTTCCCCCGCCGCCTCGCGCGCTTGAAGTTTGAACGACTGCCCGGCATGACGCGGAAACAGCGCCAGGATCGCCAGCACGCCGACGCCGCTGCCGACCAGGATTTCCATCACCCGATCCAGCGCCAGGGACGCCGGCCCTTCCGCGCCCGTCCCGCCGGCGATGACGATGGTCGCCGTCACGGGCGCGACCTTCAGCCAAGGCCGCCCGGTTGCAAAAAAGGCCAGCAGCCCCGCCGAGATGGCGATGCTCAGGGCCATGCTCTCCAGGCCGGGCGGACGAATGAAGGCGAAGACCGCCCCCGCCAGCGCCCCGGTCGCCGTGCCGATGGCCCGGTCGCGCGCAACGGTCAGGACGCCGCCGCCGACGCTCGCCTGGATGACGACGATGGCGGAAATCACGCTCCAGTATGGGTGCGGCAGGTTCAGCCAGGTCGCGAGATAGAGCGCAGCCATCGCGCCGACCGCCATCTGAAGCGCAGCGCGGACCTCGGCCGCACGTCGCGGACTGAGCGCCCGCGCCATCGTCAGCTCGCCGACTTGGCGGCGATGACCCTGAGCACGGCGTCGGCAGCCAGTTCGGACGGGTCCGGCCCTCCGCGTCCCATCAGGTCCAGTGCCGCCGTCTGGCGACGCGCCTGTTCGGCCGCCAAGGTCGGGTCGGCCAGCAGCCGCCCGACCGCCGCCGTCAAAATGGCCGGGGTCGCCTCGTGCTGAATGAACTCTGGCGCGATCCGGTCGTCAGCCGCGACATTGAACAAAGTGATATGTTTGGCCGTCACGAACCTCTTCATCAGCTGATAGCTGAGCCCGTCGATCTTGTAGGCGATGACCATCGGCGCGCCCGCCAGCGCCAGTTCGGTCGACACGGTGCCGCTGGTGGCCAGGGC
Source organism: Brevundimonas vesicularis (assembly GCF_900445985.1). Lineage (GTDB taxonomy): Bacteria > Pseudomonadota > Alphaproteobacteria > Caulobacterales > Caulobacteraceae > Brevundimonas > Brevundimonas vesicularis_D. Next base: position 1,123,555 of record NZ_UAQP01000005.1, read on the forward strand.
GACGGTCGCGGCGCGCATGGCGTCATATTTTTCGGCTTCGTCGACCAGATGAACGCGGAAGGGCCAAGCGGCAACGCGGCCGGCAACATCGTGAGCCACCGTCCCCGCGGCGACCACGGCGACTTCCAAGCCGGGATTCGTGGTCTTCAGTTTTCTGACCGTCGCCTCATAGACGGGGGCCATTCGAGTGATCTCACTGGGCCGGCTGCCGGGCAGCACCAAGAGAAGCTGCGCATCGGCCGCGATCGCACGACGCGCGCGGAACGCTGCACCGTCCGCAGCATCCACGTTCATGTGAAGCGCAGACGAACCGACCACGGTCGTCGGCAGGCCCTCGCGCTCGAACCAGGGCGCATCAAATCTATAGAGGGCAAGAAGATGATCGACTGCGCCCGCCAAGGTCTTGGCCCGGCCGGGCCGCGAGGCCCAGACCTGAGGCCCGACGTATTTGATCAGCGGCAAGTCAGGTCGCGCGGCCCGGATCGCCTTTGCCACACGGATGGTAAAGCCCCAACTGTCGATCAGAACCACGGCGTCGGGCTTTTCCTGCTCGGCCAGCGCCGCCGTCTGCTCGACACGCCGCTTGACCTTGCCATAGGCGCGCAAACCCTCGATCCAGCCCAGGATCGACAGTTCGGCGATATCGAAGGGGCTGACCACGCCTTCGGCCGCCATCTTGGGCCCGCCGACGCCGACAAAGGCCACATCGTCCCGCAACCGCGCCTTCAACGCCCTGGCCAGACCGGCGCCCAACGCATCGCCCGAAGCCTCCGCCGCCACCAGCATGACCTTCAGCGGGCGGCTCACCGATCCTCACCCCAGACGAACAGGCCGAGACGGTTCGCTATCTCGACGATGGCGTCGCGATCAATCAGGATCAAACGCCCGGCCACGCCGCCTATGCCCGCCAGACCCGCCGCCGCCGCCATTTCGACGGTGCGCGGCCCGATCACGGGCATATCGACGCGCAGATCCTGAATGGGCTTGGGCGCCTTACCGAGCGCGCCCCTGGGGCTATCAACCGCTCCACGTAAATCGGCGGGCAGGCCGGCGACACGGGTCAGCATGGCGTCCGTGCCTTCCTGCGCCTCGACCGCGAGGACCAGGCCGTCACAGACCACGGCGCCCTGACCAATATCGAGTTCACCTGATTTTTCGGCGACATGCAGCGCCTTCTTCAGATCGGCTAGCTGCTCCTCGGTCGGCGAGACGGCGCCCAAGGCACCCGCGCCAAGCGTGTCGCCGCCCAGAATGTCGTCGGCGCCCTCGACGGCGAAGCCTTCGGCCTCAAACACTGACAGGATTTTACGCAGCAGAGCGTCATCCCCTTTGGAGGCCGCGGCGACGATGCCCGGCAACAGGGTCGCCCCCGTGAAGTCGGGTTTCAACGTCTTGAAATCCGGCCGATTGACGATGCCCGCCAGACAAACGGTCGTGCAGCGCTCGGCCTTCAACGCCTTCAGGATCGCGCCGATCTGCGCCATGCCGAATTCGGCGCCGGGCCAGCGCGCCAGATGCTCATCGGCAAACCCGGACAGTCGGATCACGAAAACCGGCCGCCCGACCGCGTCGCAACGCGCCGCGACGGCCGCCGGCAGATCGCCGCCGCCTGCGATCAGACCCAGCTTTCCAGCCGCGCTCATTCCGCGTTCGGCAGACACAGCGGACGCCGCCCGCCGTCGCGGATGAAGGCGATGATCTCCATGATCTCTGGCAGGTCGGCATAGCGTTCCGCCACGCCATCGATCCGACCGGCGAACTCGTCCTCGCCCTCGAACAGATCACGATAGGCCGCGAGCAGACGCCGGACCTGATCCTTGCCGTAGCCCTTGCGCTTCAACCCGATCAGATTCAGCCCACGCAGCCGCGCATGATTGCCCCAGGCCGAGCCATAAGGAATGACGTCGCGCGTCACCGCCGCCAGACCGCCGATGATCGCGCCCTGCCCCACGCGGCCGTTCTGGTGCACCGCGCACAGTCCGCCCAGAAACACCTTGTTCCCCACCTCGGCGTGACCGCCAAGGGTCGCGTTGTTGGCCATGACGACATTGTCGCCGACGACGCAATCGTGACCGACATGGGCGCCGGTCATGAACAGGTTGTTCGAACCCACAACCGTAACGCCCGTCCCCTGCGGCGTGCCCCGATTGAAGGTGCAGTGCTCGCGGATCAGGTTGTTCTCGCCGATCTCCAGCCGAACGGTCTCGCCCTTGTAGCCATTGTGCTGCGGGTCGCCGCCAATGACGGCGAAGGGGTGGATGACCGTTCCGGCCCCAACCGTCGTGTCCTGCTGGACCACGACATGGCTGACCAGACGCACATTATCGCCCAGCACCACATTCGGCCCGACCGTGCACCATGGGCCGACCTCAACCCCTTCGCCCAGGGTCGCCGTCGCGTCGATCAGAGCCGTGGGATGAACGGTCATCAGGCCGCCGGCCCAGGCGCCGGAGCAGGCACAGTCACGACCATGGCCATAAACTCGGCTTCGGCCGCCAGCTTGCCGTCGATGAAGGTCTCGCCCCGGAACTTGTAGGCGTCGCCCCGCGCGCGGATCACCTTGACCTCCATGCGCAGTTGGTCGCCGGGCCGCGCGGGCTTTCTGAAGCGAACCCCGTCGATCGACATGAACATGATGACCTTGTCGGCCACGGCGACATCCAGCGTCTTGGACATCAGCAGGGCGCCGGTCTGGGCCATGGCCTCGACGATCAGCACGCCGGGCATGACGGGATCGATCGGGAAGTGACCGGGGAAGAAGGGTTCGTTGTGGGTGACGTTCTTGATGCCGACGATCGAGGTCGCGGGCACGAAGTCTTCGGCCTTGTCCACCAGCAGGAAGGGATAACGGTGCGGCAGCCGCCGCATCACCTCGGCGTAATCGATCTTGCCTTCGACGGCAGTCGTGTCGCTCATCCCTATGATTCCTTCGGAGCCTTCTTCGATGAGGCCTGTTTGGCGAGCCAGACCGTCTCGCGCAAGAACTGTCGGATCGGACGCGCCGGATAACCCGACCAGGTCTCGCCGGCGGGAACATCGGACAGCACACCGGCGCCGGCTGCGACGCGCGCGCCCTCGCCGATCGTGATGTGGTCTCCGATCCCCGCCTTGCCGCCGAAGATGACATTGTCGCCCACGGTCACCGAGCCCGAGATGCCGGTATTGGCGACCAGCAGGCAGTTGCGGCCGATGACGCAGTTGTGGCCGACCATGACCAGATTATCGATCTTGGTGTTCTCTCCGATGACCGTGTCGTCATAGGCGCCGCGGTCGATGCACGAGTTGGCGCCCACCGTAACACCGTCCTGAAGAATGACGCGTCCGAGTTGGGGAATATCCATGATGCCCGCCGCTGTCCCCGTGGCGCCGAACCCCGCTTCGCCGATCCGCGCGCCGGAATACAGCTTCACCCGGTCGCCGATCAGCGCAAAGGCCACGCTGACGTTGGCGCCGATCACGCAATCGCGGCCGATCTGCACGCCCGGCGCGATGACGCTGTTGGCGCCGATGCGGGACCCGCGACCGATGCGAATGCCCTGTCCCAGGATCGCGCCTGGTTCGACCACGACGCTGTCGTCCTCGGCCGCCTCGTCGCGGCTGATAGCTTTATCCAGGAGTATGGGGCGATGAAGCGCCAACGACGCCTTGGCCCAGGCGGCTTGAGGCGTGCGCGAGACGATGACGGCGGCGGACGACGGCGCGGCGTCCTTTGCCTCAGCCGGCACGATGACGCAGCCGGCCTGGGTCGTCGCCAGCGCTGCGGCGAACTTTCGGTCGCCCAGAAACGCGATCGCGCCCCCATCGGCTGAGGTCAGGGGCGCGACAGAGGCGATCATGCGATCCCCGCCCCTCTCGACCTCTCCGCCAATCCTAGCCGCCAGATCGGCGACGCTGAGCGGTGACAAGGTCTCGAAGAAGCGGAGATCGGGCATCGAGAATTAGCGGGCGGCGGCCGGTTGCGCCTGCGTTTGAGCCGGCACAGCCATACGGTTGAAGCTCAGGGTCGGCAGGGCCGTGTTCAGGCGCTGGATCGCCAGATCGGTGACGTCCATGGCCGGGTTCATCATGAAGACGCTCTCGCGGTCCAGCAGCAAGCCGCAGCCCTTCTCCTGATACAGGGCGGTCAGGATCGGCGAGACAGCCTCGGTGATGGCTTGACGCTGCATGCCCAGGGTGTAGCGCAGCTCGTTTTCGCGGGTGGCTTCCAGCTGTTGGGCCTCTTGGGCGCGCTGCTGCAGGGCCTGGCGGCGCTGTTGCAGTTGGTCGGCCGGCAGGCTCGAACCCGAGGCTTGCAGTTGCTGCGCGTCCGACTGGATGGACGTGGCGTAGGGTTGCAGTTCGCCCTGAACTTCCTGGGCCAGCTGTTGCATGCGGGCTTCGACGGCCTGACCGGCCGACGACTGGGCCAGCAGACGCGCGTTGTAATAGACGCAGACGCCAGGGATCACCGGGCCGGGATTGGCGGGGGCGCCGGCCTGTTGCGCCGAGGCGGCCGTGGCGATGAGCGAAGCAGCGGCGGTCGCCGCGATGATCAGAGCTTTCATGGTGTTTCCTCGTGCGGTCGAAAAAGCCGCGATTAGAACTGAGTGGAGGTCGAAAAGCGGAAGGATTCCGTCTTGTCGTAGTCTTCCTTGGACAGAACCTTGGAGATGTCGAAGCGGATCGGACCCATTGGCGACTTCCAGTGGATGCTGATGCCGGCCGATGCGCGCAGCGACAGCTCATCGGCGATATTGGTGTTCACCGTCCCGGTGGACGTCAGCTTGTAGCGGTCGTCCAGCACGCCCAGGGTACCGACATCGGCGAACAGCGAGGTCTTGATGCCGTATTGCTCGGGCAGATAGTTCGGCAGGGTCAGTTCCACCGTGCCGATGGCGTAGAAGTTGCCGCCCAGGGCATCCGTCGTGGTCAGATCGCGCGGCCCCATACCGGCGGTTTCAAAGCCGCGGAAGCTGTTGCCACCCTTGAAGAAGCGGTCATTGATGCGGATGGGGTCGCCGTTCCAGCCACTGACGTAGCCGGTCGAACCCTGAACGCTGACGATCCAGCTCGGCGTGAAGCCGTAGTACCAGCTCGCATCAGCCTCGGTCTTCACATAGTTCACATCGCCGCCCAGGCCTGCGAGGTCCTGACGCAGCGACCCGGCCCAGCCGCGCGTCGGGCGGATCGGATCGTTGGTGTAGTTGACCTGCAGCGTATAGCCAGCCGACGAGTTGATGAAGCTGCCGACCTGATCGCACAGGGCGGAGGAGCCTCGCCCCACGCCGTTACAATAGCCGTCCGGCACGATGATCTCGTCGGACTTCAGGAAGTAGCGCGTGCTGAGCAGCATATTGCCGTTCAGCGGATAGGACAGGCGCAGACCGCCGCCCGTCGAGCGATAGTCGTACGACGAATACTGGCTCAGGTCGTAGCGCGAGTGGAACAGGTCGAAGCCGGCGCGCAGATCACGTCCCAGGAACTTCGGCTCCGTGAAGCGGAAGTCGACCTGCTGGCGCAGCGAACCCCATTCCAGACGGGCGACCACGTTCTGACCGCGCCCACGGAAGTTCCGCTCCGAGATGCCCAGGTTAACCGTGAAGGAGTCGACGGAGCTGAAACCCGCGCCGACAGACAGTTCGCCGGTGGGCTGCTCCTGAACATTGACGTTGATGACCGAACGATCCGGCGCGCTGCCGCGCGTCTCCTCGACCGTCACGTCCTTGAAGAAGCCTAGGGCGCGCAGATTGTTGCGCGAGCGCTCCATCAGGGCGCGGTTGAAGGCGTCTCCCTCGGTCAGCAGCAGTTCGCGGCGGATCACCGGGTCGATCGTGCGGGTGTTGCCGACCACATTGATGCGATCGATGTAGACCCGCTGGCCCTCGGACACATTGAAGGTCACATCAACGGTGTCGGTCTCGGGATTGGCCTTGTAAGTTGGATTGATCTCGACGAAGGCGTAACCGGCCGAACCCGCCGCAAACGTCAGAGCGTCGACGGCCTGCTCGATCTTGTCGCTCTCATACAGCTGCCCTTCCCGGATCGGCACCAAGGCCTTCAGGAAGTCGGCGTTCAGCCGGTCGTTCTGGGTGACGACCTTGATCTCACCGAAGTTGTACTTGTCGCCTTCATTCAGCGTCAGGGTCAGCTGGAACGCCTTATCGTCCGGCTGCAACTCGGCGACCGAGGACACCACGCGGAAGTCATAATAGCCGCGATTGGTGTAGAACTTCCGCAACTGCTCCTGATCGTATTCCAGGCGGTTGGGATCGTAATTGTCGTTGTTGGAGAAGAACTTCCACCAGGTCGACTTCTCGGTGACCATCACGCCGCGCACGTCGCGATCCGAAAACGCCTCGTTGCCCAAGACGTTGATGGCGCTGATCCCGGTCTGCGGGCCTTCGTTGATCTCGAAGATCACATCGACGCGGTTCTGTTCCAGTTGGACCAGCTTGGGTGTCACGGTCGCGGAGATACGGCCTTGCAGGCGATACAGTTCGACGATGGCGCCGACGTCTTCCTGAACCTTGGCGCGGGTATAGATGCCGCGCGGCGCCAGGGTCACTTCCTTGGTCAGCTTGTCCTTCGACAGCGCCTTGTTTCCCTCGAACACCACCTGGTTGATGATCGGGTTCTCGACGATCTGGACGATCAGGTCGCCGTTCTGGATGCCCAGTTGCACATCGGCGAACAGGCCCGTGCGCGACAGGGTGCGCACCGCGACGTCCAGCACCGAGGCGTCGACCGCATCACCGGGACGGATCGGCAGATAGGACAGGACCGTCGTCTGGTCGATCCGCTGCGCGCCCTGAACGATGATGCGATTGATCGTGATCGTCTGCGGCGCAGCGATCTCGACACGCGGTTCGGCGGCGCTCGCCGGCGCCTGAGGCGTGGCGCTCTGAGCGGGGGTTTGGGCCGGCGTTCGAGCCGGCGCAGCAGGCGTCGTAGTCGGCGAAGTTTGGGCCGGCGCAGTCTGGGCCAGCGCGGGTGCGCCCAGACCGGCGGCGACCGCCAGAGCCAGCAGGCTGGAGCGGGCGCTCAGTCGAACGGCGGCGCGAGAGGTCATGTCATTCATTCGGGAAACCGTCGGGGGCTGGCGTCGGCTCACGAGACGAGCCCGCCGAGGAATTGGAAGATATTGAGCTTCTGTAGGTCGTTCCACGTTGCGAACAACATAAATCCCGCCAAAAGCGCAAGGCCTGCACGATAGCCCATCTCTTGGAACCGCGCCGACACAGGCTGTTTCGCCACAGCCTCATAGCCGTAGAAAAGCAGATGCCCGCCGTCGAGGACCGGAATGGGAAGCAGATTTAGAAAGCCGATTCCGATCGAAAGTATGGCGGCCAAGGTTGTCAGCGTCAGGATCAGGTTGATCGCCATGGCGCCCGGCGCTGGATTGGCTTCGACCGCAGCCGTGGTCAGCGAGCCCGTCGCCTTGGCCATGCCCAACGGACCGCTGAACTGATCGCCCGACTCGCGGCCCGTCGCCAGGCGTCCGAGGTAGGTCAGGGTCGAGCCGATGACGTCGGCCGTTTGGCGCGCTCCCTCGGCGACAGCCTCGACGGGGCCATAGCGCACGTGGCGGACATCGCCGGCCGACGAGCCCAGCCCCAGGCCGATGCGGCCGACCTTGACGCGTCCGGCGATGGGGTCGTTTTCCTCGCGACGTTCCGGCGTTGCGACCAGCTCGACAGGACGCCCGGCGCGCTCGACCGTGAAACGCACGGGATCACCGGTCGAAAGCATGACGGTGCGGGTGACCGCGCTTCCGTCCTTGATGGCCTTGCCGTTCACCTCGGTGATCAGGTCTCCGACTTGGAAACCGGCGGCGGCGGCTGGCGATCCCGCCTGGACCTGAGCAACACGCGCGGGGCGCAGAGACACGCCGACGGCCATGAAGACGACGGCGAAGATGGTGATGGCCAGGATGAAGTTCGCGATGGGCCCGGCCGCGACGATCAGGGCGCGCTGCCACACCGGCTTGAAGTGGAAATAATCACGCTCGGCGCCCGGTCCACGCTCGGCGACCACGCGGCTGCGCAGTTCGTCCAGTCCGGCCCGGTCGGGCACGCTGGACGCATCCAGATCGCCCGAGAACTTCACATAGCCGCCCAGCGGCAGCCAACCGAGACGCCATTCGATGCCGTGACGGTCTGTGCGGCTTGCCACGGCCTTGCCGAAGCCGACCGCGAACCGGTCCACCTTCACCCCAAAGGCGCGCGCGACAAGGAAGTGACCCAGTTCGTGGATGGTGACGATGAACGTCAGCACCAGCAGGAACGAGGCGATGGAGATCAGGACCTGACCCAGGACGCCCAGCATTCGAAAATCGTCTCCACTGGCCTGCTGTCAGGCCGCATTCGCAAGGCCGGCGATGACGCTCTCGGCCATTCGACGCGTCTCGGCGTCGACCGAAAGGGCCGCGCCGCAGGCGTCTCCAGAACCGAAAGCCATCCCCGCTTTCGTCGCACGCTCAAGGGTTTCGGCGACGACTGCGGCAATATTGAGAAACGCCAGCTTGCGGTCAAGGAAGGCGAAGGCGGCGACCTCGTTGGCGGCGTTGAACACGGCGGGCGTCGCGCCGCCCGCCTTCAGGGCCTGACGCGCCAGATCGAGAGCGGGAAAGCGCGTCAGATCGGGCGCTTCGAACGTCAACCGACCCAGCGCAGCCAGATCCAACTTGGGCGCCGGCCACGCGATCCGATCCGGCCAGGCCAGGGCGCAGGCGATCGGCGTGCGCATATCCGGCGGTCCCATCTGGGCCAGCGTCGAACCATCCACATATTCCACAAGGCTGTGGATGATCGATTCGGGGTGCACCACGACGTCGATCCGATCCTGCGGCGTATCGAACAGATAAGCCGCCTCGATCATCTCCAGGCCCTTGTTGGCCATGGTGGCGCTATCGACTGAAATCTTGGCGCCCATGCTCCAGTTAGGGTGGGCGACGGCCTGTTCCGGCGTGATGGCGACCATCTGCTCGCGCGGCGTCTTGCGAAAAGGCCCGCCCGATGCGGTGAGGATCAGCTTGGCCACCCGCTCAGGCGCTTCGGCCGGAAACACCTGGAAGATGGCGGAGTGCTCGGAATCGACGGGGATCAAGCGCCCCCCTGCCCGCTTAACCCGTTCGATCAGGGCGGGGCCGCAGCAGACCAGGCTTTCCTTGTTGGCCAGCGCCAGGGTCGCGCCCGTTCCCGCCGCCGCCCAGGCGGACTTCAAACCCGCCGCTCCGACGATGGACGCCATGATCCAGTCGGCAGGTCGCGTCGCCGCCTCAACGATGGCGGCGTCGCCGGCGGCGACAGCGACGTCCGTGCCGGACAAGGCGTCGCGCAGGTCGTCCAACCGCGCAGGATCGGCGGTCACGGCCAGCTTGGGCCGCCAGCGTTTGGCCTGCTCGGCCAGTTTGGCGATGTTTGAGCCGCCCGTCAGGGCCTCGACCTCGAACGCGCCTGTGCCCGTCGCCTCGGCTTGAGCCATCAGGTCCAGCGTGGAAGCGCCGACCGATCCGGTCGCGCCAAGCACGGTGATGCGACGCCGGATCACGCCCCACGCTCCAGCATCAGGACGATCAGTCGGCCCGCCGCGACGACGACGACCGCGAACATCAAACCATCGACACGGTCCAGCAGACCGCCGTGGCCGGGAATGGTGTTGCCCGCATCCTTGACCCCGAACCGTCGCTTCAGCGCCGACTCCCACAGATCTCCCGCCATGGTCGCCAAGGCCGCGGCCAAGCCCAGCACAGCCCCCCAGACGACGCTCAAGGCCCCCATATTGACCCAGGCCGTCATGACGGCGCCCGCAACCGCGCCGGCCGCAACGCCGCCGATGAACCCGGACCAGGTCTTGTTCGGCGAGAAGCGCGGCCACAGCTTGGGTCCGCCAAAGGTGGATCCTGCCAGGTAGGCCACGATGTCGGCCGACCAGGCGACGGCGAAGACCAGCACGGTCCAGTGCAGCCCGATCAAACTGTCGACATCGCGCAGCCAGATCAGCAGGACCGAAGGCCAGCCGAGATAGAGCACGCCATAGGCGGCATCCAGCGCCTCCTGCCCTCGGCTGCGGGCATAGACTCCGGCCGCGACCGCGCCGAACACCAGCATGATGAAGGCGACGGACATGGCGCCGAAATGGGCGCTGATCACCGCCGCCACGACGCCGAAGCTAACCGCGCCGCCCATGACGCGGCGTGCATGCGGCGCGCTCATGGCCGCCCATTCGAACGCCAGGACGACGCTGGCGACGATCATCAGCGCCAGGAACCACACGCCGCCGCCCCACGTCGCAGCGACGGCGGCGGGCGCCAGCACGACGGCGGACGCAGCCCTGAGGGCGATATCCCGACCCTTGACCGCCATCAGGCCGTCGCGCGCTCAGGCGCGATCACACGTCCGCCGAAACGGCGATCGCGCTGACCAAAGGCCGAGATCGCCTCAGCCAGCGCCTTCGGGCCGTAGTCGGGCCACAGAATGTCTTGGAAGACGAGCTCGGCGTAGGCGGCCTCCCACAACAGGAAGTTCGAAAGCCGCTGCTCGCCCGACGTGCGCACGATCAGATCAAGCGGCGGCGAGCCCGCCGTGGCCAGGCCTGAGGTCAGGATCGCTTCGTTGAAAGGCTCGACCGTCTCGCCCGCCAGCACCCGCTCCATATGGCGACGCGCCGCGTCCACGAGATCCGCGCGACCGCCGTAGTTGAAGGCGACCTGCAACAGGAACCGGTCGTTATGGGCGGTCTGGGCCTCGGCCCGTTCGATGATGGCGGCGATGTCGGCCGGCAGTCCCTGGCGTCGTCCCAGAATCTTCAGCCGGACGCCGGCCTTGGTCAGCCGGGCCAGATCGCTGGCGACGTAGGACCGCACCAACCCCATCAGGTCCGACACCTCGTCCTCAGGCCGGCTCCAGTTTTCGGTCGAGAAGCCGAACACCGTCAGGCAATCGATGCCCAGATCTGGCGCCGCCTGGATCGTGCGCTTCAGCGCCTGGACGCCCTCACGGTGGCCCAAGGCCCGCGGCAGGCCGCGCGCCTTCGCCCAGCGTCCATTGCCGTCCATGATGATGGCGACGTGGCGCGGGCCGTCCTGACCCTGCTTGTCTGGGCTTTGGCCTGAAGGCGCGGCGCGGTCTGCCGTCATCTGTCGTGCGATCCCTTCCGGACCCAGCCGTTTCGCCTCAGACCTGCATGATCTCTTGTTCCTTGGTCTTCAAGGTCTCGTCGATGCGCTTGATGGCCGCGTCGGTGTCCTTCTGGACCTCGGTCTCCATCTTCTTTTGCTCGTCCTGGCTGATCTCGCCGGCCTTCTCGGCCTTCTTCAGGTCGTCGTTGGCGTCGCGGCGGACGTTGCGAACCGAGATTTTCTGCTGCTCGGCGTATTTGCCGGCCAGCTTGACCAGGTCCTTGCGGCGTTCCTCGGTCAGAGGCGGCACCGGAATGCGCAGGGTCTGGCCGTCCACGATCGGGTTCAGGCCCAGATTGGCGTTGCGGATCGCCTTTTCGACGGCGACCACCATGCCCTTGTCCCAGACGCTAACGCTGATCATGCGTGGCTCGGGCACGCTGATCGCGGCGACGGCGGTCAGCGGCGAGGCCGAGCCGTAGGCTTCGACCCGCACGGGCTCCAGCAGGCCGGCGTTGGCGCGGCCGGTGCGCAGACCGCTGAACTCTTCCTTCAGTGCGGCGACGGAGCGATCCATGCGGTCGCGATAGGTCTTGAGGTCAGGCTTTGCCATGGTCTTGGTCTCTCTTGTCTTTCCTGGTCAGGCGAACGTTCAGGCGACGTCCTGAATGACCGTGAACGTGCCTTCGCCGGTCAGGGTCCGGCGCAGCGAATTGTCTTCCCGAATGGAGAAGACCACGATCGGTATGCCCGTGTCGCGCATCATGGCGATGGCTGAGGCGTCCATGACGCGCAGATCCTTGGCCAGAACATCCTGATAGGACAGGGTCTCGTAACGCGTCGCGTCGGGATCCTTCTTCGGGTCGGCGGTATAGACCCCGTCCACGCTGGTGCCCTTCAGCAGCGCGTCGCAACCCATTTCGGCCGCACGCAGCGCTGCGCCCGAGTCCGTGGTGAAGAACGGTGCGCCCACGCCGGCGGCGAAGATCACGACCCGGCCCTTTTCCAGGTGCCGCAGGGCGCGACGGCGGATGTAGGGTTCGGCGATGGCCGCCATCGGAATGGCGCTCTGCACGCGGGTCGAGACGCCGATCTTCTCCAGCGCCGACTGCATGGCCAGGGCGTTCATGATCGTCGCCAGCATGCCCATATAGTCGGCCTGGGCGCGCTCCATGCCGGCCGCCGCCTTGGACAGACCGCGGAAGATGTTGCCGCCGCCGATGACCAGGCAGATTTCGACGCCCTCGGCCGCGACGTCCGCGACGGCCTTGGCCACCGCATCGACGGTCTTCATGTCGACGCCGAACGACTGGTCGCCCATCAGCACCTCGCCCGAAACCTTCAGCAGGACGCGTTTGTAGCGGAAGGTCGAGGGGGCGTCGGGCATGCGGGAAGGTCCGTTTGACTGCGGCGCCATTGAATCAGGCGGCTTCTTATAGACGAAAGGCGCGCCGGCCATCAAAGCCGAACGCGCCCTTCTGATACAAAACCCTCACGAATGAGGGGAATGTTTTTTAGTTGCCGCCCATCATGGAGGCGACTTCCGACGCGAAGTCGGGGCCTTCGACCTTCTCGACGCCTTCACCCAGCGCCAGGCGGACGAAGCCGGCCAGGTGCAGATTGGAGGAGCCCAGTTCCGTGGCCGAGTTGGCGACCAGTTGTTCGATGGTCACGTCCGGATCCATGACGAACGGCTGCTTGGACAGCACCACGTCCTTCTGGAACTTGTTGATCTGACCTTCCACGATCTTGGCGATCATGGCTTCCGGGCGACCTTCTTCCTTGGCCTTTTCGGTCAGAACGGTGCGTTCCTTCTCGATGGCGGCGGGGTCCAGGTCGTCGGTGTTCAGCGACAGCGGCGCGGTGGCGGCGACGTGCATGGCGATCTTACGGCCCAGTTCGCGAAGCGCGGTCTTGTCGCCCTCGCCTTCCAGCGCGACCAGCACGCCGATACGGCCGACGCCCGGCGAAACCGCGTTGTGGACGTAGGTCGAAACGACGCCTTCCGACACCGACAGGCGGGCGGCGCGACGCAGTTGCATGTTCTCGCCGATGGTGGCGATCATGTTGGTCACTTCGTCCTGGACCGTCTTGCCGGCTTCCAGTTCGGCGCCGTGCAGGGCCTCGACGGAATGGTGCTCCAGACCCAGCTGGGCGAACGACTTGGCGGCGTTCTGGAACAGCTCGTTACGGGCCACGAAGTCGGTTTCGGCGTTGAACTCGATGGCGGCGGCGACTTCGCCCTTGCCGTCTTCCTTCGACGCGACGGCGACCAGACCCTCAGCGGCGACGCGGTCGGCCTTCTTGGCGGCCTTGGACAGGCCCTTGGCGCGCAGCCAGTCGATTGCTGCTTCGATGTTGCCGTCGTTTTCGACCAGCGCCTTCTTGCAGTCCATCATGCCGACGCCCGAACGCTCGCGAAGCTCCTTCACGAGGGCGGCAGTGATCTCGGCCATGTTCTTCTCCTTGGGGGATTTCGTATGTGGGAACGGCCGGACTGATTTAGCCCGGCCGTGTGTCAGTTCGTCAGGCGGCGCTCAAGAACGCGAACGCCGCCCGGCGGGCGATCAGCCCTCGGCCTTCTCGGTTTCAGCAGCCGGCTCAGCAGCGGCTTCCAGTTCGGCGGCGGCGCCTTCCGTGCCGGCCGGCGCGGCTTCGGCTTCAGCCTTGGGGGCCGAGGCTTCACGCAGCATCGGCTCAACCGGGGCTTCCGAAGCGCCCAGGTCGATGCCCGAGGCCGAAGCGCCGGCGGCCAGGCCGTCCAGGACGGCGTCGGCGATCAGGTCGCAGTAGGTCTGGATAGCGCGGGCGGCGTCGTCGTTGCCGGGGACCGGATAGGTGATGCCGTCCGGGTCCGAGTTGGTGTCCAGGATGGCGATGATCGGGATGTTCAGCTTGCGGGCTTCCTGGATCGCGATCGCTTCCTTGTTGGTGTCGATCACGAACATGATGTCCGGGATCGAACCCATGTCCTTGATGCCGCCCAGCGACAGCTCAAGCTTGTCCTTCTCGCGCTGCAGGTTCAGCAGCTCTTTCTTGACGCGGCCTTCGCCGCCGTTTTCCAGAATGCCTTCCAGCTCACGCAGACGAGCGATCGAGCCCGACACGGTGCGCCAGTTGGTCAGCGTACCGCCGAGCCAACGGTTGTTCATGTAGTACTGGGCGCAGCGCTTGGCGGCTTCGGCGACCGGCTCTGCGGCTTGGCGCTTGGTGCCGACGAACAGAACGCGACCGCCCTTGGCGGCGACTTCGCGCACGGCCACCAGAGCCTGGTGGAACAGCGGCATCGTCTGCGACAGGTCGATGATGTGGATGTTCGAGCGCGAGCCGAAGATGTAGCGGTCCATCTTCGGGTTCCAGCGGTGCGTCTGGTGGCCGAAGTGGGCGCCGGCTTCAAGCAGGGTGCGCATCGAGAATTCAGGCAGAGCCATGATCGTTCAGTCCTTTTTCCGATCAAACGTGGCGCGGGGGATTAAAGGTCTGAAGACCCTCGGAATGGTGCGGATCGGGATGTCTCCCCGAAGCGCGCCTCTCCCGCGTTGCGAAATGCGGGGGCCATGTAGGCCGGATGGGCCGCAATAGCAAGCGCAGCCCTGCAAATGCGGAAAAGGCGGCCCCTTTCGGGACCGCCTTTGGTCAGCAACGCGACGGTTGCTTTTACTTCATCGCGTCCAGCAGGGTTCGGGCGCGGTCGCGGTGCGCGGTGACCGGCGTCACCAGTTCGCGCGCGAGAGTCGCCAGAGCCGGCGCTTCGGTGTTATCGGCAAAGCCGTTCAGCAGCGTCAGCGTCTCGTTGTGAGCCGTGACCTGTTGATCCAGATAGACCTTGTCGAAGTCGTCCGGCGTCGCGGCGTTCAGATTGTCGATCAGGCCCTTGCGGCGCTCGTCCAACGTCGTGGGAATGGCGACGTTCGGGGCTGCGGTCGCCTGAGCGGCGGACAGCTTCTCGCTGGCGGCGGTGTGATCCTTTGTGATCATGGCGGCCAGGGCCTTCACGTCCGCATTCTTGGACTTGGCGGCGGCGATCTTGGCGGCTTCCAGCTCATACATGTTGCCGGTGCCCAGGCCGGTGACGAAACCGTCGACGGTGTTGGCACCCATGGTCATGGCCGAGGTCTGGCCGACGACGCCGGACGTGGCGTCCTGGGTGGCGTTGACCGCTTCGCCGGTGTTCTGGGCGGCGCTGTCGCCACCCTGGTTGCAGGCGGCGAGAAGGGCCAGCGAGGCGACGCTGGCGATGGCGAGATATTTCATTGGAACAGTCTCCCTATGGACTGGCCAAACCCATCACGCGCCCGTGAGGTTCCCAAAAAATCAAAAGCTTGACCATTGATCCGGGGCTCACGGTCGACCGCTAGGGAAGCTTGTATTCCAGATCGTAGCGATGAACGCCGCCCTCGATTTTCAGATGAAAGACGCCCGCAATCCCCGCCAAATCGCCTTCGCCGGAACCGGGAACGATGGTGATCAGCAAATCCTGGCTGCCCGCCTCCATGACGCCTCGATGGACCAAGGTGAAGGCGCCGCGTCGTCCGTCGAGCACCCCCGACACGCGTTCCATCGCGACATAGGCGCCAGAGCCATTGTTCAGAAGGCCAAGCATCTCGCCGGCGCCCTCGCCTTCCAGATCTCCGTGAAAGGTCTTGGACAGGCGCATCCGGCCCGGCGCTCCGGCGGGTGAGGCGGCGTCGGCCTCGACGGGTGTCATCTGGACCTCGAAGGTTCCAACAGCGTGGGACATGGTCTGGTTTTCCATTGAAGCAAGGGGGCGTGGGACTGCAGCGGCCGAGGGACCAGCCCCGGCCAAAGCCAGGCCAAAAATCAATGCGGCGACCGACATCAGGCGTCCTCCAACATGACGACGCCGGGCGCCGACTTCAGCGCGCCGCGCAACGCGCCGTCCAGGCGGTAGCGGCCGGGAATCTTGACCTCGACCTCGCGGCCCTGATCGAGACCCGCGATCATCAGCGAGACTTCGCCGCCTTTGCCGATCGCGCCCGACCGCGCGCGCTCAAGCCGCGCCTTCAACGCTTCGGCGTCCGCGCTGCGGGCCGAGACATGGATGCGAAGGCCGATGTTGGCGTCGTCCAGCAGATTGTCCATTTGCGAGGCGTCGTCGCCGAAGAAGCGCACCTCCCCCTCCGACGACTTGGCGCGCACCCGCACCATCACCGAGGCGCCGGGCTCCAGCACCTCGCGGCATTTGCGCAGTTGTTCGGGCGGAAACAGGCATTCGAACTCGCCGGTTGGATCCGAGAAGGTCACGAAGGCGAACTTCTCGCCCGTCCGCGCGCTGGCCCGCTCCTGCTTGCGACGCACGACGCCCGCCATCTGGAACGCTTCGTGACCCGACTCCGCCAGTGGAATCGCTTCGGCGACGAAGGTGACGCGCTTGCGCTTCAGGGCTGAGGTCATCTCGTCCAGCGGGTGGCCCGACAGATAGAAGCCGACAGCCGACAGTTCGTGATCCAGCCGCTCCGGACCGACCCAGGGTTCGACGCTCTTCAGACGCGGGCGCGCGGCATGGGCCTGGTCGCCGCCGAACAGCGACACCTGCGATGAGGCGCGTTCGGCCGCCACGCTCTGGCAATAGGCCATCAGAACGTCGGCCTGTTCCAGCAACTGCCGCCGGTTGGGGTGGATGCTGTCGAAGGCGCCGGCCTTGGCCAGACCTTCAAGTGCGCGCTTGTTCACGCTGCGCGGATCGACGCGCTCGAGGAAGTCGAAGATGTCGGCGAACCGCCCGCCCGTCTCGCGCACCTCGATGACGTGTTTCATCGCCTCGAGACCGACATTTCGGATCGCGCCCAGGGCGTAGAGCACCGCCCCCTTGTCGTCGTCCCAGGCCACGTCGAAGTCGGCCGAAGAGCGATTGATGTCGGGCGCCAGGACCGGCACGTCGAACCGTTTGGCATCCTGATAGAAGACCGCCAGTTTGTCGGTGTTCGACAAGTCCAGGCTCATGGACGCCGCGAAGAATTCGACCGGCTGATTGGCCTTCAGCCACCCCGTCTGGAACGAGATCAGGGCGTAGGCGGCGGCGTGGGACTTGTTGAAGCCGTATCCGGCGAATTTGGCGACCAGGTCGAAGATGGAGCCGGACTGCGATTCCGGCACGGCCTTTTCGGCGGCGCCCTTGACGAAGCGAAGGCGCTGGAAATCCATCTCCTCCTTCTTCTTCTTGCCCATGGCCCGGCGCAGCAGGTCGGCCTCGCCCAAGCTGTAGCCCGCCAGGATCTGGGCGATCTTCATCACCTGTTCCTGGTAGATGATGACGCCGTAGGTCTCGGTCAGCACCTCTTTCAGGCTGGGATGCAGGTAATCGACCTCGGCGCGCCCGAACTTGCGGTCGATATAGGTGTCGATCATCTCCATCGGCCCCGGCCGGTAGAGCGAAATCAGGGCGGTGATCTCTTCGATGGAGCCGCAGCGCATCTTGCGCAGGGTGTCGCGCATGCCCTGGGATTCCAGCTGGAACACCCCGACCGTCTGGCCAGAGGCCATCAGTTCATAGGTGCGCGCATCGTCCAGCGGCAGGCTGTTCCAGTCCTTGGCTGCACCGCGCCGTTCGAGATAGCCCCGCGCCCGATCCAGCACCGTCAGCGTCTTCAGGCCCAGGAAGTCGAACTTCACCAGACCCGCCGGCTCGACCCACTTCATGTTGAACTGAGACGCCGGAATGGTGGAACGCGGATCCTGATACAGCGGCACCAGTTCCGTCAGCGGCCGGTCGCCGATGACGATGCCAGCGGCGTGGGTCGAGGCGTTGCGGTATAGCCCCTCCAGCTCCAGCGCGGTTTCCAGCAAGGTCTTCACCGCCGGCTCGGCGTCTCGCGCCTCCTTCAGGCGCGGCTCGATGTCGATGGCCTGGGCCAGGGTGACGGGCGCGGCCGGGTTGTTCGGCACCATCTTGCAGAGCCGGTCGACCTGACCCAACGGCATCTGCAGCACCCGGCCCACGTCGCGCAGCACGGCCCGCGCCTGCAAGGTGCCGAAGGTGATGATCTGGGCCACCCGGTCCTTGCCGTAGCGGTCCTGCACATAGTCGATCACCTCTTCGCGCCGCTCCTGGCAGAAGTCGATGTCGAAGTCGGGCATGGAGACCCGTTCGGGGTTCAGGAACCGTTCGAACAGCAGGCCGAACCGCAGCGGGTCCAGATCGGTAATGGTCAGGGACCAGGCGACCAGCGAACCGGCGCCGGAGCCCCGCCCCGGCCCCACGGGAATGCCGTGGGTCTTGGCCCATTTGATGAAGTCCGACACGATGAGGAAGTAGCCGGGGAAGCCCATCTGCTGGATGATCCCGACCTCCCATTCCAGGCGGGTCCAGTATTCCTCTTCGGGCACGGCCGGCGTGACCTCGGTCAGGCGGACCTTCAGCCCCTCGCGCGCCTGGTGGGCCAGTTCATCGGCCTCGGAGCGCCCGGCGCCGGTATCGAAGCGCGGCAGGATGGGCGCGTGCGTATTGACCAGGAAGGCGCAGCGCCGCGCGATGTCGATGGTGTTGTCGCAAGCCTCGGGCAGGTCGGCGAACAGCTCGCGCATGACGGCGGCGGGCTTGAACCAGTGTTCGCCGGTGATGCGGCGGCGATCCTCCTGGCCGGTGAAGGCGCCGTCGGCGATGCACAGCAGGGCGTCGTGGGACTTCGCCTGCCCCGCCTTGGCGTAATAGACGTCGTTGGTAGCGACCAGCGGCACGTCGTTGGCGTAGGCCCATTCGACCAGCCCCGGCTCGGCGCGCTTTTCGTCCTCCAGCCCGTGGCGTTGCAGCTCGACGTAGAAGCGGTCGCCGAACGCCGCCTTCATCGCCGCCAGAGCAGCGGCGCCTTCGGCCTTCTTGCCTTGGGCGAACAGCGGATCGACCGGGCCGTCCGGGCCTCCGGACAGCAGGATCAGGCCTTCGGAGCGGGCGACCACCTGCTCCCAGGCCACGCCCGGCTCGGCCATTTCTCCGGCGTCCAGATAGGCGGAAGACGACAAGGCGCACAGGTTCAACCACCCGGCTGTATCCTGGGCCAGCAGAACCACGGTCGGAACCTTGGCCCAGCGGGCGTTGATCTGGCCGCCGATCCCGAAGACCGGCAGGGCGCAGGCCACGATCGGTTGAACGCCCGCATCCTTCGCCGTCTGGCTGAACTCCAGCGCGCCGAACAGATTGGCCCGGTCCGCCACCCCAACCGCCGGCATTCCGGCGTCGGCCGCCAGCTTGCCGACCTTGGCCGCCTTGATCGCGCCTTCCAGCAGCGAATAGGCCGAGCGGACCCGCAGATGGACAAAACCCTGACTGTTCACCAGCTCGTTCACGCCTTCTTCGACCCCGGCCCTCTGAAGAGCCCTACTCTAACCTGAGTCTCATATCGGGCGGCGCGCGGCCATCGCAAACCGGCCGTCCGACGGATCGGCTGTGGATCGCTGGCTTTAGACGTTCCAAGAAAAAACACCGTCTAAAGTGTCTAGCTCGTCTGATCTCAGGCGGTGACGCTGATCGCCACGGTCCAGACCATCCATACGAAACCGCCGCACGACGCCAGCGACAGCATATCCCTCATCAAACGCGGCATGACCTTGGCTCCGAGACATCCGATATGTTCTGCTAATGTTCTATGTTGGCGTTTTGTTCCGGTCAAGTCGTTCTCGGTGAAACCGATTGCGGGTCGCCGTCGTAGTCATTGCAACAGGAGATGAGACCATGTCCCTTCGCACGACCGCCCTCGCCACCGTTGCATCCTTGACCGTCGCTGCACTGGCGTTCGGCGCGCCCCTGGCCCGTCAGGCCGAGGCGCAGACGGCGCTTCAGACCGCGATCTTCGCCGGCGGCTGCTTCTGGTCGGAGGAGAAGGCCTTCGACGACGTGCAGGGAGTGCGCTCGGCCGTGTCCGGCTTCGTCGGCGGCCATACCGCCAACCCGACCTATGAGCAGGTGGTGCGCGGCGGCACCGGCCATATGGAGGCGGTGCAGGTGACCTTCGATCCGCGCGTCGTCAGCTATCGCACCTTGGTCGACCGCTACTGGCGCACCATCGACCCGACCGATCCTAACGGTCAATTCTGCGACCAGGGCCCGTCCTATCGATCCGCCGTCTTTGCGACAGCGGCCCAACGCGCGGACGCCATCGCCTCGCGCGATGCGGCGATGCGCGTGCTGAGAAAGAGCTTCACCACGCCGGTCGTCGGCGCCCAGCGGTTCTGGCCAGCGGGCGAGGAGCACCAGAACTACGCCAAACGCCACGCCGCCAGCTATCAGGCCTACCGGATCGGATGCCGCCGCCCCGAACGCCTCCGAGCGATCTGGGGCGACGCCGCCGTCAGCTGATCGATAGGCGTGGCTCAGTAGGCGTGGCTCTGGGCCTCGCGCTGTTCCAGATGACCGTCCTTCAGGGCGAAGACGCGGTCCATATGGCCGGCCAACTCCATATTGTGGGTGGCGATCAGGGCGGCGACGCCCGTGGTCTTGGCCAGGTTGCGCAGGGACTCGAACACCGACTGGCTGGTGGTCGGATCCAGATTGCCGGTCGGCTCGTCGGCCAGCAGCAGGCGTGGGCCGTTGGCCAGCGCGCGGCCGATCGCGACACGCTGCTGTTCGCCGCCAGACAGTTGCGCCGGCTGGTGCGTCAGGCGTTCGCCCAGCCCCAAGGCCGTCAGCGTGACCTCGGCGCGTTTGCGCGCCTCGTCCTGGGACACGCCGGCGATCCGCATCGGCAAAGCGACATTATCGCGCGCATCGAACTCGGGCAGCAGGTGGTGGAACTGATAGACGAAGCCGATCCGGCCCAGGCGCAGGCGTGTGCGGGCGCGCTCGTCCAGATCGCCGACCTGCTCGCCGTCAATGGCGACCGTGCCGCTGGTGGGTTTCTCCAACAGGCCGGCGGCGTGCAGCAGCGACGACTTGCCCGAGCCCGACGGTCCGATCAGTCCGACCAGTTCGCCGGGATAGACGTCCAGATCCACGCCCTTCAGCACGGTCAGGCCGCCTTGGGCGGTGTCGTAGGTGCGGGTCAGGCCGCGCACCGAAAGGATGGGAGCCTTACTCATAGCGCAGCGCCTCCACGGGATCGATGCGAGACGCGTTCCAGGACGGCGGCAGGCTGGCGATACAGCTCATCAACAGAGACCAGAAGGCCACCCAGGTCACGTCCACCGGATCGACCAGGGCCGGGATGGCGTCCAGCATATAGACGTCGGAATCGAACAGCTTGGTCTGCAGGACGAACTCCAGGAAATGCTGGATCGAACCAATGTTCCAGCAGAACAGCAGACCCAGGATCAGGCCCGCGATGGTGCCCGCAACCCCGATCATGGCGCCAGCCATGAAGAAGACGCGCAGGATCGCCGAGGGGCTAGCGCCGATGGTGCGCAGGATGGCGATGTCACGGCCCTTGTTCTTCACCAGCATGACGATGCCGGAGATGATGTTCATGGCGGCGATGGCGACGACGAGGCCCAGGATGATGCTCATGGCCACGCGTTCGACCTTCAGCGCACCGTAGAAGGCGGCGAGGCGCTCGCGCCAGTCGCTGACGACCGAGCCGGGACCGGCCGCGTCGCGGATGGCGGCGGTCAGGGCGCCGACCTGATCGGGATCATCGACCTTGATTTCGATCGCGTCCCAGACCCCTTCCTTGCCGAAGAAGAGCTGCTGCTGCTCCAGAGGCATGAAGATGAAGGCGCGGTCGTAATCGGCGGCGCCCGAACGGAATAGGCCGCCGACGAAATAGGTCTTCTCAAGTCCGCCGAGGTTGCCGAAGGCGCTGTCGGCCCCGGTCGGCGAATACAGGGTCACAGGATCGCCGACGCGCAGGCCCATGGAGTTGGCCAAGGCCGCGCCGACCAGAATGCGGTCGCCGCCATAAGGGCCCTTGCCGAAGCTGGCGCGTTCCTGCGGGCTTAAGCTGTCGAAGACATACTGGGTCTTGGCCAGATCCTCAGGGCGGATGCCCTTGGCGATGGCGCCGGTCGTATAGCTGCCGACGCGGATCAGGCTTTGCGCCTCGTTCAGCGGACTTGCGCTGGCGACGCCGGGCACGGCCTGGATGCGCTTAAGGGCGGCTTCGCGATCCGGCGAGGTCAGGACCTGCCCTTGCACGTACATGTGCCCGTTGAAGGCCAGCATGCGGCCTAGCAGTTCGCTGCGGAAGCCGGACATGATGCTCATCACGCTGATCAGGACGGCCACGGCCAGCATAATGCCGATGAAGCTGATGACGGCGATGGTGGCGACGCCGCCTTCCTTGCGCTTGGCGCGCAGGTAGCGCAGGGCCAGGCCGATCTCCCAAGAGGAGAAGGCGCCGGACGGACGAGACGGCAGGCTCAAGCGGTCAGCCTTTCGATAGCTTCGGCGAGCGGCACGGAGACCTTCTCGCCGGTGGCGCGGCGTTTCAGTTCAACCACGCCGTCCGCCAGTCCCTTGGGACCGATGGTCAGCACCCACGGCACGCCGATCAGGTCAGCGGTGGCGAACTTGCCGCCAGGACGTTCGTCGGTGTCGTCGTAGAGGACGTCCTTGCCGAGCTTTTCAAGCTGGGCCACCGCGTCTTCACAGGCGGCCGAGACGGCCTCGTCATTGGCGCGCAGATTGATCACGACCACGTCGAACGGCGCGACCGCATCGGGCCAGATGATGCCGCCGGCGTCGTGGCTCGCTTCGATGATGGCCCCCAGCAGGCGCGACACGCCGACGCCATAGCTGCCCATGTGGACCTCGGCGTCCTGGCCGTCCGGACCGGCGACCTTGGCCTTCATCGGGGCGGAATATTTGGTGCCGAAGTAGAAGATGTGGCCGACCTCGATGCCGCGCGCCGACAGGCGGTCGCCCTCGGCGGTCTTGGCCTCGAACTGCGCCGGATCGTGCATCTCTTCGGTGGCGGCGTAGAGGGCGGTGCGTTCGTCGAAGACGGCCTGGACGGCTTCCGGGCTGAAGTCGTCGCCGGGCGCGGGCATCTCGACCAGCTTGCGGTCGCAGAAAACCTCGCTCTCGCCGGTTTCAGCCAGAACGATGAACTCATGGCTCAGATCGCCGCCGATGGGGCCGGTGTCCGCGCGCATCGGCACGGCCTTCAGGCCCATGCGGGCGAAGGTGTTCAAATAGGCGACGAACATGCGGTTGTAGGCGACGCGGGCCGCGGCCTCGTCCACGTCGAAGGAATAGGCGTCCTTCATCAGGAACTCGCGCCCGCGCATCACGCCAAAGCGCGGACGGCGCTCGTCGCGGAACTTCCACTGGATGTGAAACAGGTTCAGCGGCAGCGACTTGTAGGACTTCACATAGGCCCGGAAGATGTCGGTGATCATCTCCTCGTTGGTCGGTCCGTATAGTAGCTCACGTTCGTGACGGTCGGTGATACGCAGCATCTCGGGGCCGTAGGCGTCATAGCGGCCGCTCTCGCGCCACAGGTCGGCCAGTTGCAGCGTCGGCATCAGCAGTTCGACGGCCCCGGCCCGCATCTGCTCCTCGCGCACGATCTGCTCGATCTTGCGCAGCACCTTCAGACCCAGCGGCAGCCAGGCGTAGATGCCGGCGGCCTCCTGCTTGATCATGCCGGCGCGCAGCATCAGCTGGTGCGAGACGATCTGGGCGTCCGAAGGAGCTTCCTTCAGCGTGGGCAGGAAAAAGCGCGACAGGCGCATGGTCGGGAATCCTAGGCGTAGAGACGGAACAAGGCTTTAGCCGCTCGGACGGGGCGAAAGCTAGGCCGATGCGTCGTTTAGACGGCCGGGCCGCTGGCGAAGTTCGGCAGCGGCAGCCAGCCCGTGAAGATCAGAACCATGACGAACGCCCAGACCAGGGCCGAGACCCAGGTCGTCGTCAGGAATTTCTTCTTCAGATTGGGCGTCTTGGGCGCGCCCCATTGTGAGCCGTCGGTCGGCGGCTCGTGCGTCTCGCTGGCCGTGCCCAGCGGCAGCACGGCGAACAGGACCGTCCACCAGGCGATAATGTAGATGCCGACCATGGTGAAGACGCCGATGGGCATGACGGACCTCTAGGGATGGGGCCGGCCGACGCCGTAGCGGGCCGCCAGATAGGGAGCGATGGCGTGATCCTGAAGAAACCGCCGGCCGGTCGTTTCGCTGACCTCGGCCTCGGGCCAATCCAGCTCGCCGTCCAGGATCAGGATTGGGCAGCTCTGATGGGCCTCGCCGACTTGGTCGATGACCGGCTGGCGTGGGCGCGGATGGTCCAGATAGACGACATCGAGCGCGTCGCGAAGCTGAGGATAGAAGGCCAGGACACCCTCGATATAGGCCCCGGGCGGGCAGAACCACGGACCGCCCTGGTCGTCGCGCCAGTCGGGGTTCAGCAGGAAGAGTCGCTCGGTCATCGGCGTGGATATATCCGAGTTGAGGCCGTCGGCGCGACCGCTATTCGCACGATGCGCCAAACCCCGGCGCGCGCAGGGCCAGAAGGATCGAAGCACGCGCCTGCTGCGTGATCGCCCCGGCGCCTTGCAGCACGCAGCCGACCGCCGTGTTCGAATTGGGCGCCAGAAGGCCGTAGGTCAGACCCTCCTGCGCGAGCCGCGCCTGGGCGCCCTTCAACGTCTCGATTGCCGTCGCGACGCGCGCCGGGTCATTGGTGATGCGGGTCATCTCGTGCAGCGCCTCGCCCGAGCTGGGAAAGTCATAGGCGTTCGGATCGAACGGCGCGATCTCGGCCGACAGGCGTTCGGGATGAATGTCGATGCCGAACTTGGCGTTCTGACTGGCGGAGAAGGCGATGGCCGGCCCGCTTTCCGGCACGACCAGAATATAGGCATGGCGCGGAAACAGCAGATAGTGCGCCATGAACTTGGTCACCGGCACCAGCGGCATCCCGTCCGGTCCTAGCGCATGGGCGCCGACATAGACGCCCGACGGCACGCTGCGCGCATCGATCCGGCCGTTCAGCTTCAGGATGCGATCGACCATGACGTGGTCGAGCAGAAAGACGCCGTCCTCCGCTTCGCGCTCCAGATAGGCGTGGATGGCGGCGGTGTCGGGCGCAGGCCCCAGATCGCGACCATAGACGGTCGGAAAGGCAGTCGGCGACATCGGCTGACCGTCGGGCGGGCTGAACCATAGTACGCGCAGTTCGTGAACCGTCCGCGCCAAGGGGTCTTCGCCCCGGAACGTCGACAGGCTGAGCACCAGATTGACGACGGCGAACAGGGCGACGAAGCCGACCAGTCCCCGCCCCGCAATCACCGCCCATCGCCGCCAACCGCGCAGCGGATGACGGGCGTGCCGGACCCGCTCCAGCAGGCGGCGCGCACGGGCAGGCTTTTTCGACATGCGTTTCCCCGAGCGTTCAGGCGCACGACCAATGCGCCCGAACGGTCAAGGTTGCATCAGACGCGCAGGACGACCGTCTCGACGATGGGACGACGATCCCAGATCTGCTGGCTGGCCTTTTTCAGCACGCGGGCGACGGCCTGTTCGATGACCATTTCATCGTCCAGCGCATCGCCTTTCAGGCCCTTGACCACCTGTTCGACGCGCTCGGCCAGCTTGTCCAGCGCATCGCCGAGCGGCGTGGCGGTGTCGCCGGGCAGGCCCACGCTGCGGATGTCGATGTCGCTGGCGATGCGACCGCGCTTGTCCAGGGCGAAGCTGACGATAAGCACGCCGTTGGTCGAGGCGTGACGACGTTCCTTCAGGGCCTCGCCCTGCTCGGTCACCAGCATGCCGCCGTCGACGTACAGGCGACCGTTCGGCACCTCGTCGATGATCTTGGCCGGGCCAGGGGCCAGCCGGACCATGTCGCCGTTGCGCGGCGTGACCGTTTCCGGAACGCCCATGTCCTTGGCCAGGTTGGCGTGTTCCAGGAGGAACCGACGCACGCCGTGGGTCGGCACTGCGATCTGCGGCCGGACCCATTCGTACATCTGCTTCAGCTCGTCACGGCAGGGGTGGCCCGAGACGTGGATGCCGGGGTGATCTTTCTCGGTGTAGAGGCGCACGCCGCGATCCGCGAGGCGGTCCTGCAGATTGCCGATCGCCAGTTCGTTTCCGGGGATCTGGCGCGACGAGAAGATGCAGTGGTCGCCCAGACCCAGTTTCACGACCGGGTGGGTGCCGTCAGCGACGCGCGACAGGGCCGCCCTCGCCTCACCCTGGCTGCCGGTGCACAAATACAGGATCTCATCGGCGGGCCAGACGCGGGCCTCCTCGTCCGACAGGAAGGGCTTCACGTCCTTCAGCATGCCGACGTGCTTGGCCGCCGCCGTGATCCGGTGCATCGACCGGCCGGCCAGGGCCACGCGACGCCCGCAGGCCTCGGCCGCACGGATCACGCTGTCCATCCGGGCGACGTTGGAGGCGAAACAGCCGACCGCAACACGCCCCTTCAGGCTGGCGATCAGCTTGGAGATGGCGACGGCGACATCGCCTTCGGACCCAGCGACGCCCGGCACGAAGACATTGGTCGAATCACAGACCATGGCCAGCACGCCTTCGTCGCCCAGGGCGCGGATGACGGGGGCGTCGGTCTTGGTCCCGATCACCGGCTGGTCGTCGATCTTCCAGTCGCCGGTGTGGAACACCATTCCCAGCGGCGTATCGATGGCCAGGCCGCTGGGCTCGGCGATCGAGTGGGTCATGTTGACGAAGGTCACGCCGAAGGTGCCGATGTCCACGGTCCCGCCCAGCGGCGCCTCGATCAGTTCGACCTCGTCCAGAATGCCGCGCTCGCGCAGCTTGTCGCGGATCAGATAGGCGGTGAAGGGCGTGGCGTAGATCGGCGCCTTGATTCGCGGCCACAACCAGCCCAGAGCGCCGATGTGATCTTCGTGCGCGTGGGTCAGGACGATGCCCTTGATGTTTTCACCCTCCAGGAAGGTGGGATCGGGCACGATCACGTCCACGCCGGGCGTGGACAGGTCGCCGAAGGTGACGCCGACATCGACGATCAGCCATTCACGGTTCGCCTCTGGGCCGAAGCCATAGGCGTTCAGGTTCATACCGACCTCGTCCGAGCCGCCCAGCGGCAGGAAAACGAGTTCGTCTTGGGTTTGCTTTTTCATTCAATCAGTCAAATGGGCGTTACGACGCCAGATTTCGAGGAGGCCGCGAATAGTCAGGTCGGGATCGAAGTGATCGATGCTGTCGGTCGCGCCTTCGAACAGGCTGGCGACCCCGCCGGTGCCGACGACGGTCATGGGCTTGCCCCACTCCGCCTTGATGCGCCCGACCAGGCCTTCGATCAACGAGATATAGCCCCAGAAAACGCCGGACTGCATGGCCTCGACCGTGCCCTTGCCGATGACGTGTTCGGGTTTCTGAATGGCGATGCGCGGCAGTTTGGCGGCAGCTTCATGCAGGGCCTGAAGCGACAGATTGATGCCGGGCGCGATCAGACCGCCCTCGAATGCGCCGTCGCCCGAAACGATGTCGAAGGTCGTCGCCGTGCCGCTGTCGATCAGCAGAAGGTCGCCGCGATACATCAGCGACGCGCCCACAGCGTTCACCAGACGGTCGGCGCCCGCCTCGCTGGGCTTGGCGATCCGCACGTCGATGCCCAGCTCGGCGTTCTCACCGATGACCAGCGGTTCGATGTTCAGATAGCGCCGCGCCAGATTGCGCAGGTTGAAGATCGACTGGGGCACGACGCTGGAGATGATGCAGCCGCTCAAGGCCCCGAAGGCCAGCCCCTTCATTACCATCAGTTGGTTCAGCCAGACGGCGTATTCGTCGGCCGTGCGGCTGGCCTCGGTCGCGGCGCGCCACTGGGCGATCCAATCCGTGCCGTCATGGACCGCGAACAGCGTATTGGTGTTGCCCTGCTCGATGGCGAGAAGCATCAGGCGGCCCCGGCGTTCGGCATGGTGCCAAAGAAGACATCTCCGGCGGAGATCAGACGCACCGAGCCGTCGGCCAGGCGCAGACGCAGGGCGCCGTCCGGCTCCACGCCCTCGGCCACACCCTCGATGGTCTCATTGTCCAGACGCGCGACGCATGGTCCGTTCAACCCCGTCAGGCGGCTGGTCCAGGCGTCCAGCACAGGCTCAAAGCCCATCGTCTGCCAGCGCCCCCACCAGACGGCGAAGGTCTCGGCCAGGATTTCGGCAGCGGCCTCAATCGGCGGGACATAGGCCAGGTCGGCGCGAAGACGCTCTGCAACCGAGGTCGCCCCCCGTTCGGTGCCCTCGGGCGCATGGGCCAGGTTCACGCCGATGCCGACCGCCAGCCAGAGGTCGCCGTTCGCGTGCCGCCCGGATTCGACCAGAATGCCAGAAACCTTGACCCCGTCCAGCAGGACGTCGTTCGGCCATTTGATCGAAACAAGCGCGGGCGAAACGAAGACATCCAACAGGTCTGCGACGGCCAGGGCGGCGATGAAGGTGGCCTGGGCCGCCTCCGCAGCCGACTTGGGCGTGGTGATCAGAAGAGTGGCGGCCAGATTGCCCTGGTCGGTGTCCCACTTGCGACCCCGCCGACCGCGGCCGGCGGTCTGGCGGCGCGCCACGATCCAGCGCGGCCCCGCCTCTCCGGCCTCGGCGCGGCGGCGCGCCTCGGCGTTGGTCGAGTCGATCTCGTCGAGTATGACCAGAGGGACGGGCGCCAACGCCCTACCCGTTCCCGAAGCCAGCGCTCGCAGCCTTGGTCAGCGGCTCCAGCCAGGTCAGACCGACGATCACCAGCGGGAAGGCGAAGGCGGCGCAGGCCCACCCGATCCACTTGGCCTCGACCGGCGCGGCGTCGGTCGCGATGTCGTCCACCGGCGCATCGAACCACATCAGCTTGATGATGCGCAGATAGTAGAAGGCGGCGACGACCGAGGCGACCAGACCGGCGGCCGCAACGGGCCACAAACCCGCGTCAGCGGCGGCGCCGAACACATAGTATTTGCCCCAGAAGCCCGAGAACGGCGGCATGCCCAGGACCGACAGCGACAGGATGGTCAGGGCGACGGCCGTCAGCGGACGATCCTTCTTCAGGCCAGCGAGGTCGGCGATGCGGCGGATCGGACGGCCCGACTTGGACAGGCTGAGCAGGATGGCGAAGAAGCCCAGTTGGTCGATGACATACAGCGTCATGAACATCAGCATGGCCTGCAGGCCCTCGGCCGTGCCCGCCGCAATGCCCAGCAGGGCGTAACCGATGTTTGCGATCGAAGAATAGGCCAGCAGGCGCTGGATGTCCTTTTGAGCCAGACCGCCAAAGGCGCCGACGACGAAGCTGATCAGCGAGATGGCGATCAGGACCTGCGACCACTGCGCGTGGGCGTCGCCGAAACCGTTTTCCAGCGCGCGGGCGATCAGCACCATGGCCGCGACCTTAGGCGCCGTGGCGAACAGGGCCACGACCGGAGTCGGCGCGCCTTCATAGACGTCGGGCGTCCACATGTGGAACGGCGCGGCCGAAACCTTGAACGCCAGGCCGCAGATCAGGAAGACCAGGCCGAAGACCAGACCCGGGCCGGGATTGTCGGCGGCGACGGCGGCGATGTCCTCGAACCGCATCGAGCCGGCGAAGCCGTAGATCAGGCTGGCGCCATACAGCAGCAGACCCGACGACAGCGCGCCCAGGACGAAATACTTAAGGCCCGCTTCCGACGCCTTGACGTCGTTGCGGTGGAAGGCCGCCAGAACATACAGGGCCAGCGAGTGCAACTCGATCCCGACATACATGGAGATCAGGTCGCCCGAGGACGCCATCATCCCCATGCCGGCCGAGGCCAGCACGATCAGGACCGGATATTCGAACTTGGCGATGCGGGTGCGCTTCATCCAGCCGTCGCCCAGCACGACCGCCACGGCGGCCGACAGATAGATCAGGCTCTTGGCGTAGATGGCCAGCGGATCGGCGACATAGGCGCCGTTGAAGGCGACGCCCCACGGTCCGACGATCGAGATGACCGACGCGACGATCAGCAGCAGGACCGACAGGATCGAGACCAGACGGGCGCTCTTGTCGCCCATGAAGGCGCCGACCATCAGCAGGACCAGGGCGCCGACCGCGAGGGTGACTTCCGAGGCGGCGAGATGCAGGGCGGAGGATAGATCAGGCATCTGTAAGTCTCACCCGCCGATCGCGGCGCGATACGCGTTGGTCAGGGCCTCGACGGCAGGCCCGGTGTAATCGAGGACAGAGGCCGGATGGACCCCCAGCCAGATGGTGCCGACGATCAGGGGCACGAACAGCAGCAGTTCGCGCTTGTCGATGTCGGTGATGGTCTCAAGCTTCAGATTGGTGATCTCGCCGAACATGACCGCGCGGTACAGGGTCAAAGCATAGACCGCCGAGAAGATGACGCCCGAGGCCGCGACCAGCGCCGCCCAGGTCGAGGCGTTGTAGGCCCCGGTCATGGTCAGAACTTCGCCGATGAAGCCCGAGGTGCCCGGCAGGCCGACGTTGGCCATCGTGAACATCAAAAAGATGGCGGCATACCACGGCATCTTGGACGTCAGGCCGCCGTAGAAGGCGATCTCGCGCGTGTGCATCCGGTCATAGACAACACCGACGCATAGGAACAACGCGCCCGAAATCAGGCCGTGGCTGATCATCTGGAAGATGGCGCCCTGCATGCCGATGTCGTTGCCGGCGAAGATGCCCAGGGTCACAAAGCCCATGTGGGCCACGGACGAATAGGCGATCAGCTTCTTGATATCCGTCTGACGCCAGGCGACCAGCGACGTATAGACGATGGCGATCACCGACAGGGTGAAGACCAGCGGCCGGAACATCTCCGACGCCATCGGGAACATGGGCACGTTGAACAGGATGAAGCCGTAGCCACCCAGCTTCAGCAGAATACCCGCCAGGATGACCGAACCCGCCGTCGGCGCCTGAACGTGGGCGTCGGGCAGCCAGGTGTGGACCGGCCACATCGGCATCTTCACCGCGAACGAGGCGAAGAAGGCCAGCCAAAGGATCGGCTGGACGGCCGGATCGAAAGCGAAACGCTTCAGCTCGGGAATGCTGGTGGTGCCCGCTTCATGCGCCATCCACAGCATGGCCAGCAGCATCAGGACGGACCCCAGCAGGGTGTAGAGGAAGAACTTGTAGGCCGCATAGATGCGGTTCTGACCGCCCCAGATGCCGATGATCAGGAACATCGGGACCAGCGTGCCTTCGAAGAAGATGTAGAAGAGGAACAGGTCCAGCGAGGTGAACACCCCGATGACCAGCGTCTCCAGCACCAGGAAGGCGATCATATATTCGACGACGCGCGTCTCGACAGACTTCCAGCTGGCCAGGATGCAGATCGGCATCAGGAAGGCCGTCAGGAGCACGAACAGGATCGAGATTCCGTCGACGCCCAGGTGATAGCTGGCGCCCGCGAACCACGGGACCATCTCCACGAACTGATAGCCGGTGTTCGCCGGATCGAAGCCGGCGACCAGCACGACCGACACCGCCAGGGTCACCAGGGTGGTGATCAACGCGATCCAGCGGGCGGCCGGCGCGGTGGCATCGGCCGATTTGGACGTCAGCCGGGCGGCGAAGATCGCCAGGGCCCCGACCAGGGGCAGGAATGTAACGAGGCTCAGGATGTAGGGCACGAGATCAGGCTCCCCACGCGAGGATGGCGAAGGTGAGCAGACCAGCCACCCCGAGCAGCATCACGAAGGCGTAGTGATAGACATAGCCGGACTGGATCTTGCCCAGTCGAGCGGCGGATTTCAGCGACACCCAGGCGGCGCCGTTCGGGCCCAGACCGTCGATGATCTTCACGTCGCAGATCTTCCAGAAGAAGTTCCCGATGGCGCGGAAGCCGCGCACGAAGACGAAGTCGTACAGCTCGTCGAAATACCACTTGTTGTAGAGGAAGCGGTAGATGACGCCGTTCCGCTCGGCCATGCGACGGCCCATGCCCTCGCGAGCGACGTAGATCCAATAGGCGACGGCGGTGCCGATCAGCGTCAGGATCAGCGGCGACCATTTCACCCAGGTCGGAACGTCGTGGCTTTCGTGCAGGACGTGGTTGTTCGCGCCGGTGAAGATCGCGCCACGCCAGAACTCGCCCTCATGGTGGCCGATGAAGTGCGGCGCGAAGACGAAGCCGGCGGCGACGGCGCCGACCGACAGCAGGATCAGCGGGATCAGCATGACCAGCGGACTCTCATGCGGCTTCAGCGGACCATGATGACCGTGGTCGTCATGCGCATGATCGTCGTGTTGATCGCCGACCGGCTCCGAATGGGTTTCCAGCTGGGCGTGGGAAGCGTGGTCGTCAGCATGATGCGCGTCGCCCTCTTCCTTCCACACCGGCTTGTTGTGGAAGGTCATGAAGACCAGGCGCCACGAATAGTAGGCCGTCAGACCGGCGGCGATGATGCCAACGAAGAAGGCGAACAGACCGATGGCCGAGTGACCCGAGGCTGCCGAAGCATAGGCGCTCTCGATGATCGAATCCTTGGAGTAGAATCCGGCGAAGCCGCCGACGCCGGGGATGCCAAGGCCGGTGATGGCGATGGTGCCGATGGTCATTACCGCATAGGTGACGGGCAGCAGCTTCCACAGACCGCCCATCTTCCGCATGTCCTGCTCGTGGTGCATGCCGTGGATCACCGAACCCGCGCCCAGGAACAGCAGGGCCTTGAAGAAGGCGTGCGTGAACAGGTGGAACATGGCGGCCTGATAGGCGCCGACGCCCGCCGCGAAGAACATGTAGCCCAGCTGCGAACAGGTCGAATAGGCGATGACCCGCTTGATGTCGTTCTGAGTCAGGCCGACCGTGGCGGCGAACAGGGCCGTGATGGCGCCGATGATGGCGATGATCTGCGACGCGCCCGGCGCATATTCATAGATCGGGCTCAGCAGGCAGACCATATAGACGCCGGCGGTGACCATGGTCGCGGCGTGGATCAGCGCCGAAACCGGGGTCGGACCTTCCATCGCGTCCGGCAACCAGGTGTGCAGGAAGAACTGGGCCGACTTGCCCATGGCGCCGATGAACAGCAGGAAGCCGGCCAGATCCAGCGCGGACCACTGGACGCC
Organism: Brevundimonas vesicularis; assembly: GCF_900445985.1. Lineage (GTDB taxonomy): Bacteria > Pseudomonadota > Alphaproteobacteria > Caulobacterales > Caulobacteraceae > Brevundimonas > Brevundimonas vesicularis_D. The sequence continues at coordinate 1,156,568 of NZ_UAQP01000005.1, forward strand.
CAGGAACTCCCACGTCGTGCCGGCCTTGGTGGCGATCAGCGGGAACAGTTCGGCGAAGTTGATGGTGCCGTACATCCAGAAGATCGTCATGATCCCCAGCACGAAACCGAAGTCGCCGACGCGGTTGACGACGAAGGCCTTGATGGCGGCGGCGCTGGCCGTCGGCTTCTTGAACCAGAAGCCGATCAGCAGATAGGACGCCAGGCCCACGCCTTCCCAGCCGAAGAATATCTGCATGAAGTCGGCCGCCGTCACCAGCGCCAGCATCATGAAGGTGAACAGCGACAGATAGGCGAAGAAGCGCGGCCGGCTGTCGTCCTCGGCCATGTAGCCCCAGGAATACAGGTGAACCAGCGAGGACACGCTGGTGACCACGATCAGCATGGTCGCCGACAGGGCGTCGATGCGGATCGACCAGGCCGACTGGAAGTCGCCCACATTGATGAAGGGCGCCAGGCGAATGGTGAAGGGCTCAAGATGGCCCCAGGTCCACTGGCCGAACACCGTCCAAGCCACGGCGCACGAGAAGAACAGCAGGCCGGTCGTAATCGCTTGCGACGGGATGGCGCCGATCCGGCGTCCGAAGAAGCCGGCGATGGCCGCGCCCAGCAGCGGGGCGAAGATCCCGAGAATGACGAGGGTATGGAAGGTCACGCTCAGCCCTTCATCACGGAGGCGTCGTCCACGGCGATGTCGCCGCGGTTACGGAAGAAGGTCACCAGGATCGCCAGGCCGACGGCGGCCTCGGCCGCGGCGACGGTCAGGACGAACATCGCCATGATCTGCCCGCTGATCTCGTTCAGATAGGCAGAGAAGGCGACGAAGTTGATGTTTACGGCCAGCAGGATCAGCTCGATCGACATCAGGATGATGATGACGTTCTTGCGGTTCACGAAGATGCCGAACACCCCGATGGTGAACAGGATCGCAGCGACCGTCAGATAGTGGGTCAGACCGATCATCAGAGAAGCTCCTCGGCGCTGACGCCTTCGCCCGTGGCGGCGGACTTGATCTCGACCGACTTGCGACGGTCGCGGTTCACCTGGTCGCCGGGGTTCTGGCGTTTGATGTGCGGCTTGTGGCGCAGCGTCAGGGTGATGGCGCCGATCATCGCGATCAGCAGCACGATCCCGGCCGCCTGGAAGAAGTAGACATAGTCTGTGTAGAGCACGCGGCCGATCGCCTCGACGTTCGTCACGCTGGCGTCCGGCGCGCCCGGCGCCGGCAGGCCCGCAGCGGCGCCGCCCTGAACCACGGCGACCGAGACGATGATCATCTCCACCAGCAGCACAGCGGCGATGATGGCGCCCAGCGGCAGGTAGCGCGCGTAGCCTTCGCGCAGCTTCAGGAAGTCCACGTCCAGCATCATGACGACGAACAGGAACAGCACCGCGACCGCGCCCACATAGACGACGACCAGCAGCATCGCCAGGAACTCGGCGCCCAGCAGGACGAACAGACCCGCCGACGAGAAGAAGGCCAGGATCAACCACAGCACGCTGTGCACCGGGTTGCGCGCGGTCACGACCAGAAGGCCGGAAACCGTGGCGACCGCCGCCAGCAGATAGAAGGCTATGCCTTGCAGCATGTCGGGACGAAGCCCCTTTCGTATCGGCCGCGACCCCCTTTCAGGAATCGCCGACCCGTTTAGCGAGATGCGCCTTAGCGGTAAGGCGCGTCGAGTTCCAGATTCTTGGCGATCTGCCGTTCCCAGCGGTCGCCGTTATCAAGCAGGCGTTGCTTGTCGTAGAGCAGCTCTTCGCGCGTCTCGACGGCGAACTCCGAGTTCGGGCCTTCAACGATGGCGTCCACCGGGCAGGCCTCCTGGCACAGGCCGCAGTAGATGCATTTGACCATGTCGATATCGTAGCGCGTCGTGCGGCGGCTGCCGTCGGCGCGCGGCTCGGCCTCGATGGTGATGGCCTGGGCGGGGCAGATGGCTTCGCACAGCTTGCAGGCGATGCAGCGTTCCTCGCCGTTCGCATAGCGACGCAGCGCATGCTCGCCACGGAAGCGCGGCGACTGCGGATTGCGCTCGAACGGATAGTTCACCGTCATCTTGGGACGGGCCATATATTTCAGCGACAGACCGATGGCGCCGATGACGTCCAGCATCATCGCGCCCTTGGTCGCCTGGACGATACGGGTGAACATCAGGGCTTATCCTTGGGGGCGGGCGTCGTCGGAGTTTGGGAGGCGGTCGGCTGTCTGCCGCGCCAGTCGCGCTCGATGCGCTCCTGACGACGTTCCCACTGATAGCTGGATTCCGGCATGCGCGTATCGGGCGCACAGGCCAAGAGGGCTGGCGTCGCGGCAAGCGTCGACAGGAAAAGACGGGTCATCGCGCCACCCGTATGCGGTTCTTGCAGTCGTTCGACTCAAAGTGGGGATCGTCCGGGCTCATCATCCGGCACAGGCGAAGGCGTTCGTCGTCATGGCGACGCTCGATAGCGCGTTCATCCGCCGAGGGCTGACGTTCAGCCGGCCAGATCTTGCCGGGCGCACAGGCGCCTAGTGTGGACAGGGCGACCAAGCCTGGCACGAGATGACGCTTGTTCATCACGACCCCACCACGAAGACGCGCCAGGCCGACACGATCACGACCGCGACCAGCGACGTCGGCAGGAAGATTTTCCAGCCCAGGCGCATCAGTTGGTCATAGCGATAGCGCGGCACGAAGGCCTTCACCATCGAGATCATGATGAACCAGAAGACCGTCTTGGCCATGAAGGTCAGCAGATAGATCGTATAGGCAATCCAGGCCGGCAGCCCATCCATCCAGGCCTGTGGCACGCCGGGGTTCCAGCCGCCGAAGAACAGCAGGCTGATCATCGCCGACATGAAGACGATGTTGACGTACTCGCCCATCATGAACAGCAGATACGGCGTCGAGCTGTATTCGACCTGATAACCGGCGACCAGTTCGGATTCGGCCTCGGGCAGGTCGAACGGCGGGCGGTTGGTCTCGGCCAAAGCCGAGATGAAGAAGATGATCGACATCGGGAACAGGATCACGACCAGCGGCCAGGTGTCGGCGCCGCCGCCGAAGCCGTACCAGTTCCAGAACATGCCCTTCTGGCTGTCGACGATCGCCGACAGGTTCATGGTGCCGGCCAGCAGGATCACATTGATGATGATCAGGCCCAGCGAGACTTCATAGGACACCATCTGCGCCGCCGAACGCAGCGAGCCCAGGAAGGGATACTTCGAGTTTGAAGCCCAGCCGCCCATGATGATGCCGTAAACGCCCAGCGACGACACGGCGAAGATGTACAGGATGCCGACGTTCAGGTCCGACACGACCCAGCCGGGCGCGAACGGAATGACCGCCCAAGCCATGAAGGCCAGGATGACGGTGATGATCGGCGCGATGATGAAGACCGCCTTGTCCGCGCCGGCCGGGATCACGACCTCCTTCAGCACGAACTTGATCATGTCCGCGAAGGATTGAAGCAGGCCGAAGGGACCGACGACGTTCGGACCCTTGCGCATCTGCACCCCGGCCCAGACCTTGCGGTCGGCCAGCAGCAGGAAGGCGACGGCGATCAGCACGCCGACCGTGATCAGCAGGACCTGGCCGACCGTGATCAGCGTCCAGCCCAGAGGCGTGGCCCAGAAGGAAACGGGGTCCATGGCTTACTCCGCCGCCATTGCGACCGGCTGGGTCCGCAGGGCGGACAGCTCGGCCATCGTCGCGCTGGCGCGCGCTATCGGATTGGAAAGATACGGGTCGGTCACCGCCGACACGAAGGCGCGGTCGCCCAGATCGCCCTTGGCGCCCAGGGCCGCCACGTCGAACGTCGCCGGCGCGGGCAGATAGTCGATCCGGCCGAAGGTCGGATGATCGCCCATCAGCTTGGCGCGCAGTTGCTCCAGCGTGTCGTAAGGCAGGGTTTGATCGACGCGCGCCGACAGGGCGCGGATGATGGCCCAGTCTTCCTTGGCCTCGCCCTTGGGGAAGACGACGCGTTCGGCCATCTGCACCCGGCCCTCGGTGTTGACGTACAGGCCGGCCTTCTCGGTATAGGCCGCGCCCGGCAGGATCACGTCCGCGCCGTGCGCGCCGCGGTCGCCGTGGCTGCCCAGATAGACGCGGAAGGCGTTCGAGCCGGTCGGATCGACCTCATCGGCGCCCAGCAGGAACAGCACGTCAAGCGCATCCGGCTTCAGCATTTCGGCGACAGTCAGGCCGCCGTCAGCCGGCACGAAGCCCATGTCCAGACCGGCCACGCGCGAGGCGGCGTGGTGCAGGACGTTGAACCCGTTCCAGCCGTCAGCGACGACGCCGACCTTCTTGGCCAGAGCGCCGAGTGCGTTCAGGACGGCCGGACCGCCCTCCCCGCCCAGCGCGCCGGAGCCGACGATGATCGCCGGACGCTCGGCCTTGGTCAGGAAGTCCAGCGCCGATTTCGGAAGCTTGGCCAACGTCTGCGTGCCTGCGCCCAGATAGGCGTAGTCGAACGTCAGGTCAGCCTGTTCGCCGATCAGACCGATCTCCATGTCGCCCTTCAGCCAGGCCTTGCGCAGGCGGGCGTTCAGCAGCGGCGCCTCGGTGCGCGGATTGGCGCCGACGATCAGAACGGCGTCAGCCTTTTCAATGCCTTCCAGGCCGGAGTTGAACAGCCATCCTTCACGCGGGCCATAACCCACGGCGGCCCCGTCCTGGCGGCAGTCGGTGTTGTTCGACCCCAGGGCGCGGAACAGGTCCAGCGTCGCCTTCATCGACTCGGCGTCCTGCAGATCGCCGGCGATGACGCCGATGCGGTCGGCCGGTGCGGCCTTCAGCTTGGCGGCGACGGCGTCCAGCGCCTCGTTCCACGAGGCGGCGCGCAGCTTGCCGTTCTCACGGATCCACGGACGGTCCAGACGACGCGCGGTCAGGCCGTCGACGACGTAGCGGCTCTTGTCCGACAGCCACTCCTCATTGATGCCTTCGTTGACGCGCGGCAGCACGCGCATGACCTCGGACCCGCGATAGTCGGCGCGGATGTTGGAGCCTAGGGCGTCCATGACGTCGATGGTCTCGGTCTTCTTCAGTTCCCACGGACGATAGTGGTATTGCCACGGGCGGTGCGTCAGGGCGCCGACCGGGCACAGGTCATTGACGTTGCCCGACAATTCCGAGGCGACCGACTTCTCTAGATAGGTCGTGATCTCGGCGTCCTCGCCGCGCGAGATCATGCCGATGTCGGGCACGCCGGCGACTTCGGTGATGAAGCGAACGCAGCGCGTGCACTGGATGCAGCGCGTCATGAAGGTCTTGATGGTCGGACCCATCGCCTTTTCTTCGACCGCGCGCTTGTTCTCCGAATAGCGCGAGCCGTCCCGGCCGTAGCCGACCGACTGGTCCTGCAGGTCACATTCGCCGCCCTGGTCGCAGATCGGGCAATCCAGCGGGTGGTTGATGAGCAGGAACTCCATCACCCCTTCGCGGGCCTTCTTGACCATCGGCGTGTCGGTGAAGATCTCCTGCCCTTCGGCGGCCGGAAGCGCGCACGAAGCCTGCGGCTTCGGCGGTCCAGGCTTCACCTCGACCAGGCACATGCGGCAGTTGCCGGCGATGGACAGGCGCTCGTGATAGCAGAAGCGCGGAATCTCTTGTCCGGCGCGTTCGGCGACCTGGAGCACGGTCATGCCGGGCTCGAACTCGGTTTCGACGCCGTTGACCTTGGCGATAGGCATCAGCGGGCCTCTTGCTTGGCGGCGGGAGCCGCCATTTGTACATCCACGGACATCCGCTGACCGTCGCGGAACAGGCCCGCACCGTCGGCTTCCGCCCGGCATTCGAATTCCAGCCTGCCGCCATCGACCGGCGCGCGCCACGACACCTGGGCCGTGCGTTCGCCGGCGGCGGTGAAGACGACGGCGTCGCCTTCCTGGCCATACATGCGGTTCACCACGTCGCGGCAAGCCGTCTCGAGGTTCGCCGGAGCCGCCGTCGCGGCAGGAGCCACTTCAGCAGGAGCCGCCGTCGCGGGCGCGGTCGACGCGTCAGGCGCAGCCTTTTCCCCCTCGCCGCAAGCGGCGAGGATCGGAAGCGTCAGCAACAGGGCGACGGCGAGGCGCATCTCTACTCCGCCGCGATCGCGTGGCCGGCGAAGTTCGCGCGGCGGCTGCGATAGTTGGCGATCCGCTCTTCGATCTCGTGACGGAAATGACGGATCAGGCCCTGAACCGGCCAGGCGGCGGCGTCGCCGAGGGCGCAGATCGTGTGCCCCTCCACCTGTCCGGCGACGTCCAGCAGCAGGTCGATTTCCGACGGATCGGCCTCGCCCACGGCCATCCGCTCCAGCACGCGCCACATCCAGCCGGTGCCTTCGCGGCACGGCGTGCACTGGCCGCAGCTCTCGTGCTTGAAGAAGTAGCTGATGCGGGCGATCGCCTTCACGATGTCGGTGGACTCGTCCATCACCGTCACGCCGGCGGTGCCCAGCGAAGAGCGAACCTCGCGCATGGAATCGAAGTCCATCAGGACCGTCTCGGCCTGTTCGCGCGTGATCACCGGGCAGGACGCGCCGCCGGGGATGATGGCCTTCAGATTGCTCCAGCCGCCACGCACGCCGCCGCCGTGATCCTCGATCAGCTGACGCAGCGGGATCGACATGGCCTCTTCGACCACGCAGGGCGTGTTCACGTGGCCGGACAGCGACATCAGCTTGGTGCCGGTGTTGTTCGGACGGCCGAAACTGGCGAACCAGTCGGCGCCGCGACGCAGGATGGTGCCGACGACGGCGATCGACTCGACGTTGTTCACCGTGGTCGGGCAGCCGTACAGGCCCGCGCCGGCCGGGAACGGCGGCTTCAGGCGCGGCTGGCCCTTCTTGCCTTCCAGCGATTCCAGCAGGGCCGTCTCTTCGCCGCAGATGTAGGCGCCCGCACCGTGGTGGATATAGACGTGGAAGTCCCAGCCATGGACATTGCCGTCGCCGATCAGCTTGGCCTCATAGGCCTGCTTGACGGCGGCTTCCATTCGCTCGCGCTCCAGCACGTATTCGCCGCGCAGATAGATGTAGCAGGCGTGGGCCTGCATCGCGAAGCTGGCGATCAGCGCGCCTTCGATCAGCAGGTGCGGATCATGGCGCATGATCTCGCGGTCCTTGCAGGTCGCGGGCTCGGATTCGTCGGCGTTGATGACCAGGTAGTGAGGACGATCCTTCACTTCCTTGGGCATGAACGACCACTTCAGGCCGGTCGAGAAGCCCGCGCCGCCGCGGCCACGCAGACCCGAGGCCTTGACGTTGTTGATGATCCAGTCGCGGCCAAGGTCCAGCATGTCCTTGGTGGCGTTCCAGGCGCCGCGGTTCTTCGCCCCGTCCAGCGTCCAGTCGTGGAAGCCGTACAGGTTGGTGAAGATGCGATCCTTGTCTTCGAGAATGCCGACCATGGCCCTCAGAGTCCTTCCGCCAGACGGCGCTTGTGGTGGCGCGTGCGCATCCAGATGGCCGCGATGACCATCACCCAGCCCGCCGCCAGCATGAAGTAGGAGAGATTGACCGCCCACGGTCCGACTGCGCCCTGACGCGAGATCAGGATCAGAACGGCCGCGCCGACGACCATGGCCAGGCCGCCCGCGCGCAGCGGACGCCCGACGTTGCGCAGTTCCTTGCGGTAGGCTGCGCGGCCCTCCTCGGTGTTCAGATCCGGCGGCGACATCAGGCCGGCGCCTTCTCGACCGGCGCGGGGTCGCTGTTCGGCAGCTTCTTGATCGGCTTGGCCGCCGAGCCGTCATACAGCGTCGCATCCAGCAGTGTCTTGGCCCCGCCTTGCGGCGCCGCATTGGTGCGACCGATGTAGGAGCCCGGCTCGGGCGTCTTGCCGGCGGCGAAGTCGTCGATGATCCGGCCGATCGTCTCGGGTGTCAGGTCCTCGAAATAATAGTCGTTGATCTGGGCCATCGGCGCGTTGGAGCAGGCGCCCAGGCACTCGACTTCCTGCCAGGTGAAGCGGCCGTCGGCGGACAGATGATCCTTGGGACCGATCTTCTCCTTGCAGACGCGCATCAGCTCATTGGCGCCGCGCAGCATGCACGGCGTGGTGCCGCACACCTGGATCAGCGCCGTCTTGCCGACCGGCTCCAGCATGAACATGGTGTAGAAGGTCGCGACCTCCAGCACCCGGATGTAGGCCATGTCCAGCAGCTCGGCGATCGCGCGGATAGCGGGTTCGGACACCCAGCCTTCCTGCTTCTGCACCAGCCACAGGATCGGGATCACCGCCGACTGACGGCGGCTTTCGGGATACTTCTTGATCCACCATTCAGCCTTGGCGGTCGTATCGGCCGAAAAGGCGAACGAGGCGGGCTGTTCCTTGGCGAGACGACGAACGCTCATCGGTCCACTTCTCCGAAAACGATGTCGAGCGAGCCCAGGATGGCGGACACGTCGGCCAGCTGGTGGCCTCGGTTCATCCAGTCCATCGCCTGCAGCGAGCGGAAGCCCGGCGCCGAGATCTTCACGCGATAGGGTTTGTTGGTGCCGTCCGACACCAGATAGATGCCGAACTCGCCCTTGGGCGCCTCGACCGAGGCGTAGACCTCGCCCTCGGGCGTCTTGAAGCCTTCGGTGTAGAGCTTGAAGTGGTGGATCAGCGACTCCATCGACCGCTTCATCTCGCCACGGCGCGGCGGGACAATCTTGTTGTCTTCGACCATCACCGGCTCGCCGGGGCAGTTGCGCAGCTTGTGGATGCACTGCTCCATGATCCGCACCGACTGCTTCATCTCCTCGATGCGCACCAGATAGCGGTCCCAGCAGTCGCCGTTCTTGCCGACGACCACGTCGAAGTCGAGCTCGGCATAGCACTCATAGGGCTGCGACTTGCGCAGGTCCCAGGCGATGTTCGAGCCGCGCAGCATCACGCCGGTGAAGCCCCATTCCAGGGCCTGCTGCTTGGACACCACGCCGATGTCGACGTTGCGCTGCTTGAAGATGCGGTTCTCGGTGACCAGGCTTTCGATGTCCTTCAGCGCCGGCGGGAACTCGTGGCACCAGCGGCCGATGTCGTCGATCAGGTCCATCGGCAGGTCCTGGTGGACGCCGCCGGGACGGAAGTAGTTGGCGTGCAGACGGGCGCCGCAAGCGCGCTCGTAGAACACCATCAGCTTTTCGCGTTCCTCGAAGCCCCAGAGCGGCGGCGTCAGGGCGCCGACGTCCATGGCCTGGGTCGTCACGTTCAGCATGTGCGACAGGATGCGGCCGATTTCCGAATACAGGACGCGGATCAGCTGCGCCCGGTACGGAACCTCGATGCCCAGCAGCTTCTCGATGGCCAGGCAGAAGGCGTGCTCCTGGTTCATCGGCGAGACGTAGTCCAACCGGTCCAGATACGGCACGTTCTGAAGGTAGGTGCGGGCCTCCATCAGCTTTTCGGTGCCGCGGTGCAGCAGACCGATGTGCGGATCGACGCGCTCGACGATCTCGCCGTCAAGCTCCAGCACCAGGCGCAGCACGCCGTGCGCGGCCGGGTGTTGCGGACCGAAGTTGATGGTGAACTTGCGGTCTTCCATCTCGCGCGCGTGGGCGGTGCGGGTGTCGAGGTCGTCCTCGAACACATCGACGCCCAGCGGCGCCACGGTGGGGTTTCCGTCAGCCATTACGCCTGGCCTCCCGCCTTCTCGTCGCCGGGCAGGACCGGCGCGGGGTATTCGGCGCCCTCCCAGGGCGACAGGAAATCGAAGGTGCGGAACTCTTGGGTCAGCTTGACCGGCTCATAGACCACGCGGCGCTGCTCCTCGTCGTACCGGACCTCGACATAGCCCGTCATCGGGAAGTCCTTGCGCAGCGGATGGCCTTCGAAACCATAGTCCGTCAGCAGGCGACGCATGTCCGGGTGGCCTGAGAACAGCATGCCGTACATGTCGTAGGCTTCACGCTCGAACCAGTTGGCGGCCGGATAGGCCGAGATGACAGACGGCACCGGCTGGGTCTCGTCGGTCGAGACCTTGACGCGCAGGCGCGCGTTCCGCGTCATCGACAGCAGGTGATAGACGACCTCGAACCGCTCTTTGCGATCCGGATAGTCCACGCCGCACAGGTCGAGCAGCTGCTGGAAGCCGAATTGATCGCGCAGCGTCGTCAGCACCTCGACGATCCGCTCGCGCGGCGCGACCAGCGTCAGCTCGCCGAACGCCACCTGGGCCTCGACGCCCAGGGCGCCGACCATCTCCGCGCCCAGCGGCGTCAAGGCGGCTTCGTGTTGCGCTTGAACAGCCAGAGAGGTCATCGGTCGATGGTCCCCGTGCGACGGATCTTCTTCTGCAGTTGCAGCAGGCCGTACAGCAGCGCCTCGGCCGTCGGCGGGCAGCCGGGCACATAGACGTCCACCGGCACCACGCGGTCGCAACCGCGCACGACGCTGTAACTATAGTGGTAGTAGCCGCCGCCGTTGGCGCAGCTGCCCATCGACACGACGTAGCGCGGATCGGGCATCTGGTCGTAAACCTTGCGGATGGCCGGGGCCATCTTGTTGGTCAGAGTGCCGGCGACGATCATCAGGTCCGACTGACGCGGGCTGGCGCGCGGCGCCATTCCGAAGCGCTCGACATCGAAGCGCGGCATCGACATCTGGATCATCTCGACGGCGCAGCAGGCCAGGCCGAAGGTCATCCACATCAGCGAGCCCGTGCGGGCCCAGTTGATGACGTCGTCGGCGGCGGCGACCAGATAGCCGCGCTCGCCGAGCTCCATGTTCACGGCCTCGAAGAACTTGTCGTGGACCTTGGGGTCATAACCCTCGACAGTCGAACGCGCACCGGCGCCGGCCGGAACCAGCGGCGCGCCCGATGCGGACACCAGGCCTGCGGGCTTGGAAGCGGCGATTACTCCCATTCCAGGGCTCCCTTCTTCCATTCGTAGATGAAGCCGATGGTCAGCACGCCCAGGAAGACCATCATCGACCAGAAGGCGAAGACCATGCCGGCGTGCGACAGATCGAACATCGACACCGCCCACGGGAACAGGAAGGCGACTTCCAGGTCGAAGATAATGAATAGGATCGACACCAGATAGAAGCGGATGTCGAACTTCATCCGGGCATCGTCAAAGGCGTTGAAGCCGCACTCATAGGCCGACAGCTTCTCGCTGTCGGGGCTCTTCGGCGCCAGCAGCAGCGGCAGCACGATGAAAAGAATGCCGATGAAGGCGGCTACGCCGGCGAAGACCAGAACCGGAAGATATTCGAGAAGGAATGCGTTCATTCGAAGAACCTCGTCCGCCGGGGAGAGGCGGGATTCGGCGCTTCTTAGACCCAAGACCGCCGCCGTTCAAACCCCTGCGGCCATTGGATTTTCATTGAGAACGGCTCGCAACTTTGCGCGCCATATGTCGCAGGGCCGACGCTTGCGCGTCGCAGGGCTGCAAAGGCCTATTGGCGGGCCGATCGCGTAACCGAAAGTCATCCGAATGAGCCTAGCCAGCCGCGCCCTGAACGCTGTCGAGCGGATTGGTAATCGACTTCCCGATCCTGTGTTCCTGTTCCTGTGGCTGATCGGCGGTTTGATCGTCCTCAGCATGGTCGGCGCGGGCCTGGGCTGGTCCGCCGTAAATCCGGTCACCGGCGATCAACTGGTCGCCAAGAGCCTGCTGTCCGCCGAAAATCTGGAACAGTTGATCATCGGCATGCCGCGCACCCTGGCGGACTTCCCGCCTCTCGGCATCGTCATCACCATCATCTATGGTGCTTCGGTCGCCGAACGCACGGGGATGTTCGCGACCGCCATTCGCGGCGCCCTGCTGAACGCACCGCGTTCCATACTGACGCCCGTCGTAGTGATCACCGGCATGGTGTCCCATCACGCGTCAGACGCCTCCTATGTCGTGGTCATCCCGCTGGCGGCCGTCATCTTCGCCGCAGCGGGCCGCCATCCGCTGGCAGGTCTGGCCGCAGGCTTCGCCGCCGTGTCGGGCGGATACGCCGGCAACCTGTTCCCTGGCGCCAGCGACGCCTTGATCCTGGGCATCACCGAGCCGGCCGCCCGTCTGATCGATCCGTCCTATTCGGTCAACATCGCAGGCAACTGGTTCTTCATCGTGGGAGTCGTCTTCGTCTTCACCCCCATCGTCTGGTTCCTGACCGATCGGGTGATCGAGCCGCGCCTCGGCGTCTGGAAACCGTCAGAGGGCGTCGCCGCACCGAACGCTTCGGAAAAACAGCCCCTGACCGCTGCCGAAAGGCGCGGCCTGAAGTTCGCCGGTCTGGCGCTTCTGGGAATGATCGCGCTTTGGGCCCTGCTGACCTTCATACCGGGCTCGCCGTTCGTCGATCCCGACGTGGATCCGGAGCAGAAGTTCAATCCGCTCTACAAGTCCCTGGTCGCCTTCTTCGCCATCACCTTCTTCGTCACCGGCGGCGCCTATGGCGCGGGAGCCGGCACGATCCAGTCGCACCGCGACATGGTCACGATGATGCGCGACGGCATAGCCCAGTTGGCGCCCTATATCGTGCTGGCCTTCTTCGCCGCCCACTTCGTGGCTATGTTCAATTGGTCGGGCCTGGGGCCGATCCTGGCGGTCAATGCGGCGGCCGGACTGAAGACCCTGGCCCTGCCCGCCCCGCTGCTTCTGATCTGCGTCGTCTTTGTCTCCTGCTTCTTCGACTTGTTCATCGGCTCGGCCTCAGCCAAATGGTCGGCCCTGGCGCCCATCGTGGTGCCGATGTTCATGCTGCTGGGCATTTCGCCCGAGATGACGACCGCCGCCTATCGCATGGGCGATTCCGTCACCAACATCGCCACGCCGCTGATGAGCTACTTCCCGCTGATCCTGACCTTCGCCCAGCGTTGGGATCCGCGATTCGGCTTGGGATCGTTGATGGCGACCATGCTGCCCTACGCCGGGGCCTTCCTGATCGCCGGTCTGGCCATGGTGGCGGCCTGGGTCGCCTTCGACCTGCCGCTGGGGCCGGGCGTCGGCGTCCACTATGAGCCGCCGCCTCCCGCCGTGGCGGCCCATGAGCCTGCCGACGGCGGCGTAGCGGGCCCGCACAGCCCGCCCCAGGCGGCGATCGTCACACCGTCCACAGCCCCGTCGCGTTGAGGCGCGCGTTTCTCCGAAAAGGTCGCTTGACGCGATGTGTCAGCCCGCCTAAACGACGCCCCTCGCCGGGGCGCACAGCCGCTTCGGCCGGGAAACGCGGGTGTAGCTCAGTTGGTTAGAGTGCCGGCCTGTCACGCCGGAGGTCGCGGGTTCGAGCCCCGTCACTCGCGCCACTCTTTCTAGAAATAGAAGAGTGGCGCACACCGCCTTCCCAAAAAGCTTTCGAAACAGCTCAAAAGTTTCGACCTGATACGCGGGTGTAGCTCAGTTGGTTAGAGTGCCGGCCTGTCACGCCGGAGGTCGCGGGTTCGAGCCCCGTCACTCGCGCCACTTCTTTTCAAGACATCGATAAAAGAAGTGGCGCGCTTCCGTTTTCGGAAACGCGCCATTCGAACGCGTCGGGGCCCTGGCCGCTCAGTGCAGCGGCAATGCCATATCCGGGTTCACGAACGCCGCTTCACCCGTCAGCTCGCCATAGACCATGCAGAGGTCTTCGAAGACGCGGTTCCAGGCGAACTGGCTGACCGCCTTTTCGCGCGCCGCCCGGCCGATCGCTTCGATGTCGCGCGCGAACAGCGCCTCGACCGCCTGAGCATAGTCGTCCGCGTCGGCGCTGGCGGCCAGTTGCCCCACGCTTTCGTCGACGGTTTCGGCGACCCCGCCCGCGTTGACCCCGACGACGGGCTGGCCGCAGGCCATGGCCTCCAGCACGATCAGCCCGAACGGCTCCTTGTCATTGGCGTGAACGAAGGCGTCGCAGCTGGCGATGATCTTGGCCACCGCCTTGGGATCGCTTTCATAGGGCATGGAAATGACGCGATCTTCCTCGGGCATCCCAGCCCCAGCGCCGACCAGAACCAGGTGATAGGGGGCGCCCAGCTTCTGAACCGCCTCGATCAGCACATCGACATTCTTTTCCTTGGCCGGACGACCTGCGAAGCACAGCAGACGCGCGTCGTCGCCCAAACCCAGCTGTTTCAGCAGCCACTGCCGGTCACGGCGTTCCGGACGGAAGGTGTCGATCTCCACGCCCAGAGGCCGAATGACGATGTTGTTCACACCGGCCTCTTCCAGGCGCCGCGCGATAAAGCGGCTGGGCGACACGACCCGATCGAACTGTGAAAACAGCTTCGCCCAGCGCTTCTCCACCGGCTTCTTGGCCCATTCGCCGAAATGCAACGCCGCCAGCCCGGCCGGATCAGAGTGGCAGAAGCCGACGACCGGGCATCCGACCCGCTGGCCGGCCTCCAAAGCCCCCTGCCCCGGCGTGTAAGGGTCTCCGGCCTCGATGATCGACGGCTTCATCGCCGCCACCCAGGCGCTCCAGCGCTTCACCGAGCTGGGCCAACGATAGCCGTCGCCGAACGGCAGCTTGGTCGCCCGCAGTTGCACGATGCCGTCGGCCCTCGCCTTGTGACGCGCGCCGGGCACGATCAGCGAGTGACTGACCCCCGGCCGATTGGCCTCGATCCACGCCTTCTTGGACAGGATATAGCGCTTCACCCCGCCTGAGCGCGGCGCATAGAGCATTGTGCTGTCCACCAGCCGGGGCCGCTCGTCCATCGCCGCCGCCTTCAGGGCCCGCAGCGTATCGGCGACTTCCACGTCCAGCCCCGGAATCAGTCGGAGTTCGCTTTCCTGAACGTCGAGGTCTGTCATGCTCATGGAGTGTTCTCGCCTGGTCTGGGCTGTCGAACGCCGAAGGGGTTCGATGGATGCGTCCACGAGACGCAGCCTCTAAGACCGTTCGACGCCCGTAAACCCGGGCGCGGCAAAGCTCAAGTGCGCGCAGTCGCGATTCCCTCCGCATTCGGCCTATCGGGCATCGACGAGCGAACGCGGGTCGCATTACAGGATTGCCTAAGGACCATCACGGCCTTGCATTCGCCTCAAATTCGATAAACTTGGAACGCTGGCGCGGACCCTGCTAAGGGGTCTCCCGTAACGTGACGCGTGACCACCAGGGGTTTCTACCGAATGCGTATTTTGCTCGCGACCGCCGTGGCGATCGCCCCCTTGATGGTCGCCACCGGATCCCAGGCCGAGATCGTCATCTCGAACGCCCGGACCACGCCGATCCAGACGTCCAATGCGACGGGCACAGCCGCCGATAACATCCGGATCGCCAGCGGCGGCAGCGTCGCCGTCGCCTCGGGCGCGGCGGTTACCCTGAACACCAACAACACCGTCGATCTGGACAGCGGCAGCTCGATCACGATGGACAAGTCGGCCGACGGCTCGACGGGTCTTCTGGTCAACGGCGGCAACACCGGCTCGGTGATTGTCGGCGGCTCGATCACCGTCAACGACACCCAGGAAACGGCCGACATCAAGGACACCGACGGCGACGGCGACCTGGACGGTCCGTTCGCCACCGGGACCGGCCGCTACGGCGTACGGGTCACCGGCGCCTCGCCTTTCACCGGCAACATTGTGGTCGAAGGCTCTGGCGCAATCGCAGTCGAGGGCAACAACTCTTACGGCCTGGCGGTCGAATCCGCGCTGAACGGCAAGCTTCAGAGCCTGGGCACGGTCCGTGTGACTGGTAACGACAGCGCCGCCATCCGCACCACGGGCCCGATTTCCGGCAACGTCGATCTTGCCGGCTCCATCTCGGCGCTCGGCGCCAATGCGACCGGCGTCTCGATCGAGGGCGATGTCGGCGGTGCGCTCAAGATTCATTCCACGGTGGTGGCGACGGGATATCGATACACCACCCCGCCGCCCGCGCGTCCGACGACCGGCACGTTCGACAACGCCACGACCCTGTTCCTCGACGAACTTGATCCAGCCGACGATCTGCTGCAGGGCGGACCGGCCGTGCGCGTCGGAGCCAATGTCGCCGGCGGCGTGCTGTTGGACAAGGCGCTCGCCTATTCCGAGGCCGGCATCGAGGGCGACGACGACAAGGACGGCGTCAAGAACGGCGACGAGGACGATGACGGCGACGGCGTCAAGAACCGTGACGATACGGACCGTGACGGCAACGGCATTCCCGACGCCAGCCAGACGACGGCCTCCATCACATCGCTGGGCGGCGCGCCTGCGCTGCTGATCGGTTCGACCTCCAACTCCGTCACCTTGGGCACGGTTGGGACTGGCGACGCGGCCTATGGATTGATTAACCGCGGCACAATCACAGGCTCGGGTCTGTATTCCGGCGTCGAAGCCCGTGCGGTTCAGCTCGGCGTCACCGGCGGCCAGGCGGTCAATATCGTTGGCGGCGTTCGCAACGAAGGCGGGATTACGTCCACCGCATTGGACGCCAATGCCACGAGCCTCTGGGTCGGGTCCGGCGTCACAACGCCGACGATCAGTAACGCCAGCAATATCCAGGCGATTTCCTCCGGCAAAGGCACGGAAGTCTCGACTGGTATTCTTATTGGGGCCGGTGCGAACGTCGGGTCTCTGACGAACACGGGCAACATCGTCGCCTCTTACACTGGAAACCATGGCTCGGCGGTGGCGATCCGGGATCAGTCCGGTTCGCTGACCCAGTTGAGCAATGCGGGCTCGATCGTCGGCTCATTTGTTCCGAATAGCAGCGACACTACTCCGGTTGATGGAACAGCGATTGCCATTGATCTGTCCTCGAACACGACCGGCGCCACTGTGCGTCAGTACGGCGTTCTGGCGCCCGCTGGCAGCACGGCGACCGACACTGACAAGGACGGCGTGCCGGACAGTAACGAACCCGCCATCGTCGGCGCGATCAAGTTTGGCTCAGGCGCCGACACGTTCAACATCGAGAACGGCGTTGTCTCCGGTGATATCGATTTTGGCTCAGGTGCGGATCGACTGAACATCAGCGGCGGCGCCGTCGTTTCGGGCGCAATCAAAAACGACGACGGTCTGCTTGATATCAACGTGTCGAAAGGCACCCTGAATGCAACCCAGACGGGTGCGACGGCGATTTCGAACCTGAACATCGGTTCGGAAGGCACGCTCTTGGTCAATCTGGATCCGGCGAACGACCGCGCTGGCGGTTTCAACGTGAGCGGCAATGCGACCTTGGCGACAGGCTCGACCTTGGGCGTACGCTTCGCTTCGCTGATCGACGGACCTGAGCGGTTCAACGTCATCACCGCCGGTACATTGAACGCGGGTCAGATCAACCAGACCTTGCTATCCGACAACTCGCCCTATCTCTACGTCGTCGAAGGCGGCGTCGCGGGCAACACCGTCTATGTCGACGCCCGTCGCCGCACAGCATCCGAGGCCGGGCTGATCCCGGTCGAGGCATCCGCCTACGACGCCGTCTATGGCGCGCTGGGATCGAATGAGACGCTGCGCAATCTGTTCCTTTCGCAGACGTCGCGAGACGGCTTCGTTGACGCCTACGAGCAGATGCTGCCGGACCACTCCGGCGGACCGCTGATGTCGCTGTCGGCCGGCGTCGATGCCGTGACCCGCGCGCTGACCGGCCGCAACGCCGCCGCTGCGCCGGGTGAAACCAGCGCCTGGGTGCAGGAGATCAACTTCTACGCCGACAAGGACAAGACCGATTCCTACGGCTTCCGGTCCGAAGGCTTCGGCGTCGCAGGCGGCGTCGAAAAGGGCACCAGCCTGGGCGCCGTCGGCATCTCGGCCGCGTTCACCTCGTCCGACATCAAGGACCCCGAGGCCGAGGCTGAAGAGGTCCTGTCGGCCAACCTGCTGGAGCTGGGCCTCTACTGGCGCGCTCAGGGTCAGTACTGGACGACCTGGGCCCGTGCGGCCGGCGGCTATGCCTCCTTCAGCGCGGACCGCTCGCTGGTCGCTCAAGGCGTCTATCTGAACAACAAGTCCGACTGGCACGGCTGGACCGCGGCGGTCGCCGGCGGTGCCTCCTATGAGCGCAACTTCGGCCGCCTGAACATTCGCCCAGAAATCTACGGCGAATATTTCAGCCTGTCGGAAGGCTCGCGCAGTGAGAAGGGCGGCGGCGACGGCTTCGACCTCGACATCGATTCGCGCGACAGCCACATCTTCTCGGCGGTTGCGGCGATGAACGTCGGCTATGGCTTTGGCCGCAACGGCTGGATCCGTCCGGAACTGCGCGTCGGCTATCGCCAGAACATCTCGGTGGACGCCGGCGAAACCATCGCCCGCTTCGCCAGCGGCGGCCCAGACTTCATCCTGTCGCCGGACGCCATCGAAGGCGGCGGGCCGATCCTGGGCTTCCGCCTGAACTTCGGCAACGAACTGGGTATGCTGTCGCTGACCGGCGACGCCGAGCTGCTGGAAGACTATGTCCGGTACTCGCTGCTGCTGCGGGCCAGCTTCCGCTTCTGATCGCAGCCTGCTCCAGACAAACGAAAGGCCGCCGGAGCGATCCGGCGGCCTTTTTGTTTGGTAGGCGGCGACGGGTTCGAACCGCCGACCCTCTCGGTGTAAACGAGATGCTCTGACCAGCTGAGCTAGCCGCCCCCAAGGGCAGAGACGGGCTTATGCCCGTCGCGCCTCAACCGTTCAAGGCGCTTTTCAAACCTTCTCCTGGGCGAAAGCGCGCGGTGCGCGAGGCCGGGCGGGCGACGGCCGCGCCAGTCTGGGGATTGCGCGCCACGCCGGCCTTCCGGTCCACGGCGACGAAACTGCCGAAACCGATCAGCTTCACATCCGCGCCTCGCGCCAGCGACTCGGTCACGCCATCGGTAAAGGCTTCCAGCGCAGCTTTCGCCTGGTCACGGCTGATGTTCGCCGCCGCAGCCATGCGGCCGATCAGTTCTGCCTTGGTCATCGTTGTCTCCCAGCCGAATCACTAGAGGGCAGATCGACGGTTGCGTCAAAAACGAAAAGGCCGCCGGTGGGGTCACCGGCGGCGCTCGTTGTTCAACTCGGCGTTAGTGGCTGACGGCCGCCGCCGCTGCTTCCGGACCAGCGATCGGAGCCGGCAGCGGTTCCGCCGCCTCGTCCCACTCGACCGGGGTCAGGGTGCCGACCAGGGCCCATTTCAGCGCCTCGTCCGCCGTGGAAATCGGCACGATCTCCAGCGCCGACTTCACATTGTCCGGCACGTCG
This sequence comes from Brevundimonas vesicularis, assembly GCF_900445985.1. Classification (GTDB taxonomy): domain Bacteria; phylum Pseudomonadota; class Alphaproteobacteria; order Caulobacterales; family Caulobacteraceae; genus Brevundimonas; species Brevundimonas vesicularis_D. Next base: position 1,175,599 of record NZ_UAQP01000005.1, read on the forward strand.
GCGAGATCCTTCTCGTTCTCCTGCGGGATCAGCACCGTCTTGACGCCGGAGCGCAGAGCCGCGAGCAGCTTCTCCTTCAGACCGCCGATGGCGGTGACGCGGCCGCGCAGGGTGATCTCGCCGGTCATGGCGATATCCTTGCGGATCGGGATGCCGGTCAGGACCGAGACCATCGCCACCGTCATGGCGACGCCGGCGGACGGACCGTCCTTGGGCGTGGCGCCATCCGGCACGTGGACGTGGATGTCGGTCTTCTCGAACACCGGCGGCTTGACGCCGAAGGCCAGGGCCCGCGACCGCACATAGGACGCCGCAGCCGAGATCGACTCCTTCATCACGTCCTTCAGATTGCCGGTCACGGTCATGCGCCCGCGCCCCGGCATCTTGATCGCCTCGATGGTCAGGATGTCGCCGCCGAACTCGGTCCAGGCCAGGCCGGTGACGATGCCGACCTGATCTTCCTCGTCCGTCTCGCCATAGCGGAACTTCTTGACGCCCGCATAGTCGGCCAGCTTGGCCTCATCGACCGTGATCGACTTGGCGCCCGTCTTGGCCATCTCGCGCACGGCCTTGCGCGCCAGACCGCCCAGAGCGCGCTCCAGCGACCGCACGCCGGCCTCGCGGGTGTAATAGCGGATCAGGTCGCGGATCGTATCTTCCGGCACGATCAGTTCGCCGTCCTTCAGACCGTGGTCCGCCAACTGCTTGGGCAGGACGTGGCGCTTGGCGATCTCGACCTTCTCATCCTCGGTGTAGCCCGACACCCGGATGATCTCCATCCGGTCCATCAGCGGCTGCGGCATGTTCAGGCTGTTCGCGGTCGTCACGAACATCACCTGGGACAGGTCGTAGTCCACCTCCAGATAGTGGTCGCCGAAGGTCGAGTTCTGGGCCGGGTCCAGCACCTCCAGCAGGGCCGACGACGGATCGCCGCGCCAGTCCGATCCCAGCTTGTCGATCTCGTCCAGCAGGACGAAAGCGTTGGTGGTCTTGGCCTTCTTCATCGACTGGATGATCTTGCCGGGCATGGAGCCGATATAGGTCCGGCGGTGACCGCGGATCTCGCTCTCATCACGCACGCCGCCCAGCGACATGCGAACGTACTCACGCCCCGTCGCCTTGGCGATGGACTTGGCCAGCGAGGTCTTGCCGACGCCGGGAGGGCCGACGAGGCACAGGATCGGACCCTTCAGGCTGCCGGTGCGGGCCTGGACCGCCAGATACTCGATGATCCGTTCCTTGACCTTCTCCAGGCCGAAGTGATCCTCTTCCAGTATGTCCTCAGCCTTGGCCAGGTCGATCGGCTTCTGCTTGGCCTTGCCCCACGGCACGGACAGCAGCCAGTCGAGATAGTTGCGCACGACCGTCGATTCCGCCGACATCGGGCTCATGTTGCGCAGTTTCTTGACCTCGGCCTCGGCCTTGGTGCGCGCCTCCTTGGACAGGCGCGTCTTGCGGATGCGCTTCTCCAGATCCATGATCTCGTCGCGCGCATCGTCGGTCTCGCCCAACTCGCGCTGGATCGCCTTCATCTGCTCGTTCAGATAATATTCGCGCTGGGTCTTCTCCATCTGGCGCTTCACGCGCGAGCGGATCTTCTTTTCGACCTGAAGGACCGAGATCTCGCCCTCCATCAGCCCATAGACCTTCTCCAGCCGCTTGGGCACGTCGAAGGTTTCCAGCAGGCCCTGCTTGTCGGCGATCTTGACCGACAGATGGGCCGCGACCGAATCCGCCAGCTTGGAGGCGTCGGTGATCTGGGGGATGGAGCTGAGGGCCTCGGGCGGGACCTTCTTGTTCAGCTTCACATAGTTTTCGAACTGCTCGACCACGGCGCGCAGCATGGCCTCGGCCTGCGAGGCGTCGCCGGCTTCGTCATCGATCTCGACGGCCTCGGCCTCGAAATACTCCTCACGGTCGGTGAAGCGGGTCAGGCGTGCGCGACCCTTGCCCTCGACCAGCACCTTCACCGTACCGTCGGGCAGTTTCAGCAGTTGCAGCACCGAGGCCAGCACGCCGATGGGATAGATGGCGTCCGGCGACGGATCGTCGTCGACGCTGTTCTTCTGGGTCGCCAGCAGGATCTGCTTTTCGCCCTTCATGATCTCGTCCAGCGCCTTCACCGACTTTTCGCGTCCGACGAAGAGCGGCACGACCATGTGCGGGAAGACGACAATGTCTCTCAGCGGCAGGACGGGCAGGATTTTTGGTTCAGTCATGATGCGTACTCCTGGGCCATTGATCATCTCCGGCCCGCCGCCAGGGTCCGCCGGGCAAGAGGCCCGACCGGCGCATGACGGCCCGTCGATTCCGACGGCGTTCGGATGAGTATGTGGTTTGAAAGACCCGCGGTTCAAGCGTGACCGCGGAACGGCCCACATCTGCGTGGCGACAAGGCCCCTGATCACTCCGCTTTAGGTCCGCATTACGCCCGGCGACGCTTTCGACATGGCCGCTTTACGGGGATCGGGCGTCTTCTGCGGCTCCAAGGAGATGATGATGAGCCGTTTCCACCTGCTGGCCGAGACCCTGAAACGTCCCGCCCCGGCGCCGACAACCCTTCAAATGGCGATGACATTCATCGGCGCCCTGTTCGGCGCCCCGATCCGCAAGGGCCGCGCGCGATGATGCAGGGCCATGTCGAGGGCGGCATCACACGCGCCGCCCCTCCCCGACGCTATAGGGTCGTGCCTCGCGCCAGCGGTTGGGCCGTGGCGGTCAACAACGCCTGCACCCGCCCCCTGCCCGATCGCATCTCGGCCGAACGTCTCGCCGCCCGACTTCAGGCCGAGGCCGACCGCCTGAACCGCGACCAATATCGCCTGACACAATGGTAACGCCGCTAGCTTCACCACCCGCCTTCGAAATCCTGACGATCCAGCCTGTCGGCGATCGCTGGCGCATCACCTCAAGCGACGGCCTGTTCGAAGGCGTTTTCACCGACGCCAAAAGCGCCGTTCGATGCGCCAGAGCGGAGGCCGAGGCGCATCCAGGGCACTCGGTTCGGGTGGTTCGACCTGATGCGGGCTAGCGCTTCTTCCCCGACGCCTTCTTCACCGCCACGTCCAGCGACCGCCGGGCCCAGGCGACGGCTTCGTCGGGATCGTCCAGGGCCGTCTCGGGCAGCGTCCAGTAGCCCATGCTCATCGTGCGGCCGTCCTTGGTCGGATAGGTGAACTGACGTGAGCCGGCCTCGACGAAGGCCTCGCCCAAGGCCTCGTCGCCCTTCAGCCAGACGACGCCGTCGTCCAACAGGGCGAACATGACGCCGGAGGCATAGACCCCGGCCCCGCCGAACATGCGCTTGATCTCCAGGCCGCCGAGCGCGTGGAAATGCTCGCGAACCCATTCGCCGAAGTCCGCGTCATAAGCCATCAGACCGGACTCCTCTCAGTCGGCGGCGACCGGCACGATGGTCACGCTCTCGCCGCAGCCGCAGGCGTCGGTCTGGTTTGGATTGTTGAACACGAACTTGGACGCCAGCCGCGTCGTCTCATAGTCGATCTCGGTGCCGATCAGAAACAGCACGGCCCGGGGCTCGATCAGGATGGTGACGCCCTTGTCCTCGACCACCTCGTCCAGCGGCCCGATCTCGTCGGCATAGGCGAAGGTGTATTCCTGCCCTGCACAGCCGCCGTTCTTGACGCCGATCCTCAGGCCGATGTGATCGTTCTCGGCATTGTCCAGGATCTCACGCACCCGTTCGGCGGCTGCGTCCGTCAGGGTGACGGCCTTTGGGCGCGGGCGGCGCGGACGGGATGTGGCTTGAAGCTCGCTCATCAGAACATATCCATCAGAACATGTTCAGGGCCAGCTTGGCCTCGTCGCTCATCTTGGAGGCGTCCCACGGCGGATCGAACACCAGATTGGCCTTGGCGCTGCGCACGCCCTCGACCTTTTCCACCGCCGTCTCGACCCAGCCCGGCATTTCGCCGGCGACCGGACAGCCCGGCGCCGTCAGGGTCATGTCCACCACCACGTCGCGATCGTCGTTGACGTCCACACGGTAGATCAGGCCCAGCTCATAGATATCGACCGGGATTTCCGGGTCATAGACCGACTTCAGCGCCTCGATCAGCTGATCGGTCAGGGTGTCCAGCTCGGCCTGCGACAGGGCGCTCTTCTGGGGCTCGTCCCAGGCGTCCTTGAAGGCGTCGCTGTCTTGAATCGGTTGATCTGTCATCGGCTTACACGAAGAAGTTCCGCGCCTTGATCAGCGCATCCACGAAGGCGTCGGCATCCTCCACGGTGTTATATAGGGCGAAGGAGGCGCGGGTGCTCGACGTCACCCCCATTCTTTTCGCCAGCGGCTCGGCGCAGTGCAGACCCGCCCGCACCGCGACCCCGTAACGGTCCATGATCTGGGCGACGTCATGGGCGTGCGCGCCCTCGACGGCGAAGGTCAGGATCGCGCCCTTGCCTTCGGCCTCCCCCAGAATCCGCAGCCAGGTCTCTCCCTGAAGTCGGTCAACAGCGTGCTGATAAAGGGCATGCTCATGCGCCTGCACGGCCGCCCGGTCGTATTGCGCCAGCCATTCCAGGGCCACGCCCAGGCCAATGGCCTCCAGGATCGGGGGCGTCCCCGCCTCGAACCGGTGCGGTGGCCGGGCATAGGTCACGCGGTCCTGCTCGACCGTCTCGATCATCTCGCCCCCGCCCTGATAGGGCGGCAGCGCCTCCAGCGCATCGGCCTTCCCGTACAGGGCGCCGATGCCGGTGGGCGCAAACAGCTTGTGCCCGGTCAGGACGTAGAAGTCGCAGCCGATGGCTTGAACGTCCGGCGTCGCATGGACTGCCCCCTGGCACCCGTCGATCAGCACCTGCGCCCCCGCCGCATGGGCCAGGCGGCTGATTTCGGCGACAGGATTGATGGTCCCCAGCACGTTGGACATGTGGGTGACCGCGACCATCCGCGTCCGGGGCCCGAGCAGGTCGGAATAGGCCGCCATGTCCAGCGAGCCGTCGTCCTTGGCCGGGATCCACTTGATCACCGCCCCGCGGCGTTCGCGCAGCAGATGCCACGGCACGATGTTGGAATGATGCTCCATCTCCGAGACGACGATCTCGTCGCCCGGCTTGATGCTCAGCCCCAGCCCATTCGCAACCAGATTGATCGCCTCGGTCCCGCCCTTGGTCCAGACCACCTGTTCGGCGCTCTCGGCGTTCAGGAAGCGGGCGACGATCTCGCGCGCCTTTTCGAAGGCTTCGGTCGCCTCGTTCGACAGGGTGTGCAGGCCCCGGTGGACGTTGGCGTAGCCGCCCTCCATCGTCTCCACCAGTGCGTCGATCACCGCGCGCGGCTTCTGCGCCGAGGCCGCGTTGTCCAGATAGACCAGCGGCTTGCCATTCACCTGTCGCGACAGGATCGGGAACTGCGGCCGCACGGCATAGGGATCAAAGGTGTTCACAACCGCGCCGTCAGCCATTCCCGCGCCACCTCTCTCGCGCCCTCGTGCTGGATCCGGTCGATGACCTCGATCAGGAAGGCCTGGGTCAGCAGGGCGCGGGCTTCGTCGGCCGGAACGCCGCGCTGCTGCATGTAGAACAGGGCGCTCTCGTCCAGCGTACCCACCGTATTGCCGTGCGCGCACTGCACGTCGTCGGCATAGATGATCAGTTCCGGCTTGGCGTCGATCTCGGCCCGCTCGCTGGCGATCAGGGCGTGATGGCCCATCCGCGCATCGGTGCCGTCGGCGCCGCGCTCGACCACGATCTTGCCCTGGAAGACGCCGCGCGCCGTATCGCGAGCCACGCCCTTGATCAGTTGCGAGGTCGCGCCGTCGTGTTCCACATGGCGCACCACGCTGGTCAGGTCCGCATGGCGCGATCCGTTCAGCAGATAAAGGCCGTCGGCCTGAACCTGTGCGCCTTGGGCATAGTGGGTGATGCGCGTCTCGATGCGCTGCAGCTTGGCGCCGGTCGTGACGATGGTCTGGCGATAGACGCCGCCCGCCTCGACCCTCACATGGGCCTCGGCGATGGAGATGGCGTCCTCCGGCTCCTCGACCAGGACGACGCGCGTCACCTCGGCTCCGGCCGCCACGTCCAGTTCCAGCGTATTGTGCGCGACATAGGCCGAGCCCGCGCCCTCATGGGTCTCAAGCAGCAGCAGCTTGGCCCCGGCGCGCGCCGACACCCGCGCGCTGGCCGTGTGGCCCGTGCCGACGGCGTCCGACACATAGCGCAGCCTCAGGGTCCGATCGCCCGAGGCGATGAAGTCGGTCACGCCGACAGCGCGCCCGTTGGCGAAGACAATCGCCTCCCCGCCCAGATCATAGAACGGTCCCGGCGGACCGACCTCGGCCGTACCCGACGGCTCCGGCGCGGCGCGAAGATACCGCTTCAGGTCGCTGTATTTCCACGCCTCCGTGCGCCGTGATGGATAGGTCTCGGCGTCGGTCAGGTCGATGCTAAAAGCTTTGCTCACTTGATCCTCCCCCGTTCACGGGGGAGGGGGACCATCCGAAGGATGGTGGAGGGGGCGGACCAAAGGCTGGTGTGTGGGGTCGCCCCCTCCACCGCTACGCGGTCCCCCTCCCCCGCGGCGCTTCGCTTGCTGGGGAGGATCATCATCACGCGGCTTGCGGCAGATACTTGTCGTACCCTTCCGCCTCCAGCTCCAGCGCCAGTTCCGGCCCGCCCGACGCCACGATCCGGCCGCCGGCCAGCACATGCACCCGGTCCGGTTTGATGTAGTCGAGCAGGCGCTGATAGTGGGTGATGACCAGCATGGCGCGGTCGGGACGACGCAGGGCGTTCACGCCTTCCGACACGATGCGCAGGGCATCGATGTCGAGGCCGGAATCGGTCTCGTCAAGGATCAGCAGCGACGGCTCCAGCAGGGCCATCTGCAGGATTTCCATCCGCTTCTTCTCACCGCCGGAGAAGCCGACGTTCAGCGGCCGCTTCAGCATATCGAAGTCCATCTTCAGCGCCTTGGACGCCTCGCGGACCAGCTTCAGGAAGGCGGGCGCCGCCACCTCCTCCTCGCCCCGCGCGCGTTTCTGGGCGTTCAGCGCCGTCCGCACGAAGGTCAGGGCCGGCACGCCGGGAATCTCGATCGGATACTGGAACGACAGGAAGACGCCCTTGGCCGCCCGTTCGGCAGGGTCCAGCGCCAGCAGATCCTCGCCCGCCCATTCGACAGACCCTTCCGTCGCCTCATAGCCCGGCCGTCCCGACAGGGCGTAGCCCAGCGTCGACTTGCCCGCGCCGTTCGGCCCCATGATGGCGTGCACCTCGCCGGCCGGAACGTCGAGCGTCAGCCCCTTGAGAATCGGCTTGTCGCCAACGGAGACGTGGAGGTCGTTGATGGAAAGCATGGTTCTCACAGGTCAGAACGAGTGGACACAAAGCCGTTGTAAGCGATGATCAAAATGGCCAATGCGCCGAGGATGATCTGGCCGAGGGTCTTTTGCCCATTGAAAAGCAAGGCGAGGCCGGTTGCGCCAAGAGTAAGGAAAACGCCGAGGCCTATAAAACTAAAACGACGCGCCTTCGGTCCCTTGGAGTAAAAGCCGGTTAGCCGACGATTGAAAAAGCGCTGGTGGAAGCTGGTCACCCCACGCTCCCCTCAAGACTGATCGCCACCAGCTTCTGCGCCTCGACGGCGAACTCCATCGGCAGTTTCTGCATCACGTCGCGGACGAAGCCGTTGACCAGCAGGGCCACCGCCTCCTCCTGCGACAGCCCGCGCTGCTGGGCGTAGAACAGCTGGTCGTCCGACAGGCGCGTCGTCGTCGCCTCGTGCTCCAATTGGGCCGAGCCGTTGCGCGCCTCGATGTAGGGGATGGTGTGCGAGCCGCAGTCCTTGCCGATCAGAAGGCTGTCGCACTGGGTGAAGTTGCGCACCCCCGTCGCCTTCGGATGCACCGAGACCAGACCGCGATAGGTCGAGTCCGATCGACCCGCCGACACCGCCTTGGCGATGATCCGCGACTTCGAATTCTTGCCCAGGTGGATCATCTTGGTGCCGGTGTCGGCCTGCTGATGTCCGTTGGTGATGGCGATGGAGTAGAACTCGCCCGAGCTTTCCTCGCCCTTCAGGATGCAGGACGGATATTTCCAGGTCACGGCCGAGCCGGTCTCGACCTGTGTCCAGCTGACTTTGGACCGATCGCCCCGGCAGTCGGCGCGCTTGGTCACGAAGTTGTAGATGCCGCCCTTGCCCTCGGCGTCGCCCGGATACCAGTTCTGGACCGTCGAATATTTCACCTCGGCGTCGTCCAGCGCCACGATCTCGACCACGGCCGCATGCAGTTGGTTCTCGTCGCGCATCGGCGCGGTGCAGCCCTCAAGGTAGGAGACGTAGGCCCCCTTGTCGGCGATGATCAGGGTCCGTTCGAACTGGCCCGTCTGTGACGCATTGATGCGGAAATAGGTCGACAGCTCCATCGGACATTTCACGCCCGGCGGGATGTAGACGAACGACCCATCCGAAAAGACCGCGCTGTTCAGCGCCGCGAAATAGTTGTCCGAGACCGGCACAACCGACCCCAGATATTGTCGAACCAGATCAGGATATTCACGCAATGCCTCGGAAATCGGCATGAAAATCACGCCGACCTTGGCCAGTTCCTCCTTGAAGGTCGTGACCACCGACACGCTGTCGAACACGGCGTCAACGGCGACCTTGGGCGCGCCCTGCACCCCGGCCAGCACCTCCTGCTCCTTCAGCGGGATCCCCAGCTTCTTGTAGATTTCCAGGATTTCGGGATCGACCTCGTCCAGCGACTTGGGCCCCTCCTTCGCCTTGGGCGCCGCATAGTAGAACAGGTCCTGATAATCGACGGGCTCGTAACGGACCGCCGCCCAGGTCGGCTCCTCCATCGCCAGCCAGCGCTCATAGGCGGCCAGACGCCATTCCAGCATCCATTCCGGCTCGCCCTTCTTTTCGGAAATGAAGCGCACGATCTCGGCGCTCAGCCCCTTGGGCGCATATTCCGTCTCGATGTCGGATGTGAAGCCGTGCTCGTACTTCTCCAGCGCGGCGACGGCGTCGATGGTTTCCTTGACGGCGGCCATCAGGCGACCTCTCTCACGCGCTCGGCGGCGCGCGTCTTGTGCTTGTTGTAGGCGGCGACCCAAGCGTCGGCGAACCGCATCCAGTCACCTTCGACCGTGCTCCAGCCACCGGAGACGCGCACGCCCCCGGTCGCCAGTGCGGTCAGACCCATGGCGCTGATGGTCTTGGACGGCTTGACCTTGCCCGACGAACAGGCCGAGCCGGCGGACACCATAACGCCCGTTAGGTCCAGTGTGATCAGTTGCTGCGGGCTGTCCCAGCCTTCGACGGCCATGAACAGGGTGTTGGGCAGCCGCGCCACCCCGCCGCCGATGATGGTCGCGCCTGCGGCCTTGACCTTGGCTTCGGCCGCATCGCGCCAGGCGACGTGCGAGGCCATCGTCTCCAGATCCCGCGCGGCGCAATCGGCCGCGACGCCGAACCCGGCGATGCCCGGCACGTTCTCGGTCCCGGCGCGCAGGCCCCGCTCCTGCCCCGCTCCGTGCAGGATCCGCACGCCCGACAGGCCTTCCTTGAAGATCAGGGCGCCCACGCCCTGCGCCCCGCCCAGCTTGTGCGCCGACAGAGTCAAAGTGTCCGCGTCCAGCGCGCGCATATCGACAGCGATCTTCCCCGCCGACTGGATGGCGTCGACATGCAGCCAGCCGCCCGCCGCCCGCACCAGAGCCGCCGCCTCGGCGATCGGCTGGATCACGCCGCTTTCATTGTTCGCATGATGGATGGCGACCACGGCCTGGCCCGAACGGCGCAGCGCCTGCGCCAGCCACTCCAGATCGACCACCCCGTTCGCATCGACCGGCAGAACCTCTACGGCTACGCCCGCATTCGCGGCCGCTTCGGCCACACAAGGATGCTCGGTCGCCGACACGATCAACCGTTCGCACCCGGCCGCCAGGGCGCTGGCGATGCCCTGGGCATTGGCTTCGGTGCCGCCCGAATTGAACACCACCGCCGTCGGATCGGCCCCGACCAGGTCCGCGACCTGCGCCCGAGCGGTCTCAACCCGCGCCCGCGCCCGCCGACCGGCCGCATGGACCGCCGACGGATTGCCGTTGTCGGCCAGGGCCCTGGCCATGATCTCCAGCACCTCCGGCCGCACCAGGCCCGAGGCGTTATAGTCCAGATAGACGCCGCTCATGCCGCGACCCCCACGGCAGAGGCCTCGACATTGCGCCGACGCTGACCCGTGCGGTTCATCACCACATCCTCCAGCGAAACGCCCGCCAGATAGCGATGGATTTCGTCGCCCAGGTCTTCCCAGAGATTGTGGGTGATGCAGCGTTCGCCGGCCAGCATGCAGCCCTTGGGCGAGCCATGCGCCACGCACCGCGTCGCCCGGATCGGTTCATCCACCGCCAGCACGATCTCGGCGACCACCGTCTCATGCGCCGCCTTGGCCAGACGGTATCCGCCGCCCGGTCCGCGCACGCTCTTGACCAGTTCGCTCTTCCTCAGACGGGCGAACAACTGCTCCAGATAGCTCAGCGAAATCTCCTGGCGCGCGGCGATCTCGGCCAGCGAAACCGCCCGGATTTCACCGCTCTCGCCGCGTCCGTTCTTCGCCAGATCGGCCATCGCCATCACGGCGTATCGTCCCTTGGTCGACAGACGCATTTCGCACCTTCAAAAATTGCGCGCTTTTCGGGGCTCCTGTGCTAGAACCCGCGCCTTCGCAAAGGCGGTGCGCTTGCGGAGGGACTTAGAAAGTCCCACCTCTGCGGTCAAGTATTACGCACTCGCGAAATGACAGTTGAACGGATTCCAGAGCCCCTATGCCTGAAGTCATCCTGCCCGGCGCCTCCGGTCGCATCGAAGGCCGCTATTCCCCGGGCAAGCGCCCGAACGCCCCGATCGCGCTGATCCTGCACCCGCACCCCAAGGCGGGCGGACATATGAACAACCCGGTCGCGGTCACCCTGCACCAGCTGTTCCAGCAGCGTGGCTTTGCGACCCTGCGCTACAACTCGCGCGGCGTCGGCAAGTCGCAGGGCGAGTTCGATTCGGGCATCGGCGAGCTGGCCGACGCCGCCACCGCCCTCGACTGGCTCCAGGCCAATAATCCGGGCGCCAGTCAGACCTGGGTCGCCGGCTATCAGTTCGGCGCCTACATCGGCATGCAGCTTCTGATGCGTCGGCCCGAGACGGACGGCTTCATCTCGGTCTCGCCGCCGTCGAACATGTATGACTTCAGCTTCCTGGCGCCCTGCCCGGCGTCCGGCCTGTTCCTGCACGGCACGGCCGACACCATCGTCCCGCCGGTCGAGGTCGAGCGCGTGGTCAACAAGCTGCGCACCCAAAAGGGCATCATCATCGACTACGAACTGGAAGAGGGCGCCAGCCACTTCTGGCAGGACCACATGAGGGCGGTCGAAACCCGCGTCGGCGCCTATCTGGACAAGCGTCTGGAAGAAAAGCCGGCCTGATATCCGGCTTGGCGTCACGGCTGATTAAGGCGCGGGCGGCATGATCGGGCGAGACATCGCTGCGAGATCCGCCATGCGCCCGCCCCTTCTGATCGCCTTGATCGCCTCCCTGGTCTCGCCCACGGCGGTGGCGGCTCAGTCTGCGCCAGAGCGCGATTTCTGCGCCGATCGCCCCGGCAAGGGCGCCCCGACCTGCATCCTCGACAAGGGCCGCTGGCAGGTCGAACTCGGCCTGTTCGACGGCGCGCGTCAGACGGACGGCACGACACGGACCGACACCTGGGACGCCGGTGATCTGTTCGTGCGCTATGGCCTGACGGGCCTGACTGAGCTTCAACTCGGGCTCACGACCTGGAACCAAGAACGGGTCCTCGACCGCGCGACCGGCGATCGTGATGTAAACGAAGGCGTCGGCGATCTCAGTATCGGCCTGCGGCACTCGCTGAAGAACCCTGACGGCTCGGGCCTGTCCGTCGCGATTTCCGGCTTCATCACCGCGCCGACGGGTGCGCGCGATATTCGCGCCGACGGTTTCGAGGGCGGCGTCATCCTGCCGGTCTCCATCCCGCTGAACGACCACTGGAGTCTGAGCCTGTCGCCCGAGATCGACTGGGTCTCGGATGCGGACGGCGACGGCCGCCATGGCGCCTATACGATGGTCGCCGGCGTCGGACGCGGCTTCGGCCAATGGGACCTGGGCGCCGAGGTTTGGATCAGCCGCGACGATGATCCCGTCGCCCCGACCACGCCGTCCACCTTCGACCTGACCGCCGTCTGGTCGCCCCCGTCCCTGCCCGACGCCCAGCTGGATTTCGGCCTCAACTTCGGCCTGAACCACGACAGTCCGGATGTGGAGTTTGGCGTCGGTCTCGCACGGCGATTCTGACGCGCCGTTGCGCACCCGACTTGTCGCTGCGACAAATGGGCATGGCCGATGCGACCGACATCCCGGGCGGCGTAGTTCACGACTTGCCGGACGACCTGCGCGAGACTTTGGTCGCCGCGCCGGACGCCTTGGCGACCTGGCGCGACATCACGCCCCTGGCCCGCAACGAATGGATTTGCTGGATCGAGTCCGCCAAGAAGGAGGAGACCCGGCGAAAGCGGCTGGATTGGGGATGTTCCAACCTCAAGGACGGCAAGCGCCGCCCCTGCTGCTGGCCCGGCTGCCCTCACCGTTAAGCGATCACGCCGGTTCGGCCACCGCCTCTTTCGCCGGCTCGATGCGGATCATGTAGTCGAAGGCCGACAGGCCCGCCTTGGACCCCTCGCCCATTGCGATGACGATCTGCTTATAGGGCACGGTCGTCGCGTCGCCCGCCGCGAAGATGCCCGGCTGCGAGGTCTCGCCGCGGTGATCCACCTCGATCTCGCCGCGCGGGGTCAGGCCCACCGCGCCGTGCAGCCATTCGGTGTTCGGGACCAGACCGATCTGCACGAAGATGCCTTCCAGATCGACGTCGTGATGGGCGTCGGAGTTGCGGTCCTTGTAGGACAGGCCCGTCACCTTCTCGCCGTCGCCGTGCACCTGGGTCGTCAGGGCGGAGGTCACGATCCGCACGTTCGGCAGGGTCGCCAGCTTGCGCTGCAGCACCGCATCGGCCCGCAACTCGCTGTCGTACTCGATCAGGGTCACATGGGCCACAATGCCCGCAAGGTCGATCGCCGCCTCGACGCCGGAGTTGCCGCCGCCGATCACCGCCACCCGCTTGCCCTTAAACAGCGGCCCGTCGCAGTGCGGGCAATAGGCCACGCCCTTGTTCTTGTACTGGTCCTCGCCAGGCACGTTCATCTGGCGCCAGCGGGCGCCGGTCGACAGGATGACTGTGCGCGATTTCAGCGATGCGCCGTTCTCCAGCACCACCTCATGCAGGCCGCCCGGAACCTTGGCCGGGATCAGCTTGGCCGCCTTCTGCAGGTTCATCAGGTCCACTTCATACTCGCGGACGTGTTGCTCCAGATGGGCCGCCAGCTTGGGCCCCTCGGTGTAGGGGACCGAGACGAAGTTCTCGATCGCCATCGTGTCCAGCACCTGCCCGCCGAACCGTTCGGCGACGACGCCCGTGCGAATGCCCTTGCGCGCCGTATAGATGGCAGCCGCCGCCCCGGCCGGCCCGCCGCCGACCACCAGAACCTCGAACGGATCCTTGGACTTCAGACGCTCGGCCGCGCGGGCTTCGGCGCCGGAATCCAGCTTGGCGACGATCTGCTCCAACTCCATGCGGCCCTGACCGAACAGTTCGCCGTTCAGGAAGACCGTCGGCACGGCCATGATCTTGCGTTGCTCGACCTCGTCTTTGAACAGGCCGCCCTCGATGGCGACGTGTTTGATGCGCGGATTGATCACACTCATCAGATTCAGCGCCTGCACCACGTCCGGGCAGTTCTGGCATGACAGCGAGAAATAGGTCTCGAACACATAGTCGCCGTCCAGGTTCCTGACCTGCTGGATCACCTCCTGCGCCGCCTTGGACGGATGGCCGCCGACGTGCAGCAGGGCCAGCACCAGCGAGGTGAACTCGTGGCCCAGCGGAATGCCCGCAAACCGTACGCCGATGTCCGTGCCCTTGCGCCGGATCAGGAAGCTGGGCTGGCGCTCGTCGTCATAGTCGCGGCCCATCTCGACCTTGCCGTGCGAGACCGAGACGATCTCCTCCAGCAGGGTCTTCAGCTCGATCGACTTGGGCCCCGCGCCCAGCGAGGCGACCAGTTCGACGGGATGGACGATGTTCTTGAGGTAGGCTTCGAGCTGGGATTTCAGATTGGCGTCTAGCATCGGATGCTCCTCGAATTTCAGGGTAACGCGCCGCCTTCGAGCCGATCCCGGCGAGGCCTGCGCGACAAGGTCCGCCCCCACACTTGGGAGGCCGGATGGGTCCGACCCGAAGGCCGGACCCGATAGGCGTAGTCAGTCTTAGATCTTGCCGACGAGGTCGAGCGACGGGGCCAGGGTGGCTTCGCCTTCTTCCCACTTGGCCGGGCAGACTTCACCCGGGTGCGAACGTACATACTGGGCGGCCTTGACCTTGCGCAGCAGTTCGGCGGCGTTGCGGCCGATGCCTTCCGACGTCGTCTCGGTGAACTGGATCACGCCGTCCGGATCGACCAGGAAGGTCGCGCGGTCGGCCAGGCCCACGCCCGGACGCATGGCGTCGAAGTTGTTGGTCACCAGGCCCGACGGATCGCCCAGCATCGTGTATTCGATCTTGCCGATCGCCGGCGACGAGTCGTGCCAGGCCTTGTGCGAGAAGTGGGTGTCGGTCGACACCGAATAGATCTCGACGCCCAGCTTCTGGAACTCGGCATAGTGGTCGGCCAGGTCTTCCAGTTCGGTCGGGCACACAAAGGTGAAGTCGGCCGGATAGAAGAAGAAGATCGCCCACTTGCCCGCGACGTCGGCGTCCGTGACCGTCAGGAATTTGCCGCCCTTATAGGCTTCGGCCGTAAAGGGTTTGATGGTCGTGTTGATGAGGGCCATGCGCAAAATCCAATGCAAGGTGGTTGGGAGGCCCCCTCCCTACCGCACCGCACCAAATAAGCCCAATCACTTATTTGCAGATGCGCAATAGATTTTGGTTATAGCTGTCAGTAGAGCAGGAACGGCCGTCGCGCCTCTTCCCACATCGCCTCATCGGGCTGCGTCGCTGCATCCAGATCGCCTGGCGTCGCGCCTGCGTCGTCCACCCATTCCCGCAGCCCCGGTCCGCCGTTGATCACGTCGATGGGCAGCTTCCCGAACGCATACTCGTACGGGAAATCCCGCCACAGATCGTAGTCGGGATACAGCCGACGGATCGCCTTGAACCCCAGGGCCTGCACCCGCCACGGCTTGAAGGCGGCGTGATCGTAGCGGGGGTGATCGACATGAATCTGCACCCCGCTGCACAGCTTTCCGACGTGCTTATGGAAGGTCGGCTCGAACCACATGTCGCGCAAGATGCAGCCGCCAAGCCAGTCCGGAGCCAGCGCTTGCATTTCCGCGATCACCGCCCGCGCATCGATGTCCGGCGCCCCGAACAGCTCCAGCGGCCGTGTCGTCCCCCGCCCTTCCGACAAAGTCGCACCTTCCAGCATCACCGTGCCCGCATAGGCGCGCGCCATCGACAGGTTCGGCGCATTCGGGCTGGGATTGACCCACGACCGGTCCAGCAGCGGCCAGCCGAAGCCGGGCCCCGCCTCGGGCGCCCAGCCCTGCATCTCCACGACGCGGTAATCCACATCCAGCTTGAACTGGTCGATGAACCACAGGCCCAGTTCGCCCATCGTCATGCCGTGGCGCATCGGCATCGGTCCGGCCCCGACGAAGCTTTCCCAGCCGGGCTTCAACGTCATTCCCTCGACCGGCCTCCCCGTCGGATTGGGCCGGTCCAGCACCCAGACCGACTTGCCGTGTTTCGCCGCCGCCTCCAGCACGTATAGAAGCGTCGTCACATAGGTGTAGATGCGGCAGCCCAGGTCCTGCAGATCCACCAGCAGCACGTCGAACTCGGCCATCCATTCGTCGCGCGGGCGCCGCACCTCGCCATACAGGCTGAAGACGGGAAAGCCGTGGACCGGATCGCGATAATCCGGGCTTTCCATCATATTGTCTTGCAGATCGCCCTTCATCCCGTGCTGCGGGCCAAAGGCGGCGGTCAGCCGGATTTCGGGACAGGCAGCCAGGGCGTCCACCGCGTGGGTCAGATCCTTCGTCACCGACGCCGGATGCGCCAGCAAGGCCACGCGCCGTCCCTTCAGCTGCGCCCTCAGGGCGTCGTCGGACAAAAGGCGGTCGAGGCCGAAGTTCATGTCAGGTCCAGCGCGAACGAGTCGGGATGATGAAAGTCCGGCTTATCCGAAGGATGCGCCAGCGCCCAATAGCCGATCGCCCCGTCCACGCCCCGGATCACCGCCGCCAACCCCGACGCCCCGACCGCATCCTCCGGCAAGGTCACGTCCGCCGTCAGCACGAACTGACCAGGCGCCGACCGCGTAACGATGAACGGCGCGGGCATCTCCAGCTCCCGCATCCCCTCGCGATAGCCGTCGAACTGATAGGCCGCCCACGCCCCCGAAGGCGACAGATTGTATTCGACATAGCCGCCCGTCGTCCGCACGAACGCCTCGAAACAGGTCGCCAGCCACAGCCCGTCCGTCCGCACCCGCGCCGCCGCCTTCGGCCACCACACCCGCTCCACTAGTCCGGCCAGCACATACTCCAGGCTCAGAACCCGCCCGGCTCGCCGCGCCTCGACCTCGAGCGTCAGCCCGGCCGGGCTGGATGTCGGATACGGGATCAGGGGCAGACGCATCCCGCCTTCGTATCGAAGCAACGCCCACGGTCAACGCTCATGCATCGCCGCGACACTCGCCGCGCGTTGCGGTAGCATCGGTTCTGGAAAAGGAGAACCTCATGCCCGACAATCCCGTGAAGGGTCCGGCGTCATACTTCCCCTCAATCGAGAAGACCTACGGCCATCCGATTTCCCATTGGCAGCAGATTGTGCGCGACGGCTATCCCGCCCGGCACATGGCGTTGGTCGCCATTCTTAAGGAAGCGCACGGCATGGGCCACGGCCACGCCAACGCCGTGGTGGCCTACACGTTGGCGCAGGACGGTGTGAAGTAGCGACCACGCTCCAAAGTCGCGCTAACCATATTATTTCCGCCAGACCTATCCTGACAAAACAAGGCCTTGAGACGAAGGAGCAGCGCTTACCCTGCCGCTCTGCAAAACGGTCATACAATGGGCGGGCCATGCCCAAAGCCGCTCCGCCTGAATTGCACCATCTTGCATTTTGCACGCGTTTTCGCATTGCACTCCAACGTCGCGCAGACCGAGATTAGACGAATTAGACACTTTAGACGGTGTTTTTCATCCGCATCGTCTGAACAGCCGACGCCGCCTCGACTAGGGGAAGACGACCCCCGTCATCCCTGCTAACCCAGCCTCACCATGACCGAACACGCCTTCAAATCCGACTTCCTGCGCACGCTTCAGGCGCGCGGCTACATCCATCAGATCACCCACCCCGTCGAATTGGACGAAGCGGCCGCTGCGGGCGTGGTGCCGGGCTATATCGGTTTCGACGCCACTGCGCCGTCATTGCACGTCGGCAGCCTGATCCAGATCATGATGTTGCGCCGGCTTCAGCAGGCGGGCGGCAAGCCGATCGTCCTGATGGGCGGCGGCACGACCAAGGTCGGCGACCCCACCGGCAAGGATGCGTCGCGTCCGCAACTGACCGAAGAGACGATCCAGTCGAACATCGACACCATCAAGACGGTCTTCGCCAAGTTCCTGACGTTCGGCGACGGACCGACCGATGCGGTCATCGTCAACAATGACGACTGGCTGTCCGGCTACGGTTACATCCAGTTCCTGAGGGATTTCGGCACACACTTCACCGTCAACCGAATGCTGGCCTTCGAATCGGTCAAGCTGCGGCTCGAGCGCGAGCAGCCGATGACCTTCCTTGAGTTCAATTATATGCTGATGCAGTCGGTGGACTTCCTGGAGCTCAACCGCAGCCACAAGGTCACCCTGCAAATGGGCGGCTCGGACCAGTGGGGCAACATCACTTCGGGCGTGGATCTGGTGCGCCGCGTGGATCAAAAGGCCGCCTTCGGCCTGACCACGCCGCTGCTGACCACGGCATCCGGCGGCAAGATGGGCAAGACCGCTCAGGGCGCCATCTGGCTGAACGCCGAACAACTCAGCCCCTACGACTACTGGCAGTTCTGGCGTAACGCCGAGGACGCCGACGTCGGCCGCTTCATGCGCCTGTTCACGGACCTGAGCCTGGAACAGATCGCGGAATACGAAGCGCTAGAAGGCGCGGCCATCAACGACGCCAAGAAGGCCCTCGCCGACGCGGCGACCACCCTGCTGCACGGCGCCGAGGAAGCCGCCAAGGCGCGCGCCGCCGCCGAAAGCAACTTTGAAAAGGGTCAGTTGTCCGCTGACCTGCCGACCGTCGAACTGCCGTCGGCCGAGGTCTACGGTGCCATGATCGCCGCTGTCGTGACGAAGGCTGGCCTGACGGCGTCCAACGGCGAGGCCCGTCGCCTGGCCCAGGGCGGCGGCCTGCGTTTGAACGACACCGCGGTGTCCGACGGGGCCCAACTGCTGACCGAAGCCGACCTCAAGGACGGCGTCATCAAACTGGCAGCCGGCAAGAAAAAGATCGTTCTGGTGAGGCCTGTCTGATGTCCGCAACCGAAGGCCAGGACGCGCCCGCCCTCGACCTGCCCACGGACGGCGGCGGCCGCGTCACCCTCGCCGCCCTCAAGGGCAAGCCTGCCGTCGTCTATTTCTACCCTAAGGACGACACGACCGGCTGCACGCGTGAAGCCCAGGACTTCAGCGCCCTTGCGCCCGACTTCGCCGCTCTGGGCGTTCCGGTCATCGGCGTGTCCAAGGACACGGTGAAGAAGCACGACAAGTTCAAGGCCAAATACGATCTCGCCGTCACCCTCGCCTCCGACGAAGACGGCGCCGCCTGCGAGGCCTGGGGCGTCTGGGTGCAGAAGAAGCTCTATGGCCGCGAATATATGGGCATCGAGCGGGCCACCTTCCTGATCGACGCCGAGGGCCGCGTCGCCAAGGCTTGGCGCAATGTGAAGGTCGCAGACCACGCCGCCGCCGTGCTGGAGGCCGCCAGGGCCCTGTGATCGGCGAGCGCCGTTCGGAAGCGATGCTTGACCTTGGCCCCTCCTCCACGGCCTAGTGGGCGTCGGGGCTAATAGGGGCTTGGCCGGCCTTGGCTGGCAGATGCGGAGCGCACCATGTTCACCAAGAGCAAATCCTACGACAGCGGATCGAACGGCCTGGGCATCCCCCCGGCGCCCGAACCGACCACGCCCACGCCGACGGCTGCGAGCACGCCGTCCCTGCCTGCCACGACGCCTGCGCCCCGCGCGCCCGAACCGGCCCGTCCGGCGGCCCGGTCCAGCAATCTGTCGACCCTGTCGGCCGGCGTGAAATACGAAGGCAACATCTCCGGCGCCGGCGAGCTTCAGGTCGACGGCTCGCTGAAGGGCGACGTCCGCGTCTCGCGCGTCGTGATCGGCGAAGGCGGCTCGGTCGAGGGCACGGTCCATGCCGACGTCCTTGACGTGCGCGGCCGCGTCTCGGGCGCCATCGTCGCCAAACAGGTCAAGCTTCACGCCACCGCCCGCGTCGAGGGCGACATCACGCAAGAGCAACTCGCCATCGACCAGGGCGCCTGGTTCCAGGGCCGCTGCAACCAGGCCAAGCGCGACACCCCCGGCGCCGCCATGCTGGAAGCCCCCGCGCCAAAGGCCGACAAGGCGGACAAGACCGCCGCCTGACCGCCTCGAAGCGAACGGCCGCAAGGCCGGAAGCCCAAGACCAAAAGGGCGGCTCTTCGGAGCCGCCCTTTTCCGTCAGTCCACGCTCGATCCGCGGGTCTCGCCGACCCGCTGGGCCAGGGCCGCGCCCATGAAGGCGTCTAGGTCGCCGTCCAGCACCCCCTGGGTATCCGACGTCTCAACCTCGGTCCGCAGATCCTTCACCATCTGATAGGGCTGCAGGACATAGGAGCGGATCTGGTGACCCCACCCGATGTCCGTCTTGGCGTCGGCCAGCGCCTGAGCCGCCGCCTCACGCTTCTGCAGTTCCAGCTCGTACAGGCGCGCGCGGAGCATCTTCCACGCCATCTCGCGGTTCTGGTGCTGCGACCGGCCGGCCTGGCAGGCCACTACGGTGTTGGTCGGGGTGTGGGTCAGGCGCACGGCCGAGTCGGTCTTGTTGATGTGCTGACCGCCCGCGCCCGAGGCGCGATAGGTGTCGGTGCGCACGTCCGAGGGATTGATGTCGATCTCGATCGCGTCGTCCACGACCGGCGACACGCCGATGGAGGCGAAGCTGGTGTGGCGCTTGGCCGCCGCGTCATAGGGGCTGATGCGGACCAGGCGGTGCACGCCCGATTCCGACTTCAGCCAGCCATAGGCGTTGGGCCCCTCGATCAGGATGGTGGCCGATTTGACCCCCGCCTGCTCGCCCTCTTCGTGCGCTTCGATCGTGACCTCGTAGCCGTGCGCCTTGGCCCAGCGGGAGTACATCCGCAGCAGCATGCCGGCCCAGTCGTTCGACTCGGTGCCGCCGGCGCCGGAGTTCACCTCCAGATAGGCGTCGTTGCCGTCAGCCTCGCCGGATAGCAGAGCTTCCAACTCGGCGCGGGCGGCGCGCTCCTTGATGCCGCGCAACGACGCGCGGGCGTCTTCCAGCGCGCCCTCGTCGCCTTCCTCGTCCGCCATCTCGGCCAGCATCACCCCGTCTTCGAGGTCCTGCTCCATCGCCTTGACGGTGTTGATCTTGCCTTCCAGCTGCGAGCGTTCGCGGCTGACGGCTTGGGCCTCGTCGGGCTTGTCCCACAGCGTCGGATCCTCGACCCGCGCATTCAGCTCATCGAGCTTTCTTAGAGCGACATCCCAGTCAAAGACGCCTCCTGAGCAGAGCGACGCTCTGCTCGATGTCGGCCTTCATGGCCTCGACATCCGGTCTCATCGCAATCTCCGCGACACAACGCCCTCAAGCAGCGCGGCCCGCAGGCCGCGCGACAGGGCAGGATTAATGGAAAACGGCGCGCCACGAGGACGCGCCGTTCGAAAGGCCTACCTAGAGCCTCAGTACAATCCGCTCAAGTCCTCGGCCGGCGCCTTCTTGGGCGGCGGGGGCGCGGTGGGCGCAGGCGTCGAGGCGGGCGCGCCGCTTGCGGCCTCCTGCTCGCGGCGGATGACGTCGTAGTAGTTTTGCGGTCCGACGGGCCGCGCGGGGCCTGTCGGGCGCGGCGGCGGGGCCTGGCGCTCGGTGCCGGGACGGAAGGCTTCCTCGATGCCATTGACGGTGCGGAAGATGGCGTTCTTGGGCCGCACGAACGGACGAGCCGGCCTTTCCTTCAACGCCGTCTGCATGAACTCTGTGAAGACCGGCACGGCGGCCGAGGCCCCGGCTTCACCGGATCCCAGAGAGCGGTTGTCGTCAAAGCCGATGAAGACGCCGACCACGATGTCGGTGGTGAAGCCCACGAACCAGGCCGAGCGATATTCGTTCGTAGTGCCGGTCTTGCCCGCGACCCAGGGCCCCAGGCCGCGCGCGCTGGCGGCGGTGCCGCGCTGAACGACGCCTTCCAACATCGAGCTCATCTGATAGGCGGTGATCGGGTCGATGACCTGGGTTCCGCGCTGCTGCAGGCGCGGCGATTCCTGGCCCGAGAAGCCCCGTCCGCATTCGCGGCAACTGCGATTGTCGGCGCGGAAGATGGTCTCGCCGTCGCGGTCCTGAACATAGTCGATCAGGTAGGGCGTCACCCGCCGGCCGCCGTTGGCGAAGGCGGAATAGGCGGCCGTGATATCCAGAGGCGTGACCTCGCCGGCGCCCAGCGAGACCGACAGGTTCGGCGTCATGCCGGGCAGCCCCATGCGATCCGCCTGCTCCACGATCTTCTTCATGCCGACCGACTGGGCCAGCCGCACCGTCATGACGTTGCGCGACAACTCTAAGCCGCGCCGCAGCGTCTGAGGGCCATAGTATTGGCGGCTGTAGTTCTCCGGGGTCCAGCGCTGACCGTTCGGCCCGCCGGCGAAGCTGATCGGCGCATCCAGCACGATCGACGCCGGGGTGAAGTCGCCCTCAAGCGCCGTGGCGTAAACGAATGGTTTGAACGCCGAACCCGGCTGGCGCTTGGCCTGGGTCGCCCGATTGAAGCTGGACAGCGCATAGGAATAACCGCCGACCATCGCCAGCACGCGGCCGGACTGCGGCTCTATGGCCACCAGGGCCCCGTTGACGCGCGGCACCTGCTTCAGGGCGAACTGCCCGCCCTGGGGCTCCACGAAGATCAGTTCGCCGCGCTTCAACTGGCGATTGGCCTTGGCCCAGGCGGCGTCCGACGCCAGCAGCGTGCCGGACTTGTCGTCGCGGGCCGTGCGGATGCGCACCGTATTGCCGCTGACGCTTTCGATGGCGGCGGCCTGCCAGCTGCGGCGCTCGGGCGGCGCCTGTTCCTTCAGCGCGACCGCCTGCCAGCCGTCGGCGAAGTCGGTCGTGCCCCAACCGCCGCGCCAGCCATGACGACGGTCGTAGTTCTCAAGCCCCTGCATCAGGGCCCGGCGCGCCGCCGTCTGCAGCGTGGGATCCAGGGTCGTGCGCATATAGAAGCCGCCGGCGCGCAACTGCTCGCCGAACTGCGGGTTGGCTGCGGCCTGGCGCCGCGCTTCTTCGACGAAGAAGTCGGCGTCCTTGTAATCCGACCGTTGCGGCGCATCGCGCGTGACCAGAGGCTTGGCGCGCGCATCAATCAGTTGTTCAGGCGTCAGCCAGCCGCTCTGCTCCATCTCGCCCAGCACCCAGTCACGACGGCCCTTGGCCGCGCCGGGGTGACGCTTGGGGTGATAGTTGTTCGGCCCCTTGGGCAGGGATGCCAGGAAGGCGGCTTCGTCAGGCGTCAGCTGCGCCAGCGACTTGCCGAAATAGTTGTAGGCCGCCGAAGCGATGCCGAACGAGCGATAGCCCAGGAAAATCTCGTTCAGATACAGCTCGAGGATCTGTTCCTTGGACAGGGTCGCCTCCAGGCGATTGGCCAGGATGGCTTCCTTCAGCTTGCGATTCAGGCTGGATTCGTTGGTCAGCAGGACGTTCTTGGCCACCTGCTGGGTGATGGTCGAGCCGCCTTCCAGCCGGCGTCCCGACGCTAGGTTGAAGACGTTCTTCAGCGAAGCGCGGCCGATGCCGCCCACGTCGATGCCGCCATGCTGGAAGAAGTTGCGATCTTCGGCTGCCAGGAAGGCGTGGATCACCGGCTGGGGAATCTGGTCGTAGGAGACATAAATCCGGCGCTCGTCCGAAAACTCGCCGATCAGGGTGCCGTCGCCGGCATAGACGCGCGTCGCGGTCGGCGGGCGATAGTCCGCCAGTTCCGACGCATCCGGCAGGTCGTGGAACAGCCACGCGGCATAGACGGCGACGACCAACCCCGCCAGGGCGATGCCGCCCAGCAGAACCATGCCCGCCCACACGAACCAGCGTTCGGCAATCTTCACTGCGTACTCCGACGACGCGCCCCGAAAGGGTGCTTTAGCCCGCGTCGCCGGTCGATGGCTATAGCCGCGATGCAACGGCCCCTTCCCGTCCGCCGTTAAGCTCCCATCTCAAGCATCCCAACCCAAGGAGCCTGCCATGGAAGTTCTGTATCGCGCCCAATCGACGGCATCCGGCGGAGGCCGCGAAGACGGTCGTTCGGCCACCGACGACGGCAAGATCGACGTCAAACTGTCGACGCCGACCGAGATGGGCGGCAAGGGCGGCGACGGCACCAACCCCGAGCAGCTGTTCGCCACCGGATACGCCGCCTGCTACCTCGGCGCGCTGCGTCTGGTCAGCAGCAAGGCCGGCACGCCCGTCAGCCCCGACACCAAGGTCACCGCCGGCGTCGGCTTCGGCAAGAACACCAAGGGTGAAGGCTTCAACCTGGATGTCGACCTGACCGTGACCGACCACGGCCTGGACCAGGCCGTTATCGACGACCTGATCGAGAAGGCGCACCAGGTCTGCCCCTACTCCAACGCCACGCGCAACAACGTCGATGTTCGCCTGAGCGCGAAATAACCGACGCCGAGGGCCGCGCGCGTGTTGAGCCGCGCGCGCGGCGCCTCTAGATGAGGTCCATGACCTCCCCGCTCGAAGCCTCCCCCGATCCCCTGCTGACGCTCGAACCGCATCGCCGCGTGACCCTGCGCGAGGCCTTCGGCGTGGACAGCGACATGACCGTGCCCGCCTTCGACGAGCGCGACAGCCATGTGCCCGAGATCGACGAGGCCTATCGCTTCGATCCCCAGACGACCATCGCCATCTGCGCCGGCTTCGCCTTCGACCGCCGCGTCATGGTCCAGGGCTATCACGGCACCGGTAAATCGACCCACATCGAACAGGTCGCCGCCCGGCTGAATTGG